>JARKOC010000177.1 GCA_029975915.1 Bryobacteraceae bacterium
CGGCATGGCGGTGCCACGAGATCCGCCAGGGGCCTCCGCGCGATCCCGACGAGATGCCCGTGCGAGCTGTCTTGAAGAACGCGGGGTCCTTCTCGAATCCCACGCCGGGGACAAGGTGCGGACGGTTCAGCGGATCGCCCAAGTCGTCGTAGAAACCGCCAGGGCCAGGATTTGTCCAGTTGAGGATCCGCTCAATCTCCTCGATGCGGGCCTGCTCGCCGTCCATCGCCCGGATGGCCTGCAGCCTCGCCAAGAGCCAGGGCGCGTTGGTGATTGGGCGGTCGATCAGATCCAGGTTCGCGCCGCGGCCGGGGGCGATCGCGGCGTAGCGGGGGACGCTGAGTTGCATCCTCACGCTTTGAAACAGCGCCTCGGCCAGTTCAAAGACCCGCGCCCGCAACCCGGCGCCGGCCCGGTTCAGCGGGTCGACAGCCAGTTCCCTTTCCGCCGCATCCGCGGCCTTCAAAGCGCCGGCCAGGCGCGCGCCCTGCAACCGTTCCATCGCACGGCGTTCGCGTGCCGTTTCATCGGTCAACCGCGCCCGGACGTAGGCATCGTAATAGGCCCGGTAGAGGGCCTGCTGGAACCGCCAGTTCAGTTTCTGCTGAACGGTTGCTTTGCGCTCCATCGCCTGGAACTGCGCCAGCGTGACATCGATGCTCTGGTTCGCCAGCACCGGGCCGCGCCAATTGCGCTCCAGCGACAACAGGCCCTGGGCAAATTCGTCCGCCATGTCCGGGCCGATGAAGTATCGCGCGTAGTCCCGCAGCACGGCTGTCATTTCGGCCTCCGGGTTCCAGCCCAACGCGCTCCAGACAGTCTTATTTACGTCGTCGTTGCAACCTTCTGAATAGGTGATGAAACCGCCATCGGCGAACGGCTGCAAGACCCGGAAGATATGCGCCTCGTCGATTGGCCGCGGATTGATGACTTCACGCTCTTCGGTCATCCCGAACGCCACATCCCAGTCGTTCACCATGTATTGGGCGTTGAGGCTATGCGTGATGTCAGGATAGTTCCGGATCGGGTACCGCTTTGGCACCCTCGCCCGCAACTCGGGCAGGTTGACGCGGACCTGAGGACCGAAGACGATTCCTGTCAGCCAGGCTGGTTGCTGGTCCATTAATCCGAAATACTGCTCCATCCATGGCGCGTTGAAGCCCTGCGGCGAAATCCACATCGCCGCCTTCGGGTGGTACTTCTTCAGGCTGGCGGTCTGTTTCTCCAGAAGAGCAAAGAGATGCTTCGGCTCGGTGTGTCCGGGGTCGCCGCCCGGAACGAAAACGGCGTCGATGCGCGGCAATTGCCGGAAGACCTCGGCCCACTCCTTCAGCGCCGCTTCGACAGTCGCCGGATCCGAATAGTCCTTGTCCATGGCCGGATACCAGATCCAGCAATGGATGCCGTACTCCTTGGCCAGCCGCGACATCTCGATCATCATCTGCATTTGGGGCAGCGGGAAGTGTGGGCTGTCGGCGTCGTCGTCTGACCGCGGTGGAATCAGTTCGATGGCATTGGCGCCGAAGACGACGAGGTCCCGGATGTAGGCCTCCCACATGGGAACCGTCCAGGCGTCATATGAGTTCGTCTTGGGACGATACCCGAGTTGATGACCGCGAAGCGCATACTTCGGCGCCGTGGCAATGTCCAGACTTGCAGGCAGCGTCACCGAGTCGCGCCGCATCTCGAGTTTCCGCAGCAGGCCACCCACGCCAAACAAGATGCCTCGCTCGTCGTTGCCAGTGATCTCGACACCCGGCGCGCCGCCGTTGTCGAAGGTCCTGAGCCGGAATCCTTCCGCCGGCAGTTTGGCGCCCGCCGCGGCACGCTTGATCACGACAATCGCTTTGCCCGTTCCTGGAGTGGCTGTAGCCACGGGCCAGGTCAGCCGCGTGCGGTCGCGCACGGCATCCACCAGCAGCGCCACTGCTTTCTGTTCGGGACCGCTCATGCCAGCGGGTGTCACAACAGTCGCGCTCGAAAAATCCGCCGCATGGCACAGCCCCGCAGCCGCCAGCACAATCAGTATCCGGAACAACATCTCAATACTCCTCGCTAGTAGAGCGTACGCTTCTCCGCTGGGATGCCTTCGATGCCGAGCGGGTCGAGCAACTGCCGCGCCCCCAACTCCATCAGGCCAATCTCAGTCGGCAACTGGAAGAACAGGAATCCCTGTTCCATGAACTCCTTTGCCTGCTCCGCGCTCCCCGCCGGGCGGCCCAAGAACTTGCCGTGCCGCTTGGCGGCCGAGGCGATGCGCCCGATGGCCGCCTGCAACGCCGGCTCGTCCTGACGCCCTCTGAAGCCCATCGAAAACGACAGGTCGCTGGTTCCAATGAAAATCACGTCTATGCCGGGTGTTGCCGCGATGGCATCGATCTGATCGACGGCGGACGCCTCTTCCACCACGCAAACCGTGACGACCTGCGCGTCCGCGGAATCGTAGTAATTGCCAGGCTGAGGCCATGTGCGCACGGCAGCGCCTGCGCCGGAACCGCGTTTCCCCGCCGGTGGATACCGGCACGCCGACGCCGCCCGCGCGGCCAGTTCCGCCGTACTCGTGAATGGGAAAATGACACCGCTGACACCCTGGTCCAGCACGCGCTTCGCCGTCCACAACTCAACCACCGGCACTCGCGCGAAAACCGCCGCCGGCAACCCCCTGGTCGCCAGAACCATCATCCTCAGGCTCTCTAGCGTTACCGGCGAGTGTTCCATCTCGACCCAAAGAAAATGGAAACCTAGCGTTGCCAGATGCGCGCAAGCTTCGGCGTTCGGCGTCGTCATTGTTGCGCCAAACACGGGCGCCCCAGCCGCAAGCCTCGCTATTACTGGATTGGTCCAGACACTGCCGTCGTTCATGATTCTTCATTCTATGGGCATGGACGGGCCACGGTCCGGACCGGCGCAAAATCCGATGCACCCGGCGGGGACGCGGCCTCAGTACCCCTTCTGCTTGTCGACGACGTGCAGCAACGGCTCGCCGCGGTCGAAGCGGCGCAGGTTCTCGCGGTAGAGTTCGAAGAATCGGGCGTGCTCGCCGTCGCTACGGCCAGCCAGATGCGGGGTGATGACGACGTTGTCGAACTTCCAGAGCGCATGGCCTTTGGGGAGCGGCTCGGGGTCCGTGACATCGACCCCCGCACCGGCGAGTTTCTTCGAGTCGAGCGCCTGCACGAGAGCGGGCATGTCGTAGAGCCTGCCGCGCGAAACCGCGATGAAATAGGCGCCACGCTTCATCAGGTCAAACTGGCGTGGACCGAGCATCTTGTCACTCTTTTCGGTGTGCGGCGCCGAGACAAAGACGACGTCCGCCAAGGGGAGCACTTCGTCAAGACGGTCCGGCGTCACGGTCTTGTCCAAGAATGGGAGCAGGGGCGTGTCCTTCGGGTCGACGCCGATGACTCTCATACCGAACGCGTTGGCACGCACGGCGATCTGCGTGCCGATGCCGCCAACCCCGATGACGACCGCGGTCTTGCCGCGCAGTTCGACCAACGGCACACCGCGCCCGCCCCAGGTCTCGGTTGTCTTGTGAGTGAAGGCGCGGTTGAGTTGGCGCGTCAGCGCGAGCAGCAGCGCCATGGCGTGGTCGGCGATCTCGGGGCCCTGGACGATCTTGCCGTTGGTCAACACCACCGGCCCGTTCCTGAAAGCGGTGTTCCGCAGATACTGTTCCACGCCCGCCGAGGGAATCTGTAACCACTTCATCTGTTTGGCTTCGTTCACCAATTGCGGGCTCAGCGGACCCACCACCGCTTCGGCGTCTACAATTTCCTCCTTGAGCCGGTCTGCCTCCGGGATAACGAGACGCAGTCCCGGCGCGGCCTGGCGCAACTGCTCGATCTCGGCATCAGTGAAGCGCGAACCAGGCGGGCCGGGCGAAGTCAAAACGACCTTCCGCCCTTGTCCGGCCAGTGTCAATCCGGTCAACAGTAACAGCGCGAGTAATCTGTTCATGGATGTCTCCTTGTTCCGATCAATACATCGGGCGGGTCTTCGGATCCGGACCCTTCTTGCCCGCGGCATCGAGCAACGGGCGCGCTCCGGACGCGATAAAACTGAGTTCGCTGGATGCCTGGAAGAAACGGTAACCCTGCTCGATGTGGGTCTTTATGTCCGCAGCGCCGGTGGTGCGTCCAACCGGTATGCCGTGGCGCTTGCCGGCTTCGAGGACCTTGGCCATGGCAGCCTGGACTTGGGGTGTCATGCGGCCGCGGTCGCCGAACGAGTGAGACAAGTCATTTGGACCGATAAAGACGACATCGATGCCAGGCACCGCCATGATCTCATCGATTCTCTCGACAGCCTCCTTTTGCTCGATGATGATCACCACCAGGGCGTTGTCGTCGGCGAAGTTCGCGTAACCCTCCGGAGCGGGCCACCGCAGGGAGGCCAGTCCGGGACCCGACCCGCGCTTGCCCTTGGGCGGGTACTTGCAAGCGGCGACGGCCTGGCGCGCCAGTTCTGGCGTGGAGGTGAAGGGGAAGATGACGCCAAGCGCGCCGGCATCGAGCGCCCGCTTGGCCGTCCACAGTTCGTTCACGGGAACGCGGATCAGCGGGGTGATGCCGGTGCCGCGGGTAGCCAGGATGATATTTCGGGCGGATTCAAGCGTGATCGGACTATGCTCCATCTCGATCCAGAGAAAGTCGAAACCGAGAGATGCCGCCTGGACCGCGACATCGGCGCTGGGCACGGTCATGGTCATGCCCACGATGGGCCGGCCCTCTTTGAGCGCGGTTTTCAAAGGACTGACCCAGGGTTGTTGAGCGGACAGAAGTGACGCAGCCGCCAGCAGAATCAACACTCGCGTCATGGGGCCTCCAATCGGATGGTTTCAGACATCATGGACCGGGCGGGGAGGCAAGATCAAGTCCTGTCGTGGCGCCAGAGCAAGCTTACACGCGCTGTGAGCTTACAACCTCTTGTACGTGATGGTCAACGCGCCAGGACGATCCTTGATCGATACGGGTAATCCGGCCTCCGCCAATTCGCGGCCGGTGAACTTCAAGGGCGCGGCCGCATCAAGGTCGCGGACCTCGTAGGAGGCCTCAGGGACAAGCCCGCGGAGTTGGAAGCGGGCCGTTTCGTAAGCGCTGCCGGCGCGCCGAAAGACTTGCACCATGCCTTCGCCGAGGTCTGGCCTGTCGAACTGCCAGGCCATCCAGACGTCGCTGCCAATGTGATACCCGGTCAGCGGATAGTAGTCGCCTGAGTAATAAGTCGCGACAGACCGCCACTGGCCTACGAGACGGCGGGCCAGATCGTAGTTCAGATCGCGGCGGCGCATGTCCCAGCAAGTGTTTATCGCCGGGCACATGTTGCTGCGGAAGATGTATGGGTCGATTTCCCTTGTGCCGGTGCCATAGTACGGCACCCAGGACGCGAGCCCATATGTGTGCTGCTGCTGGCTCTCGGGTTCGAAGAGCCAGTCGCTGCGTAAGAGGGGCACGGAGCGGCGGAGGGTTTCGATGTCGATTCTGCGTCCGCCCGAGGCGCAGGTGTCGATCAGCATATTCGGGAAGCGCTTCCGCAGTTCATCCCAATAGGCCAGAAATCCAGTGACATAGCGGATTTCGGTGATGCCCTGACGGTCTGGCGGATCCGCTGCGCGCCAGTATGGAAGCGGGTCCATGTTGAAGTCGTTCCGGTAAAGGTCAATTCCCTCCTGGCGGATGAGGTTGCTGACGTGATCGGCGAGCCAGGCGCGGGCCTCGGGATTCCCAAGATCGAGCAGCCGCTGGCCGGAATCCTTGCTGAGCAGCCATTCGGGATGCTCCAGGAAGAGTTTAGTGCCTGGCGTAACGCGTTCCGGTTCGAACCAGACGATCGTCTTCACTCCCTTGGAATGGGCGTGATCGCTAATGGCCTTGAGACCTCGGGGAAAACGGGCGCGGTCCACTTCCCAGGTGCCGGTATTCGGCCAGCCTGTCTTGTTGATGTACCAGCCGGCGTCCATCCACCAGTAGTCGATCTTGAACCCCTCTTCGAGGTATCGGTCGATGAAGTTGATCTGGCTGGCTTCATCAGCCTTGATCATCTCCTCGTACTGGTGGGAACTGCACGGAGTGTGTTGGGGAGAAGGCAGGTTGCCGCCGGCGCGCGGCGTGTTGAAGGCGAGCATCCAACGCCGCCAGGCGTTCTGCGCGGTGATGCGATCTCCCTGCCAGAATTGGAGAACGATGAGCGGCGTGCGGATCTCCTCACCGGGGTGCAAGACAAAGCGGGTGAGTTCCTGACCGGCGCGCACGCGGACGCCGTTGCTGCCTTCGCGGGCAAAACGGGCCGCCCACTGCCCCGGCCACCCGACGACGGCAATCACCCCGCCGCCCCGCCATTCGATGTTGAAGTAAGGGAAATTGCTGTTCGACGATCGGCCGCCCGAGGTGCTGATCACCAAGTCCGGCTTTGCCGGGATGCGCGTGGTGAAAGGCTGAAAGTCGGCTGGGGTGTAAGGGCTGCCAGTGTGATGGTGCAGAGTGAATTCGCCTTTGGCCGGCTGTTGGAAGAGGGCGTCGAGCGCCTGGATGTTCTCGATGATGGGTGTATCCGATTTGCCGTTATTCTTGAAATAAAGTATCCACTCGGCTGTGTTCCAGCCGGCGTATTCAACGGATTCACGGCGGACGGAGAGGCCAGTTGCTTTGTCGGTGTAGGTATCAGTGCGCTGAACGCGGGTTCCATCGATCTGCCGTTCATTCTTCTCAACGGCCCAGTTTTTCATGGCCTCGGCGGAGGGTTTGCCCCCGTAAGTGAATGAGAACGTCATCGCGGCCAGTAACGCGGCTTCGGAGATCATGGGTGAAGATCCTGCTGGTGTTTCAGATCATCGTATCTGCGACTCCGGCTGCGCGGCAAACGCTGACTCATCTGCAGATTTGGCGTGTCTTCAGAACTTATCTGCCTTAAGATAGGAGCCGTGATGACGCCAGCACCCAGCAGGCATGCATCGGTTCATCGCGCCACGAACACTTCGAGCGACAGCGGATCACGCCGCATTTCTTACCACACCCTGGCCGCCGAACTCGTAGATAAAAACCATGTTCAGCTCAGCTGGATCGCCGGCGCAGCCATCATCTCGATCATTTCGGTGATCTACATGGCCCGGGCGCTTCAGCCGGAAGTTGTTGCATCACACCGGCTCGAAATCGTGCAGTGGGCTATCGGAATCAGCCTGGGAACCTCGTTCGCCATGATCCTGGTGGAACGATTCGGATTGTTGCGACCGATTGTACTGCTGCGAGTGGGCTTGGTGTATCAGGTTGTTATCGCGGGCGCCCTATCCGTGTTCGAAAACTCCATCCAATGGAGGAGTGACGAGTTCGTGAGGGGGACCTCCTCAATCACAGTCTGGTTGATCGCCTTCGCGCTGCTTGTCCCGGCCGCACCAGTCACCGCGGCAATCTTCAACCTGGCGTCGGCAGCCATGGGCCCGATCGGGCATTTCGCCGTAACTATGGCGTTGGGCCTGCCGGTGGCGCCCGCCAACCGGTTGATCATCTATTATTCGCCATGTTTCTTGCTTTCACTGGTCTCCGCACTGATCAATCTGAGGATCCTGCGTCTGGAGTGGTTCGCAGCCACCGCCCGCGAAAAGGGCGCCTATGACTTACTGGAACTGCTGAGCAGGGGCGGCATGGGAGAGATCTGGCGAGCTCGGCATCGGCACCTGAAGCGAGATGCCGCACTCAAGATCATCCGGCCCGACTTCCTGGTGACACAGACTGGCCGGAGCGCGGACACGCTCAGAAAGCGCTTCGAGAGAGAAGCCAGGGCAATCGCCGCGCTGAAGTCACCGCACACAGTTGCCATCCACGATTTTGGCTCGACCGAGGACGGCGGCTTCTACTACGCGATGGAGTTGCTGGAGGGATTTGATCTGGACCAACTCGTCAGGCGATTTGGCCCGCTTCCAGTTTCGAGAGTTGTGTGGATCATTGTCCAGGCATGCGACTCGCTCGAGGAGGCGCACCGCCGTTCGATGATCCACCGCGACATCAAACCGTCGAATCTGTTCCTCTGCAAGCTCGGCACAACCTACGACTTCTGCAAGTTGCTTGACTTCGGCCTGGTCAAGCGCTGTCTCCCTGAGGACGAGGGCCTTCTCACTGCGACAGGCGCAACCACCGGGACTCCGGCATTTATGGCGCCCGAAGTCGCCTCTGGCAGCTCATTTGACAGCCGATCCGATATCTATGGCCTTGGATGCGTGGCGTACTGGCTGGTTACCGGCCATCTCTTGTTTGAGGAGCCGACACCCATGGCCACAATTCTGGCCCATTTGCAGAAGGAACCAGTTGCGCCGTCGAAACGTACGGAAATGCAGATTCCGCCTGCGTTTGACGAGATTGTCCTCTCTTGTTTGGCAAAGAACCCGGCGGATCGCCCATCCAGCGCCTACGCGCTAGGTCGCAGTCTCGCCGGCTGCCCTGACATTCCGGCTTGGCGGCAGGAGGATGCCGAGAGCTGGTGGAGGAGCAACGCTCCGGAATTTGCCTTCAGCCACATGCAGACGCTGGGCGGACTTTAGTTTGAAGGTGTGAAGTGCAAGACCACAGGGGCGCCCATCTCTCTTGGCAGCCATTGATTGGCAGGTGTTCGATACAGGAGGGATCCCCTGCCGCAGCAGCCAGGCAAAGGGAGAAGCATAGGAGACCTGGCACAGCCGGCATTGCGTTTTCCTGCACTCATGGAGGCGAGTCTGCCGGCAAAGAGTCGCCCTTCGTGGATTCGGATTGATTCGGGTGAAGACTTCTGTTATTCCAGCATTAGAAAAGGTCGGCTGTATGAGCCAGGTGCTCAGCATTCGGCAGATGGCGCCCATCGGTCTGCCTTCAGATCGAAATTGCAGGCGGACGACTCTGTTGTGTCGAGCGTCGCGGGGGTGAAT
This sequence comes from Bryobacteraceae bacterium, assembly GCA_029975915.1. The sequence goes on from JARKOC010000177.1 coordinate 8,894, forward strand.
CATGTACTGCCCGGTCTGTGGCCTGGGAAACCCCGAAGGTGCGCGCTTTTGCGGCGCGTGTGGTACGCAGTTGGGTGCGCCGCCCTTCCCGGGGACGGCGCCGGCGGGGGCGGACAGGGTGCTGGCGAGCATGGGCGACCGCTTCCTGGCGCTGGCAATGGACATGATCCCGTTCGCGGCCGTCTTCGCGATTGTTGGCATGGCTGTGGCCCGGCGGCTCGGCGGGATCACCGAACAAGGCTTCTCGTTTGAAGGAAGACCCGCGCTTCTAACCATCGGCCTCACGATGTTGCTCTCTCTGCTCTACTTCTGGCTCTGTGAGGGGCTGTGCGGAGCCACTTTGGGCAAGGGGATAATCGGCATCCGCGTGCGAAGGAAGGACGGTAGCGCCTGTGGGGTCGGGCCGTCGCTCATACGCAATCTTCTGCGCCTGATCGACGGTGTTGCCGTCTACCTGGTCGGGCTCATCGTGGCTCTGCTGTCGAAGCAGCGCCAGCGGATCGGTGACCACCTCGCGGGCACCGTTGTCGTCGAGTCGAGGCCCGGCGCAGCGGCGCGCTCGGCGCTCGTCATTTTATGGTTGCTTACACTCGGCGGAGGCTTCGGCGGGGCATACCTGCTCCATCGCGGCGCTGCGGTTACCGAAGCAGTGGGCGACGGCGGACGGACTACTGAGGAAGCGTCTCCAGCGGCGCCAGAAGCCGGCGGACTCGCTTCGATGAACTACACTTCGACAGGCAACTTGAGAGTGACGAACTTCGCCTACCTCCAGAGCGAAGGTGGTCCTTCGCGTCCGGCAGGCCCCTATGTACCCGGAGACAAGGTCTACCTTAAATATGACATCGTTGACTATTCCACAGACTCGGAAGGACGGCCCAGACTCCAGTTCGACATCACCGCGTATGACCCCAACGGCCTCATCATGCACGCTCCGTGGAAAGACGAGTTCACCGGGCGGCTGGACAGTGGAAGCCCCGTCCACGGGACATTCAATCTCGGAATCCATCGATCGGCGCCTGGAGGGATGGGCAAGATCATCATCAAAGTGCGCGACCTCCTCAGCGATTCCAGCCTTCAAATGACGGTTCCATTCAGAGTGAATGCGGCGCCGATCACGCCTGCCACGACACTTGAGATCCGCGATTTCGAACTCTCCGCCACCGAAGGAGGCGCAGCGACGCAGACCCTGGAACTACAAAATGGAGGCACCGTGTACATGCGGTGCAATGTGTTCGGCCAGCAATTCCGAGGAGATCAAGCCGACGTGGGAATGGCGATCAGACTCATCGGCCCAACGGGGAAGGTGGTTTTCGAGAAAGCCGACTACGGGTCGATCCGGGACACATACGCATACCACCCTCCCACGTTCTACGTGCCGGTGACGGGACACTTGCGCCTCCCTGGCGGCTCGGCGAAGGGCGTCTACAGAGTCATCTACACCTTCACGGATGCGATCTCCGGCAACAGCGTCGTCAAAGAGGGCCGTTTTGAAGTGAAGTGAGCGAAGCGGGAGGAGTGGGATGAAGCGCTACAGGCGACTGGTGGCCGGCCTGCTGTTGTGGTTTCTCACCGGCGTATCCGCCGGACCGCTTGCCGCCTGCCGCGCGGAGCGACTGGAGCAAGCCGGGCCGGCCGGCGCGCTGCTCAAACTGGTTGACGAAATCAGCCGCCAAAGGCCTCTTACCGCGGGCTGGGTTGGACGTACGGTTAACAAAACGCTTCGGAAAACAGACCAGGCTTCCAACCAACACTTCGACGTGTACGAGTCGGGAAACGACCCGGAATCCGCGATCTCCTCAATCGAACTTCGTGCTCCTGCGAAGGCCTCGCCAGACAACGGCGGGTTGGTGATTCTTAGACTCGGCCGGAAGACGTGCATCGTGCCTGAGTCCATCCGCGGCCATTTCGGAGGCCCGGATGACGTGCGGATCTCAAATCCCGACAACCCGCAACGCACCTACACGCTCATCTACCGGATGAGCGGCGCTGAACAGAGGTTTGCCTTCGATTCTAAGACCGGTTGCCTGGCGTATGCCGTAATCGATCAGATCGAAGCGCGGGAAGAATAGGCGCCGGGCTCGGGATTGTTTATCCAGCGAACCAGGTGGCCAACGATGGAACCACAAACCACGCCAATGCGCCGAGCACAGTGAAAGCTGCTCCAACAGCGCCCGCAATGGCGTACTTCCCCTTCTTGCCCTCCAAGCCCACCTCGAGCACGGCGAGGCGCGGGTTTTCCGGATCGACATGGGCCAGGACTTTGCCTCCAACGGGGTAACGGGCGGTAGCCGCCTCCGCGTCGGCGCGAGTGTAGTTCACATTGACGAACAGGATTCGGGATGATTGGTACGTCAATCCGCCGACGTCATACTCGTAGAGGACCTCTGGGTAGTAATACGTGATATAGCCTCCGTAATCCACGTCGGAGGATCTCTCCTCACGCACCTCAACTCGCGAACTGAGGATACGCGCCTCGACCGTAGGCCACGTTTTGCTCGCCTCTGCCAGCCGCAATCCCCGCCATGTCCAGGCTAGGACGCCAACTCCCACCAGCGCGAACCCCGCGCCCCAATATCTGGCCAGGTTCAGCCACCCGTAACGGAGAGCGGCCAGCACATTGAGACCGATGAATGCAATGAAGATCAAGACATAGGTTTTCTCCCAGAGCTTCCAGAACCGTTTTGAGCATTGCTCGGCGAGAGTCTCAGGGGCCATCGGCATTGCGTTTGCCTCCGGCGTGGAAATCGCGATCCACCCTGGATTTCCTGCCGCGGATGATTGTATGCCGGAGTTGTTCCGGATTCAAGACGCACGGTTCTCAAGGATCCAGTGCTTCGAATATTCCCAGAAGTCTGAGTCCTGGAACCCGGCCGGACCCAGCTCGCGGAGCCGCGTGCAAGCTTCTTTTCGCTCCGTAGAGAGAAAGGCCCCAGTCTCCCGGGGCCTTTCGGTGTTTGAGTTGTTGTAGGTCGCTCAGCCCGCTCGTTAGAACATGAAACGGAGCGAAAGCTGCACTTTGCGCGGGTCGCGGGTGCCGTTGAATGCGCCGAAGTTGGCGTTCACCTGCTTGCCGGCCGCGTCGAAACGGGCGGTGGTGTCGTAGCTGCTGAACTGGGTGTGGTTCCAAATGTTGTAGAACTCAGCACGCAGTTGGAAGTAGCGTTCCTCGCTGAAGAGCGGGAATCGCTTCGAGAAGCTCATGTCCCAGTTGCTCCAGCTCGGATTACGCATGATGCCGACACCCGCGTTGCCGAAAGAGCGCTGTGGGGTGCGAGCGAAGGCTTCCGTCTTGAAGTTACGGAAGAAGTTCCGCTCGCTGTCGGGCAGGAACGGATCGCCGACGACAGTGATTCTGGCTCCCTCCTGCGAACCGGTGATGTTCTGCCCATCAACGGTGGAGAATCCCGGCGTGAACGGTGTGCCGGTCATGAACTGCGTGATGCCGGAGATCTGCCAGTTGTCGGTAATAATGCCCAGGAACTTGTTGTCGAGCCGTTTGCCAAGGTTGGGCACCTCGTAGTTGTAGTTGAAGACGGCCATGTGGCGCAGATCATAGCCGAGCGGGCCGTAGTCCCGGCTGCGCCACGGGAAGTAGTAACTCAAGCCGCCGAAGTCGGCGTTGGAGACGCCGAGCGACTTCGACCACGTGTAGGAGACGCCGAACTGAAGTCCATTGGTCATGCGGCGGTTGATGGAAAGCTGCATGCCGTGGTAGTTCGACGTGCCGTCGAAGGTGCGCATATTGATGGCGCCCATGCCCAGGTACGGCCGGAGGAAGTTGTCGGGCAGGATGCCCGACGAGGTCGTGGTGTCCCGGTTGGCCGGATCAAACTGCGCATACATCGGAATGGAATTGATGTTTCGCTGGTTGATCAAGTGGCGCGCCAAGCTGCCGATGTAGGAAACGTCGATCACCGACCGGAAGCCAAGTTCGCGCTGGATGCCAAAACTGAAGTTCATGGTGGTCGGCAGTTTCTGCTCGGCGCTTTCGACCACGGTCACGCCTGGCGGACCAACGGCGCCGGTGGCCTGAAGGAAGGTGTCAAGGTTGCCGTAGTAGACAGTTGGATTATAGGAAACGGGTGGTTGGCCGACAGTGCCGGAATAGACGTTACCCTGAGGACGGTCATAGAAGACGCCGAAGCCGCCGCGGATAGCCGTCTTCCCGTTACCCCACGGGTCGTATGCGAAACCGAAACGTGGAGCCACGGAAAACGGGGTCCAATACAACCCCTCCGGCGCGCCCTTCCCGCCGATCTGCATTCCGGGGGCATAGTTGCCGGAACCGGGCACGAACAGGCCAATGTAGGTCACTGGAACGATTGTGCCGGTGCGCGGGTCGACGGCGGCGCGCTTGTTTGTCGCCGGGTCGATCACCGGGCGGTACATGACGGCCGCGGTCTGCGCGCTGTAGGTCGACGGGATGAAGGTCGTCAAGAACTGGCGGTCGTCATGCGTCGCTGGAGACGAGTAGAAGCGGATGCCGAGTTCGATGGTGAGCTTCCTCGATGCTCTCCAGGAATCCTGAGCGTAGAACTCGGTCTGCAGGTAGCGGTAGTGGGAGTAGGTGCGCAGGTTGGCTTCCGAGTAACTGTAGAAGTTGCCCAGAAGCGCGTTCGTGAAGGCGTAGTTGGAGTCGAACGGATTGTTGACGTTACGTTGGAAATCGAAAGCGCCGCGGGTGTTGGCGCCGCCAACCTCATCCTTGCGCATCCGCTCCAGGTAGATGCCGAACTTGAGCGCGTGCGTCCCCTTCATCCAACTGAGGTTGTCCGCAAAAGTGATCACCGGGTTGCGGTTGGTGTAAGGGATGTTGCCAAGGCCGCTATTGATCCCGTTCTGGACGCCGCCGAAGCTGACGTTCGGAATCGCGCCGGATTCATTGGCCTGCGGATACCACTGGCCGATGTTGCCCATCTTGCTCCGCGCGACCAGGCTCGGGTCTGTGGGATTGAAGGTCTGAGAGCGGTTGCTGGCACCAAAGTTGATCTGGTTCACCAGCGTTGGGCTGAACGTATTCGACAGGTGGAGAATGCCGCTCCGGCCACGCTGAGGCCGGAACGTCGTGACCATGTCGTAGTTGTGGCTGCCGGCGGTCCAGTTATTGTATGGCCAGTTTTCGTCGTCGTTGTCGCGGGTGCCACGGAAGTACATGCGCATGGACTGGCTGAAGTTATAGTCGATGCGGAACAAGTCCTGCCGGCGAGGGAACTCGCCGCTGACGTTAGACCGGTAGTTGCGCCGGTTCAGCTGGGCGGGATCGGTCTCGACGTAGTTCGGCAGCGGGAAGAAGTTCAGGATCGCCTGGCCGGTTTTGTTGATCCGTGCCGCCGGAATGATGTTGCCGGGGAAGTTGGCGCCCGTGGTGGGATCCTTTATGGGAATCATGGCGCCATTCACGTCGAGGGTCTTGGAGTAATCCCCTTGACGCTCGAGCGCCGTAGGCGTGGTGGCGAACTGCGTGCCCGGGTAGTTCCGCCTGCGGACGAACTCCTGCGACCAGAAGAAGAACAGCTTGTCTTTCTCCTTGTTCCAGTTCTTGGTCCACACAGGACCGCCTATTGTATAGCCGAAATTGGCGATTCGCTCGACCGGGCGCGGCGTGCTGGTGCGGTTGCGGAAGAAGCTGTTGGCATAGAGGCTCTCATGCCTGTAGAAGTAGTAGGAGCTGCCGTGGAACTGCTGCGTCCCGCTCTTGGTGGTCACGTTGATGGTGCCACCGCTGTTACGGCCGTGCTCGGCCTGGTAGTTGGACGTGAGAACGACAACCTCGGCCACCGCATCCATGTTTGGCTGGACGTGTGATCCGCCGTTGGATCCGGTGTCCGTATTCTGGATGCCGTCCAGGGCAAAGTTGATCGACGTCGATCTGCCGCCGTTGATGTGCAATCCGCCCGCGCCGGGTCCTTTTGACACGTCGCGCGATTGCATGTTCTCGTCATACACGCCCGGCAGAGTCGCGATCAGCGAAACGAAGTCGCGCCCGCGGATGGCCGTGTTAAGCAATTGAGTTTGAGTCACCAAACCGGCTCGTTCGCTCGAGGCGGTCTGGACCGGCGTTGCTTCCGCCGTGACCTCCACCTTTTCCTGAACTTGGCCGACCTGGAGAACGATATCGCCAAGCGAGCGGCGTTCGTTCATTGTGATGTTGATGTCCTTCACCTGATAGGAGCGGAACCCTGCCATCGTGACATCGACGGTGTATGCCCCTGGCAGGATGCTGGGAAAAAGGAAAATGCCCGAGTCATTGGACGACGTCGTCTGCTTGGCTTGGGTCTGTTGATGGGTGAGAGTCACCTGCGCGGAAGGAACTGCTGCGCCGGCAGGATCAATCACCGTACCAGTGAGCGCGCCAGTAATGTTCTGGGCGGAAACGGGGAAGGCGAGCAGCAGGACTGCCAGCCCCACCGCTGCACGTAGTAATACACAATTCGACATTTGACCCCCTGGAACCGAAGTCCATCTCAGACTTCAGGCTAAAGAGCCTGAATCTCTACTTAAACTTCCGGACCGACCAAAGCATATAACAAGTCCGTCATGAGTTCAATACGATCAGCACTCATTCCACGTTAAGCGTTGTCCATCTGGCGGCAGGCCGCGGAGGCGACAGGGATGTGGAATCCACCCTCCGCTGTTGGATTGCCTTGGGATCGAGACGCGAAGGATCACCGTCCCATCACGCCTCAGGGCCAGGAGAAGTTGAGCCTCTGTGCGATCGAGGTAAAGACAACGCTGAACCTGTTTTACCGGCATCTGAAACTGGATCGTTGAGTGCTGATAGCTGGAAGCAGACCGGTGTTGGATCTCCGGCCCACTAAATCGACCTCAGCCATTCGGCACGCTCGCCTGGATCCGGGGCAGCACAGATGAGCGAACCGGGGACAATGCCGTGCACTCCGGCCTGTCGCAACAGCGGGACGGTGTGCTCGCGGATTCCGCCGTCGGCGAAGACCTCCAGTCGCGGAAAGAGATGCCGGAGTACGGCGATCCGGGGACAGGCGCGTTCGTCATGATCGCACCCTTTGACGCCCATGGGCGTCCCCATGTGGGTGATGCGGGAGATGAGCCCTGAGTAGTCCTTCATTTCGATTGGATCTGTATCGAGGTCGATTGAAAGCCCGGCTTTGCGGCCGTGTTCGCGGACGAATTCCAGGGCGCGCAAAGCGCGTTTGCCCACTTCGAGCGGCACCGTCACCCGGTCGACGCCCGCTTCGAGAAAGGCAGGCAGGAGATCCAGGGGCCGAGTCGCCATCAGGTGAAGATGGAACTCGACCTGAGTGAGCGGCCGCAAACGGGCGATCAGGTCGGGAAAGAACAACAGGAATGGGACGAAGTGGCCGTCGCCTGCGTCGAAATGGAAGGAATCGGCGGCAGGCGCGAGCCGGGCAAGTTCGGCTTCGAGATTCGCCAGATCCGCCGACCAGACGGAAACATCGAGCAGGAGTGCGGCCATGGGGCCATGCTACCATTTACTATGAAGATGATGAAAACATTGATGTTATTTGTTTTCTTGGCCGCTGTTGCGCCAGGACAGGGCCAAATTCCGCCCGGCGCGCCAGACCCCGTGGTGGCGACGCTGAATGGCCGGGATTACCGAAAGTCCGAGTTGGAATTGCTGGTGCGTTCGCTCGGCGGCGCCCCGGCGAGCAATTTCTACGCGAACAAACGGGCCTTTCTCGAACAATATGCTCTAACCCTGAAACTAGAGCAACTTGCCGACGAACAGAAGTTGGCCGACCAGGAACCCTACAAGTCCCGGCTGGCGTACAACCGGACGATTCTGCTTGCGACGGCGATGATGTCGGCCAACCAACGCGAGTTGAAGATCCTGCCTGAGGAGGAGCAGGCCTACTATGCTGTCCATAAAGCCGACTTCACGCAGGCCCAGACCAAACTCATCTACCTGCCGTTCGTGCCCCCGGGCACGCCGGGCAAGAGCGAAGAAGAGGTGAAAAACATAGCTGCTGCGATCGTCAAGCAGGCACGCGCCGGAACGCCTTTCACCGATCTGGTGGCCAAACATAGCGAGGACCCCGACTCTAAGGCCAAGGGCGGCGACTTCCCGCCGTTTAAGCCCACCGACAACACGTTGCCGGCGCCCGTGCGCACGGTGATCTTCGGATTGAAGCCGGGCGAAATTTCAGACCCGATCCTGCAGGGCAACGGGTACTACATTTTCCGGTTGGAGAAGTTCGTCGAGCCGGAGTACTCCACTATCAGGAGCGACATCTTCCTGGCTGTCCAAAAGGAGCGCTTCGACAAATGGATGGAAGGCGTGCGCAAGTCGGTCTCGGTGGAGATCAAGGACGAACAGTACATCAGCGAGACCGGGCAGCCAAAGCGCTAGAGACTGTGCTGCTCGGGTTTGGCCACTTCGAGGGCCCTCCCATCACGTGGCGGTTTGAGGATGGATTGCGCGTGAGGCGCGGCCTCTTGGAGGCTGGGCCAGGTCCGGGAGTTGAAGTCTATGCGGCATCTTTTGCCCGGCGCCGCGAAGTAGTGTTGGACCGGACGCTGGCCGCTGATCCGCACCAATTGCGACGCATCGTGGCGCACGAACTGTTCCACTTCGTTTGGCTGCGGATGAATAACCGGCAAAGGAAAAGGTGGGGCGATTTGCTCCAATCGGAGAGGTCGGCAGGCGAACTTGGATGGTCGTCGGAGTGGCGCCGGCGGCAACTGACGGCTACCGACCCCGCATTGAATACGGGAAAATGGAGAGAGTACGTTTCCGAGAGCTTCTCGGACACCGGAGCATGGTTCGAGTCTGGCGGCGCCGGTGACCAAGACCGGATGTTGGGCCGGAAGTGGATCGAGCGCCGGGAGCGATTCCTATTTGAATTGAAAAGTCACTGGCATGGCGTCTGGCGCATCTAATGAGACAAGACCGCCAGCGAGGAAGATGAACTGAAAATAATGAAGACACACCTGTTGCAAGTGGCTGCCGCAGCTATCGCCCTGACTGCCCTTGGATGCGGCACGGCGCCGGCTGAGAGCGCCGCCGCCGTCTCCCTGAAACCTGGCGAAAAACGCAACCCGGCCCCGGACTTTGAATTGACGGATGCCAATGGCCGGAAAGTTAAGTTGTCCGAGTTCAAGGGCAAAGTCGTCCTGCTGAACTTCTGGGCCACCTGGTGCGGACCATGCAAACTCGAAATCCCCTGGTTTGTTGATTTCGAGAAACGGTACAAGGATCAGGGATTCGCCGTGCTGGGGGTATCGATGGACGAGGACGGCTGGGAAGCCGTGAAGCCCTACATCGAGGCTAAACAGGTCAACTACAGGGTGATGGTGGCGACTGAGGAGGTCGCGCAGAAGTATGGCGGGGTGGACGCCTTGCCGACCACCTTCATGATCGACCGCGAAGGCCGCATCGTATCCACCCACATTGGGCTGGTCACAAAGAAGGACTACGAAGATGAGATTGTCCAGCTTCTTCGTTAGTTCAGTCTTGCTGGCCGTTCCGGTCTTGGCGCAGCAGTGCGCCGTTACCGTCACCGAGCCCGCCAAGCTGCGCGTTGCCCGCAAGGGGGAGACCGAACAGCGCCTGAAGGCGTCTCTGCCGGCTGGCTGCCACGCGAATTCGAACACGCCGACCGAAGCTTTCCTCATCCCGTTGAAACTGACCTGGAATCCAGGGGCCCTGGAGGTCTCCGGCACGGAGTATCCGAAGGCGGCGATGGAGAAATACGAGTTCGCCGAGAAGCCAATATCGGTCGTTAGCGGGCAGTTTGAGATCGTGACAAAGTTCAAACGGAGCGCGACGGCACAGCCCGGCCCATCGTCGTTAACGGGAAAGTTGCGTTATCAGGCCTGCAACGACAAGATGTGTTTCCCGCCCAAGACTGTCGAAATCCGGTTGCCGCTCCTGCTCGAATAGAACCGTGAGACGGCTGCTGATCCGGCCCGGGGCACTGGGTGACACAATCGTTTGGTTGCCCGCGGCGGAACACTGCCTGCGCGATGGAGGTGAGATCTGGTGCGCCGGCGCCAATCTGGAAGTTGTCGGACATCTCGCTCCGGCGCGGGCGATTGAGGGGTCAGGGCTTGATCTGCTGGAACTGCCAGGGGCGGTGGTTCCGGACACCCTTATCGAAAGGTTGCGGTCTTTCGATGAAGTTCATTCTTGGTACGGTGAGCAGCGGGCCGAGTTCCGCGATGCCATCGCCCGCATGGGCGTGACGGCGGCCTTTCATCAGGCCTTGCCTAACGGCATTACGGATCTGCACGCTGTGGATTTCTATCTGAACCAGGTGGGAGCGGCTTCTGGGGGCATTCCGCAAATTCCAGTAACGCGTTGGGATGGAGGCTATGCCGCGATTCATCCTTTCTCGGGCAGTAAAAAAAAGAACTGGCCGATTGAGCGTTACCGCGAAGTCGCGGCGCATTTGTCCAAGGCGATGAAGGTCCGGTGGTGTGTGGGCCCCGAAGAAGTGTTGGAAGGGGCTGAAAAGTTTCAACGCGTGGCTCAGTTGGCGGAGTTTCTGGCCGGCGCTCGGGTCTACCTGGGCAATGATTCTGGGCCATCTCACCTGGCAGCGGCCTTGCGGACGCCGGTGATCGCGATGTTCGGGCCGAGTGATCCGCGCGTGTGGTCTCCCCGTGGTGATTCGGTTCAGGTGTTTGGCTTCGAGACTGATCCGCGCGTGGTTGCCGAGGCGGCGATTACGGCCGGAAGCCGGCGCCTGTCAGGATGAAGCCAAGCGTGCGGCCGTCGCCGGGAGCCGAGAATCCGCGATCGATTGAAATAACGAGTGTGGCGGCGGATGCAGCGGACGGTTGCGGCGCAGTGATAATCTCAGCCATGCCCGGCCCGGGCAATGTCCGCTGATCGATCATCGAGCCGTTCAGTTCAATTGTAACTTTGCGCCCGGGTGCGGCCTCCGGCAGGTAAAGGTTCACTCGGACAGGCGCGGCCGAGGCCGGCGGTTTTAGGAGTAACACGGCGCGCGGCGACGACCAGCGCCACTGGCCCTCCTCTACGGAATAGACTCCAGAAACAATTTGCGGATCGATCGCCGGCGAACGCATTTCAAGCCACGACAGAGTGGGCGCGCGTTCGATGATCGATGAAATGGAGATCCTGTCTACGGGCGCGAACGTGACGTCGAAGGGCCAAAGACCAAAACCCACTGACGAGTAGCCCGAACGCGAGCCCAGTCCGATGATCCGCAAAGGCAGTGTAGGAACGATCACCTTCGCCGACTGTTCGACGCGGACTCCGCCGCCAAGCGTGAACGGCACTTGCGACATCAGCGCCGACGTAATGAGCATGTCGCCGGGACGCAACGCGCCCCCTCGAACGATTGGAATCGCCCCAGCCGCCTCGGCGTAATGGCGAAGGCCCCATTCGCCGTTCACCCAAAGCCGCCGCGTAGAGCCGTCCGGCAAGCCCAGGCGGGCGTCGCGGATGGCCGTGCGGTAGGCGTCCCAGTGCTGATAGTTTACCCAGGCCAAGCCCAGGCCTATGCACAGGCTCCACACAAATGCCGCGCCAATGAAGGCGGGCCGGTCCTCGAAGTGAAGAACCAGCAAGATGGCCAGCGGCGCGGCCAACGGCAGCAGGTATCGGGCCGAACCGGCGAAAAACAAGACCAGCGCCGCAACGAAAAACATTCCTACCCAGCCGGTGAGGAACCACTCTCGCCGGCGGATCAACGCCCAGACGGCAAGCGGCGACAGCATCACAATGAAGTGTCCTGTGAGAGCGACAGCGCTCCGTATCTTCATTTCCAGGCGTTGCAGGCCATATGTCTGAAAGTGCCCGGCAAGGACTTGTGCCGGCAAGTCGCCTGATGAGAGCCGTTCAAATATCTGGTATCCCGCGAGCGTGATTGCCGGGACCAGGAGCAGGGGCCAGAGGCGAAGCTCCTTCTCGCGCCAGATCCAAAAGCCGAGCAGAGGAATAAGCAGGACGCTCTGGTAAGCCATCAGCGAGCACGCAAACAATGACAGGACCGCCGCCAGCCCGAAGCGGCGATCCTGGGAGGACTTTATTGTGAACACGATGCTCAGCATCCAGAATGCGAGGAACGGAAGATCGGCCTCAAGCGACGTTCCATTGACCACGAACGCGGGCACGGCGCAGAACAACAGCGTCGCCTCAAGCGCCCTGCGGGGAACGAAACGGTGCGCCAGCCAAAGCATCGACAGCGCGGCAATCAGCGAGAAGCCCGTGTAAGCGGCATGAAAAACGGGTTCACGGATCTCACCGGTAACGGCCAGCAACCCGGCTAGGATCCAGGCGTTGCCTGGCGGATGCGGATGGCCGCGCATGTCGATCAGGTCGCCCAGGAAGTAATAGCGTGCGTGGTGTGGGTGGGCCGGATCCACTTGAGCGTGCTGGGCGGCGGCGAGGTAATAGTAATCGTCGCCCTGGATGGCCTGATTCAGAAAGGGCAGGCGCAGGAACAGGACAAAGGCGATGACGGCAAGGATGTGCGAGCGCGGCAAGTCCCAGTGTAGAACTGTGGATCAGAATCCGGACGAGGCGGCGAGGAAAAACTCGGGGTCCCAGGTGACGTCGGTGTACTCGATGTCGAGTTCCGCCATGCCCCAGAATCGGGTCTGGATCTTTGAAGTCAGCGACTTCGGGACCGACACCCCGTCCAGGATGGCGTATTGTCGTTCAAATTCGACCCGTTTGAGGAAGATCGACGGATTCTTAACAAAACGGCCCGCCTCGCGCACTGTAAGACCGGTCTCAGAATCGATCCACAACTCACCCTTGAACAGCCCTACCCGCTTCTTCCGAGGGTTCAATTCGAACACATGCACCTGCCTGTCGCCGATCTCCCGCAGCCCCCTATATTTGAACTTGTAATTTTCCTGCGAAATGGCGGCGGCCCGGCGGTCCTTCTCCTTGGACGGATCGGGCATGGCGGATTCCACTTCACCGCTCATGAAACGCGCTATGACATCCTTCTGGACGGTCGAGTCGCCCGTCCGTTGCAGCACGGCGGTGTACTCTACCGAGCCGGTAAGATCGATGTGTCGCCTTGCGGCTAAGCTGGCGGTTTTGTCCATCTTCGGCAGACGGCCGATGAACTTCGCCACCGACGAGAAGCCGCGCGCCATGCCGCGTCCTGAAGCCGACAGATAGCGAGCCAGGATCTGCTCACCCTGCTTGTCGCGCTCGGCATCGCCTCCCGCGCCCCAAAAGGGAGGAATCGAGCCCGGGGAATCCGCAGGGAATGCAGGTAGAAGAATGGTCAGCCCAAGAACAACAATCAACAGTCGGCGCAAGCTAGCAAAGGCTCCGGTTCGAGGTCTCTGTTTTTAAGATGCAGCCGATCCCTGTTAGGGTACTGTCAACCGCACGTTACCATAATGACATGGACAACATTCCGTTGGGAGCCTCGGCCAGCCGGAGCATCCTGGTCACTCCGGAAGAGACGGCCGGCTTCATCGGCGTCGAAAACGTCCGCGTCCTCTCGACGCCCCATATGATCGCCCACATGGAGTTGACCGCCCGCGATGCAATCAAGCCCTTGCTGCCCGAAGGGTGGGATTGTGTCGGTACCGTGGTCAATATCCGGCATTTCGCGGCAACACCCATCGGGATGAGCGTGCGGATCACGGCGCGGGTAACAAGTGTCGAAGGAAACAGGGTGAGCTTCGCCGTGGAAGCATACGATGAGAAGGAAAAGATCGGCGAGGGGGTTCATGAACGGTTCATCATCGATGTGAACCGGTTTGCCGCGCGCCTGGCGATGAAAAAGGAGTCCAAGTAAATGAAATCGTTGGCGATTGGCGTTCTGCTGTCGGCGGCCGCTCTGGCACAGATCGGGGCAATCCAGGGCGACAGAATCCGCCCGCACGTGAAGATCCTGTCGAGTGATCTGTTTGAGGGTCGCGGCGTCGGCCAGCGCGGCGGAGCGCTGGCCGTCGAATACATCGAATCCCAGTTCGCCGCCGCCGGGCTCAAACCAGGCGCGCCCGATGGGACCTACCGCCAGCGAGTGCCGCTGAAACTGATCACCATGGAAGGCTCCCCGGTGCTCACCATAAGCAAGGGCGGGCAGAATGTCGAGTTGAAATGGTTGGAGGACTTCGTCGGGCACTCTCAGCGCCAACAGCGCACAGTCACCATCGACGCCGAAATGATCTTCGTTGGGCACGGAATCACCGCGCCTGAATTCGGCTGGGATGATTACTCGGGCACGGATGTCAAGGGGAAGGTCGTGGTGCTGTTTACGAACGAACCCCCCTCGGACGATGCGAAATTCTTCGGTGGTCCGGCGCTGACCTACTATGGCCGCTGGACTTACAAGTACGAGGAAGCCGCCCGGCGCGGCGCAGCGGCGGTCCTCATCGCTCACACCGACGCAACGGCCGGCTACGGCTACCAGGTCGTCAAAGCCAACGGCCGCCCGCAGCCCCAGGTGGGTCTGGCTGAAGGCGCCTACGGGCTTGGCTTCGCCGGATGGATCACGCAGAGTGCGGCGGAGCGGCTGTTCGCTCTGGCTGGCAGCACCGTCGAAGCAATGTTGACCAAGACCAATACCAAAGGTTTCAAGCCCGTCGCGCTCGGGATGCGGATGAAACTCGATCTGGCAAATAAGGTCGATGACGTGGAAACCTACAACGTGATCGGCCGCATCGATGGATCCGACCCCGAATTGTCGAAGGAGGCGGTTCTCTACTCCGCACATTGGGACCACCTCGGCGTCGGTGACGCCATCAACGGCGATTCGATCTACAACGGAGCTTTGGATAACGCGACCGGTTGCGCCATGCTGATCGAAATGGCCCGCGCATGGTCGTCGATGGAGCCCAAACCGCGCCGGAGCGTTTTCTTCGCCGCCGTAACGGCCGAGGAGAGCGGGCTTCTCGGTTCGGCCTATCTGGCACAGAACCCGCCCGTCCCTGCCGCGAAACTGGCGGCGAATCTGAACTTCGACAGTTTCTCGCCCCTGGGCCGCGCGAAGTCCACGGTCATGACCGGCGCCGACCGCACATCATTCTACGACGTGGTCCAAGCCGCTGCCGCAAGACACCAACTGACGATCGACAAGGAGGCCAACCCTGGCGCCGGTAGCTACTTCCGAAGCGACCATTTCTCATTCGCCAAGCAAGGCGTCCCTGCATTCTCCATCGGGATGGGCGCCCGTGCCGCTGCACAGTTGCCGCCCTCGCTGCAAGCCATTTCCGAACGCATGAAAGGCATCTACCACCAGCCCAGCGACGAGTATTACGACGACTGGGACTTCTCGGGGCTCGAGCAGTTCGCCCGCTTCGGCATGGCGCTTGGTCTCGACATCGCCAATCTGCCGCAATTGCCCGCGCGCATCAAACCATAGCCTCGGATAAAGTAGACGCATGTTCACCAGACGGTCGCTGCTGGCCGGCGCATTGACGGCCAAGGCCGCGCGCGGGCAGAGTGGATTGCCACCCGTACGCGCAATTACTCGTGGACCAAAGTTCCACTGGTTCGCCTATTACGACAAGCTCCAGTTCGATCCCACGTCGCGATACGTTCTGTCCAACCAGGTCGATTTCGAACACCGCTCGCCGACTCCCGGCGACGAAATCGGGATGGGTATGATCGACCTTCACGACAACGACCGCTGGACCGAACTCGGCCGTACCAAGGCCTGGAACTGGCAACAAGGCTCAATGCTGCAATGGGTGCCCGGCTCTCGCGACGAGGTGATCTGGAACGAACGCGACGACAAGGAAAAGCGTTTCATCTCGGTCATCATGAATGTCAGGTCCGGCAAGCGGCGCACCCTGCCAGCGCCCGTGTACTCCATCAGCCCGGACGGGAAATGGGCCGTCTATCCCGACTTCAAGCGCCTGAACGACACCCGCCCTGGCTACGGCTACTGCGGGCTGCCCGACCCCTTTGCCGCCGTTGAAACGCCCGAGGAGATCGGGATCTGGCGGATGAATCTCAGGTCCGGCAAGAGCCAACTCATCATCCCGCTCGCCGAGGCCGCTACGGTCCCGAACAAGCATGAAGACATGTCGCGGGCCAAACACTGGTTCAACCACCTGCTGTTCAACACCGACGGCTCCCGCTTCATCTTCCTGCACCGCTGGCGCGGACCGCTGCAGAAGCCCGGCAGCTTCGCAACCCGCATGTTCACCGCGTCCATCGACGGCAAGGATCTTTACGTCCTCGATCCCTACGGCCGCACGTCGCATTTCATCTGGCGCGACCCCGCCCATGTCCTCGCCTGGGCCTGGCACCCGTCGCTCAAAGCCGACAAGTTCTATCTCTACAAGGACCGGACAGAACAAGTGCAGGCCGTGGGTCCCAATGTCATGACAGTCAACGGCCATTGCACCTATCTGCCCGGCAACAAGTGGATCCTCAACGACACCTACCCCGACCGCCAGCGCAACCAAAACGTTTATCTTTATGAAATAGCCTCTGGGCGGCGCGTGGAACTGGGCTCCTTCTATTCGCCGAAGGAATACACGGGCGAATGGCGGTGCGACACGCATCCAAGATTTAGCCCCGATGGTAACTGGGTCACCATCGATTCGCCGCACGGCGGCAACGGGCGTCAAGTTTATTTGATCGACATCAGAGGAGTAACGAAAGCATGAAGAGATTACTGATCTGTTTACTGGCGTTCGCCGCGCTTGCCGCGGCGCAAGAGAAAGTCGTCGGCGGACCATTCGTGGTAAATGCCAATGGCCGCTCGGCCACCGTGGGCTGGATCGTCCAGGTAGGGGAGGCCAAGGCCGGCGCCGACCTCGCAAAGCCCACCCACGTCTCGCCGGTCCTCGAATCCCGCAAGGTCAGCTTCACCGGACTGCCCGTGGGCCAAACCATCCACTACGACGTCCTCAACGGCCGCGAAGAGGGCAAAGGCTCCTTCAAAACGCCCCCGGCTGCCGGCACTCCCTTTGAAGCCGTCGTCTTCGGCGACACCCGCACCCGCCACGACCTGCACCGCAAGGTGATCGCCGCCATCATGGAAAAGTCCAAGGCCGAAGTCGCCATCCACACCGGCGACCTCGTCAGCGACGGTTTTGACACCGCGCAATGGCCGCTGTTCTTCGACATTGAGAGGCCGCTGCTTAAGAAGATGGCCTTCTTCCCCGTGCTCGGCAACCATGAGCGGGGCAACTACAAGTACTACGACTTCTTCGAGGTCCAGTCCAACTATTACAGCTTCAACTGGGGCGACGTCCACTTTGTCATCCTCAACACCGACGTCGGCAACGTTGCCATGAGCGCCGACGCGCGTGCCAAGTTCTGGGACGAACAAACCCGCTGGCTTGAAGAGGACCTCGCCCGGTCACAGAAAGCCGCATTCCGTGTCGTCGTCATGCACCATCCGCCGTTTTCGGCCACGGCGCGGCGTCAGGGAGGCGGCGGCAACGTGTTCGCCCGCGGCTTGGTCCCGCTATTCGAGAAGTACAAGGTCCAACTGGTCTTCAACGGCCACGACCACAACTACCAGCACCATGAGTTCCTGGGAGTCCACTATGTCGTCACCGGCGGCGGCGGCGCTCCGCTGTATCCCGTCGACGGCTCCATGGAGGGAATCACGAAGAAGGTTGTCATGACCGAACACTTTGTCCGCCTCAAGGTCAACCCCACGTCGGCGGCGGTCGAAGCCCTCGCCCTCGACGGCACTTTGCTGGATTCGTTTGAAGTGAAGCCCTGATGAGCCGTAAGCCGCTACGCAACGGCGCCTGAAGCAGGGGGCCCTTTCGCCCCCTCCCACGGTCCATCACGAGAACGCTTTTGAACCCTGCGGATCCGGCCATGCCAATCGTGGATGCATGCTCGTTTGCCTAAATCTTGCGGCTTCTCTGCCTTGGCTGCATGATGTCAATTGGATACTATCCAAAGATAGCCTGACGCATTTAAAGCCCTCCTTCTCCGAATTGCAGAATGGAGAGCGAACTCATTCCGGCCGTCAAACTTGACGCTTCAGGTAATTACCCCTGGTTGACGTAGATCCGGCGCTGCCATACAATCACCCCAATGCTGAGTGAGTTGGGTCTTTAGCTTAGACAAACCAAAAGTTAGGAGGATTATGAAGAGAAAACGTATCGCCATGGCGCTCCTGCTGACCTTGTCGATCAGTTTGCCAGGTCTCGCGCAAGTCGCCACCGGCTCTTTGGCTGGCACCGTGGTGGATCCGACTGGTGCGGGAGTCCCTGCCGTGAGGATCGTCGCGACAAACGTGGCTTCCGGAGCCAGAATTGAAACTGTCAGCTCAGAAGCCGGCCTGTATGTGTTCGCGGCGCTGCCGCCCGCGGTCTACACGATCACCGCCGAAAAGGCCGGATTCAAGAAGCTGACACGAACTGACCTTGAAATCCGCATCGCCCAGCGCGTTGACATGAACATCACGCTGGAACTCGGCGATGTCCAGCAAACCGTCACCGTCACCGAAGCCGCGCCGCTTCTGGAAACATCAACCGCTGAGCGCGGCAACGCGGTTTCCAACACCCTGATGAACAACCTTCCACTGTTCTCGGCTGGTATCCGCAATCCGCGTGCATTCGTCGGGTACATGGCCGGCGTGACCTCGAACAGCGAGCAGAGCGTGTCGGGTTCCGGCGGTCGCGCACAGGAAGTCCTGATCGACGGCGCCAGCGCTTTGAACGTCGAGTCGAGCGCGGTCTTTAATTTCCCCTCGGCGGAGATGTTCTCCGAGTTCAAGATGCTTTCGAGCAACTACTCGGCCGAGTTCGGCCGTGTGGGTGGTGGTATTGAAATCTATGTCGCCAAGAGCGGCACCAACTGGTTCCACGGCGCCGCTTTCCACAATATGCGCCGCGACATCTGGAACGCCAACGCTTGGGCTCGTAACTCGAGTACAAACCCGGCGACAAGTTTCAGGCCCAAGGAAAGAATCAACGAAACAGGCGGCTCCATCGGCGGCCCGGTCTTTGTCCCGAAAGTTTACGACGGGCGGGACAAGACCTTCTGGTTCTTCACCTACACGAAGGACCTCCGGCCAGTGACGCCCAGTTTCCCGGTGATGACCGTCCCCACCGCCCTCATGAAGCAGGGCAATTTCACCGAGGCCGGCGTCCCCATAATCTACGACCCCGCAACCACAGTCGGAACCGACCGGACACCTTTCGCGGGCAATATCATCCCGCAATCCCGCTTCAGCGCGATTTCGAAGAACGTGGTTGCTCAGATCCCCGACCCGAACGTCCCTCGTCTCGCGTCAAACTACAACTTCGTCAACACCAGTGCCCGCGACCAGTACATCTGGAGCATGAAGTTCGATCACGCCTTCTCGCCCACCAACCGCGTGTCCTACTTCTTCAGCAACGAGGTCCAGACGACCAACGACATCGGCGGTTTCAACGGCCTGCTCGGCAACTCGCTGCTCGGCGGCCAAAAACCTTATAGCCACCGCATCAACCACGACTACAACATCAAGAACAACCTCTTGATGCATACCACCTACGGGTTCTCCATCACTCGCCAGACTTGGGATAACCCGCAGCAGAAGGGCGGCGGCAGCAAACTCGGCTTCAAAGGCCTCTCAGGCGACTCCGACGCCACGCCGCGTATCCAGTTCTCTGGCGCGGCGGGTCTCTCGCCCTACGGCGTCCAGGACGGCAAGGTGGCCAACGGCGCTCAGTTCAACCGGCAGCACTGGATCAGCCAGGGCTACACTCTCATCAGCGGCCGCCACGAAATGAAGTTCGGCTTCAGTTGGCGGCGTTTCGAAACCCTCGGCCAGGACCTCGCCGGCACCAACGGCCGCTACGTCTTTAATCGCGCGACTACAGCCCTGCCCACCGCGCTCACCAGCACGGGCCACGAGTTCGCCAGCATGTTGCTGGGTACTGCCGATGTGGCTTCGCAGGTCGTCCCTCCTGTCCTGTTCGACACCACCATCTACTACGACACCGCCGGCTACTTCCAGGACAACTGGCGCGTCAACTCCAAACTGACGCTGAACCTCGGCATTCGGTATGAAGTTCCGATCGGCTGGCACGTGCCGGGTGGCAACGGTTACTCGCACGTTGACATCAAGGTCCCCAACCCAGGCGCCGGCGGACGTCCGGGCGCCCTGGTGTTCTCCGGTAACGGCCCCGGCCGTAATGGCATGAAGCGGTTCTATCCAACCGACTGGTCTGCCATCGGACCCCGCATGGGCTTTTCCTATCAACTCTTCTCGAAGACCGTCATCCGCGGCGGCTATGCCATTTACTACCAGGGCCTGTCCAGTGGCGGTTGCGGCTGCCGTTTCGGATTCGCCGGCACCAACGATCTCCAGAGCGACGGCATCAACCCCGTCCTCAACTGGGAAAACGGCATCCCGCTGGCCCCCGGCTACCGGCCCCCGCCGATCATCGACCCAACCTACGTCAACTATCAAAGCGTCCAGTACCAGGGCCCGACCGCCGGCCAGCCCGGACGGATCAAGAACTGGAGCCTCAACATCCAGCATGAGTTCAAGAACTGGCTTGTGGACATCGCCTACCAGGGCAACCGCGGGACCCGCCTGAACTCGACCATGGATCTGAACCAGTTGCCCACAAGCATGTTGCGCAATGGCTCGCTTCTCGGCCGGCGGATCGACTCGCCTGAAGCGGCTGCTGCCGGTTTCAAGAAACCCTACGACAGCTTCCCGGGCAACCTCAGCGTCGCCCAGTCGCTGCGGGCGTTCCCTCAGTACCTCACTGTCGCCAGCCTGTTCGCCGGCTACGGCACGAGTTGGTACGACGCAATGCAGTTGAAGGTCGAGCGCCGTTTCGGCTCATTCCAACTCATGTCGAACTACACCTGGTCCAAGAGCCTCTCGTACGGCCACTACCGCCAGGTCTTCAACCAGATCGGCAGCCCCGGCTCGCCGCAGGATTACAACAACGTGAAGGATGCCAAGAGCTACATGCACTTCGACATCCCGCACGTCTTCAACATCCTGCTCTCTTATGACCTGCCGTTCGGCAAGGGCAAGCGCTTCCTCGGCTCCGCCAACCCGGTCCTCAACGCCTTCGTGGGCGGCTGGACCATCGCCAGCGCCGATGTCTACCGGAAGGGCACTCTGGCACAGATCCTCACGCCCGGCAACCCCCTCGGCAACGGAGTCCTGTTCGCCCCGTTAACCAAGGCCAATCCTGGCACCGGGCCCGTCCGGACCGGCATCGACCGCACGACGCTCGATCCCAACAATCCGAGCACCCGCTGGCTGAATGCCGCGGCGTTTACCGCAGCGCCTCAGTACACCCTCGGCACGGCGGCCTTCTACCATAACGATTTCCGCCAACCGGCCGTCTTCACCGAAAACATCTCCGTTGTGAAGCGGACCACCCTCTTTGTGAACGACAAGAACCCGATCGTTCTCGTCTACCGCGCCGACGCCTTCAATGCGTTTAACCGCACCAACTTCGGCGGCGTCGTTACCACCATTGGCAACGCCAACTTCGGCCGCCCGACCGGCGCTCAGAACGGACCAAGAGCCATCACCATGGGCTTGAGGCTCGAGTTCTAGCTCCAGCCGGATCACTGTCACCAAGGGCCCGGGGCTCACCGCTCCGGGCCTTTTTGTCGGTCTGCTCAGGGCAGTTGTGATATACCAAAGAATTCGCAGGCCGCAATCTCATGACCCTCCATTTCCTCGACTATTCGATCCTGATCCTCTACTTCGGATTCGTCCTCGGCATCGGCTGGTTCCTGCGCAAGAGCGTCTCATCAAGTTCAGACTTCCTCACCTCCGGCCATAGCCTCCCCCTCTGGATCACCTCGCTCGCCTTCCTCGCCGCCAACATGGGCGCCCTCGAAATGATCGGCATGTGCGGCTCTGGCGCCAAGTACGGCATGATGACGTCGCACTTCTATTGGGTCGGCGCCATCCCAGCCATGCTCTTCGTCGGCGTTTTCATGATGCCGTTTTACTACGGCTCCAAGGCGCGCTCGGTGCCTGAATACCTGAAGCTCCGCTTCGACGAGAAAACCCGCGGCTTCAACGCCATCACCTTCGCCGTAATGACCATCTTTTCGTCCGGCATCTCCATGTACGCCCTGGGCATCCTTCTCCAGGCCATCTTCGGCTGGTCGTTCACCTTCTCGGTCCTCGTCTCCGCCGGCATCGTCCTCGCCTACACCTACCTCGGCGGTCTTTCCTCGGCCATCTACAACGAGGTCCTCCAGTTCTTCCTCATCGTCGCCGGCTTTGCCCCGCTCGCAATTCTCGCCGTCCAGAAGGCAGGCGGATGGGATGGTGTCTCCTCCCGCCTCAAACCAGTCATGACCCAATCCTGGCGCCACCTCGGCTCGCCCGCCGACAACCCCATGGGCGTCGAAGTCATCGGCCTCATGATGGGCCTCGGTTTCGTCCTCAGCTTCGGCTACTGGTGTACAAACTACCTCGTCGTCCAGCGCGCTATGGCCGCCCGCAATATGACCGACGCCCGCAACACCCCCATCGTCGGCAGCTTCCCCAAGATGTTCATCCCGTTCATCGTCATCGTCCCCGGCATCGCGGCCGTGGCCATCGCGTCGATGAACATCGGCTACGCCCTGCCGCTCAAAAATGGCGGACCTGACTACGACAAGGTTCTGTTCAGCCTCATGGAACAGTTCTACCCCTCTGGCATGTTGGGCGTCGGACTCACCGCATTGATCGCCAGCTTCATGTCCGGCATGGCCGGCAACGTGACAGCATTCAATACCGTCTGGACCTACGACATCTATCAGAGCTACATCAAACGCGACGCCCCCGATTCGCACTACCTCTGGATGGGCCGCATGGCCACCGTCTTCGGCACCGGACTCTCCATCGGCGCCGCCTACCTCGCCCAGTCCTTCAACAACATGATGGACTTCCTTCAGCTCATCTTCGGCTTCGTTAACGCGCCCCTGTTCGCCACCTTCCTGCTCGGCATGTTCTGGAAACGTGCCACCGCCAACGGCGCCTTCACGGGCCTTGTGACCGGAACTGCTGCCGCGGCGATGACCTACGGGATGACATTGGCCGAAGGTAAGGGTGGCTGGCTGGGCGTGGCCTACGAGTTCCCCTCGTCCATGGCCCAAAACTTCTGGGTCGCCATCAACGCCTTCGTCGTCTGCTTCGTCCTGACTATCGTCGTCAGCCTCGCCGGCAAGGCCCGTCCCGACTCCGAACTCGTCGGCCTCGTCTACGGCGTCACGCCGCATCAAGCCGAAACCGCCGTCTGGTGGCGGCGTCCGGCCGTGCTCGCCGTCATCAGCGGTGTCATTTGCATCGCGCTGAACTTCCTGTTCTTCTGAGGACCCTATGCTAGACCTGCGAAAACCCGCCGGACTGTTCTTCCTCATTCTTGGCGTCCTGCTCGCCGGCTACGGCGCAGCCGTTGACGCCAAGGCGCCCTTGCTCGAGATGAACCTGAACCTTTACTTTGGTGTTTTCTCCATCTTTTTCGGAGGCGTCTTCCTTTGGCTGAGCAGAAAAGCGTAAAGACCTGGCGCGCACCCGGCCGGGTGAACATCATCGGCGAACATACCGACTACAACGACGGCTTCGTCATGCCCATCGCTATCCAGCTTGGGTGCACGGTCAAGGCCACGCCCATCAGCGAGCCCGCGATCGAGGCCGTCTCGAAACAACTCGACGGCGTCCACCGTTGGGCCATCGAAGCCATCCCCTCGCTACAGCCCTCCAAATCTTGGGGCGACTACGTCGCTGGAGTGGCAAAAGAACTCCTTGTGGCCGGCTACGATCTTCGGCCCATGCGTCTGGAGATCGACGCGACGGTGCCCACCGGCAGCGGTCTCAGTTCATCGGCCGCCCTGGAGGTTTCCTCAGCGCTGGCGTTGCTCGACGGCCGGCCAATCGACAAACTGGAACTCGCGCGGCTGTGCCAGCGCGCCGAGCGCAACCACGCCGGCATGCCCTGCGGCATCATGGACCAATACGCCTCGGTCTTCGGCGAAGAGCACGCCGCCATTCTGCTTGACTGCCGTTCGCAGACCCACCGCCGCGTCCCCCTGTCCGGTTCAGTGGAGATGGTCGCCGTCAACACAATGGTCAAGCATGAGCTTGGATCGTCGGCCTACCGTACCCGCGTCGCTGAATGCGCTGAAGCTTTGTCGCACTTCCCCGGCAAGTCTGCCTTGCGCGATGTCACTCTCGGCGACCTCGAACGTGAAGCCTCCAAGATAGCCGAAACTCCGCTGGCGCGCGCCCGCCACGTCGTGCTGGAGGACTTCCGCGTTGAACAATTCCTGGAGGCCGCCCAGTCCGAGGATCTGGCGCTTATGGGCAAGCTCCTTGTGGAAAGCCACCGCTCGCTCCAGCACGACTACCAGGTGAGTTGTGAGGAACTCGACTTCCTCGTCGATACCGCGCTCACGATTCCTGGAGTCCATGGCGCCCGCATGACCGGTGGCGGCTTCGGCGGATGCACCGTCAACATGGTGGACAAAGAAGCCATCCCGGATTTCGCCGCCGCCATCACGGAGCGTTACAAGCAGCGCTACAACTTGACGCCCACCGTCATCCGCTGCGTCCCTTCAGCCGGCGCCGGGCCTGTGCAGTAGGACAAACCCGATGGAATGAAGGCGAGCCGCCACCCGGAGGTGGCGCTGCGCCATCTTAAAGCCTTTACAGCGGTTCTGGGAATTTCAGGCTGGCCTTCCTCAGCGCCTTGTCCAGCATGTCGATAGCCACTGGTTCGGCCAATCCGCGTGACGTTGCAAGTTCGCTGAGGATCATGATCCGCGCCCGGTCCAGCATCTTCTTCTCGCGGAACGAAAGAGGCTTCTGCGCCTGGATCTGGAGGAGGCATTTAAGAACCTCGGCGACCTCCTGCAAGCTGCCATGCTGCATCTTGACCGAATTCTCCTTGAACCGGTCCTTCCAGTCATGGCAGGACTTGCACTCACCCTCGGAAAGGAAGGTGAGCATTCGCGTGATCTCGCCGTTTCTCGTCACTTTCCGCAGACCGACCTGGTTTACGTGCGAGAACGGAACCATCACGGTCAAGCAATTATAGGAAAGACGAAGGAGGTAAAACCGTTCCGCCTGGGTGCCAAAGGAACGGGAACTGATGTTCTCTATGGTGCCT
The DNA here is from genome assembly GCA_029975915.1 of Bryobacteraceae bacterium. The sequence goes on from JARKOC010000177.1 coordinate 33,881, forward strand.
ACTCCATGATTCGGGTAGACCACCTTCTCACCGACCTGGAAGGTCATGCGCGGACCTCGCTGACACTTAACAGAAGTTCTACACAGCTCTACATGAGAGTAGAAACCAAATGTAACGCCAACTGCGCCTCCGAGTCAATACAAAAGCAGCCAACCCGCTTGTTTGTGCGCATTTATAAGAATTAACATTTCAGTGCAGGAAGCGCGATACTTGCCGGAAGAAGACTCAGAAGTCCCATTCTCAACCGCTATACACTTGCCGCCAGTGGCATCCGTGGAAAGGCCCTTATCCAGTTAAGATGAACCAGAACTCCGCCCAACGAAACGCCGGACGTAGGCAAGATTACGCCGCATGTCAGCAGGTATATCTTTAGATGGATTTGTGGTCTCAAGATTCGCCCACCCACCGAATCCAAGATCGAGAATGAGTCTCAGCAGCCGGTCCCACGGCACTCTGCCTTCACCAAGATAGCCGTCGTTATCCTTGATGTGGAACTGGCAGATCCGCGATGCGCCCAACTCCGGGATCTCCTGAAAGGGATCGTGATGCCACCGGATGGCATTCTGGGGATCATAGTAGACTTTCAGATGCCCGCTCCCCACCCGATCCATGATCCGAAGATTCTCCATGGCCGACAGGGTGTTTTCGAGGCCAAGGACCACCCCGGCTCGCTCGGCTTCCTTGATAACCTCCTTGATTGCGGATGCGGTCGAGTCCATAAGCGCCGGAGTCTTGATCTCGCAATCGAAAAACGCCGGCATCAGCAATACCTTCGACCCCAGTTCCCGGCTCAACCGGATGCCGTCGCTGAGCCACTTCACGCCCTGCCGGTCGTTCATCAGACAGTTTTTGTGCAGCGCATCCACGCAAGTCCCGGCCACTGCAATCTTGTGCTTGCCCAGGGCTTCCCTGTAAGCAGCGATGGTTTCCGGTTTGTCGGCTGGCAGGCGCGTTTCGTCCGGTCTGGGACGGCCGAAACTGATTTCGACTCCCTCAAAGCCAATCGAAGCCGCCATGGCGACCGACTCAGGATTGGCGCCCTTGCCGAGGTTCCAGTCCGTGACGCCGATCTTCAGCTTGCTTTTCGCGCCCAACGCAGGCAACAATGCCAGCCCTCCCAGAACGGCGCGTCTCGTGAATCCGGTCGACTCAGTCAACTTTGTTCTCCTCCTCAGGACAGTTTATTGTCGCTCAGCCTCGGCGCCGGTGGCGGCGAGCCATCGATCGATGACTCGAAGAGTCCAGCCAATCGATCGACCGGACCCGGCGCGGTGGCTGCGGCAAGGCCAAGCCGCCCCGCCGGCGTCTTCCAGTCCAAACGAACTCTCCCGCCCCTGGAGACGCAACCAAACGAACTAGATTCACCTATTTGGGTGAATGTTGAGTCGCCGGGTCCGGCCAATTCCAGGGTAAAGGCCAGCCACGCCTCTGTTGTACTTTTCCACACCACCAGCTTCTTGCCTTCTGGAGGAAGCAGGTCGACGGTAACAACCAGGCTTTGTTTTCCGCGAGTTAGCGTGATCCTAGGTTCGTTTGGTCGAAATTTGCCAGCCCTGATCCCGAGCCGCGCCTGAATGGTCGAGGCCGTCAGGCTCACCATTCTTTTACTTTCCGCACAGGCGAAACCATCCGGTAGTGACTCGAAGTCAAACTCCACAAACAGCCTCCCGCACTCGAACCGGCCATTCTTGACCATGTCGAGCGAGATGTGGCGATCGCCTCCTGGATCACGAAAATTGATCACGCCGGCAAGATAACCCTTCTCCTGGACTGACCAAAGCATGGCCGAAGAGAAATCGTAGCCGTCCTTGATGACACGGACGGTGAGGCTCGACGCCGGACGGGACCGGTCGCCAAAGAAGGCCAGGATGGGCCGCCGCTGGTTCCAGAAATCGCCCCGGTTCACCGAGCCAAGTGAAAAGGCGGTGTCCACCCAGCAGACGCCAACTGTTGGCGGCAGGCCATCGCGAGCGGGCTGGTACAGCTCCCTGTGCTGACGTGGCTTGCCGGGTTGGAGGAACCGAGGGCTGATCGATTCGGGACAGCGCAAGTCGTGGATGGCGGTTTCGGCGTCGCCGCCCTGGGCGGCATCGGCAGGCCCAGCCAACCCCAGCCGGCCGCCGAGCGCCTTTTCGAGCCAAAGGGGGCGGCCGAGATCGGTGGAGTAGCAACGGCTCATGGGGCCGGCGAATTGGCCTCGCGCCGCATCCCAATGCGAAGCCAGATGCAGCCAGAGCCGATCTTCCACCTGAGCCGCCCTGCGGCGTGCCTCCTCGTCCTTGACGTACATGCGGATGCGGGTGAGATTCACCAGCGTGACCCGGGCGTAGGTTGGGCTGTTGTACTCGTCGAAGCTGCCGCTTTCGTCGATGGTTTGGCACAGGCGGACCATCCGTTCGCGGGAATACTGCTGGACCTCCGCGTCGCCCAGCAGCTCTCCGGCAGCCAAAGTGACGAAACTGCCTTGGACGGCGATATTGGTATAGCGCATCGAAACGTTGCGCCGGATGATCGACTTGGCGCAATGGCCGATTGACTCCTTCATTCGCAATCGCAGGTCTGGAGGGAGACTTGCGCCGTGCCTCATCTCGATCAGCAGCAGGGTGGCGCCGTTGAAGTCGGCCCAGTTCCAGTCGGCCGGGTCCATCTTGGGCGGAGGCTCCTCCATGTACCAACCCCAGATGCCGTACCATTTGCTCGACGGGTCGCGGTCCTGCAGTTCGAGGACGCGGCTGATGGTGGCTTGGGCCCGTTCGACTCGTTCTTTTCCCCCGGCCTCAAGCAGATAGAGCGCATATTCAAGCGACTCCCGTGTGGGATGAACGCGGCAATTATGAAGCTTCGTGTGATATCGGTAGCCCGGCCCAAGCAACCGCGTGACCATCCGTTCAGCCGTGTCGTATCGAAGATCCTCGATCTTCAGCGCGCCGTTGATCAACTGTTTGTCCCAGGCCGCGAGCCACTTTCCCGGGACATTGTCACGGGTGGAGGGAGTACAAGCAGCCGAACCCAGCAACGGGAGAGCGGCGATGCTGCGTCTGGTGAAGTCCATGGAACGCTATTCCGCGCCCGGACAGACGCCCAGGCACGTCTATCTTATGCGATCCATGAGTTCAGCGGTTCCAGGCGGTGTTCTTGCGCAGTTTGCGCATGAGCAGTAAAGCCAATCCGCCTGCGATCATGCTCACCGTGGCGGGTTCTGGAATCGCGCCGAAGCCCCCGAGACCCACATCGTAGCCGCGCCAGGTTCCCCCCGCGGAATCCACAATCCAGACCTGCCCGTTCGCGTAGGAAAGGCTAAAGAGGGAGTCGAAAGAAGTCCCAGCGCCGGTCAACACAGTCTGATCGACCCGGGCGCCAGTGACCGGGTCCCATGCCGAAAGCACGTTATTGCTGTCGTAGGTCAAATAGTAGTTGCCCGCCGCCGCAATGCCGCGACCTTGCGGATAATCGCCTTCAGTCCCACCAAAACCGCTCAGAGTGAGCGCCCCGAGGTAATTGCCTGAAAGATCCCACCGGCTCACCGAGCCGCCGGACATGGCAATGAACTGGGTTCCAAGGGTATTCAGGATCACCGAAGACTGGGGATCCAAGCTGCCTCCGTTCAAAGTCACAAAAGGCGTGAAAGCTCCTGGCGAGGTTTGCGTATAGATGGTCGAGTTCGCGAACTGGCGTGCGTAGACAGTCCCGGATGCGTCAGTGAAGATGGAGCGGAAATCGAGACCAGGCGCATAAGTGCTCACAAGCGCGCCGCCAGAGGTGTACTGCGCAAGGCGGCTACCATTTGTGCTACCGCCAGACGTACTCCAGTAGCTGGTTCCGTCGAAAGCCATGGTCATCGTCGTAGAGCCAAGGACGTCAGTGAAGGTGGTGGCCGCCGTGTAGCTTGGCGCGAATATCGGACCCGCCTGCAGCAGAGAGGCCATAGCCGCGATAGCAAATAGCGAAGTCAACTGTTTGCTGGACAAAACAACACTCCTTCGACCAGGATAAGCCAAATCCGACAAGCCGACCAATATGGATAGTACTGCTTAAGTCGCTTCCTGTCAACGAATAACACGTCTCTTGATACAAACCAGGGCAAAATTGTGGGTGCTCTGCAACCTTGTCTTAGTCCGCCGGTCCGAGCCGTCGAAGAACCGGCCGGGCAGGACCGCAAAGTGATTCCTGGAGCTATATTTTGGCCTTAGGGCGGATGCCTCGCATCCACTCGACGAAGCTCTGCGGGGCCGCCATTGTCGACAGCCTGGATTGTTTGATCAACGCCCAATCGGAGAAGAGGCCAGAGGCTTTGATCTCGGCCAGGGTCACCGGCGGTTCAATCGACCGGACAAACTCCAACTCCACCGTCCAAATTTTCGGGTTTGCAGCGTCCTGTCTTGGCGAGGCGGCGACTTTGGCCAAGCCGGCGACGGCCGGGTTGCTGCCGCTCTGGTAAATGAACACGCGGTCGCCCGGGCGCATTGCCCGGATTGCTTGAATTGCCTGGGGGTTGGTCACCCCATCCCACAGCGTCCGGCCGTCGGCGGCGAAGCGCGAAACAGGATAGCCGGATGGATCGGTCTTGGCGAGGAAGTAAGCGGTATTCATGGCAGAAACCTGCGCTTGGCGCCAGCGGGTACTGGCAATTGTAGCACCCATAAGGTTAGCATTTCATTTTCAACGAGATGCAGACAATCTTCCCAGCCGGGGCAAAAAAACAACCCTAAAGCGTGGTGTACAATAACGACGATAGATCAACTGTGATCCGGCCGGACCGGCGAGCTGACACTTGAAGCCTAAGCCGTCGAAACTGGCCTTTGCTGACCCGTGAGTGGTTAGCCATCGGGAGGGATGTAAATGTACCGTCGAGTTGGGGTAGACGCAATAAGCCGCGCCTGTTATGCCGGTTTCGTTTTGGCATTACTGACAGTTCCGGCCGCACTGGGCCAGGTCGCTCCAGAGAGCCAGAAGCCGCCTTCGGAGCCTGGGGCAGCGGCAGAACCTTCGGCAACTGAAAAACTTGTGGCCGCCGCGCCGGTCGACCCGAAGACCTACATCATCGGCGCGCAGGACGTTTTGATGATCCGCGTTTGGCGCGAGCCGGACTTTTCGGGCAGCGTCATTGTCAGGCCCGATGGGAAAATCACGTTGCCGCTGGTTGGCGACATTGATGCCTCCGGACTGACCCCCGAAGCATTGACAGTACGCGTGACCGAGGCTCTCAGCAAGGTGCTGAACAAGCCCGAAGTGATGGTCTCGGTGCAGAGCGTCCAGAGCAAGCGTTTTTTCGTCTCGGGCAAAGTCAGCCGCAGCGGCGCCGTCCCATTGGTGGTGCCCACCACAGTACTGCAGGCGCTGAGTTCAGTTGGCCTGGGCGAGTGGGCCAAGAAGAGCAAGATCATCATCATGCGCGGCACCGAGCGTCTGAAGTTCAACTATGACGAGGTGATCAAGGGCAAGAAACTGGAGCAGAATATCTATCTCCAGGACGGGGACCACATCTTCGTTCCTTGAGCGGTCGAGCAGGACCACGGGAAAATATGCAGCCACAGCCTCTCCAGGAACAGCCATTGAGCGTTCCGCGGCGAACCCTAGATGTGGAGGACTACCTCGACATCCTGCGCCGGCACCGCTCCTGGATTCTGGGGCCGACTTTCGCCGGATTGGTGCTTGGGGTGATCGTGGCGTATCTTTGGCCCGATTCCTATCTTGCCAGCGGACTGATCCGCGTGGTGCCTCCCAAGGTTCCTTCGCAGTTGGTGCCCACCAACCTGACCGAAGCGATGGTGCAGAAGGTGGCTGGGATTCAGCAGACCATTACCAGCCGTCCTGTGCTGACCAACGTCATCCAGACTTATAACCTCTATCCGGACGAGCGCAAACGGGAACCCATGGAAGACGTCATCGAGCAGATGCGCCTGGACATCAAGGTGGGCCCGTTGCGCACAGCCGGCCGGGGCATGTCGGGCAGCAGCGTGTTCTCTGTTTCTTATTCGTACTCCGACAAGCGGCTGGCCACGCAGGTCTGTAACGACATCATCACGCGGTTCATCGACGAGAGCACCCGGTCGCGCTCGAACCAGACCATCACCACGACTCAGTTCTTCCGCGAACAGCTTGACGCCGCCCGCGGTGAGCTTGAGGAACTCGACCGGAAGATGGCCCAGTTCCGGGCACGCAATGTGGGCCAGTTGCCGGAACAGGAACAGGCGCTGTTCAACCGGCTGGCGGCGCTTGAGAGCAGTGTGCAGAGCATCAACAGCTCAATGAACCGCGTTAATCAGGAAAAGCTGCAACTGGAAACCAGCATCCGCATGTTACGCGACCAGGCGATGGCCCGGATGGCTCAGCAGGGCACGGCGGCGGGAAACCCCTCCGCGGCCCCGGGACGCCAGGCAACGCCGGCTGAAATCCGGCTGATTGAGTTGAACCGCGAGATCGCGCGCGCGGAAAACCAGATCTCGACACTGCGCGAATCCTACACTGACACCCATCCTGATGTGCGGCGCTTGACAGCCTACGTGGAATCGAAAAAAAAGGAGCGCCAAGAGGCTTTGGCCGATGCGCAGGCATCCTCGCTAGAGTCCTCAGCCAGCGCGGCTGCAAGACCCGGCGCGCCGGCACAGCCCGCTGCCAACCGGATGGACTTCGAGACGGCAACGGCAATTGCGCGAGTTCAGTCGGCCTTACAGTCCAAGGATATGGAGCTTGAGGACCTCGCCCGGCGGCTGCGTGAGAGCCAGATGCGGATTCGCGAAGTCAATGCACAGATCCAAGCCAGCCCGGTGGCGCAGCAGGAGTACATCCAGTTACTCAGGCAGCGCGACGTGGCGCAAGACCGATTCAACGACCTGAACGCGAAAATGCAGACTTCGGCCATGGCCACCGAGGTCGAGAGCCGGCAGCAGGGCGAGACCCTGGAGATTCTGGAGCAGCCTATCATGCCCACGGCTCCGTTTTCGCCCAAACGCGAGATTATCATCGTGGCGGGACTGATTATCGGGATTGGAATCGGGGTTGGCGTGGCGAGCGCCCGTGAGATCAGGGATACTTCGCTAAAGAATCTGAAGGACGTGCGTGCCTACACCCGGCTTACGGTTCTCGGTTCAATCCCGTTGCTGGAGAACGACTTCGTCGTCCGGAGGCGGAGACGTCTTGGATGGCTTGCCTGGGCTGCGGCGCTGTTGCTGGGCATCCTGTTAATGACAGGCTCTGTCGTTTATTACTACACTTCCAGGGCCTGATTCGTTATGATTGCCCATCCTATCGCCGTCGCGAGGAGGTCCTAGCGGGACATGAGCAGAGTTCACGATGCACTGCGCAGAATGGACCCGGCCGGCGGGCAGCCGCCGGTCCCCGGCACGACCGGCGCACGCACTCCTATGCCGCCGGTCACGGGCGACGAACTGCGTAACCTATTGGACAATATCGAGATCGTTCCGTTTACACCGGCCCCGGACGCGTCGTTGCTGGATACGGCGCGGCCAAGCGAAGCGCCTGGGGAGGAGTTTCGCAGTCTCCGTACGCGGCTGAACCATCTCCAGAGCTTGCAGCCGATTCACAGCCTGGTGATCACGTCGTCTTCGCCTGCCGAGGGAAAGTCCTTCACGTCTGCGAATCTCGCGCTGGCCCAGGCGCAGCTCGAAGGAAACCTGACTCTGTTGGCTGATTTTGATTTCCGCCGGCCAGTCATCCACAACCTGTTTCAGATTCAGCGCAGCCCGGGCTTGACGGACTATCTCAGGGGCAAGGCGAAGCTGGAAGAGTGCATCAAACGAATCGAAGGATCGAATCTCTGTATCCTGCCGGCCGGTGAGGCGGTTCTGAATCCACTGGAACTGTTAAATCTGCCCGAGGTCAAGATCCTGCTGGACCGGTTGCCGTCCCTTTTCAACTGGATCATTCTTGATACGCCTCCACTGTTGTTCGCGGCCGACGCGAACCTGCTGGCCACGCTCACACACGGGTTGGTGCTCGTAGTAAGAATCGGGATCACTACGATCGACACCGTCACGCGCGCCATCGGGTCTTTATGCCGGAATAATATGCTTGGGGTGGTGGTGAACGGGGCGCACAAGGGCGAGCTCTATAGCAAGTACACGTACTATCATTCTTATTACTACTCGAAGCCGTCCGAGTAATTCCGGCCGAGTATTGAGCGCCGCATGAATCCACAAAACCGAGGCCCTGAGCACCCACCTGGAGACGGCCTCGCGCCTTGGGCCTGCCGGGTGGCGGCGGGACTCGACACCGGTTTGGCCGGGGCTGTTGCTCTCTGTGTTTGGCTTGTTGTAGGTTCGCTGGCCGGCGGCGGATTCTGGTTCAGCCGGCTCAATTTGGCCGCGGCGCCGATGTATGGGGACCTAGTGTTTTCCTCCGGCGCCGGCTGGCACACGCTGGCCGGCGGGGCTGTGTATCTGCTCATTTATAGCCTTCTCGGCGTAGTCTACGCGTGTCTGCCCGCCTCCCGGGAAGGCTGGTTAAACCTGCTGACCGCGCTTGGCTACGCGGGGTTGGTACACCTTTGCGCCGACGCTTGGCTGTGGAAACGGTTCCACCCGTTCGCGCCGCCCTATTTCGCTCCACTCGCCATTGCGCCGGGCCATCTTTTGTATGGAATTGCGCTGTGGCGATACCCTGCGCGGCTGCGTTCGCTGACGCTGCTGCTTGGGAATGCGCGAGCGGTGGCGCTTCTGGCTCCAGAACCGGCGGCCGAACTGGCGGAACCGGGCAAAGATCAAGACGTGCATACGGGAACCCCCGACAGGGGCGTCGAGGACAACGCGCAAGGCCCGGTTCATGAACCGCATTGTTCCGATGGTAGTCCGCCTCCGAGTTCGCTAGAATAAGATCTTTGGCCTTGCGCCCGGGTCCGGTCCAACTTGAAACGAAACCCGACTCCAGCGCGTCTGGTCCGAAAGGCGATCATGAGAAAGGATTCTTTCTGCTTACGATGACTCACAGGCGTGTGAGCCTGAAAGCTGTCCTGCTGTATCTCGTTATCGCTGGGGCAGGCGCGGGTTCCGTATCACAAGTCCAAGGGCAACAACAGGCGCCGCCGGCCAAGCCCCCTCAGGCTGCAAAACCGGCATCCCCGTTCGAATCGGTTCCTGGCACGCAAGAGACGGCGAAGCCCACGGCTCCGCCCAAGCAGCCTGGCCCGTTTGAAACCGTCCCCGCCACCCCCGAGCAGGCGAAGCCGGGCGAGGCAAAGCCTGAGGTTTCGCCGGCTGCCGAACCAAGCGACGTCGTTGAATATATTGAGTTCCGGGGAGCCCGCCGCGTCCCGCAAGACACTCTTCGAGCCCTCATCTTCACCAAGAAAGGGGACCGCCTCGACGAAGCCTCCATCCAGCGCGACTTCATGATCCTTTGGAACACGGGGCGGTTCGACGACATCGTCGTGGAACGGGAGCGAACGGAGACCGGCGGCTGGCTGATCCGGTTCGTGGTCACCGAGCGGCGCGTGGTGAGAACGATCAAGTATGAAGGCGCCAAATCGGTGACTGTATCCGAGATCCTGGACAGGTTCAAGGAGCGACGCGTCGGCTTGAGCGTCGAACAGCAGTATGAGCAGGGCCGGGTGCAGCGCGCCGCCAATGTGCTCAAGGAATTCCTGGCGGAGCGGGGCCGCCAGTACGCCACCGTGACGCCTGAGATCCGCCAGATCCCGCCTTCTTCAGTGGAAGTGGTCTTCCGGGTCAATGAAGGCGCGAAGGTGAAGGTGGGCAACATCGAAATCCTGGGCAACAAGGTGTATGGTGATCGCGCCGTGCGCCGGGCGATGAAGAACCTCAAGCCGATCGGGATTCCCTACTCGCTGATCCTTGAGGAGATGTTCCCGCGGACGTTCGATTCGACCAAATTGGAGGAGGACAAGGAACGAGTCCGGCACTTCCTCTACAATGCGAACGGCTACTTCACGGCGCGAGTCACGGAGCACAAAGTGTCCATGCGCGACACCCGTCCGAGCCGCATCTGGTGGTTCCCGCCGCTCATTTGGCTGACCACCAAGCCAGGCAAAGCCGCCGATCTGCAACTCACGGTGGAGGAGGGGCGCCAATACCGCATCGGCAAGATCAACTTCGTCGGCGTGAAGCTCTTCAAGACGCCGGAAGTCCTCATGCGGCCCATTTTCGGCATGGGCGAGGGCGACATCTTTTCGACTGAAAAATTGTCCAAGGGGTTCAAGAACTTCCAGAAGTTCTATGGCCAGTATGGCTACATCGACGCGGTGCCGGAACCTGAATTCGACCCCAAGCCGGACGGGACGATCGATCTCACGCTGAATGTCGATGAGGGCAAGCAGTTCTTCGTACGCCGTATCGACTTCCGCGGCAACACCACGACGCGCGACAAAGTGATCCGGCGCGAAATCCTGATCGACGAAGGCGACCTCTACAACACGCAGTTGTGGGAGGTCAGTGTGCTGCGACTGAACCAACTCGGCTACTTCGAGGCGCTAAAGGTCGAGGACGCGGCCGATCTCACGCGAGACACCAAGAACTCCACCGTTGACATCACCTTGAAGGTGAAGGAGCGCGGCAAGAACCAGGTCTCGCTCAACGGCGGCGTGTCGGGCATCGCCGGCTCATTCATTGGTTTCGGATATTCGACCAACAACTTCCTCGGCATGGGCGAAACCCTCAGCCTGGACGCGCAGATTGGCGATCGCATCCGTTCCGCCACCTTCGGCTTCACGGAACCGTATCTGTTTGACCGCCCGATGCAGGCCGGTTTCACCGTCTACACGCAGCGATTCAACTACGACCAGGCGCGCGAGGTTTCGCTGTTTTCGGGACGCAACCTGATTCCCCTGTACGATGCGCTGGGCCGCGACAACCTGCTGAACTATACGACCAATGGCTACGGGTTTACGACGTTTCTGAGCTACCCGCTGCGGCGGTCGTTCGCCCGCGTCAGCCTAACGTATGGCATTGACCGGTCGACCATCACGCCGCTGAATACTTCGTCGACGAGCTACTTCAATTACTCGAACTTCCTGAACTTCGACGGGCCCAACCAGTTGACGGGCATCTTCACGAGCCGCGTTACGCCGGCGTACACCTACAACACGATCGACCACCCGGTGACGCCGTCGCGAGGCAAGAGTTATTTTGCTTCATTCTCAGTTGCCGGAGGCCCGCTTGGCGGCAGCGTGAATATGATCGAGCCCACGCTGACCTATACACACTTTGTTTCAGGCCTGAGGCGGGGCCACGTCATGGGCTGGCGTCTGCTGGCGCGCATGATTTCGGGCTACGGCGGCAAGGTCGCTCCGCCCTACAACCGTGTTTATATGGGCGGCGAGAACGACGTGCGCGGGTTCGAAATATGGTCCATTCTGCCGGCGGTCTATATCCCGTCGGCAGCCAGTGTTGCAGTCCGCAACGAAGACGGTTCAGCAAGAACGCAAAAGGTCATCGTGGACGGCAAAGTCACTACTGTGGGCGTGAGCCAGACGATACCGATTTATCAGATCGTCTTCCCTGGAGGCGACACGCAGGGAATCGCGAACTTCGAATACCGCATCCCGATTGTCGGGCCCGTGACGCTTGCCCTTTTCGCCGACGCAGGTCTCAACCGCATCACACTGGGCAATCAGCTCCGCCTGAATCCCAGCCGCTTGACCGACCTGAATGGCCAGTTCCCGCAAGCGGGCTTTGAGAATGCCGCCGTGCGGATCCCGGAGACCCAGAAACTGCGCACGTCCACTGGCCTGGAGCTTCAGGTGATGATGCCAGTGGTGAACGCACCCTTCCGGCTGTACTGGGCCTACAATCCCACGATTATCCAGAGCCGGTTCACTCCACCTATCGCAGCCGACGCGTCGTTGTTCCCCAACGCGGCGACGATGAACTGGGCGGCTCTAACTTACGCATCCACAACGCCATATTATGAACGGCGGACCATGTTCCGCTTCACCATCAGCCGCACCTTCTAGAACGAAACCGCCAAACGGCTGCATGCTACCATCGTTATGAGTCTGAGGAGTTCGAAACAGTGAGAATTGACGCAAAGCATCTCGGCCTGGCGGCCCTCGCGCTGCTTGCCGCCGCCCCGGCCGTCCAGGCCCAACAGGCGCCCACTAAGGTTGCCATCATTAACATCCAAAGCGCCATCCTGGCCACCAAGGACGGAGAGAAGGCGCGTGAAGCCCTGCGCGTAAAATTCGAGGCCCGGTCCAAGGATCTCGAATCCCGCATGGCCGAGATCAATAAGAAGCGCGAGGCGCTCCAGAAATCCTCCAACACGCTTTCGGCCGAGGCCCGCGACAAGCAGACGCGCGAGATTGAAGATCTGCAGAAGAAGTACCAATGGGATGCCGAGGACTTCCAGAGCGACGTGCAACAAGAAGAGCAGAAACTTGTGGGAGAGATCGGCAACCGGATGATTTCCATTATCGACGAGTACTCGAAGGGGCAGAACTTCGCGCTCGTCCTCGACGTTTCCAGCCAGCAAAGCCCAGTGCTTTGGGCGGCCAGCGGGATTGAGATCACGCGAGACATCGTCGAGCTCTACGACAAGAAGAATCCTTCGGGCGCGGCTACGCCTGCCGCCACTCCCACCGCCAAGCCGGCGACGGGGACGCCTGCCACGCCAGCGGCCAAGAAGCCTGCCGGCGTGAAGTAAGACCCGGTTCACAATCCATTCAGCAGGGGCCGGCGGATGCCAGTGGCGATCGCCGGTCTTTCTCTTTTGTTCGTCTTGGCGGCAGGCTCCACGCGAATGGGGAACCAGCGGCAATTCGTTCATTTATAACCACTTTCTCTCGATACCAGTTCGTTTGGCCGAAGTGCCGCCGTCAGGCGAGAGCCCGTGGTGTACACTGTTCATCGATGCAACGCCGCCACTTTTTCGCACTTGGAGCAGGTTCCCTGCTTGCTGCCGCCCGTCCCCGGATCGTGTTCGTTTGCGGCGATCACGAGTACTCAGGCGAGTTCACGCTGCCGCTGGTAGCGGCCGAACTGGAACGCAACTACTCGGTCTCGTGCACCGTTCTGAAGTCCGTGCCTGACCAGAACGGCGAAACCGACATCCCCGGGCTCGACGCTCTCGACTCCGCCCAACTGGCCGTCTTCTATCTCCGCTGGCGGCGGTTGCCGGCCTCTCAACTCGCTCCTATCGAACGATATGTGCGGGCAGGCAAGCCACTGATGGCGTTCCGCACGACTTCCCACGCGTTCCGCTACCCAAAAGGCGATCCGCTTGAACCCTGGAATGGCTGGGCGGCCGAAGCCTTTGGCGCGCCGCCAGGATGGGGCGCTGACGGACACACTCATTTTGGCCACAAATCGACAACGGACGTTTCGGTGACTGGGACCCACCCGATTACGGCGGGGGTTAACCGTCAATTCCATGTGCGCTCATGGCTCTACCGGGTCGCGCCGAAGTGGCCGCCTAAAGATGCCCAGGTTCTGCTCACCGGTACGGCCATCAACCCGGACAAGCCCGCGGAGGTGAACCCGGTGGCCTGGACCTGGACCAACCGGTACGGCGGGCGGGCCCTGTACACCTCACTGGGCCATCCGGAGGATTTTGCCGTGGAGGCTTTCCAGCGCTTCGTTATCCAGGGCGTCCAGTGGTGCCTCAATCCGCGGAAGAAGCCCAGGTGGGCGGGGGCCGTTTCCATCCAGGTGCCGTACCGGGGCATGGTCAAGACGGCTTAAGGTGGTTGCCCGTCTTCGTTTAGTTTTTTGCCTGACCGGAACGATTTTGTGATGGAACAGGCGCGAATATCCCGCTCTATTGAATGTAAGGTTTGCTGATCAGGTTTCGGAGGAGGCCCAGCGGACCTTTTGGCGGGCCGCGCCGATCGGAGGGGCGGCGTGGCCCACCGGTTTCCACAGCAGACTGAGCGCCTGCGACAATATCAGGTGATGCGACTTCTCGCCGTCTTCGCTCTCATCCTGGTTCCAATCGCCGCGCAGGACAATTCGCTCACGCGCCAGCAAAAGGCCGCCGGTTGGCGTCTTTTGTTTGACGGGAAGTCCATGCGCGGGTGGCAGGACCCCGCCAAGAAGACCGTACCTGGCTCGGCCTGGGCCATCGAGGACGGTACTCTCACCACGGTCCTGAAACCCCGCATCGAGGAAGACCTGATCACAACCCGCTCGTTCGCTGATTTCGAACTTGAGTTCGATTGGCGGGTGGCAGAGCGCGGCAACACCGGCTTAAAGTACAGGCTTCAGCGGGAGATCTTCGTCGACAGCACCACCGTCAAGCCGGGGCCCAACGGATTCGAGGGCATTCTCGGCCGTGAACTTGCCTCCAAGGCTTCCAACCGCAAGAAACTGGCCCCGGATGCCAAGGGCTTCGTCTACACGGTGGCTTTCGAGTTTCAGCTCATCGACGATCAGAGGCATCCTGACGCGCTGCGCGGCCCGGACCGTCAGACCGGAGCGCTTTACTCCATGATTCCCGCGGCGGCCAAACCGGCGAAACCGGCCGGAGAGTGGAATCACGGCAGGCTCGTCGTCCAAGGGAAACACATAGAACACTGGGTGAACGGGGTGAAGGTCCTGGAGGCGTCTCTCGACGATCCGCGCGTCATTGGCGGCGTCGAGAAGCGCTGGAGGCCGGCGCCGGAGATCCTCAAGGATCTGACGAATCCCAAGCCGGCGGGCCCGATCGCATTGCAGCACCACGGCGACCGGGTCTGGTTCAAAAACATCAAGATCCGGGAATTGAAGTAAACGGGAAAGGCTAACGGGCGGCCGCGAGCGCCCCTTCGATAGCGGTCAGGTTTTTGCGGGCGAAACTGGCCTCTTCGAGGTCGGGGTTGAGGGTGAGCATTTTCTGAAAACTGACACGGGCGGCGGCGAGCAATTCGATGGATCCGGTTCGCTGGGCCTGGTAGGAGTAATTCAGGCCGAGCAGGTAGTGGGTGAAGGCGTCCTGCGGGTCATAAGCGAGCGACCGCTGGCAGTATGAGATGGCCTCGTCGTACTTTTTGAGATTCTTGGCGTTCTCGCACAACCCGAAGTAAGCCAGGCTGCGAAGGTCCTGCCAGATGTCGCGCTGTGCGGCGCGTTTCTTGCGGCCGTAGCCGATGAGGAAGCCGGCGACATAGTAGTTCAGCTTGCCGGCCAGTTTCGAGTCGAAGTCACTGAGTTTCAGGTAGGCAAGGTATTCCGGCGTGGACTCGGCAGGTTTACCGCTCATGCGGAGGCTTTCGGCCATCCAGAAGTGAGCCTCACCGTTGTTTGGCGCCAGAGCGATGGCCCGCCTGGCCGAGTCGATCGACTCGGCATACATGCCTTTCATCCGGTAGGCCTGGGCTTGCAGATACCACGCCATCTGGTGTTTCGAGTCGCGTCTGGTCACGACATTGAACTGCCGGATCGCCTCGTCCACGTCGCCCAGGCCGAGGAGCATCCCGCCGTAGGAGGCGCGGGCTTCCAGATAATCGGGATCGATCTCGATGGCCCGTTTGTAGTATTTGGCCGCCGTTTCCTGGTCGTAGAGGGCGTCGTAGGTCCGTCCCAGGTACAGCGCAGCCTGGCTGTAAGTAGGGTCGAGCGCCAGCGCCTCGGCGAACAGGGCGGCAGCTTTGGCGTACTCGGCTTGGCCGCCTTTGTTGTAATGATCCAGCGCGTCGTCGAACTTCTCGGCGGCCGCCCTGGGACGCCGTCGAGGGATCATGATCTTCACAGAAACAGTGGATTCCTGCCCCGGATAGACCATCTCCTCGCGCGGCCCGTCGGGCTCGTAGCCCATTTTGACGGCCTTGATGGTTACGGCGCCGGGAGGCAGTCCTGGCAAGCGGAGCGGCGTGCCTTTGTTCACCACGCCGACGCTGTTGCCGTTCAGGAAGACTTCGACCCCGTCCATGTTGGATTCGATAATGAGCGCGCCCGATTTCGGCGGCGGCGGCGCTCCGGGCTTGACGCCCGAGGGGAGATAGGCAAGCAGCATCTGGGCATCAAAACTGCCACGGTCGGATGTGGGATTCTGCTGGCCGCCGGTGGCTTCGCGGACGTTGCGCCGGACGTATTCGGCGAGTTCGTCGGCCGTTACCACGCCGTCGCCGTTCTCGTCGGCCATGCCCTCAAGACCCTTGACGACATAGTAGGTGAAGATGCCGTGGCCGCCACCCCAATCCGGGCTTTCGAAGGACCGTTCGCGGTCGCGGCTGGCGGTCAATGAGAACAAGCTCCTGGAAAGGTCGAGCAGGCGCTTGTTCATGTAGGCGGCATCCTCGGCCGGGGTGATGGCGCCGCTGTGGCAGGAGTCGGTCAGCAGCACCTTCCATTTGCCCTTGATCACGGAGCCGAAGATGCGTCCTAGTTCATCCATCGGGTAGCCGGTCTGTTTGATGCGATTCGAATCGAAATCGAAAGGAGCGAGATAGCCTGCGCCGTCGTAGACGAAGCCGTGGCCGGCGAAGTAGATCAGAACGCGGTCGTCGTCCTTGGTGACCGACGGCAGCCACTCCTCGATCTCTTTCTTGACGTTTGCCAAGGTCGCCCTTGGACCCACTAGTTTGTGGACGTTCTCGGCGCGGAAGTTGCCACCCTCCGGGCTGATCAGGATGGAGTAAATCGCCTCGGCGTCGCGCTCGGAATACTTCAACTGCGCCTCAGCGGGCAGATTCTGGTATTGCGCAATGCCGATGATGAGGGCGTAGCTACGCGGAATGGCGGCGCTGACCGGTTTGGCCGCCTCGGCGGGTTTTTCGTCTTCATAGCGCAGGTCGCGCTGCTGGCGCTGTGGAGGCTGTGGGTTGGTTTGGGCCGGCAGCAAAGCCGCTGCCAACGTGGCCAAGGCTGTTAATTCCAGGATTCTCATTTGTGGGCCAGCCTGAATTCGTATACCACCGGGCCGTCACCGGCCGCAGGCGAGGAGACAACGGCGGCATTCTGTTGCCGGATGAATACGAGTTCCCTAGAGCGTAGATTGGGCACATCTTTCAGATTGGGCGGCAGAGCGGAAGGATCCTCCACCTTGCGCAATCCTGCCGATGAGTCGACACAATCGCCGCGGGCGCGCAGCACTGCGTCGTCGCAGCGCGGAAGCAGAGTATGCATTTTTGTGCCTGGAGGCGGCGCGGGGGGAAGCGGCACGTAGCCCGGGCGCGAACCATCGCCAGATTGGGGCGCGATGTCGAGCGGCGTCACCATCCAGTAAATGATGTCCTGGCCTGGCGGTCCGGTGATACGGAATGCGCCAGAAGTGGCGGGAACCACATATTCCCTGCCCGGCTCAACTTTGTTCTGGCTGCCGGTATCCTCGCGAGGGAAAAGCAGCGTATAAGCGCCGCTTGTACCTTGGTTCATGACATAGAGAAAGCCCGAGAAGTTGGTCTTGGCACGGAAACGCACCTGAGCGCCGGATTCGAAGATCGTCGCCGGATCAACCGTTTTCCATTCGCCGTTACTCCGCACTTCAACCTGGATCACAATGCGGCGCGGAGTATCTGAGCGAGCCGGTGAGGACTGGGGCGCAAGCAGGGATAGCAGAACTGCTGCGGTCGGAATCAGCATTGAAGGCCTCCTTCCCCTAACGGTGCCGGAGCGACAAATCGACCACCAGACGCGAATCCGCGCCAGTGTTCGGATTCACGACATAGACGGCTTTTTCCTTGGCCGGCGCGCCGGAGGCGGCGGGCGGCGCCGTCTTTTCGTCCACCTTTTCGAAGACCAGGTCACGGGCAATCACCTTACCCCGCAACCGCCCCACAAGGTCATCGCTGACGTTGATCGAGTTCATCGCCATCGTCGTTTTAACGGGTTTGGTTTTTGATGGAGCTGCTGCTGGTGCGGCCGGAGCTGCCTGTTGATCCAGTTCATAGATCAACTTGTCAAGATCATTTTCCGGTTGACGCGAGAGGACGAAGAAGAGCTTTTCTTCGCCGGGCGTTTCGTCAAAGACGAAGCGAGTTCTGGAGGGAATGTCGTAGTCGCGACCCGGGAGCACGCGGTTCGAGCCGGAATCGTACTCGGGCGACGGGAACAGCACGCGCCAGTTGCCGCTGGAGCCTTTCATCACGATATAGAGGTATGCCGGATCGTTCACTTGGAGGCGCAGACGGATACGGTCGCCGGAACGAAACACAAGATCTGGATCGACTTCCATGTATTCCTGGTCGCCGGCGTACTTCAGGATGCTGTAGCGCAGGCCCAATGGCCTGGCCGACGGCGAGTAGCCGACTTGCAGGAACTGGTCGTCCTGGCGAGTGGTCGCCAGAGTCGCCTGGACCGGCTCTCTGGCGTCGCCTCCCTTGGGAGGTTGTTCCCGCGTCATGGGCTGTTTTCGTGTTGCGGCCTGTTGCTGTGGCTTCGCCTTGGATGCCTTCGTTGGCGGTGCGGTCTTTGCCGGAGCAGTATAGAAAAGTTCCCGGGCTGTCAGTCTGGGCGGCTTCGGTTGCGCCGCGGCTTCCGGGCATGTTGCGAGGACCAACGCGAGCGCGCCAAACGTCCCAATGAGATGACCGATATTCATCCCTCTATCCTCCTCCTTGCCAGTTCTCAATCTGGCCCCATTGTAACCCGGAGAGAACCACTCTCCAGGAAACAAATGGAGCTATACTATCGGTACTTCTGTCCGGAGACTTTGTAGGAGAGGCTAAGCAAGAGGCAGATCTATGAGCACTCACCAACCGGTCCGGCCGCTCTTGGCCGTGTCCCTTTCACTCATGATGGCCCTGTCGCCTCCGGCATGGGCCCAGGAGGCAGGTGCGATTAAGGCGCTGAACATCGTCATCGTCGAGGGCGAAGGAGCCATCAACAATGTGCGGCAGCGTGTAGCGCGCGAACCCATTGTCGAGGTGACCGATGAGAACAAGAGACCGGTCAGCGGGGCCTTGGTCACGTTCATGCTGCCGGGCAACGGGCCAAGCGGAGTATTCGCGAACGGGGCCAATACAATGACGATCGCGACCGACAACGCCGGCCGTGCGGTGGCGAGAGGCCTTCGGGTCAATAACCAGGCCGGCCAGTACCAGATGCGAGTCAGCGTGTCGCATCAGGGTTTGAGCGCATCGACGAGCATTAACATGACAAACGCGGCGCTGGCGGCGGCCGCGGGCATCGGCGTGGCGAAACTCCTCATTATTCTGGCCGTTGCAGGCGCCGCGGTTGCTGGAAGCGCGGTGGCGATTAATCAGTCGGGGGGGAGCGCGGCGGTGCCTGCCTCAATCGGCGTGACACCAGGCACACCTACAGTGGGGCCGCCGAAATAGGCGAGAGGAGGAATCGTCATGACCAGCACAAATTACATCAGACGAATCTTTCTGGCGACGGCATTGCTTGCCATATGCGCCGTACCGGCAGCCGCCCAGTTCGTGATCACCACTCCGGATCTGCCTGACGGGACAGTCGGCCAACCCTACTCGGCTTCGCTGCAATCGGTTGGCGGCGTACCACCCATCAATTATTCAATTGTCGTTGGAGCGGGCAGTTTACCGCCTGGCATCACACTGAGCGCGGGCGGCGTCTTCTCAGGATCTCCGACCTCCGGCGGGTTCTATAACTTCATCGTGCAGGCCGTCGACTCGCCTGCGGCCACAGTTCCCCAGGTCACAACCAAGGCGTTTTCCATCTACGTCGCTTCGGTGATCACAATCGCTCCGCCGTCGCTGCCGGCCGTTCCCGCAAACGCCCCGTTAAGCATCCAGCTTTCGGCTTCCGGAGGTTCGGCTCCGTACTTTTGGGAATTCGATTTCCAGTTTCCACAGCAGCCGCCAGCTTGGCTGAGTCTTTCGCAAACCGGTTTACTTACAGGAACGCCTCCGGCCCAGGGCAGCTATACCTTTGGCGTCATGGTCTGGGATCAGAGCGAATCCTGGGCCCAGAAGGTCTACACGCTCAACGTGAACCCTCCGGTCACCATTACCACGGCGGCGCTGCCCCAGGGCACGGCCGGCCAGATGTACAGTACCAATCTCGCAGCCACTGGAGGCGTTCCTCCCTACACATTCAGCCTGATTGGGGGCACTCTACCTGCCGGCATCACTCTCAACGCGTCCGGCTTGATATCGGGCACCCCAGGAGCGCCCTCATTCAGTTCGCTTACCTTCAGGGCAACCGATAGCCAGGGGCAGTTCGGCAACAAAGTGTTCACGCTCGACATTCAGCCGGCTGCACTGAGTTTCACTCCTACCACATTGCCGGCCGGCGAGGTCAACAAAGTCTACTCACAGACTTTCATGGCCAGCGGCGTCGGCACGAGTTTTTCGTTTGGTCTGGTCAGCGGCTCGTTGCCGCCAGGCTTGAGTTTGAGTCAGGCAGGCGTAATCAGCGGAACACCAAGTTCGGATGGCATATTCACGTTTGTGGTCGAGTTGACCTCACTGCAAAGCAGCGTCAGCCAGGCTGTAACCATCACGATCCAGGCGCCCACGATCAGCATTCTTCCAGAGTCACTGGTTTATGCCACAGTCGGCGTGCCTTACACGGCAACATTGCAGGCGACAGGCGGGACGGCGCCGTACACGTTCGCGCTGAGCGCGGGCGCCATGCCGGATGGTTTGTCCTTGACGCAGGGCGGGACAATCTCCGGTACGCCGACCGCGGCGGGCACCAACAGCCTGACGTTCACAGCGACGGACAGCTCAGGCTACAGCGGTTCGAAGCAGTACAGCCTGGTCGTCCTGATGCCGCTGAATCTTACGCCGGCATCGCTGGCACCGGGGAAGCTTAACATCCCTTACAGCGCCACGCTCCAGCCCTCCGGCGGCATGTCGCCATACAGCTTCTCGGTTTCCGGCAGTCTTCCGCCGGGAGTCTCATTTAACAACGGCGTCATTAGCGGCACGCCTACGCAGCTCGGAATGTTCAAGTTCACCGTGACGCTGACGGATTCGATCGGCGGCAGCATTATACGCAACTACCAGATTGCGATTCCGTCGGAAATTAAGATCGACACGATGGGGCCGTTGCCTGGAGGAACGGTCGGAACACCCTATACCACCACGATTGTTTCCAGCGCCGGACTCCCGCCAGTCACCTGGAGTTCGGCTGGCAACGTCCCGCCTGGCCTCTCCTTGAATTCCTTCACAGGCGTGCTGAGCGGGACTCCCACCAAGGCGGGGCAGTACACCTTCGATGTCACCGTCAGCGACCCGACCGAGGCCAGCGCGACCAGGACGTTCCAAATCACGGTGGTCCTGCCGCCTCTGCCGCCGGTCACCTACACCCAGGTCGGGACCAGCGCTCAGCCCGCTCAGCAGCCCAAATTCGGCCTGCACCTGGGCCAGGCATACCCAGTTACCATCAACGGCACTGTGAATCTGACCTTCGCCGCGGACCGGGGAGCCGACGATGCGGCGGTCCAATTCTCAAATGGCGCCCGGAGCATGCCCTTCACAATTCCAGCAGGCCAGCTTGATGCCGACTTTGGCTCGATCCTGGCCGCGCTGCAGACAGGCACGGTGGCCGGAACGATCACGCTAACGGCGAGCATCTCCGCCGATCAGCAGGACCTCACTCCGTCGCCCGCCCCGCAACACACGATCCGGATCGCGTCAATTGCCCCAGTGATCTCGAAGCTTGAGCTAAACCGCGTCAGCGGGGGGTTCGAGTTGATTGTCACGGGCTACTCGACGCCCCGCCAGGTCACGTCGGCTATTGTGAAATTCACCCCGGCATCGGGTTCTTCACTGGCCACGAGCGACTTCACAATTTCCGTGGAAAACCTTTTCCTGACCTACTACTCAGGAGCGGCATCGGCTCCGTACGGCAGCCAGTTCCGGCTGGTGATCCCGTTCTTCGTGCCGCAGGGTTTGACCGGAATCGCCTCCGCTTCGGTCACGCTCACCAACCCGATTGGAACGTCAGCGGCTACAAGCGTGACGTTCTGATCTGTGCATTTGAGTCAGGGCTTCGGCTCGTAGAAACTCAGCGAGTTGTCGCCCTGACTCAGGATTCTCACCCGGCGCAGAACACCATAAACCTCGCGCAGGTGGTGGGTGAATTTGGAAGTGTGCTGAGCGATCACGAGCGGCCGCGGGGTTTGCCCAAGCCGGTTGAGGCAGAGTTCGTACTCCTGCTCACGGGGATAAGGCGGGTCCAGGAAGACGAAATCGGCATCGAAGCTGGTGATCATCGGAGCCGCGCTGCCTGCCTTGACCTCGCAACGGTCGTCGATCGACAGCATGCGGATGTTCTCCTCAAGGCATTTCAACGCGGGCCGGCTCTTCTCGATGAAGATCGCTCGCCGCGCTCCGCGGCTGAGCGCCTCGATCCCGACAGAGCCGCACCCGGCGTAAGCATCCAAGAAGACAGAGCCCCCGATCCTTGGGGAAAGGATGTTGAACAACGCCTCCCTCAAACGGTCCGGAGTTGGCCGAACCACTGTACCTGGGGGCGTTTTCAGGCGCCTGCTTCGAAACTCTCCACCAATCACTCGCATTGAACGGCTTGGTCCCTCTCTTCAGTTTCCCATCTCCACGCTACCCGATCAGCGCCAAACCGTACCGGCGCTGCCAGTTTTCACGAATATACAGGACAGCATCTTCCAGCGCGCCGGGCGAAGGCGGCTTGTCCACGAACGCCACCGCTTCACTGCGCGCGAGTTCAAGAATCTCCTGGTCGCGCAGGATGCTGCCGATTCTGAAAGCAGGCAATCCTGACTGCCGCGTCCCCAGGAACTCGCCCGGCCCCCGCAACCGCAGATCCATTTCCGAGATATAGAATCCGTCGGTGGAATCCACAAGCGTCCGGATGCGCTCCCGGCCGTTTTCGCTGAGCTTGTCTGTGACCAGGACGCAGTAGCTTTGCTCGGCGCCCCGTCCGACGCGGCCCCTCAGTTGGTGAATCTGTGCCAGACCGAACCGTTCCGCATTCTCCACCACCATGACCGTGGCGTTGGGCACATCGACGCCCACCTCGATGACCGTTGTTGAAACCAACACCTGGACTTCGCCGCGCTTGAAGCCGTCCATGACGGCGTCCTTCTCCGCTGGTTTCATCTTGCCGTGCAGCAGAGCGACCTTCAGTTCCGGGAAGACGTGCTTGGACAGTTCCTCAAATGCGTTTTGAGCAGCCTTGACGGCCAGGGCCTCGGACTCCTCGATCGCAGGATAGACGAAATAGGCCTGGCGTCCGGCCCGGACCTCGCTGAGAACGAAACTGTAAACCTGTTCCAGTTCAAGCTTCGTTTTGTGAAATGTTTTGATTGGACGGCGGCCTGGAGGCAATTCGTCGATCACGGAGACGTCCAGGTCGCCGTAGATTGTCAGGGCGAGCGTGCGTGGAATCGGCGTTGCTGTCATCACCAGCACATCCGGCGTCACGCCCTTCTGTTGCAGCGCCTTCCTCTGAAGGACGCCGAAGCGGTGCTGTTCGTCGATGATGGCCAGTCCCAGCTTGTGAAACTCGACGTCCTCTTCCAGAAGCGCGTGTGTGCCGACGGCCACTTTGGCCAGACCGGTGGCGAGCGCCCGCTTGGCGACATCCTTTTCTTTCTTCGCCATCGACCCGAACAGCGGCGCAATGGTGTAATTCAAGGGCGCGAGGACACGGCTGAGGTTGGAATAGTGCTGGGAGGCGAGGATCTCTGTCGGTGCGAGCATGGCAGCCTGGTAGCCGTTCTCGACCGCGATCACCGCCGCCTGCGCTGCAACGATCGTCTTGCCGCTACCCACATCACCCTGGAGCAACCGGCTCATGGGCGATGCCGACGCCATGTCGAGCGCAATCTCTTTGAGGACCTTCTTCTGCGCCGAGGTCGGCTTGAACGGCAGCATCTTCAGGATTTGCTCCCGGATCCGTTGAGTCAGTTGGAACGAGATGCCGACCTCGATCTGCGCTTGGCGCCGTTTCAACGCCATGCCGGTTTCAAGCCAGAAAAACTCCTCGAAGATCATGCGGAACTGCGCCGGTGTGCGAAAAGCGTTCAGCAGGCGCAAATCCGTGCCCGGAGCCGGGAAGTGGAGTTCATTCAGAGCTTCCATAATGCCCGGCAGTTTCAGTTGCCTCAGAATGTGCGGCGGCATGGCATCGCCGATTTCGCCGACACGGTCCAGGAGCCTGCGCAGAATCGTCCGAAGAGCGCGTGTGCTCACCTTGCCCGCAGCTTCGTAGATCGGCACGATACGTCCGGTGTGGAGCGATTCGTCGCCGTCATCATCGCCGCGCAGGATTTCGTGCTCCGGGTGCATCATGGCCAGTTCGCGCGAGTAGCTGTCGAACTCGACCTTGCCGTAAAGCGCCACCCTGACACCCGGTTCAAGGACATTGGCCAGATAGGCGGCGTTGAACCACTTGCCCATCAGCCGCGCGCCGGAGCCGTCGGTAAAGAATGCCTCGAAAAGACCAAGATTCCGGCGGCGGAATCTCGGCATATGGACGGAACGGACCTCGGCCAGCACAGTGGCCATCTCGCCGGGCGCAAGCTCGGAGATGGGTTTTACGTTGGAACGGTCCTCGTAGCGGAAGGGCGCGTAACTGAGAAGGTCCGCGGCCGTGCGAATGCCCTTGGCTTCAAGATGCTCAGCCCGCTGAGGGCCGACGCCTTTCAGGTACGTGACGGGAGTTGCCAGATCCACTGGTGAAACCATCAGTGTACAATGCAGCCATGGCCTATTCGCGGTTTGTTCTCTTCCTGGCGCTGGCAGTGCCGTGCGCGGCGCAGATCAAGCTTGGGATCGTGGGTACCGACACGTCCCATTGCGGCGCCTTCGCCTCGGTGCTGAACAACCCGGCGAATCCCAATCACATTCCCGGCGCGCGAATCGTCGCCGCCTACAAAGGCGGCAGTCCGGACCTGCCCGACTCGGCGAACCGCGTGGACAAGTACGCCGAGGAACTGCAATCGAAGTATGGGGTCGAGATCGTGCCTGACATTGCCACGCTGCTGACCAAGGTTGATGCAGTGCTGCTTGAGAGCGTCGATGGCCGCACACATCTGCCGCAGTTCAGGGAGATCGTGAAAGGCGGCAAGCCGGTCTTCATCGACAAACCGCTCTCGTCTACCCTGCGCGACGCCAAGGAGATTGCACGCATCGCCAGGCAGAACAACGTGAAGTGGTTCTCGGCTTCTTCGCTGCGCTACGGCGACGGCGTCGCCGCCCTGAAGCAGCCGGGACTGAAGGGCGTGCTTGCATGGGGCCCCGGACCGACCGAGGAGCATCACGAACTTGAACTCACGTGGTATGGCATCCATACCGTCGAAGTGCTGTTCGCATTGATGGGCACTGGCTGCAAGCAGGTGACTATGACGTCCAGTCCCGATGCCGACGTCGTCACGGGGTTGTGGAGCGACGGCCGCCTGGGCACCATCCGCGTGAATCGGCCTTATTCGGACTTCGGCGCCGCGGTGATAACGCCTAAGACGGTGATGACCAAGTCCGGCAAGGAGTTCTATTCCGGCTATGTGGGCCTTCTCAAAGAGGTAGTTAAGTTTTTCCAGACCGGCGTCGTCCCCATCCCAGAGGACGAAACCATCGAGATGTTCGAATTCATGGAAGCCGCCCGCCAGAGCAAGCTCAAGGGCGGCGTTCCGGTATCCATCCGCTAAGCGGAAAGACCAAAACCTCCGGAAAGTGCTGATACAATCAGGACAGCTATGTCTTTGGAGAACCCCAACGACCGCAGCGTTCTGGTCACGAGCGTGGACTATGTATTTAACTGGGCGCGCAAAAGTTCGGTCTGGCCGCTGACCTTCGGCCTGGCATGTTGCGCCATCGAGATGATCGCCGCCTCGGCGGCGCGATTCGATATCGCCCGGTTCGGAAGCGAGGTCTTCCGGCCGAGTCCGCGCCAGTCGGATCTGATGATCGTCGCCGGCACCGTCACGCTGAAGATGGCGCCTGTGTTGAAACGCATCTACGACCAGATGCCCGAGCCGAAGTGGGTGATGGCCATGGGGGCGTGTTCCAGTGTTGGCGGGCCGTTTAACACCTACGCCACACTACAAGGCGTCGATAAAATTGTCCCCGTGGACGTCTATGTCACCGGTTGCCCGCCAAGGCCTGAAAACCTCTTCTACGGCCTGCTGAAACTGCAGGAAAAGATCGACACGATGAGCCTGGTCCAGCGTCCAACCGAAGTTCGTTTGGACGAATCGATGCTCGAGGACTTCAAGAGCCGGATCATGATCTCGCAGACTAAGAATCCTGCCGCGTGAAGCTTCACCGTTCGTCAGACGGACTCTGGCATTCGCCGCTGCTTTTGAGCCAGAAGTGGCTCCGGCATTCGTTCGGTACGGCACTGGCAGTGCCTGGAGATGGCTTCATCGTCCTTCATCAGGTTCACGGAACCAAGCTTGTGGATGCGTCGGAATGGCATCCCCAGCTGGCCGCGGATGCGCTGGCAACTGCGCAACCTGGTGTGCGAGTCGCCGTCAAGACCGCCGATTGCGTTCCGATCCTGCTTGCCGATCCCATCCGCCGCGTCGTTGCCGCCGTTCATGCCGGCTGGCGCGGCACGGCGTGCGGAATCGCGGAACACGCGGTCTCAGCCTTGAGACAGCGTTATGGATGCACTCCAGGCGACATCGTCGCCGCGTTCGGCCCCTCAATCGGGCCCTGTTGCTTCGCGGTGGATCCTGACGCCGGGTTGCGATTTAATGCCATCTTCCCCGAGCGGAGGGACTTGCACCGCCGAACGACCATCGATCTCAGGGAGGCCAACCGCCGGTTTCTCATTCAAGCCGGCCTTGATCCCGAGAACATCGACTTCGACGCGCCTTGCACCTGCTGCGGCGGTGATGAGTTCTACTCCTGGCGCCGTGACCGCTCCCCTGGGCAACGCATGTACTCCGTGATTGAAATCCGATAGGATTCTCACGCGCGGCAGTGCGAACTCCATCGTTCGAGGGGCGTCATGGCCGGGGTAAGCAACGTTTAACTCCATGAGAGACGAACAGTGCATTCTCATGCAGGTTCAATCTCGCAGCGCTCCAGCCCCAGCCACGCCCTTACAGCGCATCCAGTAGTTTCTTAAATCTGTCCTCGCCGCGCAACGGATCGAGGTTGTTGTCGTTTTCGTACCAACCTCGTTGTGTCAGGCCCCCTGCCGCCGCTCTCTCCAGCGCGTCCAGGGCTGGGCCGGTGTCGCCCAGCATCGAGTAAATACAACCCACGTTGTAGAGCAACATTGGCTCATCGGGCCGCAAAGAGAGTGCCCGTTCGACCAGTTCCCTCGCTTGCCTGGCCCTTCCAAGCGCAGCCAGTCCGTTGGCCGCCATGTACATCGCACGGGCATCGTCCGGATGCGCCGCCAGGTGATGTTCGGCCATCTCGATTCCCTTTTCGCGGCAGGCCCTGGCTTCATCCGGATGACCAAGGTCTTCGTGGATCTGAGCCATCAGCAACCGGGCTTGAAACTCCAACGGCCGGGTCTGGATTGCCTCCTGGTACAATCTCAGAGCTTTCTCGGACTCACCGAGCGCGAAAGACTGCCGGGCATAAAAGTAGTAAGCCTCGTAGAGGCCCCTGTCTAAATGAATCGCCCTGCGGAAGGCAGCCTCCGCCTCGTCTGATTGCCCCTTCAGTGAAAGCGCAAGGCCAAGCGATGCCTGAGCCTGGGCGCATTGCGGGTCCAGTTCCGCGGCCTTCCGGCTCGCCCACTCGGCCTGCTCGCGCAGGGCTTCCTCGCGGCTCGAATATAAGTACAGATAAGACCAGCAATCAGCCAGCCCTGCGTAGGCAAGCGGATACTCGGGGTCCAACTCAATTGCACGGGAAAACAACTGGATGGCGCAGTCCATGTCCCGCGGGCCGTATTGGAAGTAGTACTTTCGTCCACGCAAGTAGCAGTCGTACGCCTCTAGATTCCTCGCAGGAGGCTTGCGGATTGCCGCCTGATCGGCCTCGCTCGCCCCAGTCTCCAATGCCTTCACCACTTCCAGCGCAATTTCCTCCTGGATGGCGAAGACGTCGCCTTGCCACCTGTCGAAACTTTGCGCCCAGATCTGGTAACCGTTCTCCGCGCTGGTCAATTGGACCGACACCCGCAGCAGATCACCGGCCTTGCGGACGCTACCCTCCAGAAGAACCCCGACTCCCAGTTTCCGCCCCACTTCCCTGGTATCAACCCCGCCCCGAAACCGGAATGAGGATGCCCGCGACGCCACTTTGATCCGCCCCAGCCGGCTGAGCCTGCCGATGATCTCCTCCGCCATGCCCTCGCAGAAGTACTCCTGATCCCTCTCCCGGCTCAGATCGGCGAACGGCAGCACCGCGATCGCCTGCTTCGGCCTTGCATCATCGTCAGCGCGTTCGAGGTTTCCTCCGCGGCTGGCAAACCAGGAGTCCAATTCACGTTTGAAGGCGTAGACTGAGCCCAGTTTGTCGTGCTGCAGGCGCCGCACAGGCAAGGCTTCTTCCCGCTCCCAACGCTGCACAGTCCGGACACCGCGGTTCAGATAGGAAGCGATCTCCTTCCAGGAGTCGAGGCGTTCACCCGGACGATCCTGAGCCGCGCCAGTCCCCATACTGCCTCACCCTCCCTGCCTCGCCCGCGCCAGGGTACGCCATAGTGCGCCATCCGGCCGTCTGCGGGCTTTGTCGCGCACTAATTTGGACGCTTCGGCGTCAACATCGATAGCGGAAACGCCGAAAGGACCCAAACGTGAAAAACCTGATGCAGAAATCAATGCTCCTGGCCGCGCTCGCAGTTGCCGGCCTGTTGACATTATCACCCCTCAGCGCCCAGTCGAGAGCCGTCAATTTCAATATCCCGTTCCAATTCTACGTCGGTGACACGACGCTGCCCGCCGGTCAATATGGGATTGCGTTCGACCACGCGTTCAACCGCATCCTGGTCTCGGCCACCAGCCTTGACGATGCCGTATGGATCCTCCCGCACCGGGTCTCGGGCAAAGGCCAGGATCTGCAGGCGGCCACCGTCACCCTGAAGTTCCACCGCTATGGCGATGCCTACTTCCTTCGTGAAGTTTGGCGCAACGGCCGCGAGGAAGGGCTGTCCCTGCCTATGACAAAGACCGAGAAGCGCGCCGCCCGCGAGGGGAACTTCCGCCAGGTGGCCCTGATCCACCCGCGATAAGTTCCCCGTACTTCAGCGCGTCCGCGCTCGAGTAAGTCCTCCCAGGCGCATGAGAGCCTCCGGGTTCGGACCCCGGTTGCCTCATGCGCCCTTCTTTCGCCCCGTCTGCCCTGTATAATGTGCGGTTGGGAGACTCCCCCGCTCAATGGACGATCTGAAGAAGAAGCTACAGGATGAAATCACGGCTCTCGAATACGAACTACGGAACGAGTTGCCCAAGGAGATCCTGAAAGCCAGAGCCCACGGCGACCTGCGTGAGAACGCCGAGTTTCATGCCGCCAAAGAGAGGCAGCGCTATGTGGACTCCCGCCTGTCGAGCCTCAAGAAACGCCTGGCTGATCTCTCTCTCGTGAACCTGGATAAGATTCCGCGTGACCGCGTGGGCCTGGGTTCGAGTGTGCTCGTCCTTGACGTAAAGAAGGACGAAGAGGTCAGGTATAAGATCGTCGCCAGCGAGGAGTCCGATGCGGCGAACAACATGATCTCCACATCATCACCGATCGGGCGGAGTTTGCTTGGCAAGAAAGTGGGAGATGAAGTGACTGTCGCCATTCCGGGCGGCACCCGCCAGTTTGAGGTCCTTGAATTAACTACAATCCACGACTCGGCGGAGTAGTAAGGCGATGACTTTCACCAAGGCGATCGGCGTAGGCGCCGGAGCCATTATCAAGCTGATCGTCCGCGGCCTCGCCTTGGCCAAAATCCACCCGAACGCGCTGACATTCATTGGTTTGATGATTAATATCTGGGCCGCCGCCCTGCTGGCGCAGGGCCGGTTCTTGGCGGCCGGACTGGTCATTATCGGCGCAGGCATTTTCGATATGGTGGATGGCCGCGTGGCGCGCGCCACGGGCCAAGTGACCCGCTTCGGAGGATTCTTTGATTCGGTAATGGACCGGTACTCTGACCTTGCGCTTCTGATGGGTTTACTGGTGTACTACGCCAACATCGGGCGGAACTTTTACGTCGTCCTGACCGCTGTCGTCATGACGGCGTCGGTGATGATCTCTTACACCCGGTCGCGTTCGGAGAATGCAATCCCTTCTTGCAAGGTGGGTTTTCTTGAACGGCCGGAGCGCATCGTACTGCTGATCATCGGGGCGCTGTTTGACCGCATGGCACCTGTTCTCTGGGTGATCGCGGTGGTCGGCAACATCACTGTCATTCACCGGATGTGGCACACGTGGCTTGTGACAAAGGAAATGGACGCGCGCGAGGCCGGATCAGGCGCCGCTCTCAAGGATCACGTAGGCCAGTCCTAACTGGGCCGTGTGGGTCAAGCTGAGTTGGATGTTGGTGACGCCCAACCGCGCAGCGAAATCCGCTGCGACGCCGTGCAGCAGCAACGTTGGCCTGCCCGACTGCAGATTCACCACCTCGAAGTCCTGCCACCTGACGCCCTTGCGCCAGCCTGTCCCAATCGCCTTCATCCCGGCCTCTTTCGCCGCGAAGCGGGCCGCGTAGCGTTCGTACTTGTTCGCCTTCCGTTCGACGTAGGCGATCTCACGCGCGGTATAGATGCGGTGTAGAAACTTGTCTCCAAACCGCTCCACGGATTCACGAATCCGGTCCACCTCGGCCAGGTCGACTCCAGTGCCAACGATCATGCGCGCGGCGCTCCTTTAATCGAAGATAACTGTCTTGTTCGAATAGGCCAGAATCCGGTGCTCGAGATGCCAGCGCACAGCGCGCGACAGCACCACCCGCTCGACGTCACGGCCCTGCCGGATCATGTCGGCCACACTGTCGCGGTGCGATACCCGGACCACGTCTTGCTCTATGATCGGCCCGTCGTCGAGAACTTCGGTGACGTAATGGCTGGTAGCCCCAATCAACTTGACGCCCCGGCCGTATGCGGCGTGATACGGGCGCGCCCCGCTGAATGCCGGCAGGAACGAATGGTGAACGTTGATGATCTTGTGCGGATACAAGGACACGAAATTCCCCGAAAGGACCTGCATGTAGCGGGCGAGAACCACGAGTCCAACGTCCTCCTGCCTGAGAAGTTCCAATTGCCGCCGTTCGGCTTCGGCCTTATTCTCCGCCGTCACGGCGACCTTCTCGAAGCGGATCCCATGGAAGCGCGCCAGTGGCCCGGCTTCATCGTGGTTGCTGATGACCAGTTTGAGGCGGCCAGGGAGATCGCCTGTCGAGAAGCGTTCTAGCAGGTCGGACAGGCAATGCAACTGTTTCGAGGCGAAGATGGCAACGTTCAGAGGCCGCTCCGAATACTCGACTCGCCATTGCATCTGGAAGCGCTCAGCCAGAGGCGTGAAGGCCTTGATGAACTGGCCCTCATCCAGCGAGAAGTCGGCAAGATCCCATTCGTTGCGCATGAAGAAGAGCCCAAGCGAGTCGTCGCGGTGCTGGTCGGAATGCAGAATATTGGCGCCGTGCTCGTAAAGGAAGCCGGCGACCAGAGCGACCAGGCCCTTGGAGTCAGGGCAGTTGATCAGCAGAGCCGCCGACCGGCGGCCCGGCTGGAAGGAATCAGAACCCATTCATGTTATGCTACCGTGCCTGCGGCGGCAGGCGTCTCGCAGAGCAGAGTGACGGGGCCTTCATTCACGAGGTGGACGCTCATCATCGCTTGAAACACGCCTGTCTCGACGCGGAGTCCGCGCTGCCGTGCCCGATGAACAAAATACTCGTAAAGCAGGTTGGCGTCCTCAGGTGGAGCGGCATTGTCGAAGCTTGGGCGGCGTCCCTTCCTGGTATCGCCGTACAGAGTGAACTGCGAGACAACCAGCAAGGCGCCACCGGCCTGCTCAACGCTGAGGTTCATCTTGCCTTCGGGATCCGGGAAGATCCTCAAGCCCGCGATCTTGTCCACAAGCCAGTCGGCTGAGGCCGTAGTGTCGCCCTTGCCGACACCCAGAAGGATCATGAGACCAAGGCCGATTTCGCCTTTGGTCTGACCATCCACCTCGACGCGCGCCTGCGACACGCGCTGAACCACTGCCCTCATTGCCCTGCCGTCACCTCGATCTCGAATTCTGACCTACTGAATTTCCCTGGCTCGGCCGATATGACGATCATGATCTTCCGTCGAAAGCGGCGAGACACTTTGCCTGGCGGCTTCTTCCGATTCTCCCACGGCGGGCGAACCGTCCACGGACATGGGGACGGTGATTTCATTCGTTTGAGGGACGAGCACGGGGTGGAATGGCGAGGCGTCGCTGAGCGGCAAGACGATGGGACGATCAGATACCGCTTTCGGGACGGTGAAGATAATTATGCCTCGGGCGTCTCGGACGGCTACGGGATCATTCTCAGGGATGCCAAGGGTAACACCTGGCGCGGATTCATCGACTAGGGACATTGATCACAGGATCCGCCTGCACCATTCAACCCGAGCAGAGCGCCGACACGCGCTGCGGAATGGCTGAATGGGTGTGCTGTGGCCCAAGCCACGGCGGCTTTGGAGAACTCGGCCCGCCGCGTTGGATTCTCCAGGAGGGCGATTGTCTCCAAAGCGAACCGGGCGGCGCTGCCAGGTCCAGTCGCCACGAGCACTCCCTGGCCGTTCCGCAGTATCTCGCTTGAGCCCGGCTGGTCGAAGGCGATCGCCGGCAGTCCTTGCGAGAGCGCTTCGGCTAAGGTGAGTCCGTAGCTCTCATGACGCGAGGGGAACGCATAAACCTGGGCGGCGCGGAACATGGCCATTTTGCGTGCGCCAACGACGTGGCCGGGGAAGTGAACCCGGATGCGCTTTAGCCGTGCGGCGAGGCGGTGAAGGAGGTCCATGTGGGCCCGCCCCCGCATGAAGGCCGGATCGCCGCAGATCAGCAGGGTGGGTGGGTTGTCAATGAAGGCGCCTTGGCGTTCGCGTTGGATCAATCCTTCCAGAAGCAGATCCTGTCCTTTCTCTGGCGAAATGCGACTGAGGCAGAGGATGACCGGACTGTCGCGGTCCAATCCGGCTTGAGAGCGGACGTTTGCGAGTTCAGACTGGATTTCTGTCTCCGCCACGTTTTCTGTGCGTACGCCCCATGGCACCACCTCGATACGATCATGCGGAATTGCCGGGTAGGCGTCGAGCAGGATCGATTTCATCCCTTCCGACGGGACCACGACCCGGTTGCTGTGCAGCAAGCTGTCGCGCTGACGCTCAAAGATGAGCTTAAGAATGGTGGGCGCGACGGGCGCCGCGGCGGGCCTCAGCCTTTGCCATGCCCGTGCCAGTGTGGCCGCCGAAACCCATCCTTTCAGATAGATAGAGGCGATGTAGTCGACCACGTCGACGTGATAGATGGTGACGATGTGGAAACCGGCGGCGGCGAGCCGGGCGAAATCAGGGGCTTCCGCTATGTCGTTAATCAGCACAGCGCAGGAAGATGGATCGCATTCGAGGATCCGCCGTGTCGCAGCCTTGCCGAAGTCGAGGCAAAACCGGGCGTAGGAGCGTTCATCGAAACTTGTGATGTCCCGGCCGGATGGAGCGGAGGCGCCAAGAATAGTTGGAGTGACGAGTTCGAGGCGATAACGGGAGCGGCCGCGCCACTCTTCGCTCAGCCACTCTGAGATGGCCGCGCCTCCTCCGAGCGGGACGCCGAGACCGCCGAATCCGCCGTGGGCCGCAGTGTAGATGATCTTCTTGTCTGCCATGCCCTGGACAGAATCAAGAGCCCGCCACGACAGCGGAAGATGAGTCCATTTGGTGAAGCAACAGGATGTACCAAATGAAAAGAATCAGGAACGGCAGATGCGGAATGGTGCGGGCGCTCTCTTCGACATCGAGCTGGGCTCCGTGCTTCAGGAATCCTTTGTTGTGGAAGCGCAGAACGGGCTGGCCGTGGCTGTCAGTTACAATCCACTCACTGGCCCACATGTTCGCCGACCGGAGGTGATACTGCTCGCCGCTCTCGAATTGAACCAGACCTTTCATGGCTGTCCAGTTGGGGTGATAGGTGGCGATTTCACGTTCCTCGCCGAGAGGGCGCGCTCCGACCGATGAAGTGAACACACCTTTGCGCTTGAATGACCAGGCAGACGAGGCGGTGTGGGCTTCAGCAAGAGTGCCAAGGGTCTTGACGAAGTGGATCTCCGCCAGAACAGAGTCGCTGGACATCAACTGATGTTTGCGGCCGAAAGCCGACTCCTGGCGCCATTCGAGACCCGAGAGTTGTCGATTATCGAAAGGGATCATTACGGCTCCTTTCCTGATCCGCAGGTTTCAAACCTGATCTTCGAGTTCCGGCACGGGGTTGTCCCTCTGAAAGTAACTTATCGCGCGCTGGGCGGTGGCGATGTGGACGCCAGCAGCTTCGGCGGCCAGTTTGAGCCGCCGATTGAATTCGCGCGAAACCAGCCACTGGCTTCCAGGCGTCGTCTTGATCCGGGCTTTAATCACGGCGCCCTGTTCGGTGAACTTGTCGAGGCCGGCAATTTCGATCGATTCGAGAATTACGGGAGAGAAGTCGGGATCCTGTTCCAGCGACTCCCCCGTCTGGCGCATCAGATCAATCATGCGCGAGGGATCCTGACCAAGGTCGGATGGGATGTCAAAAACCGCGTAAGAGTACGTCAAAGTCTGGTTCGAGAATGCGGTGATGGAGCCGTTGGATATGACGTGGAGTGTTCCGTCGTAGGATCGCAGCGAAATTGTGCGCAGGGAGATCTTCTCAACCGAACCGGTGAATTCGCCGATTCTGATGACGTCGTTGATGCGGATCTGGCCCTCTGTGATTAGGAAAAAGCCGCTGATCCAGTCTTTCAGAAGGCTTTGGGCAGCGAAGCCGACGGCGATGCCGGCAACGCCAGCGCCCGCCAGCAACGGCTTGACGTCGAACTTGAACTGTTCAAGAGCAAGGATGACCGCCAGCATCCAGATCAAGGCGAGGAGGATTCGCCGGACCAGGGTAATTATCGTCGTAGTCTGTTTCTCTACTTCGATTTGATCGCGGCCGCCGCGCTCACGAATGAGATTGGCTGTGTAACGTGAGAATCGGCGGGCGCCCCAGACAACAAGCAGGCTCAGGATGGCCGCGCCGCCGAGATAGACCGAGGCGTCAATGGCGCGCTCGGCCCAGATTTCGACATTGCGGATTTGAGCAACGATGAGAGCAACTGGCATCATCTACATCGTAGCTGCCTGAAAGGTCTCGCCGGCAGTGTGTTGTGGCTGGGCTCGGACGTGTTCGAGAAAGTGGCCTCGCAAGCTGGTGCATGCCGGCCGGCTCGCATCAAGGGTAAGCCCAAACAGGGCCAGACCAGGAGCGATGTCAGGCAGGGAAACGGCCGGGGATGGCAGACGTGCCAGGGAGCCGGGCAATGGTACGCCTTCATCGGAGGCAAGTGGTACGGCGCTGGCAAATGCTGGGAGTTGCCTCGGGATTCCGCCGGGATTACACTCTTGAATGCGTATTCACCAATGCGGTAGAGGATGTGTGCCTCCAACCGGGCGGGAAACGCGATCGAGGAGTGTAGTAACAATCAGGGTAAGGAGGGGCAAAAACAATGGACGAACTCAGAAGAGCCCCGGCAGGACCGCGCAGACCTGGCACTGAAAAGGCTGCGCAGAACATCCAGGAAGCGTTCCTCAACACAGCGCGCAAGGAAAAGACCTTCCTCACTATTTACCTGATGAGCGGAGTGAAGCTGTCGGGTAGGATTAAAAGCTTCGACAAGTACTCGGTGATACTCGAGACCAACAATCAGGAACAGCTGATTTTTAAGCATGCCATCTCCACGGTTGTGGTCTCCAAGCCTATGCACAACAATTTAGGTGCGGCGCATTCGGCGTCGGCTGGAGCCTCGCCGGTGCCGGGGCCACCCGAATACACGGAGGGTTAGGCGCTCGGATTGGCTGAACAAGATTCACGCGAACGCGCCATTCTGGCTGCTGTGGAACTTGCTGTGTCCGCTGCGGCAGGCGCCAGCTCCAGGACCAGTGCTGAAGAATCCATGGACGAGCTGGCGGCTCTGGCCGAGAGCGCGGGCGCCAGTGTGCTGGCGCGTGTTATCCAGCAGCGGCCGGCCTACGACAAAACAACCTTTGTAGGTCCGGGCAAGCTCAATGAAATCAAGGAGATGATTCGTGCGCTCCAAGCCGACGTAGTGCTGTTTGATCACGATCTGAGCGGTACCTGGCAGCGCAACATCGAAAAAGTTCTTGAATGCAAAGTCGTTGACCGTACTCAGTTGATCCTGGACATCTTCGCCAGCCGGGCCCGGACTCGTGAGGGCCAGTTACAGGTGGAACTGGCTCAATTGAACTACCTCTTGCCCCGGCTCACCGGCCATGGCGTGGCCATGTCCCGGCTCGGCGGCGGGATCGGCACGCGCGGACCTGGCGAAACCAAGCTCGAGACAGATCGCCGGCACATCCATGGCCGGATTCGGAAACTCGAACGCGATCTGGAAGCGGTCCGCAACTCTCGGGGAGTGCAACGCCGGCAACGGCAGGCTATTCCATTGCCCGCTGTGGCCCTGGCCGGCTACACCAATGCGGGTAAGTCAACTCTTTTCAACCGGTTGACTAAGGCAGGAGTGCTGGCAGATGCACGATTATTCGCCACGCTGGATCCAACAGTAAGGCAATTAAGACTGCCGTCCCGGCGACGGGTTGTGATCAGCGACACGGTCGGGTTTATCCGCCGGCTTCCCACGACCTTGGTTCAGGCATTCCGGGCGACCCTAGAGGAAGTCAGGGAGGCTAGTCTAATCCTCCATGTCGTCGACATCTCTTCTCCTTCTGCACTGGAACACTGTGTCGAAGTGAACAGTGTGCTGGCAGAAATCGGAGCTGCATTGATTCCCGCGATTCTCGTTTTTAACAAATCCGATCGCATGAGCGAGGCCGACTTGGCGGCGGCAGCCGTCCGTCTGGCTGGCGAAGCGGGAGGGAAGCCGTGGGTGGCCGTCTCGGCCCTCAATGGTGCGGGTATCGACCGGTTGACCTCACTGGTGGACGAACACTTGCCCCAGGAGCCCCTGAGCCGGATTGAAGTCCTGATCCCTCACGCTGAGATGGCCCTGCTTGACACGTTGCATGAATCGGCGGTCGTTGTGGAACGCGAGTTTGCAGTCACAGGATGCAGAGTTGTTGCCGACGTACCCGCTTCGTTAAGACGCAGATTGGCGCCCTACCGGACCACGAACAGGAAGGCAGTGAAAATCCCTGTGAAAAATTCTGTGGATTCCAGATAAGTAGTTTTTTTACATATAGATAGCGATTGTTAGTTTTCCACAGGCGAGGGCGGCGGCGGTTCCGCGAAGAGACGAAGAGGGGAACCCTCTGCTTGGGCTGCTAGACTTTACAGAAAAGCCGTGAACATCCCGAATACACTGACGCTGCTAAGGATCTTTTTCGTGCCGATCCTTGTAGCTGCCGTCGTCCAGGGAGAAACCGCCCTTCCAATAGTATTTGGCGGTTTCTCCAACGAGATGCTGGCGCTCGCGATTTTTCTGTGCGCCGCCTTCACGGACTTGATTGATGGCTACCTAGCACGGCGCTGGAATCAGGTGACCACAGTGGGGATGCTGCTGGATCCCATTGCCG
Source organism: Bryobacteraceae bacterium (assembly GCA_029975915.1). Next base: position 71,318 of record JARKOC010000177.1, read on the forward strand.
ACAAGTTGCTGATTTCTGCGGCCCTCATCTCGCTGGTGCAGGTGCAGCGTGTGCCAGGCTGGATGGCGATCCTGATCATCGGACGCGAGTTTGCCGTTTCGGGGTTACGGGCGATCGCCGCAAGCGAAGGATACACCATTAAGGCTAGTGAACTGGGCAAGACGAAAATGGTGACCCAGGTGATCGCAGTGTCACTCATCCTTCTCGCCGCCGATTTCCCGGCGCTGTCGGCTTGGGCGACCGTGGCGCTTTGGGGGACCATGGCCTTTGCGCTCGTCTCCGCGGTTCAATACGTCTCACAGTTCTGGCGGAAGATCGATGAGAGTATTAAGTTGCGGCGGCGAGGCGAGCTGCTACTACTCGAGAAGGAGCGCCAGAAAGCGGCCATGCGCGCGGCCATGACCTCCCGACGGCGGCGCCAGCGCCGGGTCTGACCGGACGCATGGGGTCTGGCGTCGCGGCGGCACCAATCTGGGGATTTGCGCCGTCTCGCCCAATCATATATGCAGCGAAGCGTAATCGCTCTGACAAAGCCCTCGTCTTCGAGAGTGTAAACCCCACTTTCTGTATGGAGGCAACGATGGACAAGCTCAAGGTCGACGATCTCGAAATCTTCCCCCCTGCCATGCTGGTTATGCGCGGCGGCGCATTCGTCGATATGACTTCGGTCGAGTTTTCACTTCTTGTCGAACTTGCGCGGCAATCAGGACAGATCGCTGACCGGGATGATTTGTCCCGCAAGGCCCTCGGAAGAGGCTATGCCCCTGCCGACCGCAGTCTGGACAACCACATCAGTCATATTTGCAAAAAGTTAGGCCCTGCGGCCGACGGGCGCCGCCGTATCATTTCGATCCGGGGTAGAGGCTATATGTACCGCAGATTTCAGCCAGTAGAGATCGATCAACCGGCGCACACGCACAGGACGAGGGCAAAATTGCGTGTTGCCGTCGACAACGCTGGTCCAAACGCCGCAGTACAGCCTTGCATCGCTCAGATATCGAGGTAGACCTCCGCGATCCAGCCGCCAGGCGCTTGCCGGACGAGCAACTGGTGGTAGGTTACGGCCTTCACTCCGTGGCGAAGCTGATGACGCGCGGCGTCAAAACGCTCGCCGAGTAGCGCTGCCGACGCGCCGTGCGGTCCGGCGGCCGTGACTACGACTTTTGAGACCGCCATCCGCCGGCCATCCAGGACGAAAAGTACTTCGCTCAGAAAGTTGACGAGCAGCGATTCGCGGTCTTCGCCCTGAACAGCGATCTCGACAGTCTCCATCGGGCGCGCCGAGGAACAGTCCATCACAATGGAAGCCAGTCCTTCGCCTGCGGCCTCGAGCAGTTGCTCAAAACTCTCCGCGGAGACGCGGAAACCCATGTCGGCGGTGTGTTCGAGAATCTCGAAGCCGTTCACTTCGCTCCCAGGTGGCGGGCGAGCAGCGGCAATCCTTCGCGCCCGTTAAACTCGTGGGGACCGGCGAAGACCTGATGATGGACCCGGTCGCCGGCGCCGAGCACATCATAGACCCGTTTAACCTGAGCGAAAGAATGCTTGGTGGCTTCAACCGGAAAAATGTTGTCGACATCGCCGGACTCGGCCATCAGCGGGCGCGGCGCGATCAGCCCGGCCACATCGTTCATCTCGGCCCATTGCAGGATGCCGGGCACATAGTTGTCGATGCAGTGAGCGACGCTGAGGATCGATGCGTAGAACGTGCAGAGATAGCCAGAGATGAGACAGGCTTTGATCCGCTCGTCCATGGCCGCGCCGAACAGCGTGATGGTGCCGCCGCCGGAGATGCCCATGCAGCCGATCCGCTTCGGATCGATGTCGGCCCGAGTCTCCAGGTAGTCGATCGACCGCATAATGTCGAAGACCCGATAGCCGATCATGGTTTCGCCAAACAGCAACGCAGCCCCGGCGACAGGCTGGCATGAACTCTGTCCCAGTCCGCGCTTCTTGGCTTCTTCTCCGCGGCGGCAACCAAAGCCCATCGGTTCGATCGCGAAGGCTGCCATGCCGTGCTCGACCGCCTGAATGGCGAAGTCGAACTGGTAGCCGACTTTCTTAATCCGGTCGCCGCCTTTTTCATTCACCCCAACTATGTCGTCGACACCCCGCCCGTGACCGGGAATGCAGATCGCCACCGGCGGCGTCCCCGTAACATTCTTGGGCTTCAACAGGTAGCCAAACACCGATAGGCCCGGACGCGATTCGAATATCAGCGCTTCCCTCGTATAGGTGGGGAAATCCCTCGTTTCGAGGATCGTCGCCTTCACCCTGGGGCGGGCAGACGGGAAACCGCCGAGCAGTTCCGCCACCTTCGCCCGTAGCTTTTTCTGCCATGCCCGGACTTCGTTTGCGTTGCGGGCGTTAAAGCGGAGCCGGCGCGGCATCTCCTGATAACGGGCCTGGGTCCAGGCAACTGGATCGAGAGTTTTGAGATCGACCTGGCCTTCGAACTTATCCAGCGCGCCGCGGTAGGGCTTTGTCTCGGTGGCCTGCCGGAAAGCCGCAGCCGAAAATGCGAGTTCACGACGGGACATTTTCATTTTCGATTCTCCTCCACGTTGATATGCAGGCTGTTGCTCACCGGTCAGATCGTGCTCCATTCGTCTGCCGAAAACCCGAACAGAATCTGCGAACCCTTTACCAGGAGCGGCCGTTTGATCAAGTTCGGATACTCGGCCATGAGACGAATGGCTTGCTCGCGGGTTGGCGGATTCTGTTTCATGCCCCGTTCACGATAGACTTCGTTCTTGGGGTTTAGGAACGGCAAGTGATCGCGCTTGCCAATCAATTCGTCGATCTCCTCAGCCGTCAGACCTTTGTTCAGATTGACAGCCTCGACCTCGATACCACGTTCAGCCAGGAAACTCCCGGCCTTGCGGCATGTCGTTCAAGTCGGTTTGGTGTAAAACTTCGGCTTTGCCATCATCAGTACCTCGGGACCGTAGGATCGATCTGAACACTCCATGCCTCGATGCCGCCTTCCATGGAGACGCAGTTGCCCACGCCCTGTTTGCGCAGCCATGCAACCGTGTTCAGGCTGCGCATTCCGTGGTGGCAGAAGACCACAAGCAACGCCTCATCTGCCAGCGATTCAATCTCCTGCAAGCGCTGCGGGATAGTGTTCATCGGGATGAGCAAGGCGCCGTTGATGCTGGTGATTTGATGCTCGCCCGGCTCACGCACGTCGATTAGCAGGAGCTTTTCTCCGGCGTCCAGGCGTCTCTTGACTTCGGCCGGCTTAATCTCATAGGGAAGGTCAGTCAATCGTATCACCTCAAACCGGGATTGTAGCATTGCCTCCCCTCTCGTCCATGGCGCCGCCAAGCTCGTGCCTTATAAGCCCGTGCGGCGATGCCCGAAACACACGACACGAGTTGTTCCTTTTTGGAACTCCGGTTACACTGGAGCCATGCTGGCGATTCCCGCCACAGTACGTCCTTCCCTCTTTGGTAGCGACTAGCCGCCGTTGCCCCCAGCCGGTCTTTGCGCAGGCCGGTGACTTCCCCCATTCAGAGAGACCAAGTTTAGGAGGAATGCTATGAGCAACGCTTCCGGAATCCGACACGATTTGCCGCAGATCGTCACCGCATTGCCAGGCCCAAAGGCCCAGGAGGTCATCGCCCGCGACAAGGGGGTTGTCTCTCCGTCCTATACACGGAGTTACCCGTTCGTCATCGCCCGGGGAGCTGGCGCAATTGTCGAGGATGTGGATGGGAACCGGTTCCTGGATATGAATGCGGGCATTGCCGTCGTCGCCACGGGCCATTGCCACCCAAAGGTGGTCGAAGCCATCCGCGCCCAGGCCGGCGAGTTTATCCACATGTCGGGCACGGACTTCTATTACGAGAACATGGTGGATTTCGCTGAGAAACTCGCCGCGCTCGCTGGCCCGCCGGGCACGCACCGTGTTTACTTCGGCAACTCCGGCGCCGAAGCGATTGAAGCTGCCCTGAAACTGGCCCGCTATCACACAGGCCGCGATAAGTTCGTCGCTTTCCTTGGCGGGTTCCACGGACGGACCATGGGGGCGCTTTCCCTAACCGGATCCAAGGCGGTGCAGAAACAGGGCTTCGCGCCTCTACTCGGCGGCGTTACCCACATCCCGTACGCTTACTGCTACCGCTGCGCCTATTCGAAGCAGCCTGAGACCTGCAACGTCGAGTGCGTCAAGGTCTTGGAAGAAACTCTATTCAAAACATTTCTCCCGGCGAACGAGGTCGCTGCCATCTTCGTGGAACCAGTTCAGGGTGAAGGCGGCTACGTCGTCCCGCCCCAGAAGTTTTTTGACGAACTGCAAGCTGTCGCCCGGCGCCATGGGATTCTGCTGGTCTGCGACGAGGTCCAGAGCGGCATGGGCCGGACTGGCAAAATGTTCGCGCACCAGCACTTCGGCCTCGAACCCGACATCATCGCCCTGGCCAAGGGCATCGCCAGTGGCATGCCGCTTGGCGCGACCATCGCCAAGACCGAATTCATGCAGTGGAAACCCGGCGCCCATGCTTCCACGTTCGGCGGCAATCCAGTTTCGATTGCGGCTGGGATGGCCACACTGGAATTGCTCCAACAGGAATTGGTTGACCGCGCCGCCACGCTTGGCGCACGAATGAAAGCGCGGATGCTGACTTGGCCCGGAAGATTCCCGGCCGTCGGCGACGTTCGGGGGCTGGGCCTGATGCTTGGTTTCGAACTTGTGAAGGATCAGGCGTCGAAAGAGCGCGCGCCCGAACTGCGCGATGCGGTCGTGGAGGCCGCCTTCCAGCGCGGTCTACTGGTGCTCGGGGCCGGGCAAAACTCGATCCGTCTCTCTCCTCCGTTGGTTCTGTCGGAGTCCCAGGCTGATTACGCATTGACCGTGCTGGAAGAGATCCTCGCGCAATAGGTCCGTTAGGCATATACTGAATGCGTTGTCCGCCTCTTTGAAGGCGGCCAGTGCGAAGCCAGACGAGCTTCGCGCCGAAATCGAGAGCTTCCTCGATTCCTGCCGCCGCCCCGCAGCGATTGAACCTGGATTGGCTCCCCTGCCTGTCGTGGCGGATTGTTTTCGTCTGTCCGGGCGCCCCGATGGCGTGCTCCTCGAAGTCTGGACGAACGAGATGACGCTGGCCCGCCGGCTTATCGGCGTCAAGTCGCGCCAGGGCGGCCGTCTCGAGCTGATCGCCGAACGATTCGGCGGCAAGCGGGCCGCATTCCGTTTGGTCGATCTCGACGACGGACGCGCCCGTCCATCCCTCGTTCAGGCGGGCCGGGAAATTCTGCTTGAACAACTCGGCGGATGGCTGTCCCGCCAGTTCACCGGGTGGCGAGTGGAGACTCTCACTGCCGGCGCAGACCTTGAACATTCCCTCTCGCCCGCTTATCCGCGGGCACTTGTCTCGAAAGCTGGTACGCGATGGGCGGTGCTCGCTTCGCCGCCTGATTTGGCGCACTGCGACAAGGCCCTCACCCACGGCATCATCTGGCTTGATCACCTGCGCCTGCGCGGCAAGACCGGTCCGGTCTCGGGCCTGGCCCTCTTCCTCGGCCGGGGCACGGCGGCTAACACCCTGCTGCGACTCCGTGCGCTCAATCCCAGGGCGGCGCAATGGCGTGTGTTCGAGTACGGCGCCGAGGGCCTCGAGGTTGAACTCGACGCGGACGACAGCGGCAACCTCATCGAGGATCTCGCCGTCTGGGCCGTCTCCCAGCGTGACGCCGAATCCGAGGCAGGGCGTTGGGCCCGGCGGTTGGAATGTCTCGAAGCCGTCGAAGCGGTTGAATGCGGAGGAGGAGAGAGGAGTCTGCGCGTTCGGGGTGTCGAGTTCGCAAGGCTCAAGCCAGACGGTCTGTATGTCGGCATCGACGTGAAGCGCCGCGCACGTGGAGTCGCCGAGGGCAGCCGTCTGGCCGCTGAACTGGCCAGCCGGCGCGTGCCAGGTTCGGCGCAGCAAGATCAGTATTGTTTGAGGCAGCCTGAGCGCTGGCTGGAATCCGTGGTCCGCCAGAATCTCCAACTGCTCTGTCCCACCCTGGAGCCAAATCCAGTGTATGGACAGGTGGTGGCCGTATCCGGAGCCGACCGCGGGTTGGTGGACCTGCTTTCCATTGACTCGCATGGACGTCTCTGCGTCGTTGAACTCAAAGCATCCGAGGATCCACATCTGCCTGTGCAGGCCCTTGATTATTGGACCCGCGTCCGCTGGCACGCAAGTCTGGGCAACTTCAGCCACAACGGCTACTTCCCTGGCAGGACGATTTCGAACCAGCCGCCGCGTCTATTCCTGGTCGCCCCGGCATTGCGCTTTCACTCGACTGTCGACCGTATCCTTGCCTACTTCTCCCCGGAGATCGAAGTCGCCCGGATCGGGCTTGGCGTAGAATGGCAGTGGAATCCGCGTGTTGTGCTTTCGCGTGGCCTCATGCGGTAGAAGGTCGTCTCTGTGCGCTTCTTAGACCAAGTCCGAAAAGCGATCTCGAACCTCTCACCCGACCAGATCCGCCAGTCGGCGGCCAGGCCGCTGCGCATCCTGGTCCAGGCCGGCAGCAGCGCTTCTTACGCCGCCATTGAGGATTTTCTTACTCCAGCCAAAGTCTCCACCGGCAAGCGTATGGAGACGGTAAACATTCTCGTACGGGCAAGCGATGCGGCGGCTGAGGGGCGTTTCCACCTCGTCTTCTTCGAGCGCGGAACGCCGGTGCCCGCTGGTTGGGGTTTGAACGAGGATGCCTTCTCTTTTGACACGGCCCGGCTCCACCGTTTGGTTGACGACGTCCTGGACCACAAGGAAGCATACTCGCTCGCCTTGGCCCGGATATTTCCGCCCTTCCGGACCGCCGTCGTCCGCCGCACCATCCATACGATTTCGAAGGAGAACGCTCTGTTCAGCATCATGACGGCTCTGCCGAATGTAGTGCCGTCGCTCGGCGAATTGCCTTGGGCGGTCGGCGAATTCGCTTCCGACACTGCCGTCCTCACCGCCAATCAGATCCGAATGGCCTTCCTGCTGGCCGGCGCCAGCGACCGCGAGGTGGGCTACCGTGAACAGCGCTCCGAGATCGGATCAATCATCGCCGGCGCTTGGGGCTGGCGGGCCGCGGCGCGGCAGTTGACTGGGAAGATTCCGTTCGGGGGAGGACTCATTCCCAAGGCTGCGATCGCCTATGCCGGGACCTATGTCGTCGGGTTATCGCTCGAACGGATCTATCGCATTGGTTACGGTTTAACCAAGGACGAACGCCGTGACGCCTACGAAGATGCCCTGGCCCGCGGCAAGGAAGTCGCCGCCGGGCTGCTGGCACGTGTGCGGGGATCCGGCCAGGTTCAGTCGTCTTAGCTTTTCGTTTCTATCTCAGTCCGCCAGGAGTCATCTCGATGAGCAAGGAACAGGTCGCATTGGTCACCGGCGCAAGCCGCGGAATCGGGCGCGGTATCGCCCTTGATCTCGCCAGAACCCACACTGTTGTGGCCACCTACCGCGGCCGGCGCGATGCCGCCGAATCGCTCCAGGCCGAATGCGGCGCCGATATCGTCCAGAGCGATATCTCCAGCCCAGCCGACCGGCAAGCCCTCATCGGACATGTGCGCCGGAAGTACGGCCGCCTGGACCTGCTCGTGAACAACGCCGGCATCGCCCCGCGCGAACGCAAGGACATCCTCGAAGCAACCGAGGACATCTACGACGAGGTCTTGAACACGAACCTAAAGGGTCCATATTTCCTGACCCAACTGGCTGCCCGCCTCATGGTCGAGCAAGGCAGTGGACGCATCGTTTACGTCACCTCGATTTCCACCTATACAGCTTCCACCATGCGAGGCGAATACTGTATCTCAAAGGCGGGATTGGCCATGGCGGTTTCGCTATGGGCGGCCCGGCTTGCACCCCACGGCATCGGCGTTTTCGAGGTCCGCCCTGGGATCATCCGCACCGACATGATTGAGAAAGTGCGCGATGTCTATGAAGAAAAGGCGAAAGGCGGACTCCTTCCCCAAGGCCGCCTTGGAGACCCTGCTGACGTTGCACGCGCTGTCCGGGCCATTGCAGACGGCCTGATTGACTACGGCACAGGAACCGTGATCAACGCAGACGGCGGTTTTCACTTGCGGACTCTCTAACCGATTCCTTGCGGTTGGGCACGCTTGTACAATAGGGCCTATCCCCATGAGATTCATCCTGTATCTGGCCATCGTCTCAGCCGCAGCTTCCGCTCAGCCGGTCTCCCGGCCGCTGCATCCGCTCATCCAGCAGGCTCTCAGCGAAATCTCGGAGCAGCGGATCTCGGCCACCATCCACAAGCTGAGTTCGTTTGGTTCAAGAAACGCAAACGGGGTTGTGGCTGGCGATAATGCGGGCGTCGCTGCCGCAAGCCGTTGGATCTACAACGAATTCCAGCGATACGGAGGCAATCTCGAAGCGAGCTATATGCCGGTCCCGGTCTCCAAAGGTGGCCGATTCGTTCGTGACACTGAGATCGTTAACGTCGTCGCTGTCCTGCCCGGGACCACCCAACCCGACGTCCACATTCTGGTCGGCGCACACTACGACTCGCTTCACATCAAGACCAGCCCGGCCGGCGGATGGGACATGGAGGCGACCGCCGCGGCCCCCGACGCGCCCGGCGCAGCCGACAATGCCAGCGGGGTGGCCTGTGTAATGGAACTAGCACGTGTCCTGGCTCATCGCCCGCTTGAGAAGACCGTTGTCTTTGTCGCCTTCTCCGGTGAGGAGCAGGGCTTGGTCGGCGCTGGCGCTTATGCCAAACGGGCCGCTGAGTCCAAGCAGAAACTGGAAGCGGTTCTAAATGTCGACACCATCGGCACCGACGTCACGGGCAATGGGATCGCTGCCGGACCACGCGTCAACGTCTATTCAGGTGATCCAATGGACTCGCCTTCCCGCTCCCTCGCCCGTCTCGTCCATGACGTCGCCTCCCGCTACCAGCCCGGCTTTTCCGCCCAGCCTGTCTTCCGCTCTGACCGCTTCGGGCGCGGCGGGGATCATACCCCCTTCCATCAGGCTGGCTTCGCCGCCGTCCGATTCACAACGCCCACCGAACAACTTGAGAACCAGCACAACGCCCTCGATACGCCCGATCGTGTATCCATGCCGTACACAACCAATGTGACAAGGGTGGTGGGAGCGGCGCTGATGCATCTCGCGCTCGCTCCCAAACCACCGTTCGTTGGACCAATCGCCAGGGGCGTGTCACGCTATGACGCCGAACTGCGCTGGAAACAGGACGCCCCAGAGGCTGATCTCGCCGGTTACTCCATCGTTCTGCGTCCGACGACGGCACCCTTCTGGGAGCGCGAAATTTTCGTCGGCAACTCGTTGCAGACAAATCTCAAAAACATTCTGATCGACGAGACTGTCCTCGGCGTGCGCGCAATTGACAAGGACGGCCTGGAGAGTCTGACCTCGGTTTGGGCGATTCGTGAACGTCCCCGCTAAGCTCTGTTGGGCGTTTTTTCGTCCGTTGGGAACTTGTCCTGTGCGTTTGGCGTCTTCACCCAAGATGACTCGTCCCAGGCCGCGACGTTTTCACGCCGGCGTCTATCGTTTTCTCGACTCGTCCGTCCATATAAGCGGATCCTCGAGGATTGCGCCGCATGAACTCCAGCTCAGCTTCTTTAGCCCTATCCCAACCCGGAGCGGCCCGTGTCCGCCCCCGAGGCGAGGAAACGATGGATGAGGCCGCTCTCATCCGCGCCGCGCAAGCAGGCGACCACGACGCCTTCGAACGCCTTGTCCGGAACTACGACCAGAGCGTCCTGAAACTGGCCATGAACCTGCTCCGGTCACCCGACGACGCCCACGACGTCTACCAGGAAGCATTCCTTCGGGTTTACCGGAATATCAACTCGTTCCGCTTCGATTGCAGCTTTCATACCTGGCTCTACCGGATTGTGACCAACCTCTGCCTGGATCAATTGCGAAAACGCAAGGTCCGCAAGACCGAGCCCTCCACTGTGGAAACCCCAGAAGGCACAGTCGACCGCCTTGAAACCACACCTGAATACCGGCCGCACTCCGACCCCCAGCGCTCGCTCTTGTCCACCGAAATCAAGCGCAAGATCGAGGACACGCTGACTCAGATGAGCGCCCGGGAAAGGATGGTCTTCGAAATGCGCCATTATCAGGGAATGCGCCTTCGCGCTATCGGCGACGTCCTCGGCACCAGCGAGGAAGCCGCCAAGAATTGTCTTTTCCGCGCAACGCAGAAGATGCGCACGGCTCTAGGAGATCTGCTATGAACTGCGAAGAAGCCCGTCAATTCATGCTGTTGGCCGGATACGGCGAACTGAGCTTCGAAGAGGAAGAGGCGCTTGAACTGCATATCGCCTCCTGTCCGGAATGCCAGGCTGCCCGTGCAGAAAATGCGACTCTGGAATCGCTCCTTGCCCAGGCCGAGCTCGAGCCGCCTGCCGGTTTGCTGGCGCGTTGCCGCCGCGATCTCGCTGTCCGCATTGGAGAAGAGTCGTCGCTGCGGCGCCGTTTCTCCGTGCGCCAACTGTGGGATCGATGGGTGGTGCATCCGCCGATGTGGCTCCGGCCGGTTGGAGCCATGGCCATGCTCGCCGCCGGCTTTTTCGCTGCCAGGATCGTGCCTGAATCGCCTATGATGGCCCGATTCAGCGGCGGCGCAGCTGAACCGGCGTCCATTGCCCGGGTTCGTTTGGTCAACGCTGCCGGACCCGGCCAGGTACGCGTCCAGTACGAGGAAATCCGCCAGCGCGAGCTCACCGGCTCGCTCCAGGACGAGCAAATCCGCGCAATGTTGATCTCCGCCGCCGCGGATCCTTCCGACCCCGGGCTTCGTGTCGACACAATGGACCTGCTGAAAAACCACTGTGAGCGTGACGAGGTTCGCCAAGTTCTAATTCAGGCCTTGCGCAACGATCCCAACTCCGGCGTCCGTCTCAAAGCGCTCGACGGACTCAAAGCTTACGCCCGTGAACCCGAAACTCGCCAGGCGCTTGCCGAGGTGGTTCAGCGCGACGACAACCCCGGCGTACGCGTCCAAGCGATCGATCTTCTCCTCCAGAATCGCGGTGAGCCCGAGGTGGTCGGACTCCTCCAGGAACTGATGCGGCGCGAGGAGAACAACTACATCCGGTCGCGTAGCCAGAAGGCCCTACGCGAGATGAAGGCATCCGTTGACACTTTCTAGCCCTGCTTTCAGACCGGCTCTCGTCGCGCAACTCTGCATTACTTTGGTCACCGCCACGACGGCGGCCGCACAGCCGCCGTCCCATGGCACAATCCCATTACACGGTTCGGCTCACGTAAAGATCGCCGCATTCGGCAGGGTTCAAGTCCAGGCCGGAGGACCGGAGGATTTGATCGAGTATCGTTGGATCGGAACGCCCGCCACGCTGGCCCACAAATCCTCCGGATCGTGGCGCATCCTTTCCGTGGCCCGCACGGCAGCCGCGCCCATGCCGGGCGAATTACGCCTTACCTTGCCCGCGTCGCTTTCCCATGTCTATGTGGGTTCGGACCAGGGCGCCATCGTTGTTCGCGGACTTCATGGAATGATCGAGGCAGTCACTCTGGCGGGCAACATTGAGGTGCGCGATGTCCGCGGAACCGTGACCGCCCGCACCGGCGGCGGCGAAATGACCTTCTCCGGCATCGGCGGACCACTCCGGTCGTTTTCCAGCGGCGGCTCCATCCGCGTCGAGTCCGCATCGGCTGAAGCGAGTCTTCGGAGCGCTGGTGGCGACATCTTCGTGGATCGGGTTCGAGGACCTCTGCGCGCATCCACTTCGGGTAACATTCAGGTGCGCGAGGCGGAGTCCACGGTCTCAGTCCACACATCCGGTGGTCTCATCGAAATTGATCGGGCCCGTGGGGCCGTTACCGCCGAGAATGGCGGCGGGTCCATCATCGTCGGCTCGGCGCCGTCGGTTCACGCCGAATCAGCCGGAGGCGGCATCCGTCTCAGGGCGATTTCGGGGCCGGTTCGCGCCACAACCTCCACCGGTCCTGTCGTGGCCGCCTTCACGCGCAATGCAACACTTGCAACATCTTTTCTTTCAGCCGGATCGGGTGACCTCACGGTCTATCTTCCGTCTAACATATCAGTGACGGTCAAAGCCATTAACGAGTCTACCGGCTGGCGGGGCGGCATCAAATCGGAGTACCCCGGTCTGAGTTCGAAGCGGCCCGCATCCGGCTTCGGCGCCGCCTACGCCGAACAGAGCCTCAACGGCGGAAATTCGCTGCTGATGCTCTCGGTTTCAAGCGGCTCGATTTTTGTCAAACGCGCCCGTTGACACGCCACGAGTTTGTTTGCCCTGTGAGGTTCGCTTATGTCTATTCAAAGCTTCATCGCAATTTCGGTCCTCGGCATCCTGCCTGTCCTGGCGCAGGATCCCCCCGCTCCGCCCGCTCCACCGGCGCCGCCGCAGGTCATCACGTTGAAGTCCTCTGGCAGCTTTCTTGGAGTGGGTGTCCGCGAGATCGATTCCGAGCGCGCCAAGACCCTGAAACTGCCCGGCGAGTACGGTGTCGAGATCACAAAGGTCGATCAAGCCAGCCCCGCCGAAAAGGCCGGTCTGAAAGTCGGCGATGTGGTCCAGTCCTACAACGGCCAGCGTGTCGAGGGAACCGAGCAGTTCGTCCGCATGGTCCGGGAGACGCCTGCCGGCCGGACCGCTCAACTCGGAGTTGTCCGCAACGGTGCCCATCAGACAATCGCCGCGACAATTGCCGCCCGTAAAGCCCCAAACGTCTTCGTCACTGAGGGCAAGCCCTGGCCTGTTCCGAATATGGGACGCGACTTCGAGTTCGTCATGCCCGACGTACCCAAGGCGACCATGTCCTGGCGCAGTTCGATGCTCGGCGTCGAGGGCGAGTCGATTGGCGAGTCCCAGCTCGCGTCTTTCTTCGGCGTCAAGGAAGGCGTACTCGTCCGCAGCGTGATCAAGGATACCGCCGCCGAGAAGGCCGGGATCAAGGCCGGCGATGTCATCGTCAAGATCGACAACGAGAAGATCGACGCGCCGCGCGACATCACGTCCGCTATTCGCGCCGCCCGCAAGGACGGTAAGAAGACCATCGCCGTCTCTCTCTATCGTGACCGCAAGGAGATGCCGCTCACCGTTACTCTCGATGACGAATCCTCCTCCACCGTCCGCCCGCGGGGTTCCCGCGTAACTGTCCGCAAGAACGAATTCTGATCTCCAACCTTCCCAGTTCACGGACCCGGATGAGTCGTTGACACGCTCGTCCGGGTCCCTTTTTCTTCGCTGCGATTTGCTGTCTCGCTTTCCTCCGGTTCGACTGGAATAGTCGCCGGACCGCTCCGTATGTCCGCGCAACTGCTGGCACTCAACTGCGTCAACCGCGCCGCCATCCAGAACTTCAACTCCACGCTCCGCCAGTAGGCCTGCTCTTACCGTGGCGCCTCCATCGAAAGCCGTAATGAAGGTTGCCGTGTCCTCGCCCAATCCACGACACTGAAATGGTGGAAGGCCACTGCACTTGCGGCGCTAAGCTCCCCGACGATGCCCGTTTCTGCCACCGTTGTGGCCGCCCTGTGCGCGAGGACGATCCCCTCTTGCTCCCTCCAGAGCCGGAAGAAGAAGTCCCTGTTGAACAAGCAGAGGCTGTTTCAAGCCCTCCGCCGGAGTCCATCCCAGCTGCCACTCAAACCGCCGAGGTCAGTTTTGGTTCACCGCTGGCTGTCCGGGCCGGGTTCCTGGCGGCGTCGGTTGTTCAACTCGTTGTTATGCTTCTGGCGGTGGTTCAAGCGGTTGTGTTGCTGCCATTCGTCCTCGCGGCCGGCGGTGCTTACGCGGTAGTCCTTTTCTGCCGCCGCAGCGGCCGTGTCCTATCGGTCACGGAAGGGGCGCGCATGGGGTGGATTGCCGGCGTCTTTAGCTTCGTTATCAGTACGGTGCTCTCCACCGCCGGCCTGGTTGTCTCAGGCAGGGGCTTCGCCAGCCTGCTCGAAGAGAGCATGAAAACCGCGCGTCTTGATTCAGACGCAACCGCCAAGGCGATCGACCTCATCCGCGATCCTCAGGTCCTCATCGTCTTTATTGTCCTCATGCTCGTGGTCAACTTCCTGCTCGTCGCCGTCGTCAGTTCGCTTGGCGGCGCACTCGGCGCGCGTCTCACGCGCCGCGGCTGACATCTTCCCGAGACTCGCCATCCTGGCCCTTTGCGCTAGACTGAGCGTGAAATGCCCATTCTCACGCTACCTACCAATCGATCTGGCCTGTCGCGCCGGGGATTCCTCGCCATGCCGGCCGCCGCTGTAGCCCTCGGCGCAAGCGAGAAAGAAGCCCGTTGGGCACTGTTTTCCGACACTCACGTCCCCGCCAATCCGCTCGAAGAGTACCGTGGCTTCAAGCCCGTGGTGAACTTCACCATGGTCGCCCGGCAGCTTGAACAGGCCAAGCTCGATGGCGCCCTCGTCTGCGGCGACCTCGCCCGCCTCCAGGGCCTCGCCGAGGACTATGAAGCCCTTGCCGAACTCGCCGAGCCCATCACATCCAAGCTCCCGGTCGCCTTCGTGCTCGGCAACCACGACGACCGCGCCAACTTCCTCAAGGCCCTCGGCGCGACCCAGAAGAGCGTTCAGCCCATCAAGAACCGCCACGTCCTCGCCATCGACGCCGGCCCAGTCGAGGTCATCACCCTCGATTCGAACATCCAGGCCAACTTCACCCCCGGCCTGCTCGGCAAGGCCCAGCGCGACTGGCTTAAGGAGCGCCTCGCCGCCCAGCGTAAACCCACCGTTCTCGCCGTCCACCACACACTCGACGACGGCGACGGATCTTTGCTCGACGCCCCGCGCCTTTTCGATCTCGTGAAATCCGCACGCGCCGTCAAGGCCATCCTCTACGGCCACTCGCACGTCTACAAGTTCGAGGTCCAGGACGGCGTTCATTTGGTGAACATCCCGGCCACCGGCTACAACTTCCGCGACTCCGAGCCACTCGGATGGTTGGAAACCGTCTTCACTCCAACCGGCGCCAGTTTCACCCTCCGCGCCATCGGCGGCAACCTCGACAGCAACGGCAAGACCGTCAACCTCAAATGGAGAAATTAGGCCACCGTAGGCCAGACACCAAGTCCGCGCGTGGGCCCCTGACCCATCTACAACAATTGGAGATTGTCACATGATCAAGCGCATCAACATCTTGCTCATCCTGTTCGCCGCCGGTGTCTTCGCCCAGGGCCTGGACACTGTCCGAATTTGGAACCAGTATTCAGTTACCCCCAATATCACTTACCTTACTGCCAACAACTACGAGTCGAAGCTCGATGTCTACCGCCGCCGTGGCGTCGACGGACCCCTGCCCACCGTCATAGCCATCCATGGCGGCGGCTGGACCGGCGGAACGAAGGAATCTACCGCCCTCTTCGTCCTGCCCTATCTCGAAGCCGGCTTCAATGTGGTCAACGTCGAATACCGCCTGGCCCGCGTCTCACTCGCCCCGGCCGCCGTGGAGGATTGCCGCTGCGCCCTGAAATGGACCATCGCACACGCCAAGGAGTACGGGTTCGATACGTCGAAATTGATCCTCACCGGCGGTTCCGCGGGTGGCCACCTGGCGCTGATCATGGGCATGCTGCCCGAGTCCGCCGGCCTGGACCGCTATTGCGTCGCCGGCGACGAGCCCAAGGTCGCCGCCATCGTCAACTGGTATGGCATCACAGATGTCGCCGACCTGCTCGATGGACCAAACATGAAGAGCTACGCTGTCACCTGGCTCGGATCTCAGACTGACCGCGTCAATATCGCCAAGCGCGTTTCACCGATGACCTACGTCCGCTCCGGCCTGCCGGCCGTTCTGACCATCCACGGCGACGCCGACCCGACGGTTCCCTATACACACGGTGTCCAACTCACCAACGCCCTGAAAGCTGCCGGGGTGAAGACCGAACTCGTCACAATTCCCGGCGGCAAGCACGGCGGCTTCACCCTGGAACAGAACCTGCAAATCTTCCAGTCGATCCGTTCATTCCTCACAGGTCTCGGCCTGACACCGCCACCGCTGAAGACCAACTGACCCAGCCGGCTGGAAACCCGGCAGACAAGGGCCATCGTGCTTCGTCTGGCACGGTCCAGATCTTCGGCTCAGCCAGGAGGTTCACTGCCTCTACCGATGACATACGGGGCGTGTGTCGTCCGGGAAGTCATCTCAATTCCATCAACTAATTCATTTTCAATGTTTTGCGTTGCAGCAGCCAAGCGTCAAAAGTATAATTGGCAGGGAACCATGCCGCCGCGCCCAAACGAACAGAATCCGCAAGAAGATGGGCCCAAGCCGGCAGGGATGTCGGGATACGCAAAGGCCGGGGCCTATATGGGCCTAGCCACGATCACCCCAATTTCGGGCTACATCTGTTACCTCATCGGCGGATGGCTGGACCGGAACATGGGCTGGAACTGGGCCTCGACAGTGGGATTGCTCGTCGGTTGCGTGGCGGGTATGTACGAGACTTTCCGGCAGGCGGTTCGGATTGAAGGCCTCGATCAGCGCAAATGAGGGCGCGGGCGTCGTGCGCCGGGTCATCCGGATCATGGCGGCGCTGACTCTGTTGGGGGCGCCATTGTGCGGGCTCTGGGCGGGGAGCGAAGGGGCGATCGGATTCCTGGCAGGGGCTGCCGTGTCGTGGGTCAGTTTTTCTCTCTTATACAAGTTAGTAAGGGATGTAGAATCAACCGCTTCCGGCAAGGCCGGGAGTGCTGCAGCGGCCGCGCTGCATTCGCTCCGCTTCCTGGTCCTGGGCGGCGCGATCTATGTTATCGTGAGGTTGTATGGGGTCTTTGTGCCCGCCTTGGCGCTAGGCCTGCTGGTCGCGGTGGCATCCGCCACCATCGAGGCCGTTTACGAGTCGTTCCATGCATCATGAACTTTGGTTCACCGCTCTATTAAACAAGTACTTTTCCGCACCCGCTGAGTGGATTCTTTCGCTCGGTGGCTACCACGCCGAGCATGGCAAACCGTGGTCGAACGGACACGCCATGCTTGTGCTGGCCGTCATCATCGTGATGGTCCTGGCAGCGGTGCTCCGCAGCCAGCTTTCCACTGACCGCCCCGGCAAGTTCCAGCTCATGATCGAGGCGGTTTACACGTTCCTCGACGACCAGGCGCACGAGATCATCGGCCATGGCTACAAGAAGTACGTCCCGTTCTTTGCCACCACGTTCCTCTTCATCCTGTTCTGCAATTTAATGGGCGTGGTGCCCGGCCACGAGTCGCCGACGATGTACTACACGATCCCGGCCGGTTTCGCGATCGCGACGTTTCTGAACTACAACATCCATGGCTTCCGCGAAATGGGAGCAGCGAAATACCTTGGCCACTTCGCCGGGCCGATGTGGTGGCTGGCCTGGTTCATGTTCCCGCTGGAAATCATCAGCCACTGCATCCGGCCGGTTTCGCTCACTATTCGTCTTTTCGCCAACATGTTCGCGGGTGAAGAGGTGACCCTGGGTTTCATGGCGATTGTGCCGTATGTGGTGCCGGTGGTTTTCCTTGGACTGCACGTGTTCGTGTCGTTCATCCAGGCGTTTATTTTCACAGTCCTGTCGACTGCTTATGTCGGCGGCGCGGTGGCTCACGAGGAGCACTAAAGAGTTTAGCGGCCGTACAGTGTGAGCCCCTGGGCGTCCCAACGCACCTTGCGGAACCACCTCCTGCGGCCACCATTCATAGGAGAAAGACAATGAAGAATCTGAAGACGGTTCTGTTTCTCGCTGTTCTGATGCTGGTCGCCGTTCCGGCGTTCGGCCAGGACGGCGCGGCCCAGTCTGGCGGCGGCTTTGTGCTGCACGTCGCATTCGCGATGGCGATCGCCTCCGGCCTCTGCGGCATGGCGCAGGGCAAGGCGATAGCCGCTGCTGCCGAAGGCATCGCGCGGAATCCCGGCGCAGCCGGCGCAATTCGAATCCTGCTGCTGCTCGGCTTGGCGTTCATCGAGTCACTGGCGCTTTTCACGTTCGTGAAGGCCGCCTAGGCGGAACCGGAGCAACCCTCTCCAGTACGTTGCTGTTTGGCCGTGGGAGGGGTTGAGTTTGTTTGTGCGGGACACGTCCTTGGGCCGTGTCCCGCTTTCCTTTTGGGTCAACTCCAGTTACCGCGGTATGGCGGGTCGAGGTACTGGTTGATCGAGTCGTTGTTGGTCACCCTCATGGCCGCCGAATCCCATCTGTATTTCTCGCCCGGTTTGCGCTGGGCGATGCAGCCGAGCAGGAAAGCCTCGGTCGGCGCAGCCTGTGATTCGAAACTGGCAACGGGTTTCGGTCCGCCTTTGCATGCGCCCAGCCACTGGTCGAGGATGCTGTCGCGGCGGGCTTCCTGGCGGTCCAGCGGCGGCGCCTGGCGGGCGTTCTTGCCGAGGATGCGCGGGCCGTTGCCGTTGAATCCGGCGATGATGGCGCCTTCGGTTCCGGCATAATAAATGCCTTCCCTGCCTGGCTTGAAGTACCGCGCGGCTTCCTCATCAGTGAGGCCGTCTGGGCGGGGCGGTTTCAACCCGCCGTCGAGCCAGACCAACTTGAACGCGGCACGTCCGGCGTTGGCGGGGAAGTCAAGCGAGACGATGGATGCCTTCGGGAAAGTCTCCTCGAATGGCTCGCTGACGGAGGCCTCAAAGGCGGTGGGCGGCGTCAGGTCGAGGATCTTAAAAAGTCCGGCGAAGCTGTAACAGCCCATGTCGCCGAACGAACCACAGCCGAAATCGTACCAGCCGCGCCAAGCGAACGGCGCGTAGATGGGGTGATAGGGCCGCTCGGGCGCGGGCCCCAGCCACATCTGCCAGTCCATGCCGTCGGGAATGGGCACGGTCTCTTTGGGACGGGCAACCCCCTGAGGCCAGTACGGGCGGCTTGACCAGTTCAGCACTTCGGTGACCTTGCCGATCAGACCCTGCTGGATCCACTCGCGGATGGTGGCCGAATCGCGGCTGGTCGGATTGCTTACCGTAACCGATGTGGAGACGCCGGTTTGCTTTGCTGTCTGCGCCATGCGGCGGGCTTCACCCACCGAATGAGTCATCGGTTTCTGGCCAAGGACGTGCTTGCCCTTCTTCATGGCCGCAATTCCGATGGGCGCGTGCCAGTGGTCGGGCGTGGCAACGTAGACGGCGTCCAGGTCTTTCTCCTTATCCAGGAGTTCGCGGAAGTCTCCGTAAGCGGCGCAACCCTTATACCGGCCCGAGGGCGTGTGGGAACCATAGTACGCCTCGATGAGGCGCTTGCCTGGGTCACGTCCGCCGAATCCAAGGCTGGTCTTGAAATCTGAGGTCAATTGCGCGTCACCGGGCGACGCGAGGTCGGGCGCCCACTCCTCAAAGCCCTTGCCGAGAAGCCGCCGGGCCATGATGAGGTTCGAGTTCTTGCCGTATTCGGCATAGTCCTTGCTTGACCGGTTGCAGTCACAAACAGCGACCATCTGGACATCCGGCCGCGCCATGAGTTCAGTGGTCACGGCCAATCCCTGCCGGCCGAAGCCGACGGTAGCGATGGTGACTCGGTCACTCGGCGCGACGTAGCAGGCGCCGCCCAAAACCCGCCTGGGCAGGATCATGAACGGCGCGGCGGCGAATGCTCTGCGCGAGACTGCCATGGCTAGACCGCCCCCGGCACGGTTTGCTGAATGATCGCCTTCACTTCATTGATGGTCTTCTCTTCCATGGCGAGCAGGTCAGCGGCAGGCAGTTTCTGGCCGCGCTGGAGGCGAGGCGTCACTTCGATGCCCCAGTAGCCCACGTAGCCACCATCGAGAGCAGTCTTGATGAGCTTGACCATGTCGAAAGCCGGGTCGGCGTTGGGCCCGTAGCTGCCCTTTACAGAGAGACCTTTGTGATAGGGCAGAGTTTTGCGGACACACTCGTAGCGGTCGGCCCCAGGATTCCAGTTGCCAAGGTCGACCAGCAGCCCGAACTTCGGATTATTGACTGCCTTGACCAGCGCGACAAGGATGTCTGGATCCGACGACGCGCGGCCGTGGTTCTCGACGATGATGTTCAGATTCGTACCCTTGGCGTAGTCGAGCATCCAATTGAACGTCTCGGCGCCTCGTTTGACGAGGTCCTTGTCCTCGGTCCACTTTTCGAGTCCCCCATAGAAGTTGCACCGGACCGAGTGGCAGCCGAGTTCAGCGGCGACGTCGATCCACTTGCGGTGGAAGATTGCAGCCTTTTTCCGCTCGGCCGAGTCAATTGCGGCGGTGGAGCCTTCACCGTCGACCATGAGGATGGTCTGCTTCACGCCGTTGTCGGCACACGCTTTGTTCAGCTTCTGAATGTAGCCGAGCGTCGGCGTCTCGAAGAACTGATTGACGTGTTCGAGAGCGGTGATGCCGTGCTTTTTGTTCAGGATGCCCGGCAGTTCAAGCAGTTTCCAGCCGCCCTGGAAGAAGCTGTTGCTCATCGACCAAGCCGCGAGCGAGATCATCTGCTTATTCTGTTGCGCGAGCGCGGCTGGAACCGCCAGCGCCGCGCCGGCGACGAATTGTCGTCTCGTTGTCATTTGATTGCGGAAACCTCCTGTTCGAGGGCAGTCTATCCGAAACGAGCGCCGAATTCACTACCCTGGAAGAGAGCCATGCTGAAACTTCAAGGTATCTTTCCGCCCATCGCCACGCCGTTCAACGCCGACGGCGAGATCTACGAAGCCAAAGTCGAGCATAACGTCACGAAATGGAACCGTACCGGACTGTCCGGCTACGTCGTGTGCGGATCGACGGGCGAGAGTGTCTATCTCACGTTCGAGGAGAAGATCCGGCTTTTTGAGTTGGTCGCCAAGCACGCAGCTCCGGACAAAATGCTGATCGCCGGAACGGGCGTGGAGAGCGTCCGCGAGACGGTGGTGCTGACCAATCGCGCGGCCGAAATCGGCTACAAGGCGGCGATGGTCCGGACGCCGCATTACTACAAGAACCTGCTGAATAACTCAGAGGCGCAAAAGCTCTACTTCCGCGCCGTGGCCGACCAAACGAAGATCCCGCTGATGATCTACAATTGGCCACAGGCGACCGGCGTGGATATTCCCGCAGATGCCGTGGCCGCGTTGAGCGAGCATCCGAACATCATCGCCATCAAGGAAAGCTCGGGCAATATCGAAAAGGTGATGCAGATGATCCGGGAGACCAGGGAGGGCTTCCAGGTGCTGGTCGGGAGTGCGCCGACCCTGGCGCCGTCATTGGCCGTCGGCGCCGTGGGCGCGGTGCTGGCCTATGCCAATGCAGCCCCGTATTCGACCATCGCCATCTGGGAGGCGCACCGGCAGCGCGAGTACGAAGCCGCCGCTGACTGGCAAAGGCGCATCGCCCGCGCCGCCGTGCTTGTGACGGTCAAGTATGGTATCCCGGGCCTGAAACACGCCATGGACTTAAACGGCTACTACGGCGGACCTGTCAGACTGCCGCTCGTCCCGGTGAGCCCGGCGGCGAAGAAGGAGATAGAAGAGGCGTTCGCGGACCTGAAGGGGTGACCCCCCGTCTACACCACGATCTTCCAGGGCGCACGGGCCTGGGCGGCTAGGTACTTCCGCGCTTCGGGTTGGGCGACGGTCTGGGTCTTGTCGTCCCAGTCCAGCCGCAGTTTCGACCGCAGGGCGACGTTGGCCAGAAGGCAGGTGGCCGAGGAGCGGTAGCAGTTTTCGATATCGGAGATCGGCTTCTTGCGGGTCTTGACGCACTCGATGAAGTTCGCCCAGTGGGCGTCGTTGCCTGAGCCCGACGATTTGACGTCCATCTCCACCAGATCGGAGCCCTTCATCGGCACGACCTTGTAACCGGAGCGGTCGCAATAGAGCGTACCTTTCGATCCGTGGAAGGCCGTGTTGCCATAGGGGAACGGCGAGGCGTTGTTGCCGTAGCGGTTCTCGTAGGTGGCGATGAACTTCGGGTACTCGTAAACGGCTTCCAGAGTGTCCGGCGTTTCACGGTTGTCGGTCAGATAGCGCTTCTGTCCGACGGCTGTAATGACGGTGGGCATCACTTCGTCGTAGGCCATTTGGACGATATCGAGCAGGTGGATGCCCCAGTCGGTCATCATGCCGCCGGCGTAATCCCAGAACCAGCGGAAGTGGGAAAACGCTTTGGGATCGACGCCGAAGCGATTGGCATTGAAAGGCCGCTTGGGCGCGGGTCCGAGCCAGAGATCCCAATCGAGTCCTGGCGGCGGATCGGTGTCGGGCGGGTTGCCGATACCAACGGGTGGCATATAGCCGTAATTACCGGTCCGGACGAAAGTGACGTCGCCTATCAGTCCCTCGCGAATCAGTTTCGTCAACTGCTGGTAATGAACCTGCGAGCGCTGCATGGTTCCGCCCTGGACAACGCGGTTGTACTTGCGGGCGGCCTTCACCATCAACTGGCCTTCCTCGACGGTTACGCAAATGGGCTTTTCGACATAGACGTCTTTGCCGGCCTTGCAGGCTTCGACAGTCATGTAGGCGTGCCAGTGATCCGGCGTCGAGATGTTGACGACATCGATAGATTTGTCGGCAATGATCTCGCGGAAGTCCCGGATGGCCCGGACCTTGGCGCCGTGTGGATTCTTGTTCGCGGCTTCGACGGCTTTGTCGAGGTGCGGCTGGTACACGTCGCAGACGGCGACCGGAACCAGGTTTTCCTGTTTCATGGCATGACCGAGGTTACCCATGCCCATCCGGCCCATGCCGATGAAAGCCGCCTGGATTTTGTCGTTCGCGCCGCGGACCTGGCCTGTGAAAAGGTTGGTGGTGAAGGTCGCGGTGGCCGCGGAGGTAAGGAATGTGCGTCTGTCGGGCATCTGAACTCCGTAAAAGAACTGGATTGGACGAGCGTTCCGGGCCATTCTATCAGACCGGAGAAAGAGGACTGGAAGGCGTTTCTGATATGGCAGTCGTGGGGGCTAAGACTTGCCATCATGATGTACAATTCAAGAGTCAACTCATCTTGTCCAGAGGCGCGCACGGGGGACTGGGCCCGGCGTACCCTCATCCAGATAGGCAGGTGTCCACGTGAGTCAAACCAAAGATCCTACCCTCACTGAATCGACCTCAAGATCCCGCAGCGGCGGATTCTCCCGCCGTGGCTTCATTCAGGGGGCCGGCGTCACTGGCGCCGTGGTCCCGGCGTTAACATCGGAAACCGCCCAGGCGCAGACAGCAGGCCCCAAGCCGATTGGCCCGGGGGCTGTTAACATCACTCTTACAGTCAACGGTAAGTCAATGATGGCGCTGGCCGAGCCGCGCGAGACGCTGCTCGACGTATTGCGCAACCACTTCAACATGACCGGCGCCAAACGGGTGTGCGACCGTGGCACCTGCGGCGCCTGCACGGTGATCATGGACGGCAAGGCAGTGTATGCCTGCTCGATCCTGGCCATCGACGCGCGTGGCAGCCAAATCACGACGATTGAAGGCTTTGCTATGGCAGACGGCAAGCCGCATCCCCTGGTGGAGGCTTTCGTGAATCACGATGCCCAGCAGTGCGGATACTGCACGCCCGGTTTCGTCGTTGCAGCGAAGGATTTTATCGACCACCACCCAACTCCAACCGTAGAGCAGGTGAAGGACGGATTGGGGGGCAACCTCTGCAGGTGCGGAACCTACATGGGTATTCGGCAGGCTGTGGTTGAGGCATCCAGAAAGATGCGTCCCGCCGTCCCGGCGGCAAAAGGAGGCAGCAATGGCTAATTACGCATGGCCGCCGATGAAGGAACGCAAAGTGATGGGTCAGCGACTGACCCGTCACGATGGCGCAGAAAAGGCCTCCGGCAAGGCCAAGTACACATCCGACTACAAAAAGCCGAACATGCTCCACGGCGCGGTTGCAGTCAGCCCATACGCCAACGCGCGTGTCCGGTCCATCGACATTTCGGTGGCTGAGAAGATGCCCGGCGTGAAAGGCGTGATCGCCGGCGTGAAGGCGGGCGAGCAAGTTCAATGGGCTGGTTGGGAGGTCGCCTTCGTTGCGGCCGAAACCGAGATCCAGGCCCGCGACGCGGCCAGGGCCGTCAAGGTGGACTACGAAGTTCTCCCCCACGTGGTGCAGGAGATCGATCTTAAAAAGGTGGGGGACCGCGCCAAAGCGGCCGGCGAGCAGATTCAAGGCGACCCGGATGCCGCGCTGAAAGCGGCCGATGTGGTCAGCGAAGGGACCTACTTCATTCCCACTCTCCAACACAATTGCCTGGAACCCCACGGCTGCGTGGTGCAGTGGACAGGTGACAAGGTCGAATTCAACCCTTCAACGCAGGCCGTGACCGCGATTCAGGGCGACTTGGCCCGGCAACTGGGCGTGCCCACCACGAACGTCCATGTCCATCAGGACCATATCGGCGGCGGCTTTGGCTCCAAGTTCCAATCTGACCGCTGGGGCGTGGCTGCGGCCCAGTTGTCCAAGATGGCCGGTGGCCGTCCCGTTCGAATGTATCTCGAGCGGCCCGTCGAAAACGTGATTGCCGGTTGCCGGCCGTCGGCCGGGGCCCGGATCAAACTGGGTGCTACGAAGGACGGAACCATCACTGTTTGGGAATCGACCTCCTGGGCTTCGGGCGGCGTGGCAGGCGGAGGCTCGCCTCCGATCCCGTACGTCTTCACGAAGATTCCAAACAGGCGTCAGAACCACTCAGCCGTTTCCACTAACACGGCTCCCATCCGCGCATGGCGCGCCCCGAACCATCAGCAGGCGTCGTTCCTGACGTGCGTTGCCATCGAGGATTTGGCCGCTAAGGCAGGCCTAGACCCGATGGTGGTATTCGCAAAGAATGCGGTGGTGACCGCCCGCCCAGAGGCTTATGCCCGGCAATTAAAGAAAGCGGCCGAACTTTCCGGCTGGGCGAAGCTGTGGAAGCCGCGTGACAAGCAGACTGGCATGATCCGCCGGGGGCTTGGTATCGGCATCAATACCTGGGGCGGCGCCGGACACGATTCCACAGCCAACCTGACAATTCATCCCGACGGGTCGGTGGTCATCGAGCTTGGCTCGCAAGATCTCGGCACCGGCACCCGGACGATCATTGCCCAGGTTGTGGCCGAAACTCTGGGCCTCCGCGCGGGCGACATCAAGGTAAGGATCGGCGACACGAACTACCCGAATTCCGGCACCTCCGGCGGATCAACCACCGTCGGCGGGGTCAGTTCGGCGGCTCGTAAGGCCTCCGTCGACGGCCTGGAAAAGCTCTTCGCCGAGGTGGCTGAATCGCTGAAAGTCCCGGCCGATCAGCTTGTCGCCTCAGGTGGCAGGATCATGGTCAAGGGCAACCCAGCCAAATCGCTGACCTGGAAACAGGCTTGTGCCAAGCTGGGCGTCAACTCGATCGCCGTCTCTGGACGGAACGATCCGCGGCAAGCGCCAAAGGAAGGTTTGAACACCGGTGGCGTTGCGGGAGTTCAGGTCGCGGATGTGACGGTGGACCTGGAGACCGGCATCGTCAAGATGAACCGCCTTGTCGCAGTTCAGGATTGCGGATTGATCGTCAATCCGCGAACCGCGGAAAGTCAGTGTTACGGCGCGATGATCATGTCCATCTGCGGCGCGCTGATGGAAGAACGCATCATGGACCAAGTCACCGGCCGCCAGATGAACCCCGACATGGAGTTCTACAAACTTTGTGGTATCAACGATATCGGCGATATCGTTGTGCATCTGGAGATCGACGAGGAAAACGACAAGCGCGGCATCATCGGCTTGGGCGAACCACCCGCGGTCGGCGGCATCGCGGCGATCTCGAACGCCGTGGCGAACGCGATCGGCAAGCGGGTTCCCTGGATTCCCGTGACGCCCGACCGTGTTCTGGACACGCTTGCTGGGAGGAGGAGCTAGTCATGCAAGCCTTCGCATATGTCCATCCGGAAAACCTGAAAGAGGCTCTGGCCTCGCTTTCGCCCACTTGGGGCGAGACAGATGTGCTGGCCGGCGGCACTGACCTTCTGGCCCTGATGAAGGACCTTGTCCACACGCCTAAGACGGTGGTGAGTTTGAAAGGCGTGAAGGAACTGAAGGGCATCAAATCCTCGCCAGCCGGACTCGAAATCGGAGCAATGACTACCGTTGACGAGTTGATGTCGAACGCCGCCGCAAGGGCCTATCCGTCCCTGATGCAGGCGGCGGCAGGCATCTCGAGTCCGCAGATCCGCAATATGGGTACCGTCGGCGGCGATCTCTGCCAACGTCCACGCTGCTGGTACTTCCGCCAGGGCTTCGGCCTGTTGGCGCAGAAGGACGGCAAGAGCCTGGTCGAGGCCGGCGAGAACCGCTACCACGCCATCTTCGGCTCAGGCCCCGCGCGATTCGTGTCGGCGTCGAGCTTTGCCCCGGCCCTGATCGCGCTGGGCGCGAAGGTGAAGATCGCCTCGGCGGCCGGAGAGCGGGAAGTGGCCGTGGCCGACTTCTTCGTGGCTCCATTGGCGGATGGCGACCGCGAGAACGTCCTCAAGCCGAACGAAATCCTGACGTCGATTATCATCCCGCCAGCCGTGGGCGTGAGAAACGCCACCTATGAGGTGCGGCAGAAAGAGGCGCTTGACTGGCCTCTGGCAGCTGCCGCTGTTGCCCTGACTATGAAGGGCGCTTCGGTGGCGAAGGCATCCATCGTCATGGGCCATGTTGGGCCTGTGCCGGTGGTGGCGGACTCAGCCGCCGCGATGCTGACAGGCAAGACGATCACAGCCGAAACGGCCGAGGCGGCGGGCGCTGAGGCGGTAAAATCCGCCACGCCGCTCTCTGGCAACGCCTACAAAGTGCAACTGGCCAAGGTGGCAGTAAAACGCGCGCTGATGACCGCGGCCGGAATCAAAGTGTAGGAGATTCTGTCTCAAGGGGCGGACCGCTGGTTCGCCCCTCTTGCTTGCCAATTGAGGAATATAGTATGCCCCTAATCGGTGAACAGCCCGGATTGGTGAGAATCGACGACGATCGTTGCGAACATCTGCGATGGAAGGGTCTTTACATCGAAGCCATGGCTGACCCCACAGTCCAGAAATCCAACGACCGCGCGTTCTGGTGCGAAAAGACACAAATCTGCATCGGACCAGATGGCAAGATTGCTGACGACTACGAGTGCAACGAAACGCGTAACTGCTACAAGGAACTTTAGTTACGGGAACGTCATCTCCTCCGAAGTGTAAAACATACGCACACGGGACCCAGATTTCGGGTTCACGCATTTCCAACTGTCGCCAGCCGACCCCGCGTCTGGGTTCTAACCGTTTGCGGCCAGGGGGCCGGCTCTAACATTCCGACGCCTGCGGATTCCGGGTGCAGGCAGCGTTGGCTCTGCGCTCCCCAATGCCCTGCGCCGCAGAACTGACTCATCAAGCGCCCGGCGAAATGGCGAGGCATGGGCCGGACAGCGTGGTTGCCGTTTTTGTTCTGAGCCCGATCGTTGCAGACGCGGCTCCTCAGCTACGGGGCAAGCGAACCCGGAGGCCAATTGATATGAATCGGATCGTATGCGCTACGCCGCCGCGAACTGAGTCACGCGCTTCTTGATCTCATCGCGAATCTGCCGGAACGAGGACAGTCGTGTCTCCTCATCGCCTTCCACTGCCGCCGGATCTTCGAAACTCCAATGGATCCGCTCCGCCTTACAAGGAAATACCGGGCATGTTTCTTTGGCGTTGTCGCAGACTGTGAAGATGTAGGCGAACTCGCGGTTCAAGAACTCGTCAACAGACTTCGACCAGTGCCCGGAGATGTCGATGCCGAGTTCGGCCATCACGGCAATGGCCTCCGGCCTGACGCGGCTCGGCCGGGTGCCGGCGCTGTGAACTTCGAACCGGTCGCCGAGATAGTGGCGGAAGAGCCCTTCCGCCATCTGGCTGCGGGCTGAGTTGCCGGTGCAGAGGACGAGGATGGCGGGTTTCACAGGGCGGGCTTCCGTGCGCGGATGAATGCGCTCATGAACTTCCCATCCACCACCGGAGCGACGGCGTCAACGTCGATTCCCTCGGCAGTAAGGAATTCTCGCGCATCTTCGATGTTGTAGATCCTGGTTGGCTCCAGTTCAAAGTCCACGAAACCCGCGCGAACCAGTTTCTCTGCATATTCGCTCTCTTCAAGAGCCCCAGCAATACAGCCTGCCCAGAGTTCGACATTACGCCTGACCTCGGCCGGCACTTCGCCACGAACCACGACATCGGACACGGCAAACCGCCCGCCCGGCTTCAACACCCGGAAGGCTTCCGCCAGGACGCGGTCCTTGTCAGCCGAGAGATTGATGACGCAGTTCGAGATGATGACGTCCACCGAGGCATCCGGCAAGGGCATGTTTTCGATCTCGCCCTTGAGGAATTCAACGTTTGCGACACCCGCCTTGCGCTGGTTTTCGCGAGCCAGTTCCAGCATTTCGTCGGTCATGTCGAGTCCGTAGGCTTTCCCGGTGGGCCCGACCCGCTTGGCCGACAGCAGGACGTCGATACCGCCACCGCTGCCAAGATCGAGCACCACCTCGCCGGGTTTCAGTTCGGCCAACGCGGTCGGATTGCCGCAGCCGAGTGATGCCAGAACGGCGGTCTCGGGCAGTTCGCTTTTCTGGAGTTCGTCGTAGAGTCCCGATGTGATGGGATCCACCGTTTCGCCGCCACAGCATGACGACGATGAAGACGCAGGGCCACAACACGCGCTGCCGGCGCCGGTGACCACCCTCAACGCCGCCTGACCGTATCTCTCCTTTACCACTTCTCTAACGTCCTGTTCCTTCATAAGCCTCTGCTTACCTCCCTTCACTAACGCTCATTTGCTCAACTGCCGCCTCGTATGCCGTAACCAATGGCTGGCCCGCCAGCACATGTTGATTCCAAAGCCAAGCAATCCCGATTGGCTGGCCACTCACTGCGAAAACCCCTCCCAGACTTCTACTTGCAGATCTGAACGATCTCTTCCGGTTTGAGTACCTTGTTCCGCGTACAGCACTCGGCATAAAGGAACGTCAGCAGTTCCCGCAGTACCTCCGTGTTCGCGCTGTACCAAAGGAATGTGCTCTCCCGGCGAACTCTGACAAGATCCTCGTGTCTCAACTTCTCAAGGTGATGAGAGAGCGTGGACGCGGGAATACAGAGTTCAGCCTGGATGTCGCCGGCGATCAGACCTTCGGGGTGCGCGCTCAGCAGCAACCGGATGATCCTTAGGCGCGGCTCCGTGCCAATCGCGGCGAGCATGTCGGCGAACCGGGCAGTTTGGTTCGGGTCTGTTTCGTTCATTATTTCGATGATACTGGAAATAACAGAAATGTCAACCGCCCTGACCGCGCAAAGTCTTCGCGTGCGCATAGCTTGCGTTTCAGAGCCGAATATCCTATAACGAATGCGTGGCCTTTTGGCCGTTTGGCCAAGCATGGAAACTATCAACGGAGTCTCATAAATGAGTACGTACGGATGGCTCTTCGATCCGAAGCGGTGCCTCGAGTGCAGCGCCTGCGAAGCAGCGTGTAAACAATGGAACCAGGTCGCAACGGGCATCAACGTGCGGCTGCGCCGGGTTCAACTCTACGAGGATGGCGTCTATCCGCAAAGCAAGGTGATGGCGCTGTCGATGTCCTGCAACCACTGCGAGAACGCTCTATGCGCTCGCGCCTGCCCTGTGAAGGCAATCACGAAGCGCGCCGACGGGATCGTCATTGTGGATACAGACAAGTGTCTTGGTTGCGGGCAGTGTTATCAGTTCTGCCCCTACCGGGCTCCGCAAATGGACATGGCGACGCGGAAGACCTACAAGTGCACGATGTGCGCCGATAGGATTGACGCCGGCCTGATGCCCGCTTGCGCGACCATCTGTCCTACCGGCGCGTTGCAGTGGGGCAAATGGGATGAGATCTCCGCCAAGGGCGATGCCCGGGTGAATCACTTCAACAACCCGGCGCTGACTCGTCCGCACATCCGTTTCGCAAGCGTGGAGTGGGAAAAGTAGGAGGGAACCATGCCGACACTAACGAGAAGAAACTTGATCCAGACGGCGGGCGCGCTCGGGACGCTGCCATTGAATAATGCGTTCGCGAAGTTCTTCCAGCCCTCTACAAACGCCCTCTACCCCGCAAGTACGCTTGTCACATGCTGCGGAATCTGCGACTCAGCCTGCGGCATTCGGGCGACAGTGGGTGACGGCGTTGTGAAGTTCCTCCAGGGACTGCCCGAGGATTTCCAAGGCGGCGGGGCACTCTGCGCAAAAGGGACGTCCGGTGCGGCCACAATGTACGATCCTGACCGCTTGAAATACCCGATGCGGCGGACAAACCCGAACAAGGACTTCGGCGTGGATCCAGGGTGGGTACGCATTAGTTGGGACGAGGCCCTCGAAACGATTGCGGCCCGTTACAAGGCCATTCTGGGCCAGTATGGCAACCAGGCTCTGCTCGCCGTCGCCCGCCCCAAGCCCGAGTTGCTGCTCCGGTTCATCAAGTCGCTGGGCATGACGCGCGTGGACCACAACGACACCTGCTATGGCGTCGAGAAGGTGATTCAGAAATATACCGTCGGTCCGAAGTCCTTTGCCCACGACTTCGAGAACAGCAAGTACGTGCTCTTGTTCGGCTGGGACCAGGCAGCCCGCGCCAAGATCGTTTTCGCGCGCGGCATCCACACTGCCAAGAGCAACGGGGCGAAGGTGGTTTGCTTCAACCCGCATCGGACTGCCACAGCCCGGTTCGCCGATGAGTACTACGCCATCCGCCCTGGTTCGGATCTGGCGGCGGCGCTGGCCATCATCCAGGTTCTTCTGGAGGAGAACCTCTACAATAAGGAGTTCGTCGAGAATTACACGAACTTCCCTCAATACGAGAGTCAGATCCGGGATCACTTCCGCCAGTACACCCCTGAATGGGCCGAACCGCTTTGCGATATCCCGGCCGCCGACCTTCGCCGCATCGCCCGTGAATTCGGGACCAGCGGTCCCTCGATTGTTCCGGTGCACAAGAAGACCCCCGCCACAAACTACGCCAACGCCAGCCAACTCTGCCATGCGCTTTCGATCTTGAATATCCTGGCCGGAACCCTGGAAAGGCCCGGCGGAAAGTACTCCGCTCGGATGTACAAACTGGCGGGTCTCGACGCGATCTATCCGCCGCCAGCCTATCCGGCGCCTCCGGCGCAGCGGGTGGATGGGCGCGAGAAACTGCCTCTCGCCAACGAGGGTGATTTCGGCATGTTTACGACGCTGGCCGATGGCATGACCCGCGTCTACCCTGGCCGCATCAAGGGTATCTTCTGGTACGGATACGGAATGCTCAGTTTCCCGCAACCGGCGCGCATCGCAGCGGCGCTGCGGTCGGTCGACTTCACCGTAGTCGTGGACATTCTTCCGACCGACGTGACCTATTTCGCCGATATTGTCCTGCCCAACGCCATGTACCTCGAGGGCAACGATCTGGTTGAGCGCGACTATGCGGCAAAGATGCCCCAGGTGATCGCGCGGCAGGCGTTGGTCCCGCCTCTGTTCGAAGCCAAGACGACCGGCTGGCTCTGTGTCGAGTTGGGCAAACGTCTGGCGCCCGACTACTTCAAGACCGATACCGGAGCCTGGATCAGTCCCTCCACGGTGCTCGACGAGAAACTCAAGCGCGCAGGCCTTGCCGCCAGCTTCGCCGACTTCAAGAAGACCGGCTTCGCCACGAAACAGGCCGAATTTGTTCCTACGACGACGTTCGGCGCTCCTGGCGGCAAGTGCCAGATCTATGTGCCCCAGTTTGCCGCCAAGGGTTATGACGCGCTGCCTGTCTGGCGGCAGAAGCGGGCCGTGCCCAGCCCGGAATACCCTTATTACCTGGTCACCTACCTGCCGGGTTCGCACAAGCGCAACTCGACGCAGAACAACCGCATCCTGAACGAGATCATGCCGGAGAACTCGGCTCTGATCAACCCGGCGTTGGCCTCCAAGCTAGGCATCGTCGAGGGCCAAAAGGTGCGGATCCGCTCCAAGGACGGCGCGGTCGAATTGCCCGCCCACCTCACAGAGACCCTGAGACCTGACTGCGTCAAGATCGCCCATGGCTTCGGCCACATCTCTCCCTTGCTGACGGCCGCCTCCGGGAAAGGAGTCCGCGACAACGACTTGATGGCGACGCAAACTCCTGAGCAAATGCTCGCCCTTGGCAATTTCGCCGGATCGGGAGCCATCATGGATGCTGTGGTCTCGATCGAACCTTTGAACTAGCCCCGGATGCCGGATCGGGGCTGCTTGCCGGCGGCCCCACTTCCTTTAGCCCAACCAATGCAGAAGGTGCGACGAGATCCAGCGAGGCGCGAGAAACGCGGGATCCTCGATAACCTCCGGATTTGCGCCGGATTCGCGCGGGCTGAAACCAGCTGGCACTCACGATAATCCATGCTATGAATCAGTCAGGGTTTGGGTGATGGAATTGAGCACCCACGCAAAGCGTTCGGGTTCAGTTCTGCTGCTTCTGTGTAATGTCGGGCTGGTTTCGAACGCTCAGGTCCTGCCTCCCCCGCTGCGGGATTCGACAACGAAGCTCCGGTGGTCGAGCTATGTGCAACTTCGATACTCCGGCATCGAGGCAGAGGAGGATCTCTTCGCTCTGCGCCGGCTCAAGCTGATGGTGGGGGGCAACCTGACACCGAAGGTTCAATGGTACGCGCAGGGTTTGTACAAGGACGGCAACCGCAGCCCCACCGACGGCAGAGTGTATTTCCAGGAAGCCTGGCTCCGGTTCGCCTATCGAAAGCAGATTCAGTTTGTGGTTGGTCAGTTCAAGCCGCCATTCGGCCGCGAAAGGTTCACTCCTGACTTTGAGATCTACACGATGGACCGGTCGCTGGTCACCGATGCGTTGACGCCGGACGGACCGTACATCGACTCTTTCTATCGCGACCGCGGCATTCAGGTCGATGGCGAGTTGCCCAGGAGATTCCGTTATGCCGTCGGGGTTTTCGACGGCCGTGGTGCGAACCATCAGTTCCGCGGCATCGGGCCGATGGTTGTGAGTCAACTCCTTCAGCAAGCTGTTCGGGAACGAGTGCTACTCGGGCGCCCGTTCACTCTTCAACTGGGTGGCGCGGCAGGATTCCGCCGTGGAGGTGATCTTCCATTCCGCCCCTGCTGCGCCGGCCAGGCGGCCGAGGGGATCGAACATTTCCGTGGCGCCGACCAGCGGTGGGGGGTGGAGTTCTCAGCAGACTGGGGTGATCTTCAGATCCGCGCGGAGGCGATCCATGCCCATCTGAGTTACGCAAATGGACTTGGGAGCGATTTCACAGCCAATGGTTGGTACACCCAAGCCGCCAAGCGCTTCGTACGCAAATGGCAGGCGGTATTCAAATACGAAGAATTCGACCCGGATCGGCGTGTGATCAACAGCAAGGACGTGCGGCAAGCCACGCTGGGGCTGAACTACTACCTGCACCAGAACCGGGCAAAATTGATGGCTGGCTACGTCTTGAGGCATGAGCGGCTCCACCCGGCTGCCAACAATATCTTCCAGGCCCAGTTGCAGTACTTCATTCACTAGGAGCCAGCCGTGGTCGCCTCGCTTGTGGGGGATGGTCACCCAGGCTGGGCTATTTGGCGCAATCGCCAAGTATGGATGATATAGCAGCAACATGGCATAAACTATTGATTTCAAATCAAGACTTGCCCTTGGCTAATTGGCCAACTACTTGCATAGAGGTGTACTGATGGACGCTGAATCCCAAGCGAGCTTCGAAGCCCGAGCCCGAATCCTGAAGGCGCTCGCACACCCCTCTCGGCTGTTCATGGTGGACGCACTCTCTCGCGGTGAGCGCTGCGTGCACGAACTCACCGAGATGGTCGGCGCCGACATGTCCACGGTGAGCAAGCACCTTTCGGTACTCAAGGCAGCGGGAATCCTGGCCGACGAAAAACGAGGCATGCAGGTTTATTACTCTTTGAAGGTGCCATGCGTGATGGGTTTTTTCGATTGTGTCAGCGATGTTCTGACTTCCAGGGCCGCGGATCATGCCGGGTTGGCGTCGGCTTGTCAAAGGAGATAACAGCGTGAAGATTCAGATTCTGGGCACGGGTTGTGCCAAATGCAAGCAACTGACCGAAAACGCGGAGGCGGCGGCTCGTGAGGCGGGCATCAGCTACGAACTCGAAAAGGTCACCGACATCGCCGAGATTGTGAAGTTCGGGGTCATGGCCACCCCGGCGCTGGCTGTGGACGGCAAGGTGAAGCTGGTGGGCAAAGTAGCGACACCGGCTGAGATCAAGCCTCTGTTGGTCCAGTAACATCCGGGCGGCACGATGAAGATCAGACCAAAGTGTGGATGCAGCGGCGCACCTGACCTGATGTTTTGTTGCTCTGGCGTGGCCGATACCGCTGAGATCGGCGACCGGGCTGTCCGGTCGGTCCATCGGACCGGCGAGGCAAAGATGTACTGTCTGGCAGGCATCGCCAGCGACGTCGAGTTGATCGTCGTCAATTCCCGCGCCGCGAAGCGGACCGTTGTCGTCGACGGTTGTGACAGCGACTGCGCGAAGAAGACGATGGAGAAACAGGGCTTTCATGGATTCGCTCACCTCCGCGTCACAGACCTCGGTTGGGAGAAAGGCAAATCGCCGGTGACAGATGAACGGATCCAGACAGTCGCCACAAAGTTGAGGGAACTGCTCCTGAGTGAGCCGGTGAGGGCGGAGGCATGAATCCTCGCAAAGTACTCACCGCTGGGCTGCTGGGATTTGTGTTTGTCAGTCTCGGCTACCTTGCGATCCGGAGCGTTCGGGCTGCAAACCAATGGCGCTCCTCACCCGCTGTCAAAGAGGCGGCGGCTGCTGTCCCCCGACAGGTTGAACCCGCCGCGGCGCCCTCAGCTCAAGCCATCCCACAAAGTGCGCCGGTCTCCAGCGGCCCGGAGCGGCCAGTCGCCTTGCAAACGGGCAAGATCATCGCCTACTACTTCCACGTGACCGTACGTTGCACCACCTGCCGCGCCATCGAGAGTTATTCGAAGGAAGTCATCCATTCGCGCTTTAGAAAAGAGCTCGCGTCGGGACAGATCGAGTGGCGGCCGGTCAATGTGCAACTGCTCGAGAACCGGCACTTCATCCAGGACTACCAACTTTTCACAAAGTCACTTGTTCTGGTTCGTATGCAGGGTGGCCAGCAGATGGAGTTCAAGGTGCTAAACGACACCTGGGAATTGGTTGGGGACAAGGCGGCCATGCAGGGCTACGTCGAAAAGGAAGTGCGGGACTACCTGAGGAAGCTCGGATGACCGGATTGGAGGGAAACGCGATTTGGGTAGCTGTCGGCACGGCCTTCTGGCTGGGCGTGCTGACTTCGATCAGCCCTTGCCCACTGGCCTCCAACGTTGCAGCCATCTCCTACATCGGCCGCGGCCTCGCAGAGCCCCGCAGGGTTCTAGCAGCGGGAGTGCTCTACACGCTGGGCCGCGTTGTTACTTATGCCCTATTGGGATGGCTGATTCTGCGGAGCTTGACTTCGATTGCCGGCCTGTCAAATAGCCTTCAAGGGGTGATGAACCAACTGTTGGGCCCGGCGCTCATCATCGCTGGCATGTTCATGCTGGAACTCCTCGGCTTCAGAGGCGGCTCGATCAGACTCCTCGCCGGCGTCGAAGAGCGCGCCGCAGGTCGGGGTTTGTGGGGAGCGGCGCTTCTTGGCGGTGTTTTCGCTCTTTCGTTCTGCCCGGTTTCAGCCGCGCTGTTTTTTGGCAGCCTGATTCCGCTGGCGATGAGCAGCGGCAGTTCCGTGCTCATGCCCTCGATCTACGGAGCCGGCACAGGCCTTCCAGTGGTCGCCTTTGCAGTCGTGATCGGATTCGGTGCGCGCGCGCTGAGCAGCGCCTTCCAACGTGTGAGTTCAGTGGAGCCTTACGCCCGGAAGGCGACGGGTGTGGTTTTCATCCTGGTTGGCATGTACTACACGTTCAACTATGTTTTTGAAGTGTTTGACTAGGGCGTCCGCGGCCCGGAATGGAGGAAGCGATGCTATGCATGGAGTGCGCGGAACTCGGTGAGCGCCACGAGGCAATCGGGATCTGCCACTCGTGTTCAGCGGGCCTTTGCCTCGATCACGCGGTGGTCGTCCCCAAGCCCCTCGAACACTTGACACCCCTTTGCGGGTCAGAGGAGCTTCCTCTATCGGCGAGGACCGTCTTCTGCCGTATCTGCAAAGCGGCTTTTGACCAGCCCCATCTGCCAATCAGGGATTAAGGAACTGCCTGGAATGAGTCCATTTACCGTCTTTGATTGGTTTGCCCGCTGGCTTGTGACTTCGGTCTTCGGCCTGGATGTTGAGTCCCATCTCGGCTCCAGCATCCATTTCTTCTTCTATGACGTGCCGAAGGTGATGAGTCTGCTGCTATTCATCAGCTTCGTCGTGGGCGTCCTCCAGACGTGGCTCCAGCCGGAAAACGTGAAACGCTGGCTCGGCGGGCGCAAAACCATCTTCGGCAACATCCTGGCCGCGTGCGTCGGCATCGTGACGCCGTTTTGCAGTTGCTCGGCGGTGCCGCTGTTCATTGGATTCCTGAAAGGCGGGGTCCCCCTCGGAGTCACGTTTTCCTACCTGATCTCGGCGCCGATGGTGAACGAAGTCGCTGTCGCCCTGCTGTGGGGTTTATTTGGTTTCAAGGTGACCGCGATCTATGTCGGTTTCGGAGTGGCGCTTGCGATTCTCGGCGGTTTCGTTATCAGTCTATTGCACCTGGAAAAATGGGTGGAGCCGTTCATCTGGCAGATCCAGGCAGGCAGCCTGGAAGGCGGCAGCGGCGAGCCTCAGATCGCTCTAAGGGAGAGAATCCAGCTGGGCTGGGCATCGTCGCGCGAGATCTTCGCATCGGTCTGGCCCTACATCGTTGTCGGGATTGGCGTCGGCGCGGGGATTCACGGCTATGTCCCGGCGGAATTGATCGTCCGCTGGGCGGGCCCCCAGAACCCGTTCGCCGTGCCAATCGCCGTCATTCTGGGTGTACCGCTCTACGCCAATGTCGCAGGCGTACTCCCGATCACCGAAGCGCTAGTGGGCAAGGGATTGCCCCTTGGGACGGTGCTGTCATTCACCATGGCTGTCACGGCCCTCTCACTCCCCGAAATGGTCATCCTCCGCAAGGTGCTTCGTCCGCAACTGCTCACTGTTTTCATTGTCATCATGACCGTAGGCATCATCGGTGTCGGCTACCTTTTCAACGCACTCATGATCTGATCGAGGAGTCAAAGATGTTCCGCACTCTGTTGGTTGTGTTCATCAGTCTGATTCCCAACAGCCTCTTTGCTCAGTCTGTTCGCCAGCCATTCGGCGTCTGCCCGCCCTTCCCCCTGCGCGACGAAACCGGCAAGATCATTAACCCGGCCGCTGACCCGCAGGTGTCTGTGCCCTACTCCCCAAGGCAGACTTGCGGCGCGAAGGGCTGTCACGACTACGACAAGATCACTCAGGGCTTCCATTTCCAGCAGGGAAAGGGCGAGGCTGCGCCGAAGGAATTCGGCGCGCGTTATCAGTGGGCATCGAGCCCGGGCAACTACGGCGGAAACTGGTGCTCACCGGCGCCACTGTACCGCCAGTTGGCTTCAAAGAAGAACGCTAACGCCCGCACGATCGACATGACCTCCTTCGATTTCGTCACCGCAACCTGCGGTAACTGTCATCCCGGCGGCGGGCCGATGGAGTTCGACCGCGATGGAAAACGCTACGACCAACGCATGGCGGACCCGGGTTCGGGACTGACACCGGGTGGCGATAACGCGCTCGATGGCGACTACTATAAGGCCCGGTGGTCCGAGACGGGAGTCATCGAAGCCGACTGCCTCCTCTGCCACCAACCGGAGTACGACTACAAGAAGCGCAACGCCCAGTTGGCAAACCTGAACTTCCGATGGGCGGCAACGGAGGGCGCGGGCTTTGGCGTGGTCGCGGGGAAAGTTGCCGCGAACGAAAAGCCGAAGGTGGAGTACAACAAAGCTCTCTTCGACGAGAACGGCAATGTTACGGTTCACATCGCCCCCCTGCCCCGCAACGAAACGTGTCTCAACTGTCATGCCAAGCCCGACTGGAAGAAACGCGGCGCGTCCTTCTCTGCGCACACGGACGTCCACCTCGCCAAGGGATTGAAGTGCGTAGATTGCCACGCCTCGGGCAGCCGGGCTGTCGATGCGCGAATTCGCGGCAAGGAAGTGCACCAGTTCGGCAAGGGAGACGATCCATCCGGTTGGGTCAGGAACGATCTCGACAACACCTTGAGAACGTGCGAGTCCTGCCACGATCAGGGAACGCTCGGCGCTCCAGTCGCAAAACACTCCTGGTTGCCGCCTCTCCACCTCGAGAAGATCGCCTGCGCGACGTGCCACATCCCCCGTCGGTACACGAAAGCCGCGCTAGTCCAAGCTAGCGACGTCTTCAACGGAGCGCCGCGGATCACCCCTCCACCCAAGCGGATCTGGACATTCTACGACCAGGACATGACATTCTGGAACCACTACGGCGAGCTTGAGCTATTCACTGCGCAGGACAAGCCGGTCAACGAGTTTTATCCGTCCCTGGCCAGGTACAAGGGAAAGATCTTCCCTGTGGACCGGGTACACTCGGCCTGGGTCGGCATTGAGGAGCAGGGCAAGCCGGGCTTGAATCAGCTCTTCATGAAGGACTTCTACGGGATGTGGATGGCTCACAAGAATGACCCGTCGAAGTACCCGCAACTCGCTCAGATCCGCGACGACAACGGGGATGGCATGATCGAGGTGAACCGCCCCGAGGAAATCGACGCGCTGCTGGCGGCAACTGCGGCTCACCTGAGGGCGACCGCGTTTCCAATGGAGGGGCGCCACCTGGTTTACGTCAGCGACGACCGGAAGTATGTCTCCGGATCGCGGTTCGAGTTGATCCCCAAGGAACCGCACGAAGCCTCTCCCTATGCCTCGGTCTATAAGTACTCCCATAACGTCCTGCCGGCGCGCTCGGCCCTGGGAGCCAGGGGCTGCAT
The DNA here is from genome assembly GCA_029975915.1 of Bryobacteraceae bacterium. Next base: position 110,168 of record JARKOC010000177.1, read on the forward strand.
CGACTGCCATAGCCGGAACTCCAATTTCTTCTTCGGCCGTTCACTGGAGCGGCCGTTCACCGAGAACGGCGCCCCCGGCTGGACCACCAATCACAACATTTTGGGGCTCTCCGCGATTGCCGTGCAGGTGGGAGCCCTCCGTGAGCAGTGGCTCAAGCCCGCTCTGTACCTGCTGATCGCTTTCGTCCTCCTCCTGCTCGCGGTGTTGGGGATGCGCCGGCTGACTGCGGGCCACACTCTCCTTGGCAGCCTGTCCGACTCTCAGTTGTGGAAATGGCTACCGCTGGCAGGACTCGCGTGCCTGGCCATCGTCGCGGCGACGCCAGGCCTCCTGGTCTATATGACCGTCGACCGCTTCCGGCTCGACGCCAATCACTTCTGGCTGGCGCTGGCCGTCCTGGCCGTATCTGTCTGGGCCGCCTCATTCGCCTCGCGAACACAGCAGAAGCTCATCTACGTTTTCGTCGCGCTCACGGGCGTAACGGGTGTCTTGATGGTCTTCCGTGTCGCTTGGATCGATGTGTTGAATCGCCTTGCCTACACCGCCTTCGACCTCGGGTTGACGGTGCTCACTGCGATAACCGCCTTCCTCCTCGCCGCACGAATCTGGCGAAGCAGCGAGCCTGCTCACCGCTGATGATCTTAGATGAAAGGCACAACCATGAGAATTCAAATTGCGGGGCCTGGCTGTCCGAACTGTCAGACCACGGAAAAGAACGTCTTCAACGCATGCGCGGAGCTGAACCTGCCTGCGGATATCTCTCACTTCTAAAACGTCGCGGAGTTCGTGAGCCTGGGCGGCACAAGGACGCCTGCGGTTCTGCTGGACGGTGAGATTGTCATTGCGGGTCGAGTACCCACAGTTCAGGATCTCGTGACGCTCCTTGCCGCAAAGCGCGGATGATTGTTTCCTGGGCCACGGAGAAGTTTGGGGATTGATGCGATATAAATTCTCGTGTTATCGTAAATCGACGATATACGATGATAAAAGAATCCAAGCTTGACTCGGTATGCTGTCCGGAGCCGGGATCCACGCCACAGAGCGAAACCCGGCCTATCGAAGGGCCTGGAGCCGACGAGGAACTCGCTGCCTTGGCAAAAGCGGTTGGACACCCCGCTCGCGTCCGGATCCTGCGGCTGCTTTCTCAAAGGGAAGCAAAGGTTTGTAGTCAGATAGTTGGCGAGTTGCCGTTGGCTCAATCGACCGTCTCAGAGCATCTCAGGATCCTCCGCGAAGTAGGATTGATTCGAAGCCGTGAGGATGGTCCGAGGGTGGGTTACTGCATCAATTACGACACCCTGCGGCGGCTGAAGGCCCTTGTGGCTATCATATGATCGGCGGGACTTTATATCGTCGCATGACGAAAGAATGGAAGGAGAAATTACACCGTGACGAAACTCGAGGTTTTCGATCCCCCGATGTGCTGTTCCACGGGGGTATGCGGCCCCAGCGTGGACCCCATTCTAGTAAAGTTCTCGGCCGACTTCCATTGGCTTGCGGGGCGGCGAGTGGTTGTTGACAGGTTCAACCTCGCACAGCAACCACAGGCTTTCGTCGCAAATCCGGTGGTGAAGGCCGCCCTGGTGGAGTTCGGCAGCGGTTGCCTTCCGCTGATCCTCGTCAACGGAGTCATCGCAAGCAAGGGGCGCTATCCGACGCGACGGGAACTCGCCACGATGACTGGAGTCGAATATGAAGAACCGGTGACCCTCCCGGTGATGCCGGGCAGTTGTTGCGGGTGAAGGGGCCTCATGACAAGCAATGAGTTTCTCGATCGCGCAACGCGCATCCTTTTCTTCACTGGCAAAGGCGGTGTAGGCAAGACTTCGTTGGCATGCGCGACGGCTGTGGCTCTGGCCGCTCAAGGGAAGAAGGTTCTCCTGGTGAGTACCGATCCGGCCTCGAACCTCGATGAGGTGCTGGGCATACAACTGACGGGTGAGCCCAAGGCCGTCCCCGGCGCCAGTGGCGTGTTTGCCTTGAATATCGATCCAGAAGCGGCTGCCAAGGCCTACAGGGATCGGGTTGTTGGACCCTATCGAGGCGTGCTGCCTGAAGCTGCCGTGAACAGCATGGAGGAACAACTCTCCGGGGCCTGCACAGTGGAGATAGCCGCATTCGACGAGTTCACCAAGCTCTTGGGCGACGAGACCGCGACTTCGGAGTTCAGTCACATCATCTTCGACACCGCCCCAACCGGGCATACGTTGCGGCTGCTTAAACTGCCAGGAGCCTGGACTGGTTTCATGGCAACCAACACGACGGGAACATCCTGCCTCGGACCGCTTTCCGGTCTGCAGGCGCAGCGGTCTCTCTACGAATCGAGCTTGCAATCATTGTCCGACGGTGCCACCTCAACCTTGGTTCTTGTCAGCCGGCCTGAGCCTTCCGCACTGGCCGAGGCCCACCGGACGGCAGGTGAACTTGCGCAGATGGGCGCCACCAACCAGTACCTCGCCCTGAATGGCCTTTTCGTGGCCAGCGATCCAAACGACCCAGTGGCTCTTGCACTTGAAGCTCGCGGCCGGGCCGCGATTGACGGCATGCCGGAAGGCCTTGCCGGACTGCCACGTCTCGAGGTGCCCCTCCTCGGCTTCGCGCCTATGGGCATTCAGGGTCTTCAGGCTATGTTCGCGCGTCCAGGGCCTCCGGCTTCCACTCCGGCTCTCCATCGCGGGGAACTTGCCGCGTTGGACACGCCGCTGTCCACGCTGATCGACGAGATCGAAAAAACTGGCCGGGGTGTAGTGATGACCATGGGCAAGGGCGGGGTTGGCAAGACCACCGTCGCCGCGGCGATTGCCGTCGAACTCGCACGCCGCGGCCATGCTGTTCACCTCAGCACGACTGATCCGGCCGCCCATCTGGCCGGCACAATCGGTACTCAGGTGGCGGGCCTGCGCGTCTGCCGGATCGACCCTGCCGCGGAGACAGCACGATACACCGCTGAAGTGATGGCGAAGAACGCACCGAATCTCGACGCGGAGGGCAAAGCGCTCCTGGAGGAGGATCTTCGATCCCCATGCACCGAGGAGATCGCTGTCTTCAGCGCGTTCGCTCACACGGTGGCCGAGGGGCAGAATGGTTTTGTTGTGCTTGATACTGCGCCAACCGGCCACACAATCCTTCTGCTCGACGCCGCTGAATCGTATCATCGCGATGTTGCCCGCACCGCCAGCAACATGCCCGAGGCAGTTCGCGAGCTCCTTCCCCGCCTACGGGATCCTGGATACACTCGCGTCATCCTCGTCACGCTTCCCGAAGCGACGCCTGTGCATGAAGCCGCGCGGCTGCAAGACGACCTTCTGCGAGCCGACATCAAGCCCTTCGCATGGGTTGTGAACCAGAGCTTCGCGGGCGAGGGCCTGCGTGACCCTATTCTGAGAGAGCGAGGAGTCCGCGAGACTCCCTACATCGCTGAGGTTCATGACAAATTCGCCACGCGAATGGCCCTGATCCCTTGGACCGCCGAGGCCCCGGTCGGACCGGAACGCCTGCTGGAATTGGCCCAGAGCCGCCTGGTGACGGTTGAGAACATGTGACGAGAGTACTGAGGTATTCACAATGGAACAGCTTTCAGTGGAAACGACGCAGAAAAGGCTCAACTTCTTCGAGCGGTACCTGAGCCTTTGGGTAGCCGCTTGCATGCTTGTAGGGGTGCTTCTTGGCAAGCTTGCGCCCGGCCTCGTGGACGCATTCAGGCGAATGGAGTTCGGGTCCGGAAGCCAGATTAACGTGCCGATCGCGGTGCTGATCTGGCTGATGATCATCCCTATGATGATGAAGGTCGATTTCACCTCCATCCGGAGCGTGGGCCAAAGGCCGAAGGGGCTCCTGGTCACGCTTTTTGTGAATTGGGTGGTGAAGCCGTTCTCGATGGCGCTGATCGGATGGTTCTTCTTCCGGCTCGTGTTCTCGGCATGGATTTCTCCGGCGGAAGCAGATCAGTACATCGCCGGCGTCATCATCCTTGCCGCAGCCCCGTGTACCGCGATGGTGTTCGTGTGGAGTTACCTGACCGATGGCGATCCGGCCTACACGCTGGTTCAAGTCTCGGTGAACGACCTGATCATGTTGGTGCTCTTCGCCCCGATCGTGCGGTTCCTGGTTAGCGGAGCCTCGTCGCTCTCCGTGCCGTTTCTGGTCTTGCTGTACTCGGTGATTGCCTTCATCGTCATCCCGCTGTCAGTCGGTTCGATTCTGAGGGCGTTCCTCATTCACCGTCATGGAAAGGACTGGTTCGAAAACACCTTGCTGCCGCAACTCGCGCCCATGACGATCATGGCCCTGCTCGCGACGCTGGTCTTTATCTTCGCGTTCCAGGCCGATAACATTACAAGCAAGTTCTTCCACGTCGTGCTGATAGCTGTTCCAATCCTGATCCAGGTCTACTTCAACTCATCGCTGGCGTATGGTCTCATGCGCCTCTTCAAGGTCGAATTCTCGGTCGCGGCCCCAGGAGCCCTGATCGGAGCCAGCAACTTCTTTGAACTGGCTGTTGCAACGGCGATCGCGTTGTTCGGACCGGGCTCTGGCGCGGCGCTCGCAACTGTCGTCGGCGTGTTGGTCGAGGTACCCGTAATGCTCTCCGTCTGCGCGGCATGCAATCGGACACGGCATTGGTTTGCGTTCACGCCGCCGAAAGCTGGGTGACGCCATGGCCGGCCCGATTCAGGTCCACGTCGCCGTTGTGGCCGTGTCCGGCGGTGCCTGCGCGGGCAAGCCCACGTGGGAGACGGCCACAAGTTATCTGCGGCGCCAATTGCAGCGGCGCTTTGGAGTACCCGTTTCAGTCGAGTATGTCGAGCTGTTCAGCCCCAGAAGTCTGGAACTGGCGGCGGTTCTTCAGGGGATCGGGGACGGAAGCTTGCGGCTACCCGTCGTACTCGTCAACGGTGAAGTGCTGACATCTGGGACAAAGTTAAACGAAGGCGTGATCGCAGCCAGGGTGACTGAGCTGCTGCGAGCGTCGTCGTCAAGTTCCCGGCCACGTTAACCGTGTGGTCCGCCACGATCAAGCCGAAGGGCAGGACCCGCTATGAGACGAAGCTCATTCCAAGGGTCAGCCCGGTCACGTTAATCCCCTTGCTGTTCGCCACCGTGGGGTGACCTGACCGCCCGTCTCCAGTCCGTTGGGTGGCCGTGCCGATGATTCTGCGGTTGCGGTGATGAAGTTTTGGAATATACTGCTGTTGCATAAGGAGGCGATATGATGACTCGCCGTGAGATTCTCAGCGTGGTCGGAGCTGTTCCCATTGCCGATACCCTGACGCCGGGCCGGCTCTTCGCACAGGCTACAGCCAGGTTCCCGCAACGCCTGCTCGGCCGCACCGGCCGCAACGTGCTTCCGCTTGCGCTCGGTGGGCAGGCGTCGATTCAGTGGACCAAGCCTGGAATCGACCCGGCAGACATCATCGTTCGCGCCGTTCAACTCGGTTTGAACTATCTGGACACGGCCAACGCCTACGGGCCCAGCCAGATGAACTACGGCGAGGCATTCCGCCGCCTGCACTTGACGCCTACCGATACCAACTACGACCGCGCCTTGCGCCAACGGCTCTTTGTCGCCACCAAGACGGTCCGCCGCTACGCCCGCGACCCAGGCGGTCAAGGCCCGACAGCCATAGACGATTTGAAGCGCTCGCTGACTCAGATCTTTGGCGACGGCAAGGGGTTCATCCCCGAAGGCGCCTACCTGGACTCCATCCAGATTCACAATCTCACCTCAATGGAACAGGTGGATCAGGTCTATGAAGGTTACGCCGGGAGGGGATCGAAACCTCCGGAGAGAATCGGCGCCCTGGCTGGCCTGATCGACTACCGCGATGGCACCAACTATACCGGTCTGAATCCGGAGCGCAAGCATTACGTCCGCCACATCGGCATCACCGGTCACCTGAGTTCGCCTGTATTGATGAGCGCGATTCGCCGCGACTCGGAAAACATCCTGGACACCGTCCTGGTCGCCTTGAACGCCAACGACCGTCTGTGCAGTTCGCACCAGAACAACGTCCTGCCTCTAGCCGTCGCGCGCGGCCTGGGCGTCATCGCCATGAAGGTGTTCGCCGACGGCGCCTACTACGGCAAGCAGCCTCGATTCTCGCGTACGCCCGACGACGTCATCCTCTCCGTCGGCAAACCGGAGGCAACGTCTTGCTCGGACCTGGTCCGCTACCCGCTTTCCCTGCCCGGCGTCTCCTGCGCAATCATCGGCACGGGCATGATCAACCGCGAAAAGCCCGAAGCCGACCAGATGATGGCCAATCTCACCGCCGCTCTCAGCGACATGCCTTCCGCGATCGAACGCGTGAGGATCGAAAAGGACTCCGAGGCCCGTCATGGCGCTGCCACCAACTACTTCCAGGAAAAGACGAATACGCTCGTCCAGCCTGCAAAAGTGAACGTAAAACGCGACGGCGACCGGGCTATCGTCGAGTGGACCACGGCCATGGCCGGCCGTGACCCGATTCGATCATACGAAATCCGCGCCGGCAACAAGATGTTGCTCTCCTTGCCGTTCCGTCCGCAATTGTACGAATCGCCGCTGTCGGTCTCGCTGCCGTCATCGGCCATCGGCGAGGGCGATGTATCCGTGGTGGCATCGATCGATCCGCCCCGGGCAGCCGTCTGACCCAGCCGCCTGGGCAAACAGACGCCCGCCGCGCGGTGCACAGCAGCCCTTCCGCAGGCGAAGCCCGGACCTCGAGCCGGATGGAGCGGCAGCGGGGCCCCGACCGTTTGTCTTAGCTCAGAGTGATCTTGCGCAAGTCGATCTTCGACTCGTCGCTCACCCCCAGCCCCAGTACTCCGGCGATTTCAATGAACTCGGGCTGCATGCGGGCAAACACGCTGTCCTGATCTGGCTTGGCATCGACGATCGGTTCCATGCCCATCTGGCCGCGCTTGGCGTCGATCACTGACAGGCCGATGGCGTCCACCGCCACAGGATCCGTCGCAAAGTACATCGTCTTGTGCTCCCACAAGTACCGCGCCACCTTGCGGTTTGGTCCGCCATGGTAGGCGCCCATCACGCCGTCGATGATATGCAATACCACCTTTTGCCGGAAGACGGGCAAGTCAACCACTGTCGGAATGAACATCCCGCAGGCGTTGTTGGTCGAACTCACGTGGCTGCGCGCCACGTTGTTCACAAAACCGTGCGAAAGGTTCTTCAAGGCGATCGTGGCGCCGGCCGATTGGTGATGCTTCACCACCCCGAGCGTCAAAACCTTGTTCACCTGCTGGGTCAGGAATTTGGCGACGTAGGACCGGCGGTGGTGCGCGTTCATCGGATCAGCTCTGGCGGCGACCAGCGCCATCTCCATGTACACGTCCTGGTCATAGCCGTCCATGTCGAGTTGCAGCCCGCTCAGTACGCGCGTCGTGGCTGTCACCCAGCGCACTCCGTCGGGCAGCCACTTGTCCACGCCGCCCGCCAGAAACTCGGAGCGGAATCGGTCATACGCGAAGATGTCCTGGCGTTTGACGCCGGCCGACTCCAGGCCGGCGATGATCTGCTGCATGACAAGCGGCGATGAAATCAGGTAGGGCTGGCCTGCGGGATTCACTTTAATGCCAACCACGTCGCCGGGTTCGAAGAAATACCGCCACGCATCGGTCACAGTCGGCGCGCCTGTCAGTTCCATCATGCCGCGCGCGACCATGTCACGCACCGGCTCAGCCTGATGGCGGCCGGCGATGGCGCTTCCTGGGTGGTTGACGGCAATCACCCGTCCGGGGAAGGGTCCCGGAATGCCAAGCTTCTTGGCCGCCGTCTGTCCAGCCGCCAGACTGGGGGCCGTTCCGAGAATCCCTTTCATCCATAGCCTGCGGTTTAATTCCATGGCCGATCCTTTCCCGTGAATGGCGTTCGCCTGCCACGAATATACACCTTCCAGTACCGTTCCCGGCCCCCTCGCTTTTCTTGGACGGGTTCGCATTTCCGCACCCCGAGCCGGATCGCATGAGCCCATCTCAAGTCCAAGCGGCGGGTTGTGTGACTCATGACGTGCTTTGATGCCAGGTCTCCTGCACACATGTTCCTGCTTGTGCGAACCCGCAAAGGGCGGACAAGGGGATTCACCGCATCAGAAACTCTTTTTCACCTTCGTTCTCAATGGTTTCTGCTTCCCTCCTACCCACCCTGCCCCACGCGGTTTCCTAGCGTTTTTCCAGGCCCGGACTTTCGATCCAGGCCGGAAAGGAGTGCGGAAATGGAAGACCCCATCATCGTGATTATCCCTCCCTTCTGGCTTTAGCCTGAAGTGCGGCGGAATCATCCGCCCGGATAAGCTGAATTTGAGAATAAGAACTAAAGTTTAATCCCCAATGGGGGATCTCTCTGGTAAGATGCCTAGGAGTACCTTTTTCTATGGTACTCCTAGGACTGCTGAATAGTACTATCTCTTCGGCTGAGGATTTCCCCTGAAAGATGTCATCAACGGCATCAAAGGCTGCCTGGTTCATAACTGCCCTGTTTCTTTTGCCGGGCCCCCAGGCCTTATCCGGCCAGAGCACGATCAGCCAGCGGGAGATTCAGGCCGGTGAACTTTTCCGGGCCTCCAAATACAAGCAGGCCGAAACCATATATCACGGCGAGCGGTTGGCCGCTGCCCGCCGCGGCGATTCCAATGCCTACCTCCGGCTCACTTCAAATCTCGCCGGCTGCCGCCAGGCCCAGTTCGACCTCCGCGGCGCGGTCAAGATGTATGAGGAAGTGCGCTCTCTCGCGCTCCAGCGGGGAGAGTGGGAGATTGCCGGCGTCGCCCTGATCAACCTCTCATCCGTGTTTTCCTCCCAATGGGAACCGGATGCCTCCGATGCCAGCATCCAGGAGGCAGCCCGCTATTTGGGGCCAACCAGCCGTTTTTATCCCATGCTCAAGGCGCAGGAATCCGCCATGCACGCCCGGCGCTTGAATCACGGGGAGGCTCTGTCGGCGGCTCGCGAAGCCGCGGCCGCGGCCGATGCCAGGGGCGATCATTCCCTCGTGGCTCAGGTCTGGGATCGATTGGGCCTGCTCTTTCTTGCACTGAACCGGCTCGACGAGGCGCAGATCTATCTCAACGAGGCTTTCAGAATGCGGCGGCTTCAGCGCCTCCCGCTCCTTGAGTCCAGCTACCGGTCGCTGGCCCGCCTGCGCCTTGCGCAGCGCCGCCCGGCTGAGGCGCTGGTGCTGATCGAAGCAGCCGATCGTGCCCGGGCCACTGCTCCGGCGCGCGGGGCGCCATGGGTTTGGGAGGCCGACAAGGCCGCCGTTCTGGCTGCCAACGGCGAGTTCCGTCTTGCGCGGCAAGCCTATTCAGCTTCGATCGCCCGGGCGCGCGCTTGGCGTTCCTCGATCCTCCCAATGCGCTCCTCGGTGCTCGCCTCTGAGGTCACTGCGTCGCAAATCGCCGAGGATTACGCCGTTCTTTTGGCATCGGCTGCATCCACCGGCGCGGCCCGGCAACTCGCCCAGCAGTCGCTTGCGGTTCTTGAAACCGCCCGCGCCGAGGCATTTCACTCCGATCGAATCAATGCGGCCTGGCGCAAGCAAATCCTTGGCCCTGAATATGCCCGCGCCCTCTCTTCGCTGCGCCGCGCCGAACTGGAACTCCTCGTTCGCCGCAGCCCGGCGGCCGTCATAGAGGCCCGCAAACAGCGCGGCGAAGTAGCCCGGCTCGAAGCCCTCATCGGAGTCCAGCAGTCGGATGGACCCGGCCATCCCGCCGCCTCATCGTTCATCCCCGCCGTCTCTCCGGACGAAGCCGCCATCAGCTTCAAACTCGGCCCCCAAAAAAGTTGGATCTGGATCATGACCTCGGCTGGCGTCCGCGTCGCAACGTTGCCCCCGGCCGCGGAAATCACCAGCCTCACTTCCCATCTGCGCCGCGCGATCGCATCCGGCGGCGATTGGCTCGCCCCGGCATCCACCCTCCACGACGCCTTATTCTCCAAGTTGACGCCCAGTGAAGCCGCGAAGCGACATTGGCGCTTGTCGCTCGATGGCCCCTTGTTTGAGATCCCATTCGCCGCGCTCGCCTGCCCCACTGTCTCCGGACGTTCGCCACTGGTGCTGCATCATACTTTCACAATCGTTCCTTCGCTTTTTTCGCCCGCTGGCGCCTCGGCGCCCAAGCCCCTTCAGGGCCGCTTCGTCGGCGTCGGCGACGCTCTCTATAACCTCGCCGACGCCCGGATGCCCCCTCCCGTCCGCTTGCGCCGGCCTCTTTATCCCTGGTTTTCCATCAGTGTCGCGGCAAGCGGTGACGCCGCCGAATGGGATTTGCCTCGCATCCCGGGCTCCGGAATGGAAATCCGGTCCGCTGCCACAGTCCTTCGGCGGGCCGGCGTCGATTGCCGGATCTTGACCGGCGGCCAGGTCAGCATCGAGTCCATCGAAAAGGAATTGATCCACCCGCCGGCGGTCCTCCATTTCGCGGCTCATGTCCTCGCCACGCCCGATTCCGGAAGCGCCATCGCCCTTTCGAGGACTTCCGCTCTCGCCGGCAGCAGGTTCGCCAAGCCCGGCGAAGTTTTCATCGCGCTCGGCCGGGGCAAAGGCAGTTCCGTCCAGATGCTCTCCTCTACGAGCGTCGTCTCCCGTCTTCGCGCCCCTGGTTCGCTGGTCGTCCTCAGCGGCTGTGGTAGCGCCCAAGGCACAGTCTTGCCCGGCGCCGGACTCCAGGGCATGACCCGTGCCTGGCTTGCCGTTCAGGCAAGTTCCGTCATCGGCAGCCTCTGGTCACAACCCGATTCGGCCGATAGATTTTTTGGGGTGTTTTATTCCTCCCTAGCACAGGGAGTAAGGCTTAGATCCGCATTGCAGGCCGCGCAGACGGCCATGTTTCATAGCCCTGATTGGCGTAACCAGCCTCGCTACTGGGCGGGCTGGATTCTTGTGGGACAGGAAAGTTAGAGCGAGAACACACACATGGAGTTACCTAAACCCGGCACCCCGGACCCGAGGCCGCCAGACGACTCCGGCGGCTCGGCTCTCGCAGACCCTGGTACACGCTGGGCATCCCTTGTCGACCGCATCCGCAGCGGTGATGAAGCTTCCGTCGAGGAGCTCTACAACACCTTTGCGCGTGGCATACGCTACTACCTCTGCCGCCACCTTGGCGCACAGGAATTAGACGATAAGGTCCATGATGCCTTCCTTATCGTCCTTCAAGCCATCCGCAACGGCAGCCTTCGTGAACCCGAACGCCTCATGGGATTCGTCCGGACTGTCGTCCGCAGACAGGTCGCCGCCTTCATCGATGAAGCTGTTCAGACGCGGAAGGAAATCGCTGATGTCGAGGTGGGCGAGCGGGTTCCGGATTCGTCCGTCAATCCGGAGCGGCGCGTCATCGACGATGAGAAGAACCAGATCATGTATGAGATCCTGCGCGGGATCTCGGCCAGGGACCGTGAAATCCTCACTCGTTTCTATCTTTACGAGCAGAGCCCCGAGCAGATCTGTAGCGAAATGCGGCTCAGCGATACGCAGTTCCGCCTGCTCAAATCCCGCGCCAAGGCGAGATTTGGCGAACTCGGACGCAAACGGGTGGCTCGGCCGCCCCTTGTCAGACTTTTTTTGAGAAAAGCCTCCGGCGCGGGCCACTAACATGGCGAATCGCACCATCAGTCTGAATTGCGTGGATGCAACCAGCGCCGGGTCCTGCCCCTCGCGGTGGCTGCCTGTATCATGGTGCTGGAGGGGCTATGTTTGAACTGCCAGAAGAGGACAATCAGAGACCGGAAGACCTTCTAGCCAAGCGCTCCAACGCGGCCTGCCTCTCCGAGGAGGAGTTGGAGCAGTATTTGCACAACAGGCTCTCGGGCGTCACCCGCGAGTCCATCGAAGAACATTTGCTCTACTGCCAGTCCTGCCTGGACAGGGTCACCGAGGAGGAGGCTTTCGCCTCCAGCTTTCGCGTTGCCGCGAGACGCATAGAGGATGAGACTCTCCGGGCTGCCTACTCAGGGGCCCCGAAGGGCCCGCTCGCAAAACTCTGGAGTTGGATTCGCCGTCCCGCTGGAACGCTGAGCCTGGTTTTCGCCGGTGCTGCGGCGGTTCTGGTTCTGATTGCCCTACCCACCTTTCGCCAAGGGCCGCCTGTCGATGTCAGTCTGGCTGCCGAACGCGGCCTTGCCTCCAGCCTTGCCGCTCCCGCGCCCGCCGGCCGGCTCCTCTGTCTCAATTTGGACACATCAGGCTTGCCGGAGCTGCCGCTTCGCGCCGAACTCGCCGGGACTGGCAACCAGATCTTCGCCAAGTCAACGGCTACCCCTGCGGCCGGCAAGATCCGCTGGGAGCTTGGCCGCAGCCTCGACAGTGGTACCTATTGGGTTCGTTTGTACGAGCCTGCCCCCGGCACACTGCTGCGGGAGTTCGCCCTCGTCGTAAAGTAGGCGCAGGGCGTGGCGGCCCGGCGTTGCCGCAGACGCTTAATTCTTACGAATTAGTACTGATAGATAAACAAATCGTTCATTATCAGTCAACTAACTGAAAGTGGAGTTCGTTTGGTCGAGAATCAGGCCGCCTTCTCAGCCACCTAGAATCGCCGATTCTTCAGTCGGCTCACGGTGAACTTGGCCGTATCGGCCACGGCCATGACGGTCATGACGCCCGCCTGAACCGGGTCAGTCACCACCAGATCGGCGGCATCCGGGACGCTCCCAGCCATGTTCAGGCTGACCACCAGCAGCCCCTGTGCCCTGACCTCGCGCACTGCTTTTTCGATCTCGCCACCCATCAACGCGCCCGCCAAAACCAACGCCTTGGCCCGTGGCAATCTTGCCACAGCCCTCACCGCATCCGCCAGCGGCTGCTCTCCCACCAGCGGAATCGTGTCCACCGAAATGTGCTCGCCCCGGATGTTGTGGCGATCGGCTTCGCTGATCGCGCCAATGGCCACCTGGCCCACCTGCGCGCCGCCGCCGATGATGATGATCCGCTTGCCGTAAACCTTCTGAAAGCTTTTCTCGGCGGAAGCGGTCCGGACCTCCGGCATTGCCCGGAAATCGGCCATCAACTGATCCGCCTCGCCTTCCAGTTCGACCTCGAAGTAGATCCGAGTCGAGCCGGGCGAAGTGCTGCTCAGCATCTCCACAAGTCTGATGTCGCCCCTATGCGACGCGATGACGCCGGTGAGCTTGTGCAGCGACCCAGGTTCGTCCAGAACCTCAAGCACCACGCCGATCCGATCGCCAGCCATTGCCTTGCCTTAGTACTCCACTTCGTAGTGCGCCAGGACCTTCTCCCAAAGGCCTTGCGCTTTGAGCAGCACCTCGGTGATGTCGCGGATGGCTCCGCTCCCGCCCGGCACGGCGGTAATGTAGTGCGCCATCGCCTTCACCTCCGGCTTGGCGTTGGCCGTGGCAACGGCCAAACCGACCCGTTTCATGAGGATGCAGTCGGTCAGGTCGTCGCCGACATAGGCGATCTCCTGCGGATCGAGACCGGACTTGTCCAGGATCTCCTGGAACAGCGGCAGTTTGTCGGTGTGGCCCATGTAGACCCACGACATATGGCTCGACTTAGCCCGCTCGGCCGTCGCCTCCGAGACACGGCCCGAAATCAGGCCTGTCTGAAAGCCGTAGCGGTGGAGCCATTGAAGCGCGATGCCGTCCTGCGAATCGAACAGCTTCACCTCGAAAAGGCCACCCGCCGGATTGGGGACGTGGAAGTATTTGCCGTCGGTGAGGACACCGTCGACGTCCATAAGAACGAGCTTGACGCGCTTTGCGCGCGCGTCAAGCTCTTGATGATCAACAACCATTCGTGGCTATTTCCTGACTAGACAGTATACGTGCTGGCGCTGACGTTGCCGCCCTTGCCGGTCCAGTTCGTGTGGTAGAACTCGCCGCGCGGACGGTCCGTGCGCTCGTAGGTGTGGGCGCCGAAGTAGTCGCGTTGGGCCTGCAAAAGGTTCGCGGGAAGACGGGCCGAGCGGTAGCCGTCGTAGAAGGCCAGTGCCGTGGTGAAGGCCGGCACGGGCACGCCGGTGATGACGGCCTGCGACACCACACGGCGCCAGGAATCCTGGCAGCGGGCAACAACGCCGTTGAAATACTCATCTAGCAGCAGGTTGTTCAGGTTCGGGTTCCGGTCGAAGGCTTCCTTGATCTTGCCCAGGAAGACCGAACGGATTATGCAACCGCCGCGCCACACGAGAGCGATATTGCCGTAGTTCAACTGCCAGCCGTATTCCTTGGCCGCTTCCTTCATCAGCATGAAGCCCTGGGCGTAGCTGACCAGTTTCGAGGCCAGCAGCGCCTGCCGGATGTCCTCGACCCACTGAGCCTTGTCGCCTTCCAACTTCGCCTTCGGGCCGGCCAGCAGTTTGGCGGCTTCAACGCGTTCGTCCTTGAGCGCCGACAGACAGCGGGCGTAAACGGCCTCGCCGATCAGCGTCACCGGGATGCCGAGGTCGAGCGAACTGACGGTTGTCCATTTGCCGGTGCCTTTCTGGCCGGCGGTGTCGAGGATGTAGTCGACGACGGCCTCGCCCTTCTCGTCGCGGTAGCCGAGGATGTCGCGGGTGATCTCGACCAGATAGCTGTCCAGTTCGCCCTTATTCCACTCGGTGAAGACCTGGTGCATCTCGTCGTTGGACATGCCCAGTCCTTCCTTCATTAGCTGATAAGCCTCGCAGATCAACTGCATGTCGCCGTACTCGATGCCGTTGTGGGTCATCTTGACGTAGTGGCCGGCGCCATCCTGGCCGATCCAGTCGCAGCAGGGTTCGCCGGCCGGCGTCTTGGCGCAGATGGCCTGGAAAATGTCCTTGACCAGGGGCCAAGCTTCGGGGCTGCCACCGGGCATGATTGAGGGGCCGAAACGGGCGCCTTCCTCGCCGCCGGAGACGCCGGTGCCGATGTAGAGCAGGCCCTTCTCCATGAGGTACTTGGTGCGCCGGATGGTGTCGGGGAAGTGAGAGTTGCCGCCGTCGATGATCAGATCGCCGGGTTCCAGATGGGGCAGGAGGGTTTCGATGAAGTCGTCCACCGCCTTGCCGGCCTTCACCATCAACATGATTTTGCGCGGCCGTTTAAGGAGAGCGATCATCTCTTCGATCGAATGTGCGCCGATAATGGTTTCACGGCCCTTGGCGGCGTCGTTGAGAAAGTCATCCACCTTGGAGGTGGTCCGGTTGTACGCCACCACGGTGTAGCCGTGGTCGTTCATGTTGAGGATCAGGTTCTGGCCCATGACCGCGAGGCCAATGAGGGCGATGTCAGCCTTTGGTTCCATCTATGTGCTCCTGTCGGGTGATCAAGAAAACTCGCTGGGCGATGCCTCCGTCCGGGGGGCCGCCGGCCTGGGATGCGCCTTTTTGAAACAACTGGGCTGGTCCGCAAGGAAGGTCCGGCTGGATGCGCCTGAGGGGGACGGCGCGCTCGACTGAATCCGTGTTCAAGATGCCAAGCTCCCTTATATCATACGATAGACCCTCCGCCGCCGGCTCAGCCTATGACGCACCGCAGGATCCTTGAGCCCGGTTCGCCGCCGGCCTTGATCGCCGCCGCCATCGAGCGCCATGCGATGGCCGCTCCTGGTGTGCGCATCGGGGTTGCCGTTTCCGGTGGCGCGGATTCCGTCTGCCTATTGAACTCACTCGCATTGCTCGCAGGCTCCCATGGGTGGCGTCTGACCGTGTTGCACCTGCATCACGGATTGCGGGGTGCGGACGCGGATGCCGACGCCGCGTTTGTCGAGTTGATGGCGCGGAATCTGCGATTGCCTTGTGTGGTGGAGGTGAATCCGATAGCCGCGGGCCCTGACTGGGAGAATCGCGCCCGATGCGAGCGGCT
Source organism: Bryobacteraceae bacterium (assembly GCA_029975915.1). Next base: position 125,955 of record JARKOC010000177.1, read on the forward strand.
CGACTTCTTCCAACGCCAGATGAGGGAATTGGCGCTGGACAGGATCGCGACCGGACACACGCTGGACGACCAGGCCGAAACGGTCCTAATGAGGATTCTGCGGGGGGCATCGCCGGAGTCTTTGAGCGGCATCCTGCCGGTCACCCATACCGGCTTGATCCGTCCCATGCTGGAGGTGACCCACCAGTCAGCCTGCAAGTGGCTGCGTGAAAAAGGGATCGAGTGGCGCGAAGACTCCACCAACGTGAGCAGGGACTACGCTCGCAACTGGTTGAGGCATGACATTCTGCCAGCCGTCGAAGCCCGCTATCCCTCGGCCCGGGCGACGCTGGCGAGACACGCCGCGGCAGCCCACCACGACTCGGAGTTCTGGGCGGTGGCTGTCCGTAACGCCGCGGACGTGTTCGTGGCAGGTCCGGATTCATTAATTGCGGGCGTGCAACAACTGGCCGCCATTCCGAGTGCGTTGCGCCGGCGGGTGCTGCGATGGGCGCTGTCGAGATACTCAAGCACGATGATCGATTTCGTGCATGTCGAGGCGGTAGACCACCTGGTTACGACCGGACGAGGGTCCGGGAGGGTCCGGATCGGAAGGGTGGAAGCCCGGCTTTCTATGGGGATGCTGCGAATTGGCCCACCGCCTGCGCCGCCGGCGATCGAGATCCGAACAGTGTCCGGGCCGGGCGAGTACGAGATACCTTGGCGAGGAACGCGGCTGAAAATCAGCAGGTTCGAGGGCAAACAGGCGGCTCTGCGAGCGTGGAAACCTGGTGATCACGCTTCCTGGACAACAACGCCGAAGCGGCTCAAGGAGTTGTTCCAGATGGCGCGCATACCGGCATGGCAACGGGCCGGCTGGCCGGTGTTGGAGAGTGAAGGACTGATCGTTTGGGCGGGCGATCTGGGCGGTTGCGATGGCATCGAGGCAGACGAAGAGGCTTAGAACGTGCCGGACCGCGTGACGGGATCGCCTATATAATGTAATCAGGCAAGAAGGAGGGTTCTGGCGCGCAATTGGGCTCGAAATGTAACGCCCGGCGATTGAATCAAAGCGGGCTCGTCTCGCGTCTGAAGAGGTAGACAGCCGAAAGCACCCCATCGGCCAGAGGGCCGGCGTGCGGGAGAAGGAATGAACTCAAACGTAAAAACAGCGATATTCTGGGTGGTTCTCGCATGCCTGGGCGTCATCCTGTGGTCGGTGGTCGGCCGTCAGACCAGCCGCCAGGAGCAGACACTCAGCTTCACCCGGTTCATGGACCAGGTTGAAGCCGGGCGTGTGCGCGAAGTGACTCTCACGGGCATGGAGGTCGTGGGCAAGTACAAGGACGACAACACTACCGAGTTGCGCTCTACTGTCCCGCCTGCCTACCAGGACCTCTACAAGATCCTCCGCGAGAAGGGCGTCAACGTCACCGTGAAGTCGGCGGACACGAGCAACTGGATGGCGATTCTGATCAACATCGTGCCCTTTGTGCTGCTGATCGGCTTTTGGATCTTCATGATGCGCCAGATGCAAAGCGGCGGCAACAAGGCCCTGAGCTTTGGCAAGAGCCGGGCGCGGATGCATAGTTCGCAGCAGAAAAAGGTGACCTTCAAGGATGTCGCCGGAGTGGAAGAGGCGAAAGAAGAGTTGCAGGAGATCATCGAGTTTCTGCGCGAGCCTCAGAAGTTCCAGAAGCTTGGCGGCCGAATCCCGAAGGGTGTTCTGCTGATCGGACCTCCAGGCACGGGCAAGACACTGCTTGCCAGGGCGATCGCCGGTGAAGGCAATGTCCCGTTCTTTTCGATCTCCGGCTCTGACTTTGTCGAGATGTTCGTCGGCGTAGGCGCAAGCCGTGTGCGCGACCTCTTTGAACAGGGCAAGAAGAACGCGCCGTGCATTATTTTCATTGATGAGATCGATGCCGTTGGACGTCACCGCGGAGCCGGATTGGGCGGCGGGCACGATGAGCGCGAGCAGACTCTGAACCAATTGCTCGTCGAGATGGACGGATTCGAATCGAACGAAGGCGTCATCCTGGTGGCGGCCACGAACCGTCCCGACGTACTCGATCCGGCGTTGCTCCGGCCCGGGCGGTTCGACCGCAGGGTTGTGGTGAGCCTGCCGGACGTGAATGGCCGCGAGATGATTCTCAAGGTCCACACGAAGAAGACCCCGTTGGGCGACGATGTGGATCTGAGCGTCATCGCGCGTGGCACGCCTGGTTTCGCAGGCGCCGATCTGGCCAACCTGGTGAATGAATCGGCGTTGCTGGCTGCGCGCCAGAACCGCAAGGTGGTCACCATGGCCGATTTCGAGGTGGCCAAGGACAAGGTGCTCATGGGCGCCGAACGGCGTTCCATGATGCTAACGGAAGAAGAGAAGAAGATTACGGCGTATCACGAAGCCGGGCACGCGCTGGTGGCCTCGCTGATGCCGGACTCCGATCCGCTGCACAAGGTCTCGATCATCCCGCGCGGGCGAGCGCTCGGCATTACGATGCAGTTGCCGGAGCGGGACATCCTGAACCGGACCGAGTCGCAACTGTTCACGCGCCTGTGCGTGACAATGGCCGGCCGAATCGGCGAACTGCGCTACACCAAACAACTGTCGACCGGCGCGCGCAATGACATCGAGCAGGCCACTGAGCTGGCGCGGGCGATGGTCTGCGACTATGGCATGAGCGACCTTGGCCCGCTGAGTTTTGGCCGCAAAGAAGAGCAGATCTTCCTGGGCCGGGAGATCTCGCAGCACCGTGACTTCAGCGAGGCCACGGCGATCAAGATCGACGAGGCCGTAAGGAAACTCGTTCAAGGCGCTTACAAGAAAGCTGAGGAAGTGATCAACGAGCACGCCTGGGCGCTCGAGCAGATCGCGCAGGCGCTTCTGGAACGCGAGGCAGTGGACGGCGCCGAAGTCAAAGCGATTCTGCAGGGCAGCCCGGCCGCCAAACTAGCGGCATCGGAATCGGCCCCGGATGCGGCCGGCGACCAGCAGGTCATCCGTCCGGAAACGGGTCCGCGCATCGCGCCCGGACTCATCGATGGGGAACGGCCACAACCAGCGTGATCCCGAAGTTCAGGCTCTATTTGTTTGACGTCGACGGAACGTTGCTCGACTCCGCCGCCGACATCACCGGCGCTGTGCGTGAAGCGCTGGCCGGAGAAGGCGTAAACGGGCTCGACCAGCGTTACCTTGAGAGCTTCATCGGCTTTCACCTGTTCGACCTCTTTCAGGAAGTACTGCCGCACTTTACCGAGGAACAGAATCAGGCTCTGCTGGCCCGCTACCGGCAGATCTACCTCAGCCGCGGGCATTCGTCGACCCGGGTTTACGAGGGTGTCCCGGAGATGCTCGATCGTTTGGGCGGATTGAAGTCCACCGCGACCACCAAGAGCAGCGAGACGGCGCGCGCCATCCTGACTCAATTTGGCCTTGTCGAACACTTCGACCATGTCCAGGGTACCGACGGGTTTCCGTCAAAACCCAAGCCGGATGTCGTCCTAAAGTCCATTGAGAAGTTTGGCGTGAGGCCTGAAGAGTGCCTTCTAATCGGCGACTCCGGACCTGATATGGCCGCCGGCCGCGCGGCGGGCGTGAAGACCTGTGGCGTGACCTACGGCTACGGCAACCTGGACGACATGCGCGCCGAACAGCCCGATTTCTGGATCGACCATCCGTCGCAGCTGGTCTGACGCCAGACGCCTACTGAGCCGCGGCGTCCAGTTCCATCCGCTCCAGCTTACGGTAGAGAGTTTTGCGTTCGATGCCCAGGATGCGCGCGGCGCGGCTCTTGTTGCCGCCAGCCGCGGCGAGGACTTTGCGGATCTGCTCGGCCTCGGTGTCCGCAAGAGATTCGGTGGCCTGCTCGCGCGGGCTCGATGAACGGATCGCCTCGAAGACGGCCTCATCGGTTATGCGTCCGCCGGGAGCGAGGATCACCAAGCGCTCCATCATGTGCTGCAACTGGCGGACGTTTCCCGGCCAGGTGTGGTCGCAAAGGGCGCGCATGCCGGATTCGGTCAGGCGCGTGTCCAGCGAATAACGCTCGTTGTAGCGTTTCAGGAACGCGCCGGCGAGCAGCGGGACATCGCCGGTCCGTTCGCGCAACGGCGGAACGTTGATACGGACGACATCAAGGCGGTACCAGAGATCCTCGCGGAACTTGGCTTCATCGACCATCTTGCGCAGGTTCTTGTTCGTGGCGGCGAGGATGCGAACATCCACCTTCTTGGGCTTGTTCGAACCGAGCGGGCGGATCTCCTTCTCTTGAAGAAAGCGCAGGAGTTTCAACTGGAAATTGAGATCGATCTCACCGATCTCATCGAGGAAGACCGTGCCGCCGTTGGCCGCTTCAAAGACGCCGGTACGGTCGCGGTCAGCCCCCGTGTAGGCGCCGCGCATGGCGCCGAAGAGTTCGCTTTCGATGAGCGTCGGCGCAAGCGACGCGCAATCGACAGGCACGAATGGCGAATGGGCGCGCGAGGAGTTGACGTGAATCATATGCGCGATCAGTTCCTTGCCCGTGCCGGTTTCGCCTTCGATCAGCACCAGAGCGTCAGTGGGCGCGACGCGAGAAACGGTCTTGTAAATCTCGACCATCTTGGCCGACGATCCGATCATCTCGGTGGCCAGCGGCTCTTCCGGATCGATTTCCTCGTCATCCTCATCGGGCAGGCCGGAAATCTCCTGTTCGGCTCGGCGGAGCACGGCGAGCAGGTCGTCGAGTTCGAAGGGTTTGGCGAGATACTCGAATGCGCCGCCGCGGGTGGCGGCCATGACGGTTTCCATCGACCCCCGGCCCGACATGAGAATCACCTTGACCAGTGGGTTCGCGCGGCGGGCGGCATCGAGGACGTCGAGACCCGTTCGCGAATCGATATAAATGTCGCTCACGACAATGGGATAGGAACGGGCGGCGAGGCAATCCATCGCCTCGTGGGTCGAGGATACCGCCTCGACGCCGAAGCCCTCCAGGTCAAGAAATGTCGTGATGGTCGAACGGACGCTTGGGTCGTCTTCCACCAGCAAAACAGTGGTCATGCAACTTCCAGTCTAACGTGCCCGCTAAAGGGCGGCGCGTCCTCAGAGGGTAGTATCGATCGAGAAACTCTTTACAAGTTTTTCGAGTTCGGTCTGCTCCTTTTCGATGGCCGCGTTGTCCTCGGCCAGGATTTTGGTCAGGGCTTCGAGGCGCGACTCCTGTTCGTTCAGGCGCGTGGTGTAGCGGCGGAGGAGTTCCTTCTCCTCGGGGCTGCCTTTCAGCGACTTCATGTTTTCGCGAAGGCGCTGCTGGTCTTCAAAGATCTCGTCGCGTTCTTTTTCGTGGGCGTGCTTTGTGGCTTCGGCTTCGGTGACCTTTTCGCGCTGGGCGACGATCTTGGCCAGCATTTCCTGAATGGCCGGGCTGATCGACTGCTGGCGAATGAACAGGTTCAACCCGTCGCGGGTGAAGCCGGACAACTGGATCGCGGTTGAGATGGGGCGCGCTTCGTCGATCGAGAGTTCGGCTGTTTGTTTGGCGGCGACGGGGATGCGGAAGCGGACCCACTGCGGCGTGGTCTCGGCAGGGGTGGGGGCGTTGCGCATGGTGTAGCCGGGGCGGACCGGATGCTCGATCAGGACGGTGCGCGGCTGGGTGTCCTCGTTGCGCATCGTGTAGACCTTGCGCTCGCGCTGTTCGCTGTATTGGGTGAGGATGCCGTCGGCGATCTTGACGCGGGAGACGCGCTGCGGCTCCATTGCTTGCGTGGCGGTAACGTTCAGCGCGAGGTCGGCGGCATAACTGACAATGCGCTTCTCGCCGGCTTGCAGGGATTCGATGATGCCCTCGCCGGCGAAGGTCTGGTCTTCAAGGACGGCGAAGGCGCCGCCGTCGAGCGTCGAGCCGGTGGAGTTGGTCAACCAGACCGAGCGCAGCGGGACGCCGCCTTCGCGGGCATTCCAGAGACTGATCTTTTCGGCGCCAACGGGAGATTGGATGATGGGGACCAGGGCGGAGCGGTTGCGCTCGATGGTGATGGGTTCCTTGAGCTTGTATTCAAAGAGTTCGCCGACGGCCTGGGCGGAGGCAGAGGGGCGGATGCTGGCCTGGGCGGAGCTGAAATCGCCGGCGGCGATGCTACCCATTACACCGCCAGGCACTCCACCTACCGCCTCTTCCGTATCTCGTGCGGTACCAACTCTGGCGCCGGAACCTAGTCTGGAGCCCGACCCCACAACACCCTTGCGAGTGGTGACCATGGAGGTGGAGGTTTCAAGCTGAGCGGGTGCGGCTGCTACTTCCACAGTCTGGTTTGCCGATCCGACGGTCAAGGTCATATCCCACATCGTCGGTTTGAACTGGTTCACGGCTAAGCCAGAGGCCTCGCTTCTTCTGAATCCCGGCGACTGCCCCTGCACACGATACTGTCCTTCAGGGAGACCGGAAAGAACATATCTGCCCATCCCGTCGGTTGTGGTTTCCCCTGCAAGCTCGCCGGACACGTCGAAAGCACGCACGACCGCCCCGGCCACGCCTCCCCCCGCCGAATCGCGCACTATCCCAGTAATCGATCCGCCGCCGGGAGTGAGAGTCCGCTGATGGGTTTGGGGGGCGGAGAGGTAGCTTTCGGGCATAGCGACGACGGGACGGCGCGAATAGTAGGGCTTCGAGATCTCCTGGATGAACGATTGCGGCGCGCCGGCGACCAGCGACAGCGAGACGTTTTTCCAGTCCTGGCCGGAGGTGTTGTCGACGATGGCCCAGCCCTGGAGCAGCGGCGCGGCACCGGCTTTGCCGCCGAGCACGAGGCGGTAAGTCGCCTTCCAGACAGGGGCTTCGCTGATGTAGCTGACGAAGAGGCGGCGCTCGCCCTGGCCCTCGGTGCGGATGGTCATGGTGCGGAGGTCGGCGGCACGGGAGGAGGAGACGATGTCGAGATAGCGGTCCATCTGCGGGGTGAGCGATTTTTCGAGCAGGCGGAGGTTGACCGTGGGTCCGAGTTCGACGGTCCGGATCTCTCCGGCTTCGGTGAGCAGGGAGACGTAATCGACTTCCAATGTTGTACCGCCGGAAATGCGGGTCTTGCGTTCGACGCTGAGCAGGCGGCCGGTGACGAGGCTCGTGCCGCTCTTGATTTCGACGCGCGCGCCTTTAAGGGCAAGCAGGAAGTCGCGCAGGGCGGCGTCGTTGGTCTGGGGAAGCGGCAACTCACCGAGTTGGCGGCCAACGGGCGGCTGAGAGGCGTAGCCGATGCCGGCGATGCGGCCGCCGTTGAGGTCGAGCACGGTGATGGTTTTGAGCACATCGTTCAACTGGCCGGAGGGGAAGCTGAGCGAGACTTCACGGTTGCCGGTCACCTTGCCGTCGAGTTCGAAGTAGCCGACGCCGTTCTTATAGAGAACGACGCGCTTGATATCGACCTGCGCGGGCTCCTGGGCGGGCAGCGCGGCGGCGATCAGGAAAAATGCAAGGGCGGAACGGAGCATAAATGAAATCCTTTGGCTACGATACTCGATCGCGGCAGGCGAGGGTTTCCTTGTTGAGACAGACACGATGATTCGACGCCGCGGGAGCGGGGATTGTTCCAGCTATGTAAGTGTCCTCACAGGGAAAAGGGCGGATTGCGGTGAACGACGAAGAGGATCTGGGACCCGCTCTCTCCGTTCGCGGTTAGCGAGGCTCGGCAAGGAGGCCGAATTGAAGGACACATGGCGTTCGAAGCCAGGGCGGAGAGGATTGTTAGACAAATATTGGGAGCGGGCGCGAGCAAACGGGTTGCCGTACTGGTTGGCCGGCACTGCCCTTTAGACGGCCAGACTCGCAGCGGCAATTGCGGTTCGATTGGCGCCAACATGCCGATGCAACTTTATAAACGGTGCTTCTTAAAATGTGATATTCCGAGTGGTATGTTGCGTCTTTCAGCCGCGGTTGTTTTCGGTGCGATTTGCCTGGCGCAAGCGCCGTCGGCGAGAGAGCCGCTGAGGTGGCCCTATCCGGGGCTGACGCCTGCGAAGCCGGTTAAACAGGTGGAGCCCGAATACTCGAAGGAAGCGCTCGAAATTGGGGTGCAGGGGATCTCGCTGTTCGAGATTGTGATCGATGAGCAGGGACGGCCGGGGAGTCCACGGCTATTGAGTCCGATCGGATACGGGCTGGACGAGCGCGCGAGAGAGGCGATCCTGCAGTGGAGGTTCGAGCCGGCAAGGCTGGATGGCGCGCCTGTGAGCGTCTATGGGCAGATCGAAGCGGCTTTCCGGCTGCATGGTTCGAAGTTCGACCTTGCGGCCGAGCACCAGAGGACGCAGTTCAACCGGTCTATGCACATGGTGAAGCTCGGAGGGGATGCACGGACACGCGGGATTGAGTCGATTCAGCAACTGAGCAAGGAGGGCATGGTGGCCGCGCTCCACGCCGAAGCCAAGTGGATCCTGGAGGGGTCACTCGAGAGTCGCGAGCCAGACCGCGGCCTGACTCTCCTCAAGGAAGCCGCCGGGCGGAACTATCCGCCAGCGCTTTACGACTTTGGCGTCATGCTCATCCGGGGCGATGGCGTTGAGAAGAACCAGAGGCGCGGGTTCGATCTGGTCCGCGAGGCGTCGAAGCGCGGCAATACGTACGCGCAGTTCTACTTGGGGAGCGCCTACGAAAACGGGCCGCTGGTGAAAATCGATCTAAACCAGGCGTTGACTCAGTATCAGTTGTGCGCGGCGCGGGCGGTTCCCCTCTGCCAGTACCGGGTGGCACGACTGCTGCTGGACAGGCCGAAGCGGAAGGGGAGCGATCTGGTGGAAGCTGTGGCGTGGTTGCAACTCGCCGTGGGGCACGGGGTGGAGGATGCACGGCGAACGCTTGATGAGACGGTGGCCCAATGCACACCTGACCAACGTACGCAGATCGACCGGCTCCGGCCAAGGCTGGAGAAGCCGCCGATTCAGATTGGCCAGCCGATCGAGTGAGCAAGGCTGGGCGGCGAGGCGAAAGGAATGAACAAACCTGGGTGGATTGAGATTCGACCGGTGGGGGAGTTAACCCTCTGGATCGTCGGCGGGCAGGATGACGGTAAAGGTGGAGCCCTGTTCGGGAGCGCTTTCGACTGTGATTGATCCGCCGTGCAGGGTGACGATTTCCTTCACAATTGACAAGCCGATTCCGGTTCCCTGGATGCCGGATTTCTCGGCGCGTTCGGTGCGGTAGAACTTCTGGAAGAGCCGTTTCACTTCGTCCTTGGTCATACCGATACCTTGGTCGGAGACCGAGATGAGGACGCCGCGGCCATCGTGGGCGGCGGCGATGCGGACACGGCTGTCACGCGGCGAGTACTTGATGGCGTTGGTGAGCAGGTTGTAGATGGCGTAGCCGAGCAGTTCGCTGTCGCCGCGGATAGTGAGGCCGGGCGCGCCGTCCCATTCGATCCTGATCGCCTTGGCGTCGGCGAGGCCCGAGGCGCGGGCGACACATGCGCCGATGAGGTCGCCGGTATCGACATCGGTCGTGGTCATCTCAGCCTGGCCCGCATTGAGGCGTTCGACATCGAGGAATGTGGTGATCATTCGCGCCAGGCGCTTGGATTCGGCGTTGATCATCTGACCGATCTGCTTCCGCTTTTCCTCTGGCAGGTTGTAGCGGGAGATGAGTTCCGAGGAGCCCTGGATGGCGGTGAGCGGCGTGCGCATTTCGTGGGCGACAAAATGGAAGGCTTGCTGGTAGCGTGATTTGGCGCTTTCGGCGCTGGCCAACTGCTTCCGGACGATGAGGAACCGCCAGGCGCCACAGACGATGAACGCGGCCGCCGACGCCGAGACAGGGGCGAAGGCGGGCATAATCCAGTCCTGGCGGAAAAAGAGGTAAGGCGTGAACTGAGCCAGGGCGAGGACCAGGAATCCGGCAACGAGCGAAATCCGTCCCTGCAACCAAACGAACGCAGTGGCCATGAGCAGAGCAAAGGCGAAAGCGAGCAGGACGGTCCAGATGAGCGAAGCCTCATGGAGCGTTCCGCCCGGAAGCGGACCAGCGGCGAGGGTCTCGAAGGCTTGGGCGTGGATTTCGACGCCGGCCATGGGGCGGTCCAGGGCGACGGGGGTGAACAGGCGGTCGCGGATGGCCGACAGCGATGTAACCCCCACGAAAACCACTTTGCCTTTCAACACGGCCGGATCGGCGGCGCCCGAGAGCAGGTCACGGACGCTTACGGTTTCCATGTCGCCGGGCGGGCGGTAGCGGATGCGGAACGGGCGGCCTTGGTCCCAGCGTGATTGGAAAGTGAAAGCGCCCACCGAGACATCGGTGGGTGAACTGACTGGCGCCGGAGCATTCGTTTGCAGGCGGAGCGCCTCGAGGGAGAGCGCCCAGAGACGCTGACGGGCCGACACCCGCTCCAACGGGATGCGCCGGTTGACGTCGTCAAATGGTCCGGCCAAGGCATGGACGTGACCGACAGCGGCGGCGTGGGTGGCGAAGGCGGGAATCGGCATTTGCCAGCCAGACCCGTCCGGGAGCATCTCAGCAGCCAAGGCGAGTTTGGGAATGCGGGCCATGGCGGCGGCCAGAGCGGCGTCCTCGGCAGTGTCTCCGGGATCGGCTAAGGTTATGTCGAGGGCGAGGACGGCGGGAGGAGTTGCGGCGAGGCGGTCAAGCAGGCGGATCAAAGTGCGACGCAAGGCGCGATCGCCGCCGGTTTCCATCAGAGTGCGATCGTCGATGGCGGCAATGACGGCGGAGGGGGATCGCTGTCCAGCGGGGTGAATTCGCTCGAACCAGTCGAAGACGGCGTTGTCGAACCGGGCGGCGAGAGGAGTCCAGGCCAGCAAGGCGCAGAGAATGGCGCAAACCAGAGCCAAGAGCCAAGCGGCGGCGGTGTCGGACAGTTTCATTCGAGGCGGGACGCCCGATCGCGCCCAACAGTCCAGTTTTACCCCAGTCCGGGGTTCAGGCGTAAGCAGGCTGGTTGGTGTATTCCACGCCGACCAGGAATAAGTCACCCGCAGGAGAACAATGGCGGACGGCGGCCGGGATGGACCGGCGGCCGCGGTTCAAAGTGAATGTGGAGTCGCGATCCAGCGGTTCGGGGGATTCGAGTTTCGCTCCTCGGGCCGACACCTCAATCATCCGAGCCAGGATCACATTGCCGCCGGGAAGGACGAGGTTGACGGCCTCGTTCGTGGCAAGGCGCCGGTACCTGCGGCGACTGGAGTCTGGCGTGCCGGCCGGCTCGTTTTGGACAGGCCGCGCTTGGGTCATGATTTTCACGAAGCGGTCGAGCCCAGCGATCCGCTCCCTACAGGCCGGGCACCCAGGGACATGCCCAGCCAGCAGGTTCAGCGTCTGGACATCCTCCCAATCGCTTCGCAGCGCCTTCAAAACCGCTCCAACGATCTTGGGACAAAGTGTGGTCTCGCCAGGGCGGCTTGCGTCCATGATGAGCACATCGACACGACATGGAGGTTCTTTAACGGATTGTGGAGGAGTGGACGGCAATATTTGCCGACCTCGAAGCGTGGTTATCCCGATGGTTGGAGTATCATTTGCGTTTATGGTCTGGAACCACATCACGCGAGAACACTTCGACGCCCACTACGGCGAGCGGCGGCTGATTCACGAATGCGTGCCCTATTGGGCGGCACGCAAGCCCGGGGAACCCGTCGTGTTTAACGCAACGCGGGATACGTCGATCACCTGGGCCCAATTGGACCGAGTGAGCCGTTCGCTGGCCGGGCATCTGGAGCAAATCGGGTTGAGCAAGGGCGATTGCGTGGCGGTTTCGCTCCCGTTACTGAACGAATTGATCATTCTCGAATATGCCTGTTTCCGGGCGGGTCTGGTGCTCATTCCGCTCGACATGAGGCTCCATCCGGCTGAAGTCCTGAGGTGCCTGGGACTGACCCGGCCCAAGGTGTTTGCATGCTTGGGCAAAACACCCGCCGCCGACTTCGGCGCCCTGGCCTCTGCGGTGAAGGATCATTGTCCTTTTGTCGAGCAGCTGTGGATGTTCTGCGCGCCGGAGCAGGTCATTGAAGGGGCGAAATCGTTTGGCGCGGTGATGGCTGAAGCGGTGGCTCAAGGACGGGAGCCGGCGGCTGCGGTCGAACCGAACGACGGAGCATTGATCATTTTCACCACCGGTTCAACCGGGTCGCCCAAGCCGGCGCTGCTCACTCATGAAGGGACCACGGCGCAAAACCTCTGCCTTGGGACGGCGTTTGAATTCAACGAGACGCAGCGGGTGATGATCAATCTGCCGGCGAGCCATGTCGGCTGCCAGACCGAGCTTCTGATGACGTGCCTGTTCATGGGTGGCACGGTGGTATCTCTGGAGGTCTTTGACGCGGGCAAGACGCTAGAGGCGATCGAGAAGTACAAAGTGACATTGCTCGGCCAGATTCCGGCGATGTTCCACATGATGTGGCGGCATCCAGATTACCCCAAACGAGACCTTTCGTCGCTGAAGGTGGCGGTCTATGGCGGGCAGAGTGTGCCGAGGCCCTTTCTTGAAAAGTTGCGGACGATGGCGCCCAAGATCGGGACAGGGCTGGGGTTGACGGAAACATCTGGATTCTGCACATACACGCCGTTGAGCGGCGACGTGGATGAGATCGCGGCCGGGATCGGTTTCCCGATGCCGATCTACCCGATGACGATCCGCGAGGCGATGAAGGGAGACGGTTCAGCCGGCGGCGAACTGCCTGAAGGCAGTATCGGGCATGTCTGCTTCAAGGGAATCCAGACGTTCGCGGGGTACGTGAATGACCCCGAAGCGACTGCCGCGGCCATATCGAAAGATGGGTTCCTGTATACGGGTGATCTTGGATGGGTTGATGGCAAAGGGCTGCATTTCTCGGGCAGGGCGAAATTCGTCATTAAGCCAGCGGGCAATCAGGTCTTCCCCGGCGACATTGAGGAGCACTTCGCGAAACTGGCGGATAAGGTGGCAGGCTGCGGGGTGGTTGGGGTGGAGCACGCGCTGTGGTCGGAGGCAATCGTCGCGTTCATCGAGAAACGGCCTGGCGTGGAGTTGACCGAAGTTGAACTGAGGCGGCATGCGCGTGGGCTGACGTCCTACATGCGCCCGCTCCATTACGTGATTGTCGAGTCTGGGTCGCTGCCACTGAACCGGGTGGCGAAGGTGGATACGTTGCGGTTGCGGGAGATAGCGCAGGCCGAAGTCAGGGCGTTGCGGGAGCGCGGCCGGTGGGACCGGCAACCGGCCGGAGCGGAAGATCCTGCTGAGGGTTGAATCCATCCCCTGCATGTCATAATTGACTCATGGATAGATCCTCCTGGGTTGAGCCCCGCAAGGACGACAAAATCCGCACGCAAATGCATTACGCGCGGCGCGGCGTCATCACGGAAGAGATGCTGTATGTGGCCCGGCGCGAGCAGTTGGAGCCGGAGGTTGTTCGAAGCGAAGTCGCCCGGGGACGTCTAATTATCCCAGCCAATATCAATCACTTGCGTCTTGAGCCGATGGCCATCGGCGAGATGGCGTCGGTGAAGATCAACGCCAACATTGGCAATTCGGCGACGACGTCGGACGCCTCGGGAGAGCTGGAGAAGCTGCACTACTCGGTGAAGTATGGGGCCGACACAGTGATGGATCTCTCTACAGGCGGCGACATCCCGGAGATCCGGAAAGCGATCATACGTGAGAGTCCGGTGCCGGTAGGGACTGTGCCGATCTATGAAGCGTTGAGCCGGGTGAAGCGGGTGGAGGACCTGACGGCTCAGGTCCTGTTGGAAGTGATTGAAGAGCAGGCCGAGCAGGGCGTGGATTACATGACGATCCATGCCGGTGTGCTGGTCCAGTACATTCCGATGACGACGCGCCGGGTGTGCGGCATCGTCAGCCGGGGCGGGTCGATTCTGGCCGAGTGGATGGTGAAGAACCACAAGCAGAACTTCCTTTACGAGAACTTTGAAGCCATCTGCAAGATCTTCCAGAAGCACGACGTGTCGTTCTCGCTGGGCGACGGGCTCAGGCCGGGCGCGCTGGCCGATGCCAGCGACGAGGCGCAATTTGCCGAGCTAAAGACGCTGGGCGAGTTGACCAAAGTCGCCTGGGAGTATGACGTGCAGACGATGATCGAAGGTCCGGGCCACGTTCCGATGGACCAGATCAAGATGCAGGTGGACAAGGAGCGCGAATGGTGCCATGAAGCGCCGTTCTACACGCTGGGGCCTCTGGTGACCGACGTCGCGCCGGGTTTTGACCACATCACCAGCGCGATCGGCGCGGCGATGATCGGGTGGCACGGGGCGTCGATGCTTTGCTATGTGACGCCGAAGGAACATCTGGGGCTGCCGAACAAGGAAGACGTCAAGGCCGGGCTGATCGCCTACAAGATCGCCGCCCACGCCGCAGACGTCGCCCGCGGCCGCAAAGGCGCCCGCGACTGGGACGACGAACTCTCCCGCGCCCGCTACCGGTTCGATTGGAAACGCCAGTTCGAACTGGCCCTCGATCCGGAGACGGCGCGCGCGTATCACGACGAGACGCTGCCCGAAGACGGATTCAAGGACGCGCATTTCTGCTCGATGTGCGGACCGAAGTTCTGCGCGTACAACATTTCACAAAAAGTGGAAGAGTTCACTGCCGAGGACGCCAAGGCCGTTCTCGAAGGCAAGACGAAGAACGATCTGGTGAACCTGGCGGGGGACTGAGCCTGGGCAGGCAGCCGCCCCAAGCACAGAGTCAGTGGTGAGACAGCGCGCGTAGCTTCATTGTGTTCGCCCGCCCCCACTCCAATTCCGATAGACTGCTTATGATCTGAAGCCGCCCGGCGAGGACGAGCGTCATAGCGCGCGCAAACAAGCCGGCGCGGACCCCCAGGAGGACTTTCCATGAAGAGCATCATCGGGATCATGCTGGCGCTGGCTGTAGCGTTTGCCGCCGAGCCCGCGCAAGCGCAAGAGGGCGGATACACCGGCCTGACGTCGAGCCTTGAAAGCATCTATCGGGTTTCAAAGGCCAAGACATTCTCCATCAGCCCCGAAAACCTGACGGGTGAGAAGGGCAAGGGGGCCATGGCCACCGTGGGGCAGGGTTCGGCGTCGAATGCCGCGGCGGAGTTGGGGCAGGGCTGGAAGGTGAATCCCTATATCGTCGTCAAGCCGGGCACGACCATCACGCTGGGCGAGATCCAAGGTTCGGGCGCCATTCAGCATATCTGGATGACTCCTACCGGCAACTGGCGCTTTTCGATTCTGCGCATGTATTGGGACGGGGAGGCGACGCCGTCGGTTGAGGTTCCTGTCGGAGACTTTTTCGCCATGGGGTGGGGCAAGTATTCGCCCATCACTTCGCACGCCATCTGCGTGAATCCGGGCAGCGCGTTCAATAGTTACTGGCCGATGCCGTTCCGCAAGGGCGCTAAGCTCACCCTCACCAATATCGACGACAAACCAATGACGATCTACTACCAGATCGATTACACAATCGCGCCGGTGCCAGCCGATGCGGCGTATTTCCACGCCCAGTTCCGCCGCGTGAACCCGCTGCCGCTCAAGGAGGTCTACACGATCGTCGATGGAATCAAGGGCCGCGGACATTATGTCGGAACGTATATGGCCTGGGGCGTCAACAACAATGGGTGGTGGGGCGAGGGCGAGATCAAGTTCTATATGGACGGCGACCAGCAGTTTCCCACGATCGCCGGGACGGGGACCGAAGACTACTTCTGCGGGTCGTACAACTTTGAGAACAAGGAAAAGCGCCAGTATGAGGTGTTCACAACGCCTTATTCGGGGCTGGCGCAGGTGATCAAGCCGGACGGGTTGTATCAGTCGCAGCAGCGGTTTGGGCTGTACCGGTGGCATTTGACCGATCCGATCCGGTTCGAGCAGGATCTTAGAGTCACAATCCAGGCATTGGGCTGGAAATACAACGGCAAGTATCTGCCGCTGCAGGACGACATCGCTTCCGTGGCCATCTGGTATCAGATGGAGCCGCACAACGCGTTTCCAAAGCTGCCGGCCAAGGATGAGTTGGCCGTGCACTAAGCCGACTAGATGAGTGGAGGAATCGACATGAGCAAGTTCAAACGCAGGGGATTGTTCAGCGGCGCTCTTGCTGCACTGGGTTTTGGAGCATCACCGGCGGCAGCGCAACCGCCCGCGGGCGGAGGCGGGATGGGCCGCAGGTTCGGCTTCCTGCCGGAGTACGCCCGCGCACAGAACTACAAGTCGTTGAAACAGTCATCCCACGACGCGACGGGCGGAAACGCTGACCGCTGGCCGATCAAGCCCGGCGCGACACAGGAGATCTTTAACCAAAAAGGTCCCGGAGTGATCACCCACATCTGGTTTACCATCGCGGCCGCTAGCCCAACCCATTTGAAAGAGGTCGTGCTGCGAGGGTATTGGGACGGTGAGTCAAAACCGAGTGTTGAAGTCCCAGTCGGCGACTTTTTCGGCCTCAACCTGGGCGACTACTCAATCTACGAGAGCCAGTACCTGGCCTGTTCGCCCGGCCGGTCGCTGAACTGCTACTTCGCGATGCCCTACCGCACGTCGGCGCGGTTCACGGCGACGAACGAAGGTTCGCGCGACGTTGGCGCGTTCTATTCAAACATTGACTTTCTCTCCGTGGACGCCCTGCCGCCCGACACGCTCTACTTCCATGCGCAATACCGGCAGGAGACGCCGACCAAGGCCGTGAAAGGTCCCGACAGCCGGGATGTGTTGAACCCGGAAGGCAAAGACAACTACGTCTATTGCGAGACGCGCGGCCGCGGTCACCTGATGGGAGTCACGCTAGGCTGGATCCAGAACTCCGAGTACTGGATGGGCGAGGGCGACGACATGATCTTTGTGGACGACGAGGCGAAACCGATCATCATCGGCACGGGTTCGGAGGACTATTTCCTGGGCAGTTGGAACTTCGGCGGCCGCGAAGGGGCGAAGGCGTTTTCGCATCACCAGTATGGGGCCCACCTGATCCAGAGTCCTGAGCGTACAGGCGGCCGCTACTGCTGCTACCGCTTCCATGGCGACAATCCAGTGACTTTTACGCGGTATCTGAAGCACACCATGGAGCACGGTCACGCCAACAACCGGTCTGACATGTATTACTCCTGCGCCTACTGGTATCAGGACCGGCCGTACACCGACTTCCCGGTCTTGCCGTCAGTGGCCGACCGGTTGCCGCGAATCGCGCAAGTCTAGCGACGGCTCGTGCCCCGCCTGACGGCGGAGAGTCTCTGGAGTAGGGCTGGATACGGCCGCAGGTCCCTGCCTCGCGCCGCGACTGAAGACAGCCGTGCATCGAAGCGCTGAACCGGCACACAAAAGAGGTGGCGGGCATCTAGAGCCGCACAACCGTTTCCCGTAACTTCCAACCCGAGACGAGCTGGCGGTCCAAGAGCAAACGTAATTTTTGTGTAATAGTGACGGAGCGCCCCGGCCGGCGGCGGGATCTAGCCGTAGTATGGGATCAGGAACTCCGTTTTGCGGGTTCCTCATTGATAGATGACCATTGATTATCCCGTCCACCCACTGGGCAAAAAAGCACGGATCCTATTGACGTCAGTCTTCGGACCCTATGCACAAGACGATGAATTCGGCTCCCGGTCAATTAATCCGATGGAGCTGTACCACAACCAAGTCACACGCGCCCAAGGCCCTTACTCGCTTCGCATCTTTCATCGCTCATGGGGCCTAATGTTTATTCAGAGCAACCTCGATAATCCCTCGACGCTGCTCGATTTCCCAACGCGAGAGCGTTTCGTCGAGGAGTTGAAAGCGAACCGCTATGACGTTGTCGGCATCTCGTCGATCATCGTGAACGTGGGCAAGGCACGAGAGATGTGCCGGCTTGTGCGGGAGCACTCACCGAAGTCCACCATCGTCGTTGGCGGCCATGTCGCGGCAATCCCCGGACTCCAGCACATGCTCGACGCTGATTTCATCGTCCGCGGCGAGGGCGTCAGCTGGATGCGCCGGTTCCTGGATCAAGACCCAAACGCGCATGTGAAGCATCCTCCGATCGCTTCAGGCTTTGGGCACCGCGTGATGGGGCTGAAGCTGCCTGGCGAGATCGGCTCGACGGCGGCGACGGTGATTCCGTCGGTCGGCTGCCCGCTTGGCTGCAATTTCTGCACGACTTCGGCGTTTTTCGGCGGGAAGGGCAAGTTCATCAACTTCCTTGAAACGGGCCGTGAGATGTACGAGGTGATGGAGGAGACCGAACGCCGCACCGGAATGCAAGCCTTCTTCGTCATGGACGAGAACTTCCTGCTCCATCGCCCGCGCGCCATCGAGTTGCTCAATTGTATGAAGGAGGCAAACAAGAGTTGGGAACTCTATGTGTTTTCCTCGGCCAACGCCATCCGTAAGTACACGATGGAAGAGTTGATCGAACTCGGCGTCTCCTGGGTTTGGATGGGGCTGGAATCGCCGAAGTCCGGCTACGCGAAGCTGAGCGGACAGGACACGATGAGCCTGGTGCACGAGCTTCGATCGAACGGCATCCGCGTGCTTGGTTCATCGATCGTCGGCATGGAGCATCATACGCCGGAGAACATCGGCGAAGAGATCGACTATGCCTGTTCGCACGGCACCGATTTCCACCAGTTCATGCTTTACACTCCGCTGCCCGGAACTCCGCTTCACGCACAAATGGAGACCGAAGGCCGGCTGATCGCGGAAACCGAACTGGCCGACGTGCACGGGCAGTACAAGTTCAACTGGAAGCATCCGTTCATCTCGCGCGACGATTCGAAAAAGTTCCTCGATTTCGCCTTCATGCGGGATTTTGAACTGAATGGACCTTCGCTATACCGCATCTGCCAGACGACGCTGGAGGGCTTGAAGAAATACCGTCTCCACCCCGATCTGCGCGTGCGGGAACGGTTCGAACGCGAGGCAAAGGCGCTGCGAACACAGTATTCCGCTCTGCTGTGGGCGATGGAACGGCACATGCGCTTCACCAACGACGCAGTGGCGGCCAAGATCGCGGACCTTCGGCACGAGATTCGCTCCGAGTGTGGCGCCATCCGGTCGGCATCGTTCGCCTCGATCTTCGGCCCCGTGATGCTGTGGCTCACCAAGCGGGAAGAGAAGCGGCTCGCGCGGGGCGTGACCTACGAGCCGGAGACATTCGTCGAACGCAGAAACTGGAGTGTTTCGTAGTCAATTGTCCTTGCGAACGAGAGCCTCGCAATTCGTCCGAATCTGATTTCGGGTGTAATCTTCCTGGATTTGACTGGCGTCTTTCACGATAGGCCGATTGGCCGGGTGAGAACATGTCTTTCAGATCGAAGTGGATAGCTACCCTTGTCTCTGCGCTGCTCGTTGCGGCGGCTCAACAGCCGGCCGGAGTCGTCAGTGGGTCTGGTCGTCCACTGCCTGGCGCAACAGTCACTTGGTCTTCGAGTGGGCAGACATTCAGCGTCGCTACCGACGAAGCCGGCAGGTTCACGCTCGACCCGGCGCCAAGTGGACCGGTTGAAGTAGAAATCAAACTGTTCGGATTCCAGAGCAAGCGCGTGATGCTGAATCCGTCCTCGCCAGGTCCGCTGGCCGTGACGTTGGATCTGGCGGCATACACGCCACCGCAGGTCCAGGCCAGAACGAATGGCCGCGCAACGAATGGCCGGTTTCAGAACGCCGAGTTGATACGCAATCTGGAGAGCGACATTACGTCGGCCATGGCTTCAAACGCGACCGCTCAGATGACGCCAGTGGCGACCGAACATAGCACGGAGTCGTTCCTTGTGCAGGGCAGTATGAGTAGCGGATTGCAGCGGGTGGACAACGAGATGATGTTCGGGCCGGAAGGGCCGGGCGGTCCCGACGGTCCTGGCGGTCCAGGCGGGCCTGGCGGTATGGGCGGACCGGGCGGTCCCGGGGTGGGCTTCACGGGCATGCCCGGGGGACAGGCGCCCGGAACCGCCGGAGGGCCGGAAGCCGGGATGCCGGGCGGTGGCCCAGGAATGATGGGGGGCGGGCGCGGTGGTATGGGTGGCGGTCCCGGTGGCATGGGTGGCGGTCCGGGAGGCATGGGTGGCGGACCTGGCGGCGGAATGGGCCGTATGGACCCAGAACAGATGAAGGAACGCCTCGCGCAAATGTCTCCCGAGGAACGCAAGAAGATCCAGGAGATGATGTCGGAGCGAATGCGGATGCGGGGCGGCGAACAGGCCGTATTCGGAAACCGGGCCACGCGCAGCTACCGCGAAACGCTCCGTGGCGGAGCCAATGTTGATACCGGCAACTCGGTCTTCGATGCGGCACAGTACGCCCTGAACGGGAAGACGATGGAGAAGTCGTCCTACTCGCAGATCCGCTACGGCTTCACTCTTGGCGGGATGCTGAAGATCCCGGGGCTTTTGACTTCGAACAGCGGAATGTTCTTTCTGAACTACGGCGGATCCCGCAGCCGGTCGCCCTTCACCAGCTTCGCCGTGATGCCAGATGAGGCTGTTCGCTCCGGGAACTTTTCGGCTATCCGTACAGCCACGATCTACGACCCGCTTAGCGGCTCGCCATTTGCCGGCAATGTCATCCCGTCGTCGCGCATCAGTACCGTCGCGGCCGGGTTGGTGAAATTGATCCCCGCGGCAAACCAGGTGGGGCAGGTTCAGAATTACCGAATCGTGACGACTACGCCCAGCGACTCCGACAACGTTAGCCTGCGCCTGTCGCAGAGCGTTGGCAACAAGGACCGCTTTTCGTTCAATACGTCCTGGCAGCAGCGTTCCGGCGAAACGGCGCAGCTTTACGGTTATCGCGACACGAGCGAAGGCTCTGGCATGAACTTCGATCTGACCTGGAACCATACCTACTCTTCGCGCCTGATCCTGAACCTTCGGGCTTCCTACAACAGGAATCGCAACGCCTTGATTCCGTACTTTGCCTATGGCGAAGACATCTCGGGCAATCTCGGCATCACGGGCAACTCACGCGAGGCTGTGAACTATGGACCGCCGAACCTGTCCTTCACTAACTATGGCGATCTGACCGATGCCGGCCACAGTCTGCGACGGGTCCACACGTTCACGCAAAGCGGGGGCCTGACCAGCCTGACCGGCAAGCACTCGATCCGCAGCGGCATCGAAGTGAAACGGACCCGGCTGAACACAGTGGCCGAATCCGACCCGCGCGGCACGTTCACGTTCACCGGCCTGGCGACAAGCCTGCTGGACTCCTCCGGCAACGCCGCGGCCGGCACGGGATACGACTTCGCCGACTTCCTGCTTGGGTTCCCGCAAACCAGTTCCATCCGTTATCTGGGCGCCGACGTTTACCTTCGGGCCACCTCATTGGCCGCCTATGTGCAGGACGACTGGCGAGTGAACTCGAAACTGTCGCTCAGCCTGGGCGTCCGCTACGAGTATTTCCCTCCTTATACGGAAAAGTACAACCGGCTGGCGAACATCGTGGCTAACGCCGCGTTCACTGAAGTGACAGTGGTTTCGCCCGGCATGACGAATCCGTACACGAACGCAGTCGTCAGCGCGGGTATGGTCGACAGCGACAAGAACAACTTCAGCCCGAGGCTGGGACTCGCATGGAAGCCCACGAAAGACGGCAAGACCGTGCTGCGGGCGGGCTACAGCTTGTTTCATGACGGATCGGTCTTCTCGCGTGTTCCCACGGCGCTGGCCTCGCAGCCCCCCTTTGCAGTGACTTCGACCTTCAATACATCGTCGTCCAAGGTACTGACGCTGACGGATGGATTCTCGGGCTCATCAACAAAAACGGTGACCAATACGTATGCCGTCAACACTCATTATGTAGTGCCTTACGCGCAGACCTGGAGCGCATCAATACAGCAAACGCTTGGCCGCGGCTACACGCTGGAAACGGCGTATATCGGGACCAAAGGAACCAAGCTGGTGATCTCCAGACTGCCGAACCGGGCGCCAGCCGGGTCGACCGGCGACACCGAGGACAACCGCGTGATCTCGAACGCGGTCGGGTTCACATATGAAAGCCCCGAGGGCAACTCGATCTACCATGCCGGCCAGATCCGGCTCAACAAGCGGATGCGCCGTGGACTGTCGGTGATGGCGCTGTACACGTTCTCGAAGTCGATCGACAACGCCTCGACGTTTGGTGGCGCCGGCAACGTAGTGGCGCAGGACGACGCGAATTTGGCGGCTGAGCGGGCGCTGTCCAGTTTCGACCGCCGGCACACGCTGAACCTTAATGGCATGTATTCGTCGCCGGTCACCGGCACGCGGACGCGTAACCTCCCCCGCTGGGCCGTGGCGGCCCTTCGGGATTGGAATGTGATGATGGGCGTCACGGCGCAGACGGGTACTCCCTTCACAGCGCGGGTCCTTGGTACGGCGGCCGACGCCGGCGGCACGGGCGCCTTCGGCAGCGCAAGAGCCGACGCGACCGGCCTGCCCATCGGGTCATCGACGGGCTACTTCAACTTGGCCGCATTCAGCGTCCCCGCATCAAATACCTTTGGCAACGCCGCGCGGAACACGATCCCCGGCCAGCCCATGGTGTCGGTGAACGGCAGCCTTGGTCGCGGATTCCAGATTGGCAAGGAGACGCGCCGGCAACTGGAGTTCCGCGCATCGGCTAACAATCTGTTCAATCACCCGAATATCACGGGCCTGGGCACAGTGGTCAATTCGGTCAACTACGGCCTGGCCACCAGCGTTGGGAATATGCGGACGATGACGATGTCGCTCCGCCTGAGGTTCTGATTCGAGGTGACCGCCATGCGTACCGCATTCATCGCGCTCCTAGCCGCCAGTTCTCTTTTCGCGCAACAACAAGGCGAGATCCCGGTGTTCCGGGCCGAATCCAATCTAGTTATCCTGAACGTCTTCGCCCAAGGCAAGGACGGCAGGCCGGCCGTAGGTCTGACCGCGAACGACTTCACGATACTCGAGGACGGAAAGCCGCAGCGAATCGCTGTGTTTGAGTTTCAACGGTTGAATGACACGCCGGCCGCTGGAGCCACGGCCGTTGAAACTGCGCCCGCAGCGGCTCCGGGACAGACAGAGCTGCGCACGCGCGCCCAGCAGATGATGGAGGGAGCCAAGCGGTTCCGCGACAAGCGGCTAATCGTGCTCTTCTTCGATATGTCGTCGCTCGAAACCATCGACCAGGTGCGGGCGCTTGAATCGGCCGAGGAGTATGTCCGAACAAAGATGGCTCCCGAGGATGTCGTCTCAATCATGAGTTTCGGCAACAGTCTCAAGACTGTTCAGGAGTTCACCGACGACAAGGACCTGCTCATCGCCGCGATCAAGAAGTTCCGACCGGGTGAGGCAAGTGAGTTCGCCAAACAGGGCGAAACCGAGGTTGATTCTTCCGACACGGCTTCATTCGCACTCGACGAGACCGAGTTCAACATCTTCAACACCGACCGCCGGCTGAGCGCCCTGGAGACAGCAGCCACCTCACTCATGGCTCTTCCCGAAAAGAAGGCTCTGATCTACTTCTCATCCGGCGTTAGCAAAACGGGTTCAGAAAACGAATCGCAGCTTCGTTCGACGATGAACGCCGCCGTGCGCGCCAATGTCAGTGTCTACCCAGTGGACGTGCGAGGACTGATGGCGCTTCCGCCGGGCGGCGACGCTTCAACGGCCGCTTCATCCGGCAGCGGCCTGTTCAGCGGCAGCACGCAGCGCAAGCAGTCGGAGAGTTTCACTGGAGCGCAGGATACGCTCGATACCCTCGCCGCGGAGACAGGTGGCAAAGCGCTGCTTGATACCAATGATCTGACCGAAGGGATTCGTTTGGCACAGAACGACATCTCCAGCTATTACATCGTCGGCTATTATTCGACCAACGCCAATCGCGACGGCCGGTTCCGCAAAGTGGAGGTAAAGCTGGCGCCAAAATTTCAGGCCAAGATCGACTACCGCTCGGGCTACTACGCCGACAAGGAATTCAAGGATTTCAACTCCTCGGAGAAGGAGAAGCAACTCGAAGACGCACTGCTGCTCGGCGACCCGGTGACCGACCTGCCGCTGGCGCTCGAAGTCAATCACTTCAAGCTCAGCGCAGGCCGCTGGTTCGTGCCCGTGGCGGTGAAGTTGCCCGGTTCGGCCGTGCCGCTGCGAAAGAAGGGCGGAGCTGAAACCACCGACTTCGACTTTATCGGCGAGGTGCGCGACGAGAAGGGCGCGAAGGTCACGGCCGTCCGCGACGCCATCAAAGTGAAACTACCGGAGGCTGGAGCGCTGGCGCGGCGCAGTCTCATCTATGACACGGGCTTCACTCTGGGGTCTGGCAAGTACAAGATCAAGCTGCTTGTCCGGGAGAACCAGACGGGGCGGATGGGTACCTTCGAGACCAGTTTTCTCATCCCAGCCGACAAACCGGCTGTTGCCACCGAGCCGCTGGTATCCAGCCTTGTACTGGCAGCGCAGCGGGAAAACGTCGCCGCGGCAGTCGGCGTGGCGGACAAGCGCGCCGCACGCCGCCAGCAGAACCATCCACTCGTCAGGGACAACCAGAAGTTGGTGCCCAGCGTGACGAGAGTGTTCCGCCGCGACCAGACAATGTATGTCTACCTGGAGGTTTACGAAGCTGGAGCTTTGCAGGAGAGCCGCAAGCCTTCTGTTGCGGCCACAGTGTCTTTCTATCTCGGAAACAAGAAAGTCTTCGAAAGCTCGCCGGTCCGGATCAACGACTGGCTGGAAGGCCGCGGTAAAACGGTCCCGCTTCAATTGCAACTTCCGTTGAAGGACCTCCCCGCAGGAACCTATTCAACCCAGGTGAACGTGATCGACGAGATTGGCCGGAAGTTCACATTCCAGCGAGCCAGCGTCGTCGTGCTGAGCGATGCGACGCCAACGCAGGGAGCAAACTAAGACTGGTCATCGCTGGAGCGGGCCGAACTTCGTTTGACTCTTGTGGGCGGCCAGCAGGGCGAGCAGTTGCTTTGTGATCTCGGGATGCTCTCCGCTCACGTTGCGCTTCTCTGCCGGATCGGTCTCCAAATTGTAGAGTTCGGGCGGATCGGCGTCGCGAGCGCCCGTGGGCTGGTCCACTTGGTTGTTTGTTCTGATGTGCAACTTCCAGGGACCCTTGCGGACGGCGCGCAGTTCCGTATCGCTCCAGTAAAAGAGCGTGCGTTCCCAGCCCGCGCTGTTGCCTTCGAGAACCTGAGCAAGGTTTTCACCATCCATTTCGCGGTCCTTTGGGACAGCAGAGCCGGCATAATGGGCGAACGTTGGGAACAAGTCCATTGTCGTTCCGACCGCCGCTGTCGTTTTGCCGGCGGGTATTCGTCCAGGCCAACGCGCGATGCAAGGCTCACGCATGCCTCCGTCCCAAGTGGTGCCTTTGCCCTCGCGTAGCAACCCGGCGCTCCCGCCAAACTCGTGACGGATCAACCATGGCCCGTTGTCGGAAGAAAACACAATGAGAGTGTTCGAATCCTGGCCAGCCTGCTTTACCGCGCCGAGGATCTCGCCGACGCTCCAGTCGATCTCCTCAACCACATCACCATAAAGTCCGCGTGCACTCCTGCCCTTGAACCGCGCGCCGGCGTATAGCGGCACATGCGGAAAGGTCTGCGGGTAATAGAGGAAGAATGGCTTCGCGCTCTTCTGGCGGATGAAGGCCAGCGCCTCGGCCGTGTAGCGCTCAGTGAGGCGGCTCTGATCCGGCTCGCGCTCAATTACCTCTTCGTTCCTGTAGAGCGGCAACGGCGGCGACTTCGCGCTTCCCGGCGCGCCGGGGCCTGCCGTCGGAGTCATGTCGTTCGAATATGGCAGTCCAAAGTAGCTATCGAAGCCGTGGCGTGTCGGCAGATACTGTGTCTGCCAGCCGAGGTGCCACTTGCCGACACAGGCCGTCCTGTATCCCGCATCGCGAAGGGACTCGGCGATGGTGATTTCACTGTCCGGAATTCCGCCATCCGAATACGGAAACAAAACCCGGCTCAGCCCGCTACGAACGGGCAGCCGGCCGGTCAGCAGCGCCGCGCGGCTCGGCGTGCACACCGGAGCCGCCGAATAGAACTGCGTGAATTTGAGACCCTCCGCCGCCATCCGGTCCAAGTTTGGCGTCTTGATGGTCGGATGACCGTAGCACCCCAAATCGCCGTATCCCAGATCGTCGGCGTAGATCATGATGATGTTCGGCTTGCGGGCCGCAGCGAAAAGCGCTGGCGCGGCCGAAGCCGCGCCGAGGAGAGTCCGACTGAATTGTCTGCGGGTGGTCATGGGCGTATGACAGTCTTCTGAACAGCCACATTATCACGCTCGTCGTAGACGCGAACCGCGACCGTGATTTCGTCCGACGCGGGTTTGTCGGCCTCCGCCGAGTACTGGTGGCTCAACGAGTCGGTCATGCGGGTGGAGGGCTTAACAGCGATCCAGTCGCCGCCATTGATCGACATTTCGGCCGATTGGAGTGCGCTCAACGCATCTGTTGCGCTGAAACGGACAATCACTTTCGTGCCCTGAAAGCTTGCGGTCAGGGATCCAATCGCCGGCGGCGTGTTGTCAATGATGAACGGCTCTCCCACCGCGTCCGCCGACAGCCCATCTCCCGGATAGTTGTCCTCTTTGTCTGTGGCGGTCACTTTGAGCGAGTAACGGCCATCGGGCCAAGGAACTGTCTCGAAGGAGAATCGATTCTCCTTCAAACCGCTTTTCAGAGATTTCCAGACTCTTTCCCCCTCGCCGCGGATCTCGACCGAATAGAGCAGGGTGTCGCCGTTGGCATCCGACGCCTTCCACCGCGCCCCCTGTGTACCCTTCTCGTAGGTCATCGTCGCGGTGCCGGCCGGCGCCGTGTTTGGCGACGGTGGATCGTCCTTCGCCCTTTGGCCGAAGGCCGGTAGATTCAGGGTTGCTGAAGCCGTCAGGCTGGACGATGATGAGGAGAATTTGTAGCCAGGCGGGGTCATCTCGATGGGACCGACCTCGGGTGCGACGTTCTTCTGTTGATAGGCGATCTCGGCGAGGGACAAAATCGGCGAGGCCCCAGCCGGTGATGCCTTCAGCGTGGCCTTCCATGCAAGGAACCTTGCTGGCGGCGAGACGACCCGGCCGGTGGTGAGCGCAGCCCAGGGGCTCCAGAACTTTTGTGTCCGTTCACCATTGCCGCTCCGGGTTTCAAATACAACGCTTCCACCATTCGTATGGGTCTCCGCCGACAACCGGCCCCAATAGGTGAACGCCTTCGCGTCAAACACCGCGCTTTCCACAGTCCCTTCGGCTGCCAGTTCAGGGCCGAGTTGGTGAACCTGGCCTGGGTTGGCAGTCGCAACCAGGAGAGCGCCTGATGCGGCCGCCGCCAGCGCGGTTGCCTGTGGCGCTTCGAGATCAGCGATGCGTGTTGACTCGGCCGCTGAATCAATCCGGTAGATCCGGCCTTCGTTGCCGGTTGCCGCGTACAACACTCCCTTGGCGTCGACGGCCAGCGAATAGACGATTTCGCGCAGGCTGGACCAGAGCAGCCGGGGTTCACCATCAGCCTCAATCCTATAAATCTCGCTGCCGCCCGTTACTGCTGCGGGTCCCAGAGTGACGGCAGGGGTAGCCGGAGCAGGTTGCGGCTGGGCCTGCTGCGCTTGACCGGGCTGAGTTTGAGCCGGCGTCTGTTGTGCGGTTGCCGCTGCCGCCGGGCGTGGCGTCACGATCGTAGTCGGCGGGGCAGTAGGAGCTGTGCGCGCTCCGGACGCAGCAGCGTATATCACGCCTTCAGGACCAGCGGCGATCGAGGTTACTTCCCGCTTGGCCGTCTGCAAGAGCAAAAACGCCTCGCCCTTCGGATTCAGCCTCACCACAGATCCAGCGGGTTCCGTGCCTGCGATCCAGTTACCCAAGGTGTCAAGCGCCAACGATCTAACATGCGCTTCGCCCGCGTCAAGCGCGACTCGCTGCTGCCCCGCAGGCGAAATCGCAATGATTTGTCCTGGCTCGCCGGTTGCGGCGAAGAGAGTCCCAGATCTGTCGTACGCCAAGGCCCAGACGTAGCTGGACTTGGTCTCCGCGATCAGTGACACCTGACCGGCGGCGCTGATGCGGTGGATCTTGCCCGAAGGGCTTACTCCGGCAATGACATCGCCCTTCGCGTCAAGCGTCATCGCGAACACAGATCCACCCTCAAGAGTCGCCAGCACGGATGCGGAGCCGTTCCGCCATACATGCACCTTCCCGTCAGCGCCGCCTGCGTAAACGTGACCGCGGGCATCGGCGACCACTGTCCAGAACTGCGACGTGCCCGAATCAATCAGTAGTTTGCCCGCCGGCGCGAGGCTGACCCGGCCCGTGCTCGATAAGGCGATGTTGCGCAACTCCGCCTCCTCGTAGTCACGCGCCTGGCTCACCGCCCACTTCTTCGTTTCCACTGCCCAGACCGCTGCGACAGTGATGGACAGCAAAGCCGCGAGGGCAAAACACTTGGATCTCATGTTTCGAGGGTCTTTCTACTGCACTTTGAATCTCAGCGCCACGCTGCCACTGACAAGATCACCCGACTGGATCTGGGCCGATACGTTCACCGTCTCATTGGCCGCGGCCAGTGGCGCCGTCGACCGCCCGGCCTGAATCGCGTTCATCATTGAAGGCGGCAAGCCGCTCAATTGTTTGTCGCCGGCGAATACGGTGGGCCTCGTTTCGAGCAGCGACACATACACCTGATTATTGGCCCTCTCCTGGTTCATCAGCGCGACCACCTGGGCCAAATCGAGAGAATTGCGCTGGACCATCGAGGCCATAGTCCGCGGACGGTTCAAAGTGTCGCCGTCGCTGATGAGGACCCGGTGCTCGCCGGCGGCCATCGTCGCGGGCACTTTTAATTTGAACGGCCTGACGGTCCTTTCGCCGCGCCACGGCCGTAAGGCGACTTTGCCGGTCAACTCCTCACCGGGAGCCACTTCCGTTTGGTCGAGCCATGCGCCTTCGATTACCGACAGCCTCCGCTCTCCCGTCATTTTGAGCTTCGCTTTGACACTCTTGATTACTGGCGCTGATTCCGGGTTCTGGAAAAGCCGTGAAAACCGGTCGCCCCACCACACCGAAAGCGCCATTGGAGCAGGCATCGGGGCGTCGCCGGTGACAACCATCTGTTTCACTGCCAGTGGTGTCAGACCAGGGAGCTGAACGGTCCCATCGAGTTCGTAGGTCGCCTCGTCGGCGGCGGCATCGTTGAGCCCCTGAAGCGTGTTGTATAGCGTCAGCGTCATCAGAAACGGCGTCCATTTGGGATGGACGAAAGCCTCAAAATTGAACGACTGCTTCAGCTTCGGCGTCTCGACTTCGAGCGTTACGGGAATCGTTTCGGCCCGCTCGCCAAGCACGCCCATGATGCCGGAATGCCGGTCCTGGCGCAGCGCTCCGACGATCCCTGTCGCGTTGGCAAACTTGTTGGGCTGGAACTGAGAACTCAGCACCATCAACACTTCGCCCTTGGCCATCGGCATGCTCACAGGGCCGAGATTGAAGAAGCTGTGCCCGAATCCAAGCACGCGGCGGCCATCATTGTAAGTAACCGTGCCCAGTCCCGTGATGTTGAGGTCTCCGGAGACCAGCATCCCGGAAATGGCGTCACCGGGCGCCAGCGCCTTCTCCCAACCTGGCTCTGGCGCAGATCCGGAGACACTGCCCGAGGCGCCTCCCATTACGGCCTGGATGCCCATTTGCGAGAACACCGGGGCAAAGGCTTCCAGAGTCTGCTGATGGAATCCAGAAAAGGTCAGAGGGGTCTCGATCGCGACCAGGCGCGGGCTGGAACCGAGAAAACTCGCTGGGACGGTCAATTCCGGCACCGCGGATGCAGTCTGTGGCGCTTTCGGTGCGGCAGGACGGGTCGAATCTAGTTCGTTGATCTCAAGCATGTGCTCGATCGGCGTGATCCCGCAGATCGCATCAGGCGAGAAGACACTGATTCGCAACGCGATTGCCCCGATGAGCTTCCCGTCGATATAGACCGGACTCCCGCTCATGCCGCCCGCGACATTCGTTCGAGCCGCTTTGCCGCCAAGTTTGGCCAGGATGATGTCCTGCTTTGGGCCCCAGGCGTTTTTCCATGCCCCGATGATCTCTACCGGAACAGCTTCCGCTTCCGAGCCTTCGAACACCGTCCACGCCGTGCCCTTCATGCCCTGTCTGATTTCGCTGGACCGCATGATTTCGACCGGCCCGGCCTTGGGACGCGGGAGCGTCTGATTCCAGACCGGCAGAGAGGCCGCAAACAGAGACAAGGCCAGAATGGCAGCTGATGGATTTAGCTTCATCGTTTCCTATAGACCCATCCCGGGGATTGAGGGTTGCTGATTCCATTATGTTCCACGCGACCTAGCGTGCGCCTATCCTCCGCGGTACGATGCTCCAGCATAGGGCCGCTCCAAAACAAATCTGGCGCCGGCTGATTTAATTCGCTTTACCTTCGCCTCGGTGAAGTGTAAACTACTTGCCTAAGTTGTTGCATCTGGAGAAGTAGAGAATGGTGAATACCTCGCGAGTGATTGTCCTAGCGGCCCTCTTGGTGACATCGGCTTATGGCGCGACCATCTACACGACTGATTTCATCCCGAATGGCAGCCGGATAGGATTCATGGGCTTTGAGGGCCTGCCTTCCACCGGAGACTATGGCTCGACTCACACCGAGGGCGGCCTCGTAATCAATCAAATCAATGGCGATCTGAACGGCATCTGGACATACTACACGTGGGGCAACGAAGGCGCCCGGTCCTGGTACCCGAATGGCGGCGACAACGGCTATACGCAGATAACGCGTGTTGGCGGGGTGGATTTTGATTCGGTGGGGTTCCTTCGCGGCTCCGGCAACGGCAGCCATGCCTACCTGATCTTCGAACTCTGGGACGATGGTTCGATGGTGCAAAGCGGATCTGTCGCGCACTCATCAATGGCCCAGTATCTCGGGTTCTCTGGCGGAGGATTTGATGAGATCCGGCTCCGGGACACTTCGAATCTCGCCGACACGGTTTTGAGCGGCACGCACAACGCGCTGGCGCTCGACAGCATCGAGATGGCTGGGACAGCGATCCCCGAACCGGGTGCCCTGGCGCTAACCGGCCTTGGCTTGGCCGCGCTGGCATTATTCCGCCGCCGCAACTAGACGCGAAGCCATCACCCGCGAGGCAGGGCTACCTGCGCCAACCTCACACAGAAACGCGAGGCGGTAGGCTTCTGTATGCTGGATGGTGTAGCTCCCGTCGACGATCTTCAACAACTGGACGTGAGCATGCGCCCGGGTGGCGAAATGGCAGACGCAACGGACTTAAAATCCGTTGTTCCGAAAGGAACGTGTGGGTTCGAGTCCCACCCCGGGTACCATCTTGCCGGTGACTTGCGGACAACTGAAGGATGGTGGGCCCTGCAGGACTTGAACCTGCAACCAACGGATTATGAGTCCGCTGCACTAACCATTGTGCTAAGGGCCCGAGCCGATAGGACCGAGGGCTTCCGACGCGCCACGGCCGGGATCCAGCTATCAGTTTAGCTGGAAGCTTGAACGGTTGCGAACATATCGGAGTTGGACACCGGCCGTTCATTCTGCCGCACTGCCATCCCCTGAGATTGCGAACTCCCGCCAGACAACGGTGGTTCTCCCAACCACATCGGCAGTGGCCGCCCGAAGACGGTACACGCCAGGGGCCAACGTGGGCAGTTCGATGGTGACTTCGTGCTCCGCCGGACCGGTCCTGTGCACTTGGGGCCGCATGTCTTTGGCTTGCAGGAAGAGGTAGTCCTCCTCTCCGGGGCCATACAATT
Source organism: Bryobacteraceae bacterium (assembly GCA_029975915.1). Next base: position 157,579 of record JARKOC010000177.1, read on the forward strand.
CCCAAAGAACCATCGCGTTATGGAGCACTCCGGCGGGATCGGCCCCGAGTGTGTAGTAGACGGGGGCGGAGGCTTCTTTCACGCGAGCGATGGCTCTCGGCCCAGAAATCGTGACCGCCAGAGCAGGACCAGGGCCGCCAGCCCGGACCGGTTCCCCCGCGCTGCCCTGAACCGTTGCATCCTCTAGAACGCGGATCACCTCCCTGTACCCGTCCAGCTTCAGGCCAGGCAAGTCCCAAAACAGATCGAACGAGACTCCTTGCTGAAGGCTCCGTTCGATCTCGCCGAAGAACCGGCTCATCACGGCCCTGTGTTTCACGCCTTTCCGGTTCACCCGTTCAAGGTTCAGTTCGGGGATACCCCACAGATTGCCCCGGCCCATCTGGACATGGCCCAGATCGTATCCGGGCGGAAGCAGGATGGCGCGATCGGCCGATTGGCTCAACCTTGCGAGATCGGCTCTGGGGTGCTGGCGGGCGTGCGCCCGCAGGTGGCGGCTCAGGGTGAGGATCTCGCCGAACGGGACGCAGGCCAATTGGTAGTTGTCCCAGAAGAAGAAGCGCGTGGCGCCCATGTCGTAGGCACGGGTCATCCACCAGAAGGTGTCGGCGCGCTCAACGGCGCCATAGATGCTCACGCCCCATTCCTTGTTATTCAGCCGTGCCGCGCCACGGAGGAATCCGAAGGCGAGACTCGGCAGGATGCGCATGTCGTCGATGGGGAACTGCGTCCCGTAGCTCATATTGAACTCGGGCACGGTCCGCCGCGTCCCGATCCGGCCGGGCGGCTCGAATACCATAGCCGAGGGCACGTGAGGATTCTGCGACATGGCCCAAGCCGCCGTGCTGACCATGGTCTCCCAGTTGTAGAGATTCGTTTGGTCGAATCGCAGCGTGCCCAGGTCGATGTCTTTACGCGAGGCCAATGACTGGATAAAGACCTGCGGCGGTCCATCGGAGATCGACTTGGCGTAGTGTGCCTGGTAGGCGCGCAACGCCTCCTGCGGGTTGATCGATTTCCTGTATTGCGGATCTTTGGCCAGGCGTGGACGGATGTCGTAGTCGCGGGTGGAGACCGCCGGCTCGTCGAGAAAGAGTCTCGGCCCCAAGTACTGGCTGCGGTAGAGCAGTTCGGGATAGGGCAGTTGTTCGTGAGGGCCCCAGTAAAAAAGGCCGAGTTCATCTGCCCACGCCTGTTGCTGGCCTACCGCCTTGACGCAAGTGATCCCGGCCTGCGCCATCTCGCGGTAATCCGCCTGGGTGAGAGGAATGAGTTCGTAGTCCGACCCATCGTAGCGGCGGGTCTCGTTCTTTTGCCTGGTGTTGGATGGCGGGCCCAGCCAGAGGTCCGGGCGAAGGCCCACGATCTTGACGATCGCAGGAAGAGGCTCCCAAGCCTTCGTGTTCTTCGATTCCAGGGAATAAACGTGGCCGAGGTACTCGACGCGCGACGAAAATGAGCTTTCTTCCCCGCCCCGCGCCGGCCGGGGCCACATGTATTCCCATGCGCCATGGGACGGCAGCACGGCCTCGAGGGTCAATTCGTGCCGGTAATCACGCGTGACGCCGGCGGCCTCTTGCACGAGGTAGCGGGCGATCCGGTTTCCCGACGCGTCGCGCAGCAGCCAGACCCGGAATCCAGCACCCGGGACATCCTTCTCGGCGTCCAACCGGACCCATTGCAGCCCGCCCGGTTCTTCCGGGCCGATGGCCAGAGTGAACCGGTTGACGCCTTTGTGCTGCGTTTCGGCCCGGTATGTCACGGATGCGCCGGGTTCGCCGAGAGGGGCTGACAGGCACGGCAGCGCGGCGAGCAAGCCGGCCATGACCATCTGCTTCAGCTTCATGGTTTGTATCTCCAAATCGACACTCCAAACGGATCAAACTTCGCCCGCAAGGCGCTACCAGTCCACTCCGGCCTGCGGCCAGCCAGTACTTCAATGCCGCGTGACGGCCCGCCGATGGTGGCCTCCACGGGATTGGAGTCTGCGTTCACCGCGATCCAAACCGTCTTTCCGGCGGCGGACTTCGCAATCCACTCGATACCAAGGTCCAGGCCGTGGCCGGTGTCGTGGTACCGGATCTGGACCCGGGTTTCACTGCGAGGGGCGGCCAACTCCTCGCGGATGGCGCCGAGGAGTTTAACAACAGAGGCCAGGTCATTCCAAATCAGCGATTCCGCCGGTGTATACCGCAGTCCCCACCAGACGACGCCGTTCGCCCCATGGATGATGCTCTGGCAGGCCATGAACAGCATCTGGCCGGCCGTGGGGTAGAGAACCATCTTTGGGTCCCGGTCCTGGGCATCCCGGAGCATCTCCCAGGCAAAGGCCTGCAAGACCATGAAGACGGCCCGCGATGGTCCAGCGACGGCGCGCATCTTATCCGCGTATTTGCCCACCTGGCTAATGTAAGGGTTCAGCAGGTCACCCTGCCGGCCGTCGGGCCAGAGCGCATACTGCTCGCGGATTCCATGGGGGATGACGGGATAAACATCAGTTGCGATCAGGTCGCCGCCAGGATTGTACTCACGCAGTGTCGAGATCAGATTCGTCGGGGCGTGGTTAAGGTAGACCAGCCGCGAAGGATCCAGCTTACGCAGATAAGCATAAGTTTCGCGAATGACGGCGGGACTCACGCGCGCTACACCGGGCTTCTTCCACTGATATGAGGGCTCGTCCTCCGTCTCCCAATACGCCAGCGCGGGATGGTCCCTCAAAATCTCGACGAGTGATCTGATGCGCCGGCGATCCTTGTCGGCCTGCGTTGGGCTGATCGAACCGGCCGTGCACCAGCCATACAAGCCGTGGCCGGCCAGTTCATCCAGCGCTTCCTTGGTTGCCGCTGAGTGCAGGATGTCGAAGCCTGCGTCTTTCACGGCACGCAGCGATTCCTGCCTGCTCGCTTTCTGCGGCGGCTGATAGAGGGCCAGAGGGAATGTCCGCCGCCCGTCAAGGATAACAGCGCCGTCCGGGGCCAAAGAACTCTTGGCCGCATCTACTGCTCTCATAGCCGCCGGCACTCCGGCTACAAGTGCGGAAAGAAAACCGCGCCGTTTCATTGATACCTATCCTGAACGCAATTCACGCCGCATGCACCTCGATTGGCGTGGCACGCGAATCGAGGCAGGTCAGACCGTTCGCGCATCTGCTGTGCAGCCCGATTGAGATCAACTGCAAAAGGGCGGCGGCGCCGGCCATTCGTTCAGTGTAGCGTCGAGCCTACCGGTTCAGCCGGCGATCCGTTCGCCGGGGCGACCCGCGTTCCTGAATCGGTCGCTCATTGTGACCGCCTGTGCCGTGGCGCAGTAGGATTTGAAGGCTAGAATCAAGACTTGGAGACCGAACTGAAGCTACATCGAAAATCGGGAATACTGGCGGCCGCTGGCCTTTTCGCGATCGTCTTCGGCGTGTATTTGCGCAGCCCCAATGCCACACCGTTCGACTCCCGGTGGACAGTTCACACCGCGCTGAGCTTGATCCATGAAGGCAACGCCGACCTGAATGAGTATGTTGATTTATTGGAACGAGACAACTGGTACGCGATTGAGTGCGTCCCGGCCAACGGCCCGCGTTTCTACCCGGTCGTGAACCGGCAACAGTGCGCCGGGGGACGGTTGTACCACTTCTATCCCGTGGCTGTGCCGATCCTGGTCGCGCCGGTGATCGCGCCTCTGGAGTGGATTCTTGGCCGCGTCCAACCGTTCGCGTCGATCACCGCCCCAGGCCCGAGGCGAAGGTTTCTATCTGGGGACCTCGTTGGCAGTTCAGCGATGGTGGAAGTTCTGGTGGCCTCTGGGGTCGTGGCTCTGGCTGCCGTCATTGTCTTCCTGTTCGCCGCCCGGTTCGCTGACTGGCGATTGGCCTTCATCATCGCGCTTGTCTTTGCTTTCGCCACACCGGCCTGGTCCATCGGGAGCCGTGCGCTCTGGATGCACGGCTTCTCGATGCTCATGCTGCCCGCAGGGTTGTGGGCGATGTGGAGTGGGCGATGGTCGTTGGCCGGATCGATTTTCGTTCTGGCCTTCTTCACTCGTCCCACGAACGTGGTGGGCCTCGGATGTGCCGGCATGTTCGCTTTGATCGCGGGACGCCGGCAACTTCTTAGGTTCATTGCCGGGGGAGCGGCAGTGGCCGGTGTCTTCGTCGCCATAAACATCTCAATGCACGGCTCGCCGCTTGCGCCGTTCTTCTTCGCAACACGGTCGAATACGCCCTCGCTCGCCATACATCCAAGGATTGGCGAGGCATTGGCCGGGAATCTGATCAGTCCGGCGAGGGGGTTGCTGGTCTTCTCCCCGGTCGTCTTGTTTTCGTTCATTGGCATCTACCGCTGGATACGCGCCCCCCGCTTCCGGCAGTTGGGTGTCTACCTGGCCGCAGTGTTGCTGGGCCACTATACTCTGATGGCGTTCTATCAGGATTGGTTCGGCGGCCATAGCTATGGCCCGCGGTATATGTCCGACTTGTCGTCATTGCTTGTCCTGCCTCTGCTGGCTCTGGGGCGCAGGGCCTGGATTGCGGCCACGCCCGCGCTGGCGGTAAGCGTGTTCATGCACTGGCAGGGAGCGACATGCTGGCCCTGCGTAGACTGGAACAGCTCTCCCGTCGATATTCTGAAGAGCCAGCACCGGCTCTGGGACTGGAGCGACCCGCCCTTCCTGCGCGGCTTCCGGAGGTGATCAACGCCGGCGCAGCAGTTCGCGCTCGGCCGCGTGCATTTCGTCGCGCGGCAGGCCGCGGACCAGTTTCTCGGCGTTGAACTTCTCGAGTCCGAACCGGTCCGAGGGTCCGGGTTCGTAATACCGGACTGCCGGATCCCTGGCGAGCCGGGGGTAGGACTCATTCAGTTTTGGCGCCACGTGGGCCGGAATCTGCTTGCCGCGCACCTGCCAGTACCAGTTTGAGTACTCCAACGAGGAATAGGTCATTGTGGCGGCCTCGCGGACCGTCGTCAGAGTGGCCAGGACTGCCGCGGCCAGGGCTACGCGGCCGAAGGCGATATGGCGCGCCGCGAGCAGCATGACTACAAACGCCGGCAGCAAGCCGGCCCTCATCGCATAGTTGTTATAGCCGATTGATTCCAGGCCCCACGTGCTGGCGAAGAACAACAGCGATCCCGCGAACCAGCGCCGCTCGGCCGGATTAAAACGCCGCCAATGCAAAGCCGCGAGCAGGGGCAAGCCTGCAAAGTCGATGACGAACACGGCCAGCAAGTACAGCGGCAAAGCCAGCGAGACAGGTGTCCACTGCAATGCACCGGATTCAAGGCGGTTCGCATAGATCCACAGGGGCACAAGCGCGGCTGCGGACGCTGGAATCAGCATGTATGTGCGAAGCAAGCTTTTCATCACGGTCCACAGTTCCCGCCAGGCGACCAGCGGCAACGAAAGGACGACAAATGCGCTGCAAGCCCCGGCGCTAACCAACAGCCATCCGGCCAGGAGCGGCTTGCGCCACGCAGACGGGAACCGGGCCTCGCGCCAATAAACAGCGCCAAGTAAGATACACCAGAGTCCGGCCATGTGATGAACTGTCCAATAATTGGCCGTGTAGAAGGACGAAAACTCCCGGATCCGGCCCATCCAGTGCCGTGGCCAATGTTCCGTATGCTCGAACGGAATCATGTGTCCGGCCAATATGTCGAAACCACCGAACAGGGTCATGAGAAAGACGAACGCGACGGCTGCGCGCGGCTGCCGGGTGAGCCTGGGCGCGACTTCAAGCAGGCTTCCGAGAAAGAGGATGTGATAGAGCAGATTGCCGAGAAAGATGGAGTCCTTCAGCGTCAGGGCGGGGATGGCCAGCTTGAACCAGGCCAACGGGTACAGGGCGGCGTAATAGTGGGAAAGAAGATAGTCCTGGTTGCTTGGATGTGGAAGTGGGTAGTATTCCCCCAGTGTCATCGATACCAGTTCAGCCAGCCGGCCATAGTCATCGGCCTGTGCCAGGACGGCCGCGCCCGGGAACCATTCGGCAAGATAGAGCAACCGCGGCGCGGTCAGCAGGATGAGTGCGGCAACAGCGCAAGCCACCGCTGTGCGAGGTGCGCGGAAGGGTGCACTCCTGACCTGCGCCTTACCAAGGAACCACCACCAACCGGCCCAGCCGAGTACTTGGATGGGGACCAGCGCGGCGACAGGCAACCTTAGAACATTAAGCACGATAAGGCTGGTGAGGTTTGCGGCCAGCAGAGAGGCGAGTAACCGGGCGAACGGCAAGCATTGAGTATACTAACATGGCGGTTTATCGATGAAGTCGTCTAAAGGTTGGATTATTGGCGCCGGGATGACGGGGCTGGCGGCGAGTTACGAGTCAGGCGCGGCTGCGCTTGAGGCCGCCGGCATGCCTGGGGGCATCTGCCGGTCTTACATCGCCCAATCACCAGTTGGCGGCTACCGCTTCGAAATCGGAGGCGGCCATTGGGTCTTCGGCGGGGACCCGTTTCTCAACCGCTTCCTCGCAGGCTTCGGCGAGTGGAGATCATACCAACGGCGTTCTGCGGTCTACTTCCCGGATACCGGGGTCCTCGCTCCTTATCCTCTTCAAAATAACTTGTCCGCCCTGGGACCCGCGATGGCCGCTCAGTGTTTGGGAGAGATCCGAAGTGAGAAAAAGGCAACCCCAAAAACGATGGCCGAATGGATCGAGCATCAGTTCGGTCCCACTCTCACGCGGTTGTTCTTCGGGCCGTTCCACGAACTCTATACAGCGGGCCTTTGGACCGCAATCGCGCCCCAGGACTCTTTCAAAACGCCCCTGAACCTGGAGCAGATCGCCAAAGGCGCCGCAGGCGAGCCTGTCGCCGAAACCGGCTACAACCAGACGTTCCTTTACCCGGCAGCCGGACTGGACGGATTCGTCGATGCCCTGGCTTCGCGCACGCGTGTCGAAACCGAGGCAAGGGTGGTGCGGATTGATGGCGTCCGCCGCGAGGTGGAACTGGCGGATGGCCGTGTTCTGGGATACCAGTGGCTGCTCGCCACGGCGCCGCTCGACGAGGTAGTTCGTTTGGCTGGCGTCGAATTGGAAGATGAACCCGACCCGTCCACGGCTGTGCTCGTGGTGAACCTGGGTGGGCGAAAAGGGCCAAAATGTCCAAACGAGCATTGGATCTACGTCCCGCGGAGCAGTAGCGGTTTTCACCGGGTCGGTTTCTATTCAAACGTCGATCGAAGCTTCCTCCCCGAAGGCACGGAGGACAGGGCCAGTCTGTACGTTGAACGAAGCTATGTGCGCGGCAGGCGTCCTACCGAGGCTGAGATGGAGAGATACATCACCGCGGTGGGTGAGGAACTGCGCGAATGGGGATTTCTTGAGACGGTCGAGGTCAGCGCGGCGAACTGGGTGGAGACAGCCTACACGTGGAGTCTGCCACAGTCGACATGGAAGGCATCTGCGGTGGCCAAGCTCAATAAACTGGGGATCTACACGGCGGGACGGTACGGCAACTGGAAGTTCCAGGGCATCGCGGATTCGCTGCGTGAAGGACTACTGGCTGGCGCAATGCTCCGCCAGGTGGAGGCTCCATTTTGACCTGGAAGTGCATCACGGTGATGCCGGTTTACAACGAGGCCGAGTGCATTGATTCGGTCTGCCGGGAGTGGATTGGCCACATGGCGGCAATCGATGGGGCCCTTCTTGTGGTCGACGATGGGTCGAAGGACGGGTCAGGCAAAATCCTGGACCGTCTGGCCGAAACCGAAGCCCGGCTGATCGTCGTGCATCAGGTCAATGCGGGCCACGGTGAAGCCGTGGTCACTGGTTACCGCCGGGCATTGGACCTGTCGCCTGAGTACATATTTCAGGTGGATTCGGACGGCGAGATGCCCGCTGCTCGGTTTCCGGAGATTTGGGGAATGCGGGACAAAGCGGATGTCGTGCTTGGCTGGCGCACCGGCCGCGATGCCCACCCTCTCAGAATGGCTCTCAGCAATCTGCACAGGGCGCTGCTGGGGGTGATGTTCGGCGTCCAGGTCCGCGATCCAAATATTCCATTCAGGCTGATTCGAGCGTCCAGGTTGCGCCAACTGCTTGAATCGGTGCCCGCCGGCGTATTTGCCCCCAACGTGAACCTGGCGCTGCTGGCGGCGAAGGCGGGCGGACTGGCGCTCGGGCCCGAGATCCCCATGGCCCCGCGAGCGGGTGGGGTAGCGTCGATTCGAGGGTGGCGGCTGCTACGGATTGGGCTCCGCTGTGCAAACGAATTGGCGCGGTTTCGCATCAACGAGTGGAGGCGATTCCAGGGGGTTCTCCAGTGAGGCATTTGACATGGGGGTTGCCGGTTCTCATCGGCGCGATCCTGCGCTATTGGGGGATCGGCTTCGGCGCGCCCCTGACGTCAAATCTCTACATCCGGCCGGATGAAAGCCTTGTGATCGTCTCAGGCGCGCTGGGAATCCCGAGCACATATGCCTATCCGGCATTCTTTCTTGAACTCTCCGCTCTGGTCTTTCGCCTGATGGGCGGTGATCCAGCGACTGGATTCGGTCTCGATCCGACTCCGTATTACCTTGCCGTCCGAATCATGGCGGCGCTGTTCGGCTCTGCCACGGTGTTGTTGGTTTTTCTGGTTGCCAAGAGAGTCTTGGACGGTCCCTGGCCGGCGATGGCGGCGATGGTCTATGCGGTTTCGCCGCTCACCGTGCGCGATGCGCACTATGCCGTAACCGACATCCCCTCGGTCTGCTTCCAGACCGCCGTGGTCTGGTTTGCCTTGCGATATATCGACGCCGAGCCCGCCCGGGCAGCGCGTGAGTTCTGGCTGGCAGCGCTGGCGCTGGGCTTGTCGATGAACACCAAGTACGCCGGAGTCCTCCTGGCTACAGTGCTGATCTCCGCCGTCTGGATGCGAACCAAACGAACTGGAGAGGCGCCGCCGTGGGGCAGGCTGGCCGGCGCTGCTGGCGGCCTGGTTGCTCTGTTCGCCGCCATCAACCCGTTTCTTATCATGAACTTTGCCCGAGCTTGGAAGGAGATCTGGTCGATCGTCGAGGTGCTGTATCTCTGGCAGCCGGGTGATCCGCCGTGGACTTTGTCCTTCGCTCTGTGGCAAGTGGTCAAGCCCCTTGGCCAGGGCAGTGGCGGCTGGACGGGCGCGGCTCTTGCCGTCGCGGCGATGGGCTACGCAGCGTGGAAGCGGGATCAGTTTCTGCTGCTGATCGCCCAGCCCGTGGTGTCAACTTTCTTGGTTCTCCTGCCTTTCCAGCACACGGTGCCATACCGGTATCTCCTGCCGGCATTGCCCTGCATCGCCATCTTGGCAGTCGCCGTTTTCGCCCGGTTGCCGAAACTGCCGAAGCCGCTGCTGCTCGGCGTCGCTGCAGTGGCGCTGATTGGAGTCGAGTTGACGACCTCGGTTCGTTTGGTATGGCTGCTCGGAAAGCCGGACTCTCGATCCATCGCGGGAGACTGGATTCAGAACAACATTCCGCGCACATTGCCGATTGTCTGGCTTGGCGGACCTGAATGTGAGCCTCAGTTCATCGAATCCGCGGAGAGCGTCCAGCGGCGGATCGAATTCGCCTACCGGCGCTACGGGCAATTCTCTGGGGCGATTGTGTCCGCTCCTTACGAGATGATGCGAAAGGCGAAGCAGGAGGCGGGAGTGAGTGGTTGGGAGGTGTATCGGAATCCGCCTCCGGACCAGTTGCCTGCGAGGGAATTCGCGATGGTCACTTCTGAATACCCGCTCCGCATGACCCGCTTCAAACTGCCCGTGGCTGCCGGCGAGTTGGAGGACCTGCGTCCAGCACAGCGCTTCCAGGCGCTGCGGCAGGAGAAGGGTGTCTGTGATGATTTCGAGCTTGACCTGATCGACGCGTGGTTCCTGCCGTTCCGCCCACTTGGATGTGTGGAGAGACCAGGGCCCAATCTGACTGTGCGGTGGGTCAGAACGCAAGTTGGCGCCGGAGGCAATCCATAGACTCTACTCCAGCGATTCAAGCAGTGGATGTCCGCCCGCGAATCGGTCCGGCCGCTGACAATACTCTATTCCAGACTCAGCGGAGCGGGTTTCAACGTCCAGGATGATCCCGTTTCAGAGCTCAACCTATAGCCCGCCTGGTAAATCAGGCCCATGTTCGTAAAGCAGTTGTTCATCTCTACGCGCAACTCGCTCTGGCTCACTCCCGAGACAACTTGCGCCATCATCTTGAGGAACTGGCCGGCGTTGAGTGGAGTCCCATCGACAGTTACAGTCGCGGGTACGACGTTGCGGGGCAACGGCCTCCACGTGCCGTCGCTGAGCGCTGGCGCAAGTTCGGCCGCCTTGGCCAGGATCGATGCGACGCGGACTGTGCCCACATTCGGGCCGTTCTCGGATGTCATCTCCAGCGGACCATAGATTGGGCCGAGCTGGACGGAATTGGGCCACGATCCAGAAGCATGCCGGGCGGCGAGTGCGCGAACCATTAGCTGGAACATCTCGGCATTGGAGAAATACCTCTCGCCTGCCGCTGCAAAATCGGCGGCGTAGAGCCCTTTCCAGTTCTTCAGGAGATCCCTGGCGGCACCCTCAACCAGGGCCATGGGGATCTCCTTGCCGGATTCGCTCCTGGCGCGTTTTCGCAGGTTGGCGCAGGAGTTAAACCGGCTTCCGGGGTTGTCCACAAAGAACTGCCCCGCGAGCCACTCGACCAACGCCTGCTCGGAGGCAAGCGATGCCTTCGCCTCCTGTTCGGTAAGGATCATCTCAAACGGTGCGCGCGCCGGTTTCGGGTTCGCATAGGCATACTTGAGCGGCACCGGGTTCGCCTTCAGGAACTCCGGCTTATAGAAGTGTCTGTCGTTTGCCAGTTCCAGCCGGACGATATGCGGCTTGGAGCGATCGAGTTTGCCCAGATCCTCCTTCAGCTTCTCCAGTCCATCGGCGGCGATGAGAGTCCGTGCGACGGCCCCGCTATTCTCGGACATGTGGAGGTAGCCATTCTGCCAAAAGAGTTCCGGAATCGTGCCCGGCACTGAGCTGAGAATCTTGTGGATGCCGTTCACCGACCCGCCGTAACCATTCAAATTCCTGGCCGTCGGATGTGTGGCGGGCGGGAATCCTTCCAATATCGCAATGGGGTTCATCCGGAGCAGCAGATGAGCCAGTTCCGGATCGCCTCCGATCTCTCGCGTGACAGAAGTGATGAAGGCCACCTCGCCAAAGACTTCCTGCGTCTTCTTGAGGCCACCGGATTTCGAGGGATCGACCTCGCCTTTTCGGGGCTCCTTGAACTCGGTCAGAAACCACTCAAGCGATTCCATGCGGGCGAGCCAGCGATCCTGCCCGTTCTTTGTCTTGCGGAAGTTCGGCCGCGGCCATTCCGACTCGACGGGTTCGTATTCCCCGCTGTAGCCGACCTCCGCCAGACCGGAAGCCACAAGACCCTTCATGAACTTGACGCAACCGTCGGCATTGTCGAACTGCTGGCAGTAGTCCGCCGAAGCTCCGCTGAAAAGGAAGAGAACCGAGACGTTCACATTGGGGTATTTGGCTTGGAGAGTCTTGGACAATGCCCCGGCGTAACGCATTTTGGTGGTGGTGATGTCGAAGTGCAGATGGTCATCGGCGCGAACGATGAGTTGAACGTATACCGGCGAACCCGCGCTGGACGCGGGCCGCGATGATATGAGGAGAAACAGGACGAAGAGAAGGAGCCGGATCATAAGGGTCACCTCACAAAATTACGACTAGCCGGGAAATCCCCGGCCACGGGCATGGTGGACAACTCATCGCAGCGACTGGGGACACAAATGGCTGGGCGTCTGGGGGAGCCGGACGCCCAGCCACAAGGAGGAGGGTGTTTACGCCGTCCCGTCACCTCTTCGGAATGGTGACGGCCGCCTGGTTGGACTGGCAGATCTCGCTGTTGTTGATCTGCGCCGCGCGAACGACGAAGTAGAAGGTGCTGGTGGCGGTATAGCCGGTCCAGAAGTCAGCATAGACGCCGGTGTTGCCAGCGGTCTGGCCAACTTTGAGATACGGTCCACCGCTGACCGTGCCGCGGTAGATGTTGTAGTGGTGCACGCCGGGCATCGGCGTCCAGACCAGATCAACCTTGCCGGGCTTGCCGCGTCCATAGAGGTTACTGACACAAGCGCAGGCCGGATCGGTCGGGCCCTTCACCACGACAACCGCCGAATCAGTATCGGACAGATCGCCCATACCGCTCGACGGGAAAGACGTGCCCGTGGTATCGGTGACCTTCAATTGGATCAGGTAGCTGCCTGGTCCTTTCGCCGTGAAGAAGGCCGTGACATCCGGGGTCGGACCCGTAGCATCGTCGTACTGGCCATCGCCGTCGAGATCCCACAGGTAGGACTGGATTGTGTCGCCGGGCTTGCCGGGCTCGGACTGGCCCTGATCGGGGTTAATGGAGCCCGTGCCGTTCAGGTACCAAACGAACTGCGGACAGAAGCTATACGGGCCGCCGGCATCGGCTGTCGGAGCGACAGGCGGTGTCGTGACCATGATCGTCAGGGTTGTTGTCGCAGTAGCAGGAGTGCTGGCATTATCCGTGACTTTGAGTTTGACCGGGTAATTGCCGATGGCCGGGAATGACACTGTCGTGTTCAGGCCGACAACCTCATAGACTCCGTCATTGTTGAGGTCCCACTCCCATTTGACGATCGTCTTGCTGGCATCCTGGTGGAAGGAGTTCTCGCCGCTGAGCGCGATCACCTGGCCAGCGACAGCAGGGTTCGGAACCGCGGTTGCCACAGCCACCGGGGCGCCCGACTCGAAGAGCGTCCGGTGCAGCATGATGATGGCCCAGGCGGTTTCGAAGCGGTACTGGTTGCCGTCAACATTGTGTCCGTACCAGGAGCCGTCGGAGCCCTGATCGCCGACCAGGGTGCGGGCGACGCCGTCTGTCGGATCTCCATTCGAGACTTCCGCGGCGTACCAGTCAATGGGGGCGACGCCCGAAGTCGAGGATTGAAGCATCTGGATGGGGCCACCGGGGTGCAACAGCATCGCCTTCACGAAGCCGAACAGGCCGTAGTAGTAATCTCGGACGGAACCATAGGCCCCGCTGGCAGTCGGGAAATTATCCCTGACCGCCGTCTCCGCCTTATCCCAAGAAGCCAGGTTCGGTCCCGTCACCCCCCTGCCAATGCCGGTCCACGCCAGTTGGACCATCCCCGACGGGGTCGTGCCCCAGGGTCCCCAAGGCTCGTAACCGGGGTCAGTGTAGCCGAACCTTCCAGTTGGCGGGTTTTGGCTGTAGAAGGTCCAGCCACGGTTGGCGGCCTTCGGGATATCAGCGGCGTTTCCGGGAGGATAGCCCCAATTCCTCTCCGCCGGGATTAATCCGATGGCGCCCCACTGGGCAGCGGAGTTGTCGGGATACTCATTACAGCTATAACGCCAGCCTCCAGCGCCGTAACCTGAGTCGTACTGGCAGTAGAAGTAAAAATCGGCCATGTCTTGGACGATTGCCCTGTAGGTTCTACCAATCACATTCGCTGGGCCAGTCGTTGTCACCGAGTCGGGTGTGCCGGTCGCGATGATGGCATCCATGAACATCCCACCCTGATAGAACGGATTCCCTTGATTCACCGAGATGCCGAGACCGTTCCCGTTGAAGTCAGGGTTGAACGATCCGAAGGGATTGGTCTGCAATGTGGGTATCCCCGTGGCGTACAAGAGCTGGAAAACCCGTTTCATGCCGCGCTGCACGGTCTCCGTGTAGGGGTTTTCGGCGCTGCCGCCCTCCGAGTGGCCGTTCACCAGGAAGGCCTGGACGTTGGCGGGGACGATGGCATAGTAGCCCAGGCTTGCATTGCAGCTATACGGTCCACAACTGAGCCAGTCGCCCACATCGCCGGACCGGATCATGTTCTTGTGGAGATACCACAAGCCCTCATCGATGGCGACGTTGACTTCGGCCGGCAGTGTTTTGGGCTCCATCTTGACGTAATAGTTCTTCGAGCCGGTTTCGCCGGTTGCCGTGTTCTTGACGGTCAATGTGGCGGTCCAGACGGTCCCGACCGGACCGGCATAGACGTGCTGGGCTTGAACGACGTAGCGGTCGGAGACGGTTCCAGTGGCGACTGGCGAACCATCGCCGAAGTCCCAGGTCCAGGTGAAGCCGGCGCCTTGGACATCCGTCGTGCCCTTCAAGGTCACGTTTTTACCAACATAAGTATCGTGGGGAATCAGCGGGTTCGAGGGAACCCACGGGACTGTTTTGACGACCGGCGCAGCGGCCGTGACTGTGAATGCGAGGACGAGGAGCAGGCCGAGCAAAACGGCGGCCCTTCGCCCTGTGATGACTGTGAGCATGGGAGACATCCTCCTCCAGGATGGGTAAATCAGGACTCCGGCGGAGTGTTGCCGTTTGGCGTTCCTCCGCCACCCGCGCGAAAACCGCACGCGTGCAGTCGAATGGTACCTCCGGTCCAGACGAGAGCCGGTGGGCCGGCTCAAGGCCGGGCGAGAGAGTAAAGGAGCTAGGCGCGGAGGCGCCGGGCAAGATAAGCGAGCGCGCCGCCCAGAGCCAGCAGCGCCGGGAGTTGGCCGGGCTCTGGGATCACCGGACCTTCACCGCCAGTCACGCCATACATGTAGATGCTGGCTTGTGAGTCCGGGTCGGTTTGCATCAGGTAGAAGGGGACATTCTGCGGCGGCGTCTTGTCCGAGATGAAGAGCGTGAGCTTCTGGACAGCATCCGACTCAGTGAACTGCCAGACCATGGCCATGGCAACGTCGTCTGGGGCCGCTTCGGGCACGCCGTTGGTGTTGTCGAGCGAGTCGAAGAGGTGCGAATAGATGTCCCCGTAGACAAAGCCGGGCTCATCGATCTCCCAAGCCAGATTCAGCCCGAGCGGGATACTCCCGACAGCCGTGCCGAACTCGTTGAAGAAGGTGTTGGTCGGCTCGTCGATCTCCATATCCACGTAGATGCCGAATCCGGTGATCCAGCCGGAAGAGGTCACGACGATGCTGCCGAGGCCGGTGCACTGCTCACCATCCTTGCCACTGCAGTAGTCCCAGGCGCTGGTGTCAACGCCCAGACTGCCCTTCGACGAGGCAAACCATTTATATTCATACAAACCGGTAACTGGCCCGGGCCACGCAGGCATGGCAAGAAACACGAGCGCCAGCACTAGGATTGGAATGGTCTTTCCATTCATTCAGGTACCCTCCGATCAATCTGCGTCCCGGGCCGCTGGGCCCCGGACTTCGGAGGCTGAACTCCCTCGCCGGGAGGTACGACTCTGTGCGGGCTCTACGCCTGTTGACGGGATCGATGTCCCCAAAGTCCCGAGGTCACAACTCAACTCAGGACGATCAGAATCATAAGGCGAACACATTAGAGAGTCAAGGGTATGATATATGGAATTTAGATCTATTGGTACTAGTACTTTCGTCAGCGATTAACCATTATCGGATGATCTTGTTTTGGACTGCGGCGCCCAATCCATGGGGCTCCGGCTGGTGCTGGTACTGAGACGTCCGCCTTAGTTCGATTGGGGCTTTTTCTGTAAAAAGGATTGCAGTATACTCCATCACGCACGACGTGTCGTCAGCCGTCGTGGCGGATGCGCCGTGCAGCATCGGAGGTGCACTCATGAGCCGGCTGAGGCTCGTCGTTGTGCTGTCGGCTGTTGGTGTGGCGTGGGGGGCGACCGGAGGAGTGGGCGGGGTGGTGGCCGATCCGTCAGGGTCGGTGATCGTGGGCGCAAGAGTTGGAGTACGGACGGCACAGGGAACATGGCTGGCTGAGACGCGGACAGGTCCGGGTGGGGAATACGAGATTGCGAACTTGCCCGAAGGGACCCATGTGCTGGTCGTGGAGTCGGCGAATTTCAGAACGCTCGAAGCCCAATTGCATGTGATCCCGGCCGCGCGGGTGGAACTATCTGTCCGGTTGAGCATCTCGCCGTCGCCGGGCGCCGTAACCGTGACGGCGAACGTGGGTGCGGCGGAGGAGGTGGCCGAGTTGCCTCAGGCGGTGCGCGTAGAGGGCCGGCAGGAACTGCTCCACCGGATGTTGCCCACGATCGGCAATGCGCTGGCCGGAGATCCCGCGGTGCTGGTTCAACAAACGACGACGGCTCAAGTATCGCCGCTATTGAGGGGGCTCACAGGCTACCAGACGTTGCTGCTGATCGACGGCATCCGGTTCAACACCTCCATCTTCAGGTCGGGGCCGAATCAATACCTGGCGCTCGTGGATGCGACGCAGGCCGCGGCGATGGAGACTCTGTTGGGGCCGTCGAGCGTACAGTACGGAAGCGACTCGCTTGGGGGCACAATCAACGTCCGCACGTCGAGTCCTCACTACAGCACCGGCGCGGCGCCGCACTGGCATGGCGAGGTGGGTCTGGGCGGATCCACGGCCGACCTGATGAGGGGCGGAGACTTCGTCCTCGGGGCAGGCGGACGGAACATGGCGTTCTCCGTTGGCGCCTACACGCGGGGGATCGGCGACCTCCGGGGCGGACGCGGATTGGATTCGAGGAATGTGTTCGTCAGGTACATGGGGATGGATCCGGACGCGGTGGAGCGGTTGATCGGCTCTAGGATGCCCAAGACCGGATTCCGGCAGGACGGTTTTGAGGGCAAATTCGCATGGAGACCGGCCGAGGGGCATTCATTGACGGTGCAGCACATGTTCAGCGAGCAGGTGGGCGTGGAGGCTTACCGTGACATGATGGGCGGGGCGGGCCGGGTGCAATCGGCCTTCTCTCCACAGAGGCTTCAATTCGGAGCGGTGCGCTACGAGCGCAATGGCCTAAGGCTGTTCGATTCGATTTCGGCCAGGTTTTCGGTGAATTCACAGACCGACGGAACGACCCGGCAGGGCCTAAGCGAAAGCGACAGCATCACACGGGACTACAGCCGGGTATCAGTGAATGGACTTGGCGTGCAGGCAGTGATGCACGCCGGCCCGAGAACGGTGATCGTCGCAGGAAGCGACTTCTACAGGGAACGCATCCTGTCGACGAGGTTTGTCATCACACCGGCAACGCAGGCTCGCGTGCAGGATCGGGCGCTCTATCCAAATGGATCGATCTACACCACCGGCGGGCTGTTCGGTAGCGCGACGACGGAAGTGTTGGGCGGGCGATTGAGGTTGTCGGGCGGTTTGAGGATGACACTGGCGGGTTTCGAGACGAGGGCAGCTCAAAACTACAGCCTTACTGGAAAACAACTGGGGGTCAGCGACAGCGAGCAGTGGTTCCGCTATCCCAGTTTCAACTTCAGCGCGACGTACCGGATCGGCACGGCTTGGAGCGTGTTCGGGCTGGTCGGCAGGGGGATTAGGGCGCCGAATACAACTGACCTCAGTTCGATCGGGTTGACGACGCAAGGCTTCGACGTGACAAGTGAAGCCGCAGCCGCAGCAGGCGCGCTTGTGGGCACGAATTTCAGCGAGAGCGCGGTGTCTTCAGGCAAACGATTCCAGCCTCTCGGCGCGGAGAAGTTGACGAGCTATGAGGCCGGCGTCCGGTACACAGGGCGGAAGGTGTCGGTCCGGCTGCAAGCGTACGATTTCGAACTCCACGACCCCCTGCTGGGCCGGACGCTGGTCTTCCCCGCGGGGCAGGCGCCCGCAACAGTCGCGGGGTACAACGTGACACCAATTGCTCAAACCTCGGCGCAAGCTGCGGCGGGAGTGGTGACTGTGGCCACTCAGTTCAGTCCCAGGGCGATGCGAAGCATGGCCAATTTTGGAGCCATGAGGTACATGGGGACGGAAATGCGAGTACGTGTGCAAACGAGCTGGAGGACGAGTTTTGAAAGCGCCTACTCGTTCCAGGCGGGGAGAGAGCTTGAGCCGAACCTGCCGCCAAGGCGGCTTCCCCCACAAGCGTGGAGTTCGCGGCTGAGGTATCAGGCGGGACGCGGGTTTTGGATCCAGGTCTCAGGTGACTTTTCAGGCAGCCAGTACAGGATGAACCAGGCAGATCTGGAAGACGACAGAATGGGCGCAGCGAGGCGCCGGAGCGACATCACGACGTTCTTCCGCGGAGGAATCGCTGCGCCGTATATTGATGCCGGCCCCGACGGGAAAACCGGCTCATCCGACGACAGGTTCACGCCAACGGGGGAGACACTGGCACAGATCCGCGACAGGGTATTGCCGGTTGGACAGACGATCAACGGAGTCCTGGTGGCTGGGGATTCGACGCGCGTCCCGCTTTTCCTGGGGACGTCGTCATTCTGGGTATTTGGGTTGTCGGGAGGTATGCCGTTGGCTGAGAGGGTCACGCTGGGATTTGGACTCTATAATCTCACGGACCGGAATTACAGATTACACGGGTCGGGGACGGATGGCTCGGGATTCAATGCGACGCTCAGCTTGCGAATCCGGTTCTAGTGCGGGGCCGGCAGAAACCGATGGGTGGCGGCTTTGCGCAATTCGGAGGAACGATGATTAGGTGCTGGTTAATAGCTTGCGCAGTGGTTTTTGCGCTGCAAACGTTCGGTCAGGCCACGAGTGGCCAAATTTCCGGCTTTGTTTACGATCCGTCGGGCCGGCCTGTGCGAGGCGCCCGAATCGCCGTGGCCGACGAGGCACGCGGGCAAGTCAGGCGGTCCGCGACCGACGATTGGGGGTACTTCCGGATCGCGGAACTGCCCCCAGCGCCCTACCGGGTGGAAGCGGAAGCAAATGGTTTTGAACCGGGCATACGAGAAGGTGTGCCGGTGGCTGTGGGGTCGATGGCGCGCGTCGATTTCCACCTGACTGTTCGCGGGATGAAGCAGGAGATGTCGGTCTCCGCCAAGGTGAGTTTCATCGAAGTGGAGAGTTCTGGTCTTGGGATGGTGCTTGACCAGACCAGAGTGAATACCCTCCCGCTGAACAGGAGAGATTTCCTCCAACTCTCGCTGTTCACCCCTGGCGTCTGGCCAGCGGTGGAGGATTCCGAACTGGCGGATCGTGGCGGCGTGTCCATCCACGCCGGTGGCGCAAGGGAGGAGGCGAACAACTTCTTGTTGGATGGAATTGACAACAACGACCAAGGACCGAATCGATATGTTCTCCAGCCGCCGGTCGATGCCATCCAGGAGTTCAAAATTTCCACGAGCACGTACAGCGCCGAACATGGCCGTTCGATGGGGGGACAGGTGAACGTCATTACCAAGGGTGGCGGAAACCTGTGGTCGGGTTTCGCGTACGAGTATTTGCGAAACCGCAGGCTGGATGCGAGGAACTATTTCGATTCGGGGGATCGCACAAAATACATCCGCAATCAGTTTGGCGCAGGGGTTGGCGGCCCGCTGCGAGCCGGGCGGACCTTTATCTTCGGCAGTGTGGACCGTCTGAAGGAGCGCCGTGGCCTCAGCAGGTTGAGCCTGGTGCCGGGTGTGGTGGAGCGGACAGGCGATCTATCAATGGCGTCGAAGGCAGTTGTGGATCCCTTTACTCGACAGCCTTTCCCGGGCGGCGTGATCCCGAAGGCCCGCATAAATCCACTGGCCGCGAGCTACCTCGGAATGTTCCCTTTGCCAAACCGGTCCGCTGCGGGCGCGAATCTTCTCTCGCAAACTGTTGCGGATGACAACGTCACGCAAGCCAGCATCCGGCTCGACGAGGCGCTGACCGATAAAGACCGCCTGAGCTTTCGCTACAGCCATGGCAGACGGGAGATGTTTTCCCCGTTCGTGGAGGAAAACTCGGACGTGCCCGGGTTTGGAGATTTTCTGACCGACACAGGCCACAACGCCATGTTCCAGCATCAGCGGACGCTGGGCGCGCGCATGGTCCACTCGTTGCGCTTGGGGTTGAATCGCGCCAACCGGCAGATTCTTCAACAGAATCACGAACTCGACGTTGGCAAAACCTGGGGAGTGACGTACCTGCCGGCGAATCCGATCTCGCTCGGCTACCCGGCGGTCACTGTTGCGGGCTATTCGAGAGTCGGGGACCCGACGCAGCTGCCGATCCGGCGGCCGACGACGACCTACCAGATCAGCGAAGACCTCTCGATTGCCGCCTCAAGACACTTTCTCAAGTTCGGGGCTGAAGTCCGCAGAAATGACTTGAACGGAATGCTGGACCTGTTGTCACGGGGGAGCCAGCAGTTCTCCGGGGCACTATCAGGCGTAGGACTTGGCGACTTGCTCCTCGGGCTGCCGAGTCTTGGAATCCAATCGAAACCAGACAATATCCAGACGCTTCGCACAACGGCATACGCTCTGTATGTCCAGGATGACTGGAGGCCCGCGCCCCGGCTGACCTTGAATCTTGGCCTGCGGTACGAATTCAACACGCCATACTCGGACAGATACGACAGGATGTCGAGTTTCGATCCGGCCACCGGCGTTCTCGCACGTGTCGGAACTGCAGGCTTCAGCCGGTCAGGCTACTCGCCCGATTACAACAACTTCGCGCCGCGTTTTGGATTCGCCTGGAACATTGCCGACCGGACGGTGCTTCGGGGCGGATATGGCGTCTACTTCGATGCGGGCATGGGCATGGTGAGTTCTTCGCTTTACTTCAACCCGCCATTCTTCACGATCCGCGTCTTCTTCCCGACCGCAAACTCGCTGCTGACACTCCAGAATCCGTATCCTTCCACCGGCGGCTATGCCCCGCCAGCTTCCTTGAGCGCGATTAGTCCTGACATGCGCAGCAGTTACCTCCAAAGCTGGAGCTTCAATGTGCAGCGGGAATTTGGCGGGCTGGGGATTGTCAGCGTCGCCTACTCCGGATCCAAAGGTACTGGCCTCATTCGCTCACGTGACTTGAATCAACCTCCTCCCGGCGCCGGGACCCTGCAGTTCAGAAGACAGTACACGAGCTTTGCCAACATCTTCTGGGCCGAAAGTGGCGGAAACTCAAATCTGCACTCCCTGCAAGCCAGTTTTGATAGAAGGCTGGCCAAAGGACTTTCCCTGATAGGCGTCTATGCTTGGGGCCATTCCATCGACGACACATCGGCGTTCCTGGGCAACAAGCAAGATCCGAACTTTCCGCAGGACAGCAGCAACTTCAGGCTTGAGCGCGCTTCGTCGAGTTTTGACATCCGGCAACGGGTGATGGCCGCCGCCACCTACCATCCGCCGGCAAGTCATTGGTTGTGGAAGGGCGTGGATCTGAGCGTCATCGCGTCTTATCAGACGCCTCAACCGTTCACGCCTATACTGCGTTTCGAAACCAGTAACACGGGGAACTCAGGCGGCAATTTCGGATCTGACCGTCCGATGGTGTTGCGTTCTCCCCAACTCTCTGACCCTTCTCCAGAGCGATGGTTCGACACTGGCGCGTTCGCGCTTCCGGGTGCATACAGGTTTGGCAACGCCGGCCGGAACATCGTTCGAGGGCCAAGCAACTCGGCTGTCCATTTATCTGTCAGCCGGCGGATCCCAGTCACGGACAGGATCTCGTTCAACCTGCAGGCTCAAGCGTTCAACATCCTGAACCAAACGAACTTCGATCAGCCCAAGCACTACGCCGATGAACCCGAATCCTTTGGGCGAATCTATTCGGCGAAGGCGCCCAGGCAATTCCAGCTTGTGTTGAGGTTCGTTTTCTGATCAGGGAAACAGGTGCGCCGGGGTGATAGCCCGCGGCGAGAAGCCAAAAGGGGCCGCTCCCCGCCTCTCAGTAGTAGGGGGCTGCGGGATTACTCATTCCGGCGGGATGTCGCAGACGACCACCCCTGGCCGTTTGAATTCGCCAAGCGCAGCAACCGAGCCATCAGGCCGGACCACGGTCGAGCATCCACAGTGCATCTGATTCTTCCACTCTCCACCTTTCACGCGAGCAAGCGCCACGTTCGCCGCGGCGACCCACATGCCGGTCTGGGTGGCAATCTTCCGAACATGCGCGGCGAACTCGCGGGCGTTCTTTTCCATCTCAGCGACGGGCGCCGCGAACCCGTGAGGGGCAATCAGCAGCCACGCTCCCGCCCTGGCTGCCCGAAGCGGGATGGCGGGATCGAAGTTGTCGGCGCAGATGGTCAAGCCGAGGCGGCCGAACTCCATATCCACCGTCAGCGGCTGGTTCGATGGGCCTGCATCGTAGATATGCCTGGTGAGGTCCGGCAGCGTCCTGATCTTCCGATGCTTGTGAACAATCTCGCCACTACGATCCAGGATGACAGCGGAATTGTACGTCCGTTCACCATCCTTTTCCAAACATCCGGCGCAGATCCACATCTTGTGGGTGCGCGCCAGGACTGAAAGGGAATCTGTGTACTTGCCGGGGATAGGAAGCGCATCGCGGCGTCCCTGTTGATGGAGCCAGCCGTAGTCGATTGCCTCCGGGAAGCAGAGGACATCGGGTTTATGCTTGGCTGCCTCTTGCGCGGCTGCGGAGGCAATCTCAATGTTGCGCATTAGGTTCCCGTCATCCAAGTCGATCTGCGCAAGAGCGACGCGCAGGCCTGGATGATGAGCCGCAGGACGCATGGCAGGTTGCTGCCGGGTAGCGGAGACGGTAGAGGTAGCCATCAGGCAGAGTACCCCACGGCGGGATATGAGGTTGACGGGCGCCATCGGCGGCTTCGCTCCTTGCGGCTCATTCGAATTCCAATGCAGCAACGGTGTCAATCCTTTCGATATCGACACCCCACCCTTCTTCGGCAATGTAAGGGCCCAGGTCCTCCACGCGGCCACCCGGCATGTGGAGGCGGGCTTTGCGGATGCGGGAGGGCAGCCACACGGTGATGGATTCCGCCTGGTAATCCGTGTAGTTCACGAGAAAGAGAATCTGCCGGGTGGATCCATCTTCCTTCACGAGCGTGGACAACATGCCGGACGCATTGAAAACGCGCGCTCCAAGATTGCTCCGCCCGATGGCTGCCGTGACTTCCTTCCATACATCGTCCAGCCTTTCATGTTCGGTTCTTGACAGCATTTCCAGTGACATCTGAAATCCGGGCAACCGCGGGAAGCGGAAGCCCGGCCCCGGAGTGATGATGATATTGCCTGATTCCTTGAACGCATTCAGGACGGCGCGCATAGGCTCCGGCACGGAGTCCGGCTCAATATCAACGAGTACTCGAATGCCTTCCAGTCGATCAGCCGTAAGTGCGCGAGTGGCAATCGGGCGGACCGGAGTGTGACGGGCGCCGATCATATCGAGCAGCCCGCCCGAGATCAGCGCCCCGCTGCCGGTATCCTGAAGCACCGCCAGATGGCCAGCCGGTTTCAACCGGCTCCACTCCCGGTGGGTCTCGAAGAAGCGCAAATGGTCAGAGATGCGCTGCCAGCCGGCCAGGGCATCTGGCTCGCGCGCGAGAAGTCGCTTGGAGAAGTCCTGGTCCAGTGAAACCACCCAGCGGGCGCCCGCGGCGCCGGCATCGGCGATCGCAGTCAGATAGCTGTTGATACGGAGCGCCGCGCCAGCGGGCGGAGCATTTGCCATCCAGACGGCGGCCCCGGTGGCGCTTCGCAGGAATCGAAGAACACCGCCGTTGGTGTCGATCCATGGCGGGCCTGTTGGTCCAGCCCTCACCGAGTCTCCTTCCCCGATGCGGATGCCCGGCCAGACTCCCTCGCTTGTTCCGGCGATCCCCTGGGTTGCGGAGTCGATGTCCAGCCGGGATCGGCTGGGCAGATGAATGCAGGGAAGCTCCGAGCACAGGGCGGTGGACGAACGCTTATCGAAGTCGCCTTGAAGCACCAGCGCTTCAATGCCGGCTGCTTTGGCGCGCGCAATGCAGTCCTTCGGATCAGAGGCGTCCCTGACAACACCCAGCACAGTGAATTTTGCCGCCTGCGCGGTCTTCGAGAAGGCTGCCGACCACTGGGGCCGCTCAAGCAGCACACAGTTCACTGGAGTGCCGGTCAGAAGATCGATGCTTGCTGGATCCGAAGATGGCCATCGAGCCGGAACACAGCCGGCGAGACTTGCCGCCAAGGCTGCTTCAAGTACCATCACTGCTTCCGCCGGAGTTGTTCCTCGTCGAGAATGGCCTGGGCATGCCGTGCGAGATGACCTCTGAGATCCTTGCTGTACTTCGTCAGGATCGCTTTTCCGATGCCGTCTTTGTCGCCACACCGGACCAGGGCACGCGCGAGTGAGAGTTCGCGAAGCGACAGGCTGCGGGTGTGTGTTTCGTTCACGTTGAGCCCTGTAAACTTCTGCGCTTTCGCCACATCGTCTACCTGCCAGCCGCTCATGTCAGGTTTCGCCAGCAATGCTGCGAGGGGCCCGGCGGCGCTCGGGTCGCCGATCATCTCCACGGCGAGAGCTACGGCGCGGTGGTGGGAGAACTCGGCCTCTGGAGTGAGCTGATTCAGTTTTCCGAGAATGGCGGGCAGGGCTCGCCTGTCGCGCGTCCTTCCGAGTGCAACGATGTATCGGTCAACTGGGCTCAATGCGCCTCCGAACTGCCCCATGCCCGTGTAACGCCAGCCGGCGTCCCAAGTACTCTTTTCGAGGGCGGCAACGATGGTGTCCAGTCCGCCGGCATCCCCCAGCACAGCGAGAATCATCGCGTATTCCAGCTTTTCGTTGTCGGATGCGGCGGCGTAAGCCTTTCTCAGTAAGGGCGAAGCCTGTTCCGGATGGCTCAGGAGGATGGCCGCGTTGCGCTTGTCATTGATATATCCGGCAACTGCGGCGGCGATTTTGTCTTCAGACATCGGGAAGGAGTCCACATCGCTCAATGCGCGCTCGGGAATGATCTCCAGCTTGACGAGTTCCTTTTGCAGCCCCTTGACGTCGATCTGCCTCGGCGTCTTTCCCTGTTTCGCAGCGGTCGCCGCGGCGAGCCCCATGGCGTAGCCATGGTTCTGAATGTCAGGCTGCATTCGAACCAGAGGCAGGGCGTCGCGGTGCACGCTCAGTCCTAGACCAATGACAAGAATTCCCTCATACCCCTTGGGAAGAAACGTCCGGAATGGGAGATCGACAGCGAAGCCCTTCTTTTCGGGGTGCTCCAGTAGGAAGTACGGATCGACTGTGTATCCGTGTGTATCGAAATTTGAGTAGGCCCTGGCCACTGTATCCGGATACGTTCGGGCCAGCATCTGGTCGAGGATGCCCATCTCGAAATCGCCCACAATACGGCGGCGCTCCCGGCTGTCAATCAACTGTCCCATGTCAAACTGCGTCGAGTACTTGCCTTTGGCGTACACGAGCATGTGCCAAATGTCGACGGCATCGGTCTCGTCGGTAATGGTGAAGTCGGTATTTGTGTATCCGGATCCGAGATTGATCGACGGGAGCCCAGTGCCTTGAACGGCGATTTCCGACGCGCCGCTCTGCACTGTGGGCGCTCCGGCGGCGGCTGCAATGTCGGCGTTGCCGGTGGCGTCGATGACTGTTTTAGCAAGGACCACTCCGCGTCCGGCTGGCGTCGAGACAACGACGCCCTTCACATGAGTGCCATCAACAAAGGCGCCCGCGCCCATGACGCCGAACCAGACCTCGCCGCCGCTCTTCCTGATCGTTGTCCTGAACCATTCGGACCTGTGCAAAGGATTCCAATCAAGACGAGGGTTGTCTCCAGTCCGTCCGTCGGATATGCCTGGGACCTCCTTTGTGAATCCTCCGCGATAGCCCCACCAATAGCGGGCAATCCGGCCCATGGTTCCGACACCACCCATTCCGTCCAAATACTCCAACACCAGGGTCCGCGCGCCAGCCCTTGAAGCGGCGATCGCGGCTGGCGCGCCGCCGGTACCTCCACCGACGACAACCACATCGTAATTGCCAAGGACCGGAACCGTCCTCGAGTCACTCGGGATGGTCTTCAGATCACGGTCAACCGGACGCAGGCCTGTGAGGATTTCACTGACATCGCCATTCGCCACGTTTTTTCCAGCCGCGTGCGGGAGGCGCACACCCTCCAGCGCAGGTCTCTCTGCGGCTAGCCGCGCTGCGGCTTCCCCGATCATCTTGCCTGCCTCCATCAATGCTGCCGGGCGGAGAAGTTGAGCCGCTTGGTCCCGGCTCACATCAGCGCCGCCGCTCAGCACGAAAACGTTGTCGATTCCGGCGGGCAGGAATACACCCAATGGCAGGGCGGACACTCCTTTCCAATCACCGCGAACCGTTCTCACGCCTCGAATTGGGTCAGGAGGTATCTGGAACAGTTCTTCAGCGGCGGTCTGCTGGCCGGGATCGAAAGTCATATCGCGGGCGGATTGTTCAGCCGCAGCGAATGACCGGAAGCTTGAGTCCTTCATTGCGATATCTAGCGTGTATTCGACGATAGGATGGCTTGTGGAGGCCGGACCCGTGCGCGCTTTGAGAGTGCCGTCCCCACGATAGGCCACATCGAGTTGTCTGCCAGCGACCCCCTTGCCAGACTTGACTTCTCCACCGACGGCATAGCGGACGAACTTCTGAACTCCGGCGGGATAGGCACGGAACTTCGCTCCCGCCATCCGGGCTGTCCAGGATCGATTGGTCGCATCGATGATGACTTTGCCCAGGATCGCCTGGCGGCCAGCGCGGTTTGCGATCACAACCCCGGCGGGCTTGCCTTTGGAATCGCGGAGAATGTCCGTCACAAAGGCGCTGAAAAGGTACGGCACCTTGGCCGCGAGCATGGCCTCGTCGAGCGTCTTCTTGACTTGCATGGGCCGTACGGGATCACGGGTCAATTCCTCGCCCCAATCGGAATAGATCTTGCGCGCCAGGTCCACGGACGGCACTTCACCCTTTTCGAGCCAAAGGCGCAGCGTGGCGCACATGTCCTCGCCGAGGTACGTCTTGGGCGCTGCCAGGAAGACCTTTGCACCACTCCCGGCGGCCGAGACTGCAGCTGAAACCGCCCCGGTCGATCCGCCAACCACAATGACATCCACTGTGTGCGCGACAGGGATCTGACGTGCCGATTGCGCAACCGTCAGCTCCGCGGAATGCGCGGCGGCGATGAGTAGGAAGCAGCTAAGAAATTTGCCGGTCATATTTGTCACTCCATGGTCTGCTGATAAGAACCGCCTACCTGCCACCCCCTGGGCAGGCTAGCCACGAATGGCGGCAGAACCTTCGTTTCGTGCCGCCGGACCAGTCCTCCCGCAAAACTGGGCCTACCTTGACGCTGTTGGCAATGAGTCTACACCAGAGTCGCACCAGGACACTGGAGATGCCCGTCCACTCTAGAATCGAGAAAGCGTTTCGGACAGAGCGGGGGGTGACGCCAGAGCACTCTCTCCCGAATCGGTTTGCCGCAATGTCCAGATCCCAAGATGCAGCTTCGAGCAGCCCCCAAGCCCCCCGGGCTGAGCGCACTTCAGCCTGGACTTGCCTCAACGGTCCAATCCGCCGTATGCTTGCATCGACTATGGAACGCCGTGAACTGATCGCCGCCGCCGCAACGCTGGGCATTTCACCGGCTGCCGCCTCCGCTCCGAGTGCTGCCGGACCACTCGAATACAAGGTGCTGCTCGACATCAAGCGATACGACACGCCAACCGTGGCGAACGCTATCGAGACATTTAACGTGAGGCCCCGCAACCACGGCTTCATGCGCCCTGAGATTAAGTGCGTCTTTCCAGAGTTCAGCCCGATGGTTGGCTATGCCGTGACGGGCAAGATCCGGGCCGCGCAGGCTCCACCGCCGGGCGCGAGCTATACAAAGCGGTCCGACTGGTGGGATTTTATCGTCTCCATTCCGCAGCCGCGCGTCATTGTACTTGAGGACCTCGACGATCCGCCTGGCGTTGGTTCCTTTTGGGGAGAGGTGAACGGGAGCATTCACCGCGCCCTTGGCTGCGTGGGCGCCGTCACTAACGGCTGTGTCCGCGACCTCAAGGAAGTGAGAGAGATGGGCTTCCATTTCTTCGCTCAACACATTGCCGTTTCGCACGCCTACGTTCATATGGTTGAGTTCGGCAATCCGGTAACCGTGGGCGGTCTCACGGTAAAACCTGGAGACCTGCTTCACGGGGACCTGCACGGCGTGCATGCCGTCCCCCTCGAAGTCGCTCCGAGGATCCCGGAAGCCGTGGCCAAGATTGTCGCCAGTGAGCGGCGTACGATTGACTATTGCCACTCCCCTGGATTCACCCTGGACGGGCTGAAGAAACTGACCGGCGCATAGCTATACCGCCAGGCGCGCGCGAATCGAAGCAGCCTTGTCCATGATCTGTTCCTTGGTGATGCCCACGGCCTCATACATAGCGAAAATGTTGTCGTCCGGCGTCTCCGGTGAGATCGTGTGGGATGCGGCAAGGATGTACCCACCCCCGTCGGAGGTCATTCCTTCGACCAGTTTCTCCGTGGCGCGCTTTACCTCATCGGCTGTCGCGCGGGGGAGCAACCCCTGAGTATCGACTCCGCCCATGAATGCCAGGTCCCGGCCGTATTCGCGCTTCAGTTCAAGTGCGTCCATGCCCCGGCAGTTCGCCTGAACTGGATTGAGGACGTTCACCCCCATCTCGATGAGGTCACCAATGATGGGCCTCAGCGCTCCACAGCAGTGGTAGGCGACCGGCAGGCCGCAAGACTTGCCCACTTCGATAACCCGCTGCAAGTGGGGGCGCACCAGCGTCCGCCAGCTTGTGGGACTCATCATCATACAGTGCTGGCCAGCCACATCGTCTCCTGTCCAAAACCAGTCCAAACTGAACCTCTCGCATGCCGCAGCTCCGACAGCGATGCTGAAATCGGCGCAGCGCCGGAACATTTCGGCGGCGAGATCCGGATCTCCGGCGATGTCGGCCATGGCGTCCTCCATTCCACGGAGTCGCCAGTACATCTCAAAGATGCAAGGCGAAACGTCGCACCCGATGTAGTAATCGGCGCTCGCTTGTACGACGGGATTCATGAGAGCGAGGAGGTCATCGAGCCGGTCATAAGGTAAACGATAGGCGAGCACCTCGTCGCGCGAGGCGCCGGCCAGCGGGTAGCGGGAGATCTGGTTGAAACTGTGCTGCCGGAGCCATGTGATGCCCCACCAGTCCACGTGCGAATCGCCATCGTTTTCGTGGACAATCCCTTCCATGGCGTAGTTATTGTTCACCCAGGTCTGGCGGATGTCATTCCCCATCGCCTCGCCCAGCGCACTGATCGGAATCTCCAGCATTGCTGCCAGCTTTCGGGCCGTATCCGGGTGAAACCACATGAAGATGGGCACCCGGTCCACCGGTTGTTTGGCGAGAGCGGCTCGTACTCGCTGCTTGGAGGTCATGGTGTTATTAGATCGCTTTTGTGTCTCGCGCTTCAGCGCCACCCTACACTGCCGCTGGGCTATTCGGGTTTGTGCTGCGGGGCGTCGCGCGCCTTGCGCCGCTGGGCTTCGGGCAGGCTCGTATTGAATGACGCGCCATAGCCAGTGGTCTGGTAGTAGACATAGTCCTGCCAGGGATCGCGGCCCTCGATGCGGGGATCGCCTGTTTGTTTGAGGTAGCTTTCGAGTCTCTGGCGATGAGGGGCGAGTTCTGGATGCTGATCAAGCGCCAGGTTGTGAATCTGATGGGGATCCGTGGGCAGGTGGTAAAACTCTTCGGCTGGGCGGCGGCCGAAGCACAGTTCGTAGTGTCTGGGGAAACGCTCACGGTTGGCTGGATCAAGCATGAAGTCGCGAATAGGCGCGCCGTCGACGTCGCCGTGGGTAGTGCGGTTCGACGAAAGGAACTCGCCGCCGGTCGGCCAGCGGTCGGGGGCAAAATTCCGGATGTACAGGTACTCCCTGGTTCGGATGGAGCGCATGGGATAGGTGGCGCCACCGGGACGGGCCATGACGTGGCGCTCCATGCCGGTGACAGCGGCGTCCCTGGACAGATCGGTGACGCCGGAGCGGCCGGAATCGAGGATGGGCAGAAGGCTCCTGCCGGCGATGCCGGCCGGGATGGGTAGCCCGGCGGCGGTAAGAAAGGTGGGGGCGAAGTCGATGTGCTGGACGATGTCATCGACAGCGACGCCTCCCCGGAATCTGGATCCCCAGCGAACGGCCAGCGGCATGTGCACGCCGCGGTCGTAAAGGTTCACCTTGGCGCGCGGAAACGGCATGCCGTTGTCGCTGGTGACGACAATCATGGTGTTGTCGAGTTCGCCGGCGGCTTCGAGGACATCGAGACTCCTGGCGAGCTGCCGGTCGTGCCACTCGATTTCGGAATAGTAGTCGAGGATGTCGCCGCGGACTTCTGGCGTGTCGGGCCAGCAGGCGGGGACGGAGACTTCATCGAGACCGTGGCCTGTGGCGAGTCCGGCGCCGCGGGCGTAGATCCGATGGGGTTCGGTGGAACCAAGCCAGAAGAAGAAGGGCGCGCCAGCCGGACGGTCGCGCAGGAAGTCGTCGAAGTTGGCGGCGTAGTCTCGGGGGTCGATGCCGGTGCGGGGCTGAGGGTCATGGCGGCGCGCGTTGTACTCTTTGCCGTTCGGATGGCGTTTCAATCCTCCGGCGCGCCAGTCGCCGGGCGCCCAGCCTTTTCCTGTGAAGCCGACGTGATAGCCGGCATCCTCCAACAGGTGTGTGACCAGCGGGTATTTCGTCGGGATGGTCCCATATAGCAGACCTGCTTCCTCGACTTGCCACATGTGGCGTCCCGTCAGGATGGAGCTCCGCGATGGTGTGCAGGACGGGGAAGAGCAGTACGAATTGGTGAAGAGGACTCCCTCACGGGCAACCCGGTCGAATGCGGGCGTGCGTATGCCCTTGCAACCGTAGGCGCCGGCGTGGGGGAAGGACTGGTCATCGGCGAGGACGAACAGGAAGTTTGGGCGGCGCGGTTGCTTGCGGCATGAAATCGACAACGCCGCCGGAACGGCTGTGGCGAGCAGATTGCGGCGGGAGATCATAGCCCCTCGATTGTAAGCGCCCGCGGATCAGCCGGTCAGCCGCCTTTTACTATCGGAGGAGCGTTCTCCGCGACCAAGCCTTCGACATCGGAGCAGACGATGGGCGGGCGGGCGTCGGACTTGTCGCAAACCAGTTCAATATCGCGCAGCCGCAGGTTGCGGACGTGGCGGGCAAACAAACCAAAGGCCGGCAAAGGTCCGAACATCCAGTGTTCGGGGTAGGCGTCTGGCTTTTCCTCGGGGATCCGGCGGGCTTGGTCTTCCGTCCCGCCGCCAACGAACTCAAGCCGCATGTCCCGCAGGCTGAGATCCTCGATGGGATGGCCGGGCAGCCCCGCAATGGCGCAACCGGTTGCGGAACATCCGCGGGCGCGAATACCCGACACTGTTACGTTCCGCAGCCTGCCAACCGGCTGTTTTTCTCCGTTCGGAAGGAAGGGCCGCGCGCGGTCGCCCAATCGCACGAAAAGAGGCGCGCCAACATTCCGCATGGAAACATTCGAGATCGCGACTCCATTCATCTCGCCGCCGTCGACGATCTCCAGAGCGATGCCGGCGAGCCTCGTGTCGTAGATGGTGCAATTGGAAAAGACTATGTCCTGGAACCCGCCGTTGGTTTCAGTGCCCAGTTTAAAAGCGTTGCAACGGGTGGAGAGTGTGCAGTTCGTGATCGCGACATCGCGGCAAGCTTCAAGAGCGGTGCTCTTGAGGACGATGGCATCGTCACCCGATGAAATGTCGCAATCCGAAATCCGAACGCGGCTGCTGCAATCAATGTCTATGCCGTCGTTGTTCGCATTGACATGCGAATGCACCTTTATGCCGTGGATGGCGACCCCGTCGCAGCCCAGGTAGTGCTGCACCCACATCGGAGAATCCTTGATAGTAACGCCGCTGACTGCGACGTTCTTGCAGGCGATCACGCGAATCATGTATGGCCGGACCTTGTACGGGCCCTTGAACGCTGCCCCCTGGCCATCGATCACTCCGCGTCCTTCGATTGAGATGTTTTCGGCATTCTCCGCGTGGATCAAACTCTTGTCGGTGTAGTTGTCCGTGTAGCTGCGGAACGGACCAGGCAGGACTTTGAAGTCGCCCAGGTCGCGGCTGCCCTCCAGGACCGCGCCGGGCTCCAGCCAAAGCCGCACGTTCGAGCGGAGAACGAGAGTGCCTGACACGTGCCGGCCTGGCGGGATCACGACGGTTCCTCCGCCATGGCTCGCCGCGGCATCTATCAGCTTCTGCAGTTCACCTGTGCGGGTCGCCGCCGCCAGCGCCGGTACAGCAGCCGGCAGAGGCAGAAAACCACGGCGTGTTGGATGGCCCATCATCGTAATGAGTATATGCCCGGTGCCTGACGGAGAATCACGGCAGGCCACTGGGCAGCCCTCCGCTGCCTCCAAACCCCACTGGCCATCATGCGCAGACGTCTTGATCTGAAGCGCTTTGGAGCTATGCTCGCCACAACCGCCGCATGGAGGCTACTCCGTCCCGGTTGCGCGGCGCGAAAGCCGGAGTCGACCAAATCCAACCCCGCGCCGGCGCCTTGCCGTCTTGGATCGCGGCTCAGCGCAAAGGCAATTGCCTGACGCGCACCGTCTCACCGTCCGCCGAAATGGCAGCGCCTCTCTCAATGTCCGCCTCGCAAGCCCCCCATACACTCTTGATTAGCGCCGCCTGACGTGGAGCGTCCATTTTCTCCAGGCGCAAGAGCAGTACGGAAGGCTGATCGGCGCGGGTGAGGGCGAGGTTGGCGTGGAAGTCGTGGTCCAACGTGATACAGACTCTCCCACCGGACCTGGCCGTCTCCAGTATCTCCTCATCCGAGGCGCGGGCAAGACCGATCTCGCTCACGTGGAGCGCGTCCCATCCATCCTGCCGAAGCAGGGAAGCGGCTCGCGGGGCAAGACCCTGGTCCAGCAGCACGCGCCTCATGCGACTTGATTCAGGCGAGTGACGTTGTCATCAACGGTTGCGGCGGCAAAGCGAAGAGCCTGATTCAGATCCTCGTCCTCGAGATACGGATACTCGCGCAGTAGTTCCGCCCGATCCGGGTATGTCGCCAGAAGTTCGAGGACCCGGCGGACGGTGATCCGCATTCCGCGCACACAGGGCTTGCCGCCGCACATGCCGGGTTCAACGGTGATCCTGTCAAATGGCGGGATCTGCATATGAACAGTGTAAACCCCATTCGCGGGAGGACAACCGGCGTAGCGGATCAGGAGTCGGGTCTGAGGCGGTCCGGTCTGGCTCATGTCACGACTATTTGGATCGACTCCGCCGAATCGCCTCGCACTGCCGGGCCACATCGATCGTCCATCGGACCAGGGGATCCGGCGCTTCGGGACCCCGGACCCGTTCCGGATCGGGTCCGGACAGAGTGAGTTCGAGTGACTTGTCATTGTCGGCGTAGGTGAACTCGTAGATGTTGGGATCCAAAGTGACAGACACCACCCCCTTTGTTTCACCCTGCAAAGCGACGGCAGGCGACGACCTCGCGACTGCACCCACCTCTCTCCAGAACCTCGCCATCCATTGCTTCGCTAAGGCTGGATCGATCTCCAGATCGACGATCCGGGGCTGAGCGAGTGCAATCTCTTTCTCGTTTGGCAACCTGCCGTTCTTACTCTCGAAGTAGGCAAGCTCTGTGCAGAGCGGTCTGTCGAAGGTGACGATTCTAACAAGCGGCTTTCGGTTCGCATAGTAAACCAGGCTGATCTGCCGCGCCCGGCCGACAAATGGTAGGACTCTTACGTGAAGGTCAAACTGGGACATCTCAGTCGGAATCGAATACGCGGAAAAACGCTTCTCGATCCACTGCGCGCAACTGACGCCTCCATCGGCCGTCGAGGAGTCGGCCGGTTGACCGTAAGAGGTGTTTTGCGCGGCGAAACACTCCGCGACAATTCCGAACAACAAGAGCGCGGCTACCCTCATCCTGTACTCTTCCAAGAACCGGCGGACGCCGGACCTAACGTCCTCAGCTCAAGGATACCGGATGCCCGCTTCGGCGGAGATGCGGACGGTGCCGAGTTTGGTGCTACGCCGCTCAGGCGTGCCCCAACCGCTGCATGGCGGCTATTTCGTCGTAGATGCGTTTGGTGAGCGCCGCACGGTCATGGGATCGAAGCCCCGTGGTCTCGATCGGTTCGCCGATACGGATTGTCACCCGGCCAGGCCGGACATGGTGCGAGTGCATAGGCAGAATGTCCCTTACCCCGATGATGGCAATTGGCAGAATCGGGACTTCGCCTTTGATCGCCAGATATGCCGCTCCATCCTTGAAAGGCTCCAGGACGCCTGTAACCGAACGCCCCCCCTCGGGAAAGATCAGCAGCGACACGCCATTTTGCTTCATGGCATGCCCGGCATGTGAAAGCACTTTGAGCGATCCCCGCGGATCGTCCAGCGGGACGCTGATGTTACCGGCGCGTTTCAGATGCCCGCCCAGAAACGGAATCTGAAAAAGCTCCTTTCTTGCCAGGAAGCGGAAGTTGGCCGGGACGTAGCTGAGCAGCACCGGCGTATCCATGTAGCTGACGTGGTTCGGGCAGATGACGTAGGCGACATCCGGGTCAACGTTCTCCACCCCGACCGCTGTCACTTTGGCCCCGGCTATCCGTAACAGCATCCGCGCCCAGGCGCGCGCCACACGGAGTTGCTTGCGCCCCCCTTCGTCGAATGGTGCGCAGAGCAGGCTGATGGAACCGTACACGATGGTGGCGAGGATGATGCCAGGGGCGCGGTACAAAACGCCGATGAGGTAACTCAACGTCATGCAGGGGAAGAATCCAATTCTTTCACAAGCAACGGCCGCGCTTCACCCACAAGGTAGAGCGAGCCTGTGATAAAGATTGCATCCTCGGGCTCTGCTCCGCTGAGTAGCGCCAACGCATCCTGAATCGTCGGGGCGAGGCGGGCATTCGCCGCACCCGAGAGGTCGCGGATCTGTTCCGGCGTGTAGGCCCGCGTCTGGCGAACCCCGGTGAGGATCAGTTCGGAAGCCAGCGGAAACAGTAGCGGCGCGATGACCGACAGATCTTTGTCGCTCATCGCCCCGAACACAATCCAAATTCGCCGGTGGTGATGAAACTCGCGGATATAGTCAGCCAGCACCTGCGCGCCGGCCGGGTTGTGAGCGCCGTCCAGAAAGATATCCGGCGACGAAGCGACGTGCTCCAGCCGGCCGGGCCAACGCGTAGCGGCAATCCCACGGCTGATCTCATCAGCGCTTGCCCCCAGATAGTGAAGCGCGGCGATCGCGGTAAGGGCGTTTTCGACCTGGTGCGCGCCGATCAGCGGACATTCAATGGGGATCGTCGCCGGACCCTGCGCCGTGAATCGGCTGCCGTATGCGTCCAGGTGGAGGTCCTGCGCCACCCAGTCGGCTGCCCGAACCACCTCGGAACGGCGCTCGATTGCGGCCCGCTCAAGCACCGCTTGTGCCTCAGGACGCTGGCGCGCGAGGACCACCGGACGCCCGGGCTTGATGATCCCGGCCTTTTCGTGCGCGATCTTGGGGATCGTGTCTCCGAGGTAGCGCTCATGGTCGAAGTCGATCGGCGTGATAACCGATAGGACCGGATCGACCACGTTCGTCGCATCCAACCGCCCGCCCATGCCGGTTTCCAGCACCACGCTCTCGACGCCATTTTGGCGAAACAGCAGATAGGCCATCGCTGTGATCGTTTCGAAGTAGCTGGGGTGGGCGTCGATACGCCCGCCGGCGATCAACCGTCCGGCTGTTTCATGAACTTCGTTGAAGGCGGCGGTGAATTCCTCGACCGTGGCCGCCCGGCCGCCGATCCGGATTCTCTCGGTCGGTTCGACCAGATGCGGGGAAGTGTAGATGCCTGTATGGCGGCCGGCGGTGCGCAGAACACGCTCCACCATGGCGCAAATGGAGCCTTTGCCATTGGTTCCTGCCACGTGGATGGTAGAGAATGCCCTTTGTGGGTCGCCGAGGGCCGCGAGCAGGGTCTGAATCCGCTCAAGACCTAGTTTGATGGTCTTGAACTCGTTGCCCAGGGCATAGAGATATCGGACTGAGTCTGGGTAGGATGTGTCCAACACACCATCCTAACTGGTAGGCGCACCCGCGGACCACGGCCGCATAGGATCTACCGGGGTTCGTTTGGTCAGGACGTCTATTTGCCGGACTTCTTCCAGGCGGCGAGGAGTTCAGCTTCCTTCTCGGCCGTGGGCCCGGCCAGACGCGTACGGCCGCCTTCGCCCTGTGTTTTGTACCATTTAAGCGTGTCGGCCACCGTTTCCGCGTAGGGTCTGTACTTCAAACCCGCCTTCACCGCCCGGTCGCTCTTCCAGGTGTGAAATCCCTTGTACTCGCCGAAGTACGGCGCCCAGATCGGGAAGGCGTCTTTGGCCTGTTTGTCGAGCCACTCGCCAGGAACCCAGATCAGTGAACTTCTGTTCGTGGTTGCCTTTTGGCAGGCGGCGAGGATTTCGCCCCACTTTTTGACTGGCCCGGCTGTATTGAACACGCCCATCACCGAATTCTCCACCACCGTGATCAGCCAGGCGCCGAGGTCGCGGACGTCGATGATTTGAATCGGGTCAGTGGGCGCGCCGGGCGCAAGCACTTCCCCGCCGCGGTCCACGCGGACCGGCCAATACGTGAACCGGCCGCTCGGGTCGTCCGGACCGACGATGTAACCAGGCCGCACCACCGCCGTTCGTCCAGGCAGTGCCTCCTGCACAGCCTTCTCGCAGAGCACCTTGAGCGGGCCAAAGGTCGCTTCGGTGATCTTCTCCACCGTCGGATCGGAAGTCGTCGCCAACTTGGCCGTTTCGTCCTGACCCTCGATGCTGTTATCGGCGTAGGCGGAGATCGACGAGATGAAAATATACTGCTTCACGTTCGGCGCCAGCAGTTTTGCCGAAGCGGCGGCCATCCGCGGATAATAGCCCGAGTTGTCGATCACGGCGTCCCACTTTCGCCCTTCCAGCGCCTTGATGCCCTCTCCCTTAAGTGGATCCCGATCGCCGTGGAGTTGTTCAATGTTCGGGAACAGGCCGGGCCGTGTCTTGCCTCTGTTGAAAAGGGTAAGTTCGTGGCCGCGCGCCTGAGCCGCCGCCACGGTGGCCGGCCCCAGGAAGCCCGTGCCGCCGAGGATGAGAATCCTCATCTTGCGCGGCGCCGCGGCGAGAGGATAGGTGGCGGCAAGTGTCCCAAGGAACTCGCGACGCGTGTGTTTCCGAGCGGATTTTGACATCACTAGTTGCCAGTTTACGCCGCCTCCATGGGTTTGACACCCCTCTCGGAGGACACCTATACTAGAATTTACGCCGCCATCGGGTGGCGCGTGCTATTGCTTTGCCCGGAAGAGTGGGCACTCCCGAAGGACAACCATGCCGCAGAGAACATTTCAGCCGAACAATCACCGCCGTGCAAAGCGTCACGGATTCCGCGCCCGGATGAAGACCAAGAACGGCCGCGCCGTGCTGGCCCGCCGCCGGGCTTCCGGACGTCATAAGCTGACCGTCAGTGACGAACGGGCACTCAAGAACGCCTAAGCCGCCAGCCGCGGAGAGCGGCCCGGCTCGCCTGCTGTTCCCGAAGTCCAGCCGGCTGCTGAAACGCTCCGAGTTCCTGAAAGTCTATGAACTTGGAACCAGGGTGGCATCACGAAGCTTCGTTGCTTTCTGTCTTGACGCAAAATGTGTCGATGGCCCAAAGATCGGCTTCACCGCCTCCCGGATTCTCGGCAAATCAGCTGTCCGTAACCGGATCAAGCGCAGGGTCCGTGAGACCGTGCGCCGGGCCTTGCCGCGTGTCGGCCCCCAATGGCGGATTGTGATGAACCTGAGGCGCGCAGCTTTCGACGTCCTTCAGGCCGACCTCGACCGCGAGGTGGAGAGGCTGGTTCAACGATGCGCGCCGTAATCGTCCTATTGCTCAAAATTTACAAGAGGGTTCTTTCTCCTCTTCTTCCCCCTGCCTGCCGCTACTACCCCACTTGCTCTGAATACACGATGCAAGCCATCTCGCGGTATGGAGCGATGCGCGGCCTTTGGATGGGGTTGAAACGGTTGAGCCGGTGCCATCCTTTCCATGCCGGGGGCCTGGACCCGGTCCCTTAGGAGTCAAACGAGTAACTCATGGCCGACACAGACAACGGCAAATTCAACGCTACATCCCCTCCAGGCGAGAAGAAGGAACTCTCCATGGAGAAGCGCCTCCTGCTCGCCTTCGGTTTGATGGGCTTGGTCATGATCGGGTCGCAATACCTGATGCCGACCCAACCTGCCCCGCAAAAGACTGACAGGAAAGCAGAACAGGTCACGCAGCAGCAACCCGCGGCGCCGCCAGACCAGGCCAAACCACAATCTGCTGCCCCGGCAACTGTCCCAGCCGCGGCGCAGGCTCCCAAACCCGCAGCCGTGGTCGCCGACACTGTCGAACGGCCGGACATCATCGTCGAGACGGATGTCTACAGAATCGCCTTCTCCAACCGCGGCGCCACGATTCGCAGCTGGGTGCTGAAGAAGTACAAGGACAGCAACGGCAAACCTGTCGAACTCGTCAGCCTGGCTGGCGAGAAACTCACCGGCCGGCCTTTCTCCTACCTCTACCGGAATCGAAGGCCTTCAGCCGACCTTAACAACGCCCTATTCCAGGTACGACAGCCCGCGCAGGGACACATCGAGTTCGAGTTCTCCGATGGAAAGACTTCGGCGAAGAAGAGCTTTCACTTCGAAAAGTCCCTGTACCGGGCGCGCCTGACCTCTGAAGTCATCGAGGGTGGTCAGTCCCTGCCTCACTTGCTCGCTTGGCGCGGTGGGTTCGGCGATCTCACGGCTCACAACGCCGTGGCCTTGATGCACAGCGTTTACTACGACAATGCGACCTCAAAATTAGTTGTCGAGGAGGCCAAGATCGCTAAGGACGGCCCGGTCCTGGTCACCGGCTCCTACGGTTTCATGGGCCTGGAAGACGCCTACTTCGCAGCCGTCATACTGCCCGAGCCGGGTTCCACATCCGATTTCCAGACCTGGATGGACACGTTCAAGGGTCAAGGAGCGGAAGAGGAGGTGGGTCATGTCGGCGCGGCATTTGGAACCCATGGCCCGATTGACACCACCCTGTTTGTCGGCCCCAAGGACATCGACCAACTGCGGCAGGCGCACCCGAGGCTCGAACAGCTCGTCGATTGGGGCTGGTTCTCGTTTATCGCCAAACCACTCTTTCTTTTCCTGAACTGGATCAACAACAACTACACGAACAATTGGGGCTGGGCCATCATCATCGTGACGGTGATCATCAATACCGTCCTGCTGCCGCTTCGCTTCACATCCATGCGTTCGGCGCAGAAGATGGCAAAACTCCAGCCGCGGATCCAGGCCATCAACGAGAAGTACAAGGGGATCTCCATGAAAGACCCCCGGAAGCAGAAGCAGAACGAGGAGATGATGGCGCTCTATCAGAGCGAAGGCATCAATCCGCTGGGCGGCTGTGTGCCAATGCTGCTCCAGATGCCGTTCTTCTTCGCGTTTTTCAAGGTCCTGTCCGTCGCCATTGAACTTCGAGGCGCGCCGTGGTTGTGGGTTGGCGACCTTTCGCAGCCCGAGGCCAGCCTCATCCGCTGGCTCCCCATCCTCATGCTTATCACTCAGGTGCTGATGCAGAAGATGACGCCAGCCGCCGGCGGCGACCAATCCCAGCAGAAAATGATGATGACGATCATGCCCATCGTCCTCACCGTGATGTTCTACAGCGCCTCCAGCGGCCTGGTGTTATACTGGCTGACTGGCAACGTGGTCGGCATCGTCCAGCAGTACTTCTTTAACAAGCTGGCGCCGATGTCCGCTCCCGTCCAGGCTGATAAGGCAAAGAAAAAGAAATAATATAGAGACCAGCTCGGACGGCCATGAGCGAAGCAAAATCCATCTACAACATCGAATCCGTCGGCGACAAGATTGAGGCTTTTCTCGACGCCGTCCTCGACACCATGGACCTCGACGTCACCTACGAGTTCTTCGACGGCGAGGAGACCAAAGCCTACTTTGAGGGCCCCTCTCTGGTTGTCAAGTTCGAGGGCGACGAAATCGAGCATCTACTCGCCAACAAGGGTGAGGCGCTGCTGGCCTTGGAGCAACTGACGCAGGAAGTCCTGCGCATGGCGCCCGACGAGCACGCGAAAATCTGCTTCGACGCCAACGACTTTCGCCTGCTGCGGCAGGAAGAATTGCGCCTCGGCTCGCTGACCGTCGCCGAACAGGTCCGCGAGTCTGGCCAACCGTTCCGGTTCAACCCCATGAACTCGCGTGAGCGCCGCATCATCCACCTCGCGTTGCGCGACCACACCGACTTGCGAACCGAAAGCGCCGGCACGGGACCATTCCGTCATGTCGTTGTCTATCCGGCTGGCATGGCCTCGCTGCCTGACCCGCCTCAACCGCCCATGGGCGCGCGGCGCGATTCAGGCGACCGCGGGGGCCGTGGCGGCGATCGCCGCGGCGGGGGTGGAGGCAGGCGCGATGACCGTAGGGGCGGCGGTAACCGCCGGGGACCCGGTGGCGGCGGCGGACGCGACCGCAAACCTCGCCGCGATCGCTAATCCCCTCACACTGAAAGACTTTTTCGGCAAATGATGACGGCCGACGATACCATTGTCGCCATCTCAACGCCACCCGGCGCGGGAGGCATAGGTGTCGTGCGGCTTTCCGGCCCCTCCGCGCGGGCCACGGCATCTGCCTTCCTCAGGTTCGCCGAGCGCCACGAGTGGACCCCCTGGACCGCCGCCTTGGCCAGCCTGCTCGACGAAGGTGGCGCTCTGGTCGACCAGGTTGTCGTCACCTTCTTCGCCTCGCCACGCTCCTACACAGCCGAGGATGTCGTTGAAATCTCATGCCACGGCTCGCCTGTTGTGCTCCGCCACGCAGTTGACCGCGCCTTGGCCGCCGGCGCCCGGCTGGCTGAACCTGGCGAATTCACCTTCCGCGCTTACATGAACGGCCGCATCTCGCTCCCTGAGGCCGAAGCCGTCCGCGACCTCATCGAAGCTACAACCCTGCACCAGGCCAGAATCGCCGCCCAACAGCTCGGCGGCTCGGTCTCCCGCGCCATCGCCCCTCTGAAAGCCCAACTTCTCGAACTGATCGCCTTGCTCGAAGCCGGCATCGACTTTGCGGAGGACGACATCGACATCGCCAGTCAGGACGACATCCTTGCCCGCCTCCGGCCCATCCGTATCGGGGCCTGCCGCCTCATCGACAGCTTCGCCTACGGCAAACTGGTGCACGATGGCCTGACACTGGCCATCGCCGGCCGGCCAAACGTCGGCAAGAGCAGTCTTTTCAATCGCCTGCTCGAACAGGAACGGGCTATCGTCACCGACATCCCTGGCACGACACGCGACACTGTCTCCGAGCGCGCCGTCATCGGCGGCATCCCAGTCAAACTCGTGGACACGGCTGGCGTCCGCGAAACCGGGGAACTCGTCGAGCGGCTCGGGGTCGAACGAAGCCTCCAGGCCATGGCCGATGCCGATCTCACCCTGGTCGTTGTAGACGGCTCCCTGCCCCTTGGCCCGGACGACCTCGATTTGATCTCGAAGGCGGAAGCACAAGGCCGATCCCTCCTGGTGGCAAACAAAACCGACCTGGGCCGGTCGGCGGATTGCTCCAACTCCCGGTTCGCCGCTGTCTCAGCGCTGACTGGCCAAGGGGTGGAAGAACTCCGCCGCCGCATCCTGAACGTCATCTCCCCGCAGGGGGCGCTCTCCCCCGAATCCGGTCTGATCACCAGCCTGCGTCATGAGCGTTTGCTGCGCGAGTGCGCCGAGGCTCTCGACCATGCCGCCCTTGCCGCTCAATCCGGCCTGCCCCATGAGCTGCTTTTGCTTGATTGCTATGCCGCCCTGCACCCCATCGACGCCCTCACCGGCGCAACGACGGCCGACGACATCCTCAACCGGATCTTCTCAACGTTCTGTATCGGGAAATGAGTGTATTAACCATGTGCTGGCGGGGCTTTTAGAGGGATGTCCAGCAGCTTCCGGATTGAGTCCAACACCCCGTTGATGAACGGGATCGCCTCCTCTTCCGAGTATCTCCGCGCCAGTTCCAGCGCCTCGTCGATCACCACCGCTGGCGGCGTCCCCTCATCTTTCATCTCGTAGATCGCCATCCGTAGGATGTTGCGGTCTACCAGCGGCATCCGGTCCAGCCGCCAATGCTCGGCCTTTTTCGCGATCAGTTCGTCCAAAATCTCCCGCTGCGCCGAAGTTCCGCGTGCAAGCGACTCCATGAATGCGTCCGGCACAGGAGGAGGCAATTCTTCTCCTGTCGATTCATCGGCTTCGGCGTTGTACAAACTCGGGTAAAACGCGAGGATCGCCTCGCCGATGTCCACTTTCCTCACATCCGCAAAAAAGAGAACTTGTAGGGCGCGCTGCCGTGATTTACGTCTGGCTGGCATGTCGTGAAACGGCTAACTGCTGCGCAACTGCCGCATTAGATTCGCCGTCTCGATCGCCGACATGGCGGACTCGAAACCCTTGTTGCCACTCTTCGCGCCGGCGCGATCAATGGCCTGCTCCAGGTTGTTGGTGGTGAGAATGCCGAATGCGATCGGGATCCCATGCTCCATACTGGCCTGGGCAATGCCTTTAGCGGCTTCGTTGGCGACGTAATCGAAATGCGGCGTATCTCCCCGGATCACAGCGCCCAGGCAGATGATGGCGTCGTGGCGCTTCTGGCGTGCTATCTCCACGGCCACCACGGGCATTTCCCAGGATCCAGGCACTCGCACGATCTCGATGTTCTCCGCGCCCGCGCCCGAGCGCTCCAATGCATCCAGCGCGCCGGTCAGCAGCCGTTCGGTCACAAAGCTGTTGAACCGGCTGACCAGGATGGCGAACTTGAGCCCCTTTGCGTCGAGGCGGCCTTCATAGACTTTGTGGGACATATGAGATAATCGGGTGAGCCTACCTACATGCGCACTTAGCGCGGCTCTACGTCCTTCATTCTACAGCATGGATCCCGCGTTCATTCGCAATTTCTCGATCATCGCCCACATCGACCACGGCAAGAGTACCTTGGCCGACCGGCTCCTCGAATACACCGGCGCACTCTCCCAGCGCGAAATGATGGAACAGGTCCTCGATTCCATGGACCTTGAACGCGAACGCGGCATCACCATCAAAGCCCACGCCGTCCGCCTCGAATACAAGGCCAACGACGGCCAGTTGTACCAGCTCAACCTCATCGATACCCCCGGCCACGTCGATTTCACATACGAAGTCTCGCGCAGCCTTCAGGCGTGCGAGGGCGCCCTTCTCGTCGTCGATGCCAGCCAGGGTGTCGAGGCGCAGACACTCGCCAACACCTACCTGGCCATTCACCACAACCTGGAACTGATCCCCGTCATCAACAAAATCGACCTGCCCTCGGCCGAACCAGAGCGGATCAAAGAACAAGTCGAGCAGATCATCGGCCTCGACGCCTCGGAAGCCATCCTGGCCAGCGCAAAAAACGGTGTCGGGGTCCCGGAAATCCTCGAAGCCGTCGTCGCCAAGGTCCCGCCGCCCAAAGGTGACCCCAGCGCGCCGCTGCGCGCGCTCATCTTCGATTCCTGGTTCGACCCCTACCGCGGCGTCATCATCCTGGCCCGCATCATCGACGGCACCATCCGCAAAGGCCAAAAGATACGCCTCTGGTCGACCGACTCGGTTCATGAGGTCGACGGCCTCGGCTACCAGTCGCCCAAGGCCATACCCTGCGAGACGCTCAGCGCCGGTGAAGTCGGCTGGCTCCACGCCACCATCAAAACCGTCTCCGACGCCAAGGTTGGAGATACGATCCTCGATGCCGGCCCCGGAGCCGCCGAGCCGCTGCCCGGCTTCGAGGAGATGAAACCGATGGTCTTCGCAGGTCTCTATCCGGTCGAAAGCCACGAACACGGCCTGCTGCGCGACGCCCTGGAGAAACTGAGGCTCAACGACTCTGCGTTCAACTTTGAACCCGAAAGCTCAGCTGCGCTTGGCTTCGGTTTCCGCGCTGGTTTCCTCGGCCT
Source organism: Bryobacteraceae bacterium (assembly GCA_029975915.1). Next base: position 201,260 of record JARKOC010000177.1, read on the forward strand.
GCTGCACCTGGAGATCGTCCAGGAAAGGCTCGAACGCGAATTCGAGATCGACCTCATCACCACCGCTCCAGGCGTGCGCTACCAGGTCACGCTCGGCAACGGCGACATCATCGACGTCGATAATCCGACGAAGTGGCCGAATCCCAGCGAGATCGTCAAAATCGAAGAGCCGATCATCGAAGCCACCGTGATCACGCGCGAGGAGTACCTCGGCGAGATCCTCAAGCTCCTTGAAGAGAAGCGCGGCAACCAGAAGAAGTTCGAGTACATCGGCGGCGGCCGCGTCATGCTGGTCTACGATCTGCCGCTCAACGAGATCGTGCTGGACTTCTACGACCGCCTGAAATCGGCCTCGCGCGGCTATGCGTCTCTCGATTACCACCTGGCCGGCTACCGCGCCTCGCAGATGGTGAAGATGGACGTTCTGGTTGCCGGCGAACCGGTGGACGCGCTGTCGGTGATCGTCCACAAGGATTTCGCCTTTGAACGCGGCAAGGAACTGATCAACCGCCTGCGCAAGCTGATCCCGCGCCAGATGTTCGAGGTGGCCCTGCAAGCGGCAATCGGCGCCAAGATCATCGCCCGCGAGAACATCCCAGCCATCCGCAAGAACGTCATCGCAAAGTGCTACGGTGGCGACATCACCCGCAAACGCAAGCTGCTCGAAAAGCAAAAGGAAGGCAAGCGCCGGATGAAACGCGTGGGTAAGGTCGATATCCCCCAGGAAGCGTTCCTGGCCGTGCTGAAGGTCTCACAAAGCAGCAGCGAAGATTAGAATCGGCTATTGGAGGGGCGCCCATGCCCGCCTGGTTCTGGCTCATCGTCATCGCCGCCGCGCTCTACGCGCTTCACCGGCTCGCCCTTTGGGCCGAGTCGCGCGGCTGGATCTATTACACGAAGTCTCGGGGCTACTCGACGCGCGCGGGCAGTGCGATGCTCGAAGTGCAGCAGTTGCTTGAACCATCCAAAAAACACGTCATCGAGATCAAGCGCGAGCAGCGCGGAGTCCAGGACGACCAGGGAGACCCGCCCGACCCCCAAGACGCCGCCTAGACGTCCGGGGGAGATTCGTCCCGCGAATCGGGCATAAAGCCGCCACTTCTCCCGGTTCGGGTCCCGCTCGTAGTGCACGCACTCGTGCATGCCGCGTCGAGACTCGTCTCGACGCCTCGGCATTCGACAAGGCTGGAGTGCGTGATCAATTTTGTGATGAGACCTGCTTGCCGCTGCGTCTTTCAAGAGTGGTTGATTGCCCCTCCATAACCCTACATATTGCTGAAAGCAAAAGCGCTAGGTCGCGACAGCCACAGACGGAAAGAGCTGGCCGCCAGCCTTCATTAAATGGAGAGGCCTACGAGGTTCATTAGTCAGGGTCAGAATAATCTGGTACTTAAGGACGTTCAGTAGTACCATGAGGCATTGCAGACATTAGGCGTTTCGCCTTAGATGAAATTAGGTATGTCGATGGAACAGCGTAGGGCCAGAAGATTCGAACTCCGTTTGCCGGTGGAACTCACGAGAGCAGGAATCCGCAAAGTCTCCATCCCCGGGGAGACGCGCAATGTGAGCTCTGGCGGCGTCCTTTTCACTCATCCCGATGTCCCTCTCGAAATCGGCCAAGCCGTCGAGTATTTCATCGGCCTGCCAACCGGCTCGCGAATCGGCGAAGTCCGGCTCCGGTGCGTGGGCAAGATCGTTCGCCACGACCGCGAACTTCAATCGTTCGCCGCGACTCTCGAGCGCTACGAGTTCGTTCGTTCCAGCAACTGAGGTTGATTCCGGCGCCCAAATTGCCCGTCTCGGCCAGTCGCCATTTGAGCTAGAATACTAGCAAAGAAAAGGCGAACGGGCCAATGAACTTATCTCTCGAATTCCCCGACCCCAAAAAATCAGAATCCTTGGCCCTCGCACGCCGAGCCGGTCTCGACGCAACCATTGCCCGCCTCCAGGCTTCAATGCAAGAGCCTGACTCCCCGATCCGTGCCATCCGCCACCAGCCTGCCACCGAAGGCCGTTTCAGCGATCTCCCCGCTGGCATACCCAAGCCGCTGAGCAAGGTTCTCACGGAACGCGGCATTGCTCGCCTCTATACCCATCAAGCCGAATGTTATGAGCATCTTGCCGGCGGCCGCCACGTCGTCGTCGTAACCCCTACCGCAAGCGGCAAAACCCTCTGCTATAACCTGCCCGTCCTCGACCGGATTCTCCGCGAACCCGAAGCCCGCGCCCTCTACCTCTTTCCCACCAAGGCGCTTTCTGAGGATCAACTCCACGAGTTCCACGCCATGGTTGAAGCGATGGGATCCGGTATTCGTGCTTTTACATATGACGGAGATACGCCGCAGGATGCGCGCAAACAAATCCGCGAGCGCGCCAACGTCGTCCTCACCAACCCCGACATGCTCCATGCCGGCATCCTTCCCCACCACACCAAGTGGGCTAAACTTTTTGAAAACCTGCGCTACATCGTCATCGATGAACTCCATTACTACCGCGGCGTCTACGGCAGCCACCTCGCAAACCTCATCCGCCGCCTCAAACGAATCTGCGCGTTTTATGGATCAACACCGCAATTCATCTGCTGCTCGGCGACCATCGCCAACCCCAGGCCCCTGGCCGAAACCCTCACCGGCGAAACCTTCCAACTCGTGGATAACAACGGCGCGCCATCTGGAGAGAAGTTCTTTGTTTTTTACAACCCGCCGGTCGTGAACCGCCAGCTGGGCATCCGCCGCGGCTACCTCAACGAAACCCGCCGTATCGCCTCCGACCTCGTCCAGCGCGGTGAACAGACTCTGGTTTTCGCCAATAACCGCCTGGCCACCGAAATCCTCCTTACCTATCTGAAGGACTCCTGTGCCCGTCCGCCGGCCCACCCGGACAGCGTCCGCGGTTACCGAGGCGGCTACCTTCCGCGCGAGCGCCGCGAAATCGAGCGCGGCCTGCGCGACGGCGACATCCGCTGCGTCGTCGCCACCAACGCTCTCGAACTTGGAATCGACATTGGTTCGCTAGATGTAGTAGTTATGGCCGGCTACCCCGGAACCATCGCCTCCACCTGGCAGCGCGCCGGCCGCGCCGGTCGCCGCCAGACGACTTCACTATCTCTTCTGGTTGCCAGTTCCGCCCCGCTAGACCAGTACATCGTCGAGCATCCCGAGTACTTCTTCGAAGGTTCACCGGAACACGCCCAAATTAACCCGGACAACCTCGAGATCCTGATAAACCATTTGAAATGTGCAGCTTTTGAGCTTCCTCTGAAAGATGAGGAACCGTTCGGTCCTCATCCGGCCGGCGAACTGTGCCGGTTTCTGGAAGAGGTCGGTCTGCTCCACCACTCCGCCGGCGCCTGGCACTGGACCTCCGACACCTACCCGGCAGACGCTATCAGCCTCCGCTCGGTCTCCAGCGACAACTTCATCGTTATTGATGCTACAAATGAGGAAAGAGTCATCGCCGAGGTTGCATTTCCCGCAGCCCTTACCGAACTTCACGAGAAAGCGATCTATCTTCACGAGGCGCGCCAGTATCAGGTCGAGAAGATGGACTACGGTCAGAGGAAAGCCTGGGTCCGTCACATCGAGTGCGACTACTTCACTGACGCAATCGATTACACCCAGGTCAAGATACTGGAGACGTTCGAGTCACAGCCTGTGGCCGAGGCCCGCGCGGCTCACGGTGAGGTCCGCGTCAACCGCCAGATCGTCGGATTCAAGAAGTTGAAGTTTTACACGATGGAGAACATCGGCTCAGGAGTCCTCTCACTGCCCGAGCAGGAAATGCACACGACCTCGTATTATCTTCACTTTACGCCAGAATTCCTGGCCCGCCTGCCGCACCTGACACCCACTGACCGCCTCAACGCCCTCACCGGCCTGGGCAACGCCTTTCGCACCGTCGCCGCCTTGCTACTGATGTGCGACCCGCGCGACCTGGGCGTCGCCCTTACCGAAGAATACGGCAAGCCCGTCGCCGGCTTTGAACCAAATCTACATTTGTACGACAACTATCCCGGAGGCATCGGCCAAAGCGCCCCCCTCTTCCAGATGACCGGTCAACTCCTGGCCGGAGCCCGCGACCTCATCGCTCACTGTCCATGTGACTCCGGCTGCCCGTCCTGCACTGGCCCCGCCGGCGAAACCGGCGCCGGGGCCAAACAAGCCGGTCTCGAAATCCTCAAAACGCTGCTCGGCGAGGCATCCTAAGCCGCTCAAAGTACAAGTCTTTGATCGCCTTCGCGCCGCGTCACCCGCTCCCGGTCCATGTACTCCAGCAGCGGGATTGCGTATTTCCGGGAGATGCCCGTCCAGTCCTTGAACTCGCCGACCCCGAAGCGCTGGCCCTTCTTTCCAGAGAGAATGGCCTTGAGCTGACCAATCGCTTCTGAATGGAAAATGAGATCCGTGCTGACGCGGATTAACGTCTTTTGTCGTAGTAGAGTTTGAAGAATCGTGCGTGACCGGTTGGCATCAATGCCCGAACTCTTTAGCACTTCGTTCACCGCTGGCACCGCCAACCCGGCATCACGGAACAGGCTCTCAATCTTCGTTTTCGCCTCATCTTCGTCTGCTTGGAGCTGAGGCCGAAAGCTGACCAAACGAACCAGATCACCCTCGCTCGTTATGCCGGATGTCGTTGCGAGGAGGAAATCCAGCAGTGGACCCTGCACCGGCGCGGCCACCTTCGGCATTCCGACCTCCAGTGGATGTTGTTGATGATAAACGGCTAATGAATCCAAGAGGTTCGTTTGGCCGCGATCTCTCCGGGCCACCGAGATCAGGATTGGCTCGGCTGCCGGTACCTGAATGATGCCGATGCGCTTCGCTAGGGAGGTTAGTTCCACCCGGCTGAGCCCGGTCCGGGCAACCAAGTCCGCCAAGCTGATCCCGCCAGCCGCTTCGTCGACAAACGCTGCTATTCGCTCCTCCTCCCGAGATTTCGCCAAATGGAGTAACCTCTCATAAGCCGCCGCCCTCTTCATCCGCTTAGGTGGTTTGTTGTCGAGCACGATCCCCCCACCGATCGTCACGACGGGGGAGAACATCCTCGCGATGAACCGGTCGCCGGGCAGCAGCAGCATTGGCTCCCTCAGATGAAGCCGCACCGGACCGGCCGATCCAGGCATTACCGCTTCCGAGCCGTCTAGCAACTTCACATCGGCTTCGGTTTCGGCCGTCCCGGCATGAAAGTGAACGGGCGCGCCATGCTTCAGCGGCTTAGCGCTTTCGAGGTGAGAATAGTCAACATCGACAAAAGTAGTAGGAACAAACCATCCTGGCGGCGCAAGCGTCATGCCGCGCCTCAGCTCATCCGCCTCCACCCCGGCGAGGTTCACCGCTACCCTCTGCCCGGCTTCGGCGACCTCTACCGGGCCACCGTATACTTGGAGTCCCCGCACTCGCAGCCGCCGGCCAACGGGATAGACCTCGACCTCGTCCTCCACACGCAGACGTCCGCTCCACAATGTTCCGGTCACGACCGTCCCGAAGCCCTTGAGGACGAACGAGCGGTCGATGGGCAGCCGGAACCCGCCCTCGACCCGCCTCGGCTCGACCTTCGCCGCCAAGTCCACCATCGCCGGCCGCAACCTGTCCAGACCCTGCCCCGTTTTCGAACTAACCGCGATCACCGGCGCGCCTTCCAGGAAAGATCCCTTGACGAAGTCGTCCACCTCCATCCGAACCAGCTCCAGGATGTCGGTATCCACCAGATCGGCCTTCGTAACCGCCACCAAGCCGTGTTTCACCCCGAGCAGGCGGCAAATCTCGAAGTGCTCTCTCGTCTGCGGCTTGATTGATTCGTCGGCGCCGACCACCAGCACCACCATGTCGATGCCGCCGGCGCCAGCCAGCATGTTGCGGACAAAGCGCTCGTGTCCCGGGACATCGACGAATCCGAATCGGATGCCGCCCTCCTCCATGTGGGCGAAGCCGAGGTCGATCGAGATGCCTCGGCGTTTTTCTTCCTCCAGCCGGTCGGTCTCGATCCCAGTCAGAGCGCGCACCAGGGCGCTCTTTCCGTGGTCGATGTGGCCCGCAGTCCCGACGATAATGTTCCTCATGAGGCCGTTTCTCCTCATATTCGCTTTCGCAGCCGCATGGGCACAAGCCCCGGAGGCTCCGCCTACATTTCAAGCGGGCACCGCAGTGGTCCGCGTGGACGTGCAGGCGCTGCGGCGCGGCCATCCTGTCGCAGGGCTGACGGCCGCCGATTTCACGGTGCTCGACAACGGCCAGCCGGCCGGCCCGCTGACGCTCGACCAGGACCACGACCGCCTGGAAGTGATCCTCGTGCTGGACGTATCGGGCAGCATGGGCAAGCTGCTCGGCCGCATGGCGGCAGTGGCGCAGAAGGCTCTGGCGGTGCTCGACCCCGATGACACCGTGGGGGTGATGCTGTACGCCCGGCGGTCTCAAGTGGTCCTCGAGCCGGACGCCGACCGCCGCGCGGCTGTGAGCGTCATCCGCGATGCCGCCATCGAGAAAAACGGCACGCTGGGTGCAGGCTCGTCTCTCAACGAAGCGGTCCTGGCGGCCGCCGGGTATTTCCAGAAGCGTCCTTACAATGGCCGCCGGGCGCTGGTCGTTCTCACCGACAACGGCGGGTTGAGCAAGGAACTGCCCGACGAGAAGGTGATCCGGGAATTGGCGCGCGCCGAGGTGATTTTGAACGGCATCGTGCCTGGCGGAGTTGGCCGCCCGGAGCCGCCGCCGAAGGGCGTCGAAGTCAATCCAGATTACACGCCGGCCAATGTCTTCCGATTAGCCGAGGAGTCAGGCGGTGAGTGGATTCGATCGGACAAGCCGGAGAAGTTGGGCGAGATGCTGGACCGAATCCGCCAGCGTTACACGCTCTCCTACCGCGCGCCCGAGTCGGCGCCGGGCGAATGGCGGACATTGACAGTGGATCTGTCGCCGGCGGCCCGCGCGCGGCTAGGGAACGTTCAGATCCGTTCACGGCCGGGTTACTTCTCCGGATCAGCCGACACGAAGGACAAGGAGTGATGCGCCCCGCGCTCGTGGCGGCCCATCGGAGGGCTGCTTCCGCAATCGGGGCGCGGCACAGGCGCCGTTCCCTGGTCTCCACATGTTCGTGGAGACGGCGGACAGAGTGTCCGCGCCACCAGGACCGGCTTAGTCTTCGTCCTCGCCTTCACCGCCCGAGCGCCGGACGATGCCGCGTTTGGATGAGCGGATGAAGCGGACGATTTCCTTGGCGGCTTCTGAGTGGAGCGTTCCGGAGATGGCGTTTAGGGCGTCTTCCAGGCTCAGTCCGGTGCGATAGAGAAGGCGGAAGGCTTCCTTGATTTCCCCGATCTCCTCGCGGCTGAAGCCGGCGCGCTTCAGACCGACCCGGTTCACGCCACGGGCCTCCACCTTGTAGCCCATGTAGGTGAAAAACGGCGGCAGATCCTTGTTGATACGCGACATGCCGCCGACCATGGCCAGCCGGCCGATCTTCGAGAACTGGTGGACTCCGATGCCGCCTGAGACAAAGGCCTGGTCGCCGATCTCGACATAGCCGGCGATCAAGGCGCAGGAGGCGATGACGACGTTCGAGCCGATGACGCAGTTATGCGCGATGTGGCCCGAGGTCATGATGTAGTTGCCGTCGCCGAGGATGGTTTCACTGTCCTCGGCCGTGCCACGCGAGATGGTGTAGTGCTCGCGGATTTTGTTGCCATTGCCGATGCGGAGATAGCTGCGATGGCCCTTGAAGTTTTTATCGAGCGGGTCGGTGCCCAACACGGTACCGGCGGAGATTTCGTTGGCGTCCCCCATGGTCGTCCAGCGTTTGACATAGACGTAAGGCTCGAGCAGACAATTGGCGCCGATGACGACATCGGATTCGACGACGCAGAATTCGCCGATGCGCGTGCCGGGGCCAATGGAAGCACCCGGATCGATTCTGGCGGTTGGCGCGATGGATGCGCCCGGATCAACCGGCATAGACTTAGATCATATCGACTCCCCGACGAAAAGGAATCACCGCCGATGACCGTCCGTGAAGCCGCCGAAACTCTGGGCCTCGCCTTTGAGGGCGACGGCGAATTGACGCTGACCGGGGTAGCCTCGCTGGCCGATGCCGGTCCGGGCGACGTGTCGTTCATAAAGAACCGCAAGGCGGCCAAAGAGGCCGAAGGGACTCGGGCGGCGTGTCTGATTGTTCCGTTGGACTATGACAACGCGGCGGGCGCGACGGTGATGCGGGCCAAGGACCCGCGGCGTGAGATGGGACGGATGGTGCGGTTGCTCGTGCCGGAACCTCAAGCTGTGCCGGGCGTTCATGAGTCCGTGGCAATTGATTCGACGGCGGTGTTGGGCGAGGGGGTTTCGATCGGCCCGCATGCGGTGATCGAGGCGGGAGCCGAGATCGGCGCCGGGACCAGGATCGGGGCAAACACGACCATCGGCAGAGGAGTGAGGATCGGACCGGGTTCGGTGATACATCCCAACGTTTCGATCTACGCGGGCGTTGAGATCGGCGCACGAGCGGTTGTTCATTCGGGAGCGGTGCTGGGGGCGGATGGATTCGGATTTTCCTTCCATCAGGGCAGGTACGAGAAGTTTCCGCAGGTGGGCAAAGTGGTCATCGGCGACGATGTGGAGATTGGCGCGCACTCGACGGTGGACCGGGCGGCGCTGGGGGTAACGCGGATCGGCAACGGAGTGAAGTTCGACAACATGGTCCATATCGGTCACAACTGCACGGTGGGCAATCATGTCGTGATCGCGGCGCAGACGGGGATCGCGGGCGGATGCGTGCTGGAGGATTATGCGGTGATCGGCGGGCAGGTGGGCATGGGCGAGGCGGTGACGGTGAAGTCGGGGGCGATTGTGGGGTCGGGGGCGGGGATCCTGAATTCGAAGATCGTGAAAGGCGGAGGAGAGGTGCATTGGGGGACGCCGGCGCGGCCTTTGAAGGAATACCTCGAAACGCTGGCGAACATGGCGCGTCTGCCGGAGCTTCGGCGGCGCGTAAGCGAATTGGAGAAGTTGGTCAGGCGGATGGATCCAAAGCTTTAAGGCGATGCGCATTATCGTTGGCGGCGAGGCCCGGAAGTGCGGAAAGACGACGGTAGTGTGCCGCATTCTGGCTGGCTTCCCGGACCAGCGGTGGACGGCAGTAAAGATCTCGCCACACATGCACATCGAGGGTGGTGAGGCATGGTCGTTGAGCGAGGATGATACTGAGGGCGACACGAGGCGCTATAAAGAAGCAGGCGCGGAGAAGGCGTACCTGTTTTGCGGCGATGCCGAAGCAGGCAAGGCTGCGTTGATGGGGGTGTTAAGCAGTGCGGAAAACTGGATTGTCGAGACGACGTCGGCAGCGCGGCTGATCGAGCACGACCTCGCGTTGCTGGTCGAGGCCGGCGCGGATGCGGAGATCAAGGGAGGCCCGTTTGTGGCATGTGAAAGGGTGAGCGCCCAGGAGGGCGGATTGATCTCAGTTGTCGCTGGCCGCTGGAAATCTTAGCTGGATCTCCATCACGCCATCGGACTGGCCAACCGTAACGCCGCCACCGGCGCCTTCCACAGCCGCCGCAAGGCCACCCGGCCACAAAGAAGTGAACAGCCTAACCATCTCAGCGCTTCGCTGCTCTCCGATGCGAGCGGAGATCGCAAGGCCCGACCAGCCTTCTCCGGGGAAGGTTCGCGCCGAAACCTCAGGCCCGGCCTGCGCGACATTGAGGAGGAAGCAGAGAACATGACTCACCATGCGCCGCAATCTGGCGGCCGGTAGCGCAACGGGCAGTTGCCCCACCGCGAGGCTGAGGTCGATGGGAGTCTCCTCGTGAAGCGCCAAATCACTGGCGATGACGTGAACCTCCTGGTTCAGCGAAGATTGCTGATCACCGGATGCAGGGAGTGCGTAATCGAGGGAGGCATCGTCGAGCAGCCAACTCGCCTGGCAGACCATGGAGCGCAGGTGGCGGCACTGCTGGCGAAGGTCCTCGTCGGCTGACTCCAGGGCCATCTCGAGACAGAACGCGGCAGACTCAATGGCCGAGAGGGGCTGGCGCACTTCGTGAAAGAGCTTCGGCATCCGGTCGGCCGCAATCCGGCTGGAGGTTTGGGGCAGGTCGGCGCCGGTCTGCAAATGCGTTTTCAACGTTGCCCAGTATAGCGCCTCGCGGCAGGACTTCAGGAACCAATTTCCGGCAAGGGAACTTCGCTGTCCGGGGTACGACCGGAGGACAGGCGCACGGCCATCTGTCGAACTCCTGCTCTGGTTCGGCCGGCTCCCGACACGTAGGCCCGGGCCCGCCGGAACTGGCCTTTCGTGATGGCGAGTACTACGTTGGCGCAACCGGGCCAACAATCCTGGATGTCGCTCTCCGAGAAGTATGGGCCGCGGTCGGGGTGCGAATGATAGAAGCCGACGATTTCGAGTCCGGCTTCACGGGCAGCCAACGACACTTCAAGCAACTGCTCCGGGTTGATGGCGAACCGTGTGCGGCTGTCCGCGCCTGCCTGATTGGCGCAGGCTGCGGCGGAGTGGACCCGTGGGCCATCAGGGCCATTCATCCCGAGCAAGACGCCGCAAGCCTCCTCCGGATAGCCGGCCTCGGCGTGGCTGGTCATCGCGGTCCAGGCGGATTCATCGATCACGATCGTCGCGGCCATCCAATTCATTTCTACCGCAACCGCGGCGGACGGCCCGGAATGGCGGGAACGGGTCAAGGTAGAATCCGGATGAGTGGCGACAAACGAACTGGCAAACAGACTTGAGGCTGTGGAGCAGCGGATCGAACGCGCATGCAAAGCGGCAGGGCGGCGGCGGGAGGACGTTTTGCTGCTGGCGGTGACGAAAGTGTTTCCAGCGCAAGCCATCCTGGATTCCTATGCGCTAGGGTTGCGCGACTTTGGAGAGAACTATGTTCAGGAGTTCGAGGGCAAGCGGGATGCGGTTGCGGAGCTGCCTGGGGCGCGATTTCACCTGATCGGCCACTTGCAGTCGAACAAGGCGGCGCGGGCGGGTGAGATCTTTCATGTAATCGAAACGGTGGATTCCGTCAAACTGGCGAGGCGGCTGGATGGGGTTGGAAGACCGCTTGACATTTACATCGAGGTGAAGCTCTCACCAGAGGAGACGAAGGCCGGCGCGGCGCCGGAGGAGGTGCCGGCGCTGGTGGAGGCGATCAACGGGATGGCGAATCTTCGGCTGGCCGGCCTGATGACGATGCCGCCATGGTCTGAGGAAGCGGAACTGTCGCGACCGTATTTCCGCAGATTGAGAGAACTGGCCGCCGCAAACGGACTTGCGGGCCTGTCGATGGGGATGTCGCACGACCTGGAAGTAGCGATCGAGGAAGGATCGACGGTGGTGCGAGTTGGGACGGCTTTGTTTGGATCGAGACGGAGGGCGTAAAGGCGGATTCGTTGCGGGTGTTCCGAGGGGTCCGGTACTATAAGAGAAATCAATGCTTCCCGAGCAACTCTCCGAAGGCCTGACATTTGACGACGTTCTGCTAAAGCCGGCTCGCAGTGGCGTGGTTCCGGCGGAAACTGACACCCGGACGCAATTCACAAGAAACGTGGCGCTGAACATACCGATCGTCAGTTCGGCGATGGATACAGTGACCGAAGCGCACCTGGCGATCGCGCTGGCGCAGCAGGGCGGCCTCGGCGTAATCCACAAGAACATGACGATCGAGCGGCAGGCCGAGGAAGTAGACCGCGTGAAACGGTCGGAGAGCGGCATGATCGTGGATCCGGTGACGGCGCATCCGGACCAGAAGATCTACGAGGCGCTGGAGATCATGAAGCGCTTCCGGATTTCGGGAGTGCCCGTGGTCCGGGACGGGAAGCTGGTAGGCATTTTGACGAACCGCGACTTGCGATTCGAGACACGCCACGACCTGCCGATCAGCGAAGTGATGACGAAGGATCCGCTATACACGGTTCCTGTCGGCACGACGCTGGAACAGGCGCAGAAAGAGCTGCACAAGCACCGTGTGGAAAAGCTCCTGGTTGTGGACGACAACTTCGCGCTGAAAGGGCTGATCACGGTCAAAGACATTCAGAAGAAGTTGAAGTATCCGACCGCAGCCAAGGATGCCCAGGGGCGGCTGCGGGTGGCGGCGGCGATCGGCGCGACCGGCGATTTCCTGGAGCGGGCACAGGAATTGGTGAAGCGAAAGGTGGACGTGCTGGTGATCGACACGGCGCACGGCCACAGCGAGCGGGTGATGGCGGCTGTCGTCGAAATCAAGCGAAACCTGCCCCAAGTGGATCTGATCGCGGGCAACGTGGCGACGTACGAAGGAGCGCGGGACTTAGTATCGCTGGGGGTGGACGGCGTCAAAGTCGGCATCGGGCCAGGTTCTATCTGCACGACTCGCGTGGTGAGTGGCGCAGGCGTGCCGCAGATCACGGCCATTGCGGAATGCAGCCGAGCCATGCGGGGATCGGGCGTGCCGCTGATCGCCGATGGCGGGGTGAAGTTTTCGGGCGATGTGACCAAGGCTATTGCCGCCGGCGCGGATTCGGTGATGATTGGCAGTCTGTTCGCCGGGACGGACGAGAGTCCAGGCGAGACGATTCTCTACCAGGGGCGCACGTTCAAGGCGTACCGCGGCATGGGGTCCCTGGGAGCGATGGCCGAGGGCAGTTCGGACCGCTATTCGCAGGAAGGCGGGGGCAAACTGGTGCCTGAAGGCATTGAAGGGCGCGTGGCGGCCAAGGGCCCTCTGTCGGAGTTGGTATTCCAGCTTGTGGGCGGGCTGAGGTCCGGCATGGGTTATACCGGGTGCCGGAACATCGCCGAACTTCAAGAAAAAGCGAGTTTCCTGCGCGTTTCGATCGCAGGACTCAAGGAAAGCCATGTGCACGACGTGGTAATCACCAAGGAAGCGCCGAACTACCGGGTTGAGCAGTAGGCCGCCAACGGCGCGGACACACCCAGCATCCAGACGTAACGGCGGAGCGCCGCCCCACGGAGAGGTTGCAGGCATTATGATGCCTACAGCCGTAACTTCACCGGGAGGGTGATTCATGCCTAAGAAGATCGCCATGATTGGCGCGGGGAGCATTGTCTTCTGCCGCACTCTGCTCAACGATATCCTGGCCACGCCGGCGCTGGCGGATTCCGAGATTGCATTGATGTCGAGGACTGAGCCGAAGCTGCGCTCTATGGAGGCTTTTGCGCGGCGGATGGTGAGCGATAACGGCGGGCAGGCGAAGATTTGGGCCACGCTGGACCGCCGGGAAGCGATCCGTGACGCGGACTTTGTCGTCGTTATGGTCCAGGTGGGCGGAGTCGAAGCCTTCGAGAGCGACTACAAGATTCCGCTCTGTTATGGAATCGACCAGTGCATCGCCGACTCGCTCGGGCCGGGCGGTATCTTCCGCGGCCTGAGGACGATTCCGCTGCTGGTGGAGATTGCACGGGATATGGAGGAACTCGCCCGCCCTGGGGCAATCATGCTGCAGTACGCAAATCCGATGGCGGCAAACTGTTTGGCGCTGGGCAAGGCGTCGAACATTTCCTTCGTGGGGCTCTGCCATGGGGTGCAGACGACTTTGGACCTGATTTCGCGCTACTGTGGCGTGCCGAAAGAGGAGATCACCTACACCTGTGGAGGCATCAACCACATGGACTGGTTCCTACGGCTGGAGCACAAGGGCCGGGACTTGTACCCGACGTTGCGCGAGGTCTTCGAGAAACCGGAGTTCTACAAGAACGAGAAGGTGCGTGGCGAGGTGTTCCGTCACTTCGGCTACTTCATGACCGAATCGACCGGCCACCTGAGCGAATACGTGCCCTGGTTCAGGAAGTCAAAGGCGGCATTGGAAGCCTACTGTGACGAGCCAGGATTCGGCGGCGAGACCGGCGCGTACTATTCATGGTGCCGGACGGTGGCCGGATACTATGCGGAACACGATCCGCTGCAGTTTGAGTCGACGGCTCTGGAACCGCGCAGCGTCGAATATTGTTCGTGGATCATGGAGGCTGTGACGACCGGCAAGCCATTCCGGTTCATGGGAAACGTCCGAAACGACGGCTACATCACCAATCTGCCAAACGGCTGCTGCGTGGAGACGCCGACGTTCGCAGACGACACGGGCCTGCATCCCACGGTGATCGGCGACTTGCCGCCGCAGTGCGCGGCTCTCTGCATGACCAATGTGAATGTGCAGATCCTGGCGGCGGAGGCAGCGCTCAGATCTGATCCAGAGCTGGTGATGCAAGCGGCGGCGCTCGACCCGTTGTCCTCGGCTGTCTGTACGTTAGACGAGGTCCGGCGGATGTGCGCGGAGATGCTGGAGTCGCAGCGGCAATGGCTGCCGGGCTTTGAGGGCAAGTCGATTGCGCCGAAACCAATGATCCATATTCCGGAAGGGTGCGTTGGGGTGGACGTTCCGTTGGACCCGGCGCTGGCTATAGGCAAACGATTCGGAACGTTGATTGGCCAGACGGAGAAGCCATGACGAGGAGAGAGACGTTGAAGGCGGCCGCCGCCCCACTGCTGATGACGGCCCGGGCGAAGGGCGCGAACGACCGCATCCGCGTTGGCGTCATCGGTGCGGGCAACCGCAGCGGGTTATTGATCGACCAGTTGCCCGAAGGGGCTGAAGTGATCTCTATCGCGGACTGCTATCTGAAGAAAGCCGAGGATCAGGCCGCCAAGCGGCAGGCGAAATGGCGCATCCATCAGGACTACCGGAGGCTGCTTGAAGACAAGGAGATCGACGGAGTCATCATCGGCGCGACCGATCATGCACGGGCGCTGCTCTGTATTCACAGTTGCCAGGCGGGCAAGGATGTTTACGCCGAGAAGCCGCTGACACTATACGTTGCCGAAGGGCGGGCGATCGTGAAGGCGGCGGGGAAATACAAACGGGTGTTCCAGGTTGGCAGCCAGCAGCGGTCGATGGCGGCCAACCAAGTGGCGTGCAAGTTTATCCGCGACGGCGGGCTGGGCCAGATTTACTTTGTCCAGGGGTGCAATTACCCGTCGGCGAAGATCTGGGCGCCTCAACCGGGCGAACCAGTGCCGGAAGGGATGGACTGGAACCTCTGGCTTGGACAAACTGGGGAGCGGCCCTACCACAGCCAGCTTTATCGAGGCTGGATGGGTTGGCGCGACTATTCTGGCGGCGAGATGACAAACTGGGGCGCGCATGGGCTCGACCAGATTCAGTCGGCGCTGGGCATGGACGGGACGGGTCCTGTGGAGTTCTGGCCGCTGGCCGATTCGACGCCTGGAGCGATTGCGTTCCGTTACGCCAATGGTGTGCTTGTCCGATTGGAGCTGCCCATGGGAGCGCTGAACGGTGGAGCAGTCTTTGTGGGCAAGCGCGGGCGGATCGAGATCGTTCGGAATGGCCTGCGCGCCGACCCGCCGGAGTTGATGAAGGAGATCGCCATGCCTCCACAGGAGGAGGTTGCGAAATGGGACCGCGCGCTGTGGCAGGCCAAGTACCACATGCAGGACTGGCTAGACGCGATGCGGCAGCGCCGGGAGCCGCTGGCCGGGCCGGAGATCGGGCACAGGTCGGTGAGTGTGGCACACCTGGCAAATATAACGCGTGAATTGAACAGGCGATTGAAATGGGACCCGGCTGGGGAGCGTTTCGAGGCCGACAGCCAGGCCGATGGAATGCTGATCCGGGCAAGGCGGAAGGCGTTTGAGCTACCAATTTAGATCGCTGTTGGGCCGTGAGCCGCTAGTACCTGTTCCGCATGGGTCGAGGTAGTCAGGAACGTCATTAAGTCATCGGATGGGGAGGGACCCCACCGATATAAGTTTGCCAGCGCCAGCCCGTTGGCTTGACGGTCGGCACCCTCACCGCGAACACCTTGCACCCATCGCGACTGAAACATTCGTAATGGTTTCTTGGCCTTCGATGCGTGAGCGGTCGAGGCGCCAGTCCAGGTCACGATTGTCGATTTTTGAGAATAGAATCAACCACCAGGCGGCAATTCTCCTCGACCTGCTCCTGGTACTTCGGGAACATGCCGATCACCACGGCGTCGGTGGGTTTGGCGTATTCAAAGGCCAAGTCCAAGGCGGCGCGGCGGTCCCCGGGCGTGCTACAGTGGCGCGTCGCGGCGTAAACCTTGAAGATCAGGCAGGGCTTTTTCGTTTTCCGGACGCGATCGAGCATGCGTTCGCGGTCGGGGTCGTGGAAGTACTCACCCTTCACCGGCCTTCCGGCGATTTTAGCCGCCTCTTCGGGTGTGCGGCTGAGATTGTAGACGCACGTCATATAAAAGTCGAAGTCCCAGTCTTTCGATTCGGCGTAGTCGACCACTTCGGGGATGTGCGTACCCAAACCAACCTGTGCTCCAGTTTGCCGGATGGCCTTCAGCGACTCGCTCGTGAGGTCGATCTTGCCGGACAACCAATATTTGTCGGTTTGGGAGCCGTGGTGATAGATCCCTTCGGGCTTCAACGCGGATGCTTCACCGAGATTGCGCCTGAGATCGCCATACTCCGAAGCAGTTTGAGCGATCCATTGTATGCGGCCGCCTTCCTGCCGGTATTCGTGGAGCAGGCGCATGATGTGGCGGTCGGCGCGCGACTGCCAGGTGTTGATCCCGGCGCGCTCGCAGGCCGCGAGCAGTTTCTTCGTGTTGGCCGCTGTAAAGTAATCGCGCATCTCGGCGCTCAGGGCTCCGGAGACGTGCGAGTTGGCGCTGACAGGATTGCCGCCGACGATCAGACGCGAGACCGTGTGCGGGCCGAGCCTGACGGTGGGCATGGGCTTCGCCGGTGCGGCGGCGGCCAGTGCCGGGACCGCTTCGAAGAGGCTTCGTCGCGTCAAGATTGGCATGATGGGCTGCTCCTGTTCGTCAACGCTATAGCCCCAAGAGTATCCTGCGGGCGGCGAATAGTAAATGGCCCATGTGCGGCAATTGCGCGGCTATATCTGCGCGCGAGCAGGCGGTGTTCTCGTCAGCTCGGCCGGGCTATGACAGGCTCCTCCGCCAGGAGATACAATCGCAGCCGATATGATCCGGCTCGTGTTTTCGTTCCTGGCGATCTCAGCGCATTTGACAGCGCAGGCCCGAGACCCCTCCAATCCCTGGTGGACACGAGAGCCACTGCGCATCGTCGATATCGTCACCAGCCTCGGCAGGATCGACGGCATTCCGCCCGCCGAACTCGCCGAGTGGAAGTCGCGGCAGGCGTACAACTCCGAACACCTCGAAATCATGGAGATGCGCGGCGGGTTAGACGACCAGGGGTTTTACTTCCAGTCCCAGGCCGGCGGCAAGGTGAACCGCGACTTCCTTCGGGAGTATGTCGCCGAGGCGCACCGCCGCGGCATCCGCGTGATGGTCTATTTCAACGTGCATTGGTACACCGAGAAGTTTGGACGCCAGCATCCGGACTGGCGGCAGATCAGAGAGAACGGAAAGCCGGTGGATGGGGTGTACGACAACGGGACCGATTTCTGCCTGAATACCCCGTGGCGGGAGTGGTGTTTCAGAATCCTCAAGGATCTGGCGGCGTACGGGATCGATGGGATCTTTTATGATGGGCCCGTCTATCGTGCCGACTCCTGCTACTGCCCGTACTGCCGAGCGTCGTACAAGGCGAAGCACAACGAGGAGATGCCGTCCAAACGCGTCCGGCAGGGAGCGGCGTTCAAGCGTCTCCTGGAGTTCCAGACCGGGAGCATGGCCCGCTTTCTGAAGGATTCGAGGGAAGTCCTGAAGTCGATCAATCCGGGCATCGCGTTCTACATGAACGGCGGCGTACGCGGCGCCAACTGGGCCACGGCGCGGTTGAACCGGGCCCTCGTGGAGCATCAGGATCTGCTGGGCAGCGAGGGCGGGTTCATCTACGGCGACCTGACCCGCATCCCGATGTGGAAGCCGGGACTGACTGCGAGGCTGCTCGAAACACAGGCGGGCGGGAAGCCGACGGTGATCTTTTCGGCGGCGGCGCACAAACCATGGACGTTCTCGCTGCTGCCCGGACCGGAACTGCGGTTGCTGTATGCCGACACCATCGCCCACAACGCCAGTGTCTGGATGGGCATCACGCAGTTCGACATGCAGCAGCCGGAGATGAAGGCAGTGGAGGAGATGAACCGTTTCGTGGCGGCGAACGGGCAGTACTACACAGGGAGCCGGTCGGCGGCGAACGTGGCTGTTGTTTGGTCGGATACAACAGCGAACCACTACGAAGGGTCGCCGGCACAGATGATCGACATCGACCGGGTGCCGCAGCGCAGCGCCATTGGAAACATCGATGCGGAGTTCAATGGGGTCTCCGAGGCGCTGATCCGGGCGCATGTTCCCTTCGATGTGATAGACGACGTGACCCTGGAGCGGGAGCCGCTTGCGCGATACAAAGCGATCTTCCTGCCGAATGTAGCCTGCATGAGCGGCACGGCGGCTGCGCGGCTGGCGAGTTATGTCGAGGCAGGCGGCAACGTCTTTGCGACGTTTGAGACGTCTCTCTATGACGAAACCGGCGTTCGGCGGCCGGACTTCGCCCTGGCGCCCGTGTTGGGCATCTCGGACGACAAGAAGATAGCTGGTCCGCTGCAATGGGACTTCATGAAACCAGTGACACGGAACTGGCTGTTGAGCGGGGTGGAGCGTGAAATGCTGGCGGCCTCGACCTGGCACGTCAAGGTGAAACCGGCGGGCGGCGAGGAGCTGTTGCGATTCACAGAACCGCTGAAGGGAAGGTACGACGGGATCCCAGCCTTGTCGCGGGAGCCCGCTCTGGTGATTTCGAAGAAGGGAAAGGGAACCGCCGTCTATTTCAGCGGTGATCTGGGGGCGATGGTGGCTGGGTACCGGCTGCCTGAGTACTTGAAGATCGTCGAAAATGCTGTCCGGCAGCTGGCTCCGCCGCCGGTCAGCGTCGAGGGCGCCGCGGCTTCAGTAGAAGTGGTTTGGCGGGAACAGCCTGGCCGCAAGCTGCTGCATCTGGTGAATTTTACAGGTGAGATGACGCGGCCGATCACGCGCGTCGTGCCGCTGCGGAACGTGCGGGTGACGCTGCCGGGCCCGGTGGAATTCACAAAGGCGCGGACGTTGGTAAAACCGAGGTCGCTGGCTGTGCGAAGGACCAAGGACAAGGGCATCGAGGTGACTTTGCCTGAAGCCGAGGAGTATGAGGTGCTGGTGTTCGAGAGATGAGCTGGGCTGAATAGAGCGATACGTCACCAGCCGAGCCACGCCCGGACGGCCGGCCATTGCTGAGCGAGCGCAATTGCTGCAATGCCGATGAAGAAGACGGCGCAGGCGGCGAGTCCGAGACATTGAAGCAGCCCGGGGCGCAGCGGAGCAGGCAGCAGGGTTCTGACTACGACCAGCGTATGGATGGCTGAGAAGCCGAGCGCGAAGTTCCACATCACGCCGCTGGCGATGGCGAGCACCAGTGGATTTGGTGTAATCCGCAGGGCGAGAAGACCCCAGGCGCCGTAAACCGCGAGGATTGTGTAGTAGACGTACTTCACCTTGTGTTCGTCGACGCTCTTGAGCCGGCCCCATCCGATCCAAAGGATGTCGGTCCAGCGGCGCGCAATGGTGTCGATCTGGCTGACCTGGGTTGGCGCCATGATGACGAATCCGCACAGCAGGGTGGCGTACCAAAAGATGATGCCATGATGGGCGGCGATGGCCTGCGCAGTCATCGCCGCGGCGGCATTGCCCTCAACGTGGCTCACGCCGCTGATGTACTCGAGCGAGAAGACCGAAGGCAGCGCCATGCCGAGGATGCAGCCCGGCGCCCAGAGCAAAAGTTGATCTCGCCGGATGACCTTCAGCCAGCCCCGCCAGCGCAAGAGATTCACATCATTCACTTCAAATGTCTTGCCGGCATGCGACAGCTTGATGGTCCGGCCACCGATGGCGCTAGGGATAGCGCCGGCTTTGGATCCCATGCCCCAGCCTTTGTCGCGGGTGTAATTGGAAAAGGCGGTGTTGGTCAGGCCGCCTGCTCCAGCCACAGCGGCAAACGCTGCCAGGGTGGCCCAATTCACCTCGCCGGACGGGATGGAGCCGAATCGGAAGAATCCGCTGCCGATCTCCCACCAAGTGGCTGGGCGCGTGAAGAGAAGCGCAACGACTCCGAGATAAGCAAGAACCAGGATGAGTTTTGTGACCATGACCCGCTCAATCATGGTGTAGATCTTGCCGCCGAAGATCAACGGCACGAAAGCGGCCAGAAAGATGGCGTAGCCGAAGTTGCGCACAACACCTGCGTCGGCTGCGGTGGGAAGCCGGCCCAGGATCACTGCCGCCAAGGGGACAGCGGCGTTTGAGGAGAGATACGGCCAGACAGCCCCAAATTCAAACATCAGGTAGATGCTGGCCCAAAAGACCGGGCCCGGCCAAGTGCGAAAGTAGCCAACCGTGACCGCTTCCCCCGTGTAGAGCGTATAGCGCATGACCGACAAGTTATAGGCGGCCTGAACAAGGATCGAGATGGTGGCGAGCCAAAGGATCTGCCCGCCATAGCGAGCCGTCACCAGTGGTCCGAACAGCCACTCGCCGCCGCCGATGTTGGCGCCCACCATGAGCAAACCAGGCCCGATCAGCGCCGCCAAGCGGCGGCTTAGCGCCGGGGGAGGAGGAAGTTCCTCGAGCTGCCAAGCGGGGAAACGGGCGCGCATGAGCGGTTATGGTATCGTATCCGGCGCGCCGCGGGTTTTGAGACTAGGCGCCGGCAAGCTCGACGACGGCTTCGGTGACTTGGCCGATGTATTTGCCGTCGCGGACGACATCGGCGGCGATGGCGAAGCGCGGCCCTGGCGCGCCCCAGCTCTTCGGCACGGTCACATTGATCGTTGCTCTGGCCGACTCGCCGGGTGCGATGCTGAGCTTGACGACATCCGGCTCGATCCGCCATTCCGGCGGCGCGACAAGGGCCACTTCGAGTTTCATGGGCGAGGATTTGTAGTTGCGCGCTCTGATCTCCAACGGTTGGCGTCGTCCGGGCGCGAGCAATGCCTGGTAAGGATAGATGCTCACCCAGCTTGGGTCCATGCCGAAGTTGGATTCGCCTTCGGGCAGGATGTCGAAAAAGAACTGCTGCTGCTGGACGAAGCGTTTCTCGGTGGCAAGCATCGTGGGCCGGTCAACGGGGTACGCCTTGCCATGTCCGGGGCAGATGACCTCGGGCTCGTGCCGGATGAGGTCGCGGATGGACTTCAGGTGCGAGTCGTTTTCGACATGGTTACGGAAGATGAGGTTGTGCCGCAGCGCTCCGTCCGCGCGGTTGGCCTGGAAGAAGGCGTCGCCGGTGAAGGCCACGCGCTTCCCATCTACGTTTACATGGAGAGCCATCTGGTATTCGGTATGGCCAGGAGAATGAGTCATTTCGAAATCGAATTCCTCCCACTTGAAGCGCTCGCCGTGGCGGAATGAGCGGTCGACCTTGAAGGGTTCGCCGAGGATGCAGCCGAGGTTGTAGCCGCGCGGGTTCTCGAAAATGTCAACCATGTTCTCGAAGCACCAGACGCGAGCGCCGAACTTCTTCTGAAGGTGAGGGAAGCCGTTGATGTGATCATCGTGCATGTGGGAGGGAATGGCGACATCGATGGATTTCATGCCAAACTCGCGGCGGAGCCGGTCGATGGAATGTTCGACGAAACGGATGCGCTGATCTACGGCAGTGGCCCGCTCGAAGTTACTGAAGTGCGTGCCCGAAGCTGCGCCGTAATCAACAAAGAGGGCTTTGCCGCTGTTGCTGATCAGAGCGTAGAAGGACGAAGTCGTGAGGTGGTGGCCGATGAGGTGGGGGCTAATGACGTAAGGTTGATAGGCTTCGATGGGGTCATTGCCGGTCTGGAAGCGGAAGTAACCGCTCAGGCGGTTGGAGGTTTCGCGCAAGGCGGCGTCAGGATCGGGAAGGGGTTCGCCATGGGAGGGGCACAGCAGGGCGGGCTTCTGTTCGCGAAGGCGTTCAAGAGAGTAGACGCCGAGGTCGATGCCCTCGGAGCCGCCGTAGTTGATCTGGGTGTCGTACAGAGTGAGGATCTTGCCGGGGGCGTACATGAGATCGCCGGAGAATGCGACGCGACGGCCGTCGATTTGGGTCAGGAGCGTGATGGAACCGAGGGTGTGCCCAGGCGTGGGGAGGACAAAGAAGTCGATCGGGCCTTCCCGCCAGCGGATGGTGGTGTAGTCGAGGAGGGACGAGGCGACGGGGAGGTCTTCGGTGATGGTGTTGAAGTCGTTGCGGACGTAATAGAGGTGGTAGATCCGGCGGTTCCGCCAGAAGTTGCGCGCGTCGGCGAACAAATAGCGTTCGTGGGCGGGGACGTGGATGGGGATATTGCGGGCGACGGCGCGGCTGTCGCCCTGACACTGATCACGATGGTGATGGGTGTGATAGATGCCGTCGATGGAGGAGACGCCGAGGTCGGCAAGGTGGTCGAGGACGGCGCCGGAGCCGAAGTCGATCAGGACAGCGCGGCGCCCGGAGCGAACGATGTAAACGTTGCAGGTGTCTTCGAAGAGCCAGAGGTTGGGCGAGATCTGGCGGGGCTTGGAATCGGGCTTGAAGTGGGACGGGGCGGCGGGTGCGGGTGCAGCAGCGGCGCTGGCAGCGGCGGTGCCGAGAAACGTGCGACGGGAGGGTTTCGGCATAGCGGCATTGTGACAGAAAGGCCGCGCAAAGCAAGGGCCTCTCTGCCTACGGCCGGATGCCGGACTGCCAGGAGGGGGAGGCGGTCCTAAGCGGGCAGCCGGGACTCGCCCATCAGGAACTGGTCGACGCCTCGGGCGGCCTTGCGGCCTTCAGCGATGGCCCAGACGACGAGCGACTGGCCGCGGCGCATGTCGCCGGCGGCAAAGACGCCTTCGACGCTGGACATGTAATTGTCGTCAGTGCGGACGTTGCCGCGGGCGTCGAGCTCGACGCCAAGCTGTTCGATCATGCCGCCTCGCACGGGGCCCAGGAAGCCCATGGCGAGGAGGACGAGATCGGCGGGGTACTGTTTTTCGGTCCCCTGAATGGGTTCGAACTTGGGGGCAGGGCCGACTTCGACGGTTTCGATTGCTTTCACGTTTCCGCCGCTATCGCCGATGAATCGGGTGGCGGTGGTGGACCAGATGCGATCGCCGCCTTCCTCGTGGGAGGATTCGGTGCGGAGCATGAGGGGCCACATCGGCCAGGGGGTACTGCCAGCACGGTCAGCCGGGGGCATGGGCATGATCTCGATCTGGAGAACCGAGGCGGCCCTGTGGCGATGGGACGTACCGAGGCAGTCGGCGCCGGTGTCGCCACCGCCGATGATGACGACGTTCTTGCCCTGAGCGGAGATCCATTGTTCGGCTGGGATCTTGTCGCCAGCGCGGCGTTTGTTGTTCATCGGCAGCCAGTCCATGGCGAAGTGGATGCCTTTGAGGTTTCGGCCGGGGATGGCCAGGTCACGGGGCTGCTCCGCTCCGCCGGCAAGGAGGACAGCGTCAAAGTTCGACCGGAGTTCGTCGATTGCGACGTTGACGCCGACGTGGGAGTTGGTCTGGAAGGTGACGCCTTCGGCCTCCATCTGCTTGATGCGGCGGTCGATGAGTTGCTTTTCCATCTTGAAGTCAGGGATGCCGTAGCGGAGAAGTCCGCCGATCCGGTCAGCTTTTTCAAAGACAGTGACGAGGTGGCCGGCACGAGCGAGCTGCTGGGCGGCGGCCAGACCGGCCGGACCGCTACCGACGATGGCGATCTTTTTGCCGGTGCGTGCGGTGGGCGGCTCGGGCTGAATCCAGCCGGCTTCGAATGCGTGGTCGATGATGGTGCGTTCGATGGCCTTGATGGAGACGGGAGGCTCGTTGATGCCAAGGACGCATGCGGCTTCGCAAGGCGCCGGGCAGACGCGGCCGGTGAATTCGGGGAAGTTGTTGGTGGCGTGGAGGCGGCGGATGGCCTGCTGCCAGCGGTCGCGGTAGACCATGTCATTCCAATCGGGAATGATGTTGTTGAGTGGGCAGCCGGTATGGCAGAAGGGGACGCCGCAGTCCATGCAGCGGGCGCCCTGCTGGCGGGCGGAGGAATCGGGGAAGGGCTGGTAGACCTCGAACCAGTCGTTGACGCGCTGGGCGACTGGGCGGCGCGAGGGGACTTCGCGGGCAATTTCCATGAATCCTGTTGGCTTACCCACGGGCCACCTCCTGTTGGGACTGGACAGCATCTGGGCGTGTCAAGGTCAACTTCGGGGCGTCGGCGAGGCGCGGAACACCAAGGACGCGCTTGTATTCGTGCGGGAAGACCTTGACGAAGCGGGGCAACATTCCATACCAGTTGTCTAGGATCCAGCGGGCGCGGGGCGAACCGGTAAGATCGGCATGCCGTTCGATGAGATTGCGGATCAGGTCGACATCCTTGGAATCGCGCAGAGGTTCGAGATCGACTCCTGAACGGTTGCATAGGCGCGATGAGAAGTCGCCGGTTTCGTCGAGGACGTAGGCGATGCCGCCGGACATGCCGGCGGCGAAGTTCTTGCCGGTGCGGCCGATGACGATGACGAGGCCCTTGGTCATGTACTCACAGCCGTGGTCGCCGACGCCTTCGACGACAGCCGTGGCACCGGAATTGCGTACGCAAAAGCGTTCGCCGGCCATGCCGTTGAAGAAGGCTTCTCCGCTGGTGGCGCCGTAGAGCACGACGTTGCCGACCAGGATGTTGTCTTCAGGGACAAAGGTGGATGTGCGTGGCGGGTAGACGACAATGCGGCCGCCGGAGAGGCCCTTGCCGACGTAGTCGTTTGCATCGCCTTCGAGGGTGAGAGAGATCCCCCTGGCGAGGAATGCGCCGAAGCTCTGGCCGGCGGAACCGGTGAAGTTAAAACGGATGGTGCCGTCGGGCAGACCGGCAGCGCCGTAACGGCGGGCGATTTCGCCGGAAAGCATGGCGCCGACGGTTCGATGAACGTTCTTAATGGGAAGCTTGAACTCGACAGGTGAGCCTTCGGCGATAGCGTCCTTGGCGTGCTTGATGAGTTCGTAGTCAAGGGCCTGATCGAGGCCGTGGTCCTGGGAGGTGATGCACCGGCGGGCGACGCGGCTGGGTGCGGTGGGCATGTGAAGGATGGAAGAGAAGTCGAGCCCCTTGGCTTTCCAATGGTCGACGGCGGGCCGCATTTCGAGCTTGTCGGCGCGGCCAACCATTTCAGCGACGGTGCGGAAGCCGAGTTTCGCCATGATCTCTCGCATCTCTTCGGCCACGAAGAAAAAGAACCGGATGACGTCCTCGGGCGTGCCTGTGAATTTGGCGCGGAGCTTGGGGTCCTGGGTGGCGATGCCGACGGGGCAGGTGTTCAGATGGCACTTGCGCATCATGATGCAGCCCATGGCGATGAGCGGCATGGTGGAGAAACCGAACTCCTCGGCGCCGAGCAGGGCGGCGACGGCGACGTCGCGGCCAGTCTGGAGTTTGCCGTCGGTCTGGACAATGATGCGGCCACGAAGGTCGTTCATGACGAGGACCTGCTGGGTTTCGGCGAGTCCGAGTTCCCAGGGGGTGCCGGCATGCCTGATAGAGGTGAGAGGACTGGCGCCCGTGCCGCCTGAGTCGCCGGAGATGAGGACCAGGTCGGCGTGGGCTTTGGCGACTCCGGCGGCGACTGTTCCGACTCCGACCTCCGAAACCAGCTTGACCGAGATGCGTGCCCGCGGATTAGCGTTCTTGAGGTCGTAGATGAGCTGGGCGAGATCCTCAATGGAGTAAATGTCGTGGTGAGGCGGAGGCGAGACGAGGCCGACGCCGGGAGTGGAATGGCGGACGCGGGCGATGTTCTCGTCGACCTTGTGTCCGGGCAACTGGCCGCCTTCGCCGGGCTTGGCGCCCTGGGCGATTTTGATCTGAAGCTCGTCGGCGTTGATGAGGTAATTGGTAGTGACACCGAACCGGCCCGAGGCGACTTGTTTAATGGAACTGCGGCGCCAATCGCCGTTGGGGTCGCGCTGGAAGCGCGACTCGTCCTCGCCGCCTTCGCCAGTGTTCGAACGCGCGCCGATGCGGTTCATAGCGATGGCGAGGGTTTCGTGGGCCTCCTTGGAGATGGACCCAAACGACATGGCGCCGGTGGCGAATCGTTTGACGATCTCCGAGGCGGGCTCGACTTCGTCAATTGGGACCGGCTTCTCGGCCCACTTGAAGTCCATCAGGCCGCGGAGGGTGCAGAGCTGGCGGTTCTGATTGTTGATATGGGCGGCGTATTCCTGGTAGGTGGAGTAGCTCTGCTGCTTCAGGGAGTGCTGGAGCTTGGAAATGGTGGTTGGATTGATGAGGTGGTACTCGCCGCGGGCACGCCAGGAATAGGCGCCACCGATGTCAAGGCCGGTTTCTGAGTCGGTGAACGGGGCGAAGGCGTGCGCGTGCTTACGGCGTGTTTCTTCGGCGAGAACGTCGAGGCCGATGCCCTGAATCCGGGAAGGCGTGCCGGTAAAATACTTGTCAACGAGAGGCTGGCTGAGGCCGATGGCCTCGAAGATCTGGGCTCCACGATAGCTTTGCAGGGTGGAGATGCCCATCTTCGAGAAGACCTTGAGGAGGCCCTTGTTGACAGCCTTCTTGTAGTTCTTCAGGGCCTTCTCAAAGTCGAGGCCGTTGGGAAGCTGCCCCCCGTCTGCGAGCGACTCCAACGACTCAATGGCCAGGTAAGGATTGACGGCGCTGGCTCCATATCCGATCAGCAGGCAGAAGTGCATGACCTCCCTGGGCTCGCCGCTCTCGATAATGAGGCAGACCTGGGTGCGTGTCCCCTCGCGGACGAGGTGGTTGTGGACGGCGGTAAGCGCGAGGAGTGACGGGATCGGGGCCAGTTCCTCATCGATGCCGCGGTCGGAGAGGATGAGCACTGTATAGCCATTCTTAATGGCGAGCGAGGCGCGGCGGCAGAGACCGTCAAGGGTCCGTTCGAGCTCTTGTTCACCGCCGTCGACGCGGTAGAGCATGGGCATTGTCGTCGAAAGAAACTCGCCCATGTTGATCCGTCGTAGTTTTTCGAGGTCCCAGTTGGTGAGAAGAGGGTGATCCAGTTTGAGGGTGTGGCAGTGCTGGGGCGTCTCGTCAAGAATATTGCGCTCAGTTCCCAAATAACTGGTGAGGGACATGACGAGTTCCTCACGGATCGGGTCGATGGGCGGGTTGGTGACCTGGGCAAAGAGCTGCTTGAAGTAGCTAAAGAGAGGTTGAGGCTTGTCGGAGAGGCAGGCTAGGGGAGTGTCAGTGCCCATACTGCCGATGGGCTCTTGACCCTGTTCGGCCATGGGAATGAGGATCATTTTCAAATCCTCTTCGGTGTAGCCGAATGCGCGTTGGCGCTGGACGATGGTCTCGTGGTCGGTGGGATGGACCCTGAAGGGAGCGGGTAATTTGTCAAGCCGGATCTGCTGGGAATCGATCCACTCAGCGTAAGGCTGGCGGGCGGCGAGCGACGCTTTGATCTCTTCGTCGGGGACGATGCGGCCCTGGCTCAGATCGGCGAGCAGCATTTTGCCGGGTTGAAGCCGGCCTTTGTAAGCGACGTCCTCGGGCTTGACCGGCAAAACCCCAGTCTCTGAGGCTACGATGAGCAGATCGTCCTTTGTGACCAGGTAGCGCGACGGGCGAAGACCGTTGCGGTCCAGAGTAGCTCCGATCATGCGGCCATCGGTGAAGGCGACGGCCGCTGGCCCGTCCCACGGCTCCATCAGCGATGCGTGGTACTCATAGAAGGCCCGCTTCTCCGCCGGCATTGTGGAATCAGCATCCCAGGCCTCTGGAATCAACATGGCCATGACATGAGGTAGGGAGCGGCCGGCAAGCGTAAGCAGTTCGACGACGTTGTCGAGAGTCGCGGAGTCCGAGCCGCCAGGCTGGACGATGGGAAGGATCTTCTTCAAATCGCTGCCGAACAGAGAAGACCTCAGAATCGCTTGGCGAGCGTGCATCCACGCGGCATTCCCCCGGACAGTGTTGATCTCGCCGTTATGACAGATGTAACGGAACGGGTGGGCCAACTGCCACGAAGGGAAGGTGTTCGTGGAGAATCGCTGATGCACCATACAAAGGGCGCTGACGCAAGCGGGATCGGACAGGTCGCCGTAGAAACGGGAGATCTGCGGAGCGAGCAGGAGTCCTTTGTACACAATGGTGCGGGCCGACAGCGACGGGATGTAGACAAAGTTCTTGTCCCGGATGTCGGACGCGGCAACCTCGCTTTCAATGCGCTTGCGGACGACGTAGAGCTTGCGTTCGAGGGCGTCAGCGTCCAGAGAGGAGATGCAACCGACAAAAAGCTGCTGAATATAAGGTTGTGATGCCCGAGCGATGCGCCCAATTGCATCGACATCGACCGGAGTGTCGCGCCAGCCAAGAAGTTGCAGGCCCTCTTCGCTGATGATGCGTTCGATGATGCCTTCGACTGCAAGCCGTTGCTGAGGTTCGACAGGGAGGAAGACGATGCCAGCGCCATACTGGCCCGCCGGAGGCAGGATGAAGCCAAGTTTGGCGCATTCGCGGGCAAAGAAGGCGTGTGGGATCTGAATCAGCACGCCAGCGCCATCACCGGTGTCTGGATCACATCCACAAGCTCCGCGGTGGGTCAGATTGAGGAGAATCTGGATGCCCTTGAGGATGATATCGTGAGACTTAGTCCCTTTGATACTGGCTACGAACCCAATGCCGCAGGCATCGTGCTCATGCGATGGATGGTAAAGCCCTTCGGCAGCCGGCAAACCTCGGGTGACCGCCGTATCGTTGGGGGGTGAAGGCTTGCCTTGAGTCATATATCTCCTCAGTATAAGGTTTGCCTGTGTATCAGTCAAAGTGAACCTGCAGGCATTGCCGCATCAGCCCTACTTATGTTAGGATGCGACCGTGGATTTATCGCAATTAAAGCTCTTTCGTGACATTGTCCAGAACCGCAGCATCAGCCGGGGCGCGGCTCTCAATGGAGTGACGCAATCGGCAGCGAGTCAAACTGTGCAAGAGATGGAACGGTCGCTGGGGGCGCAATTGTTAGACCGTTCGCGGCGTCCGCTCGAGGTGTTGCCGGCGGGTAAGGCGCTCTATGACTTCGGCCGCGATGTACTGAGACGCCAGCAGCAGTTCCAGGCTGAATTGGAAGAGATCCGGGGCAGCGATGGCGGCCCGTTGAAGATCGCGGCGATCTACTCCGTGGGCCTCTCCGAAATGTCGAGGCTGGAGGAGGAATTCCACAAGCGCCTGCCGGCGGCGCAACTTGAAGTGAACTACCTCCGGCCGGAAAAAGTCTACCAGGCCGTCGCGGACGACCGTGTGGATCTGGGCCTGGTGAGCTATCCCGAGGCGACGCGTGACGTAGTAGCTTTGCCCTGGCGCAATGAAGAAATGGTTGTGGCTTGTGGGCCAGGGCACCAGTTGGCCGGAAAATCGCACGTGACCCCTCCCGACCTGGAGAATACGGACTTCATTGCCTTCGACGAGGACCTTCCGATCAGCCGCGACATCGAGCGGTTCCTGCGGGAGCACAGCGTTAGAGTCCATGTGGTGATGAGGTTCGACAACATCCAGAGTATGAGGGAAGCATTGAGAATCGGCCATGCGGTGAGCATTCTGCCTTCGCCAATGTTGCAGGCCGATGTGGACGAAGGGCGTCTTGTCGCCGTGCCGTTGAGTTCGCCATTGTATAGGCCGCTGGGGATCATCCACAGGCGGCGGCGCAGTTTTCCAAGGGCGGCGCAGGTTTTTCTAGATTTACTGCTCCACCCGGCTGCCTAGTCAGGCTCGCAGTTGGACGAGCCCCTCGGTATCCGATCCCATCCGCTTGAGCTGGCCACACGCCGCGAAGATATCCAGGCCGCGGGGTCTGCGGACGAAACAGGGCAGCGATCGGCGGACAATGGCCTGGAAAGCGGCGACGCGTTCGGGGAGCGGGGATTCATACGGGATGCCGGGCCCTGGGTTGAGGGCAATGAGGTTCACTTTCGCCCGGAACTGGGCCAGCATGCGGGCAACGCGGCGGGCATCTTCGACCGAATCGTTTACGCCCCCCAACAGAACGTATTCAAACGTGAGCCGCTCCCAAGGACGCAAGGGATAAGCCCGGCAAGCGTCGAGCAACTCTCGCAAACCGTATTTGCGGGTGATTGGCATCAACTCGCGGCGCTGTTCTTCGGTGGATGCGTTCAGTGAGATGGCCAGTTTGGGCCGGGGATCGGCGGCTGCGAATTCGGCGAAGCGGGCGATGATACCTGAAGTGGAAACGGTGATGCGGCGGGGTGAAATGTTGAGACCCTCCGGGTCGCAGAGCAACCGGGCCGCCTTGAGGACGTGAGGCAGGTTGAGGAACGGCTCGCCCTGCCCCATCATGACGATGTTGATACGCTTCTGATCGGCCCAGAGTCCGTTGTCTTCCGCCAGAACCATCACCTGGCCCACAATTTCGCCAGCCGTGAGGTTGCGTTCAAGGCCCATCGCCGCCGTCAAACAGAAGCGGCAATCCACCGCGCAACCGACCTGAGACGAAATGCAGAGCGTGTCCCTTCCCTGCTCCGGCATGAATACCGCCTCGACGCTCCGCCCGTCGGCGAGCGAAAGCAGGTAACGGCGCGTGCCGTCGCTCGACTCATACCTGGACTGGATGCCGGGCCAACCGGCAACAAACTCCTCCGCCAGGCGCTGGCGAACCATGCCTGGAAGTGGCGTGGCCCGCGTGATGTCCTGAACCCGACGGCGGTAAATCGCCTCGTAGAGCTGGCGCGAACGGTAGGCAGGGATCCCATCGCCGAGAATTCTCTGGAGTTCCTCGCGTTCAAGGCCCAGCAACGGTTTCATGGAACGATCCAGGTCCAGTCCTCCTCTTCCAGTCAGACAGGTTCGCAGCCCCCGCCGACAAAGGTTACGATTTCAATTGCATCACCTGACTTCACTGCCGTGGTCTTCCAGTCGGCTCTGCGAACGATGCGGCGGTTGATCTCAATCGCCACACGGCTGGAATCAAGTCCTAGCAGCTCAATCAGTTGACATAGGCTCGCGGACTCTGGGACTTCCTTCTCCGCCCCATTGATGGTAATTTTCATGTGGTTGAAAAATAATGACTTAGATCGGGTTGTTTGACACCCTCTCCTGGCGATCATTATAGTAAATAGTTAACCTAGGGGGGCCTCGGAACAGTTATGCCCACGTCCGTCATTGACTCCTACTTCCCATTGCTCATACAAGTGAACCTCGCCCTAGTGATAGGCGCGGCTCTGGTGGCGCTCGGCGTTCTGCTTGGCAAACGTCTGAAAAATAAGGTGAAGGACGAGGCCTATGAATGTGGCATCACGCCGGTGGGCACGGCCCGCGAACGCTTCAGCGTGAAGTTCTATCTGGTTGCGATGCTGTTCATCCTGTTTGACATCGAGGCGATCTTCCTGTATCCGTGGGCCGTCATATTCCGCGAACTCAAGATGTTCGCATTCGTGGAGATGACCTTATTCATCGGGCTCGTGCTGTGTGGCTTGTTCTACGTTTATAAGAAAGGCGTTTTGAACTGGAATCCAGATCATGGTGAACAGTCCGGTGCAGCCGGAAAGGTGCGTGATGCTGCCTGAAGCCCTGACATCGAACGAGACTGCGGCCGCCTTGAACAGCCACGATGCCGCGGCCGTGACCGGCGGCGAGGTTAGTTTCGGCGAAGCGCTGCTTTGGATCCGTAGAGAAAAGATCGTCGATGCATGCCGGTTCCTTCGCAACGAGCGTGGCTTTGAGAGAATCTCCGGCGTGACCGTCATCGACAGGTATCCCTTGGAGCCAAGATTCGAGGTCGTTTACCTGCTTCACTCCATCAGCAGGAACGAGCGCTTGAAGCTGAAGGTAGTCTTGGCGGAGGATTCGGCTGATCTGGAGTCAGTCACCCCCGTGTGGCCGGGCGCCGACTGGTATGAGCGGGAGGCCTTTGATCTTTTCGGAGTCCGCTTCATAGGTCATCCAGACTTGAGGCGAATCATGATGCCCGAGGATTGGGAAGGCCACCCTCTGCGAAAGGATTTCCCCGTCCACGGCCACAAATACAGTTACCAGAGCGAGTAGTGCGGCTACAGGCGGAGCAAACCATGAACGTTGAGGACACACTGCTGCCGGCGGAATCACAAGGGACCGAATCTGTCGGGACCACAAGACGGATGACCCTGAACATGGGGCCGCAGCACCCATCGACTCACGGTGTGCTGCGCATCCTGTTGGAACTGGACGGCGAGACGATAATAAGCGCAAAACCTGACATCGGCTTCCTCCACACCGGAATCGAAAAGCAGGCTGAGGCTTTGGGCTGGCAACAGGTAGTGACTCTGACCGACCGCATGGATTACCTGGCCAACCTTTCCAACAACCTGGCCTATTCGCTGTCTGTCGAGAAGCTGCTCCAATTGGAGATTCCGCCTAAAGCGCAGTGGATGCGGGTGCTGCTGGCCGAGATCACGCGAATCAACTCGCATCTGGTGTGGCTCGGCACCCACGCGTTGGACATGGGCGCGATGACGGTGTTTTTCTACTGTTTCCGTGAGCGCGAGGAAATCCTGCGACTGTTCGAAATGCTCTCGGGCCAACGCCTGATGACCTCATACATCCGCATCGGCGGGTTGGCGCTGGAACCGCCTGCTGGTTGGGACCGGGCGGTAAGGGTGTTCCTTGAAGGGCTGCCGGCCAAGATTGACGAATACGAAAACCTGCTCAAAACCAACCCGATTTTCATGCAACGGACAAAGGGCGTGGGCAAGTTGAGCATTGACCGGCTGCTCGCTCTCGGCGTGACCGGCCCGATGGTCAGGGCCGCCGGACTGGGTTGGGACATCCGGAAGTCGGAGCCATATTCGTCTTACGAGAAGTTCAGTTTTGAAGTACCTGTCGAGCAAGAGGGCGATGTTTATGCGCGGTTCCTGGTCCGGATGCGCGAGATGAGGGAAAGCCAGAAAATTGCCCTTCAGGCATTGGATGGCATGCCTGAGGGCGCCATCAAAGCCGACGCCCCGAAAGTGGTGTTGCCTGATCGCGAGAAGATGAAGACTCAGATGGAGGCTCTCATCTATCACTTCAAAATAGTCACCGAGGGCTTTCGCGTCCCGGCGGGCGAGGCCTTTGTTCCCGTGGAGAGCCCGAGGGGCGAAATTGGGTTCTATGTGGTGAGCGACGGGACATCGAAGCCGCTACGGGTCTTCATGCGGACTCCAAGTTTCGGCAACCTGCAATGCCTGCCGGCTCTGTTTGAGGGCAGCCTGATCTCGGATTCCATCGCCTCGTTGGGTTCGATGGACTTCGTCCTGGGCGACGTGGACCGTTAGAGCGACGAGAAACTGACATGACCTTCTCCCCAGAGCTTGAAGCGCGATTCGAGAAGATGATCGGCAACTATCCGCCCGGAAGGCAGAAGGGGGCATTGATCCCCATGTTGCTGTATGCACAGGACGAATTGGGCTGTGTGACCGGCGAGCTGATCGACGAGGTGTCCTCCCGGCTGAAGGTGACTCGCGTGGAAGTCGAGGAAGTACTCGGCTACTACACGATGTTGCATCGCGAAAAGCGTGGCCGCCATCACCTTCAGGTGTGTACCAATGTCTCGTGCATGCTGCGCGGCGGAGATGAGCTCTACGAGCACGCCTGCCGCAAGCTGGGGATCGGGAACAAGCAAACGACGCCGGACGGAGCGGTTTCGATCGAAGAAGTCGAGTGCATCGGCGCTTGCTCTTGGGCCCCGGCAGTCCTGGTGGACTACGATTTTCACTTCAACCTGACGGCTGAAAAGCTCGATGAATTGATCGAGAGCATGCGCCAGCAACAGTAGGACCAGAAGCCGATGCTACTGAATCAACCCCATCCGCTTGAAACCAGGGTCCTCACCCGGCGGTTCGAATATCCACAGGCGCAGCCCATCTGGCTTGATGAGTTCATCGCCAAGCAGGGCTACGAAGGCTTCCGGAAATCACTTGAACTGTCGCCGGACGAGATCATCGAGGAAGTGAAGAAGTCGTCGCTTCGAGGGCGCGGAGGGGCGGGATTCCCGACAGGCCTGAAATGGAGCTTCGTCGATCGCAAGTCGTCAAAACCGAAGTATGTCGTCGTGAATGGCGACGAGGGTGAGCCGGGGACATGCAAGGACCGGATCCTTCTGGAGCACGATCCTCACCGGTTGATCGAAGGCTGCCTGATCTGCGCCCGCGCCATCGGGGCTGAGCGGGGCTGGGTCTACATCAGGGGCGAGTATCGAGCTTACATCGACATCCTTGACAAGGCGATCGCCGAAGCCTACGATCGCGGCTACCTGGGCGAGAACATTTTGGGCAGCGGGATGACGTTCCACCTGTCGACGCACACAGGCGCGGGGTCCTATGAGTGCGGCGAGGAATCGGCGCTACTAGAGTCGCTCGAGGGTAAACGCGGCAATCCGCGGCTGAAACCACCGTTTCCGGCCAGCGTGGGCGCATTTCAGTGCCCGACGACGGTGAACAACGTCGAGACGTTTTGCGCGGTGCCCGACATTTTGCTCAACGGAGGCGATTGGTATCACTCGCTTGGGACGCCCAAGAATGGCGGGACACGGCTGGTCTGCTTGTCCGGACACATCAACAACCCGGGAGTATACGAGGTGCCGCTGGGCTTCAACTTGAAGCGGTTGATCGAGGAGATCGGCGGCGGAGTATGGAAGGGCAGGAAGTTGAAAGCGGTGATCCCAGGAGGAAGTTCTTCGCCGGTGTTGACAGCCGATGAGATCGATATCCCGGCCGATTACGACTCGCTGGCCAAGGCCGGCTCGATGCTTGGATCAGGCGCCACCATGGTCTGTGACGAAACCACGGACATGGTAAAACTGCTGGCTCGCGTGATGAAATTCTACGCACACGAAAGCTGCGGCTGGTGTATCCCGTGCCGCGAGGGAACTACCTGGCTGGCGAAGATCCTGAAACGCGTCGATGAAGGCGCCGGTCTGACGCGCGATATCGACATGGTGGACCAATTGGCCACCAGTATGTTCGGGCGCACCTTCTGCGCGCTGGGCGACGCCGCGGCGATGCCTGCGATGTCGATTGTCCGTAAATTCCGGCATGAGTTTGAAGCAAAGATCGGATCATCCGATGTCTTCGTGCCAGAACCGGGCACGCAGCCGCTGGTGGTGCTATGAGAGGGGATGCATGGCCGAGCTTGTAACAATCACCATCGACGGCAAGCAGACCACGGCCGAAAGAGGCGCCCTCGTGATCGAGGCCGCGAAGAAAATCGGCATCGAAATTCCTGCGTTCTGCTATTACGAAGGCTATTCACTCCAGGCCGCCTGCCGTATGTGCCTGGTGGAAGTGGAAAAAATGCCCAAGTTGCAGCCGGCCTGCACACTGCCGGCGTCCGAGGGCATGGTGATCCGCACCGACACGCCGAAAGTGGCCGAGGCGCGCAAGACGACGCTGGAGATGTTGCTGACCAACCACCCTCTGGATTGTCCGGTCTGCGACAAAGGCGGCGAGTGCGAATTGCAGGACATGGTGTTCCGCTACGGCGCTGGCGAAAGCCGGTTCACCGAAATCAAGCACCACGACAACGAAAAACAGTGGTCGCCGATGGTCTATTACGATCCAGCCCGATGCATCCTCTGTTACCGTTGCATCCGGGTCTGCGACGAAGGCATGGGTGTCCGCGCGCTTGGCCTCACCTATAGGGGCGTCTCGGCGGAGATTACGCCTTCGCACGGCGACCATCTCGAGTGCGACGAGTGCGGCATGTGCATCGACATCTGCCCTGTAGGCGCGCTGACGTCTGGCACATACAGATATAAATCCCGGCCATGGGAGATGAACCATAAAGGCGCCATTTGCGCCCACTGTGCTGACGGCTGCAAGACGACGCTATCAATCCGGAACGGCGAGATCCTGAGGGCGAACAACCGCGACAGCTCTGGCATTAACGGCGAGTTCCTTTGCACGAAAGGCAGGTTCGGTTTCGATTTCGTCCACAGCCACGAGCGTCTGCAAACGCCGCTGGTCCGAAAGGATGGGGAACTAGTCGAGGCATCCTGGAGTGAGGCTCTGGCGCTGGTCGCCGACAAATTCGGTGAATTGAAAAAGAGCGGCGGGCTCATCGGAGTGGTGGGCTCCACCAAGACGACCAACGAGGAGAGCTACTACTTACAGAAATTCGCCCGCAAGGGACTCGGCGCCGCCAGCATCGACCACCACCGCTCGGGAGACATAGCATCGCTTCTTTCCGCCCTCGGCGGCAGGAGAGACGCCCTGGCCACGGTGGAAGATCTCTACAAGGCGAAGGCGGCGCTCGTCATCGGTTCGGACCTCAGCCAACAGCATCCCCTGCTAGCCTTCCAGTTGCGCGCCAATCACCGCCACCACGCTTCGTCCACCTATGTGATCACACGCGGGCCGGTGCGCGAGGACGGCTACGCCGCAAGGAGCATCCGGGCCTCCAGCGGAGAACAGGTAGCGGCGTTGGAGCAATTGCGCAAGGATCTCTCAAAGCACCCTTCGCTCGTCATCCTTTACGGAGATTCCATAAAGGGCGGAGACGTAGCCAGGCTGGTCGCATTTGGCGAGTCGCTGGGAATTGAGGTGAAGTACGTCTGCCTGATGGACTGCTCCAATTCGCGCGGCGCCTGGGATATGGGTCTTACGCCCGAATCCGAACCAGGCTACCGGCCGGCATCGGGCAGCGGATTGTCCTTGCCGGAGATGCTTGCTGCGCCGGATTTGGCTGCCCTCTGGGTCGTGGGCGCCAATCCGCTGAAGTCGGCGGGGTTGACCAGCGGAAGTGCATTTGTCGTCGTGCAGGATCTCTTCCTGACAGAGACCGGGCAGAGGGCCGACGTTGTGTTACCAGCCAAGTCAGCATACGAAAAGACGGGCACGGTGACCAACGTCTGCGGTGAGGTGCAACTGCTCAAAGGCGGCGCGAAGGTTCTCGGGGCAAAATCGGATCTGGAGATCATGGATCTCCTCGCGACGCAGATGGGCCTCGACCTTGGCCCGTCCACGCCCGAGAGGATCTTCGAGGAAATCCGCGCGACCGTGCCCGGCTATGATATTCACTTGCCGATCCTGGTGGCTGGCGGAGCGGCGGCAACAAGACCTGTGATGGCTGAGCCCTGCCCGCCACTGGACCCGTCGCTGATCTGGTCGGCGGAGGACACGTTGTTCACGTCAGGAAGTCTCGGCCGGAAGTCCAGGATGCTGAACGCCGCCCTGGAAGCCCCGGGGACGTTGTACAAGGAATAGGACGTAAGGGAGAGCACCGAAAGCGGTTGTCATGAACTTCTATATCGTGACCCTGATCAAGACCGGGCTGGTCGCCTTCGTGCTACTCACATTTTGCGCCTACCTCGTGTGGGTGGAGCGCAAGGTGCTGGCGCACATTCAATTGAGGCCCGGCCCTTATCGCGTCGGCCCGCACGGTCTACTGCAACCATTGTCCGACCTAATCAAGTTGGTCACCAAGGAAGGCGTGATCCCGGCAAACGTGAACATGTTCTTCTACTTGCTCGCCCCCTTCCTGTCGGTCACGCTGGCCTTGATTTCTATCGCCGTCATTCCGTTTGGTCCAGTGATTGAAGTCTTCGGTGTTCAGACGCAGATGGGTCTGACGGACCTTGATGTCGGAGTTCTCGTTGTTCTAGCCATGTCCTCGCTGGGCGTTTATGGTCTCGTGATCGGTGGATGGGCATCGAACTCGAAGTACTCCCTGATGGGCAGCCTGCGGAGTTCAGCTCAGATGGTGAGCTATGAATTGCCCATGGCGATGGCCATCGTCGCTCCGTTGCTGCTTGTGAACACTCTGAGCTTCAGGGAGATTGTGGCCGCTCAAGAAGGGTTCAGTTTGGGATTCTTGCCACGATGGACAGTGTTCGCCGGTCCCTTGCCGCAGATGTTCAGCTTCCTGCTGTTCATGATCGCCGCTTTCGCCGAAACCAACCGCGTGCCGTTCGATCTTCCCGAGGCTGAGACCGAATTGGTGGCCGGATTCCATACCGAGTATTCGTCCACGATGTTCGCCGCTTTCTTCACGGCCGAGTACGCCAGCATCACCACGATATGCTGCGTGGCCTCGCTACTCTTCCTCGGCGGTTGGCATCCCCTGTGGCCCGCTGAGTATGGCTCGGACTTCGCACCCGTGGTCCTGTTCGCCGGGGCCGCGCTCATTCTCATCTTTCACGGCTCGCAAGCCGTGAAGTCGCGGATGTGGGACCGTTTCACATTTCCGGCTTTCGGCGTGATCATGCTGGGCGTCGCAGCCCTGTTCCTGGTCCCGGCGCTGAAGCCTGTCCTTCTCCCATTGTTCTGGTTCGCCGCCAAGACCGGGGCTTTGATCTTCATTTTTATCTGGGTTCGCGGCACTCTGCCGCGATTCCGCTACGACCAACTGATGCGGTTCGCCTGGCTCACGCTGTTTCCGGCGGCCGTTGTGAACCTGCTGGCGACCGGCCTGGCCGTCGCCCTGACAACGAAATAGGACGGACTCCTACGACGATGGACGCGCTGTTGTTTCTGATCTTCGCAGGCATTTCGGTGCTCTGCGCAATCAACCTTGTCCTGCAGAGGCACCCGATTTCCAGCGCGCTCTCACTGGTCGGCGTCATGGGTTCGCTTGCTGTTCTCTATCTTCTGCTGGGCGGCGCCTTCATCGCTGCCGTTCAGCTCATCGTCTACGCCGGCGCGGTGATGGTTTTGTTCTTATTCGTCATCATGCTGCTCAATGCCGGCTCGGAGCGCAAGACGAAGAAGCCCGCGGTTCGAGCCTGGATCAGCGTCCCTCTGCTCTCCACTTTTGTCATTCTGCTGGCCAGCCTCATCCTCGCAAGGGCGCCGGCCGGGGCTACAGTCAGGTTCGGAGAGTTCACGGGCGGCTCGGTTGCCAACATAGGCCGAGCGCTGTTCACTACCTATCTATTGCCATTCGAGGTGACGTCGATCCTGATCCTGGTCGCGATTCTTGGCGCCGTCGTACTGGCGAGGAAGGAGATCTGACATGCCGGCCGAAATCACCCGGTTTCTTCCGCAAAGCGTTCCGCTGTCCTGGTATCTGATCCTGAGCGCCATTCTCTTCTCTCTCGGCGTCGCGGGATTCCTGTTCCGGCGGAACATCATCACCGTGTTCATGTCCATCGAACTGATGCTGAACGCCGTGAACCTAACTTTTGTCGCCTTCTCGTACCACTTAAAGCAGGTGGACGGGCATATCTTCAGCTTCTTCGTCATGGTGGTCGCCGCGGCCGAAGCAGCCGTCGGGCTGGCCATCATTCTCACGGTGTTCAAGAACAGGGCGACGCTCGAAATCGACGAAGTCAACTCGATGAAACTCTAGCCATGCAACATCTCTGGCTCATCCCCGCGTTCCCCCTGGCCGGATTCCTGATTAACGGAATCGCCGGCCGGCGGATGTCGAAAACGGCCGTCAATATCGCCGCTATTGGCAGCGTCCTGCTGTCGTTCGTTTGGGTGGTTAAAGTGCTGGCCGGCCTGGGTTCCCTGGAGGACGCTTACATCGAGCGCTACTTCACCTGGATTCAGAGCGGAATCGTCAACGTCAGCTTCGATTTCGCCGTCGACCGGCTGACCGCCGTCATGCTGCTCGTGGTCACCGGAATTGGACTGATCATCCACATCTACGCGACAGGCTACATGTCCCATGAGGGCGGCTACTACCGCTTCTTCTCCTACATGAACCTGTTCATGTTTTTCATGCTGACGCTGGTGCTGGCGGCGAACTTCCTAGTGCTGTTCGTCGGCTGGGAAGGCGTGGGCCTGTGTTCTTACCTGTTGATCGGCTTCTACTTTTTGAAGAAGAGCGCCGGAGACGCTGGGAAAAAGGCGTTTGTTGTGAACCGCATCGGCGACTTCGGTTTCTCGCTGGCCATGTTCCTGATCCTGGTCACCTTCGGCTCGCTCGACTTCGCCAGCGTGTTCGCCAAAGTGCAGCCGGTGGCGGTCGAGCACCAGGCCGGGACGATCACGCTGATCTGCATCCTGTTGATGGTCGG
Organism: Bryobacteraceae bacterium; assembly: GCA_029975915.1. The sequence continues at coordinate 241,150 of JARKOC010000177.1, forward strand.
CGCTGCCGGCAAGAGCGCACAGTTGCCCCTCTATGTATGGCTGCCTGACGCCATGGAGGGTCCAACCCCGGTCTCCGCTCTCATCCATGCCGCCACAATGGTCACAGCCGGCGTTTACATGGTCGCCCGCTCGGCGCCGCTGTTCAATCATGCACCCATCGCGCTGGAAGTCGTCGCCATTGTCGGGCTGCTCACCGCAGTGATGTCGGCCACCATCGGCCTCACGCAGTACGACATTAAAAAGGTCTTCGCTTACTCCACCGTCTCCCAACTCGGCTACATGTTCATGGGTCTCGGCGTGGGCGCCTACTCCGCCGGCATCTTTCACGTCATGACGCACGCCTTTTTCAAGGCGCTGCTCTTCCTTGGCGCGGGCTCCGTCATCCACGCCCTGTCCGGCGAACAGGACCTCCGCATGATGGGCGGTCTGCGCAAGAAGATCCCGGTCACGTTCATCACACTGGTGTGCGCCGCGGTCGCCATCGCGGGCGTGCCGCCGTTTTCGGGCTTCATGAGCAAGGACGCCATCCTGCTCGCCGCGCACCATCATCACCCGTGGATGTACTGGGTGGGCGTCATTACGGCCGGCATGACCGCCTTCTACGTCTTTCGGGCCATCTTCTTGTGCTTCTTCGGCGCCTACCGGGGCAATGCCCATCCGCATGAGTCGCCCATCTCGATGACCGCTCCGTTGGCCCTCCTCGCCCTGCTCTCACTCGGCGGCGGCTACTTCAACGTCCCGCAATATCTCGAACCCATGTTCGGCGGGGAACATGCCCCTCACGAAACCTCGTTGGTTGTCATCAGCGTCATGGCAGGCGCCGCCGGCATCCTTCTCGCCTTCCTCTTCTACGTCATAAAACCTGGCCTAGCGGACGCTCTCAGCCGCGCCTTCGGACCTGTCTACAGGCTGGTCTATGATAAATACCGGATTGATGAACTGTACGACGCGACAGTGGTCCACCCCATCCGCGACGGCTCCCGCCTGTTGCTCTGGCGGGGTTTTGACGCAGGCATCATTGACGGCATCGTGAACGGCGCGGGGACGCTGGCGCGCTGGATCGGCGGCGGTCTCAGACACATGCAATCCGGCTACATTCGCCGCTACGCCGCCTGGGTGGTGATCGGTTCCATCGTCTTGCTTGCCGCGGCTGCGGGCATGGGGGGACAGCGATGACACTACTCGACATCGTCCTCTTCCTGCCTGCCATCGGCTTCATCCTAGGGCTCCTGTTGCCGCGCGGCAACAACGAACTTATCCGCCGATACACGCTCGCCTTCTCGCTGGTTGTCTTCATCGTTTCGCTGGGCTTGGTTGGCCCTGTGCTCGCCAATCCCGCGGCAATGAGCTTCGTCACTGACACGGTCTGGATCGAATACCCGGCAATCCGTTACCATATCGCCCTGGATGGCCTCAGCCTGTGGCTGGTGATTCTCTCCACGCTGTTGACGCCCATCTGCGTCCTGATCAGTTGGAAGTACATCCAAAACAGGGCGCGCGAGTTTTATGCGTTCCTCCTGCTGCTGGAATTTGGCCTCATCGGCGTCTTTGTCGCCCTGGACCTCTTCCTGTTTTATGTCTTTTGGGAAGTCTCGCTCGTCCCGATGTATTTCCTCATCGGCATCTGGGGCCATGAGAAGCGCATCTACGCGGCGGTGAAGTTCTTCCTTTACACGCTCACCGGCTCGCTGTTGATGCTCGCGGCCATCATTTGGCTCTATAACAAGTCCGGAACCTTCGACCTGCCGCTGCTTGTCGACATGATCCAGAAGGGCCGCCTGGCGCTCACTTCAGGCGAAAGCTTCTGGCTGTTCCTGGCGTTCTTCTTCGCCTTTGCGATTAAGGTCCCGCTGTTCCCGCTGCACACATGGCTGCCTGACGCCCACGGCGAAGCGCCCTCAGCCGGTTCGGTCATGCTGGCGTCGGTCATGCTGAAGATGGGTACTTACGCCATTGTCCGCGTCTGCCTGCCCATGTTCCCCGAAGCCTCCCGTCAGGCCGCGCCCTATATCATCGCGCTGGCCATCATAGGCATCATTTACGGCGCACTGGTCGCGATGGTGCAGCCGAACATGAAACGGCTTGTGGCCTATTCCTCGGTCAGCCACCTCGGGTTCGTCATCCTGGGCATCTTCACCTTCACCCAGACGGGCATGGACGGCGCAGTCTACCAGATGCTGAATCACGGCATCTCGACGGGCGCGCTCTTCATCCTGGTCGGGTACCTTTATGAGCGGCGCCATTCTCTTGAGATCTCCGACTTCGGCGGCGTCGGGACCGTCGCACCGTGGCTTTCCACCGTCTTTGTCATCACGACGCTCGCCTCGGTCGGTCTGCCCCTGCTGAACAACTTCGTCGGCGAGTTCCTCGTCCTTCAAGCCGCCATGCAGGTGAACATTCTCTATGCCGTATTCGCGGCTATTGGCGTAATTCTCTCCGCTGTCTATATGCTCTGGATGGTCCAGCGCACTTTCTATGGCGCGACGCCAGCCGAGGTCAGCCATCACGTCTTCGACATGAACGGCCGCGAATGGGCGGCCATGCTGCCCCTTATCGTCCTGATGGTCTGGATGGGTATCGGGACCCAGAGCTTCCTGCCGTCCATCGCCGCGAGCAACGGGAAGACCCTGGAACTGGTCCGGCCCCCGGGGACTGCCCTCCAGGCACAGACCGGAACATCCAAGCAGGCCACGGAGGCCTCCCATGCCGACTAGCTTCATCCCCACCTCCGCCGACCTGATGCGGCTCTCGCCCGACCTGCTGCTCACCGCCGGCGGCGCGCTGATGATGGTCTTGGAGCCTCTCACCGGCGCCGCCCGTAAGGCCCGCATGGCCGTCATCGCGGCTGTACTGATGGCAGCAGCGATTGTATTGAGTTTGCTTGCCTACATTGACCCAGGCAGTTCGTTTTCGGGCATGCTGGTCGTGGACGGCTTCTCCACTTTCTTCCGCGTGCTTTTCTACGGCTGTGGCCTGCTGACCGTCCTGGCCTCGGTGGACTACTTCAAACGTGAGCGCGGCGAAGAGTCGGGCGAGTACTATGCCCTTCTGGTCTTCTCCCTCGTCGGCCAGAGCCTCATGGCCTCTGCCAATGAACTCGTCCTGCTTTTCATCGGACTCGAGATTTCGTCAATCTCCGGCTACATCATGGCCGGCTACGTCCGCGACGACCGGCGCAACAACGAATCGGCTTTGAAATACTTCCTGCTCGGCAGTTTCGCTACAGCCTTCATGCTCTACGGCGTTGCCTGGATCTACGGCCTGACCGGATCGACAAACCTGGATACTGTCCGCCGTGCCATTCTCGGCGGCTCGATCGACCAAAGCCAATCCATGCTCCTTGTCGCCACCGCGCTCATTTTCATCGGCCTCGCATTCAAGGTTGCCGCTGCGCCATTCCACGTTTGGGCGCCTGACGTCTATCAAGGCGCGCCGTCACCGGTCTCGGGATTCTTGTCATCGGTCCCGAAAGCTGCTGCGTTCGCCATGATGCTCCGTATCGCTACCAGCGCCTTCTATCCAATGCGGGTGCAGTGGGAGCCGTTGCTGTGGGCAACCGCGCTGGCCACCATGATCGTGGGCAACTTCGCTGCACTCCGCCAATCCAACATCAAACGCATGCTGGCTTACTCCTCCATTGCCCACGCCGGCTACATCCTGGTCGCCGTTACGGCTCAGTCTGAAACCGGCGTCGCCGCGACCATGTTCTACCTCGCTGCTTACGCCCTGATGACCGTCGGCATCTTCGCGGCCGTTACATTGGTTGCCTCCAAGGGCGAGCGGTTCGTCGAAATTGACGACTTCGCCGGCCTCAGCCAGCGCCATCCTTCCCTGGCCCTGATCCTCTCGGTTTTTCTTTTCTCGCTGGTCGGAATCCCGCTCACCGGCGGCTTCTTCGCCAAATTCTATGTGTTCAAGGCAGCGCTGGATGCCAACCTCACCTGGCTGACCATCCTTGGCCTTCTGAACTCCGCCGTGGCCGCGTTTTACTACCTTCGGGTTCTTGTCGTTATGTACATGAAGCCTGTCCCTGAAGGTGTTGAGCCGTTGTCCCCTCCGGGAGCTGCAATGCGTGTCGCTCTTCTCGCATCGGCCGCCGGCACGCTCTACTTGGGCATCTTCCCCTCGGCCGTCCTTGATTTCGCGGGCAAGGCCGCACAGTTGGTCCGGTAGCGGCGTCAGAACAGATCGAGCAGGTCCGGGAAGCGCTCGACCACTTTGAAATCGCCTGGGCCTTGACGCCGGATCTCCTGCAATTCGAGTCCCCAGGTCCGGTCATGCGGGACAAACACGGCGTTTAGTCCCGCTTCCAGCGCTGGATTGATATCCGACTTCGGGGAATTGCCGATCATCCATGTCCGTTCGGGCGCCGACCCAAGCTCCGCAACCAGCCGCTGGTAGGCATCCTTATCCTTTTCCTTCACGATGGCGGCATGAGCGAAGTAGGCCGCCAACCCCGACCGGTCGATCTTCAGCCGCTGCTCATCCGGATGGCCCTTGGTGAACAGCGTCAGCGTATGTCGCTGTGACAGCACCGCCAGCGTCTCCTCAACGCCCTCGATCACTTGCATGGGCTGCTCCAGAATCCGCTCAGCAAAGCCCATGACCCTCTCCAGATCCTCATCGCAGACATGGCGCTCGGCCAGGCGCTGGTAGCATTGCTGGAGATTGCGCCCGAAATTGAGCGACCCATAGCCGTGGATCTTCGAGTTGGCGATTTCGATCTCGTCCAGAACCGCCCGGATCTGGGGCGGCGTAAGCGCTGAGTGCCCCAGAAACTCGCAGAAGCCCGCAAACGCCTCTTCGAAATAGATGTTGTTCTCCCAAAGCGTGTCGTCGGCGTCGACCAGGAGTTGAAGTCCAGTCACAGCCCCTCGCCAAAGCCGGCCATGTGCTTGCCGTGACCGTTTGATCTCGCCACTCTTTTCATGGCCCGCTGTGTACGCCTTCTGAACACCAGCCAGGCCAGGTGTTCGGCTACTTTTTCCATGCGCTCCGCCTCACTCAAAGTCGACAGCAGAACCTGACGGAAATCCTGATCTTCGCTCACTGCCGCAAGCCGGAAGCTCAATTCTGGCGCATTCCGTGGAGGCCCCGATTCAGCGCCGGCCAGCGACTCATAGGCTGCCATTGCCCTGTTCACCGTCTCCGGCTCGGGATCCTCAAAGTCCTCATCCAGGACAGGACTTACATCGGCCCGGAGGTAACTGCGCTCCGTGTTTAATTCGAGGATCTCAAACCGCCGGCGGCCCGCCGTCAATATATCCAACCGCCCGTCCTCATACTTCTTTACGATCTGCTCAACCGAAGCCGTGCAACCGGTCCGCAGAATTCCCTCACCCTTTTGCAGTACGACGCCGAACTCGACGCCCAGTTCGAGACACTCCCTGATCATCTCCTTGTACCGGTCCTCGAAGATGTGCAGCGGCAGCCGCTCGTGCGGCAACAAGGTGATCCCAAGCGGGAAGATGGGCAGCAGCCGCCCTGGCATGACCAGTATTATCCCGCATTGGCCCCCTCGGATTTGCGCCACGGTTGGCTCGCCGGCCCGAGGCGCGGTATAACTCCAAGGTAGAGATCGAATCGTGATACTCAAACTGAAGAGGACGCCGGGCATTTACATGGTGGGCTTCATGGGTTCCGGCAAGACCACCGTGGGCCGCGCGCTCGCGCGTCATCTTGGTTGGAGATACGCCGATCTGGATGAGGACATCGAATCTAAGGCGCAGAAGTCGATCCCCGAAATCTTCGATGAGCTTGGCGAAGATCACTTCCGCCTATTGGAAACTGAGATGCTCGAACGCCGCATCCACGACATCTCGCGCGGCGTTCCCTGGGTGGTGTCTCTTGGCGGCGGCTGCTTTGCCCAGGAGCGCAATTTTGATCTGATTCAAAATCATGGCGTTTCGATCTGGCTGGACGCGCCGCTCGAAATGATCAAATCGCGCGTCGCTGGCCACGCTCACCGCCCGCTCGCCAGGGATCCTGAGAAATTCGAGCAGTTGTACTACTCCCGCCGGGCTTGCTACGAGAAGGCTGACTACTGCATACGGGTAACCAGCGAAGGCAGTTCCGGCGCTTTAAAGGCTATCCTCGAACTCCCTCTCTTCTAGGAGGTTCCGTTCCATGAAAACTGAAACGCGGCTGCGCCGCGACGCTCTTCGCATCTTTCAATCCTCGTTGGACGCCGCCGATCCGGCCAAGGCTGTCGCGCGCGCCGTCGCCCGTTCCGGGGATATGCTCCGGGTGGGACGGAAGACTTACCGGCTCGATCAATACGATCGGGTTGTGGTCGTCGGCGCGGGCAAGGCCAGCGCCGTCATGGCCCGCGCCATTGAACGGATCCTGGGTTCCCGGATCTCGGCTGGCTTGGTCAACACCAAGTATGGCCATCTGGCGAAGCTGAGGCGGATCGCGTTGAACGAATGCGGCCACCCCGTACCCGACGAGGCCGGCATCGAAGGGGCACGCCGCATCGCCGCTCTGGCCGCGGGCTGCGGTCCGAACGACTTGGTCTTCTGCCTGATCTCGGGCGGCGCTTCAGCGTTGACGCCTATGCCTGCGCCTGGCATCACCCTGGAGGAAAAGCAGGCCGTTACTAAGGCTCTTTTGGCGTGCGGCGCCACCATCCATGAGATCAACGCCGTCCGGAAGCATATCTCAGGCATCAAAGGCGGCCAGTTGGCCCGGTTGGCCGCTCCCGCCACGGTCATCTCCTTGCTGCTCTCCGACGTCATTGGAGACTCGCTGGACGTGATCGGTTCGGGACCAACAGCGCCAGACCCCTCCACGTTCGCCTCGGCCTGGGCTGTGATCGAAAAGTACGGCATCGCCGGCCAGATCCCAGTTCCGGTTGCCGGGCGGTTCCAGTCAGGCATCGCTGGCCGGATTGCCGATACGCCCAAACCGGGCGATGCCTGTTTTGACAGAACCCAGAACCTCATCATCGGGTCCAACCGCCTGGCTGTCGATGCCGCCGCGCGCAAGGCAAGGGAACTCGGCTACAAGCCAGTTGTTCTATCCACCTTCATTGAGGGCGAAACCAGGGAGATCGCCTCCATGCATGCCGCCATCGCCCGTGAGGCGCTGGCCAGCGGCCACCCGTCGAAACCGCCCATCTGTCTCATATCGGGCGGCGAAACGACGGTAACGATCCGCGGGAATGGATTGGGAGGCAGGAATCAGGAGTTTGCCTTGGCTGCCGCTCTAGCGCTTTCGGGCCTGCCGGACGTAGTCGCCCTCAGCGGCGGAACCGACGGAACCGATGGACCTACCGATGCCGCCGGGGCGATCTCCGATGGAGCGACCGTCGAGCGAGCTCTCGCCCTGGGGCTCAACCCATCAGCCGCGCTCGCCAATAACGACAGCTACCCCTTTTTTGAGGCGCTCGGCGACTTGGTCAAGACAGGGCCCACCGGCACGAACGTCATGGACGTGCGGCTTCTGCTCGTTGGCAAATGATTGCAATAAAGGGAGATAGTCGTGACCAAACGAACTCCGGCAGTTCGTTTGGTCAGCTCGGCCGGAGTCTCAACTGAGTCTATAGACAAGGTTCGCCGGCAGTAGGGATTCGAGTAAAGGGTCGCCCGGCCAAGGGTGACCCTTATACTGCCTGAAGCCCTCCGCGTAGGCGACCCCGGCCAGTTCCCCGCGATTTGCGCTCCACGACTTGCCTATCTCGACAAAATCGTCAATGCCGTGTTGGCGCCGCAACCAGGCGCGCTGGCTCTCATGGCACTCCAGCATTTCAGTCTTGCTGGTGATCACGCTGGAGATGTCGACGACGAATTGAGGCCGGACTAGATTGCCATCGCGATCCCGGCCTTCCGTCGGATCCATGAAGTAAAGGTGCGGAATGGCAGGCAGCGCGGGAGCGGAACCGTAGGCCAATGCGTCGTAGTTCGGGGCGGAACAGCCGAAACAGGCGTCGACCACCAGTTTCGATGTGGCTTCGTGGTCGCAATGGTAGTCCACGGGCGACGCCGTCAGGACAATTTCGGGCCGGTAGTGCCGGAGCGCCCAAGTGACTTTGCGGCGCGACGGGTCATCGACAAAAATGGCAAGGTCGAGGAACTCCAGGCACCCGTAGGCAGCCCCGATCCGCGCCGCCGATGCGGCCGCTTCTCGCCGGCGAATCGAGGAGATCTCGCGGGCAGCGTGAATGTCCGAACCGCAATCCCCGGCGGTCATCGTGACGATCGTGATGTCGTGACCCAGGCCGGACAGCAAAGCCAGAGTCCCTGAGGCGAGGAATTCGACATCGTCCGGGTGCGCATGAAGGGCGAGAATGCGGCTCACTGGCGGGTCTCCTCATCCGAAGTCGAGACCTTACGCTGATCACATTCGCAACAGTCCGAACAACGCCCGCATTCGCCGCAAATGTGGTTGTCGCAGGCATCTTTCGTGCACCAGCGGCAAATCGTCCGAGATGGTTCGCCGCAAATATGGCAGTGGAACTCGCCGGCGGCTGGCTGGTTCATCCTTTCGCCTCCTTCATTAACTTCGCCTACTGCTTTTTCCCCGCGGGACGGACGATCTCCGTCCGGCAACGCTGCGCTTCCTTCTCAGCAGTCTCCAGTTCCTGCTCACGGGTGACCGACAGCTCCATAACATGCCGGCGCAGCCATTCCCTGCTCGAACCTGCGGCCGCTATTTCGCTTTCGAGCACCTCTGCAATGGCCGCATTCTGATAACGTCTGACAGCTTGCGAAAGCGATAGCGAATGTTCGATCAGCCCTTCGAGCCGGACAAGCGTCTCGGCGGCAAGGCTCAGCCGCTCGGGCCGGGCGGCGAGTCGCGCGGCGGCATTCTGAACGTGGCCGATGCCATCGAGGCAGTCACGCCACTGTTTTTCGTATGCCTGCGGAGCGCCGGATGCGGTCCATCTTGCTGGGTCGAGACGTCCGATGAGCGGTCGCAGCCGCTCAACGTCCGCGTTGATTTTTTCCGCATGCGGTTTGAGATCCCAGCCTGGAGCAACGCCCTGAGGGCCGGTCGCCAGCAGCAGATAGAGTATGCCTGTCATCTGGTTCACTGCCAGTTTAACAACCCTCGATCAGGGGATTATGGGCGGGAAGTTCCGCAACGCTATTCGCCGCCGCCTGGTGGAGGCGGTGGAGGCGGAGGCGGCGTCGATTCGGTGTCGCCCGGAAGCGGCTTTGACGGAGGAGGCGTCGGCGTGGTTGAGGTCGGCGCTGAACCGCCTGACCCGCCGCCCATGCGCGGGCCTCTCAACATCACCTGCCAGAGGGCTTCGGCTGCGTATTGTGCTGCTCGGGTCCTGTCCATTTTCCTGCCGGCGGACAATGGCACGTTCCGGTAGACGGTGATCTCCTCGCCGGCATTGAGGAGCTTGACACCCCCTTCCCGATGCATCAGCCGGTGGGTCACCGCCACCTGGCCTTCAGCAACGGCGACCGTCGTGGTCTCATCGTCGTCAGTCACAGCTACGTCAAAGACCGTCCCGCGGACGGAAATGATCGCCGTCGGAGTCTGCACCCGGTTAGGATTCGGCAGTCCGCCCAACTTCTGGATGTGGACGCGAATCCGCCCAAGCCAGACATCCACCAGATCCCGCCAGTCGCCGGGGTTGTTGCGGAAGGTCACTTTGCTCGATGGGTACACCTCGAAGGTGCTACCGTCAGCAACCTCGAACCGCGCATATCCGTCTGGTCCCGTCACAACCACCTGCTGGACCTGGATGACGTCGCCGACGTTCAAAGCCCACAAACCGCCGGCTTTTTGGAGTGAAACCGCCCCTTCCAGCGCGACCACACGCGCGCCGCCTTCCGGCAAAGCCGGTTTGGGTGCAGGCAGAAGCTGCGCGGCGAGGGGCTGCGTGAGCATCAGGGCAAGCCCCGCACACGCAATCCGCATGACCGGGTTGTGAGGCAATACTCGCATCATGACCCGTAGATTGCTAGTCTACCACTCTCTAGCGTGTAGCAAACTGAGTGCCGTGTCAATTTTCTTTTGTGGAATCAGTGAAGTAGATGAAGTTTAGGAAACAAAAGGACGATGGAGTCAGGGTAGAATGGACTCAGGACGTGGGTCACGGGAACACAGTCTGTCGAAGAACCGGCCTTGCGCTGGCCGCGCTGGCTTCGGCCGCAGCGGTGCTGCATGGCCAGACGCTCACCGGCGCCGGGTGGCGGCAGGTGGGCAACCAACTGCAATTGCTCGGCTTACCATCGCCTGCCGGCGGCCGCGCGGACCGTGTTTGGTTCCTCCAAGACGGTTCAGGGCTTCGCGTTCAATTGGCCGGAGGCGAAGTCTGGGGTACCGATAACCTGGAAACTTGGACCCGCCGGGCAGAGTCAGCGCCCGCGATCGAGGCTGCCGAGGCTGCAACGCTACCAGAAATCCCGGCAAGCACGAGGGCCAGAACCGTACGGAATGCTGTGGTTTACGCCGTTGGACGCAACGCATGGAGATCGGTCAACGGCGGCCAGGCATGGGAAAACTTGACTGGCTACCGTGGCGATTCCATCCTCGGCGGGCGCATTCGTGATCTCGCCGTGCATCCCGCTGATGATGACCGGATCGCCGTGGCGTCCGATACGGGTGTCTGGATCTCTCTCGACGGAGGCTCAACCTGGGCGGGCATCAACGAAGGCTTGCCCGGATTCCGAATCCGGCGGATCACCGCCGCCGCTGACGGTGCGACGGGCGTCCGGGTTCAGGCCGAATCGGCTGGAGCCTGGAAAGAGCTGGAGTGGATGCCTGGGCAAAAGGCGGGATGGGTCCCGATCCTGGGCGGCCGCCTGGATCAGGAAGCTGCCATGCGAGCCGAGTTGAGCCGGTTGTCCGGAGTCGAGATGACTGCGGTTGCCTGGAGCGGCGATTCGCGTTTCGCCGCTTCGGCCGATGGCCGCCTCTGGGCCACACTGGATCGAGGCGTGACCTGGCGCGAATCCCAACCCGGATCGGGGCGGATTGAGCAGATTTGGGCGCATCCGTCCGATCCCAGGGTTGCAATGGCGGTGGCTGCGGGTCAGGCTGGTCTGGGGCCGCGAGTTCTTCGCACCGTCAACGGAGGGATTTACTGGGACGATTTGACCGCGAATCTCCCTCCCGGACCGGTGACCGGCATCGCAGTGGACCGGCGTACAGGTGCGGTATACGTGGCCACTGGCAGCCGGGTGTTCTGGACATTCGCCAGCCTGATGGCGCCCACGCCAGCCTCGGCCTGGTTGGCCGTGCCGGGCGAGGCGCCGGCGCAACAAGTAAGCGGAGTGGCGTTGGACACCTCTGGAACCCAGTTGCTCGCCTCGGTGGACGGCTTCGGCGTGTATGCGATCCCCGCCCCGCATCTGGCGGCTAGGCCGGTTGTGGTGCATGCGGCCGATTTCAGCCAGCGCGAGGCCGCTCCTGGGGGATTGCTGACGCTGGCTGGAGTTCGCGCGGACAGGATCGCGGCCGGCGGAATGGAAATGGCTGCGCTGCCATCGGCCGAAGGGGAGTCACAGTTCCAGCTTCCGTACGCTTTCAACAACAGCTTGTTACAGCTTGAGGTGAATGCCGGAGGACAGTCAATGGCATTCCCATTGCGGTTGAAGGAGACTTCGCCCGCGGTTCTCATGGACCGGGACGGCACTCCGTTCGTGCTCGATGCTGAATCTGGCGTCGCGGTTGACGCGATGAATCCTCTGCATGGCGGGAAGAAGATCCAGATCCTTGCCACAGGATTGGGACGAGTGAGCCCGGAATGGCCCGCGGGTTCGCCCGCGCCCGACACGGACCCGCCCAGGGTTGTTACCAAGGTGGCAGTTCGCATCAACGATGTCGAATTGAAGGACGTGGAAGCCCGTCTGGCTCCTGGATACACCGGCTTCTACCTGATCGAGGGCGTTTTGCCGGTCATCATGGATGAAGGTCCGGCAGAACTGCGCGTGGAAGCGGGCGGGAATCAAAGCGGTCCGGTCCGCGTCTACATTGGCCAGTAGGAACCGCTAAACTGCGGGTATAAGGAGAACTGCAAAACGATGATCCGCCATGCCGCTATCCTTCTGACCGCCCTTGCGTGTCTCTCGTACGGGCAGGAGAGCAAGCCCGCTGCCGAGAAACTCGCGCCATATTACCCGACGCCTGAATCGGTGGTGGAAAAGATGCTGGTCTTCGGCGGGTTGAAGCCCGGCGAGAAGTTTTATGACTTGGGAAGCGGCGATGGGCGGGTCGTGATCATGGCTGCCAGGAAGTTCGGCGCGAACGCCACCGGCGTTGAGTTGGACCCCGATCTCCACAAGCAATCCACCGACCGCATCCGCACGCTCGGCCTGGAGTCGAAGGCGCGCATCATTCTTGGCGACATCACGAAACAAAATTTCGCCGACGCCAACCTTCTGACTGTGTACTTGCTGCCCAGTTCGAATGACAAGATTCGCCCGATGCTCGAAAAGCAACTCAAGAAGGGCACGCGCATTGTCTCGCACGACTTCACCTTCGCCGGGTGGACTCCTGACAAGGAAGAGACCATAGAAGACGACGGCGAAGGGCGCAGCCATACCATTTACCTCTACGTGATGAAATAATCCGGCAGGAGGGGGAACCCTTGATCGCCGATCAGATCACACTGCCGTACCTGTGGCGTCGCTATTTGAGCCTGTTGCGGGCTCTTGTGGGCGCCTCTTGCCTCTGGGTGGTGCTGGGCATGGCGCGGTTCGAGCAGGCAACTCTGCTGTTTGCCCTCCTGCTGCTCACCATCTACAGTCTGGTCAGCGCCTTCTGGCGCTGGCCCGACCGCGCCGACCGTCTGGGCCTGGTCTCGATGACCGTCGATCTCGCGGTGTTCTTTCTCTGCGCCTGGCTTTCCGGGGGGGAGGGGTTCTGGGTAGCGGCCTTTGCCGCATTTCACCTCCTGCTGTCGGCCGCCAGTCTGCATGAATGGCGCCAGGTTCTCCTGGCTCTGGTGCTGTCGATGGTTTTCGTCATCGTCATCCAACCTCCCAACGTGGACCGGATTCTGCCCCTGCTCCTGTTGCTCGGCATGATGGGTTGCGTCCTGTCTCTCCAGAAACAAAACCTGATCGAGCGTCTGTCGAATGCATCGCGGCAGTCCGTTTTGTACAGGGCCGAAGCGCAGATGGCGAGGGAGTCGGAAAAAGAGAGGATCGCGGCGGACTTTCACGATGGGCCGCTGCAGAGTTTCATCAGTTTTCAGCTCGGTCTCGAAACGGTCCGGCGGCGGATGGAGCGCGATCCGGCGGCTGGGATGGAAGAATTGCGGCAGTTGCGCGAAGTCTGCGACAAGCAGGTGAAGGAGATGCGCACGTTCGTTCGCAGCATGAGACCAGTGGAAGTGGCGGGCGCCGGACTTGCCACCGCCGTCCGTTCCATGGTGGCGGCATTTCAGAAAGACACCCGGATCCCGGCGATCTTCAAGGCGAATGCCGAGGCCAGCCATGATGATTTCGCCTCATCGGTGGACCTGCTACAGGTCATCCGTGAGGCGCTGAACAACATCCAGAAGCATTCGAATGCCTCGCAGGTGTCGGTGTCGATCGAGCGAAGTGGCTCGTGGCTCACGGTTACCGTGGTCGACGACGGCACAGGATTTCCCTTCGTGGGCAAGTTCACTCTGGAGGAGTTGGACAGTTTGCTGATCGGCCCGGCCAGCATCAAGAGTAGGGTGCGGGCGATGAACGGCGACATGGAAGTCGAATCCCAGCCAGGTTTGGGCTCAACGCTTCGAATCCGGGTCCCCGTATGAGGGTGCTTACGGCTGCTCTGTGCGTGTTTGCGGCCGCCTGCGGCCACTACGGCCAATTCACCTTGCCTCCGGCAGCCTCATCGGAGCAGGGAGCCTATGAATGGCATGTCATGGATGCGCCTGTCCAGAAGAGGGGCCTGTTTGGAGAGGCCGACCGGGTGGATGCGCTCAATCCGTCTATTGTACGATCTGGCCCGGCTCTGACGAACCTGTACTCAGGCTTCGACGGGAAACAGTGGCGGACTCTGATGTCCACCTCGCCCGACGGCTTTGTCTGGATCTCATCAGGGGTTGTAGTCGCGCCCGACGCACAGACCTGGGAGGGGCGCTCGATCGCAGCAAACGGCTCGGCTTTGGTCAGGGACGGGGTTTGGATGTATTGGTATCAGGCTGGCGAGCCGCCTCGGATTGGACTGGCAAGATCTCAGGATTCGCGCCATTGGTCGAAGACGCGGGAGCCCGTGCTCGATCACGGACCCCGGGGCGCCTGGGACGAGCGCGCCTTGGGCGATCCATACGTCATCGTATCCGGCGGCTGGCTCTACATGTACTACCTGGGCGAAGACCGTGCCCGGCGTCAACGGTTAGGCTTGGCGCGATCCAAGGATGGCGAGGTCTGGACGCGTCTACGTGGGAATCCAGTCCTGGACCTCGGCGCTGATGGGTCATTTGATGAATCCGGCCTCGGTGAACCGGCTGTCTGGCAAGCGCATGGGGCGTGGTGGATGCTTTATACGGGCCGTGACCGCCACGAAGTGAGGCGCATGGGCCTGGCCCGGTCGGGCGACGGCGTTCATTGGAAGCGGACTCCTCTCGTGATCGCGGGCAGCCAGCCCTGGAATGGCAAAGTGGTCTGCGATGCGACCGTCATCGTGGAAGCGGACCGGATCCGGGTCTGGTTCGGCGGGGGCGATGTGGCACATCCGGCGGAAAACATCAATGGCCAGATTGGCTACGGCGAATTGCGCTGGCGCCCAACTCAATAATGAAGGCGGTCCATCATGCGAATTGGAATCACCTGTTATCCCACCTACGGCGGAAGCGGCATCGTGGCGACAGAGTTGGGCATGGAGCTCGCCGCCCGCGGACACGAGGTTCACTTCATCACCTACTCGAACCCCATCCGCCTGGATCCGGCGATGGAGAACGTCTTCTATCACGAGGTCGAAGTCACCACATACCCCCTGTTCCAATACCCCCCCTATGTATTGGCGCTGGCGTCGAGGATGGCCGAGGTCGCCGAATGGAGGAATCTCGATTTGCTGCACGTCCACTACGCGATTCCTCATTCGGTGGCGGCGATGCTTGCCCGCCAGATGCTGGCCAAGTCGCGCCGCCTGCCCTACGTCACAACGCTGCATGGCACCGACATTACGATCGTCGGCGCCGACCATAGCTATTTCGGCATCACCAAGTACAGCATCGAACAAAGCGACGGAGTCACGTCCATCAGCGGCTACCTGAAGACGGAGACCCGCAATGTCTTTGGTGTTGAAACGCCGATCGAGGTGATCCCCAACTTCGTCAACTGCTCCCAATACCAGCCGTCCATGTCCCCGCACGGCGGGCGTCCAAGGTTGCTGCATATCTCGAACTTCCGCGCCGTGAAACGCGTCCAAGACTGCGTCCGGATTCTTGCGAAAGTCCGTGAACACATGGATGCTGAACTATGGATGGCCGGTGACGGGCCTGAACGCAGTGGCGCCGAATCTTTGGCTCACGAACTCGGCCTGGTGCCGCATGTGAAGTTTCTGGGCAAACAGAACCGGATCCGGGAAATGCTGCCGCAAACCGACGTCCTGCTGTTGCCAAGCGAACTGGAGTCGTTCGGCCTGGTTGCGTTGGAGGCTATGGCCTGCGGCGTGGTGCCGGTCGCCACGAACGTCGGCGGCCTACCTGAGGTGATTACGCACGGCAGGGATGGATTCTTGGAAGACGTCGGGGATGTGGATGCGCACGCGGCTCGTGTAGTCGAGATCCTGTCCAGTTCGATGATTAAAGGCCGGATGGCGGCCGCTGCCCGGCGCACTGCGGAAACAAGATTCTGCACAACAAAGATCATTCCGCACTACGAGGACTACTACCGCCGGATTCTGGGACAAGCCTGAACCCTCCCGGTCTGGCGCCGATTTCTTGACATAGGGGTATGGGGTATATACGCTCAAGGCAGGGGAGCGAAGGCTGAATGGATCAGGAGACGATCAGGATCGCCATAGGCGGAATGCACTGCGGGGCCTGCGTGCGCCGCGTGACGATGGCGCTCGGGAAGCTGGAGGGCGTCGAGGTAGTCACCGTGGACGTCGGTTCGGCCGAGGTCAAATTAACGGGATCGGGGGCCATGGTGGAAAAGGTCATTGATGCCGTTGAACGAATCGGATTCAAGGCCGCGCTTGCCTGAACGGGCTGCGCGAGACTGGACGGCGCGCAGCAGTTTCGAGGTCCGAGGGATGACCTGCGCCGCATGCCAGAGTTTTGTCCAGCGGACTCTGGAAGCGCAACCCGGCGTCAAACAGGCCACCGTCAATCTGATGCTGGCCAGTGCCAACGTGGTCTACGACCCTGTGGTGGCGACTCCTGAATCCCTGATGGCTGTAGTCAACGAGAGCGGCTATGAGGCCGCTCTGATTGCGGAAGGCGAATCTCCAGCCGAACAGCAGCAACGCCAGGAGTCTGAATCGGAGAGGGAGTACAGAAGCCTTCGCGTTCGAGCGGCGGTGAGCTTGGGCGCCGCGGCCGTAGCCATGGCGGCCTCGATGCCGCTGATGACCAACCATGGCGCCGACGCGTTCCTCCACCGCTTGGCGATGTGGTTGGATGCGCCCTTCAGGTTCCTTTTTCCTTGGATCTACCTGGTTCCCGCCAGCGCGTTGTGCTGGTTTCTTCTGGGGCTCTCTGTCTTTACCATGAGTTGGGCCGGCCGGCACTTCTACCTGAAGGCCTGGGCCGCGCTCCGGCACAAGACCTCCGACATGAACACGCTGGTGGCGCTGGGCACTGGCGCGGCGTTTGCCTACTCGTCGTTTGTGACCGCCGCTCCGGGCTTCCTGGTTTCCCGTGGGATCCAGGCCGAGGTTTACTTTGAGGCAGTTGTCTTCATCATCGCGCTGGTGCTGTGCGGCAATGCCATGGAAGCGCGCGCTAGGCGCAAGACTGCCGCCGCACTCAACTCGCTAGCGCATTTGCGGCCGGCGGCCGTGTCGGTCGAGCGTGGCGGCAGCGAGATGGAGATCGGCCTGAGCGACCTGCGCCGGGGCGACATCGCGATTGCCCGTCCGGGCGAACGCATCGCCGCAGATGGCGTCGTGGTGGGTGGCCAGAGCAGCGTTGACGAATCCATGCTCACTGGCGAGCCGCTTCCGGTGGACAAGTCGCCAGGCGATCGTCTGGCAGGAGGAACCCTGAATTCGTTTGGTGTGCTGCGCTATCGGGTTGTCGCACTGGGCTCGGAGACCATGCTGGAGCAGATCATCCGGCTGCTCCGCCAGGCGCAAGGGGAAAAACCGCCCATGCAGCGGCTGGCCGACCGCCTGAGCGCCGTTTTCGTGCCCGTGGTGGTCCTGATCGCGGTTGTGACCGCGGCGGCCTGGCTCATCGCCGGCGAACCCCTCGCCAGAGGTCTCGCTGCCTCCGTATCGGTGCTGATAATCGCATGCCCGTGCGCGATGGGACTGGCCGTGCCGGCAGCGATGATGGTGGCCACTGGGCGCGGCGCCGGTTTGGGGATCTTGTTCCGGGGAGGCGAGGCCCTGGAGATCCTGAGCAGCGTGGATACGGTCGTTTTCGACAAGACCGGGACGCTGACCACCGGGCGGCTCAGCGTGACCGGCGACAGCGGGATGACAGATTCGGCCTGGCAGGCGCTGGCGTCGCTGGAGGCGGCTTCCGAACATCCTGTTGCGCGGGCAGTGGTTGAGCACGCCCGGGCCAGGAGCGTCGAAGTTCTCCCGGTCGAGGACTTCCGGGCCCTTCCGGGGCTTGGAGCCGAAGGGACGGTCAGAGGAGTCAGAGTTGCCGCCGGAAAAGCGGAACTCTTTGAATCCAAAGGGATTTTTCTGCGACCAAACAAATTGACTGCGGCTGGGGCATCGAGAATCCACCTTGCCATTGACGGCGTCCCGGCCGGGTGGGTGGATGTCGCCGGACAACTTCGGCCTGAAGCGGCCGAGGCAGTGGCCCGGCTCAAGCGTTTAGGCCTTCACGTTGCCATGTTGACGGGAGATCAACAGGGAGCCGCTGAGTCGGCTGCCCGCGAGGCGGATATCACCGAAGTGGTAGCAGGAGTATTACCGGAGGAGAAACTGGAATATCTCAGGCGAATCCAGCGAGCGGGCCGGCGCGTTGCGATGGTGGGCGACGGCGTGAATGACGCGCCGGCGTTGGCAGCGGCGAATGCGGGTCTGGCTATGTCGTCGGGATCCGACGTGGCGATAGAAGCGGCTTCGGCAACCCTGATGCGGCCAGACCTGACGCTGGTGGCCACGGCCATTGCCTTGTCGCGAGCGACAGTCACGACCATGCGTCACAACCTATTCTGGGCGCTCGCCTACAACGTCGTGGCCATCCCAGTCGCCGCCGGGGCATTCTACCCCTCGCATGGCCTTCTGTTGAGCCCTGTTCTGGCGAGCCTGGCGATGGCGTTCAGTTCGGTGAGTGTGATCACAAACAGTCTGCGATTGGCGCGATGGAATCCGGAGGTGGGCCGATGAAGGACAAGGAAGCAGTACTGAAGCGGCTGAGGAGGATAGAGGGCCAGGTCCGGGGTCTGCAGAGGATGGTGGAGGAAGAGCGGTACTGCGCCGATGTGTTGACGCAGATGGCGTCGGTTGAACAGGCCATCGGCGCAACAGCTCAAGTGGTGCTGAAGAACCACCTGCGCACCTGTGTCACGGCGGCAGTCAGAGGGTCCAAACCGGCAGAGGCCGAAAGAAAACTTGACGAGATAGTGTCGCTTTTTGGCCGGCACTGGCGCTGAGAAGGAACTTTTCGTAGACGCCCAGTGTCTATAGGAATGCAGGTGGACTGCCCCGGTGACACTGGGGTGGTCGCCGGATGGAACGACTCGGCGCTAGAATGAATGTGCGGAGGCGCCATGCAAGAGTGCCGGCAGATCGACGAAGAGGCGCTGGCTGGAGACCCTGGGTATCGGGTTGATCCAGAGGCGGATGCTCTGCTTGTCGAACGCCTTAAAGCAGGCGAGGAGCGGGCATATGAACTTCTCTTGGCGCAATTCCAGCAGGCTGTTTACAGCTTGGTTCAGCGTCTGATTGACGATGCATCGGAAGCAAGCGATGTAACGCAGGATGTGTTTCTGAAGGTATTCAGAAACATCGGGTCGTTTCGGGGACAGAGCTCGCTGAAGACCTGGATCTACCGAATCTCGGTGAATGAGGCGCACAACCGCCGCAGGTGGTTTGGGCGGCACCGTAAGGCGGAGATCGAGCTGGAATCCGACGATGCCGGCAAGAACTGGCTGGAGCACTTGAGTGACCAGTCCAAGACGCCGTACGAAGTGGTCTTGAACCATGAGCGGCGCATAGCGATCGAGCGAGCCCTGGCAGGATTGAGCCCGGCGTTCCGCGATGCCGTCGTGCTGCGGGACCTGGAAGATCTGAGTTATGAGGAGATTGCCGACGTTTTGGACATTTCGATCGGCACGGTGAAATCCAGGATTTTGCGCGGCCGTGAAGCCTTGCGCAAGGCTCTGCTGGATGAACTCGAACCGGCCCGGGGCGTGCAGTTTGAGCCCCAGACGGTCGAATAGAGGGTCAAGGCAATGGACTGCCAAGAAGTTCGAACGCTCATATCCGCCATGGCGGATGGTTGCGTCGTCGACGCTGAGCGGCGTGAGGCGATGCAGCATATGGATGGCTGCGCCGATTGCGCTGGCCATGCCCAGCAAATTTTTGAAATCCGCCGCAGGCTGAA
Source organism: Bryobacteraceae bacterium (assembly GCA_029975915.1). The sequence goes on from JARKOC010000177.1 coordinate 260,784, forward strand.
ACAAACACCGGCGTTACCGATCCCTGAAGAGCTTGCCCTCCAATTGCGCGTGATTGCTTCAAGAGAAGCCGCCCGCCGCCGGACGATCAACGGTTTCTCTGGCCAAGTCAAGGCCTGGCGGACCGCATTCGCTTTCTGGGCCGACAACCTGATGAGGCCGCTAGCCGTGCCCGCGATGGGCGGACTGGCCTCTGCCGTGGTGCTGTTTTCGATGGTGATGACGAATTTCCAAGGCATCATCAGGGCGCATGAGCAGGACGTTCCGACGGTCCTTTACACCGTGGCGACGGTTCGGAGCAGCCTGGACTTGGCGTTGGGGCCGGAAGAGATCGCGGTGGACGTCTTCGTGGACGAACAGGGGCGTGTCATCGATTACGCCTTCCCCTCGGGCTATGGCCGCTACAATACGGCTGCTGTGCGCCGCGGGCTGGAGAACTCGCTTCTGTTCACGCAGTTCCATCCAGCCACTTCGTTCGGCAAGCCGACATCGGGCTGGGTGCGCGTGTCGTTCCGCCGCAGCGAAATCCAGGTTCAGGGCTAACCGCCTGTGGGCAGGCGCCTCGGACAGCATTTTCTTTTCGACGATTCAATCCTTGAGCGAATTGCGGCGGCAGCATGCCCTCAGAGGGAGGAGGCCGTTATCGAGATCGGGCCTGGCCCGGGCGGCCTGACGCGGCATCTGATCAGCCGGGCGGTTCGTTTGGCCGCCATTGAGCTGGACCCGGCTCTGGCCGCGGGCATCCGGTCCCGATTCGGAGGCGCTGGGATCGAGGTTGTCGAACAGGATGTGCTGGAGACCGACCTCTCACGGTGGGGCCAAGCTGTCGTTTGCGGCAATCTGCCTTACTACATCACCTCGCCGATTCTTGAAAAGACTCTGTCGCTTGGTGGGTCACTGAAACGGGCAGTCTTCCTGGTGCAGAAGGAAGTGGCCGAACGAATCACCGCCCATCCGGGCAATCGAGATTATGGCTATCTTTCGGTCTCCGTCCAGGCGCGTTGCAGGGTGGAGAAGCTGTTCACGGTGAAGGCTGCCGCCTTCAAACCTCCTCCTAAAGTCGACAGCGCGTTGATCCGTCTGACTCCGGCCGCCACGCCTGAGTGGATCGATATGTCCGGCTTCCTGCGTTTCGCCGGCCTCTGTTTCCACATGAAGCGCAAGACGCTGAGAAACAACCTCTCGGCTGCGTATCCGGCCGATATGATCACTCGCCTGCCCGAGGCCGGGCTGCGCGCCGAGCAGCTTTCCGTGGCCAATCTGATCGATTTGTACAGGCGAGTGCGGCAATCAGGCGAAGCGGCATCCTGAAGCGAACCCGTATACTGAAAGGTTCATGGTCCGAGTCCGTTTTGCTCCCTCTCCAACCGGGTATTTGCACATTGGCAGCGCCCGGACGTTCATCTTCAACTGGCTGTTCGCCCGCCGGCATGGCGGAACGATGATCCTGCGCCTGGATGACACTGACGTCGAGCGCAATACCCAGGAGTCGGTGGATTCCATTTTCGACGGCCTGAAATGGCTTGATCTCGGTTGGGACGAATATTACCGGCAGTCCGACAGGCTGAGGCTGCATGAGGATGCCGCTCGCGCGATTCTCGCCAAGGGCTTCGCCTACCGCGATTTCACCCCCATGAACGCCGCCGTGGAGGACAGGACGCCCGATGGCGGCGCAGCCTGGCTCTGCAACCCTGAAATGCGCGAACTCTCGCGAGAGGAAAGCGACCGCCGGGCCGAAGCCGGCGAGCCGTTTGTCGTCCGCTATCGCGTTCCGCGCGAAACAGGCCGCATCGTCACCTTCACCGACGAGGTCTACGGTGAGCAGTCAAAATCAACCGCCGATATCGAGGACTTCGCACTTCTGCGCAGCAACGGCCTGCCTACTTACCACATGGCCTCCTGCGCCGACGATGCCGATCTGCGAATCTCCCACATCATCCGCGGCCAAGACCACCTGACCAACACGTTCAAACATGTTCTGATCTTCGAGGCGCTCGGCTATGAGCCGCCGAAGTTCGCCCACCTGCCGCTGTTGATCGCTCCCGACGGATCGAAACTGAGCAAGCGCAAACACGGCCCTGTAGTCAGCGTTACGACGTATCGCGATGCCGGGTTCCTGGCGCACGCCTACGTCAACTTCCTGTGCCTGCTCGGCTGGTCTCCCAAAGACGACCGCGAGCGCATGAGCCGTGATGAACTTGTGGCTGTTTTTGGCTTCGAGGGGGTGAACCGCTCCAACGCGGTAGTGAACTTCAGCGACGAGGACCCGATCGATCCCAAAGCGCTGTGGCTGAACTCGCAGCACATCTACGCGATGACGCCGGAGGAACTGGCCGGGCATCTGAAGCCGGTGCTGGAGGCTGCCGGATACACGGTCGAGGACCGACATTTGCTGAAGGTGACGCCGCTCATCCAGGAGCGGATCAAGACGCTCAAAGACGCGCCGGCGGCCGCCGATTTCTTTTACCTTTCCGAACTGAAGCCGTATGACGCAGCCGAACTGATACCCCAAAAGGGCGACGCGGCGATGGCCGCAAGGGCGCTCGAGAAGGCGGCATCCACGCTCGAATCCGCTGAATTCAACCATCACGGGCTGGACGCCGCGTTGCGGGCCGCCGCGGCTGAGCTGGGCGTCAAGGCGGGACAGATGTTCCAGCCGATCCGCGTGGCGGTTTGCGGCCGCAAGAACGCCCCGCCGCTGTTTGAAACGCTTGAAGTGCTGGGCCGCGATGTCTGCCTGAAGCGGATCCGCCAAGCGATTGGACGATTAGAACAGGCAAATCTTTAAGACCGATCGAGGAGCAACCCAACAATGGCCGACGAAGAGCCGAACGCAGAGATCAGCAACGTGGAAGCCGCCAATGGAGCGCAGCCGGCGCAGTCGAACTTTGTCCGCGACATTATCCTCGCCGACATCGCCTCCGGCAAGCACGGCGGGCGGGTCCATACCCGGTTTCCTCCCGAGCCGAACGGTTATCTGCACATCGGCCATGCGAAATCCATTTGCCTGAACTTCGGCCTGGCTCAGGAATTCGGCGGCAAGTGCAATCTGCGATTCGACGATTCGAATCCTTGCAAGGAGGAATCCGAGTACGTCGAATCGATTCTGGAAGACGTCCGTTGGATGGGCTTCGAGCCGGCCGGCATCTACTACGCCTCCGACTACTTCGACCAGCTCTACGAATGGGCCGTGCAACTGATCAAGCAGGGCGACGCTTATGTGTGCGACCTCAGCGCCGAGGAGGTCCGTCAGCATCGAGGGACGCTCACTGAGCCGGGCAAGGAAAGCCCCTGGCGCAATCGCTCAATCGCCGAAAACCTGGACCTGTTCGAACGCATGAAGAACGGCGAGTTCCCAGACGGAACGCGAACGTTGCGTTCGAAGATCGACATGGCCTCGCCGAACCTGAACATGCGCGATCCGGTGATGTACCGCATCCTGCACGCCTCGCATCACCACGTCGGCGACAAGTGGTGCATCTACCCGATGTACGATTTCACGCACGGCCAGTCGGATTCCATTGAGCAGATCACGCATTCCATTTGCACTCTGGAGTTCGAGGATCACCGGCCGCTCTACGACTGGTACATCCAGAAACTCGGCATCTTCGCGCCACAGCAGATTGAGTTCGACAGGCTCAACTTGACCTACACCATGCTCAGCAAGCGCCGCCTGCTGGCGCTCGTCCAGCAGGGGGTAGTTTCCGGCTGGGACGATCCACGCATGCCCACGTTGAGCGGAATCCGCCGGCGCGGGTACACGCCCGAGGCGATGCGGACATTCTGTTCCCGCATCGGCGTATCGAAGACGAACGGAACCATCGAACTCGGTTTACTGGAGCATGCCGTGCGCGAGGACCTGAATAAGCGCGCGTTGCGAGCCATGGCCGTTCTGAAGCCGCTGAAGGTGGTAATCGAAAACTACCCGGACGGCCAGGTGGAGCAGATGGAGGCGGTCAACAATCCGGAAGACGCCTCGGCCGGCACGCGCCTGGTCCCCTTTTCGAAGGTCATCTACATCGAGCAGGACGATTTCAGGGAAGTTCCGCCGAAGGGCTACTTCCGGTTGTCGCCTGGCAAGGAGGTCCGGCTCCGTTATGCGTACCTGGTCACCTGCACGGACGTCGTGAAGGATCCGGCAACGGGCGATGTCGTGGAGATCCACTGCACCTACGACCCGGCTACACGCGGCGGCAACACTCCGGACGGGCGGAAGGTGAAATCGACGATTCACTGGGTGTCGGCCGAACATGCAGTCGAAGGAGAAGTGCGGCTCTACGACAAGCTCTTCCAGACGGCGAATCCGAACGCGGAGAACGAGTCGGGCGATTGGATGGCGAATCTGAATCCAAAATCGCTCGAGGTTGTCGCGGATGCGAAGCTCGAACCGTCGCTCGGCAATGTCGAGGCTGGGGCGAAATATCAGTTTGAGCGGCTTGGCTATTTCTGCGTGGACCGGGACACGAAGCCCGGCAAGCCGGTCTTCAACCGTACGGTCGAACTGCGCGACACCTGGGCAAAGATTCAGAAAACGCAGAAGGGTTAGCCGGATACCGTTCCGGCAGGCACACAGAGAGGCGAAGTCGCAATGAACATACTCGGTCTAGGCGGACTGCTCAACGAGGCGGCAGCGGCGGTACTCGTCGACGGCCGCATCGTTTCGGCGGTGGAGCAGCGGAAAGTGGCTCCAAGACGCCATCGCGGTGCACTACCTGTGGAGGCAATCCATGCGGCGCTGGGGTTGGCCGCTGTCAAGGCCGAGTCCATCGAGATTGTCGCCCTGGCAAGACCGTTCGTTGAACGCCATGACGGGCGGCATCTGAATCAGGATCTTCGCTCGCTGTTCCCCAATGCCCGTGTAGTCGGCGTGGAACACCACCGCTCGCATGCCGCATCGGCCTACTTCGCGTCGCCGTTCGAGCGCGCCACCGTATTGACGCTCGACAACTCGGGTGACTTCCGCTGCGGCGCACTTTGGAGAGCCGAGGGAACGACGCTCCACTTGGAAAGGGAGTTCACGTTCCCGGACTCATTGGGCGATCTTTACTCCCGCGTCACTGAACTGTTGGGGTTCAAACCCTCGTCCGAAGAGCATAAGGTCCAGTGGCTTTCGACGTCCGGCGACGATTCATTCGCGCCGGTGTTCAGTTCGATCCTAATGCAGCCGGGCGCCGGGTTGCGGGCCGACCGCTCATGGTTCGACCACAACCGGATGGGCCGGGGCGGTTTCAGCGCGCGTCTTTATGCTGCGCTGGGACTGGAGGACGGCGCCGAAGTTCCGGCGAGGATGGTCCCGGCGGTAGCAGCAGGCCTGCAACGCGCGGTGGAGGGAATCGTCATCGAACTTGCGGGCTCTGGCGAGAACCTCTGTCTTGCAGGCGGGCTCGGGCTGAATGCCTTGCTCGTGAATGCCTTGGAGAGATCCGGCAACTGGCGCAATGTCTATGTTCAACCCGCAGCGGGCAACGCCGGCACAGCACTCGGCGCTGCCTGGCACGCTTGGCATCAGCTCCAAGGCCAGACAGCCCGTTCGCCGTTGACCAGCATGGCTTTGGGTCCCGCCTACGGGCAGGAGGAGATCAAGAAAGTTCTGGAGAACTGCAAGCTCCATTTCAAGTACCTGCTGACGACGGACGAAGTTGTTCGAGCCGCGGCGGACCGCCTGGCCGGCGATCAGATTCTCGCCTGGATGCAAGGCCGGATGGAGTTCGGCCCACGCGCTTTGGGCAACCGGAGCATCCTGGCTTCGCCGCTGAATCCCTATTCGACTGAGAATCTGAACGTTTACATCAAGCACCGCGAACCGTTCCGAAAGTTCGCCGCCTCTGTTCCGGCCGAAAGGGTCGCAGACTACTTCGACGCGGATCATAATGCGAGGTTTCTGGCCAGTGTCGGCCGGGTCAAAACGGAGCACCGCAAGACCTTTGAAAGCGCTGTCCTGGGCGATGGGCTGATCCGCGTTCACACGGTGGACAGAGAGGAGAACCCCCTCTTCCACCGCCTGCTGACCGTCTGGGGCGAGCGAACCGGTGTGCCGGTGCTTTACAACACGTCGTTCAACCTGTTCGGCGACCCGATGGTGTGCACCCCGCGCGATGCCGTCCGGAGTTTCTACTCCTCGGGAATCGACTCGATGGTGATCGGTAACTTCGTCCTGGAGAAGTAGCTCTCCCTATCCGCGGCCGAACGCCGCTGCCGCCAATTTCCGCGCGTGGGCCTGCACGTCGGGCGGCCAGAATCTCGTGTGCAACTCGAACCGGCCCGGATCGCCTGCAAAAAGGGCACGCATGGCCTCCTCATAGCCCGGTTCGTTGCCGGCCATGGCGGTCGCGAACCGGTAAGTTGCATCGCGGGCGAGACGCTTCGCATCGGCGGCCACATTGGCACGGCGAGCCTCTTCCACCATTTTGCGCAGCGTCACCGATGCCCCTCCGGGTTGCGCTGCCAGATACTCCCAATGGCGTGGGAGCAAGGTGACCTCCTTCGCCACAACACCTAACTTGGGACGGCCGGGCTTCTTCGGCAACCCACCAGCCATCTCCGTTGAGCCCGCATATCTCGCTTCAACCTCATCGAGTGAGCCTGTCAAGTCAAGTTCAACAGGTTCACTGGTTAAATCGTCGAAAACGAGGATTGCGGCTTCTTCCCCTCCATCGATGACCCGTTTCACCTCAATCGAAACCCGGGCCACGGGCCCGGATGCGATTCGGCGGACACCGGCAAAGGCAGTGCAGGCGCGGCCCGTAACAGAGTCATGGATCAAGTCCTTAGGTCCAAGGTGCATTGTTTTATCCTGGTAAAATCTTTTTACCAGGATAAAAAATTTCGCCTGCTCATACTTGTGTACGCGCTGCCGACCGGTCGGGATGTGGGTATACTGAACATCGAACAAGAGTAGATTGTCCGATTCTGATCCAAACAGGAGGAGCTGTAATGCGATTGGTAGCTTGGCTGGCAGGGGCCGTTTTGCCTTCGATCATGGCGGTGAGCGCCTCGGGTCAAGAAGCCGTCCACCCTCTGCCCGGACCTCCACCGGGATTCGCCCCTGTGGAGGCATCCGTATCGGTCAAGGCGATGCGGTCAGCTGGGGTGGCCGACCGAGTGGAAGCGCAGAAGGAGAATGCGGGGTGGCCAGGGTGTATGACCGATCCGAAGGTCACGTTTAGTTATGGATGGACGGCGTTGCCGGGAGCGGATCAGAGCCTGAGAATTATGGCCCAGACTCCTGAAGATCCTGCTTCTTTCGCGATGGGCACCAAGTCCGAACCGGCTGGCAAGAAAGAGCATAAAGGCGGGGTTCTGACGTGGCGAAAGAAGACGGTCATGGTTGCTGGTTCGTCTTCGACGAAGTGTCCTGGCAACCAGGTTGTGATGCACGATGGCAATTGGGCTGGCTACGTCGACGGGAAGTTGTTGGGTGTGGGGGTGAGCAACCTTTACGGCCCGAAAGATGTTGGGCAAGCCTTGATTGACGAGTATATCGATAAGGTCGTTGCGGCCGTGAAATAGTCTCGCAGAGCACGTGGACTCGAATCAGAAGCTGAACTTGACGCCAATCTGAAACTGTCGCGGATCCGATGCCGCAGTGTAGGCAAGCGGCGTGGTGGGCGATGCGCCTCTGATTCCGCTGATCGGATTTGGCAACGCCGAGGCCGGAATGTTGCCGACCGTATTGTTCACGCTGCGGAAGTTGGTGCGATTAAAGAGGTTGAAGCCCTCGGCCAACAGTTCGACGGCGCGGGCCTCGGAGCCGAGTAGGAAGCGGCGGGAGAGACGGAGATCGAAGCTCCAGTAATTGGGTCCTCGTCCGGCGTTGCGGCCCAGAGGCCAGGGACGGTCGTTGGTGACATAGCCATCGTTATTGATATCGACGCCAGTGAGTACATTGAACGGACGCCAGGAGTTGGCGACGAAGATGGGCGAGAGATTCCAATCGCCAAACAGGTTGCTGGCGAAGCTTTCGCCGCGGCCGGTCTTGAGCGGGGAGACGTAGACGGCGTTGACAACGGCGCGATGGGAGTGATGGAAGGGAGACAAAGCGCGTTCCGCGCGCTTGTTGAGCTGGTCCATGGGGGAGAAGTCCGAGTTGAAGTCGGTGACGTCGTCGATGGCCTTGGACCAGGTGTAGTGGGCTGCGACGGTGAGGCCGCCGCGCATCCGGCGCTGAATCTGGAAGATTCCGGCGTGATAGAACGAGTTGCCGTCGTAGGTGAAGATGTTCTTCTGGAGAAGCAGCGGGTCCAGCCGGCCGTACACGGGAATGCCGTTGGCCTGGGTTTGGCCGGTATAGAACAGGTTGCGGCCGGTGATGCGGGCGATGCCAAGCGCCCGGTTCATGTTGTAGCCGACGGAGACAGCCGTGGAGCCGAAGGCGCGCTCGATCTCAAAGCTGGACTGCTGGGCGTAGCCTTGGCGGATGGGTTCGCTGCCGAACTCGACACGCAAGGGGAGTCCAGGTCCAACGCTAACGCCAAACTGCGACAGGTCGGAGGCACGGATGGTTCTTGTGCCGAGGACGCCGGTTCGCAGCAGTCCTTGGTAAATGTCGGCAGAGGTGGTCGGGCGGCCGGTAGTGGGGTTGTTGATGCCGGGCACGCCGGTCAGAGTCACGAATACCTGGTTAATGTATTTGCCTGAGAGGGTGTCCGCGACGTTGGGCACCTGGAGATTCGTGGGCATGTAATACACGCCGTATCCGCCTCGAACGACTGTTTGGCCGCCGCCGGGCGACCAAGCGAAACCGAGGCGGGGCGAGAAGTTATTCTTATCGGAGCCGACGATGGGGTGGTTGATCTCGAGATCGTAGCGGGCGCCGAGGTTTAGAGTGAGATGGCGCGAAACCTTCCATGCGTCTTGAATAAAGAAGCCCGAGCGTTTCGACCAGCCCACCCAGTTGGGATTTCCAAAACCTTGCTGATAGAACGTCGGCAGCCCGAGTGAGAAAGCCTGCAAGGCGTTGATTGGCTGTGAAACGTTCGGAATGAGAGCGGTCTGACCTGTTGCCTGAAGGTAGCCAGTGATCTGCGAGACCGCGGCCGAGCCGGCGGCGGAAGCGATAATTGATGACAGTGGGACTGCCTCACCGAAGTTGAATCGACCGCTGAAGAAGGTCTCGGAGATAGCCGTATCGCTTACCGGATTGATATCCGCGCCGAACTTGAGCGCGTGGCGTCCGGAAGTGTAATTCCAGTTCTGGATGCCCTGGTAGTGGCGCTCATAGTTACGGAAGGGCAGGAAGATGTCGCGGCCGAAAAAGCCGTAGCCGGTGATATTCAACTCGGGGCCGTGGGGGTCGGTGGACTGGAAGAAGAGGGTGTTGTAGTTGAACATCAGGCGCGACTCTACGACCCACCGCGGGCTCAAAGCGATGGTGTCGTTGATCATCACGGTCCCGTCCCACTGCTGGAATGAACGGCCGCGGTTGTAGGCGATGAGGGCGCCGAACTGTGAGTTCGTTTGGTCGAGCGAGGCCAGGCTTCCACGCGCGTAGAAGTTGTGGCGGTCCGAGAAGCGGTGGTCGAGCTTCACTGAAAACATCTGCGTGTTTTCGCCGAAGGGGAACGTGCCGCTGTTGCTTTGAAAGAGCTTGGTTAGGCGGGGGTTGGCGGCCGGAGTGAGCGCCCCGCGAAGACTGCGTGCAAGACCGGCCAGTTGAGGTACTGGGGCTGCTTCCAACGCCTTGAAGAGGTCGTCCTGCGACTTGGTGACAGACGAAAAGCTGCTCGTGTCCTGGAGGATAGGCACGAAGGCGGTTTCCTGGCGGTCGAGCCGTTCGTAGGCGAGGAAGATGAAACTCCTGTCCTTCACCAGGCGTCCCCCCAGCGTCGCACCGGTCTGCACTCTGGTGAACGATGACTTGGCCGGGTCGAAGTAGTTCCTTGCTTGAATGTCCCTGTGGCGCAGGAAGCCAAAAAGGTTGCCGTGATAGTCATTGGTTCCAGAGCGGGTGATGACATTAATTGAGCCGCCGGAGGTCCAGCCGAACTCGGCGGAGGTGGAGTTGCGGTTGATCTGGAACTCCTGGACAGCCTCCTGGCTGACCGAGAGCCGGACGCCGCCGGAGTTGATGAAATTCTCGACTCCATCAATCGTGAATCCATTGCCGCGACCGTTGCCGCCGCCGAAACTGATGCCGGACTGCGGCGTCTGGGCGACACGATAATCCGCGCCGTCCACCATGTCGGAGGTGTCGGACGTTCCGGGCGAAAGAAGGGCGAAATCGAGGTAGTTGCGGCGGTTGATGGGAAGGTCGTTGATACGCGCACGATCAATGGTGGTGGCCTGTTGCGATCTTTCGCTTTCAACAACCGGAGCATCGGCGATGATTTGGATTTCCTGCTGGATGGCGCCGACATCGAGCGTAGCTGTGAGTGGGACCAGGTCCCCCACCCGCACCTCCACGCCTTTTATGGTGCTGGCGACGAAGCCTTCGGCCTCGATCCGCACCTGATATCGGCCAGGAGGTAGAAGGCGTATGAAGTACTCACCCTGCTCGCCGCCCGTGGCATCACGTTTCAAGCCCCGGTCGGGATCAGTCAAAGTGACTTTTGCTTTGGTGATAGCAGCACCGCTGGAGTCAATAACCGTGCAGCGGATGTCACCCGAGTTGCTTTGAGACTGTGCTTGAAGTGGAACTGCCGCATTGAGCAGCAGTAGGAAGCTGGAAAGGCGTAGTAACTTCATCCTTGCACATCCAGATACAGTATTGTGGTTGGTCTGAAAGCGAGTAGCTTGCAGTCTATCACCACATCCAGGCTTTCGAGTCAGGAATCTGGCAACATTCCATTCATGTCCGAGCCGGCAGCCCTTCTTGCCGTGTCCGGTATGATGAACGCGTGGACCAAGGCCCAGAAGAAACTTTAATAATCGACACGGCACGCCCAGGAGACGCCGAATGGTGTGCCGCGGTCATGGCCGAAGCCGATCCATGGATCCGGCTGGGCCGTACGCACGAATTCTGTCTGGAGCGCCTGAGCAGGGCTGGCAGCAGTCTTTTCGTCGCGCGCCGGGCCGATGTGAGATTAGGCTTCATTCTGATGGACCGCTACGGCGTGGCCGGATCGCCTTATGTAGCTTCGATCGCTTGCGCGGGGGATAAGCGCGGACAGGGAATTGGGTCGTCGATGCTCAAGTTCGCCGAACGGTTGTATCCGGACGCCCGGCACATCTTCCTTTGCGTATCTTCGTTCAATACCGGCGCCCGGCGTCTCTATGAACGGCGCGGCTACACCCTTATCGGGACTCTGAAGGACTATGTCATCGACGGTGCGGACGAATTGCTCATGATGAAGCGGCTGGAACCTCGATGAAGCGCACTTGGCATCTGGTCGCGCTGTTGACTTTCACCGCCACGGCCAGTTACCTGGCACGGGTGAACGTCTCGGTGGCGGGCATCGGGATGATGAGCGAATTCGGACTCTCACAGGAGGCGATGGGCCGCGTCTTCAGTTCCTTTCTTCTGGGTTATGCCGTGTGCCAGATTCCGGGCGGAATGCTGGCCGACCGTTTCGGTGCGGTCAGGGTGCTGGCCATCGCAGCGTTTGGGTGGGCCGTTTGCACGGCATCGATGGCGGCGGCCGGCGGCGGAATCGCATTGCTGCTGGTGGCCCGATTCGCGCTTGGGGTGACTGAAGCTCCGACGTTTCCGGCAGCGGCGCGAGCGGTCGCACATTGGGTGCCGGAGCACAGGCGGGCCTGGGCCAACGGGCTTGTGCTGGCCGCTGTCGGGTTGGGTTCGGCCATTGCGCCCCCGCTGATAACGTTCGTGATGACGCGTCATGGCTGGCGGACTGCATTGCTGGCATCGGCCGCACCGGCCTTGGCGGCAGGCGTGTGTTGGATGCTGGTCCGGGATACGCCCAGGGCGCAAGCTCCGGCGGCTGCACCCAATCGCCTGGCCATACTGCCGTGGTCGCGCCCGTTCGCCCTGTTGACGCTAAGCTATACGCTGCAAAGCTACCTGGGCTACATCTTCGTTTACTGGTTCTACATCTACCTGATCGACGTCCGGCACTTCGACCTGTTGCGCGGCGCTCTGTTCGGCAGCTTACCGTGGCTGCTGTCGATCGTCTCGATCCCGTTGGGTGGACTGCTGTTCGACGGGCTGGGTGCACGGCGCAAGGCGATCCCGATCGCCGGGCTGGCCGGATCGGGCGTGCTGACCGCCATCGGCGCTCATACGGCTCATCCTTACCTGGCGGCGACCTGCCTTGCGCTAGCTACGGCACTGGTGCTGAGCGTCGAAGGGCCGTTCTGGGCCACTGTCACGCGCATCGCCGGAGAGCACAGCGGCGCGGCTGGCGGCGCCATGAATATGGGCGGCAACCTGGGTGGATTCATCTCGCCGGCGCTGACGCCGGTGCTGGCGGCATGGTTTGGCTGGGAGGCTGCTTTGCTGGTGTCCGCCGCTATCGCCGTGCTGGCTGCGTCGCTCTGGATCGGCATCCCGACGCCCCCCGTCGAGTCGAGCCGTCAGGGAGTATCCTGATTTCATTGATGGACCGGATCATGACACTATCGACTCTGTTGAAAACCATCGCAGAAACCCGCTCTCTGCGTTCTCGGTTGGCGCTCGCGCCTCTGGCTCTGCTCATCGCCGTTCCGTTGGCTGCTGCCACTCCGCAAGCGGGGGCGGCCAAGATAAACATCACGCCGGACGGGCCCATTTGGCTCTCCGGATACGCCTCTCGCACGAAGCCGTCCTCGGGTGTCCGTGCTCCGATTTACGCTAAGGCGCTGGCCATTGAGGACGGCTCGGGCGGACGAATCGTGATTGTGACCACAGACATCATCGGCCTGCCGCAGGCGATGTCGGACCGCATTGCGGCCAGCGCAGCTGACAAGTACCGGCTGTCGCGCGCGCAGTTGTTGCTGAACTCCTCTCACACCCACACTGGGCCCATGATCGACGGCAACCTGTCGCCCATGGAGCCGAAGGACGCAGAGAACCTCGCGCGCATTAAGAAGTACGGCCTTGTGTTACACGACAAGATCATCGACGTCATCGGCGCGGCAATCGGCAACCTTCAACCGGCCCGGCTGTCATTTGATTTCGGCGAGGCGAAGTTCGCCGGCAACCGCAGATTGAAGACTGACAAGGGTTGGGCCAACGCCCATAATCCGAATGGCCCGGTGGACCACCGCGTGCCCGTGCTCCGGGTGACCGGCAGGAATGGCCAGGTCCTGGCCCTTCTGTTCGGCTACGCTTGCCACAACACGACGGCGACAGGCGAGAACTACGAGATCAGCGGAGACTATGCCGGCTACGCCCAGGCCGAGATTGAGCACCTGCTGCCTGGGGCCACCGCGCTTTTCCTGATGCTCTGCGCCGGCGACCAGAACCCCTATCCACGCGGCAAGTACGAACTCGCGGAACAGCATGGGAAAACGCTCGGCGCGGAGGTGGCGCGCGTGGCGGCGACGCCGATGAAGCCGGTATCAGGCAAGTTCAAATCGGCGTTCAAATTGACTCGGCTGGCGCTCGAGAACATGCAGCAAGTCGATTACCCCGTCCAGGCGGTCCGGTTCCAGCGGGGCTTCACGCTGATCGCGCTGGGCGGCGAAGTGGTGATCGACTACGTCAAGATCCTGGGCGGGATGTTTCCGAAAGAACCTCTGGTGGTCGCGGGGTACTCGAATGCCGTGATGGCGTACATTCCAAGCAAGCGGATTTTGGACGAGGGCGGCTATGAGGGCGGCGACTCCATGAAATGGTACAGCCTGCCGACGAAGTTTGCCGCGGACGTCGAAGAGCGGGTCAAGGACGCCGCCCAGGATGTGATGCGCAGGGTGAAATGATCGCGCTCTTCCTGTGCCTGGTTCTGGCCGCGCCGCCAGAGGACCCAAGGCAGTCGATCATGGACCATGCTGCTGCCGCGCCGCCGGAGGTGGCTGCGGATCTCTACATCAGGCTGGCCGAGTCGGGTTATCCGCTGGACAAAAACAAGCGGCTGGAGATGCTGGAAGACGCCTGGCGGCTTTGCGGCCTGGCGAAGATGGAAATGCCGCCGAAGTTGGCCGTGAACGGGATGAATACGGATACCGACGCCGGACGGATTCTGGATAGTCCACGGCTGGACAAGCTGACGCTGCGGGTGAGGGCGATCCGGGCGATGCTGCCGCTGAACCGGAAGACGGCGATGGAGCATCTGGAGGAGATGCCGTTGCCCGCGCCGCCGCCGGCGCCGTGTGAGAGCGCATTGACGGGCGCGCCGGATCCTTACTTTGACTTGCTGCGGGATCTGGAAGCAACCGAACGGCTGATGCTCGACGTGAGGGCTTTGACGGTTCCGGAGCAGCTTGCACCCGCGATCAAAGAGGTTATGAACATCCGGCGGATGGACAAGAACCTGCGGGACCTGATGGTGGTGGCGTGGGCCGGTTCGCTGAAGACAATGAACGGATCGTTCAGAAGCTACTATTCGTCGCGGGACGAATTGGATCGGGAGTTCAGCGGATTGGTGAAGCAGATCGATCTGTTCATCCCCTCGTTCGCCAAGGCCCCGGAAGCGATCGCGGAGTACGACGCCCGGCACTGGGCGGGAGAGGTCTGTGCGGACAGGGCGAAGGATCCGCAGGCGGCCAAGGCAGAGAAGATCGGACCCGGCCCGAAGAACCCCGCCTATTGGTCGAGCCCGGTGGCTGCGAAAGTGATGGCCGAGTATAAGGCGCTGCGATTCGGAACCCCGGAGCAGCAGGCCGAGTACAACAAACAACCCCGGCGGGCCGACGGGATGGGGCATTTCCTGCCGCTCGACATGCGCAAGACGTCAGAGTGGGAGACGGCCATGCGGAAGTACCTCTATTCGCTGGAAGAGTGGAGGAAGGAAGACAACGAGTCGGACCGGAGTTGGTTTCACCAGAGGGCAGGGAGCTACAGGGCGTTGCTGTCAATCGTGCCAGACGGTCCGATGCGGCAGGGCGTGGTGCAGAGCTACATCACGTTTCTGAACGGGGCGGCGATGAAACAGGAGAGTCCGGCGGAGTGGCTGCTGGCGTTCAGTGAACTGCTTGAGTCCCAGGGCGCAGATACGGGCACGGCAGAGGGGCTGAACGAGGCCGAGGTGAGGCGGAGCGGCGACGGATTGATGAATCTGATACTTGATGCGCGAGAGGTATTGAAAGCGAAATGAGCGAGGCATTGTACGGGGCGATTGAGGCGGGCGGGACGAAGTTCGTTTGTGCGGTGGGCGGTTCGGCGACGGATCTCCGCGACATCCGGCGGTTTTCGACGTCACACAATCCGCTGGAAACGATGGCCGAGGTGATCGGCTATTTCAAGGGGCACGGGCCGTTGAAGGCGGTCGGGATCGCCACGTTCGGGCCGATCGATTACCCGAGCGGGCGGATCACGACGACGCCGAAGCTCGCCTGGCGGGACTTTCCACTAAGGGACTCCATACGGCGGGCGTTCGAAGTACAAGTGGGGTTCGATACCGACGTCAACGCGGCGGCGATCGCCGAGGCGCGCTACGGCGCCGGCCAGGGCCTGGAGAACTTCATCTACATCACAGTGGGCACAGGCATCGGCGGTGGCGCGGTGGTGGGCGGCAAGCCGGTTCACGGGCTGCTGCATCCGGAGATGGGGCATCTGCTGGTGCGCCCGGTCGCGTGCGCGGAGATGCCGGAGACGCCGAAGGGGGGTTGCCCGTATCACGGCAACTGTCTGGAGGGACTGGCTTCGGGCCCGGCGATTCAGGCCCGGTGGGGCAGGCCGGGCCACGAACTGCCGCCGGACCATCCGGCGTGGCGCGAACAGGCCGACTACCTCGCCCAGGCGTGCCATAACCTGGCGTGTACGTTATCGCCGCAGATGATCGTGCTCGGCGGCGGCGTAATGGATCAGGCGCACCTGTTCCCGATAATCCGGGCGCGGGCGAAGGAACTCATGGGCGGGTATCTGGAACTGCCGCCGATTGAGCCGCCGGCGCTGCCGTATCCAGGATTGTCGGGGGCCATGGCATTGGCGATGGAGGCGTAGGTGCAGAGGAACAACATCTCGTCGGGGACGAAGTGGGAGGCGTCGGTAGGGTATTCCCGTGCGGTCAGGGTCGGCCCGCATGTCTGGGTGGCGGGGACGACGGCGGTGGATGAAAACGGCCTCGTCGTGGGCGAAGGCGATCCTGAAGCGCAGGCGGCCTTCATTCTCCAGAAGATCGGGAAGGCGCTTGAGCAAGCGGGGGCGTCGCTCAACGACGTGGTGCGGACGCGGATGTTCATCCCCGACTTGGCTTACCAGGATGGCGTGGGGCGGGCGCACGCGGCGGTGTTCGCCGGCGTGAGGCCGGCGGCGACGATGGTGGTCATCTCCGGACTGGTGGATCCGCGACTGCTGGTCGAGATCGAAGTGGACGCCTTCATCGCCTGAGCGCGAAGCCGCCATGCGAGCGCATGGCGGCGATCGCCTGTTCGTAGTTCAATGGTGAGCAGGTCATTTCATCCATGCAGATCCGTATTCCCGCCGTTCTCATCGCCTTGTCTTCGTTTTGTGCCGCACAGGGATTTCCCGTGAACATCGCCTCGCCTGACGGCCAGATCGTCTTTACCCTGACACAGGGGCAAGGCCAGACGCTCGCATACGAGGTGAGTTACAGAGGGCAGCCGGTCATCGCCTCGTCGAGGTTGGGGCTCGATCCTCAGAACCAGCCGCCGCTGTCGGCAAATCTTTCCATAGCGACCGTCCTGCCCGGTTCGCTCAACGAGACCTACACAATGAAGCACGGCAAGGCGAATCCGTTGCGGGCGCACTCGAACACGCTGCTGGTGATGTTCGAAGAGCAGGGCGGGCTGGCGCGGAAACTGAGCTTTGAGGTGAGGGTGTTCAACGACGGCCTGGGGTTCCGCTACCGGCTTCCACAACAACCTTCGCTGCGTGAAATGAGGCTGGAGAAGGAACTGACGCAATTCAACTTCGCCCGCGAGGGCGCGTCCTGGCCCCTGATCCTGAGCGGATTCCGGACATCTTACGAAGACAGCTACGCCAAGCTGCCATTGACCTCGATTAAGCCCGACTCACTTGTCGCCCTGCCATTCCTGACGAACGTCCCTGGATCGGCGTGGGTGGCGGTGACCGAATCGCATCTCGAAAACTATGCCGGGATGTATCTGAAGCGGGCATCTGGAAGGATCATGGAAGCAACGCTGGCGCCGCGGATCGACGACCCGTCGATCTCGGTGATCCGGGCCACGCCGCTCGAAACGCCGTGGAGGGTGATCTTGATCTCAGACCGGCCGGGCGGACTGGTGGAATCGAACATTGTTCTACATCTCGCTCCGCCTTCGCGCATCGCCGACGAAAGTTGGATCAAGCCGGGCAAGACATCCTGGTCCTGGTGGTCGGGCGATTATGCGACGAACGTACCGTTCAAGTACGGCATGAACACCGAAACGATGAAGCACTACATCGATTTCTCAGCGGAACAGGGGTTGGAGTACATGATGCTGGACGAAGGGTGGTCAGCCGATGTCGGCGGGCGGCCGAGGGATTTGACCAAAACGAATCCAAAGATCGACATGCCGTCGATCATGGACTACGCAAAGCAGAAAAATGTCGGCATCTGGCTATGGTGCTACTGGACGTTTGTCGATTCACAGATGGACGAAGCGTTTCCGCTGTTTGAGAAGTGGGGCGTCAAAGGGGTGAAAATCGACTTCATGGACCGCGACGACCAGGACATGGTGAACTTCTATCACCGTGTAATGAAGAAAGCGGCCGAGCACAAGCTGATGGTCGATTTCCATGGCGCGTATAAGCCGTGCGGGCTGCGGCGGTACTACCCGAACCTGCTGACGCGCGAAGCGGCCATGTCGCTGGAGTATGTGAAATGGTCCAACCGCGTCACGGCCGAACACAACGTTCATCTCGCATTCACCCGCATGCTGGCCGGACCGATGGACTATACGCCGGGCGGGTTCTTTAATGTCCCGGCATCGTCGTTTGTGCCGCGATTCCTGAATCCCCAGGTTCCGACAACCCGTGCCCACCAGGTGGCGCTGTATGTCGTGTTTGAGAGCGGCTTCACAATGGTGGCTGACTTCCCCGGAGCCTACAAGGATCAACCGGAGACGCCGTTCATCGCCAAGGTCCCGGTAGCGTGGGACGAGACAAGGGTAATTTCAGGCGACCCGGATCACCATATCGTCATTGCCCGCCGCAAGGGCCGGGACTGGTACGTGGGCGGAATCACGAATGCCGATGCGCGCGACCTGAAAGTCGCACTCGATTTCCTGCCGGAGGGCGCCTACTCTCTGACGACGATCGCCGACGCGTCAAACGCAGCCGTGGAAGCGGCCAAGACCGCGATCACGAAGTCCGCGGTGACACGGACGGCGGTTCTTGACTTGAAACTCGCCCCGGCGGGCGGGTTCGCGCTGCATTTGACTCCGGCGGAGTAGTTCCGCAACGGACTCACCGCTTCACTGCGCCGTATGGCAGTTTTTGCAGGTGAATGTCTTGCCGTGGCAAGAGGCGCACTCGGCCTTGTCGAACTTGCCTTTGACCGCGTGCGACGCCTCGAAGTCCGCAGTATGGCTGGACGGCCGCAGTGTCATGGCCGAGGCGTCGTGGCACTGCTTGCAGGACTCGGGCGGGTTGATCTTGTTGTGGCAGGTCAGGCAGTCCGCCATCCGCGGGTAGTGTTTGAAGCCGTCGCTGTCCTGGATAGCCTCCGACTTGTTGATGTCGTGGTGGCAGGCCAGACAGGCATCCTTAGTGTTGACTTCTGCCGGCTTCTCGGACTCCTTGCCTAGCCATGTACCGCTCTTGATCGCCGCCGCGATGATGGCGCCGGGGTTCACTTTCACGTGCTGAGCGTGCGAGAACTTTGCCACATGAGTCTTTCTCGGCTCTTTGATGTGCGTCTCATCGTGACACGTAGCGCAGGCCGTGACGTGAAACGGAAGGATATTGTCGCTGGCTTTCTCCGATGTCTCGGCGTCGGTGTGGCACCCCTGGCAGGAAGCGACCTGCGTCACATGGTACTTGTGCGAAAACGGGCGCTGTTGGGCGGAGACCGCCTGAAGGGAAAGAACCGACGCAACCGCGAGGGTGAATACGTGCAGATGAGAGGTCATTTGTTCAATCCACCTTTCCCAGATTCAAAATTGCCGCCGTGGCACGACAGGGGACGCCAGGTGCCCGACACTACGCTCCCATCGTATCGAAAGTTGGGGTTCCCGAAGGCTAGCGAGATTCAGTGCCTAGGGGCAGGCGACGCCGCCTAACCTATGTGGGTCGGTTCGCCGAGATCTTCGTCTGAGTCTAAAGCCGCCTCGCCCGAAAGATCCTTGTACACGAGGCCCAGCAAGGGTGGCGCGATGATGGTAGTGGCCACCGCCATGAAGACCGCTACGCCGTAGGCCTGCTGGCTGATCGCGCCTTTCACCAGCCCGATCTGAGCGACAACCATCCCTACTTCGCCGCGAGGGATCATGCCGATACCGACTCTGGAGGCATCCTTCCAGCCCATGGAAAGGGATCCAAGGCCGCAGCCAACCCCCTTGGACAGAATGGCGGCCAACAGAATGGCGATACTCAAAGCGAGCACTGTGGGATCGAGAAGCACTGAAAGGTCCAACTGGAGACCAATCGACGCCAGGAAGAACGGCACCATTAACTCTGCCGCGCCGGAGGCCAGGGTGTGAGTCCGCTTGCCGATGGTCTCGCTGAGCGCCAGGCCGGCCAGGAACGCGCCGATGATGGCGGCGACGCCAGAATAGGTCGCCAGTAGCGCCATCAGGAACAGGAAGCTGAAAGCCACGGCGAATTCTGCCTCCTGCGACCGCAACCGTGCCAGTAGTTTCGGCATCACAAAGTTCACTGTCGGCGAACCGAACTTCACCACTGCGGCGACGAAGAGAATTGAGACCGTTGCGGACGTCGCCAACCCGACGAAATCCACACCTCGACCTTCACCCATGGACGAAACGACGGCCAGCACCAGCAATCCCAGCACGTCGTCGATCACGGCGGCCGCCAGAATCACTTTGCTGGTCTGGTGTGAAAGGAGGCCCTTGGATGCCAGCACTTCGGCCGTGATTCCGACGCTGGTCGCCACCATGGCCGCGCCCATGAAGATCGCCTCGATCTGGGGGTGCTTCGCCGCCACCATGATTGCCCAGCCGAGGATAAACGGGACGATCACGCCCAGGACGGCCACGAGCATCGCCGTCCGCCCGACCCTCAACAGGTCGGACGTCCTGATATGCAACCCGACCTGGAAGAGCAGGAACATCACGCCCAACTCAGCCAGCGCGTGCAACAAGTTGTCGTATTTGATCAATCCAAATCCGGAGGGTCCGATCAAGATCCCGGCCAGCAGTCCCCCCACGATCCCTGGCATACGCAGCCGCTCTGCCATTTCCGCTAGCAACTTGGTGGATCCGAACACGATCAACATGGCGAAGGCAAGATCAAAGCCGCTGCCCGTCATGAAGAGAGCCAAGGGGAATGGGAGTGTCATGGTGGATGCAGTCACGCCGATCAGGTTTCGGCGATTCGTTTTAATGGTAGCCCAGCAAGCATGAAGCTTGGCTGGACACGATTCTCCCATCAAAAAAATCTCTGGGGCCTACAAATTATTCGATGAGAACCGCCTGTGGGCGCCGGTGTAGGATGAAGGGGAAAAACCGGTCGGCGGTCCCCGCCCGGCCGCCGTCGCCGTCCTTAATACCTGGATCAGTCTGACTCCCTTAGAAACGTGAGCCCGAAGTGCAAGTGTTGAACAAGGAAACTTACAATGCCGCAATGGAGGATGCTCGCGCCCGGTTTATGGCGTCTGGTGTCGCGTCTCCGGTCTTGAGCCAAAGAACTTCGCTGGTTGACGAGATTGTGACGGCCGCCTTTGCTTCAGCCATTCCAACAGGTTGGCTGGAGAAATTCGCTCTGATCGCCGTTGGCGGTTACGGCAGGGAGGAGCTGTTTCCGCAGTCCGATGTCGATCTGATGCTTTTGGCGGCGCGGGCGCCCGAGCATCCAAGCGAGAAAGAGGCGATATCGGAATTCCAGCGCTTGTTGTGGGATGCAGGCATGCGGGTGAGCCAATCGGTGAGGACGATTGAGGAGTGCTGCCGGATTCACGAAGGCAATTTCGAGTTGACTGTGAGCCTGCTGGACAGGCGCATGCTGGCGGGAAACCGCACCCTGTTTGCTTCTCTCAACGAAAGGTTCCTCCGTTTCTTGACATCCGAGCGGCGGGATGTGATCCGCCGTTTGTGCCGGATGACCCGCAGCCGCCAC
The DNA here is from genome assembly GCA_029975915.1 of Bryobacteraceae bacterium. The sequence continues at coordinate 282,017 of JARKOC010000177.1, forward strand.
GCGAGATTCAACGACACAATCTATCGCCTTGAGCCCGACATCAAGGAGATGCCGGGCGGCTTGAGAGATTTGCAGACAACCCACTGGCTGGCCCTGGTTCGCGACGGCGCGCAGCCTCCAGATCAAGATCCGAGGACACGGGAGTTCCTTTATTCCGTTCGCTGCTTCCTTCACTATCTCAGCGGCCGGGATACCAACCTGTTGAGTTTTGAGGCGCAGGACGAGATTTCTTCCGCGCCTTTCTCGCCATGGCAGGACCCGGCTGAGTGGATGCGAGCTTATTTCCGCCATGCTTCAGCAATCCACAAGAGAGTGTGCTACGAGATTGAAGCCGGGGAGAGCCTGGACCGCAACCTTCTGTCCAACTTCAGGGATTGGCGCTCGCGCCTATCCAACGCGGATTTTACGGTGTCGCGCGATCTCGTGTTTCTCCGAAACCCGAACCAGCTGGAGGACGACCCCAATCTGGCGTTGACACTCTTCCGCTTTGTCGCGGCGCACGGTGTCGCCCTGGCTCGTTCGACGGAGCGCCGGCTGGTCGATCGCCTGTTCCAGTGGAGCCGGCACTTCGAATCGGCTCCCCCACAGGCCGCCTTTTGGCGAGACTTTCTCGAACAACCACATGCGGTTGCCGCTCTCCGATCGATGGCTGCCACCGGGATGCTGGCGGCTCTGATCCCTGAATGGGAGCGGATAGAGCATTTGGTGGTCCGGGACTTCTACCACCAATACACCGTGGACGAACACACGCTGATGACATTGGAATCCCTCAGCGAACTGGCATCCGGCCAGGGCAAACTCGCCGAGCTGGCGCAGGAATCTCAGGGTGTCCTTTGGCTTCTCAAGCTCGCGCTGCTCATGCACGACGTCGGGAAGGGCAGCGGCCACGACCACAGCCAGGAGGCAGTGAACCTGTGCCGCCGCTTCCTGGAACGAAGCGGCATCGACGAAATCGACGCTTCTACTGTGCTGTTCCTCATCGAGAACCACCTGGCGCTTTCCATGGTTCTACAGTCGCGGGATCTCGATGATCCAGACACGGCCCGGTTTGTCGCTACTCTTACCAGGACCGAGGAGCGCCTCCGATTGCTCACCCTCTTGACGTACGCGGACATCTCAGGGGTGAACTCGACTGCTATGACTCCGTGGAGGGCGGACCAACTCTGGAGGCTTTACCGGATCGGCCACCGCCGCATTACTGGCGCGCTCAGCGACCAGCGGTACGACACGGCATCCAACGCATATGGCGACATTGAAGGGCGCCTCAAAACGTTCTTGGACGGGCTTCCCCTCAGGTATCTTTGGACCCACACCCGGTTCGAGGCCGAGGCGCACTGCCAGCTCTTCGAGAAGGCGGAGCAGTCCGGCGTTGCGGTTGACATCGAGCGGCGGGAAGGCGTTTTCACCGCGACCATCGTAACGGCCGACCGTCCCTTCCTATTCGCGTCGATCGCCGGCGCTATCGCCAGTTTCGGCCTCAATATCGTTCGCGCCGAAGCGTTTTCGAACGCGGCAGGTTACGTGATAGACCGGTTCACATTCCTCGACCCGGTAAGGAACCTGGACCTGAACCCGCCCGAGGTGGAGCGTCTCAGACTCCTCCTTCAGAAGGTCGCCATGGGAAAGACCAAGATCGAGGAACTGCTCAAAATCCGCCCCTTGCGCAAGCCACCCGGCCGGTCCGGGGCCGTTGAGCCGTCTGTGACGCTGGATTGGGACAGCGCTCCGGGTGCCGCTGTGTTTGAAGTTGTGGCGCAAGATCGCCCAGGACTGCTTTACAGCCTTGCCTCGTCAATTTCAAAGCTGGACTGCAACATCGAGATTGTCCTCGTGGACACACAGGCCCACAAGGCGATCGACGTCTTCCATGTGACAAGGCACGGCAGCAAGCCGTCGCGCGAACAAGCGGATGCTCTTCGCGTTGCGATGCTCTCGGCATGCGGCCAGCCGGGCTGAGTCCTGGCTCCAAGTCCACACGCACCGCCGGTTCCCCCTCCCGGACGGCCCGGCCATGATGATCGAGGAGACCGCGTCATCAGAAAGTTGGCGAAAACCGCCATTCTGGTGGCTTCTGCCGTTTTGTTGCTTTCTTTCCCGTTGATGTCTTGTCCCTGACGCTCAGGTCCATTCAGCACTTCTCGAATTCGAGTTGATCACCCCTCTGGGTACCGGTTTCTCTGATCACTCCTTCAGGAAGTTCCAGAACAGAGTGTGCGCGCAAGCAGACTGCCAAACGCCATGGCTTCAAGGATGGATACAGTTTCGCTACACGTTTGTCCTTGGTTACAAACACTGCGTCGATGGTGAACTTCATGAAGAAGCAGTGAACCGCCTCGCAGGGTGCAATCCAAAGCCCTTCGCCCTCCTCTAAGCCGCTCCGGCTGAGCAATCCGCGGCGGCGCTTCTCACTTGTGTCCGCAACATCAGCCCTGCTGGCCAGCATCACTCCCTTGGTCTTGTTCCAGACGCGCAGCATTCGACTCCAATCCCCGTGGCCCTATTCCGCCCGGATGTTGATCTGGCCGATTCCTCCCTTGACATCCAAACGAATCGTGATCGGCGACTTATTGTACTTCTCATTTACCCAACGATTGCCATCCCTGGTCAGTCCGCGGACGCTCACCTCGCCGATGCCTCCCTTGGCCTCCGCCACCACCCCTACGTCGTTGGGAACCCACACAGTCGCCTCGCCCACGCCGCCACGGATCTCCACATCGCAACTGGACTTCTTGGGGCCGCGGAGATCCAAATCCACTTGTCCCGCACCAAGCTGGACTTTGGCGCTTCTTAGCGTCAGCTCACCTAGGTTCAATTTACTCTGGCCGGCGCCAAGCGTCACGTTCAAGTCCATGCGCACGTCGTTTGCAAGCTTGATCTCCCAGAGGTTCTTGGAGTTTGAGCCCACAGTCGTCGTCCGGCTCTTGTTGATGATGTCAAGGCGTCCTCTGAAGCTGGAATCGTCGAACTTCACATCCGGCCCCTCATTCCGCCCGCCGTAAGTGAAACGGCCCTCCATCAATTTCGATGCGCCGCCGGACATCTCGAGTTCTCCGGCGGTCATGGTAACGGTTACATCCACCATCTCGGCCTTGGGGCGATCAATGTTGACCGTTCTCGTCTGCTCCGGATGCCGGCCGCTGCCAACCTGAACGCTGCAACCCGTGAGGGCCAGGCCCAACGAGACAATCGTCAGAGCTGCACCTTTCGATCTCATGGCAAACCTCCCGTTCTCCATTGGATACGCGCGCGGCAGCCAGGTTGTTCGAAATACCGGTCGTGAAACGGAGCAATCACTCCCAGCAACCAAAGCTCCCGTTCAAACCGCTGAAGTCCATCTGAGGCCGGAGATCCGCGATTCCACCTCAGGCTTGCCATTGTACATCGGGCTCTGTGTTCCCCCGGCAACTCTTGGCCTCTCCCCTGGCCCGTTTGCACAATGAGTCCGCAGACGGATAGAGCAGGCCACCAGGGTGATTTTCGTCTGAGTACCTGTGGCCTCCGGGCCGCAAAGACCAGTCAGACCCGCGGCGCGCCGCAGCCGGCCAGCCTCGTGCGCCGGCGCGTGGTGGACCGCATGATCCGACTCCTTCGCCAGCGCTTTTTCTAGGGGGCGGGTATGTGTCGATTCCCACTTCGCAATCCCACGCGGAAAGTGGATCGGCCGGCTTGCTGGGAGACCCTAGCGCAGGACCTCCCTGCTCATGCGCACCAGAGATTCACGCATCCGCCGGCTATCTTCGTCTCCCGCGGTTCCCAACCCCTGGCCCGCTAACGGACTCGATCCCAGGTAGGCGAAATCCGGTTGCCTGACCATCGCGCAGAAGACGCTGACCAGTTCGACGTCACGCCAGCCGTTCTCAGCCTCCTGCAACATCAGGCTGACAGCTTCCTCGATAGTATACGGCTCCTTGTACGACCGCTTTGACGTCAAAGCATCAAAGATATCAGCGACTTGCAGGATTCTTGCCAGGAGTGGAATCTGCTCTCCCGACAAACCATCGGGGTACCCGCTTCCGTCCCAGCGCTCGTGGTGGTTGCGAATGATGGGCAGCACCGGGGCCAGGCTTTTCATCGGCCGGCAGATTCCTTCTCCGATCCAGGTATGCGAACGCATCACCTCCCACTCGGTTTCACTCAAGTGGCCACCCTTGTTCAATACGGAATCCGGCACCGCAATCTTGCCGATGTCATGCAGAAACCCGCCTCTGTGAAGGGCGATCAGGTCTTCTTCCGGCAGCCCGAGGGCCATCCCGAGGCTCACGCTGAGGGCTGCCAGCCGCTCGCAATGATTTCCCGTCTCCTCGTCACGCGCTTCAATCGTTTGAGCGAGCGAGAACAGGATCGTCTCGGCCTCCTCGAGTGAGTCTATTGCCTTCTTACTCCTCAACATTGTCCGGACTCGAGTCCGGACCGCGGTTGGGTGCAATGGGCGGATCAGGAATTCGTCGGCGCCGGATTCCAGGCCGGCTACCTCATTTTCGATTCCCTGGACGTTTGTCAAGATGAGCAGCGGGATCAGTCGAGTCCGCCGGTCGCTCTTGACGCGGCGGCAGAACTCCAAACCGCCCATGCCCGGCATCACCAGATCAGCGATGATTAGGTCGGCCGCTTCCTGGCTGAGGATGCGCAATCCCTCATCCGGCGTCCGAGCTTCGAGAACCCGGTATGGACCAGCCTTAAGCATCCCCTTCAGATACTGCCGGTTGTAGTCGACGCTGTCCACGATCAAAATGGTCGACCGGCTTGATGGGACACTCGACGTAGCCGGAGGCAGAACCAGCCGTCCGGCTTCCTGCTGGTGGTCGATCATATTTGGCTGGCCGCCCGCCATCAAGCTCTCATCGGCGCTGCGAGTCCAGGGCTTTAGCCATATCCCGCTGAAATCAATGGATTGGTCTCCGTGTTGGTACTCCGCGTGACAGGTCATCCGGCGCCGGAAGGCCGCTCTTCGGCGCCGTCCGGCAGCACGCTTGGGTAGGCGAATTCAGCCGGCCCATGTACGGGTTGGAATGGCTGGCTCGTTGTTCGGCCCCGCCATCCTTGTCTCCTAGGTCCGTGGTACGCTCATGAACCGGGAGCTACCACATGGATTTGGGACGCTACATAATCTCCATCCTCCTCTCTCTGGTCATCGGATTGGCCGGTTTCATCGCCGCATACAAGATTTTTGACTGGCTGACGCCCGGCGTTTCATTTAGCGACCAATTGAACAACGACAATACCGCTGTAGGCCTCTTCCTTGCGGGCCTATTCATCGGTTTGGGGCTGCTTTTGGGTAGCGCAATCAAGTGAAGCATCTCGCCATACTCCCATTGCTGCCTCTGGCCATTGCCGCTGCGCAGACGCCCGCTGACACGCCAGCGCGGATTCGGGCTTCGATCGAGCGCAATCTGGGGCGGCCCTACGTTTGGGGATCGAGTGGACTGAAGTCGTTCGATTGTTCAGGCTTCGTTTTTCGCGTTTTTGAACAGAGTGGCCTGTACATGAAGCGGACCACGGCAAGGAAGTACTACTTCTCCATGCTTCCCGCATCCAAGCAGGACGAGAGCCGCTTCGCCACCATCGTCTTTTTCGACAACCTCAAACACATGGGCATCGTGAACGACGGCTCTTCGTTCTACCATGCTCAGTCCTCGAAGGGAACAAACCTATCGGCCTATGCGCCATACTGGCGCAGGCTCGTCTGCGGTTACCGCCGGGTCCATCCGTGACCGGCGTTAAAGTCTGATTACCCGTCCGGTCTCTGCCGAGTCGCGGGCGGCGATGGCAAGTTCTGTCGTCCGGAAGATGTCGGCGTGCGTCAACGACTGTCGTTCGCCCATGTAGAGCGCCTGCAGGAAATCTGCGAACACGCTGCCGGCCTGCGGCAATTCCGTGATCACCTGCGGTTTCTTGCCGGCTTCGAGAAGCGTCACCCCAGTGGCCGCCATGTATTCGGCCACTCCCTTTGGTCCAGCCAGCCGCAGCCTGTCGTCGCCGTGCGTCGGCGCGGATTCGGGACGGTAGTAGTCCATATGCAGAGTTCCCACGCCCTTGTTATCAAGCCGGAAGATCGTTGCCGTTGTGTTCTCCATGGCCCCGATGCCCTCGGTTGCTCCAACCTGCCCTTGCATGGAAACAACTTCGGTGATTTCGCGGCCGCTCGACCATCGCATCAGATCGATCATGTGAATGCCGATCCAGTGAATGGTTCCTCCATAGGTCTTGCGCGACTTCATCCACGCTGGCCGGTTGCCTGCCCTGTAAGACTTCTGCGCACTGATCTGCGCCACTTCTCCAAGCGCCCCGCTGTCCACGATTCGTTTCAATGCGAGGTACTCCGGCGCGAATCGCATGGGCAGCAACATGCTGAATCCGATTTTGCGCTTCGCCACGGCATCCTTAATCGCTTTTAGCTCGGCCATCGTATCGGCGATCGGTTTCTCGGCGATCCAGGGGATTCCTCGTTTGGTCGACTCCAGAATCGCCCGCGCCCGCTCGTCGGCAGGATTGCCGATGGCCGCGATGTCCGGTTTCTCGCGGTCGAGCATCTCGATCCAGTTTTCGTAGACTTTCGCTTTCGACGCTGGCCCGCGGCGAAGCGCTGCGGCGCGGGCGCTGGCGTCGGACTCGCTTAGGGCGCAAATCTCGATCTCCGGCATGCGTGCCGCCGGCCCCAGTATCTCGGCCGGGTGGCCCTGCAAACCCACCATGGCTACCCGGATTTTGCCCGGCAGCTTGATCTGCTGCGCTGCCAATGCGGGCATGAAGAGTGTGAGAGCGCTCCGGCGGTTCATGCCCTCATTATCTGATACGCGTTGGCGTTCCGCTCAACAGACGCGGGCCAGCAATGAACCCCAGTGGAAGCCCGCCCCAAACGCGGCGAACACGACCGGGTCGCCCTTGGACAGTTTATGACTGTGAATCCACTCCGACGCGGCGATGAGCATGGATGCCGATGACGTGTTGCCATATTTGGCGATGTTGGAGAAAAATCTCTCCGCCGGCACGCCGATGGCTTCGGCCACGCGTACGATCAGGTTCTGATTCGCCTGGTGCAATAGGTACACCGGCACGGACCCGGGATCGACTGAATTGCGCTCCAGCACCGAGCGGATCACCCCGGGAATCTTTCGAGAAGCCTGCAGGATCACCGTCCGTCCGTTCATCTTCAACGGCTGGTCCCAATCCAGGCAGAGGTCGGGCGCGTAGCTCCCATCCGAGGCAATTTCGCTATCGAGGACTTCCGCAAACCCCTCATCAGGAGTCACCAGAGCCGCCCCCGCTCCATCGCCGAACAGAACTGCCACACCGCGCTCCCGTGGTTCTCTCGCCACGACCCGCGACATCTTCTCCGCGGCGACTACCAGGACACGTCCAACCTGCTCGGTCAACCTCGACGCCAGTGACAAGCCGAACAGCGCGCCGGCGCTGGCCAGTGGCAGATCGATCGCCGGCACGCCTGGGATGCCCAATTTCAGCGCCGTCTCGGCAGCCGGTCCGGGGAACTGGCGTTCGGCGCTGCCGCTTGACACCAACACCATGTCCACGTCCTTCGCGTCCATTCCAGAACGCTGCAGACAATCCTGCGCAGCCGCGACGGCCATGTCCGCCACTGACTCCTCCTCGGCGGCGAACCGGCGCTCCTCTATGCCTGAAACGTTGATAACCCAGTTGGCCAGCGTATTCACCCACGCTCCAGCTTCCTCGCTGGAGACGATACGTGATGGCAAGTAGCTGCCAAATTCCTTGATAAATGGCATTTTACTCTCAGCCCTTCGATTCCAGATATTGTTCGATCCGTTCAACGGTGTCGAACTTGCGTGGATTGAGATCCGCGTCCGGGATTGTGATGGAGAACTCCTTCTCCAGCGCGCCGATCAGATCCGGCAAGGCAAATGAATCCAGCAATCCGGAATCAAAGAGTGATTCATCCGGGGCGGGACTCAAATCCTGTTTCGTGACCTGCCGGATGAGTTCAACGATCTTGGCTCGACGATCCATGAAATGTGCTTCCTGTCGCCTGTCGGCGGAATGTGGCGAAGACGGAGTAGGTCTCCATCAACAGCCCGTACATAGACTCTCCCAACAACTTGTAGCCTGGACCAGTCAGGTGGACGAAATCGCCCTGGGCTAATCCGGCATACACCCATTGTTTCATGCTTCCCTTCCCGCCCATACCCGATCTTGTATTCCAGAATGCCGCGCCCTCCTCCAAGGCGGCATCTCTCTGGGCTTGCATGATCCTCTCCACCCCCGCGTGCGGAGCCCACCGGCCGTTCTGTCTCACGCTCTGGTCCGGCGGGCCCACCACCAACAGTGACGCCGCCGGCGCGGCCTCCCGCAATCGCGCCAGCACTTGCCGGAATGCCGCCTTGTAGGTTTCGTAGCTCCAGTCTGTCCTTCTGGCTTCATTTGTGCCGTAGGCCAGCACGATCAGCGCCGGATCGCGCTGCGCAATGTGAGATTTCAGCAAATTCTCGTTCCAGCCCAGCAACAGGTCGGCCTGTGCGCCATTGATCCCTAGCGTCTCCCAGGTCACACCCTTGTCGTTTTCCACGACCCATCCAAACAGCCGGACTTCACCGTCGCCACCAGACCTTACCACGAAGTCGTGCCTGCCCGGCGCCAGCTTCGCTTCGTAGTACCCCGCGCCTGCTTCACCTGCGGTCTGAATCGTTCCAGCATCCTCTCCATCAATCGAAAGGGTGAGCGATCCGCCGTCGGGCTGCCTGTAGTAGAAGATCTGAAGCCTCTCTCCACTGGCTTGAAGTGCGATCGTCTCGCCCGCCTCGCGCGTGCTGACGCTCACCCCAGACAGCCCGTACAATCCGTCGCCCTCGCGCGCGAGCAGACCCGCAGGTGTCCAGCCCCGCGACATCTCCGCCTTCGTGTCGAAACGGCGGAACCCGGCATAGGGCCTTCCCGCCTGGACAAAACCTGGTCCGCCGCAGCCGAACTCGTTCTGGAATAGCGATCTCACCGCGCCCGGCCACTCCTCCGACGCTGTGTGAGAGTCTCCGAAATGCAGCACGCGTACTGGTCCGGGCGCTCCCTCCTTCTGCCGGTACAGGATCTCGAAAAACGGGATCAACGCGGCAGGATTTTGAAATCCTAAATCCAGCGCGCTCTCAATATGGGTCTTCACCGCCTCCGCGGATGCCGCCTTCTGGGCCGCTGAAACCCTGGGGGCAGGCGGTACGCGGCGGCGCCGCTTGGGCGCGGCGGCAGGTTTCTTCACGCGCTTTTTCGAGGTAGACTTCGTCGCCGTTTGTTTCTTGGCCGCCGCGGCCGTCAAAGCATGGCCGTGCATCCCGGCCAGCAGGGAGAATGAAATCAGTGCTATAGCGACTCCGCGCACTTTCCTTCTCTACTTTCGCACTTCAGGGCATCGTGTTGCGTAGTCGCCGTAGTTTGTACAGGTTGTAACCCTTCATCAGACTGTCATAGAACAGAGCCGCGACAATCTTGCCGCCCGCCGGCATCGGGTGGATGAAATCGGCGCTCACCAGCCTCGGCTCCGCCATATACCACCTCCCCATCGTTCCCGGTCCGCCCATCGCCTCGAATGTGTTGTAGAACGCACACCCTTCTTCGCTGGCCACTCTTGCCTGGATCGCCACCAGCCTCGGCAACGCCGGCACAGTCCCTATCTCCCCCCCTGCCTCCCGCACGCCCCTGTCCATCGGACTCATCACCAGGCAGGAAGTGTCCGGCAGTGCCCGGCGCACCCGCCTCAGCAGCTTCCGCAGGTCATCGTCATACGTCGAGTCCACGTACTTTGGGAAGCCGCTCTCATTGGTGCCGTAATTCAATATCACCAGGTCCGGTCTCACCTGCCGCAGCTGCTCAGCCCAATGCGCCTCATTGACGAAGTGCGCCAAGACGCCCGCCCACACTCCGTTCAGCCCCAGCGACTCATAGATCACCCCGCCCGCGCCGCTTTCAAACGACAAAGAAAACAAACGGACTTTGCCGGACACCACCTTCAACTCGATCTCACGGGCGCCCGGCGGTAACCGGTAAGCCTCCCGCGCCGCCCGTTGTTCCGGCATCTCCGTTTCCAGGACTCCGATTTCCTCGCCGTCTGCCGCAATCCGCACAGCGCCGCCACCAGGTTGGCCCATATAAGCCACGATCATCCGCTGGGTCCCGGCCTTCCTGAGTTTCACGCGGCTATAGGCGCCGGTGCTGCCTGTTAGACTCACACCGGCCAGCCCGTAGGCCCCGTCTTGTTCCCCCTTCAGCGTCGCCGGGGAAACCTGCCATCCGCCAGAACTGGAGTCCAGGTACCGGTGGTTGTACCATGCCCACGGCCTGACGGGGACATAGGCTCCATGCCCGGCATCTCCAAACCTGCCTTGCATGAACTGCCGCACGTCGGCCGTGATCAGATCGCCCGTCGTGGGCGAATCGCCGTAGTGCAGAATCCGCGTCACCGGAGGCGATTCGCCGCGTTCCGTTCTCAACAAAGACGCATAGAATGCGTCGAGCGCTCCTTCTGGTCCTTGCAGTTTTAGAGCCGCCGCCCCTGCCGTCTCGATATCGGGGCGGAGCCGTCCCTGCTCATCTTCTTCCGGCGCCGCCTGCTTCCGCGGCTGGAAGTCCAGAACCGACGGCACGGTCGCCCACTCGAAGATCCTCCAGTTGTGGAACTGTGGGATAAACTGCGGTGCGGCGATAATCGCGCAGAATGTAACGATCGTCAGCAGCGATTTGAGGGGCCAGAGTTGCATCGCTGTTCAGAATTGCGTGTACAGGAACGGCGCGGCCCCCGTCATGCTCAGATATTCAATCGCGATCACCAGAGCCGCCAGCGCAGCCGCTTGCGCATAGAACGGCGCCTGGGTGAACCTGCTGGCCGTCCAATCCGACCATTTCCTCGGCATGAAGTGGCCGAACAACGCGACGCCCATCACCACCGCCACGCCCAAGGTGATGTTGTCAAAGGCAACCGTCATCGAACCCAACCTCCCGAGAACCTCCACTGCATTCTCAATAGAGCTTGCCCGGAACCAGATCCAGGCGAACACAACGAAATGTACAGTCAGCAGCGACGGCCACAACCGTCTGGAAAATTGCTGGGGCGGCTTCGGGTTGCCCCGCGCAGTCCGCCAGCCATGCTGGATGGCCAACGCGCCGCCATGCAGCGCCCCCCATACGACAAAGGTCCAGTTCGCCCCATGCCACAACCCGCCCAGCAGCATCGTCACGAACAGATTGATGTACGTGAAGACCTTCCACTTGGATCTCAACCCCGGGAGCGAGAAGTACAGATAGTCGCGTAGCCAGTTCGACAACGAAATGTGCCACCGCCGCCAGAACTCGGCAATATTCAGCGACTGGTACGGCCGGTTGAAGTTCTCCGGCAGCTTCAGCCCGAGCAGTAGCGCGCTGCCAATGGCAATGTCGGTGTAGCCCGAAAAATCGTAGTACAGCTGCAAGGCATATCCATAAACGCCGATGAGCGTCTCCATGCCCGTGTAGAGGCCCGGCGTGTCGAAGACCCGGTTCACCAGGTTCTCGGCAAGATAGTCGGCGATCAGGAACTTCTTGAACAGCCCTAGCCCAATGCGGTACAACGCCCGGCCCCCATCAGCCGCGGCTAGGCTCTTGCCGGCCTTCTCGAGTTGCGGCGCCAGCGCCAGCACCCGCGTAATCGGCCCCGAGAGCGTTGTCGGGAAGAAACTGACCGCCGTCATGTGCGCCAGCAGGCTGCGCACAGGTTTGCCGTCGCGCCGGTAGAGGTCAATCGTATAGGTCAGCGACTGGAAGCAGTAGAAGGAAATCCCCAGCGGGAATGTCCAGTGCCAGGCGGGAGGCTTCTCGCCCGTTAGCCCGCCCCAGGCGCCCAGAAAGAACGGCATGTACTTGAACGAGGCCAGAATCCCCAGGTTCATCGCCACGCTCGAACTCACCAGCGCCCGCCTCTTCCACTGCTCCTTCGCAGCCCCCAAGCCAAGTCCGATCAGGTAGTCAGCCAACGAAGCTGCCGGAATCAGCGCGAGATAAAAGAGCCCCCACTTGGCGTAGAAAAAGTAGTTGGCCAGCAGCAACACCGCCAGTGACGCCGCCCTGAACCGCACCAGCGGCCAGTACAGCAGGAAGATGGCAATTAGGAAAACAAAATACGACGAACTGGTGAGCAGCATTCAGGGCGGAGGCGAGAACCCGCCTTTGCTATTATATCCGCCGCCTTCGGTCCCGGCTTACGGATTGTAGGTTCTTGTATGCCCGTTGCGTTCGTTCGCAACCGTCATCGAGCCGTCTCTGCCGGCCGAAACCCCAATCCCATATCCATCGCACTTCTCTTCCATGTTGGCGATCCGCTCCTCGGCCACATTCGCGTCCTTGCCCCCAGTGAGCGAGTAATGCAACTGCCACATGTCGCCGAGTTTAGGCGATGAAGCGAACACCTTCCAGGCCGTGGGTGAACCGCCCTTCTTCGCCCCGTTGTTCATGACGATCACCCGCGGTCTGAGGCCGTGCACGATCGCCGCCGGATTCGATTGGTCCAGCCCGTGGTGCGTCGTCAGGAACAGATCGACCGGCCCGATGTAATGCTCCGGGCAGGCAATCTCCAACTCCTTGTTCCAGGTCAGATCGGCCAAATCCACGAACCGGAACTTGCCGAACGTGAGCAGGAATCCGATGGACCGCCCATTCTCCGACGGATCATCCGCCTTGCGTTCAATGGCCGCGCAGAGCGGATTCTTCTGCCCGCCGCCTTTCAGCGGTTTTGGTATCTTTTCCCCGCGAGCGGTTACAATATCAATCCGGATGTCCTTTAGTTTCAATACATCGCCCGGCTTTACCTGCCTCCGTTTGACGCCCGTGGCCACCACCCGCAGATAGGCGTCCTCCAGTTCCTTCGGCCGCTTGCCGGTCTCTGTATTCGACCCGTGGTCGATCATCGTGCCGACCGGAAACATTTCGGCCAGTTGTGGTACCCCGCCGACATGATCCAGGTGATAGTGCGTCATCAACAGATAGTCGATCTTCGTCAGCCCGGCCTTCTTGGCCGCAGTCACGATTCGTTTGGCGTCGCGGCCGTCATAGCCCGGCCAGCCGGCATCGACCAGGATCGATTCCCCCGATGGCGTCACGATCAGCGTCGCCTGCCCGCCTTCGGTGTCAATGAAATGGAAATCCACTGTCTTGCGCGGCCCGGCCGCAAAAGCCAGTCCGCACACCGCCAACACCAGCATCGCTCGCCGCATGGCGGCATCGTATCATATGGAACTGATTGGATCTTGCTCTCGTAGTACACTACGGAAACATCTAGAAGTGCCTTTCTGTACACAGTGCGGTTTTCAGGTCCAGCCCACGGACACTTTCTGTGCCGCATGTGGTGCGCAGCAGCAGGGGACAGGGCCCGCCGCCCCGCGGCCAGCTTCGGCGGGGACAAGCAAAGACCCCCTCGCCGGCTTGGATGACCGCCGGGCAGCCACACTCTGCTACATCCCGCTGGTCGGCTGGATCGTCTCCATCGTCGTGCTGGCCGCCGAACGGTTCCGCAACAGCCGCGAAACCCGCTTTCACGCCTTCCAGGGGCTGTACCTCTTCGTCGCCTGGCTCTTCGTCGACTGGGTCTTCTCCCCCTTCTCCCACATCGCCCAGCCCATGCGCATCACTTCCGGCATTATGAAAGTTGCTGTCTTCAGCGCCTGGATCTTCATGCTCGTCAAAACCAGCCAGGGCGAAAACTTCCGCCTCCCCCTGCTCGGCGAACTTGCCGACCGCAGCGTCTCCGAGCAAAAGTAGAGCCTCCCATTTTGGGCGGCGCTAGAATTTAGACTTGCTTCAATACCTCCTTGCCGGCGCCGCACTTGGCATCACCTCCGGGATCGCTCCTGGCCCCATCCTCGCATTGGTGATGACCCAGACCCTCCGGTTTGGCCGCCGCGAAGGCATCCTCGTCTCTCTCGCCCCGCTCATCTCGGATCTCCCCATCGTCACCATCTCAATTCTGGTTCTCTCCCAGCTATCTGACACTGGCCCGCTCATGGGCGTCATCTCCATCGCAGGCGCGATCTTCCTGACCGTGCTGGCTTTCGATTCGTTCCGCAGCCAAATGCCCGCGGCATCAGACTCCGGAGCTGAGCCCCGATCCCTCTTCAAGGCCGTAACGCTCAACCTGCTCAATCCACACGTCTACCTGTTTTGGATCACCGTCGGGGCGCCCTTCGTTCTGCGCGGATCAGAGGAAGGGCTCGCCGCGCCCGCCGCGTTTCTCGCCGCATTCTACGCCTGCCTTGTTGGATCGAAGGTGGCCATCGCCGTGCTGCTGGGCCGGGCTCGTAACCTACTGACAGGAAAAGGATACGTCTACGCTCTGAGGGCTTTGGGCGGCGTTATGTTCCTTCTCGCCATCTGGCTCCTGGCCGAAGGCCTGCGCCGTATCGGGTTCGTTTGGTCGTAATCTTCGGCATCGGGGTCCGCCGAGTCACGGGAATTGAAACTAGCTTTTTTTCAATACCTTACAGACTGCCTAGCCTACCGCCTCGCCGCCAGGTCAGAGTCTGGCCAGACGCGGTGTGGACCGCTTCAATCTCCCGTTTCCTCCGCTTCCGCGCTCAGCACGGGCAGCATCGGCCTCATCTGGTGGTCTGGAACAGGAACGTGGCTGGGCGTCCGATAAAGTGGTTCCCGATTTCCGGTCAAATCAAGATAGAGTTTCCGCCGCAGGTACCATTCCGGGAAGTGAGCGAAACGGAACAGCGGATACTTCATAGCCTGTCCGAAGAGCTTGCGGCCGAGCAAGTAGTAGTAAACCGGCACGCCTAGATTGAACTTCCACTGAACGCTGCCGCCACGGAAGAAGTCGATGTTGTACCGCCAGCAGGTGAAGAAAAACTCCCACTGCAAATCGGTTAACTCCACTACCTTCGCGCTTTGCTGCTTACTCAACCGCGTATCGTCAAGCGGCGTGAATAACGTCGGGATCACTGACCACTTTGAACCTTTGAGCGCGTAAAGCAGGTCGAGAGACTGCTTCGTGTCTTCCCGCGTTTCTCCAGGCAGCCCCAGGATGAAGGTACACATCGGGAACCAGTTGTGCCGGTTCATCACCTCCATCCCCTTGAGCACCACGTCCGGCCACTGCGACGGCTTGAAAGGATAGCACTTCCCTTTCATGAACCTCTCGAACAGCCGCACCGACCCGGTTTCCAGCCCAACGAACATCATCGCGTACCGCTGATCGGGGTGCGACGACGCGGGGTGCTGAAGCAAGCTCCTGCCGACGGCGATCTCGCTCAGTTCCTCGATCACGTGCGGTTCCGCCACCGCCGGCGAGATCGTCCCGTGAGTCATCATCACGTGCTTCACGCCCGGCACTTTCGCCACGCTTTCAAACAGCCGCTTCAGCGCCGGCGTGTTCGTCGCAAACCTCGGCCCCTGTTCATAGAGGAAAAGATCCTCCGTCACCAGCAAGATCGATTCGGCCCCCTGTGCCACCTGGCGACGGACGTTTTCCAGAATGTGCGCCAGCGGAAACGACTTGCCCCCACGCAAAGCCACCGAACAGAACTGGCACCCCCGCCCGCAACCTCGCGTGATTTCCACCACCCCAAACGTCGACCGGTTCTCGATTAGGGGGATCCGTTCCAGCCTGGGGCTCTTGCAGTTCAGCGTCTCGGGCAGCGCCTCGCCTTCCGCCGCCTTGACGAACAGGTCAATCACCACATCCTCAGCCTCGCCGTTGACGATCGTGTCAATCCGCCACTCGGCTTGCTTGTTTGCATGCTGGATCTGCCAAGCACCGGGGCCGCCGACAATCAACTTGAAGTTGTCCTTATATTGCCTCAGAACCGGATGCGTGATCAGTCGCCGAAACTCCGCGGCGTTGATCGGTTCCGCCGCATGGCCGTAGAAGCCCGAATATACGTCGGTGGCGAAAGTGATGCCCAGCGGGTTGTGGGCGTGGATTCCGACCACTCGTGTGGCGGGGCCAACAAACAGATGGAGCTGATCCGGATAACAGACCGCGATATCGTCCGCCGCAAACCGTTGCCGCAGCAGCGCTTCCACCACCCTTAATCCGTTCGGGACGTACTTGGCCTGCCCGTCCGGCCAAGTCTCGTTCTCCAGTGACCACCCGGTGAACAGTTTCGCGTATTTCTGCGGAAGCGTCGCCAGCAGCATCTGCCGCCAGCTCGACTGCATAAACTCGTTGGATTCCGAATTACTCGCGGCGAGAACTATCTTCTTACCGTGATAACTCAAGAGTTGCGCCTCCCTCGTTCAAGCGAAGACAACACCCATCGCAATCTATGTGCTACTGACCATATCACAGCCGCGCCGTGCGGCGGGCTGCCAGACGAGCGCTATACGCCTAGTCCAACGCCTTGCGGATAGCGGCCTCGGCCACCGGAGCCATCAACTCATAGCCCTTGGCGTTCGGATGCAGCCCATCACCGGAAATCCCCGCCTTGAGGAATCCCTTCTCGTCCACCGTAGCCGCGTAATAATCGGCCAATCCCAGACCGTTGGCCGAGGCGTATTCCTTGATCCATTTGTTCAGTCTGAGGATGTCGGCCGGCGGACGCCTCACCGTCTGCGGGCGCGATGTGTAATCGCTCACCGGCATCACCGTCGCAAAGATCACCTTGATCCCGTGCGCCTTGGCGAGTTCCGCCATCGCCTGGTAGTTGTCGGTGATCATCTGGAGCGTCTGAGGACCGGTATTCCTGGACACATCATTTGTCCCCGCCAGAATGATCAGCGCCGCAGGCTTCAGCCGGATCACGTCGGGGAACATCCGGACGAGCATCTGCGATGTTGTTTGGCCGCTGATGCCGCGGTTCACATACGGCTTGCCGGGGAACGATTCGGCCAACTTCCAGCCGTCGGTGATCGAATCGCCCATGAAGACAACCCGCTTCGCCTCGGCTGGTAAAGCCTGCAATCTCAGATTGTCGGCATGGTAGCGTCCTAGCTGGTTCCAGTCCTGCAACTGGTCGGCCAAGCCCTGCGCTGCGTTCGCCAGGCAGCAGTTCGCCCTCGGTGGATTGAACTCTTCAACAATCTGCGCGCCCACCCCCGGCGCCAGCATCAGAATCACGGATAGAGAAAAGGTGAGTCGGTACATGGCTTACGATGGGCAGCATAGCGCAAACCGCTTGGCCTCCGCCGCGTTCAGACCCGCGCCGCCGGCACATACCGCCGGTCAACGTAGTCCTCCAGCATCTCCATGAATTCCTCGGCGATGCGGTCCCCTTTGAGCGTCTTCACCAGTTGTCCATCGACATACACCGGCGCTTTCGGTTCCTCGAACGTTCCAGGCAGACTGATACCGATGTTGGCGTGTTTGGACTCGCCCGGCCCATTGACGATGCACCCCATTACCGCCACTTTCAGCTCCTCCACCCCTGGCCTCGACTCCTTCCACACCGGCATCTGCTCACGCAGATACCCCTGGATCTTCTCCGCAAGCTCCTGAAAATACGTGCTCGTCGTCCGCCCACACCCCGGACACGCCGTCACCTGCGGCGTAAAGCTCCTCAACCCCATCGATTGCAGAATCTGCTGCGACACAAGCACCTCTTCGGTCCGGTCCCCGCCCGGCGGCGGCGTCAACGACGCGCGGACCGTGTCGCCGATGCCATCCTGCAGCAGCACCGAAAGCGCCGCCGTCGTCGCCACAATTCCCTTCGCCCCCATCCCCGCCTCGGTCAGCCCCACATGCAGCGCGTAATTGCACTCCGCGGCAAGCATCCGGTAGACGTCGATCAGGTCCTGCACCGCCGACATCTTGGCGCTCAGGATGATCTTGTCCCGTCCCATGCCGTAGCTCTCAGCCGCCTGTGCCGATTCAATCGCCGACTGCACCAGCGCCCGCTTCATGACCTCTTCCGGCGGTTTCGGCTCGGACAACCGCCCGTTTTCGTCCATTAAGCGCGCCAGCAGCACCCCGTCCAGAGACCCCCAGTTCACCCCGATCCGTACCGGTTTGCCGTGCTCCAGCGCGACCTCGATCATTGTCCGGAAGTTGTCGTCCGTCTTCCGGCCAATGTTTACGTTTCCGGGATTGATCCGATATTTCGCGAGAGCTTTAGCGCACTCTGGGTACTTCTTCAGCAGAATGTGCCCGTTGTAGTGGAAATCTCCCACGACGGGAACCTGGATGCCGAAGTTGCTCAAAGTTTCACAGATGACCGGGACGGCCCGCGCCGCCTCGTCCGTGTTCACGGTCACCCGCACCAGTTCCGAACCCGCCCGTGCCAGCGCCGCCACCTGGTTCACGGTGGCAGTGGTGTCTGCCGTGTCCGTGTTGGTCATCGACTGCACGACGATGGGCCGGCCGCCCCCGACGATGACGCCGCCGACGTTCACTGCAACTGTTTTATGCCGCACGATCTGTGCCATGGGAAGACTCCTGCCTGGTGCGAACATTGGCCTCGGGATGAGGACGCGTCACCCCTCTACTGATGCGTCCACGCAATGCCCTAACCGTTTTGTGCACCCGGAATACACCAGTTTACCAGCCAATCCCGCGAATCCAAGCCGGACGCCCGTCCCATGATTAATTGATTTGACCAGGCTGGCGAATACCCGCACAATGGGGCTAAGCACCACCCTATGGGCGGGTGGTGGCAGCGATCATCAGGCTGCAGACGCAACAACTTCGTCATTCGGAGGGGCGAAGTGTACACGGAATGTGGAACGAGGTCGTCATGAACAACAGCGTGCAGAGTGTAAAGGTCCATGTCACTGGGCTGGAAGAACCCATGCGGCACGAACTCTCCGATGCCCTCCGCTCGATCTCCTGCCATCTGACCGATGAACCCAGGTCGGCCGATATCGTTTTCTGCGGATGGGATCCGGATGACGTCTCAAAGCGGATTTCCGCGTATGGCCGCAAACCCGTGGTGGTTGTGAGCCGGCTGCCGGATGTCAGCGGCTGGCTGGACGCGCTGGAAGCCGGCGCCGCCGATTACTGCGCCGCGCCGTTCGAATCCGTCCAACTGCGATGGATCATCGATGCGCAAATGCGCCGCCGGGTCCGCAGCGCGGCGGCCTAGCGGCGTTTGCGGAACGTGCAGGAACCGCCCCTACGATATAATTGAATCGAAAGAGGCGGAACCCACCTTGGATTGGAAGAACTTCTTCCGGCTTGCTGCGCATACGCAACTCCTGCCCGTTCTTGAGAGCGGCGAGGAGACCCTTGTCGGCGGCCAAGCCGTGATGGAAGGCGTCATGATGCGCACGCCGCACGCCTACTGCGTAGCGGTCCGGAAACTGGACGGCTCCTTCGCAACGGAAGAGTATCCGCTCGAACGGCTTTCCGAAAAACGCCCCATCTGGAAGTTGCCTGTGCTGCGAGGCGTTGGGACTCTCGGACAGGCCATGTGGCTCGGCGTGAAGGCGCTGCGCTTCTCAGCCGACGTCGCCACCGCCGACGCGGCTGCTGCGGAGGGCAAGCCGGCGAACTCCGGCGGCAAGCCCGCGGGAGAGATCCCCGGCTGGGCGATGGCGCTGAATTTGATCTTCTCATTCCTTTTCTTCATCGCCCTCTACAAGTTCGTACCGCTTGTCCTGACTGAATGGGTGAAGAGGTCTGTCCCGTCGCTCGAAAACGCCATTTTGTTCAATCTGACTGACGGCCTCATCCGGCTCGTCATCTTCCTGGGCTTCCTGTGGACCATATCCCGCTGGAAGGACATTCACAGGGTCTTCGAGTACCATGGCGGCGAACACCGCACCGTTTTCTGTTTCGAGGCTAACCAGCCACTCACCGTCGAAAACGCCCAGAAGTTCGTCACTTGGCACCCGCGCTGCGGCACCAGCTTCCTGCTGGTGGTGATGATGGTTTCCATCGCCGTCTATGCTGTCATACCGGCTCCAACGTTTGCCGCCAAGATGGCCGTCCGCGTGCTCGCCCTGCCCCTGATCACCGGCCTGAGCTATGAGGCCATCCGCTTCGCCGCCAAAAGGCGCGCCAGTCTCATGGCCACTTTGGTGGCGCCCGGACTGTGGCTGCAACGCATTACTACCCAGCCGCCTTCGGACGACCAGACCGCCACGGCCATCCGCGCCCTGGAAGGCGCGCTCGAAATCGAAAAGCAAAACGGCGGCGAACTCGTCATCGCCTAACGCCGCATCCCCACCCCTATGGACCTTCAGAAACAACTGGAAGACGTAGAACGCCGTTTCGAGGAACTCTCCTCCCAGATGGCTGACCACGCCGTCATCTCCGACCCCGAAGCCTACCGGAAGACCGCCAAAGCGCATCGCGATCTCGAGGAAGTCGTCACCACCTACCGTGAATACAAGAAGTCGGCCGCCGATCTCGACCAGGCCCGTTCCATGCTGAACGAGAAGGACCCGGAACTGCGCGAAATGGCCGAACTCGAAATCGCCGAACTCGAGCCGCGCATCAGCGAACTCACCGAGCGCCTCCAACTCCTGCTCCTGCCGAAGGACCCAAACGACGACAAGAACGTCCTGGTCGAGATTCGCGCGGGCGCCGGCGGCGACGAGGCGTCTCTGTTCGCCGCCGAAGTCTTCCGCATGTACTCGCGCTACGCCGAAACAAAGGGCTGGAAGATCGAAGTCACTTCGGCGTCGGATTCCGAGGCCGGCGGCTCGAAGGAAGTCATCGCCCTCATCAACGGCGACAAAGTGTATTCCAAACTCAAGTACGAAAGCGGCGTCCACCGGGTGCAACGCGTCCCTGTCACTGAGCAGCAGGGCCGCATCCACACATCGACGATCACCGTTGCCGTCCTGCCTGAGGCTGACGACATCGACGTCAAGATTGACCCCAAAGACGTTCGGATCGACACCTTTTGCTCATCTGGTCCCGGCGGCCAGTCGGTCAATACGACCTATTCCGCCGTCCGCCTCACCCACCTGCCCACTGGCCTGGTCGTCTCCTGCCAGGACGAGAAATCGCAGATCAAGAACCGCGCTAAGGCCGAGCGTGTCCTGCGCGCGCGCCTCTACGAGCTTGAGTTGGAGAAGCAGCGGCAGGCCATTGGCGCCGACCGCCGCTCGCAGGTCGGCACTGGCGACCGCTCAGAGAAGATCCGCACGTACAACTTCAAGGAAAACCGCGTCACCGACCACCGCATCGGACTCACCCTCTATCAGTTGGACCGCATCATGGAAGGCGATCTCGAAGAACTGATGACCGCCTGCGCCACCTACTACAACGCGCAGAAGCTCCGCGAGCAGGTCGAGGCGTCGAGCAACTGACGCACCCGAGAGGCGCCTATGGACATCCGCACCGCCATCGTCCAGGGCGCCGAATTACTGAGCAAACACGGTGTCCCGCACGCCCGGCTCACGGCCCAGGTTCTGCTCGCCCACGCCGTCGACCGCGACCGGACCTATCTTTACACCTACCCGGAACGTGAACTCTCCACCGTGGAATGGATTCACTACGGCCGCTATCTGCACGAAAGGCTCAACGGCAAGCCCGTTCAGCACATCCTCAAGTCAGCCGAGTTCTACGGCCGGCGGTTCGGCATCACCCCGGATGTCCTCATTCCGCGTCCCGAGACCGAGCACGTGGTTGAGCGAGCCCTGACTCTCGCCTCAAAGGCCCGTCGCATTGCCGATGTCTGCACTGGTTCGGGTATCTTGGCCATCACGCTTGCCATTGAGTTGAAACCGGAATCCACAGTCGCTTCAGACATCTCTGCGCCGGCCCTGAAAGTTGCCCAGACCAATGCTGCCTCACTCGGCGCGCGCGTCGAATTCATTCGCTGCGACTTACTGGAATCTCTCGACGGCAACTTCGACCTGATCGTCTCCAACCCGCCTTACATCCCTTCAGCGGTGATCGACGCCCTGGACGCAGAAGTCCGGAACTACGACCCCCACGTCGCTCTCGACGGAGGACCAGACGGCCTTGCCGTCTACCGCCGCCTCATCCCCCAGGCCCGGACCCGGCTTGCCCACGGCGGCTGGCTCATCATGGAGATCGGTCATGACCAGGGCGACAGCGTTCCAGCGTTGCTGGGCGAAGGCTGGTCCCATGTCAAAGTGACAAGTGATCTCGCGGGCCGCGCCCGCGTCGTCGAAGCCCGGCGCATGTAGCGCACCCAACGCTGCCTGCCGTACGGCTGGAGCGTTTGCTGTTCGTCCTCTACGATTTTGGGGCGTAGTACCCCTTGCGAGAACGCACTTGAAGCCCTTTGCGCTCCCGCAACCGGATCTTCACCTCGTGGTACAACCCGTCGGTGTGCATCGGTTCCGGCCGGTACATGATGCTGTACTGGCTGCGCAACTCGTTGGCGAGATTCTCGAAGTCCTGCGTCAGATCTTCCGCTTTGAACGGGAAGAAAGCCAGGCCTCCAGTCTCCTCTGCCAGGTATTTGAGAAGACGGTCGCCATTGGTCTCGATCCTCGTGCTATTGGTCGAAATTGCGTAGATCACCGTATCCGCTTTGATCGCCTGTTCCAACGCCTGGTCGCGAGAAATCCTGCTGGCGTTATCCTCTCCGTCGCCGAGGATAATCACGGCCCTCCGGAACAGGTGGCGTGGCTGCTCCTTGCCAAGGTGATCGCGGCAAATTTCGGCGAGCCCGTCGAACATTGCCGTGCCCCCGCCGGCGCGCAGCCCCATGAGTTTCTTGCTGAGCAAGTTTGTGTCGGCGGTCAGCCCCTGCACCATTTCGGCAGTGGTGTCGTAACTGTAAATCACCGCCTTGTCCTTCTCGGGACGCAGGACGCTGTTCAGGAACTCGCTGGCCGCCTCAAGCTGGAATTTGAAGCGGGCCTTGATGCTGTTGCTGGTGTCGATGAGCAGGCCGATGCGCAACGGCATGTCCGATTCAGCCAGGAAGTCGAGAATCTTTTGGGGCCGCTTCCCTTCGAGGACCTCAAAGTCACCTGCCTTCAGGTCGGTCACAAAGCGGCCCTTCTTGTCCGACACAGTGAACAGCAGGTTCACGCGGGTGACTTCAAGCGTGATCGTTTGGGTAGGATCAATCGGCTGCGCCGGTGGCTGTTGGCCGAGCAGGGCCCCGGCCGCGGGCAGTCCAATGCAAAAGGCGCGTCGCGTTGATCTCATTGAATCTCTCTGTCTCGATTATAAAAGGCCCGTTTTCCACGCCTCAAGCTCATTCGGAACCGGCGCTTCGATTGTGATCTGTTCGCCGGACGAGGGCAATGCGAATCTCAGTCTAAAAGAGTGCAGCCAAGGACGGCCCGCTGGGTGCGGCCCGGCGCCATACAGCGTGTCCCCGGCCACAGGATGTCCGATCGAAGCCAGATGGACTCGGATTTGGTGCGTGCGCCCGGTCCCGATCTTCACCTCCAGCAACGTGAATCGCTTGAATCGCTCGGTTACTCGATACGACGTATGCGCCTCTCGGCCTGTTTCCAGCCGCGCCGTCATTCTTGTGCGCCGGACGGGGTCTCGCGCAATCTTTCGGTCGATCCGCCCTGTATCCCGAGCCATCACGCCCTCAACAAGCGCCAGATATGTCTTTTCCACCGATCTTGTGGCGAACTGCCGTGCGAGGTCGCGGTGCGCCGCATCGTGCCGCGCCGCCAACATGACGCCTGAAGTTCCCTTGTCCAGGCGATGGACGATGCCTGGCCTCAACTCCCCGCCCACCCCCGAGAGCGCGCCGAAGTGGTGGAGAAGTGCGTTCACCAGCGTTCCCTCATGACGCCCGGCTCCGGCATGGACCACCATTCCCGCCGGTTTGTTGATGGCCACCACATCGGCATCCTCATAAAGAATGTCGAGCGCGATTTCCTCGGCCACTGCCTTGAGCGGCTTCATCTCCGCCGGTTCGACGTCGATCCTTTCGCCGCCGCGCAGCTTGTAGCTCGCCTTCTTAACCGCGCCGCCGACGCGCACCCGTCCCGCCTCGATCCACTCCTGCAATCGCGCCCGGCTGTAGGTCGGCATCCGCGCCGCTAGATAGTGATCCAGCCGCGAGCCAGCTTGGTCCGGATCGACTGTGAACGACTCCATCTCTATCAGACTACCCGTCACGAGAGATTCGCGGTACTGCCATCCGCGCGCCAGAGCAGTTCCACACCTCTCGCGGCCGCCGCCGAGGCTCATGTCCGAACCTTGAGTGGGACTGTTGGTCCTGCTGCTCATCCCCATTGACGCCTGCGTGGATCTCTGATGACCTGGGCGCGCTGAACCTGGGTTTGGCCGTGTTCGTAGGGTTTGGACTTGCCCAATGGCGGGGGCGGTGTGAGAGGATGGCTGAAACTCCTACTTTCACGCTGATCCATCTCAAGTACTCATGAAGTCGTTCGCCGCCCTTCTCGCTCTCGCTCTCAGCTACGCCACTTTCCGTTACCACGTCTTTGGCGAATCGGAATGGACTTTGTTCCCGCTCTGGACGGCCAACAAGGCGATCAGTTGGACGGCGGTCTCGCTTTACGCCCTCGCTTATCTGGTCGAAGACAAGCGGGAAGCGCGTCGTCTCGGCTTGCTGGGATTTGGGTTGATGCTCTGGCACTGCCTCGTATCACTGGTCCTTCTCGATCCAGCGCACTACGCGAAGTTTTACGAACTCTCGTCATTGAAGACCGCGGCTTTGGCTTCACTGGTTATGGGAGGAGCGGGCGCTCTGGCTTTCTGCCTGCCAGCCTGGGCAAGCAGGGCGCAATCAAAGCAGGAACTCGGTCAGGAGCGCTGGCTGGCGTGGCAACGAATGGGCTACGCCGGACTGGCCCTCACGGCTCTGCATTGTCTTCTTATCGGATGGCAAGGATGGCTCGCCCCTTCGAGTTGGCCCGGTGGACTGCCGCCGATCACCCTGATGGGATTCCTCACCGCCATGCTGCCATTCGTGCGAACGGTCAGGCGCAGAGTTTGAACCGTACGGGGTATCGGGCGCATCTCATGTACATGACCCGGCTTCAATCCCTCCTGCTGGCCCTCCTGCTGGGCGCTGCAATGCTTCTGACGCCCGCCTTCGCCGCCAGTTCTATCCACGAATTCACCATGAACGACATCGACGGCAAGCCGTTCGACTTCTCGAAGCTGAAAGGCAAGGCAGTGTTGTTGGTTAATGTGGCCAGCAAATGCGGCTACACAAAGCAGTACGCCGGCCTGGAAACGCTCTATCGGAAATACAAGGACCGCGGTCTTGTGATCGTCGGCGTGCCCGCCAACGACTTCGGTTCGCAGGAACCAGGCTCGGACGCCGAAATCAAGCAATTTTGCACGCGCACCTACAACGTCACCTTCCCGATGCTCAGCAAGGTCAGCGTGAAGGGCGGCGGCATCACGCCGCTTTACGCCTACCTGACCGCCTCTCAGGGCGGTGAGGTGAAGTGGAACTTCACTAAGTTCCTCATTGGCAAGGACGGCAAGGCGGCCGCACGCTTCGAGCCCAAGGTAACTCCTGATGCGCCCGAACTTACGGAAGCCATTGAGCGTCTTCTGAAGTAGCGAGTTGGATCAGTTTTGGTACCTTGGAGGTTCGGCACGCTTCGCGCGGGTCCGGACCTCTTTTTTATGGCGCGCATTCTGGTCACCGGCGGGGCCGGCTACATCGGCTCTCATACATCCCACTTTCTGCTCCGGCTCGGCCACGACGTCACCGTCGCCGACGACCTGTCGAAAGGCTATCGTCACAACGTCCCGGAAGGACGCCTTCGCGTCGTCTCGCTGCATGACCGGCAGGCGCTCGACGCCCTGTTCTCGGAAAGAACCTACGACGCCGTCATCCATTTCGCCGCCTTCATCGCCGTTGGTGAATCGGTCCGGGAGCCTGAGTTGTACTTCCATAACAACGTAGCCGGGACTCTGAACCTTCTCACCTCTATGCGGCGAGCCGGCGTGCGCAATATCGTATTTTCATCGACCGCTGCGGTCTACGGCGATCCCGACGGCGTGCCGATTCCGGAAACCGCGCCCTTGCGTCCGGTCAGC
This sequence comes from Bryobacteraceae bacterium, assembly GCA_029975915.1. The sequence goes on from JARKOC010000177.1 coordinate 307,857, forward strand.
CCTTACGGCGAATCGAAACTCATGATTGAAACCGCCCTCGGCTGGCTGGATCACTGCTCGGACCTGCGTCACGTCATCCTGCGCTACTTCAACGCCTGCGGCGCCGACAACGAGGCCGGAGTCGGCGAGGAGCACGAACCAGAAACCCATCTCATCCCGCTCATTTTTCGGGCGATACGGACCGGTCAGCCGCTTACCGTCTTCGGCGGCGACTATCCGACTCCGGACGGAACCTGCATTCGAGACTACATCCATGTCGGAGATCTCGCCTCGGCCCATGCTGCCGGATTGGATCACCTTATGCGTGGCGGCGCCAGCGGCATCTTCAATGCCGGAACCGGCCAAGGCCATTCAGTCCGTCAGGTGATCGACGCGGCTGAACGGGTGACCGGCCTGAAAGTGCCCTGGGTGCTGGGATCCAGACGTGACGGCGACCCGCCGGAACTCGTGGCGGATTCCACTAAGTTACAGATTCAATTGGGTTGGCGGCCTGTCACCACCAGTCTGGACCAAATGATCGCCAGCGCCTGGACCTTCGAGCAAAAGCGTTTTGGGATGGCATGAATCGGGCTCGCGCCTGTAACCGCCCGCCGTCCGGCCAGCGCCTTATCATTGCCGGGGGTGCGAAATTTCGCACTGCGGGATGTTCTGCCGCCCAACGGCGTCTAGTAAATTGAAATAAAGGACGTTGCGGTCGATCGAGACCGCCCGGACAAGCCAATCGAGGAGCAAAGGAATTCGAAATGCCGGCGACGCTTGAACCAACACCGAATGTGAACCCGAAGCCGGATCGTACTGAAGGCGGACGCCCCGTCTGGCTGAAACTCGTCTTCTTTCTCAGCTTGATCGTCTTTGGCGCGGCGGTCCTTTATTTCGTCAACCGGCCGGCGCCGGTCAAGGTAGCAACCCCAGCCGCCGTCAAGTTGGCGCCTGTCGAGTTGGGCAACGTCGAGTACCGATTGAGGATTGTCGGCTCGACCACGGCCAGAAACTACGCGGCGATCTCTGGACCCCGGCTGACCGGGCCCGATAGCGGATCCAGCATGGTGCTGCTCCGGCTGGCTGAGTCCGGCAAGTTCGTGCGCAAGGGCGACGTGATCGCCGAAATCGACCCCCAGTCCGCCCAAGATCACATTGACGATACCGCCGACGGACTCCGCGACCAGGAAAACAACGTGAAGAAGAAGCAGATCCAGCAGGAACTGGACATGGAGAATCTCCGCCAGAGTATGCGCGTGGCCAAGGCGGCGCTCGACAAAGCGAGATTGGATTTCTCCGCACAAGAGGTCCGCACCGTTGTCGATCAGGAGTTGCTGAAACTGGCGGTTGACGAGGCAGAGGCAGCCTATAAGCAGATCAGCGCGGAGCTGAAGCTTCGCCAGGAATCGCAAGCCGCCGATATGCGGATCGCCCAGATTTCCAGAGATCTGGAGGTGGCCCACCTCAAACGCCATCAGAACGATATCGTCCGGTATGTAATTCGGGCTCCCATCGACGGGATGGTGGTGATTGAATCGATGAACCGGCCGGGCGGCGACCGTGTTCAGGTCGCGGCCGGCGACCGCGTTTTTCCTGGAATGCCGTTCATGAAGATTGTCGACACCAGAGAGATGCTGGTGAATGCGACTGTCAACCAGGCGGAAGGAAACCTGTTCCGCCTCGGGCAAAGCGCGGTCGTGAACCTCGACGCCTTCCCGGGGGCCAAGTATACCGGCAAAATCGACTCGATTGGCGCGCTGGCCGTGAGCAGTTTCGGCCAGAACTATTACATCCGGACGCTTCCGGTGCGCGTCGTGATGTCTTCGGTCGACAACCGGGTGATTCCCGATCTCTCCGCCTCGGCCGACGTCCTGCTCGACAAAGCGGAGAATGTCCTGACAGTGCCGCTTGCCGCGGTTTCGCAGGAAAAGGGCCAGACCTTCGTCCAGGTCAAAACCCCCAACGGATTCCAGAAACGGGTAATCAAGACCGGCTTGAGCAACGGCGTGAAGGTCGCCGTGCTCGAAGGCCTAAATAAGGGCGAGCAGGTCCTCCTCAACTAATCGCTCACATTAATGTAGCCTTTGCCGGCCGGCAGGAAGACCCTCCCGGCCGGTTCCTTTTTGCGGGATGGAAGCAGGATCGCCCTGGACTTCGATTGGTAGTGAATGCGCCAGCCGCCCGCCACCGCTTCCACCCCGAGCAGGGTCGCGTTGAGATCGGCTACCGGACGGCCGGCGGGTCCGGCACACGGCCTCACGAGATGCCGGCCGGCCGGAACCAGAATCTCATCCCCGGCGCCAACCGGCCAGCGTACGCCATCCACTTCGGCGCAGCCGGTCCAGGGCAACCAAACGGGCTTCGAAGCCGCCACCTCGACTGCGCCGCCACCTTTCAAACGCACCCCGGCGCCCGCCGCGGCTGCCGCGGCCAGCAGTTGCCAGTCGGGCGGCTGGATCGAGTTCTCAAAATACAGGGCCACGCGGGCAAATGCCTCGGCCGCGCGGCGGACGAGCAGCAGCAGTTCGCCGCCAGTCTGCTGCTTGGCCGGGTAGACATCTTGATATCGTTCGACGATGTTCAAGTCGACGGCGAGCAGGTCCGGGCGCTTCGTCAGCGGTCCATAACGGCGGGCAATCTCGGTGTAGCGCGCCGGACCCAGATGCCAGACAGTTGCCGGGTCTTCGATCAGAAACGTGGTTTCGTGCCGCTCGGTCTCTGGGATCAGAGCGGCGGCGTCGGCGCCCAGGGCATCGCGCATGGTGGTGTCGAAACGGTCGTCGATGTGCGTTAGCACGATGTCCAGGCCGGGTTTTGTCTTCCGGTAGGCCGCCAAACGCGCCAGCCAGAGCTTCTGTAACGAACGCGCCAGTGCGGCGCGGAATTCCAGGAACTGGCGTGCGGGCGCGGCCGTGCGCTTGTGGAAGCGCGGCGACCCAGGATCGTAGATCTCCACCGGGTCGAATCCATGCGCCGACCGGAACTGATTCCTGACCAGCGGATGAAACGGCGTGAACCGCGCCGGATTCAAGTAGCCTTCGAGCGATTCAAAGTACAACTCGCCCAGGTTCAGCCCATCCCAGTCAAAGCGCGCAGCCAGGGCATCGAGCCCGGCATGGACAGCGCGGTCGCACGCCGGGTCGGCCAGATTCATCAGCTTACGCCAGTCAAGGTGGGCGTCCTGGCCGGTGGCGGTTTTCTCGCGCCATTCTGGGTGGTCCTGCCAGAACCGTTCGCTGACGTGCGGAAACTCGATCCAGGCATAGACCAGGATGGCGTGCCGGTGGCAGGCTTCAATGAGCGCCGCAAGCCACGCATCGCGCTGCGGGTCGGGCTCCCAGAATTGCCAGGCCGCGATGTGGAGACCAGCGATGCCTCCTTTTCGCCACATCGCGGCCAGATAGTCTGGGTCGGCCCGGAGGCGGTAGGAAGCGTCAAAGAATGCCCACAGATCGCGTGCACTTGCGCGCGGCTTCAGTCCGAGCGAAACCAGCGCATGAACCAGGTAGGGATAGCGCTCAAAACCCTGTTCTCCGATCGGCGTGGCGGTCCAGAAGATGGTGCGTTCGCCAGCCCTCCATCCGGCGGCGAGCGGCGCTCCCGACCATCGCTCCCGGGTAAAAATGCGCGCCTGCGGGGGAATCGAAAAGACGGCGACGGTTGCTTCTTGTTGCCAGACGATCTGAAGTTTCTCGTCGAAGACGTCGACGAGGCTGCGGACGTGAACTTTCGACATCGACGGTTGGATACCCAGGGCGGCAGCCTCAGCGCTGGGACCTGCCAGTATGGTCATTTGGGACGGGTCCAGGTTGGCGGACGCGAGCAGGTCCGGCCAGCCGGCGCAAAGGCCGCCGGCGAAAAAGCAGGCCAGCCCTGCGGCGGACAGCACGCACGGCGAGCGGCGGAACAGCCCTTTAGTGCGTGAATCCATACCAGAACCCGGCGCGGAAGTCCCAGTAGTTCGGCCGTAGTGGATTCAAGGCGTTTCGTAGATAGACGCCGCGCAGGGCGTCGATGCGGAACATGACGCCGCGCGGCATGCTGGACCATCGCAGACGAAGTCCGGGTCCCGATTCCACGAAATTGCCCCAGTATTCGCCCCGGCGGTCGGCGGTCAACTGCCAGTTCCAGATCATCTGAAGGGCTGAGTTCAGCGTGTAACCTGTGCGGGCCTGGAAGTAGACCAGCGTGTCATTTCTGAACCGGCTGACATAGACGCCATCGATGTTGGTTTCCGCAACCCATCCAGCCGAGTGGCCGAGGGCGTGTCCCCAGCCGCGAAACCATGACAGGCCGCCGCGGAAATCCGGTCGTGAACGGGCCTCGCCGCGGCGTTCCAGATAGGCCACCGATTGACCCGCCTCGCCCCAGGCAAGCAGGCTGCGGGCGACAGGGTAGGATGCGCCCGCGCCGAAGATAACGGCCGATTCCGAAAGATATGCCGGGAAGTACGGGTTCACGCGAGACTCACCGGTGCGGCCCCGCGAATCGGCCATGACGCGCATCGACAAATACGGACGCAGCCGGGTGGATGCAAACTTCCATTCGCCCTTCATCTGGCCATACAAAATCGCGCCGGACCAGCGCGACGAGTAGAAAGGCAGCATCCATGTGGTGAAGTGGAGCGGCGCAGCGGTCTCGTAAAGGCGGCTATAGGAACCCGCAGCCACGCGGGCGGCCTCCGGGTCGCCCGATTTGCGGGCGCGATCGAACCAATTGAGCGCTTCGCGGTCGCGGCCCAACTGGTTGTAGGTTTGGGCGAGGCCGAGCATCACCTCCGCGTCAGCCGGGTCCTGCTCGTTGGCGGCGCGAAAGTACCGCAGGGCGTCGTTCAGGTAACTGTTGGCGAGACTTCGCCGTCCCATCTCCTTGTCCGAAACCTTGGGAGGCGGAGGCGTACGGCCTTGCAGGAGATCCAATTGGAGACGGGCGGTTTCGTCGGATGGATCTAGCTTGAGCAGTTCTCCGAAGACAGCGATGGCCTCTGCGCGGCGGTCCATGGCAAGCAGCAGAAACCCGTACTCGCGGCGCAGAGCGGCGTTGGACGGGTCGATGTTGATCGCCGACCTGAACTCGTAGGGAAACGGGTAGCGGTTGGGAAGAAGCGCGCGGGCGGTTTCGGCCAGGCGAGGTTCGACGCCGCGCGACACCGCCAGGCGATAGGCCAGCGCGAGATCCGGCGGGGCGACCCGGGCGATGTCCAGCATCAGGCGGCGGCGGTCAGGTTTCAGGCGAAGCGCTTCCCGGTAATGGGTCAGGGCGAGAACGGTCTCGTCGCGCTGCTCGGCCAACCGGGCCAGTTCTTCGTGCGTGGAATATTGGTCCGGAGCCGCCTCGACGGCCCGCGTCCAGCGAGCGATGCCTTCGCGCAAAGGCCTGTCAATGTTCTCGAACGCTTCGGCGGCGGCGCGCCGGATCTCCTCGTTCGCGGAGGCCTGAAGCCGATGAAACGTGCGGCGGGCTTCGACCTCCATCTTCGTCTCGAAACAAAGGAAGGCGTACTCAAGCGCGGCGCGTTCGTCAGCAGGATCCAGTTGTGTGGCGGCCAGGAACTGGTCGCGGGCATCCTCGCGGCGGCCAACTTTCAGCAGCGCGTAGGCATAGTCCTTGCGCAGAGCTGGCCGGTTGGCGAGCGCCGCGACGGCTTGACCAAACGAACTCACCGCTGAGTCGTAGTCCTTTGTTTTCAATGAATCGTAAGCTGCGTGGGCGGCCGCCTCACCAGCCCGCACATGGTCTGCCGGGGGTGGCTCAACGGCGGCAAGGTCCGTGGGCTGACCGTGGCCCGCCGGGGTAGCCGTGTTCTGGCCATACGAACTTGCTGTCTCGTACAAGTTACTAATATCAAATAACTTAGTTGACATTCCGACGGCTGGCGCCAGGCAGATCGCAGGCAAGACACACAGACCAAGGGCAGAGCTGAGTTTCCCGGTAAGCATGGACTATCTCTCGCAAGAGGTAGTGCCCGGAGTAGAGCGAAGCTCTCTGGGGAATGCAAGATTTGAACCGCATGAGCCCTGAGAATCCATCTCAGAGGCCATGCCGCCAGCGCAGCACAAAAACGCGCCGGCGGCATGGCATTCATTGACGGCCCAGGGTCCTCTGGACTGCGTCAGTCGCCGCCCTTCGGTCCGTTGTGACAGTTGTAGCAACCGATCTCAGTGCCGGCGGCAAACTTCCAGGTCTTGCCGTCGTGACTGAACGAGCGGGCGGCGAAAGTCCTGGAGAGGACAGTGCCGCGGTAGTCCACGCCGTGGCAGGCTTGGCATTCGCTTAGGCCCTGGCCTTTGGCGTAGTCGTGGTGCTTGTCCACCCAAAAAGCGCCGACCGGGTGCATGCCATGCGGGCCGGAGGTGTATTTCTCGGGCAGTGAAGCGTGGCAGGCGCTGCACTCGGAGAGAGTGCCGGCGCGTCCTTGGAGGGCGATGTTCTGCAGGTTGTCGTTTCGGTGGTCGGAGGGGTACTCCGCGTGGGTAGAGCCGTGGCATGCCTCGCACTGCAAATTGCCGTGCCCGGCTGACACGCGATAGAGCTTTCCGGTGTTTGAGGCAAAGCGGTTGTCGGCAGGTTGCCGCCAGGATCCCGTAGCGTCGTAGGCGTCGAGGAACCGGATAGCCCCGGAGTTGCGCGTGGCCGTTCCGGTGTGGCAATTCTCGCAGGAAGGCTCGTCCAGCCAGCCCCTTCGTGTCGATGCGGCAACCGCGCTCATGTTTCCGTGACAACTCTGGCACTGCATCAGGTTGCTGCCATCGGCCGCGGTCGCGTGACCCATGGCCCCGCGGAGGCACTTGGTTTCCGAGCCTGGGTGGCATCGATAGCAGGCCGAGCGGTTGTTGACGGAATCCATGATCTGGTTGTTGGTCGGGTCCAGCACCATGGCATGTTTGCCGTGGATGGCGCGGGTGAGGGGCTTGATGGTCCCGTAGCCTGTGCCCGGCAACGCATTGGACAGATGGCACTTGGCGCAGAGCACTGGAGTGCCGCTCTTGGCCGTGGCCTCCAGGCCGGCGGAGTTGTAGCCGACCTGCGTGAGCAAAGCTGGCCAGCGGGCTGGGTCGCGCTCTGAATCATGGAGCCGGAGAATATTGAACTTGTACTCCTTGTCGGCCGGGTATCCAGTCACCCACCCTGAGGGTGGACGGGCAGCGGCTTCGGCGCCGGTTGCGTGGCAACCGCGGCAGTCCATCTCGTCGGATACGGGCAGAACCACATCAGTCGTCGCCAGGGTGGCGCCCCTCAGATCCTTCGCCACGACGCGCATCAGGGGATAGTAGTTCTTGGGGCCGCCGCCATCCGGATACGGCGTAATGGGGATGCCTTCCGCCTTCCATTGGAGACTCGCCGCGTCCCAGGTAAGGGCTCTCGGCGTGTTCGAGGTTCCAGGCATGGCATTGCCGGCTAATCCCATGTCCGGAGCAAGCTTGACGCCGAATAAAGGCAGGACATAGTCCCAGAAGTTCGTCTTTCCAACGGAAGTGCGGTTGATGGAGCCGTCAGGGTCCGCCACTGCCTGGTAGGTGAGTTTCAACCCGGTTGGGCTTTTGACGAGTTTGCCGTCGGGAGTGACCAACTGGACGTGCAAGTTGTTGAATGGCGGAAGGATGGAAAAGACCGAGTAGTCGTTTCCATCGACACAGTGCATGCCGAGATCATTCCAGCCGATCGCCTTGTATTTTTTCGATGTAGTGGACGAACTGGCCGCCGATGGCTTGGCCGGCCTCTTATCGTCGTCGTCATCGTCATCCCCAGCGAGCGCGGATGATAGCGGCACTGCCAATGCGAGCGCCGCGGCTGTGAACCAAGGTAAGAGCTTGTGCTTTCCCCGTTGCATTTAATCTGACCTCCTTGTCTGTGCAATCAGGGAGCGGGTTGAAAATTAGAGGCACGCCAGAAACCAATGGTGACATACTAGTACGGAAATTTTCAAATTACTTTTCGAACTGGGCGATATGGCTCAGCTCGGCAAAAACCACTCCTCGGTGGTGTGTGGACAGGCAATCGGAAAAGGGGCAAATCACTCAGCGAGGTCCAACGATACCTCTTTCTAAGGAAGCCTATTTCTGCTTGGCAAGCGCGTGCTGCTTGCAGTATCGCTGCCCGGGCAGGGCGGGGCGGGTGCAGCGCGTTCCATCCTTGGTCAAGGCGGCACACCGGATCGTTGGCGGCCTGGTATCCGGGCGATCCGCGGCAGAATTCGCCGGCATGACACCGCCGAAGGGCGTAAGCCTGGCATTCTGCAACTGGCCTTTTCTTTCGCTGAGGGCGGCGATAAGGATATCGACACGCGATTGGAGGTTGGCAAGGTCGCTCTTCAGTGACTGCAACTCCGACAGGGTCCGCTCGGTGAACTGAAGGTCTTCGGAGACTGATGCTGGCGGGTCGCCGGAGACGGGCAGAATGATGAACAGGCAGGCGGCGGCCGCGACGATGCTTCTGCGCATGACATCAGATAGTGCGGCCGCGCCGGGAAGAATCTCAATTGCAGTTCTCACGCGCTCTTGGCCGGGTGTTGGCTGGCGGACGGCGTTATCTGGCCGGACGGGTGGCCGGGCTCAGGATTTCTGGCACAACCTGCCTGTACGTTCAAGCCAGGCGCGGAACATCTGGGCGAATCCGGCGGCCTGCGGGCCCTCAAGCTCGGGCAGCGTCAACGCCATCTTGCGCTTCCAGTTTGGATACTGCCATGTCGTGCCGGGCAGATTCTGCTGCTCGGTTTCCTTGGTGAGATCCTCCTGGTTCAGCAGGAACAATTTGGATGGCGTCGAAGCCAGGTAGCCGATGATGGCGTTGTGCAGTTCGCCGGTCAAGTCCGTCCAACCGGCTGCCGCCCGAGGGAAATCGGCTGGCAGAAATCCATGGGCGATGAGCGCGTCCAAGAGGGCAGCCTTGTCGCCGTGGCGCTGTTCGGTCTGTCCGTCGAACCATTTCTGATCGGGCAGCAATCCGGTGTCGCGGCGGACCTGAAGGTCGCGCAACTGCCAATAGCCTGCCAAAGTTGGAAGGTCGTGTGTGGTGGAGGAGACCAAAGCCTGCTCTTCGTACTCCTGAGGAGCCTTGGGGCGGCCGTCGTGAGTCCGTTCGAAGTAGAAAAGCTTGTATGAAAAGATGCCGTGGTCGCGCAAGGCCGTACGGATCCAATCGGGGCACGTGCCGAGATCCTCGCCGACGACGAGAAAACGGCCGCGGTGCGATTCCAGGCACAGGACGCGGATCAGGTCCTGCCAGTGGTCGTGCAGGTAAGAGCCGGCCTTGGCGGGCATACCGTCGGGGATCCAGAAGAGGCGGAAAAAGCGCATGACGTGGTCGATGCGCAGCGCGCCGCCGGGCCGCGCGTTCCGGCGGATGGATTCGGCGAACAACCGGTAGGCGTCGGCGCGGTGGGCGTCGGGCAGTGCCGGCGGAAAGGACCAGTCCTGGCCTTCTGGCGCAAAGTCGTCGGGCGGCGAACCGACGCGCGCGCCCTTGGCGTAGAAACTGCGGTACGCCCACAGATCGGCGCCGCAGCGGTCGGTGGCCAGGGCGAGGTCGTGATACAGACCGATCGGCATGCCGGCATCGAGCGCCGCGCGCTGGACCCGGGCCAACTGGCGCTCAATGTGCCATTGCAGCCACTGATGAAACAGGATCTGGCGCTGATGAGTGCGGATGAATTCTGCGACCTCGGCGGACTCGGGGTCCTGGTACTCCGGCGGCCAGTCCGGCCAGATCCACAGGTCCGGATTCCGCCTGTGGAGGTACTCGTCGAGCGCCCTGTAGACGGCATAGCGCGTCAGTAAGTCGCCCTCGCCGGCACGCCACCGGACGAACTCCTTCGCCAACGGTCCGTTGACCCTCATTTCCCTCCGGAATTCACGGAACAGCACCCGGAAGATGAGCCGTTTCAGCCGGACGACACTCTCATACTCGACCAGTTCAGCCGCGCGCAGATCAGCAACGCGCTTCTGAAATCGCTCGGAATCGACGATACGGCGCGCCCATCGGCTGTGTGCGAACTCCTCCATCCGTTCGGCATCGAGATAGAGTTCGTTGCGGTAGAAGACAGTCAGCGGCAGATATGGCGAAATGTTGTAAGGTTCGCGGTTGTGCAGAGCGTGCAGCGGGTTGAGCCCGATCATGGACACGCCAAGACGGGCCGCGGCCCAACGGACCAGTTCATCGAGATCGGTGAAATCGCCGGCGCCCCAGTTCCGCTCGGAGCGGATCCCCCATAGGCAGAGCGAGAGTCCGGCGAGTTTGCCGCCGTTGTTCAGCGCCCCGGGCATCCACGCCCGGCCGGGGGTGGCGATGACGCGCATCGAGGCGCGGACATCCGGCTTGCCCGGCGCGCTCAGAACGGCCTCAAGATCGTGATAGCCCAGCCGCAGAGGCGCGGGCAGCGGCAGTAGCAATCCGGCCTGGCCGTTGGGGGCAAGATCCAATGCAGCCACCCGGTGATCGCGGCGCACAGCGCCTCCGTCTTCCCAATAAAGAGCGAGCGAGATGTGGCCGCCATCATAGCCCGCAGGGAGCCTGAGCGGGACACAAGGCGACGCGTCCGACACCAGCAAAACGGCGACCGGATCCAGCGGCTGGTCCGGTTCCGCGGGGGCCGGCGCATCGGCGTCGATGCCAAGTGCGGCCAGCAGGGCGCGAAGGGCCTCGTCCGATGGCGAGTGGCGTTGACCCCAGATATCCCAGTATTCGGTTTGCAGGCCGGCTTTCCGGCAAAGCTCATGCAGCATGGAGGGGAAACTTCAATTGTCGCAACTGTTTGCCCGGAACGGAAGCGTTTGCGTGCGATTGGACTCCAGTTGCGCGTTGGCGCTTCCAATTTGCCTGGCTTTGGGGCAACACTGAAGCCAGTGGTGCGGAATCGCCAGAAAGTAGATGCTTCCGCGAGCGATCGCACGTTGGCGCACGCTCCCGAGGAGTTACTGGAGAGCAGGCTCCTGCGGCTCGGCGAGGGCATTGGCAAGGTGGTCTACGCCTCGCCTCACTGGGTGGTGAAGCGCGAGCGCAAGCCGGCCGAAATCATGGCGCTGATTCTGATCTGGAAGGCCGTCAGACGCATCGAGCGCATCCTGCCCGGCAGGCTGGGACGGAACCTGCTGAACCGGCCATCGCTCCGGTTACGCGCCATCCGGGTTGCCGTCCAAAGCGTGATGTACCTTGTCCCACGCACGATCTGGATGACCACTCACGCGGGCAAGGTCCATGAGATCTATGCCTCGCGCGACAGCCGCGGCGAGCATCTCGCCCGGACGATGCTCACGGGCACGCCGCTGGTACCCGAAACCGTATCATTCCCTCCGACTCGGGTCCGTGTCGGTGGCTGGCCCGGCTGGCTGATGGTCTCCGAGGCGACTGAACGCGTCGAGTGCACCCTGCTTGACCGCCTTGGCGAACTCGCCCGCGCCCGCCGGTTCGATGAGATGGAGGTCTGGCTCGACCGCTTCCTGGATCTCCGCCAGGCAGCCTGGCAGCGCGGCGTCTTTTCGCTTGACGCCCATTTGAAGAACTTCGGCGTCACCTCTGATCGCGTCGTGCTGCTCGATCCCGGCGGTCTCACCGACAACTGGGAAGAGATCGCCGACCGCCTGGGTTTCGAGGACGAAATCACTCGCCCGCATGCCCAACTCGGGCTGGAGTTCACCTTGCGCGACCGTCCCGACATCGCCGCCCGTTTCGACCGGAAGTGGAAAGCCACCGTCAATCCCGAGCAGGTCCGAAGCCGGTGGCCAGACTCGGAAACCACGGAAGCCGCCTGAACCCATGCCACAATGAAAGGGCATGGCAGACACATTCACAGTCAAATTCCAGACCACCAAGGGCGACTTCTCCATTGAAGTCACTCCCGAGTGGGCTCCACTCGGCGCGGCCCGTTTTAAGGAACTCGTCGAGATGGGCTATTACGACAATTCGAAGTTCTTCCGCGTGGTGCCCGGTTTCGTCGTCCAGTTCGGCCTCCCCGCCGATCCGGCAGCGATGCCCGAAATCTCCAACTTGAAAGACGACCCGGTGACGCAATCCAACGTCAAGGGCGCCATCACCTTCGCCACCGCCGGCCCCGGCACACGCACGTCGCAGGTCTTCATCAACCTGACCGACAACCAGCGCCTGGACAGCATGGGCTTTTCGCCTTTCGGCATGGTCACGGAGGGAATGGCGGTCGTCGAATCACTCTACGGCGGCTACGGCGATAATGGCCCCGATCAGGGACGCATCCGCCGCTTCGGCAACTCTTACATCGAAAGCTCGTTCCCGAAGCTGGACGGAATCCTCAAAGCCAGCATCGAAGCCTAGCCGGTTTCTCACAACGCAAAAAGCCCCGGACCCTTTCGGCATCCGGGGCTTTTCTCAAGCGAGACTGATCTTCTACAGGCCCTTCTTCGCCATCAGGCTGCACAGGTCGACCACGCGGCAGGAGTAGCCCCACTCGTTGTCGTACCAGGAAACAACCTTTGCCAGATTGCCGCCGATGACTTTGGTCAACTGGCCGTCGACGATCGAAGAGTTGGAGTTCTTCATCATGTCGGTGGAAACCACGGGATCGTCGGTGTAAGCCAGGATGCCCTTCAGCGGACCCTCGGCGGCGGCCTTCAACGCGGCATTGATCTCTTCGGCCGTAGCGGCTGTCTTCAATTCGCAAACCAGGTCGACCACCGACACGTTCGGGGTCGGCACGCGCATGGCATAACCGTCGAGCTTGCCCTTCAACTCAGGCAAAACCAGGCCGATGGCCTTGGCGGCGCCGGTCGAGGTCGGGATCATATTGACGGCGGCGGCACGGGCGCGGCGCAGGTCCTTGTGCGGGAAGTCCAAAACGTTCTGGTCGTTGGTGTAGCTGTGGATGGTGGTCATCGAGCCGCGCTCGACGCCGAACTTGTCGTTCAGTACCTTCACGAACGGAGCCAAGCAGTTCGTCGTGCACGACGCGTTGGAAACCACGTTGTGGGCTGCCGGATCGTACTTGTCGCTGTTCACGCCCAGCACCACCGTTATGTCTTCATTCTTTGCCGGAGCCGAGATGATGACCTTCTTCACGGTTCCCTTAATGTGCGCCTTGGCGACGGTGGCGTCGGTGAAGCGGCCGGTGGATTCGACCACGATCTGAGCGCCGAGGCTGGACCAGTCGATGGCAGCCGGGTCCTTCTCGCAGAAGACCTTCAGGTCCTTGCCGTTGACCGTGATCACGCCGTCGCCGGCCTTCACGTCGGCATCCAGCGGGCCGAGGACGGAGTCGTACTTCAGCAGGTGCGCCAGCGTCTTGGTGTCGGTAAGGTCGTTCGTGGCGACGATTTCAACTTCGGGGTTGTTCAGCGCTGCACGGAAAACGTTGCGGCCAATTCGGCCGAAACCATTGATAGCTACTTTGATGGCCATTACAGAGTATCCTCTCTCGAATTGAACAAAGGGGTCCTTCATCAGGATATCAGATCGGAGTCCCGACTCTGAATAGTCAGATTCGCGCGATCATTCTCGAAGCGCCTGGCAGCCCGAAATCCGGACCCTCATCGACCACGGCTCTTGCCAATCCAGAGCTTGCGGAAACGCTCTCAACCGCCAAGCCTGAAGGTCTTTGTCGCGGGTCAGCAGCCTGAAAGCGAAGATCAGTATCGGGTCGTCAGGCGGAAATGGGTCATCGGTGATTAGCACTCGCGTCCCCGGCTTGATGGAAGGGAGAAGCGGACTGATTGACTCGACAGCACACCGCACTTTAGCCTGCTCGGATGGGGCCCATGAAACAGTGTGAGGCCAGGCTCGCAGATTCATCGATCCGAAAGCCGCGGCCACCGCCAGCAGGGTGATCACAGGGGGCAACGGGACCCGGCTTAGAAGGACGGCCCAAAGCAGGCACCAGCCGGAATAGGCGATGTACAGGACATAGAGGCTGCGGGGCTCGATCAACAGCAGCGGCGCGGCGGCCGAGGCGAAGAGCAGCGCTCCGAACCGGAACTCGGCTGATCGCCAGAACAGCGCAAGAAGGGCGATTGCACCCAACACGGCATACACTACTCCTGAACGTATCCCGTTATCCAGTAACAGCATCCGTATGTACATTACGGCCATGTTCGCGATCCATGCGCCCTCCAGTTTCAATGCGTAGGCCGGATTGGAATGCGTCATTCCGTTCACGGCCAGCAAAGGCAACAAGACCATCGCGGCGGCCAGGATGGTGAGCAGAACCGGCCCGGCCAACCGGCGTGTGACGTGTCCGTGGAACAGGGCCTCATACGCCACGAGCATCACCGGCAACACCAATCCAACTTCCTTTGAGCCGGCCGCCAGCAGCGTGCAGGCAGCTACTACTACCCACCCTTTCCAGGAGACGCGGTTCCCGTTCGATCTCGGCCGGATGTAGAACAGCATCCCGGCGTGGACGAACGCGAATGCCAGCAGGTCGTATATGGTTGCCGTGCTCAAGTAGAGGTCCGACATGAACGCCTGCGCCGGGAATAGACATGTGGACAGTCCAGCGACGACCCCCGACCGGCTGACAGCCAGGATGAACAGAAAGTGCAGCAAGACATTCAGCCCGAGCAGGAGGATGCACAGGCCCCGGTAGGGAAAGGGGCTGAGGCCAAATGCCTGAAAAGCCAACTTCAGGGTGAGAGCGCCCACCGGCCTGTACGCGTCCTGCGAAGGCGCGGCAATATCGAGCGCGAGTTTCGAGGCGGGCTTGGTCCAGGCTCCATAGAGATTCATCAGGTCGTCTGGGAATAGCCCCGTCTGCAGACCGGGGATCGCCACCGAGACGAATGCCGCGGCGCACACGACGAAGGCGATCACCTGGAAATGCTTGCGCCGGACCGCGTCCAGACTCAAAGGAACTGGCAAGGACCCAGCGTATCAAAGCCCGCTAGCAGTCACCGCTCGAGGTGGCCCGTTGCTTGAACCGCCGGGCCAACTCCTCTCCGCAGACGTCTTCAATATGAGAAGCGAGCCACCACGTAATGCCGGTTGGGTCCTTGACGCCGCCCATGCGGTCGCCGTAGATCTGATCGGCCGGCGGCATGATCACCTGTCCCCCGGCCGCAACAGCGCGGGCGAACACCTGGTCGACATCTTCAAGATAGAGATAGAGGGAGGAACTCTCCGCAGGCCATTTCGAGTCCGCTCCGCCGATCATGACGACGGAATCCCCGATCCGCGCCTGGGCGTGCAGGATGCGGCCGTCGCGCTGGCGCATCACATGCAGTTCCTGCCCCGCGAAAGCCTGCTTGATGAACTCGAGCAGACGGTCGGGATTATCCGAAACCAGGTACGGCGAAACGGTATGGTAACCATCGGGGACGGGCTTCACGGGCATGGATTCTTGTCTCCTGACCTGTTCAGGATGCCGCAAAACGCAAGCCGGATTCGAGGTTCTGTGCGATAGAGGCGATTAGGGCGATTTGAGGGGCGGGGCGATCGTGCCCCCGAGACCGGCGTAGGTGTCCTTCACCTTGATCACCTTGCCCTCGGAGAAGCTAACGAAAGTGATCTTGCCTGGAGGCAGACCGTAGATCCAGTCCTCGATCTCGTCGCCGTCGTCCTTAATCTCGCGGACCCGGTCCCGCGGCGGGCCCAATGCCATCAGCACTTGGTCCTTGTCCATGCCCACTTCGGCGCGCTTGGCTTTGATGGCTTCCTGAATCTCGGGCGGCAGGTTGTCGAAGTAGTTTTCCGTGGCTGACCGCTGTTCGAAGTCGAAGAGCGGAGCGAGCAACTTCTTGACCTCGGCCGGCTTCAGCGGCGGGACGCGCGAGGGAAAAACCAGCGCCACGGTGGTCCCGGCTGACCGGGACTGCCTGCCCGACAGCGGAACGGTCGCTCCGCTGCCGCCCATGCCGCCTTCGATCCGCTCATACCACTTGCCCTTGGTGTTCAGCCCTTCGTTGATGACGAAGATGATCTTGTCGCGGTCGAAATCGATCTTGGTGATCTTGACCAGGTCGCCCACCCTCGCCACCGGGCCATATTCCCGGCCGATCTCCATCCAGTCGGCCTTATCCCAGGTCCCATCAGAGTCAAATTTGAGCGCTTTCTTGGACCGGGGAAGAAACGCCTTGACGGTGACCATCTCGGCCGTCAATCCTCGGATCAACTCGATTTTGTCTTCGTCCGACAATCGTGGTTCAGGGTCGGCTTTGCCTTGCGGCGACGCCATCGGGGCAAGGCAACAGAGAACTGCCAGCAGCCGCATCATCGGCGTCACTCCTCATCTCGGTTAGATGCCACCCACAGTGTACTCGGTTGCCTCTTGATTTTCGCCTTTAATAGCCAAAGGAACACAGCCCCGGCCGCCACGGTCGCCGTCAGGCCACCCTCGGGACCGTAGGCGCCGCCGCTCAGCAGTTCCGGCGCGGTCCATTTCAGGCAGTAGCCCGTCACTGTCATCTCGAATCCGCTCAGTGGCGCGCCGAGCAGCGGCAGGGCGAGATTCCACCCGAAATGAAGGCCGATGGGCAGCCACAGATCGCCCGAACGCACGTAGGCGAATCCGAGAACGATGCCCCAGAGAAACGTGTTGGCGATGGGAAGAGCCGACGCATGCATGTTCCCCGTATGGGCCGCCGCGAACAGAACGGCGAAGGGCAGAATGGTGGTGAAGGGCCGGGCGATGTTCAAAATGATCTGGAAGGCGTATCCGCGGAACATGAGCTCCTCGCCGATGGCGCCAAACAGCAGCATCACAAACAGCATCGCGAGACGGTCCGGCGCGAATCCGGCTCCTGGCCCCTGCACACGCTCATACGCGGCGTATCCTGCAAAGGCAAACGGCAGGATCATGGCCGAGGCGGGCACGATGCCGGCCGCGCACCCCATCAGGAAGTGTTTCTGGGAGGACGGCCCCCAAGCCAGCCCCACATCGACGAACCTGGCGCGCTCGAAGGTTCTCACCACGATCAGCGTGGCCAGCGACGCGGCGGCGAAAATGCTTAGCGCGGCCGCCGGGAAGTAGCCCACGAGTTCATTCAGAGTCCAGCCGAACAAACCGCCCAGAATGCGGACGAAGAGAAGAAACAGGCCGGCGCGAAGCAGTACTCCAACCACGGGCGCGCGGGGCGGCGGCGTATCGGGTGACTGGGCATTGCCTGGTCCGGCCATTAGGTGTAGCTTAACAGCCCGCGAAACCCTATTCCTCCGCGTTGGCCCGGCCATCCGCCCGGCTGTACTATGGAGGTCGATGGCCGTCCAGAGAATCCTCGAACTCGGAGACCCGATTCTGCGAAAAGTCTCCGAACCTATCACTGACTTCGCCGCCGCGGCGGCGGTCATTCAGGATCTGGACGCGACACTGGCCGAATTCCGCCAAACGCATGGTTTCGGACGCGGTATCAGCGCGGTTCAGATCGGACAGGCGGTGCGCATCATCTTCTGTCTCGTCGATGGCGTCCGTTATGAGTTGATCAACCCGGAGTGGATGTGGCAGAGCCCGGAGAAGTTCTCTCTCTGGGACGACTGCTTTTCCTTCCCGAATCTGATGGTATGGCTGGAGCGGAGCCGGCAGGTGCGCCTCCGCCACCAGGATCTCGACGGCAACTGGAACGAACTGGATGCTAGCGGCGCCATGGCGGAACTTCTCCAACACGAGATGGATCACCTCGACGGCATACTTGCAGTCGATCACGCCGAATCCGCTCATATGCTGTGCACGCGCGACGAATGGCTTCGGCGCAACGGGCCGCCTCCCGCCTTTCTTGGGAATAGTACTTCATTGAGTGACGTACCCTAGGCCCATTTAGGTATAAATTTGTGCTCAAGCCTGATATCGTGGGGCTGAGAGCGTGTCGATAGAAGGTTGTGATGAGCGAACGCCGTTCCGAACCCCGGATGCTCTGCGCTGACCTGGTCGATGTCAGGTGGAAGGACAAGACCGGCAAGTCATGCCGCGCCGTGGCCAATCTCGAGGACATTTCGCCCTCGGGCGCCTGTATCCAGGTCGACTCGCAGATCCCGCTCGGGGCCACGGTGGAGGTTTCCTATCCGAAAGGCAGTTTCTCGGGCGTGGTTCGCTACTGCTCGTTCCGGGAGATTGGTTTCTATATCGGGCTGATGTTTGAGACCGGCTGTCGGTGGTCAGAGAACTCGTTCAAGCCAATGCACCTGTTCGATCCCCGCACGTTGGTCAGGAAGTTCGACAAAGCCGCGAAACCGTCCCCTCCGGTTTCCTGATCATTGCCGCTCAGCCGGATTAATTCCAATTCAGCAAGTTGAGGACGAAGATCCGAGAAGGGGTGTCTTCCGGCAATAGATACGCCCGGCCGTCCCGGACATCCAGCCCCTCATTCACCATCGAGACGCCACGGTCGGTTCTGCCCACTGTCCTGACTTCGGTTGCCGCGAGTGTCTCCGGATCCATCCAGACCACGGCCCCGCCGCTCTTCCCATTCCTGGACGGCGCCGATCCGACCAACGTCCCGTAGCGGCACTTCAGATCCTGGAACCTGTAGCCGGTCGGATTGTCCCGGACACGGATGAGTTTGCCGTCGAGCGAATACTCATAGAATTGCCGCGCATCCCAGTTGACCAGATACAACCGGTCCGGTCCCACCGCTGCGGCCCCGATATGGTCCGGAACCTCAAAGGCGTTGATCAACTCAAACGTCTCGATCGACCGCCGCTCGATCCGGCTCCGGCTCTTTGGCTTGTATTCGGCCACCGGAATCCAGACCGATACGTCATCAATGTCAATACCACCCGGATGAATCATCGATCCGTTTTGGATCTCAACCGCCCGCAGCCGTTTGCCCGTGCCGTCGAACTCCATCAACCACCCGCGCCCGGCCTGCCGTTCCACCGAGGTAACCAGCATCCTGGACCCGGCCAGGGCGATGCCTTGGACATGATGCGTCTCCCCCTCCAGCCGAATGATCCGTTCAGCCGTCTGAGCAGTGGCCGTGACGGCGATGAGCGACAGCAGCAGAGCGAGTCGGACGCGCCTCATGTTGCCCATCATAACTGGGATCGCCCAGCCAGAGCACGCCTGCTCTTGCCGGGAAGACGTCCGGGAAAGCCCTGGGTGAATCTGCAAGTAACTGAAAACAAATCACCTTGTTCGGAACCAAACGAATTCGGGCGAACCGTCGAGTCTAAGGTCGCTTTGTCCTTTACAACGACGCGTCCAGCTTATACACTCATTATAGAGACTTATGACAGACACCCACGTTGAAGTGGTGTTAAACAAATCCGGAGAGCGTTTAACCCCGTGAGGCGCCTATGAACTGGTACGGACAATACAAGCAGAAGCTCCAGACGGCGGAGCAGGCGGTAAGCTTGATTCGATCCCACGATCGCGTTTACGTCCATCAAGGCTGCGCGACGCCGGAACCGCTCCTCGATGCCATGGTGTCCCGCGCGCCCGAGCTGGAAGGCGTCGAGGTCGTCCACATGCTCACCATGGGCAAGGCCGCCTACACCCGGCCCGGCCTGGAGCGCAGCTTCCGCCACAACGCTTTTTTCCTGGGCGGCAACGTCAGGGACGCAGTCAGAGAAGGCCGTGCGGACTACACCCCAATCTTTCTCAGCGAAATCGAGCGGCTGTTCGAATCCCGCGAGATGCCGCTGGATGTCGTCCTTTTGCAGACTTCACCTCCGGATTCGCGCGGCTATCTTTCGTTAGGCACTGGTATCGACTGCACGCTCACGGCGGCGCGTTACGCCCGCCACGTCATCGCCGAGGTGAACGACCGCATGCCTCGCACCTGCGGCGACACCTGTCTGCACATCTCTGAAATCTCTGCTGTCGTCGAATCCTCGCGGCCTTTGTTCGAAGTGAAACCGGAACCGCCGGATGAAGTCCAGCGGATGATCGCCTCGCATGTCGCCGCGCTGATCGACGACGGTTCGGTCCTTCAATTGGGCATCGGCGGAATACCGTCCGCGGTTCTGTCTTTTCTCGGCCACCACAAAGACCTCGGCATCCACAGTGAAATGGTCACTGACGGCGTCATCGACCTGATCCAGAAAGGCGTCATCAATGGGCGGCGCAAGCGGATCCACAACGGGAAGGCGCTGCAGGGTTTTGTCCTGGGTTCTCAGCCCCTGTTCGATTTCATCGACTGCAACCCGGCTTTCGAATTCCGGCCGACTCAATACGTCAACGACCCGTTCCTGATCGCCCAGAACGACCGCATGGTGGCGGTGAATTCGGCCATCGAGGTAGATCTCACTGGCCAGGTCTGTTCGGATTCCATCGGACCATCACCCTACTCGGGCTTTGGCGGCCAGGTGGACTTCATCCGCGGCGCGGCGCGCTCAAAGGGCGGCAAGCCCATCATTGCGCTGTCATCGACGGCTTGCGGCGGCAAGGTGTCGCGCATCACGCCGTTCCTCAAACAGGGGGCCGGTGTCGTTACGTCCCGCGCCGACGTACACTATGTCGTGACCGAGTACGGCGTGGCCTACCTGCATGGCAAGAGCATCCGGCAGCGGGCCGAAGCCCTGATCGGTATCGCCCATCCGGCGTTTCGAGAGGAGTTGTACGAAACGGCGGCGCGCCAGGGGTGGACGGGAGACCGTTCCCTGGTGAGAGTATAGGAGTGGAGACATGGCGGAACAACTTCAACACGGACCAGCCGCGAACAATGGACATGATCGGGCAATGAGCCAGGGCCCGGCAGCCCAGGCGCCCGACAAGGGAATTGTGGAAATCGACCCGAACGAATGCAAGGGCTGCGGCCTTTGCGTGGCCGCCTGCAACATCGGCGTGCTGCACCTGGCCGGCTATCTGAACCATCAGGGTTACCATCCGGCCGAATACACGGGCCATGGCTGTAACGGTTGCGGGCTTTGTTTCTATGCCTGCCCGGAGCCGGGCGCTATCCGCGTCTACAAACTCGCCCCCGCGAGCGCCGCCTAGAAAGGGGTCCCAGTCATGAAGCCTCAAATGATCAAAGGCAACGAGGCAATCATCAAGAGCGCCGTCCTTGCCGGTTGCCGGGCATACTACGGATACCCCATCACCCCTGCCAGCGAGATCGCCGAAGCTGCCGCCTACTATTTCCCACTGACTGGCGGGCATTTTGTCCAGGCTGAAAGCGAAGTCGCCTCCATCAACATGCTCTACGGGGCCGCTGCGGCCGGCATCCGGGCCATGACAGCTTCGTCCGGTCCCGGCATCAGCCTCATGCAGGAAGGCATCAGCTATCTGGCCGGCGCCGAACTCCCCTGCGTGATCGCCGACATCACCCGCGGCGGACCCGGTCTGGGCAACATCTATCCCGAGCAAGGCGATTACCGCCAGGTAGTCAAGGTCGGCGGGCACGGCTGCTACCGCGTGCTGGTGCTGGCGCCGAACTCCGCACAAGAGATGGCCGACCTCACCACGCTCGCCTTCGACTTGGCCGACGAATACCGCACGCCCGTCTTCGTGCTGGCCGACGGCTTCATCGGCCAGATGATGGAACCGGTCCGCTTCGCGCCCAAGGTCCACGTTCATGAAACACCCGCCTGGGCCGTCGACGGCACGCGCAATACGAGAAAGAACCTGATCGCCTCGATCCAGATCGAAGCCGACGCACTCGAGCAGCATGTACTCAGCCTCGACGCAAAGTACAAGCGGGCCGAGCGCGAGGCTGTCCGTTATGAGGCGTTCATGACGGACGACGCCGACGTTGTCCTGATGGCCTATGGCATCACCTCGCGGATCTGCAAATCGGTCGTCGAGGAACTCCGGCGCGAAGGCATCAGGGCGGGGCTGCTGCGGCCCATTACGCTCTACCCCTTCCCCGACGCCAAGATCCGCCAACTGGCCCGCACGGCCAGTCTCTTCATTTGCGTCGAACTCTCCACCGGGCAGATGATCGAGGATGTCCGCCTGGCGCTCGAAGGCCGCAAGCCGGTCGAGTTTTACGGACGGTGCGGCGGCAACATCCCGTCGGAGGACGACGTGCTCAACTTCGTCAAGCAGGCAGTCCGGCGATCAACGCCGGTGATGGTGAGCGAGGAGGTGCTCCATGGCTGAGTACAACATTCTCCACGAGAAGGCGCACTGCTTCTACCCCGAATACGAACGCAAAGGCGAACTTCACCACCAGACGCACTATTGCCCCGGTTGCGGCCACGGCATCGCCCATAAGTTGATCGCCCAGGCCATCGACCAGTTGGGCATTCAGGATCGCGTCATCACCGTTTCGCCGGTCGGTTGCGGCGTCTTCGCCTATTACTATCTGGACACCGGCAACATTCAAGCCGCTCACGGACGGGCTTCCGCGGTCGCCACCGCCGCCAAGCGGTCACGCCCTGAAGCCATCGTCATTTCCTATCAGGGCGACGGCGACCTGGCTGCCATCGGCACAGCTGAGATCATCCATGCCGCCAACCGTGGCGAAAACATTACGGTCTTCTTCATCAACAACGGAATCTACGGCATGACCGGGGGCCAGATGGCGCCCACCACGCCTATTGGCGCGAAGTCCACCACCTCTCCGTTCGGCCGTGACGCTGCCAACGAAGGCTACCCCATCAAGGTCTGCGAACTGCTGTCTACGCTCCAGGCGCCGGTTTATCTCGAACGCGTCGGTCTCGGCAACACGAAGCAGATTATGGCGGCCAGCCGCGCCGTGAAGAAGGCTCTCAGCAATCAGGTCCAGGGGCTCGGTTTCTCACTCGTCGAAATCCTCTCGCCCTGCCCCACGATCTGGAAACTGACGCCTGTCAAAGCGGCCGAACGCGTCCGCGAAGAGATGGCCACAGTCTTCCCGCTCGGCGTTTACAAGGACCGGACCAAGGAAGCCACGCCCCACGCCAAGCCGCATCCCGTGCCACCGCTGGAGAAGATCCCGGAAATTCTCGGGCTGGAGACCGACGACAAGGCGGAGACCTTGCAAAAGCCGTCGGCTCCGGTGGACTGGCGCATCCGCGTCGCCGGCTTTGGGGGCCAAGGCGTTCTCATGCTCGGCGAAGTGCTGGCCGAGGCGGGCCTGGACGCTGGGCTGGAAGTCTCCTGGCTGCCGTCGTACGGTCCTGAGATGCGTTCCGGCACATCGAACTGCCACGTCCGGATCTCAACTCACCCCATCGCCTCGCCGATGGTCACCAAGCCCAACGTCCTGCTGGCGCTCAACGAGCCATCGCTCAAGAAGTTCCTGCCATCGGTCGAACCCGGCGGCTGGGTGCTTTACAATGGCGATACGCTTCCCGAGGGCGTCGAGCCCCGCGACGACGTGAATCTCCAGGCCATTCCATTCACTCAACTCGCCGACAACCTCGGCGAAGCCCGCGCCGGAAACATCGTCACCCTCGGCGCGTTGCTTGAACTCACCGGGATGCTGAAGCAGGAGGCAGTCGACAACGCTCTGGCGCTGCTGGTGAAGTCGCCGCGCTGGCTCGACATCGACCGCCAGGCGCTCAAGGCGGGCCGCCAAGCCGCGCATCGAAGCGCCGCCGCGCAGGTAGAGGTCTGCCAGTAACGCAGTCGCGAGCGCACGCCGCCGCGCAGCCGATGGTACGATCAGGCTAATCTCCGGCCAGTCGCATGACTGGCTGAACTGATCAACTATGCGTGTCACTATTCTCGATTCCGTCCTGCGTGAAGGCGTGCAAAGCGGCCGGCTGTCGTTCTCGGTCGACGAAAAAATGGCGGTGGCGCGTAAGCTCGACCAGTTCGGCGTCGATTACATCGAAGGCGGCTGGCCGGCTTCGGACGCGCACGATGCCGAGTTCTTCCGGCGCGCCCGGCAGATCGAATTTAAACACTCCAAACTTGTCGCCTTTGGGCCGGTCCACGTCGGTTCGCACTCGCTCGACAGCGATCCTCAACTCGCGGCCCTGGTTGCCGCCGGCACGCCCGCGGTGAGCGTCTATGTCAACCTTTTGGAGATCGCCGGCGACGGTTCGGTGCAACGCCGGGTCGCCGATTCGGTGGCGTTCTTGAAACGGCACGCCGCTGAAGTAATTTTTGATGCGGCCAACTTCTTCGAGGCGTACGAGGCCAACCCCCAGGCGGCCCTTGAGGTGGTCTGGGCGGCGCGGGAGAGCGGCGCTCGCCTCGTTGTCCTCTGCGATTCGCGCGGCCGGACGATGACTCCCCGGTTGGAACTCATCTGCGAACAGGTGATGGCTGCCGCCGGTCCCGATCTGGGCATCCACGCCCACAACGCCTGCGGACATGGTCTCGCGAATACCTTGGCGGCGGTCCGGCAGGGCTTCACGCACGTTCAGGGAACCGTGAACGGCTACGGCGCGCGCAACGGCGTCGCCGACCTGGTGGCCGTCCTGGGCAATCTGGCCCGGATGGGCGTAGAGATGTCGTGCAGTGGAGACCCGGAGGTGCTGCGCGAACTATCTGCCTTTGTCGCCGGTGCGGCGCATGTGCCTGTTGACCCGCAGCAGGCCTTTATCGGCGGCGGCGTCACCCGGAATCCAGCCACCCTCGAGCATTGGATCGAGCACCACGGCTTCGCCGGCCGCCTCAATCAACGGGCGCGGCGTGAACTCGCCGACAGGGTGCATCAGTTGGAGTTGGAAGGCTACGATTTGGATGCCGCCGATGGCGCCGTAGAACTGCTCCTGCGCCAGGCCGCGTCGCCCGGCCTGCGCTTCTTCGAGGTGGGTAATTACGCGGTTTCGACGCGCGGCGCCAGCAAGCCGGGCACTCACAATATCGCCACGGTCTCGCTGGATTTGGGTGAAAGCGCCGTCACTGCCACCGCCGAGGGCAATGGCCCGATTCATGCCATGGAGCAGGCCCTCCGCCAGTGTCTTTCACCGGTCTACCCTGCCCTTCAACGGATTCGCCTGGTGAACTACCAGTTGCGCGTCGCCGACCCGCAGCAAGGCTCCGCCGCCAAGGCGCGCGTCTATCTCGAATGGGAACAAAACGGTTCCCGTTCCACAACGCTCGGCGTCTCGGAAAACCTGCTGGAAGCCAGTTGGCTGGCGCTTGTGGACGGCATACGCCTCGCACTTCTCCGCCTTTCCGAGAATGATCCGTCCGCAATCGATGCATCGCCGGACTCTTCATGGGCGGTCTAGCCGCGTCCTTTTGGTGTTCTCCGGCCGCCAGCATTGTGGGGGAGCGCCTCTGCCGGTGCGGCAAGCTCTCAGCGTGCGAAGGGGTTCAGCCGGCTGCGCCCGTTGAATAGACCTCGCCGCCCGCTTCGAGGTTCCGGAGGGCGGACCCCCTGGTCCGCGGCCGGCCCCCTGGCCGGCAAGCCAAAACAGGGCAGCCCGTCGGACCTGGCCTTCACCGTCTCGGCGCGGCAACCGCCACACAAGATTTGCACCTATAAGGCGTTCGTATACATGCAGTTGTATTTTTTGGATACATTTTCACCATTTTTTGTTTGCTGTTTCGGGTGTCCTGTTGTACAGTGTGAGTGAGAGAGTCAACGGTTTTTCTTCTTCCATTCACTCTCGTAGGGGCCACTCCGCCTCATCCTCTTGCCGGCCGGCCATCAACCTCAAGATGGCCGGCTCACTTTTTTGCGGACGCGCCTTTAGAGGATGTGGCGGGTGGATTTCGCTTTCAGTTCCCGGATCATGAAGCCGATCCGGATGATCCCGTATCCGAGCAGCAGGATCAGTCCGGCGCGGATCACATTGAAGACGCTCCAGGTGGTCACCCAATCGGGCGGTTCCGAGGCCCGGGGCGTCGTCAAAAAGGGGATGTTCACCAATAGCATGAAGACCAGGAGGACAAGGATCCGTTTGTAACGGTCCGCGAGCGAAGCCGGATCGGTGTGCAGCTCCGGCGCCGATGGGTCGCTGGTCTTGAAGTAGTGCCAGCTTCCGAACTGGTAGACGTGCTCCCATCCGGCATCCCGGCACAGGTCGAGATACTCGCGTAATTTCGCGCGTATCTCAGTCCGGTAATCGAGCCGGTAGCGCACCTGCGCAGGCTCGTCTCGGCGGAACTTGAATAGGATTCCGCCGCGCACCAAGTGCCACCCCTGGCTCGCCATCTGCTCCAGCCATTTCTCTTCAGCCGCGGCGTTCCAGGCCGTGAATAACCTGAAACGAGTGATCGTGACGGCCTTGCTCATGGTCATACTCCCTTTCCATCTAACAACTTGCGTCCAAGCCGCGCGGCTGCCTCCAGCCGCTCGCATTCCATCTCCACCACACGCCTTCCAAGCGCCGTCAGAACATACTCCTTCCGCCGCTCGTCGCCCGGCCCGGTCTCGCCGGCGCGGTCGATCAGCTTCTGATCGAGAAGCTTTGTCAACGCGCCATAGAGAGTGCCGGGGCCAAGCTTGGTCTTGCCTTCGCTCCAAACCGAGACGTCCTGCATGATGGCGTAGCCGTGCTTCGGCGTCGTGAGCGACGCCAGAATCAGAAACGTCGCCTCGGTCAACGGGATGAATTTGATTACATCTGTTTGCATCGGACCTCGATAGATCGATATACGCTATATCGTCTAACGATATAATGCGCGCAAGCTTGTTTCCTGTCAAGAAGAATTTGAGGAGTTTACGAGTGTGTCACCTCAGACCAGCCAATTCGGCATTGGCTGGTCAATTGGCTGGTCTTGGCTGGTCGTAGTACCTTCTACCCCATGGGGATAGAAGACCGTGGAGCAACTGCCAGAGCCCGGCCGGCTTCGCGCCAAGAGACAATAAGTTATTTATTTGCTGTATTTTATTGGGACGGAGGTTCGTTTGGTTGCGATTCCGCAGGCGGCGCCGGCTCCGGTTCCGGCTCGGGTTCGGCTTCCCTCGTCACCAGCTTGACGCCATCCTGACTGTAGAACTGTTCAACAACAACCCGGACCTCAGGGTCTTCCAGCCCAGTCTCAGGCATCGTGAACCGGATCTCATAAATTCCTGCGAAGCCTGGCATCACGCCCACGTAAGCCAGCGCCTCGCCGTGCAACTCGACTTCGCCGATCCGCACCACCACCTTATCGCGCACCCGGACCTCGGCCTCCTTGCGCGGCAGTTCCCGGTATTCCAGCGCCGGCTCGGTCTGGCCCAATCCTGAGACGTACAGCCTGATCTGCTCGCCAGCCTTGGCTGGACGCGCCCGGTCCACCCATTCAAAGGTCTCCTCGTGGCGCGCTAGCGCCACGCCCTCTTCGAGCGTAAATAACGCCGGCGCGGCCTCCACCAGGTCCAGTTCCACCTTTGGCCCGGCACGCCCGTTCATCACGAGCCGGACGACCACCTTGCCTGGCTCAAACGTCGCCGGGATCAGAAAGTTCACCTGCTCTGGCGACACCATCTCAACCGGGGCGGCCAAGCCGTTCACCGAGACGGTGACGCCAGTTCCCGTCAACAGCGTCGGCAGAAGGTTCGTCGTTTCGTCGTCGCTGGGCCGGGCCGTGGTCACCCACGCCAACTCCTTCCCGAAAATGGACATCAGGGTATTTGGCGCGACGGGTCCGGGCGCGAGTCGGGCAAGTTGGACGACGCCGGCTTCATCGTAGGTAGGCACCCCGGTGGGCGGATCGGCGGCTGCCACTGACAGGCAGGCCACGCCCCAAGCCAGCACGCCCGCGGTAAGGCGGGTCATGATTTATTCTACGTCCGCAGAATATGTGACCAGCGTCCGCTTGTCGATACCCCTCGCTTCGCCTATGGGGTATGCGCGGGCCTGAGCGCCAGCGCCTTACGCGCCGTCGTCGCCAGAGGCAGCGACTCCACGTCCGCGAGGTTCACCCATCGGTGGCCCCGCCCGGCCCGCGAAACCGTCGCCTGGAACACCTCGATCGTGTAGTCGTGCCGGGTGATCGAATGCTTGAACTCTCCCAGGCGTTCGCCGCGCACGGCGTAAGGCAGGTCCCGCTCCTCGGGCAGTTCCCAGAAGCCCTGCAAACGGATCTCTTGAGTTCCGCGTTGTTTCATCAGGATCTGTACTTTGCCGCCGGACTGCCGCTGGGCCACCAGCAGCG
The DNA here is from genome assembly GCA_029975915.1 of Bryobacteraceae bacterium. Next base: position 335,632 of record JARKOC010000177.1, read on the forward strand.
TCAGATGGAGTTTGACGGGATCGCGTTTGCGGCCCTTCAAGGGCAGTTCGGCTTCGCGGCCTGAGGCCCGCGCCTGGCAATGATCCCGCCAGGGGCAGAGCAGGCATTGGGGATTCTTTGGCAGGCAGACCGTGGCCCCGAGTTCCATCATGGCCTGGTTGAAATCCCCGGGCCGGGCCGGATCGAGCAGCCGCTGCGCCTCTTCCTTCAGCCGGACCCGCACCGATTGCGCTCCCACGTCGCGGGACTCGGCCGTGAATCGCGCCAGGACGCGGATTACATTGCCGTCCAGGACGGCGTGCGGCGCGCCGAAGGCGATGCTGGCGACTGCCGCGGCGGTATAGTCGCCGACGCCGGGCAGTGTGGCGATTTCCTCATAGGATGACGGGAAACCGCCCCGTTCGACGATCGCCTTGGCTGCGCGCTGGAGGTTGCGCGCCCGGGCATAGTAGCCAAGCCCGCTCCACATGGCGAGGTATTCAGCCTCAGGCGCCGCGGCGAGATCCGCCGGCGTTGGGTAGCGTTCCAGAAACCTCTCGTAGTACGGAATCACGACCGAGACGCGAGTCTGCTGGAGCATGATTTCGCTCAGCAGGATGCTCCACGGGTCGCGGGTTCGCCGCCAGGGCATGTCTCGCCGGGCCGACTGGAACCATTCCATCAGCAGGCGCCGGGCCTCGCGCGGGGGGATCATAGGCGGATTGGTACAATCTTAAAGGATTCCCCGTCACCGCTTGTCCATCCCATCGATTGTGGCTTCAAAGTACGACCTGCTGACGATCCGCGGCGCGCGGGTCCATAACCTGAAGAACATCTCGCTCGACCTGCCGCACGACAAGCTGACCGTCGTCACGGGGCTGTCGGGGTCGGGCAAGTCGTCGCTTGTCTTTGACACGATTTACGCCGAGGGCCAGCGGCGCTACGTCGAGTCGTTGTCGGCCTATGCTCGGCAATTCCTGGAGCGGATGGAAAAACCCGACGTGGACGAGATTCTGGGCCTGTCGCCTCCGGTGGCGATCCGCCAAAGGAACACAACGCGGAACCCGCGCTCGACGGTCGGCACGGCGACAGAGATCCACGACTACCTGCGCCTGCTGTACGCCCGCGCGGGCGATACATACTGCCCCGGCTGTGGCGAACGAGTGGTCCGCGACACCGTGGATCCGGTCGCCCGCCGGATGCTGAAGCAGCCGGACGGCTCCCGCTGGTACGCCCTTTTTCCGGTCAAGACGACCCATGAAGGCAACGCCGCCGAGCTGCGTGACCACCTGTTCGACCTGCGCAAGCGCGGATTTGGCCGCCTGTTCCAGGATGGACGGATCTTCGAGTTCTCGACGCCGGAATCCCTGTTGGATGTCGATTTCACGAACCCCGTCTTCGTGCTGGCCGACCGCTTCGTCGTCCGCGAAGGCGAGCGCCAGCGCATCGTCGATACGGTAGAGACCTGTTACCGGGAAGCGGGCGAAGTGCTGTTTGAACAAGCTGGCGAAGCCGAACCGGCACGGCTTCGCTTCTCAGAGCGGTTCGCGTGCAAGAAGTGCGACATCGAGTTCCTGACGCCCGAGCCGTCGCTGTTCAGTTTCAATAACCCGTATGGCGCGTGTCCGAACTGCCAGGGTTTCGGCAACACTGTGGACTACGACATGGGGCTGATCGTCCCGGATCCATCGAAGTCGATCGGCGAAGGGGCGATCGATCCGTGGACCAAGCCGCAATACGAGTGGGGGCTCAACCATTTCATGGCCCGCGGCGGAGGCAAGGTGCGGATGGACGTTCCATACGCGCAGTTGACCCCGGCGGAGCGGCAGGCGGTGCGGCAGGCCGTGCAGCGCTTCTTTGAAGAGGTGGAAAAGAAGAAATACAAGGTCCACGTTCGCGTGTTCATGAGCCGCTACCGGGGATACACCGAATGTCCGGCCTGCCAGGGGGCGCGGCTGCGTCCGGAGGCTCTGAACATCCGTCTCGCGGGCAGGACGATCGGCGAGGTGAGCGCGATGAATATCGCCGATGCCAGGGCGTTCTTTGACTCGCTTGAGCTTGAGCCCGAGCAGGCGGCCATTGCACAAAAGGTGCTCGTGGAGGTTCAGCAGCGGCTGAAGTTTCTGAACGACGTCGGGCTGTCGTATCTGACGCTGGACAGGCTGGCGTCGACGCTTTCGGGCGGCGAGGCGCAGCGGATTCAACTGGCGACGTGCCTGGGATCGCGACTGGTTGGGACATGTTATGTACTGGACGAACCGTCCATTGGGCTGCATCCGCGCGACACTGGCCGGCTCATCGGGATTTTGAAGGAGCTGCGCGACCTGGGCAATACGATTCTGGTGGTCGAGCACGATGCCGACGTGATGCGCGCGGCCGACCACATTGTCGACATCGGCCCAGGGGCGGGCGAAGCCGGCGGCCAGGTGACTTTCAGCGGGACACTGAAGCAGTTGCTCGGCAACGGCGGCAAGAAGAGCGCTTCGCTGACGGCGCGCTATCTGAAGGGCGAGTTGAAGACGTCGATCAAGACGCAGCGGCGGGTGGTGAAGCCGAAGCGGGTGGTGACGTTCAACGGGTGCCGGGCGCACAATCTGAAGGACATCGACGTCCGGATTCCGCTCGACATGCTGACGGTGGTGACCGGCGTATCCGGGTCGGGCAAATCGACGCTGGTTCATGAGGTGATCCACAAGACGCTGGAGGCGCGGTATCAGCGGGATCTGTCGAAGGCCGAGCAAGGCGACGGACACCGTCTGGAACCCCCGACGTGCCGCTCCGTTTCTGGCGCTGAGCTAATTCGCGAGTTGGTTCTCGTCGACCAGTCGCCGATCGGCCGGACGCCACGGTCGAATCCGGTGACGTATTCCAAGGCATTCGACGTCATCCGCGACCTGTTCGCATCAACGCCGGAGGCGTCGCGGAGGGGGCTGACGGCTGGACACTTCTCGTTTAACATCGCCGGCGGGCGGTGCGAGACGTGCCAGGGTGACGGCACGGTGACGGTGGAGATGCAGTTCCTGGCCGACGTGGAACTGATCTGCGAGGAGTGCCGGGGGACACGCTACAAGCCGTCGATTCTGGACATCCGCTACAACGGCCTGAACATTCACGAGGTGCTGAATCTGACCATCCGCGAAGCGCTGACGTTCTTTGCAGGGCAGACGAAGTTGATCACGAGGTTACAGCCACTAGCGGACGTCGGGCTGGGCTATCTGCGGCTGGGGCAATCGGCGACGACGCTTTCGGGCGGCGAGGCGCAGCGGCTCAAACTAGCGAGCCACCTGTCGCTGTCGAGCAACAAAGGCGTCTTGTACCTGTTTGACGAGCCGACGACTGGATTGCACTTTGACGACATCGCGAAACTGCTGGACGCATTTGAGCGGCTGATTCACAACGGCGCGAGCCTGCTGGTGATCGAGCACAACCTGGAGGTGATCCGTCATGCGGATCACGTCATCGACCTAGGGCCAGAGGGCGGCGAGGCAGGCGGAAGGGTGGTAGCGGCGGGAACTCCGGAAGAGGTGGCGGCGTGTGAGGGGTCTTACACAGGCCGGCATTTGCGCGAGTTGATGGCGCAGGCGTAAAAGGCAATTCCCCCATGCCACGAGCCGCTTTGAGGCGGCGGGTCTCGACACGAGTGCCTGCGCCACTGCGCGCCGCTCGGGATAGTAATGCGGGCAAGGAGGAGTCCACTTCAGATCTTGCGCAGTTTCCAATAGCCTTTGCGGAAAATGTGAATGCCGATGAGGGTGAGCATCGACTCAGCGGTGGGTACGGCCCAGAAGGCGCCGAGCGCCGCCCATCCCGCGGCTTGCGAGAGGAACCAAGCGAGCGGGAGTTGGAAGGCCCAATAGATGCCGAGATTGATCCAAGTGGGGGTAACGGTGTCGCCGGCGCCGTTGAATGCCTGAACGATCACCATGCCGTAGGCATAGAAGGGGAATCCGTAACTGATGATGCGGAGGCACGCGGATCCATAGCGGATGACATCAGTATCAGAGGTAAAGAAAGCCAAAACCGGCGCCGGGAAGGCAACGAGGACGAAGCCGATAGCCGAGAGGAAGACCATATTGTAGAAACCGGTACGCCAGACCGAGGATTCAGCTCGATCGGCTCTCTGTGCGCCCAGGTTCTGGCCGACAAGAGTGGCGGCGGCGTTGGATAGTCCCCAGGAGGGCAGCAGTACGAAGACCACCACACGGACGGCGATGGTGTAACCGGCAAGAGCGGCGGGACCGGACATGGCAATGATGCGGACGAGTCCCACCCAGGAAGCGTGGGCGATGATGAACTGCAACATGCCAGTGGAGGAAACGCGGGCGAGGTTGCCGAGCACGCGCCAGACTGGGCGGAAATGGCGGGCGGCGAGGCGAATCCGGCCGCGGGACGAGGTGAGAATCCAGAGCTGCATGACGACACCGCAGGATCGCCCAATGGCGGTAGCCCAGGCGGCGCCGGTGATGCCGAGCGCTGGGAAGGGGCCGATGCCGAAGATGAGCAGCGGGTCGAGGACGATGTTGATGAGGTTGGCGGTCCAGAGCACGCGCATGGCGATGGCGGCATCGCCGGCGCCCCGGAAGATGGCGTTCATCAGAAACAACATCATGACCGAGAGCGAACTGCCATAGATGACCTGGGCGTAGCCGGTGGAACTTGCGACCACGGCCGGGGTGGCGCCCATCAGTCGCAACAGGCCACCGCCATAGACGATGCCGAAGACGGCAATCACGAACGAGATGGCGCAGCCGAGCAGGATGGCTTGGGCGGCAGCGGTGGAAGCGCCGTCGCGGTCCTTTTCTCCGGTGCGGCGGGCGATCATGGCGGTGGCGGCCATCGAAACGCCCATGGCGATGGCGTAAAGGATGGACATCAGCGATTCGGTGACGCCGACGCCGGCGGCGGCCTCGGGTCCGAGGCGCGCGACCCAGAAGATGTCGACGATGCCGAACAGCGACTCCATGCACATCTCGAGCACCATCGGGATGGCAAGCAGGAGGATGGATCGTGGAAGGGGGGCATGGGTATAGTCCTGTTCCTCCCCGCGAATGGCGGCCCGGACGTCATTCCAAAAGTGTGAGCGGCCCCTGGGCACGAATCCAGTGTAGCCGGGCCGTGCCCTCAAACCCGTACAATGGAGAATTCCTTATGCGCATCGCCCTTTGCCAGATCAACAACACGGTTGGGGATCTCGCCGGCAACCGGCATCTGATTGAGACCTTCGCTGGAGAGGCCGCAAGGCGCGGATGTCACCTGGCCGTCTTCCCCGAGCTGGCATTGACCGGGTATCCGCCGCGGGATCTGGTGGAGAAGCCGTCATTCATCGACCGTTCGATCGCGGAGCTGAACGCCTTGGCCAAGGCAACCGCGGCGCTGCCGCTGGGGCTCGTGGCGGGATACGTGGGCAAGGCCCCGGAGGGATCGGCGAGGCGGGCGATGAATTCCGCGGCGCTGGTGGCGGGCGGCGAGGTGCGATTCGTTCAATCGAAGATGCTGCTGCCATCCTACGACGTGTTCGACGAATCGCGGAACTTTCAGATGGCACAGAAGCAGGAGATCTGCGAGTTCGGCGGGAAGCGGCTGGCGATCACGATCTGCGAGGACGCCTGGAACGACAAACAGTTCTGGCAACGGCCGCTGTACAAGGACGATCCGGTGGAGCAACTGGTGAGCAAAGGCGCGTCGCTGATCGTGTCGATCAACGGATCTCCTTATCACATGGGCAAGCGGGCGCTGAGGCGGGAGATGTTCGCGGCTATCGCCAGGCGGCATCATGCGCCGGTGGTGTACGTGAACATGACGGGCGGGAACGACCAGTTGGTGTTTGACGGGTCGAGCTTCGCGATGAATTCCGACGGCGAAGTAGCGGCCTCGGCGCGGTCGTTCGCCGAGGACCTTGTGATCTATGACACCGAGCGGATGACGGGCGACAGAGACGAAAACCTAGGCGAGGAGATCGAGGCGGTTTACGAAGCGCTGGTCATGGGGACACGCGACTACGTCAAGAAGTGCGGCTTCAGCCGGGTGCTGATCGGATTGAGCGGCGGGATCGATTCGACGCTGGTGGCGGCGGTGGCAGTGGACGCTGTGGGAGCGGAGAATGTGACCGGCGTGGCGATGCCGGGTCCGCACAGCTCGGACCATTCATTGGCGGACGCGCGGGAATTGGCGGCGAACCTCGGCGTGCGTTTCGAAGTGGCGCCGATCAACAATGCGTACCAGTCGATGGTGGGGTCACTGGCGCACATTTTCCAAGGCGCGGCTCCCGATGTGACCGAGGAAAACATCCAGGCAAGGCTGCGCGGCGTGACGCTGATGGCGCTGTCGAACAAATGGAAAGCGCTGGTGCTGACCACGGGCAACAAGAGCGAAGTGGCGGTGGGATACTGCACGCTGTACGGGGACATGGCGGGTGGGCTGGCGGTGATCAGCGATGTCCCGAAAACGATGGTGTACCAGTTGTGCAGGCTGGTGAACCGGCGCAAGGGGAAAGTGATCCCGGAAAACATTTTCACCAAGCCTCCGTCGGCGGAGTTGAGGCCGGATCAGAAGGACTCGGATTCGTTGCCTGAGTACGACATTCTGGACGCGATTCTGAAGAGTTACGTCGAAGACATGCTCGCGCCGGCCGAGATTGCCCGCCAACTGGATCTGCCGCTCGATCTGGTGAAAGAGATTGCGCGCAAGGTGGACCAGAACGAATACAAGCGCCAGCAGGCCGCGCCGGGGTTGAAGGTGACCACCAAGGCGTTCGGCATCGGGCGGAGGTTCCCGATCGCGCAAAGATTCAAGGACTGAAAGCGCCTGAGAGATTTTGTGGGAGAAGGGGACAGGATGCGGTTCGACACGAGATGGATGCTGGCCGCGGGGTTGGCGCTTGGCGCGGTTGCGCTGGTTTCGCAGGAACAGGGCATTGAAAAGCCGGGGCCGAGGGCGGACGGAAGCGTGCTGCTGCACAACGGATGGGTGTTGCGCCCGGCGGGCAATCAGACGCCGCTGAGCACATTCCCAATGGCTTCGGCGGTGTCGCGTGACGGCAAGTATACGGTGATCATGCAAGGCGGCTACATGAAGCCGTCGCTGAGCGTGCACGAGAGCGGGACGCTCAAGGAGGTTTCGCGCGTCGAGGTGCGCGACGCATGGCTGGGGATGGCATTCGCGCCGAATTCGAACATTCTGTACGTGAGCGGCGGGTCGGCGTCGGCGGTGATGGAGTTCGAGTTGACGCCTGAAGGGCGTTTGGAGGCGAGAAGGACTTTCCCGCTGGTGGCTGAGGCGTCGCGCCAGCATACGGATTTTGCGGGCGACCTGGCAATCTCGCCGGACGGGCGGCTGATCTATGTCGCCGCACTCTACAGAGATTCGATTTGGGTGATCAACCCGCAATCGGGAATGGTGATCGAAGAGTTCAAATCGGCGCACAGGCCGTATAAGATCCTGTTTCATCCCGACGGTAAGTCGTTCTTTGTGACGGGCTGGGGCGACGGGTCGGTCTATCACCACAATGCGCAAAATGGGGAGGTTTTCCAGCGGATCGGGGTGGGTCCGCAACCGATGGATATGGTGTGGCGGGACAAGCCGCTAATAGAGCCGGAAGGCGAAGAGGTCGAGGAGAAACAGCCGGCGAAGTACGCGGCCAGGATCTTTGTCGCGGTCTCGAATACGAACGGAGTGGCCGTGCTTGGCGTAAGTGAGGACAAGCGGCTGAGTGCGGTGGAACGGATCAACGTGGCGCTGTATCCGGTGACGCCGGCCGGGATGACTCCGAGCGCGCTGGCGCTGTCACAGGATCAGAACCGGCTGTACGTGGTGTGTTCGGACGCCAACGCGGTGGCCGTGGCGGATGTGAGCACGGCGAGATCGATGGTTGCAGGGTTCATCCCGACTGCATGGTATCCGACCTCGGCGCAGGAGTTGCCGGGCGGCAAGCTGATGGTTCTGAACGGGCGCGGACCGAGAGGATTCGCCAATCCCCAAGGGCCGAATCCGACGAAGCGCGCGGCGCCGGTGCATTTGGGCAACAGTGCGATCGAATACGTCGGGGCGATCCAGAAGGGCACGGCTTCGCTCATAGAACCGTATGACGAGCAGCAACTGGCGCAGTGGTCAAGGACGGTGCTGGCGAACGCGCCGTACAGGCCGGGCAAGATGGACGATGCGGGCGGGCCGGCGGGCAGCGTTGTGCCGTCCAGGCCTGGCGGGCCGACGCCGATCGAGCACGTGATCTACATCGTCAAGGAGAACCGGACCTACGACCAGGTCTTGGGCGACCTGGGTATTGGCAACGGCGACCCATCGTTGACACTTTTCGGAGAAGAGATCAGTCCGAATCATCACAAACTGGCGCGGGAGTTCGTTCTGTTGGACAACTTCTATGTCAACGCCGATGTGAGCGCCGACGGGCATAATTGGACATCAGCGGCGATCGCCCCGGCCTATGTCCAGCGGATGTGGCCAAACAGTTACGGAGCCAGGCGCAGGCACTACGACTACGAGGGGGGAGAACGCGCGGCGCTGCCGCCGGCGGGCTATATCTGGACCAACGTGCTGGCCAAGGGCCTGACGATGCGCAATTACGGATGGTGGTCGGCCAATATCACGCCGGCCCCGGAGTCGGGCAGGCAGGTGGAAACGGTGCGTGACCCGGCGCTGAAGCCGCACACGAACCTGGAGTACCGCGCCTACGATTTGAACTACAAGGACGTTGACCGGGCGAAGGTCTTCGTCAAGGACATCGACCAGTTCAACTTGGAAGGCGCGATGCCGCGTTTTCTGGTTTTGCGAATCGGCAATGACCACACCTCCGGGACGTCGCCGGGCCGGATCTCTCCGCGCGCGGCGATGGCGGACAACGACTTGGCGCTGGGGATGATCGTCGAGGCGGTGAGCCGGTCAAGGTTCTGGCCGAAAACGGCGATTTTTGTGCTTGAGGACGACGCGCAGAACGGGCCGGATCACGTCGATTCGCACCGGGCTCCGGCGTTTGTGATTTCGCCGTATACTCGCGGCCGGGGGATCGACTCGTCCCACTACACAACCACGTCGATGCTGCGCACGATGGAATTGATCCTGGGGCTGCACCCTATGACGATGCACGATGCGGGAGCGCGCCCGATGCATGCGGCTTTCCGGAACGAGGCGGATGCCAGGCCCTACGAGAAAGCGGAAGCGCGTGTTGGGCTGGACGAGCGCAATCCGGCAACGAGCCCGACGGCGGCGCAGTCGATGAAGATGGACTGGTCCGAGGCGGACCGGGTCGACGACGATGAATTGAACAGAATCCTGTGGCTGGCGTTGCGGGGCACAAACCCGCCCCCGCCGGTGCGTAGTTTCCACGGAAGGTAGCCAATGGCGCACGCCTACATTTGTTTCGTCTGGCATATGCACCAGCCGTTCTACAAGGACCTGGTGACGGGTGAGTACCAATTGCCGTGGACCCGGATGCACGCGCTGAAGGACTACTACGGCATGGTGAAGCTCCTTGAGGGGTTTCCGAAGATCCACCAGACGTTCAATCTCGTGCCATCGATGCTGGTTCAGATCGAAGATTACGCGAACGGCACGGCGCAGGATCCGTTCCTGCGATGCGCCCTGAAGCCGGCCGAACAACTCACCGAGGCGGAACAGTCCTTCATCCTGAAATACTTTTTCCAGGCCAATACGGGCCACATGATTTACCGCTACCCGCGATACGCGGAGCTGTACGAGCGCAAACTGGGGGCGGGCGGGGATGAGGTCAAGACGCGGCGGGCTTTCGACACGCAAGCGATGCGCGACCTGCAGGTTCTTTCACAACTGGCGTGGTTCGACGAGGAATTCCTGCACCATGACAGCGAGGTGAAGGCGCTGGTCTCAAAGAAACGCAGCTACTCACTCGAAGACCAGGCGTTAATGGGACGGAAGCAGAAAGAGATCTGCGGCATGGTGATTCCTGTGTATGAGGAATTCGCGTCGCGCGGACAGATCGAGCTGTCCTTCACCCCCTACTATCACCCAATCCTGCCGCTGCTGTGCGACACCAACATCGCCAGCGTCTCGCATCCTGGGGTGGCCCTGCCACGCCGCTTCGCCTATCCGCAGGATGCGGAGGAGCAAATCCGGCGATCGCGGGAGTATGCCAAAAGGAAGTTTGGCGAGGCGCCTCCAGGGATGTGGCCAAGCGAGGGGTCTGTCTCCGACCAGACGCTGGCGGTTGCCGCGGATCTAGGCGTCAAGTGGATGGCGACCGACAATGGCGTGCTGGCGGCAACTCTGGGCCATTCGGCAGGTGTCCAGGAGACTTACCGGCCATATGTCTGGAAACAGGGCGGCCGCCAGATGCAAATGATCTTCCGAGACCACTACCTGAGCGATCTCATCGGATTCGTGTACTCGCGGATGGAGCCGGAACAAGCCGCCAGCCATTTCATCGACAGGATCCGGGAGAACTGCCAGCCGATGCTAGATGCCGGGCAGGACGCTCTGGTGCCTGTGATTCTTGACGGCGAGAACGCCTGGGAGCATTTCCACGAAAACGGAAGGGAATTTCTGCGGCGGGTGTATTCCAAGATCGTGGCCGATCCGCGAATGTCGGCCGTGACGGTATCCGAGGCGCTTTCGAAACTGAAGCCGGCGGAGATCCACCGCATACATCCCGGCTCCTGGATCAATGCCAACTACGACGTCTGGATTGGAGCCGAGGAGGACAACCAGGCATGGAACCTGCTGCTGGACGCGCGCGAAACCTATGAGCGGCTGGTGAAAGCGGGCGCCGGAGCCAAGCCGGGCGAGGCCGACATGGCCCTGGCGTTCGAGGAATTGCTGATCGCCGAGGGCAGCGATTGGAACTGGTGGTACGGTCCAGAGCATCATTCGGACAATCGAGAGGAGTTTGATAAGCTATTCCGCGATCATCTGGCCCAGGTTTACCGGCTCCTGGATATTACGCCGCCAGAGGCGCTGTCGCGCCCAATTCTGAAACTTGCCGAGGCGGCCTACCATCAACTTCCGGCCGGATTCATACACCCGAAAATTGACGGTGAGGTGTCCTCCTACTTTGAGTGGCTAGGCGCTGGCATCTACAGGCCGGACCAGCGCCAGGGCGCGATGCACGGCAAGCAATCCGTGGCGCAGCAACTGCACTACGGCAGCGATGGCGAGTCGGTCTTCGTCCGTCTTGATCTGGAACAGGCGCGGCCGGGCGCTCTGGCCGGCGCTGAGGTGCGTATCGCGATGGAAGGTGGGGAGCGCAATTTGCAGATCGATGCGGTGCTGACCAGCACGGGGGTCGAGGTGCAATTCGGCGGACAAGTACACGAGGGCGTGAACGCGGCCTACAGCCGGACATTCGAGTTCTCAGTCGGGCTTGAGGAATTCGAGTTTGAGGCGGATGAACCGTTCCGGATGCAGTTCTCCATCTGGCGCGACGGGTTGCCGATTGACGCGCTTCCCGCGCAGGGCTGGATCGAGTTTGTGCCCGCCTTGCCGGCCGACTGACTCAGCGGAATAGAGTTCTCCAAACGGTGACGAGGAGCGCGTGCGCCACCATGGCCGCGCGGATGCCTTGCCCTCTCTCGAAGGCAAGGCCATAAAAAATGCCCGCCACCCCGGCGATAAGAGCAAAGCGCCAGTTGGGAAACTCGCGGAAGTTGAGGTGGGCGGAACCAAACAAAGCGGAGGCGATGATAAGCCCCATCCACTTGCGGCCAGAGATTTCGGCGAACCATTGCTGAAGCAAGCCGCGGAAGAAGAACTCCTCGCTGAGGGCGACGACCCAGAGGATGCCCAGAAAAGTGCCGGCGGCCGCGGCGGCGGTTGACCACCAAGGCGCGGCAGGAAGTCCAAATTGGGCGAACTTCGTGACGGCGACGAGACCCAGAACCACGGGCAGCGAGAAAGCGAACCAGCGGAACCCCGCCGCCCACTCCTGCCGGTTTGGGATGAATCCAAAGCAAAGGCCGCGTTGCGGCCGGTCGTGGAGGATGGCGATCACTCCTGCGCGCACCCACAAGAGTTGCCCGAGGAAGTCAAGCCGCAAATCCTCGTGGGCTCTGGGATAAATCAGGGGAAACAGCTTGAGGATCAGAGGAGCAGCCATGAAGGCGACGAAGGCGAAGTCAGCCGGGCGCCCTCGAGGGAAGATGCGGAACCACGCCGCGGCCAAGGCCGCAATCAACATCAGGATGGCGGCTTCAGTGACGGAAGCTAAGCGCAGCGGCAACGTGTAAACGAGGTAGGGAAGCGGAGCCAGGAGGGCGACATACTGCCAGCGCCAGCGGGCGCGGGCCTCCTCGAATGCCAGCGAGGCATAGAGGCTCACCTCGATCAGAACGGCCGCCAGGGCTGGAAACACGAATTGGGGGCCGATATGCTGAATCTGGATGACCAACGCAGCTGCAACGAATCCCGCCAGCCACAGCACCGCAAGCGTGACTCCAAATCTGCGGCTCATCGTGTGTCTCACAGCCATCCTAGCATCGGGGGCCGCGGCGGAGCCGCCGGCGGGATATATCCAGCAAGTCGCGGAGAACGAGCGGGAGAACGAGGCCGCACGATTGAATTACATGTACCGGCAATCGGTGGTTGTCAACGAAGTCGAGCCTCGTGGCGGACGATTCCGCAAGACGCTGGAGGTTATCTTTTCTCCATCCGGCGAGCGCACCGAGAGACCGGCCGGCCGCCCGTTTAACGACTTGAAGCGGCTTGTTCTGACGCCGGAGGATTTCGACGACATTCGCAATATCCAGCCCATCATGCTCACGCCGGCGATGCTGCCACGATACAGGGTCCGGTTCAAGGGCGAGGAGGCGGTGGACGGGCAGGACTGCTGGGTTTATGAAATGAGCCCGCGTCAGGTGTTCGATGGGTTCAGGATGTTCGACGGGATGATCTGGGTGTTGAAAAGCGAGGCGATGGTCATCAGGATTCACGGACAAGCGGTGCCATCGGTGAGGACATCAAAGCACGAGAACCTCTTCCCGCGGTTCACCACCATCCGCGCCAAGGTGGACGGCAAACACTGGTTCCCGGCACTGACCCACGCTGACGATATTCTGCCGTTTAAGACCGGTGCGCTGCGGATGCGGCTGGAAATCCGGTATGAGGGCTATAAGCGGTTTGGGGCTGAGTCGACGATCCGTTTCGATCCCGAACGCTAACGAATCATGTCGCGGATTGAGATGGCGATGAGCGCCAGAGTGAGTCCGATCAGGACAACGACAGAGACCCACGCAACGGCGTTGTAGAAAGGCGAGTTGACCCATTTCTTCATCAGGCGCTGCTTGTTCACCAAAAGAATCATGAACACCAGGACGAAGGGCAATAAAATGCCGTTGATGACTTGTGAGGCGAGGATCATGCGGACAAGCGGAAATCCCGGGATGAGGATGACGCCGGCGCCGATGGCAATGAGCCCAGTAAACAGCCAATAGAAGATGGGCGCCTCGCGGAAACTGCGGTTCACGCCGGCCTCGAATCCCAGACCTTCACAGACCGTATACGAGGTCGACAGCGGCAGGATGCATGCGGCGAAAAGGGACGCATTGAACAAGCCGGCGCTGAAGAGGAGATAGGCAGCGTCGCCGAAAGGTTTGAGGCCAAGCGCGGCGTCGGTGGCGTCGTTGATGTCCTGGGGCTTCACGCTGTGGATAGCCCCGGCGCAGGCGACGATGATGAAAAACGCAATCACAGACATGGCAATGCAGCCAACGATGACTTCAATACGCGAACCTGCGTACTCCTTCGCGGTGACACCCTTTTCCACGACGGCCGCTTGAAGGTAAAACTGCATCCATGGCGCGACGGATGTGCCGACCATGCCGATCAGCATGGTAATGTAGCCGGGATCGAGCATCAGCACCGGTCGTACGCTATAGATCGCCGCCTCCTTCCAGTCCGGCTTAACGAGAACACCCGAGATGATGTAGCAAACATAGAGCGCGGTGGCGAAGAGGAAGATCTTTTCCACGCGGGCGTAGCTGCCTTTCACAATGAGCAGCCACACAGCGACGGAGGCGAGCGGCACGGTGACGTATCTCGATAAGCCAAACAGTTCGAGTGAACTCGCAACACCGGCGAAGTTTGCCATGACGTTGGTTAAGTTGGCCGCCACCAACGCCGCCATCATGAAGAAAGTGGTGCGAAGACCGAACTCCTCGCGGATCAGGTCGCTCAGGCCCTTGCCGGTGACAGCGCCCATGCGCGAGCACATTTCCTGGGTGACGATCAACAGGATCGTGATCGGCAACAGGGTCCAGAGCGGCAGATAGCCGTACTTGGCGCCGGCCTGCGAGTAGGTGAAGATGCCGCCAGCGTCATTGTCGACCATAGCGGTAATGAAGCCGGGGCCGATCACGGCGAAGAAGACTGCCAGATGGTATCGCGCGCGTCTGAACATCATTTTCTTCTCAGCAGCGCAATGATGTCGTCGGCGGTGACCGCTCCCGCGATCCGCCCTTCATCGTCCACAACCGGCAGCGATAGCAGGTTGTACTTGTCGAAGAGTTCCGCCACCCGGCTTGCTTTGTCCCTCACGTGGGCGGTTACCGGCTCCTCGGGAGAGAGTTCAGAAAGCAGGGTGTCCGGTCTCGCCAGCAGCGGGCGGGTGACAGGCATGAAACCGGAGAGCCTTCCATCGACATCGGTAAGGAAGATTGTCGTAAGTCCGTCAGCCAGATCCGGCTGGCTCCGCACAGCTTCAATTGCGTCCGCGGCTCTGGCGTCTTGGTGGACGGCCACGAATTCCGTGTTCATCAAGCCGCCCGCCGTGTTCTCATCGTATTCAAGCAGTTCTTCAACCTCAGCCTTGGGAGCATCCTCCATTTCCTCGAGGATCTCCTCGGAAGTCTCGTCTTCAAGATCTCCGAGCACATCGGCGGCCTCATCCGGGTCCATCTCTTCAAGGATGTCGGCGGCGCGTTCGGCTTCCAGCGATTCGATGATCTGCGCCTGGATGTCCGGCTCCACCTCGGAAAGGGCCTCGGCCGCCGCCTCAGGCTCCATCGCCGTGATGAGCGCCTCGCGATCCTCAGGACTGAGTTCCTCGACGATGTCGGCGAGGTCGGCCGGGCGCATTTTTTCTATGAGTGAGGTTGAGATGTTGAGGCGAAGACGGCGCTGAGGATCCGGTTCGATGATCGAGCAATGCTCCCATCCGATCGAGTTTGGCGCAATACGCGATTGCAGCCGTCGGATCATCCGGCGCGGGAGCACACCCTGCGCAAGCCTGCGGAAGACGCTGCGCAGACCGATGTCAACCTCCCGGATCATCAGGACGTCATGTCCGGCTTCTTGGACGATTTCGAAGGTAACATCGTTGACGCGCACCACTTTGCGGCCTTGCGCGTCGATGATTTGCTGATCCAGCAGATCCTGCTCCAAGCGGAGCACGGATTCATCGGGGTAGAACGGCGTCAGATTTTCGTCGTCGAGGAATATTCCGTCAATGGAGATCTTCCGGACCTGTTCCTGCCTGACAGTCAGCCAGGTGAAAGCGCCTCCGATGAAGAGCCGGTCAATGCGAACTGGATGGACAACCGGAACAAGCGCGGCGTCGCTGACACGGCCCAGCACCCGCCCTCGCAGGCCGTGAACCCGCAACCCGAGGAGTTCCGTGAGGAAGAGGTACTGTTCCGCCATCTGCCATCCCGGCCTCCTTTCATGGTTTGTTCGCACTCCCACTATCGCGCAGGTCCGGCGTGCCGGGCAATCAGAAATCCAAACAGGGGCGTTAGGATCCCCGGGGCGTGTCATGATCGTGTCATGAGAAGGCGAGAATTCCTTTGCTCCGCGATGGCTGCCGCTGCGGCATCCAGCGAAGGGTCGATTCAAACGGTACGCGGCAGGATCAGCCCTTCGTCGATGGGCGTCTGTCTCCCTCACGAGCACCTTTTCTCGATGTTCGGAGACGAACCGGCAGAGCGCCACACCTACGACGAGCCGAGGCTCTTACAGGAAGTCACGCCGTACGTTGCCTCGTTGAAGGCAATGGGCTGCGCAGCGATCGCCGACGCCACCACCGCCTGGTTTGGCCGCGACGTAACTCTGCTGCGCGCGGTCTCCGCGGCGACTGGCGTCCACGTTCTCACTAACACTGGATTCTATGGCGCCGCAAACGACCGTTATGTGCCGAAGGCGGCATATGAAGAGAGCGCCAGGCAGATCGCGGCCCGCTGGACCAAAGAGGCAGTGGAAGGGATTGGGAACACGGGTGTACGCCCAGGCTTCCTGAAACTTGGGGTCGATTCCGGAAAGTTGTCCGCCATCGACCGGAAGCTGTTTGAAGCGGCATGTTTGACGCACCGCGAAACAGGGCTCCTCATCACCGTCCACACCTCAGACGCGGTCGAGGCGGCCAGCGCGCAGTTGGAGATTCTCAAAGCGCATGGCATCGCGCCGGAGGGATGGGTCTGGATCCACGCCAACAACTGCAAGGATGAAGCCGCGCTGAAGGCGGCGGCGGCATCTGGCGCGTGGCTCAGTTTCGACGGGATCGCACCGGAGAGCATCGAGCGCCACGTTCAACTGGTGTCGATGATGAAGTCGATGGGCCGGCTGAGACAGGTTTTGTTGTCGCACGACGGCAACTCGTTCAGGGCTGGCGGCAGGCCGATGAAGCCTTACTCGGCGCTGTTCACCCATTTCATCCCTGCCCTGCGGAGTGCCAAGTACACCGAGGCCGAGATCCGCATGTTGACGGTGGAGAACCCGGCGAGAGCCCTGACCGTCAAGAAACGCCTCGTTTGAGCGCCAGCGCTTCCGCCGGCAGGACTGGAGAATTCCTCCTAACGAGTTGGCCCGAAGAAGGCGACAACGCCGACCAGCAGAGTGGTCTGGCTCTTGAATACGCCGCCGGCGCCGCGCTCAAAGACAGCTTGGTCTGACCAGTCGCGGCGGTACTCGGCCCGGGCCAACAAACCTTCCACCATTTTGTACTCGGCCGTGAATGTGAACTCCTTCAGCTTCTGCTGTTGCCCAGTGGCCCAGCCTTCCTTGTCGTAGTAATACTCGAGGCGTGGACTGAGTGCGAAGCGGTCGGTTAACTGGAACCGGGCGGCCCCGGCAACGGCGATCCAGTCTTGCGAACCTCCGCCGATGTGCTTCTCGGTCCCGTAATCGAAGTTGACATAGAAGTTGGCTTTCTCGGATGGGGTCAGCAGGACAACGGTGTCGAAGAAATTGCGTTTCCCGTCATTCGTGCCGGTTTTTTCCGGACCGGTGTAATAGTTGCTGAACCAGCTCGCCTTCGACGTCGTCAACGCTGTGGTCACGCCAATTGTTTTGCCCGTGTTGTTGTCCTCGACGTTGTTCCAACCATTGAGCAACTGGAAGCCGACGGTGAACTTGTCGTTCAGCGGCTGCGTGACCCTCATGCCCATGTGGTAGTAAGGCCCGAGCGCGTAGATAAGCGAGCGCGAGTAGTTCCAATTCAGGTGGGTTTCGGTGGGCTCGGCGCCAGCCGAAGTGTAGAACTTACCGAAATCGAACTGGGTCCCATTCATCTGTGTGGGTTTGAGGCTGACGTAGGCCTGCGGGACCCAGTCCATGATGTCGCCGCCGGGTTCGGCGGAATGGAAGACCTTGTAGGCTTTGCCGAAACCGAGGTCCAGCTTGAATCCAACAGGGTCGGGATCGTGCTCGAGGGTCAGGCGCGCCATGTTCAGGCTGAACTGATTGGCCATGACGTCGAAGTTGCGGTAGAGATTCGAGCCGGAGGCGGGGTGATTGAAGTTGAGGCTATAGTAGCCGTCAACGAGGCCGCTGAACTTGATCGGGCCAGCCGACCAGGCGGGGGCGGCCGGTGCTGTTGCCGCGGGCGGGGGCGCGCTCTGCGAAGTGTCCTGGGCCTGGATCAAAGTGCCTGCAGAACCGCACAGCAGAAAAATTGGATGCAACCACGAAAAACGTCTCATCGCTCGAAGACCGCCTCCATCAGGTTTGATTTGTGCGCTACGGCGACAAGGCGGCAGCTGTGACGTGTGAGGCGATTGTACGCGGCGGCCCCCTGGACATGCCAATAGATGTTTTCAATCGCGCCGATAAAAAGTTTGCGCTTCTCATGTTTGCCAATCCTGGCGATGATGGTGAGCAACCGCCCAGTCGCAACCCCGACGGCTCCCTGTTCACCGAGCCTAGTTTCACCGTGAGACAGAAGGAGCCCAATGAGAATCGCGAAGTACTTGCCAATCGCCTGGTTGACGTCCACGCTGGCGGCCGCTGGGCAGGATGCCGCGGCCGGCAAACTGGCGGCACTCGAAAGCAGCGTTGGTTCCGCCCAGATGTCGGGCGACAACGCCTGGATGCTGGTCTGCACCGCATTGGTGCTGATGATGACCGGCCCCGGACTTGCCCTGTTCTATGGCGGTCTTGTTCGCAAGAAGAACGTCCTCGGCACAATGATGCAGAGCTTCATCATGATGGCGCTGGCGAGCGTTCTTTGGGTGCTGATCGGATATAGCCTGGCCTTCGGCGAGGGAAGCGCATTCCTAGGCGATCTGCGCTACGTCCTGCTGAGGGGTGTCGGCGGTGATCCGAATGGCGACTACGCCGGTACGATTCCCCAGCAAACGTTCATGATGTTCCAGATGATGTTTGCCATCATCACCCCGGCGCTGATCACCGGCGCCTTCGCCGAGCGCATGAAGTTCAGCGCCATGCTGCTATTCATGACCCTCTGGTCGCTGCTCATCTATTACCCGATGGCGCACATGGTCTGGGGCAAGGGCGGGCTGCTGAACGCCTTTCTTGGGGGCAGCATCCCTTGTTTCGACTTCGCGGGCGGAACGGTCGTTCACATTACATCAGGCGTTTCGGCGCTGGTCTGCGCGATCTACCTCGGCAAGCGGTTGGGTTACCCGGCGGAGCCAATCAAGCCGCACTCGCTGGTGCTGAGCACCATTGGAGCCTGCCTTCTCTGGGTGGGCTGGTTTGGCTTCAACGCCGGCAGCGCTTTGGGCGCGGGCAGCCTGGCATCGTCGGCCTTTGTTGCGACACACCTGGGCGCTTCCGCCGCGGTGATCGGATGGCTTCTCATGGAATGGATCCAGATGGGCAAGCCGAGCATACTCGGCGGCATCTCGGGCGCGGTGGCGGGGCTGGTGGTGATCACGCCAGCGGCTGGGTTTGTCACTCCAGGTTCGGCGTTGATCATGGGGTTCGCCGGCGGCATCGTCTGCTACTTCATGGTCGTCAAAGTGAAGCAGATGCTGGGCTATGACGATTCGCTGGACGCCTTCGGCGTGCACGGCGCCGGAGGAACTCTCGGCGCGATCCTGACGGGCGTCTTCGCCACCAATGCAGTGAACAACGGTCTCAAGGATGCCGCGGGCAATCCCGCCGCGCTCGGCCTGGTGGACGGCAACGGCGGCCAGATCGTCAACCAGATTATTGGAACAGCAATCGCCTGGGGCCTCGCCATTGTAGGGACGCTAATCATCCTGAAGGTTTGCGATATGACGCTCGGGCTCCGAGTCAGCGCCGATGACGAAACCGAAGGCCTTGACCTAAGCCAGCACGGCGAGGAAGGCTACAATCTGGAGGCCTAGGAGAGGGAGAAGTCATGAAGAAAATCGAAGCCATCATTCAGCCGTTCAAGCTCGAAGAAGTGAAGGAAGCGCTCAAGTCCATCGGAGTCGACGGAATGACCATCACGGAGGTGCGTGGCCACGGCCGCCAGAAGGGTCACAAGGAGGTCTACCGCGGGCAGGAGTATCAGGTTGATCTACTGCCCAAGGTAAAACTGGAACTAGTGGTTGGTGACGACCGGCTCGAAGAGGTGGCAGCCGCTCTGGCAAACGCCGCGCGCACCGGCAAGATAGGCGACGGCAAGATCTTCATCTACGACGTCGCCCAGGCAATCCGCATTAGAAACGACGACCGCGGTGACGCTGCGCTCTAGCGCTCCCGGGATTTGCCCCCCGCGCCGCATGCTCTGATACGCTAACAGTTTCACCCCGCAGGAGGTAGAAACCATGAGAGTTGGCATGATCGGAACCGGCGCGATTTCCCACAAGCACGCGCTGGCGTACAGAAACATCGGATACAAGCTGACGGTCTGCACCGACATCAATGAAGCCGCGGGCCGGAAGTTCGCCGAACAGTATGGAGCGGAGTTCGTCCCCACATACGAGGAACTCTGCAAACACCCGGAGGTCGATTACATTGACGTCTGCACCTTCCCGGATTTCCGCCTCCAGCCGTTGGAACTCGCGGCGGCGGCCGGCAAACACGTCCAGGTGCAGAAGCCGATGTCGACCAACCTCGAAACCGCCCGCAAGATGATCGATGTCTGCAAACAAGCCGGCGTTGTGCTCGGCGTCGTCAGCCAACACAGGTTCGACGATTCGACGATTTTCGTCAAGAAGGCGATCGCAGAAGGCCGGCTGGGCAAGATCCTTCAGGCGGACGCCTACGTGAAGTGGTGGAGGACAGAAGAGTATTACTCGCGCCCCATCAAAGGCTCGTGGGCTGTTGAAGGCGGCGGTGCGCTGATTAACCAGGCGGTCCACCAGGTGGACGTGCTCAGCTACCTCATCGGCGGCGTGGATGAGTTGTTCGGTTACTGGCAACTCGCCGCGCGGCACAAGATCGAATCTGAAGACGTCATCAGCGTGTTGATGAAGTACAAGTCCGGCGCCACGGGCGTACTGCAATCGTCCACAGCCTTCTGGCCCGGATACTCCGAGCGCATCGAGATCCACGGGACAAAAGGAACGTGCATCTTCACCGGCGACAAGTTGACGACATGGGACGTGATGGAAGACGCGGGCGATCCGGCCCCGGTTGAAAGAGACGTGATGAGCGGATCGAGCGATCCGATGGCGATCCCGCTCACCCCGTTCGAACGCCAATTCACCGATTTCGGCGAAGCTTGCAAGAAGGGTGTCGCGCCGCTGGTGTCGGGCGAGGAGGGTTACAAAGCTCTCGAAATCGTCCTTGGCGTTTACGAGAGTTGCAGGACCGGCAAAGCGGTCAAGATGTCCGCATGAGCTGGACGGAAATCCGGATTCCAGCCACCAGCGCCAACCTGGGCCCGGGCTTCGACGCCCTGGGCATGGCGCTGAGCATTTACCTTGAATGCCGATTCCGGCCGTCTGAGCGCCTCGTCATTCACCCGAAGGGCCGCGACGCGCAGATGATTTCGCCCGGCGAGAATAACCTCATCTGGCAGACGGCCCTCCAGGTGGCGCAGCACACGGGCCGGCCCATGCCATTCATCGAACTGGAAGTGATGAACGACATCCCCATCGGCAAGGGCCTCGGCTCGTCGGCAGCGGCCCTGGTGGCTGGCGTCGTGATCGCCGACGAAGCGCTGGGACTGGAATGGGACCGCCATAAGATCCTGGATGAGGCCGCTCGCATCGAGGGCCATCCGGATAATGTATCCGCCGCGGTGTTGGGCTCGATCGTGGCATCGGCAATAGACACGGAGGGCATCACGCGGGCCGTGCGAATGCAGCTGCCGGCACGTTACGGTGTGGCGGTCATCGTGCCGGATTTCATTCTGCCGACCTCGGAGGCACGCGCCGTGCTTCCGACAACCTATTCGCGCGCCGATGCCGTGTTCAACATCCAGCGTTCGGCGCTGCTCATCGCGGCCATGCTGACGCAAACCACCGACGCATTTCACGAGGGGTTGATGGACCGGCTGCACCAGCCTTATCGAGCGCCGCTGGTACCCGGCTTAGGCGAGATGCTTGAATTGCGGGCCGAAGGGCTGCTCGGTTGCGCGCTGTCCGGCGCCGGCCCCAGCGTGCTGGTCTTCTATGAACGCGGCCATGAAGCGGTCTGCGAACTGATGCGGGAGATCTTCCAGAAAAACGGCCACGGCAGCGAGATCCTGTGGTCGCATATCCCCGACCACGGCTACGACTTGCTGCGGGGGCTTTGACGCCTTACATCTCCCGCCGGTTTTCGAGCGACTTTGACATGGTGACCTCGTCGGCAAACTCGAGGTCTGATCCGACTGGGATGCCCATGGCGATCCTCGTCACCTTGACGCCCAGCGGCTTGAGAAGTCTTGCCAGATAGACGGCCGTGGCTTCGCCTTCCACCGTTGGATTGGTGGCCAGAATGACCTCTTCCACCTCGTGGCGGCCGATCCGCTCCAGCAACTCCTTGATACGCAACTGCTCGGGACCAATTCCTTTGAGCGGGCTGATCGAGCCGTGCAGCACGTGATAGAGACCGGCGAAGGTCCTCGTGGTCTCGATCGGCAGGATGTTGAGCGGCTCCTCCACAACGCAGATCTTCGACCGGTCGCGATGCAGGTTGCGGCAGAATGGGCATAGCTCGGCGTCGCTGATGTTGTTGCACTCGGCGCAAAGCCCAAGGTTGTCCTTCACGTCAATAATCGCCGCGGCCAACCGTTCGGCGTCTTCCCGCTTCGCGCGAAGGATGTGGAATGCGATGCGATGCGCCGACTTCTGGCCGACGCCGGGCAGGCGTTTGACCTCGGCGATCAATCGGGCAAGGGGCTCGGCAAAATCCGGCATCGATGTGGACTAGAACATTCCAGGCGGCAGGCCCATTCCGCCCAGCATTCCTGCCGTCTTTTTCTGGGTCTCTTCCTCGACTCTGCGGACCGCCTCATTGAAAGCAGCCATAACCATATCCTGAAGCATCTCGGCATCGCCGGCGGCTTCCGGGTCGATGGTCACGCCGAGACAGTTCTTTTGGCCATCCATTTTCACGGTGACCATTCCGCCACCGGCTGACGCCTCGACGCGAATCGCCGCGATCTCTTCCTGGAGGCGCTGCTGCATCTGCTGCGCCTGTTTCATCATCGATTGCAGGTTGCCACCGCCGGGGAATTTCATCGCTTCAGTCTACTCCTTCAGATCTCTTACGCTGCGGACGGTCGAGCCGGGGAACAACTCCTGCGCCCGCCGGACTTCGGGATTTTCGAGGGCGCGTTTCATCGCTTCCTCCTCGCCCTGCGGGCGGGACTCGGGCACTGGCGTTGCGGCCGAGGCCGCCGTCTCCGTGATGGTGATTTTGATCTTCACCGGCCGGCCCAACAAACTTTCAAGGCACTGGCTGACCTCAGGTCCCCGTAGCGAGAGCATGTGCTGGCGGGGCACAAGGAATTCGACCGTGGCTCCATTCTCGACCACCTCCGCATGCTCGGCGGCGTCGGCGGCAAACGCTTTCTTCTGACTGTGAAGCATCGCCACGAGCCGCTGCTTCAGCGATTCGTCCGCGGCGCCGGATGGAGGGTCAGGCAGTGAGGCGGCGTTTGCGGCCGGTTCAGCCTGCGGCGCCGGGCGAGGCGGGCTGTTGTTCGGCCCTTGCGCGGCCGCCGCTGAAGCGCCTGATCTCGGGGCAGGCCGCGGTGGCACGCTTGGCGTGGGGGGCACGGGCGCCGGCAAAGGGCCTCCCTGCGCGAGATGCTTGATGACCTCTTCGATCGGCTGCAAACGGCCAGCATGAACCAGCCGCAAAAGGCCGAGTTCCAGGTGGAGCCGCGGCTGAAGCGAATACTGCAATTGCGAATAGAGGTCGATGGTCAGTTGCAGCCAGCGCGTCAGGTCTTCTTCACTGAATTTAGCCGCGGTCTCGCGCATGCGCTGCTGTTCCGGCGGACCAGCGGCGATGAGCCGCGTCGGCTCGCCGGTGATCTTCGCCACAAGAAGGTTGCGGAAGTAGCGCGACAGTTCACGGCAGTAGTGTTGCAGGTTCCGGCCGGTGCTCTCCAACTCCTGGACGATCTCCAACATGGCCGTCGTCGAACCGGTCTCGAGCGCGCTGGTGACGGCGCCCAGCGATTCGAGCGAGAACATGCCGAGCAGCCCGCGGACGTCGGCGCCCGTCAGCTTGTTGCCGCAGCAGGCGATGGCCTGATCGAGGGCTGACAGCGAATCGCGGACGCTACCTTCGCCTGCCTGCGCAAGGACTGCCAACGCCTCGGCATCGGCCTCGATGCCTTCCTGCTGGCAAATCCAGGCCATGTGGTTGACTACTTGCTGGAAATCGACCGACCTGAAGCTGAACTGCTGGCACCGCGAAGCGATCGTCGCCGGAATCTTGTGCGCTTCAGTCGTGCAGAGCAGGAACACTGCCCACTCCGGCGGCTCCTCCAGCGTTTTGAGGAGCGCATTAAATGCCTCGCTGGTGATCTGGTGGGCTTCGTCGATGATGAATACCTTGAACCGGTCCCGGGATGGCCGATAACGGACGTTTTCGCGCAGTTCGCGCATCTCGTTGATGCCGCGATTCGACGCCGCGTCGATCTCGATCACGTCCGGCGCATTTCCTTGCGGGATCTCCAGGCAGGAACTGCAAACGCCGCAGGGCGTAATCGTTGGCCCTTCGACGCAATTCAAGCAGCGCGCCAAGATTCTTGCGATCGTAGTCTTCCCCGTGCCGCGTTGCCCGGACAGGATGTAGCCATGGGCCACGCGGCCTTGCTTTATCGCGTTCTCAAGGGTCGCTCGGACATGTTCCTGCCCGATAATGCCGGAGAACTCATGTGGCCGGAACTTCCGGGCACTGACCTGGTATGGCTTGGCGTTGGGATCTGGAACGCTGGTGGCCACGGAATGGGACCTTTCAGATGCCAGACCCCGGGTGATCCGCGGCACACGGTTCGAACCACTACCGTTGCTTCCTTCCGGACCTGGCGGGGTTTGCGGCCTGCCGTTGCACGGAGCCCGAGGCCTGACAAGTATTCATGCTACCATGGCCGGACGACGCCCCTTGTTGTTTGAACCGGCTTCAGCTCAGGCGCCTGCCTTAACGCCGCGCACGAGACGCATTAGGGATTTGTAAAGACATGACAAATCGCCACTTAAAGCTTGACGTGGTATTGGCCGATAAAACAAAATAAGGGAGTCTTGCCGGGTTCTCGGTAACGTGGAGACTGGAGGAGAACGGTCGATATGCAAACGAGAAGGGAGAGTGGAAGGACGAATGAAGCGGATTCTCCTGGCAATCCTGTGCATTGCGTGGGTGGCTACGTGCATCGCGCACGCCGCGCAAGCTAAGAAGAGATCAACGCGGGTGAAGACGGCGAACAAGACCGTCGTATCAAGCGAGAAATCGACGAGGCGCGCGACTGGAACCAAACGCGCAACTGCGGCCGTGAACAGGGCTGTGGCCTCGTCGAAGACGAAGGCGAAGAAGCGAACCGTCCGCTCGACCCGCTATCGCAAGGCACGGCGTGTCTATAGCCCTTGGGATACACCCAATTTCGCCGATTCAACCTACGGCGACGTGATCGACGGGGAAGACCTCACGGTGCGCCGCGCTGCGGTGGCTGCCCTCGGACCATACAACGGGACCGTTGTTGTGGCAAATCCGGCCACCGGCCGCATCCTCAGCATCGTGAATCAGAAACTGGCCCTGACAGGCGCCTATCAGCCGTGTTCCACGATCAAGCTGGTGGCCGGCATAGCGGGTTTGAATGAGGGTATCATCGACCGCGAAACCAAGCTGCGATTATCGCGCCGCGAATCCATGAACCTGACCTGGGCGCTCGCGAAGTCAAACAATCCTTACTTCGCGAACATCGGCGAGAAGCTCGGTTTTGAGAAGGTGTACCATTATGCGCGTTTGCTAGGCCTGGGAGAGAAAGCAGGCCTCGGCATCGAAGGAGAGAGCGCGGGCCTGTTCCCTGAAGAGAAACCCAAGGCCGTCTCCGTTGGACTCATGACAAGTTTCGGGGAAGCCATCGGGTTGACGCCCCTTCAGCTGACTTCACTCATGGGGACCATCGCTAATGGCGGCACCATGTACTGGCTTCAGTATCCGAAGTCGCAAGAGGAAGTGCTCGAATTCGTGCCCAAGGTGAAGCGCGAACTCGACATTCAGGCCGCTGTGCCTGAGATGCGGCCGGGCATGATGGGAGCGGTTGATTTTGGCACCGCCCGCCGCGCCGGCTACAGCTCAGAAGAGCCCATCATGGGCAAGACCGGCACCTGCACCGATGCCAGAACGCACCTGGGCTGGTTCGGCAGTTTCAACGAGGTGAACGGGACCAAACTGGTTGTCACGGTCCTGCTCACTGGCGGCAGCGCCGTGAACGGGCCCGTGGCATCGGGTATCGCTGGCCAAGTCTACAAGAACCTATCCGAACAACAGTGGTTTGCTAAGAGTCAGGAGATCACTCCGTCAGCGGAAGTGTTGACGGGCACAAGCGGTTACGTTCGCTGACCGGGCTGAACGGTTTACAGGATTGAGGGCGCGTCTCAACGGGCGCGCCTTCTTCGTATTTTGCCGCCAATCCAGGATGGATAATGGTCTGGTCATGGCTTCACCAGTTGCAATCCGGGTTCATCCCAGCGACAACGTCGGCATTGTTGTCCGCTCGGAGGGAGCGCAGCCGGGCGAGGCCCTCTCCAACTCTGCTGCCGTTGCCGAACGAACGCCGCAAGGGCAAAAACTCGCCTACGCGCCAATCGCCGCAGGACAGGCCGTGGTTCGCTACGGGCATGTGATCGGCCATTCGCTGCGAGATGTGGACGCGGGGGGATGGTTGCGTGAAACAGACATCACGCTGCCAGAGCCTCCGCCGCTCGACCAACTGGAACTGGCGACTCGGATCCCGCCTGAACCGCCACCATTGGACGGGTACGGCTTCGACGGGTACCTGAACTGGGATGGCAGCACAGGAACGCGGAATTTGCTGGGCATCACCACGACGGTGCAGTGTGTAGCGCCGACGGTCGAGTTCGCGGTTGAACGCGTCCGGCGCGAGATCCTGCCACGGTATCCGAATGTTGAAGGCGTCGTGGCGCTCACGCACAACTTCGGCTGCGGCGTTGCCATTGATGCGCCTGGAGCGGAAATTCCTATTCGCACAATTGCCCACCTGAGCCGGCATGCCAACATCGGCGGCCGCGCTCTGGTGGTCAGCCTGGGCTGCGAGAAGATGCAGCCAGTGAGGCTGGACCTGGCGCCGGTATCCCATCTGCCGGCGTTGACCGATGTCATCCGGATGCAGGACCGGGCTGGATTTGGGGCGATGGTGGCATCCATCTGCGAAGCCGCGGAGAAGCGGCTGGCCGAATTGGACCGCAGGCGCCGAGTCCGCCGTCCGGCAAGCGAACTAGTTGTAGGAATGCAATGCGGCGGCAGCGACGCCTTTTCTGGCGTCACGGCGAATCCGGCGGTTGGCTTCGCGGCCGACCTGCTGGTGCGCGCCGGCGCCACGGTTATGTTCTCCGAGGTAACCGAGGTGCGCGATGCTGCTCATCTGGTCACGCCGCGCTGCGCCTCTGTTGAGGTCGCGCGGCGGTTTGTGGACGAGATGCGCTGGTATGACGCCTATCTCGCCCGCCTGGGCGCCGACCGCAGCGCCAACACGACGCCCGGCAACAAGCGCGGCGGCCTGGCCAATATTGTCGAAAAGGCGCTCGGTTCGGTGGCCAAGTCTGGCACCTCGGCGATCCGCGCTGTCGCGGGACACGGCGAAAAGGTGACCGACAAGGGCTTGGTGTTCGCCGCCACGCCCGCCTCCGATTTCGTCTGCGGCACCCAGCAACTGGCTTCGATGAATCTTCACATCTTCACTACGGGCGAAGGGACTCCATATGGGCTGTCGATGGCGCCAGTCATCAAAGTCAGTTCAAGGACCGCGTTGGCAGAATTGTGGCCGGACCTGATCGACATAGACGCAGGGCCAATAGCCACGGGCGAGGGGACGATCGAATCAGTCGGATGGGATCTTTTCCGTCTGGCGCTTGATATCGCCAGCGGCAAGCGGAGTTGGGCCGAGCATTGGGGCTTGGCCAACCCCTTGGCGCCGTTTCACCCTGGCGCCATCACGTAGGTTGCGACGGCCGTTTCACCAGTAACAGGTAAGCGCAGAAACCGGCCGCCAACACCATGGCGACGGCCAACATCGACGCATCGTAGGAGCCTGTCCGCTCCTTCAGCCAGCCGGTCAGAACCGGCGCGATGATGCCGGACAGATTCGATGCGAAGTTCTGAAGGCCCGTGACGCGTCCGATGCTCGACCCGGGCAGCAGGGTCTGGGTGAGCGCCCAGTAGTTCGCCGTGGCGAGGCCAAGCCCGGATAGCGACACGACGGCGAATAGAAGGGCGACGGCGTGTGACTGAGAGTAGGCTCCGATTAATTCGGTCCCCGCCACCGCTAATCCGGCGAGCGTGAAGCGGCGGCGGATAACCACGGGATCGGATCCTGAGGAGATGAGACGGTCGGCCCACCATCCCGCGCCGGTGGCTACCAGGGCCATGCCGCCGAAACTGAACATCGTGTACCAGCCCATGCTTTTGAGTTCGAGGCCGCGTCGTTCGACAAAGTAGGCAGGCAGCCAGGTGAGGCAAAAATACTGAAAGTAGTTATAGGCGAACGTCCCGATCATGATTCCCCACATCAGGGGCATGCGAAGAAATTTCCTCAACGGCTCGGCCGGGCCGCGCTCCTTTGCTCTCGCGTCCCGCGGCGCTTCCATCGCCAGCAGCCGCCAGGGGATCAGCCAAAGCAACCCGCCGAGGCCGGTGACGATGAACATCCATCGCCACCCGGCCGTGGCCAGGATCCAGGCAGCGACGAAACTGCCGAATGCCGGTCCAAGTTTCGCGCCGGCGAACAACGTGCCGACGGCGAGCCCTCGCTTCTCCTCGGGCAGGTTCTGGCCGATCCATCGCAGGCTGGCCGGAGTCACTGGCGATTCTCCAACGCCGAGCAGCAGCCTCAAGCCCACCAGTTGCGGCAGGTTCCGGGCAAAGGCCATCGCTCCGGCCGCCACCGACCAGAGCGTATAGCCCCATGAGTAGGTCCGGACCGATCCCCATTTATCCACCAAGACGCCAACCGGGATCTGGAGCATCGCGTAGGTCCAGAAGAACGCTGAGTTCAGTACACCCCGCCCGGTGTCTGTGAGATTGAAGTACTCCTTGAAATCTTGAGAAGCCAGTGCAACCGAAAGGGTGGCGCGATCGAGAAACGCCATCATCATGCCGAAGGTCAGCAGCCCGACGATGGTCCAACGTCGTGTTTCCGTCATTCAATGTCCTGTCGCGGCGGTCCCCATAGCGTATCAAAGGCCGTCTGCATGGAGGCGAGTAGCCCGTCTATGCTAATCTCGCCACTGTGAACGCATCTGAGCGGCTGGGACGCCGGGTCTCGATTCTAAGCATGGCGGTTTCGGGCGTTCTGGCCACGGTCAAGATCACTGCCGGCCTGATCGCAGGCTCCACGGCCGTAGTCGCCGACGGTGTCGAAAGCGCTGGCGATGTCCTCGCCTCGGCAGTGATCCTCATTGGCCTTTGGGTCGCCTCACGTCCGCCGGATGAGAACCACCCGTACGGGCACGGGCGTTTCGAGACGTTGACCGGCCTTGGCGTGGGAGTCGCATTGGCTACCACCGGTATGCTCATCGCTTGGCGATCAGTGGCAACCGCTGGCGAAACCTCCACTCCCCCCGAGCCCTGGGTCATGTGGACGCTGGTCCTGTCGATCCTATCGAAGGCAGCGCTGTCAACGTACAAATTCAAGGCCGGCCGCCGGATCGGTTCGTCAGCGCTCGTTGCCGACGCCTGGAACGACACCGTGGACATCCTCTCGGGCACCGTTGCGCTGGTGGCGGTGGGGCTGACTGTCTATGATCCAGTTCAATTCCGCTATGCCGACCACTGGGGCGGCGGTGCTGTCGGTGTTATCGTAGTGATCCTGGGCGTGCAGGTGATTCGGGAGACGGCCCTCCATTTAATGGATACGATGCCGCCTGCAAAACGAATCGAGTTGATCCGGGTGGCGGCGTCCGATGTGCCCGGCGCGCTGGCAATCGAGAAGTGCTTCGCGCGAAAAACCGGACTCCAGTATCATGTGGACCTGCAGCTGGAGGTCGATCCGGAGTTGACCGTACGAGCATCCCATGAGATAGCTGAACTGGTGCGTCAACGCATCAGGGCAGAGTTGCCGTGGATCGCCGACGTTATGATCCACGTCGAACCATATGAGGGATCTGTCAAACCGGACGCCTGATTCACCGCCCGGCCGGGGGAGAGAGCTTGGACAACGTATCAATCGCGAGATTGCTGAGTGAGACGGCCGACCTCATGGAGATCGGCGAAGAGGATGGGTTCCGCATCCGCAGCTACCGCACGGCTGCGGGAGCAGTCGAGGGTTACCCCGAGCAGATGACAGCCATCATAGCGGACCCGGCGCGTAGGCTGACCGACATCGTCGGCATCGGTAAGGGCATCGCCTCTGCGATCGAGGAAATTGTCCGGCGGGGTTCTTTTGAACGCCGCGACGAACTCCTGAAACGCTATCCACCCACCGCTCTCGAAATGTTGCGCATCCCTGGTCTCGGGCCCAAGACGGTCCGCACGCTCTGGGATCACTTTCGAGTCACTACACTCGAAGAACTCGAACAACTTTGCCTCGACCACCGGCTCCAGGAACTGCCCCGCATGGGCGCCAAGCTTGAAGAGAAAATCTTGAAGGGTCTGGCGCACCACCGTCAGAATGCCGGCCGTTTCCTTCTTGGTTTCGCCACCGCCGCGGCCAAAGAACTAGTGGACTACCTCGCCCATACTCCCGGCGTCGATCAGGTGACCGCGGCAGGCAGCCTGCGCCGTGGCCGCGAAACGGTGGGCGATCTCGACCTGCTTGTGACTGGCGAGGGCGCTGGGGCGGCAATCGACCGGTTTACCTCCCATCCAAAGGTGCACGACGTTTTAGGGATGGGCGAGCTAAAGGCCAGCGCCCGTTTTGGCATCGAGGGCATCCAGGTGGACGTCAAGGTGTCGCCGGCGGAGAGCTACGGCGCGGCCATGCAGTATTTCACCGGATCGAAGGATCACAATGTCCACCTGCGCCAGCGCGCCCAGCGCATGGGCATGACGCTGAACGAGTACGGCCTGTTCAGGGTCGCGGACAACTCTCGCGTTGCCGGCGCTTCGGAAGACGAGGTCTACCATGCGCTCGGCCTCGCCTGGATTCCCCCCGAATTGCGCGAAAACCAGGGCGAGATCGAAGCTGCCGAGAAGGGCGAGCTGCCGGCGCTGATCGAAGTCTCCGATATCCGCGGCGACCTCCATATGCACACCCGGGCTTCCGACGGCCGCGGGACCATCGAGGAGATGGCCGAGGCGGCTCGCGCCTTGGGCTACGACTACATCGCCATTACCGACCACTCAAAAGCGCTGGCCATGGCCAACGGCCTGGACGAATCCCGCGCCGTGGCCTTCGCTGAAGAGGTCAGACGTTTCAACAGCCAGGGTCGCGGCATCCGCGTCTTCTCCGGCCTCGAATGCGACATCCTCCGCGACGGCCGTATGGATCTTTCCGAGGCAGCCCTGGCGGAGTTGGATTTCGTGGTCGGCAGTGTCCATTCCTACATGAACCTGGAGGCGGCCGAAATGACCGACCGCCTTTTGCGCTCGCTCGAAAGCCCGTCGCTTAAGGCGTTTGGGCACCCGACCGGCCGCGTCCTTTTGCATAGGGATGCCTACACATATGACTTCGACAAAGTCGCGGCGGCCGCCGCGGCGCGTGGCGTCTGGATGGAGATCAATTCGAGTCCGGAACGGCTCGACTTGCACGCTTCTCTCATCCGGCGCGCCCACACGCTGGGCTGCAAGTTCGTCATCTCCACCGACGCCCACCACCCCAAGCACTTGGCCAACATCGACTACGGAGTCCGCATGGCCCGCCGCGGCTGGCTCACCGCCTCATGCGTCGTCAATACATTGCCGCTGGACTCGATGCTCGCGGCAATTGGAAAGTAGAATCATGAAACTGATTTCGTCCGAGGAGATCTGCCGCACACCCATCTTCTGGGTCACCCTCGATCGGGCCGTCGATCCAGATGGCTTCGAGATCAAGCGCGCCATCGTCCAGCATCAGGGGTCGGCCGTGATGATGGCAGTGGATGAGAAAGGACGCGTATTGCTCGTCAGGCAATACCGCCTGCCCGCCCGGGCCTATTTATGGGAACTGCCAGCGGGCCGCGTCGATCCCGGCGAATCCGTCCTCAAGGCCGCTAAAAGGGAACTGGCCGAAGAGACCGGCTATAAGGCGCGCACTTGGACCAAGCTGTTTACCTTTTTCGCGAGTCCCGGCTACGTCGCGGAGCGCATGACCATCTATGCCGCCCAGGACCTGAAACCTGGCTCGGCGACCCCTATGGAGGACGAACGCATCGAAACGCGCTGGTTCACCATGTCCGAAATCGGCCGGATGATCCGGTCCAATGAAATCGTCGACGCCAAGACGGTGATCGGATGGACGGCGTGGCGCGAACGGCTCAAAGGTTCGCGGAAACGTAGCTGAGCAATTTCTTTAGCGCCTGCCCGCGGTGGCTGACGGCCATCTTCCGGCCGGGGTCCACTTGTCCAAATGTGCATTCAAACGGCTCATGATAAAAGAGCGGGTCGTACCCGAATCCGTTGTTGCCGCGAGGCTCAGTGGTGATGCGGCCTTCAACGGATCCTTCGAAGACGCCCAGCAACCGGCCTTCGTGCGCGAGGGCGATAACACACTGGAACCACGCCAGCCGCTGTTCGACCCCCTCCAGCTTTTCGAGCAGCAGGCGGTTGTTTTCCTCATCCGTGGCCTTCGGCCCGGCAAAGCGGGCGGAAAGTACGCCCGGCGCGCCGTCAAGCGCCGCAACGACCAGTCCCGAGTCGTCGGCGAAAACCGGCCTGTGCGCATGGACGCTGTAATGAATCGCCTTCTTTATGGCGTTTTCCTCGAAGGTCGCGCCATCCTCGACGCACTCCGGCAAGCTCCTCAAATGCTCGGCCGCCTCAATCTGGATCTGCCGGTAACCGAAATGGTCCGCGGCCATGCGGAACTCGCGCAGCTTGCCCTGATTCGTCGTCGCGCAACGGATAAGTTTCATGACCGGCTCTCCAATCCAGCCGTCTGCGCCGCGAACAACTCCGCCGCCCCTTTCCTTGCCAGAACGATCAACTCGGCCAGCCGCTCGTCGCCGAAGGTCGCCTTCTCGGCCGTGGCCTGCAATTCCACGAACTCGCCCGACCCGGTCAGCACCACATTCATGTCCACCTCTGCCTGCGAGTCCTCGTCGTAGGCAAGGTCCAGCATCGGCGTGCCGCCGACGATTCCGACGCTTGTCGCCGCCACCATGTCGCGCAACGGATTGCGTGTCAGCACTCCGAATTCGAGCAACTTCCTCACCGCCATCGCCAGCGCAACATAGCCGCCGGTGATGGCCGCCGTCCGTGTTCCGCCGTCGGCCTGAAGGACGTCGCAATCGACGATAATGACGCGTTCTCCGAGCGCCTCAAGGTTGGTGACTGCACGCAGGCTGCGGCCAATCAAACGTTGAATCTCCTGCGTGCGTCCAGACGGCTTGCCCTTGCTGATCTCGCGTGGCGTCCGCGTGGCCGTGGCTCTGGGCAGCATCGAGTATTCCGCAGTCACCCAGCCCCGGCCCGTATTCCGGATCCACGATGGAACGGCGTCATCCACCGATGCGGCGCAAAGTACCCTCGTATGCCCTACCTCGATCAGCGCCGAGCCTTCAGCGGTGAGAAGGTAGCCGGTCGTGATCTTCACGGGCCGCATTTGGGCCGCTTCACGCATGTCGCTTCGCATGGGAGTGCCTAACCTCTTGAAATGGAGAAGTACATAAGAGCGCCCAGAAGCATCAACGCGACCACGACGATAAGAATGCAGCCGACGGCGCTCGGCGCTGCCGGGCCAGACTTCGCCTGTTTGCTCCCTTTTGCTCGGATCTTGGCCATTAATATCGATTCTACCGCCGAAGCCGCTTCGCCACCTCGCTGAAGAAGGCGTCCAGCGCTTCGATCGAAGCTGGTGACAGATCCTTCAATAGGATCGAGACAACAGGGCGCGCGCGCTGTTCGAGCGCCATTTGCGTCGCCAAAAACTGTGCGCGGTGATAACAACCTGTGTACCCCGCTTGCGGTAACGAGTCCAGCTTGTCGCTCATCAGAACCGTCGAGAAACACCGTCCGTGCCCGATCACCATCTCGTGGTAGCTGTGGTTCATCGCCGGACCTTCATACACGTCAGCGGGTATTTTTAACGCTGAACGGAAAACGCGCTCGGCGGCCCGGTCCAGCACGCGGCGTACGGCCTGCCCTCTGGCGTCATAGCGCGTATCTCCAAAAAACGTCAGTTCGCCGTACTCAATGGCCCGCGCCGATGCCAGTTGCCCCAGCATGGCCGCATAGATGGCCGGGGCGTCGCGGCCGTCCGATTCAACACCGATCCGGATTCTGTCGTAGTACAGCGTCAGGCCGCGCCACTTGGCCTGCCTTGGAGCCTTCTTGAGCGCCTGCCACTCGGGGGTCTGCGTTGTTCCGCCCAACACACGGCCGTACTCATAGATCGGTTGCGTGATGGACTTGTAGAGTTCGACACTCGGTTGAGTCACGAAGTTCATCCGCCGCAGCCAGCCGAGGCCAAACACCGTGTAGTGGATGAACTGCATATACGCGGACAGTGGCGCGCGGCTGTCTAAGGTAAGGTGGGCCAAGGGATAGCCTGAACGCTTGAGAGTCGCGATCTTCTGGCGGTCCAGGCCCGCTTGCCCCTTGCTGTCGACCACGACAAAAACGCGGTCCTGCCGGCTATCCTTCGCCGGGCGGTAATTGGCCAGCCGTGGGGTTTCGTTGATGACGATTTTGATTCCCAGCTCCTCGCTCTTGCCCAAGCTCTCCTCGAAGTTCTGCTTGGTCCACAAAGCGGCGGCAGACGCCGGTTTCGACGCCAGCCATGTCACTTTGTCGCGGCCTTCCAATCCATGCGCATGAAGGAACGCAGCCAGTTGAAACGCCACGGCGATGTCGGCGTCGGAGAGCGCCGTGCCTTCAAACCATTCCTTCAAGTCCGTTCCTGCAAGCGCTAGTGGAAGAAGACTGCCCATGGTGAGCGGACTCGAGTGCCGGCCCGCGGTGGAGTTGCCTCCATCGAGTTGGAGTTCGATCTTGCGATACCCGCGCGGCCCTGCAAAACGGTCCAGAATCGAACCGGGCAGCGTCATGTAAACGAAATTGGGTCGGCTATCGATCCCCAATTTGTCGTATAGCGTGGCGAGCCTTTCGAGATTGAAGACTGGCTCGAACGAGGTCATCCCCATCGCCATGCCCACCACCAGCGTGGACTTCAGGCCCGATTCAAGCGATCCTGCACGGGCTTCGATCTGCCCCAGGATCGCCTTCAGTTTTGCCGGATCGGTCGAATCCAGGACATAGCACTTTGGCCCCTTGCCGAGAAGACCCGCCGCTACGTAAGCAGACTTGTCCTCGGCAGAGCCGCCCATTCCAGCCCAGATGAGAAACCGGAGCCGCGTGCCGTGGGTCTCTTTGATCCGCTTCCTGATTCGATCGGCCTCGTCCTCAACAACAAAGGGCCAGTCCGCATGCTTGGCCGCCAGCCAGGCGAGGTGGAAAACGCCGTAGCTGTTCTTCGTCGCAACGCCTGAAGCGTCATGCTCCATGCCGATCCGGACAAGTTCGCTTTTATTGGCATTCAGGACACCGGGGCCCTTCCGGCGGGCTTTGGCATCCAGGGCTTCGAGTTTCTTGAGCAGGTTTGCGGCGGTAAGTTGAACCGCGAACGGGAGGGAAAGGCTCTGATCGCCTGAAAGGGAGAGTCGCACGAAGACGTTGTACCACACTACGCCGTGGATGCTATGTTGAGGCATGCGACGTCGCAGCTTGATTGCCCTTGCCGCAGTGACGGCGGCGTGCAGCCGGCTGCCGCGCCAACCGCTCGTTCCCGTGCCGCCGGAGCAGGTGGGCCCATGGAGACGCGCGGCTCTGGCCACTCTCGATCCGGCCGGCGCCCCACAGCCCGCCTCCACATTCAGGCCTGTCCAATGGATTCAGACAGCCTATTCCAGCGGCGCCCGCGCCGTGGGCGTCAACGCTTTCGTCTTTACGACAGATGCGGCGGCGTTCGAATTGCATCAGAAATGGAACCGTGGCTCGGGAGATGTCACCTTCCACAAGCGGTCGGTCTTCGTCTCCTGCCGGTCGGAGACCGATCCCGTTCGTGAAGTCATCGACTTCACCAAGGAACTGGAGCGCGCGTGGCCCTGACCGCCGTCAAGCGCGAGACCCCGGCCGGCCGGTTCTTCCAGATCTCGATCTGGGTCATGTTGGCCAGCGGGTATTTCGCCATCGCCGGTTCAAAAGCGTTGGACGCCCCGAGCATCATCGTCACCGGAGCCGCTCTCCTGGTGCGCGCGCTCGCCTTGGGCGGCGTGATCGAACTCCGGATCCCGGATCGCTGGCCCGGCATCGCCTCGCTGATCTATATCCTCTTTTTCCCCGTCGATTACTACTACCTGTCGCGCGATCTGATTCAAGCAACCGTCCACCTGATCTTGTTCCTGGCCGTCGTTAAGATCCTCACTGCCTCCACCCAGCGCGATCACCTCTTCCTTGGCATCATCGCCTTCCTGGAGATCCTGGCGGCGGCCATGTTCTCGTTGAGCCTGAGCTTCTTCGCCTTCCTGGTGATCTTCCTGGTATCGGCAGTCGCCACTATGACTTCGGGGGAGATCAGGTCGGCGTCGTCCGGGCGGCGAGTCGCCCCATCGGCGGCCGTCCGTCTGCCATCCCGCTTGGCCTGGCTGACAGCGTTGCTCACTCTGGGAGTGCTCTTCTCCACAGGTGGTCTGTTTCTGATCCTCCCCCGAACCGCGCGCGCCGCCTTCGAACGGTTTGCGCGGCCGGGCGACAGGGTTTCGGGCTTCGCACGTGAGGTTACCTTGGGTCAGATGGGCGAGTTGCGCAAACCTTCCAGGGCCGTCATGCACGTCTACTTCGACCCTGCGCCACCGAAAAGGAACTTCCATTGGCGTGGCGTCGCGCTGTCTGAATTCAACGGTTGGAAATGGTACAACTCGCCTTCGCAGCCGCGGCTGCTCCAGGCTCGCGAAGGGCTCCTGACCCTGGTGAGCGACGATCAATTGCGACGGCCAGGAGGGCCTCGAATCAACTATGAAGTGGTCCTGCACACGCCCCCTTCCGATGCTCTATTCATCGCCGGACTCGCTGAGCGGGTCCTGTTGCCGGGAAACCTCGTGTGGCAAACAGAAGATGGCGGATTGCGCGTCCCCTTCAACGAGAATTCGAATTTCCGCTACTCCGTCTATGGCTATTTCGGCGGGCCCGACGCGCCGGACTTCATGGGGTCTAACCGTTTGCCGGAGAATGTCCGCAACCACAACCTGCTGCTTCCGCCTGTAGACCGCCGGATTCTCGATCTGGCAAACCGGCTCACCGCCGGCCTGCCTGATGACGTGTCAAGAGCGCGCGCCATCGAAAACCATCTGTTGACCCAATACGCCTATTCGCTGGCTCCGCTGGAGAAGGAGGCCGACGATCCGCTGGCTCACTTCCTTTTCGAGCGGCGCAAAGGCCACTGCGAGTACTTCGCCTCCGCAATGGCCGTCATGCTGCGGGCCATCTGGATTCCCGCACGCCTGGTCACGGGCTTCCAGGAGGGCGTCAACAACCCCTTGACCGGACTTCATGTGGTCCGCGCCTCTGACGCCCATTCCTGGGTGGAGGCCTGGATCCCTGGCCGGGGCTGGACATCTTTCGATCCAACGCCTGCCAGTCCGGACCAAGGCAAGGATATGATGGCGCGGCTGTCCATGTGGGCCGATGCAGTGGACGTTTTCTGGCAGGAATGGGTCATTGGTTATGACCTCGACCGGCAGCTCACGCTGGCCTTTCGCATCGGTCAATCCTCGCGCCAGCGCCTCTCGCTTCCGAATCTCGGCAACTTGACAAGCCGCTTTAGGGAACTGCTCCACTTGAGCGGCGCTCCCCCCCGTCTGGTCGAAGGCTGGTGGGTCTTGCCGCTGATCGCTGTCACGGCGGCGATCATCTGGATCCGGCGGCGGCGTGGACACATCCTGAGGCGGGCTGCCCGCGGCGATCTCAGCGCCAGCGAAGCACTGATCATGTACCAACGCTTTCTCCGGGTCCTGAAGAAGCGAGGTTTCACCCGGCAGGTCTCATCGACGCCGATCGAATTCGCCCGGTCCATCTCCCTGCCCCAACTCGCCGGGCCCGCCCTGGAATTTACCCAGGCCTACAACGAACTGCGGTATGCCGGCCGCCGCACCGCCGCTGTCCGTATGGCCGAACTGCTGGATACAATCGAGCGAGCACCATCATGAAACTGACTACCATTCTTCTAATCTCTTCAACGTTGCTGGCCGCAGCGCCGGCCGACTTCAACGGACGTTGGAACATCAAGCTCAACCACCCGCGCCAGCGAGTCTGGTGGCTGGAAGTCAATGCCGCCGGGACGCCGCAGATGAATGGCTACTTTGTCGGCGCGCCGGGCGGGCAGGTCGACAAGATCGAGAAAATCGCAGTGGAAGGCGACACCCTTGTGTTCTCCTTCACGCGGAAGCGCCAGGACAAGCCACTGCAACTCACCTATCGGGCGAAGTACGAGAACGGAATGCTCAACGGGGAGTTCGTGGAGACGTTCGAGGGCGCCTCCAAGCCGGCCGTCAAGTGGTCCGGCTACCGCGCTCCCGTCATCACGGAAACTGATGACGGTTCCTGGGTCGAAGGCAAGACCGTGGCGCTGTTCAACGGCAAATCTGTGGACGGCTGGCGCTGGGTGGTCCCGAACGGACCCGGCTGGTATGTCGAGGATGGGTTGCTGAAGAACCAGAAAGGCGCCTCGGATCTGGTCTCGGATGCCAGGTTCTGGAACTTCATCTTGAAAGTCGAATACCGCTACCAGAAAGGGTCGAATTCCGGAATTGGCGTTCGTGGCCGTTACGAGATCCAGATCATCGACGACTACGGCCGCGACATCGGTACGCACGGGACGGCCACGCTGTACAGCCGGGTGCTGCCGTCGGCTAAGCCGGTCAAGCCGGCCGGCGAGTGGCAATCGATGGAGATCCGGGTGGTCGGCCGCCAGTTGAGCGTTTGGGTCAACGGCGTCAAGGTCCACGACAAAACGCAAATCGATGGGCTTACGGCCATTGCCATCGACGCCGACGAGGACAAGCCTGGCCCTGTGGTGATTCAGGGTGACCACGGGCCAATCGAGTTCCGGAAGATCGAGGTCACACCGCTCGTAAAGCGCTGAACTAGCTCAGGAAAATCGCGACCAAACGAATTGGCCAGAGCGGGCGATCGTGGCAAATAAAAGACGAATAACTGCCCGCTCCGGCGGAGGCTATTTCTCCTTCTCTTCGCTCTCCTTCGGTTTCGGGGGAGTAGGTGTGGAGGGTTCGTTTGGCCGGATTCCAAGAAAGCGGCCGGTGGCACGGGTTGCCTTTTTGAGCGCCGAGCCGGTCTTTTCGGCGCTGGTCCCGAGCGCGCCTTTGGTGTGGCGGCTTCCGGTCCCGACGGCCGAACCGGTATGTTTGCCGCCCGTGCCAACCGCGCCGAGGGTGTGGTTGCCGCCGAGAATGACAGCTTTGGCAGGGATGAGTCCGGGATGGATGAAGACGACCTCACGTGGCGGGGCGGAGGAGAGACGGGCGAGAACCTCGGGCGTGAACTCGGTCGTCATCTTGCCCTGAAGTCCCCATTTTGCGGATGCCGTCCAAATCGCTCCGTTGAGCGGAACTCCTGGTTCTCCGATGTTGACCAGTTTTCCGTACGGCATGGCGGCCATCACTTCGCAGCGGTCGCCGCCGCAGCCGAGGCTGCCGCACGCGTTCTGGCTCAAGAATGAAGCGTGTTTGCCATGCGACACCCAGATGGATGCGCCTGATGTCTCCGCGGCGAGGTCGGCGGCGCGGGCGCCATGGGCTGCGCTGCAAGGGGTGCCTTCGTGGCCAGCCGCAAACCAGTACTCCGCAACAAATTCGTCCGCAGATGAGCCGGACGCAGGTGGCCGGACCAGGACGGCGACGTGTTCGACGTCCAGCGGGTGGGAACCGAAACCGCAGTCCTTGGCCCACAGATGGTAGTAGTGGATCTCGACGAAGCGGCCGGCGGGGAAGACCTGGCCGTAGATGGTCCCGTTGCGGATGGGTTTGGTGGGGTCGATGCGCCCGCGTTGAAACTCGGAGGGGCGGCCGTCGCATTCGGTGGCCGAGAGCATGAACGTGGGGCGGAACCGTTCAAGCAGGGCCTGTTCGAGAACATCATCGATTCCGTCGCGGTCCAGATCGGCGGGACCGGAGGCAATCAGCGGGGCCAGAACGCAGAAGGCGAGATGGGCCCGGCGGAGCATCAGTCTCAATGCTAACTTAGCTGGGCGGGGAGAGGGCGTCGAGGTGAATTTCGGCGCGGCAGGGCGCGGGCCTGCGCCACGAGGATGATGGCGCGGCTGGGCCGCGGCAAGCACAGCATATGGGCCAGAATTGCCGCCTGCGACGATCATCAGCGATTCTCGCCCTGCATGCTCTCTGGCGCAGGCTTACGCCTCCGCGCCGTCGAAATAGCCGGTCCGCAAAGGGCCTCTGGGCCTGTAGGTGCTGATGACGACGCCTGAGGATGCAGCCTTCGTGCCGAGGAGCGCGAGTTCGCGTGGCGGGGCTGCATCCGGGAAGAACCGTTTACCTGTGCCTAAGAGGATTGGATAGACGAGCAGCAGGATCTCATCTGCAAACCCGTGTTCGAGCAGCACTGGCGTCAGCGTCGAACTGCCCCAGACGACCAAGTCCGGCCCGGTTTTCGCCTTGATGCGGCGAACACCCTCGACGATGTCCGGTCCGAGGTCTTCGACCGGCCCCCAGCCGAGACTGTCCGGCCTGTGGGTCGCGACGTATTTCGTTGCCGCGTTCAGGCTGTCCGCCATCGGACTGTTCCCGGCAACCGGCCAATAGGCGCTCCAGATATCGTAGGTCCGGCGGCCTAGCAGCAGATCGAAAGTCTCGCCGTGCGCCGCGGTGATGGCTTCGCCCACGGCTGGGTCGGCATGCGGCGCCGCCCATCCGCCGTAGGCATAGTTGCCGTCTTCCTCCGGTCCGCCGGGGGCCTGGATCACGCCGTCCAGCGAGATATGTTCGATAATCCTGATCTTTCGCATGGCGTCTGTCCACCAACGTAGCAGAGAGGGTGGCTCGGCCTGCGCGAGCGCCGGACCAGAAGCGTTGAAAGGCCCGGGGCGCCGTCGTGCCGTCGATGCCAGGGAGGGGGTTGATATACTGAAGAGAACCTAACCTCTTATGTCAGAGAACCCAAACGCAGCCAAGAAGGTCCTCCTTCTTCGCCCGCGGGGATTTTGTGCAGGCGTTGTCCGGGCAATCGATGTGGTCAAGATCGCCCTTGAGCTGCATGGCGCCCCGATCTATGTCCGCAAAGAAATCGTCCACAACCGCCACGTGGTGGAGGAATTGCGCGGACTGGGGGCCATTTTTGTCAATGAGTTGGACGAAGTCCCCGCCGGCAGCCGGGCGATCTTCTCGGCGCATGGCGTCTCGCCGGCCGTCCGGCAACTAGCCGGGGAACGCAAATTGAAGGCAATTGACGCGACGTGTCCGCTGGTGACAAAAGTCCACCTGGAAGCGATGAAATTCGCCAAACAAGGCTTCACGATCCTGCTGATCGGGCACCGGGAGCACGAGGAGATCGAAGGGACCTACGGAGAAGCGCCGGAGTCTACCATTATCGTCGAGACCGAGCAAGAGGCCGAATCGGTTGAAGTTCCGGACCAGTCCAAGGTCTGCTATCTGACGCAGACGACGCTTTCGCTCGACGAAACCAAAGGCATCATCGATGTATTGCAGCGGCGCTTCCCACAGATGGTTGGGCCCAAGTCGCAGGATATTTGCTATGCGACGGAGAACCGGCAGTTGGCGGTTAAGGCAGTTTCGCCGATGTGCCAGTTGTTGCTTGTAGTGGGCTCGCAGAACAGTTCTAATTCCAAGCGGCTGGTGGAGGTCTGCCGGAACGCGGGCGTACCCGGATTCCTGGTGGACGACAAGTCGTTTCTGAAGGATGAATGGTTCAACGGCGTTCAGACGGTCGCCGTGACCGCTGGGGCGTCGGCCCCGGAGCATCTGGTGGCCGAGCTTGTCGAGGCCCTCGCGGCACGAGGATACCGGATCATGGAGGAAGTGGACATCGTTGAAGAAGATGTCCGGTTCCAGTTGCCTGGCGAACTCCAGCACGCGAACGTTCAACTAACGACGATTCGCACGGCCCCATAATGAGCGCGGGTCCACAAGAGAAGGAAGCACTCGGACGAAAGGCGGCCGAAGCGGCCAGCAAGGCCAAGTCCCTGCTGGAAGATATGCGTCCGCGAGCGGCCGCCGAGACCTCACTCCCGCCCAGTGAGCAATTGCCGGCATGGCTCGAGAGAATCGAAGCCCCAGTTGAGTTCGCAACATTGCCTCACAGGATGCAGCAAGTGGCCGAGCCTTGGCGCGCGGTGTTCCTGCCACTCTCGATCCTTCAGTGTGAGGGACGCGCGCAAGTGACAAGGGGCAATGGCATCCAACCTTGGAGCGCTTCGCTGTCTTTTGTGGAGAAGCTCAAGGCGAAGACTGGCGGCGGCGCACTGGCCGCAGCCAGGCGCAAATTGCTCGAAACTGGCGGCCAAGCGTCATGGTGGTTGCCGGCCATGTTGGAGTGGCAGGCAGCAGGCGCCAATGGCAGCGTGGCCATCCGGGCCCGGTGGCAGACACTGAGCCAAAGTCAGGCAGATTTATCGAGGCAGGATTCGGCTCTGGCAACTTTGGCGCTCGATCCTGACGCTCCGCCGGCGTTCGCTCTGGGCGATGCGGCGCGGCTGATGGACATGCAGGACGGTGAGGGGAGTTGGACGTTGGACGAGTTCTGCGGTCCCGTGATTTCAACCGCATTCACGCTGGATGCGTTGAGGCGCGAAGGGATAGATGAGCGAGAGGCGGCGGTGTTGCGGGGCGGCGAGTGGTTGCGTTCGGTCCAGAACGCGGATGGCGGATGGGGGCGGAACGGTGAGGCAGAGTCGTCGGCCGCTGGCACAGGATGCGCCGTGTTCGGTCTGATTTCCGGCGGAGATGCCGGAAGCGAGAGCGTGAGACGCGGCATCGAGTACATAGTGTCGGCTCAGGGCCTGGATGGCCGGTGGGACGACGGCGGCTGGAACTGGCAGTTATTGCCTGGCTATGCCGCCTGCCGGTCGAGTCTGGATGCGTTGACGCTGCCGTTGCTGGCATTGAGCAGTTATCTTAAACGAACCTGGCGCCGCCACGGCGGAGGCTGGCCGGGAGCATAAGGCATGAGATTCCCACTATCACTGACGGCCGGAATGGCCGGATACATCGCGAAGAACAAATTCAGACCGCGGCCTGAGTGGCAGGTAAAGCGTGCGCCGAAGGCGGATGCGAACAATCCATTTCAAATCCTTCATGCGTCGATGGGCGGTGAGCGCCGGACGCCGCACCCGATGATCAACAAGCGATTCCCGCTGGTGCTGATGCTGGAACCGCTGCATGCGTGCAACCTGACGTGCACGGGTTGCGGACGAATCCGCGAATACGAGAATACGATTACCGAGCAACTGAGCGTCGAACAATGCCTGAGCGCGGTGGACGAATGCGGCGCGCCGATCGTGTCGATTTGCGGAGGCGAGCCGTTGCTTTACCAGGCGATGCCGCAATTGACGCAGGCGATCCTGGACCGCGGCAAGCATATCTACCTTTGCACGAACGGCATGTTCATCCGGCGGAGGCTGAAGGAGTTCAAACCGCATCCAAAGCTATTCATCAACGTTCACCTGGACGGGATGGAAGCGACGCACGATATGGCGGTTGAGCGCGAGGGAGTATTCAAGGAAGCCGTTGAGGGTATCAAGGCGGCAAAAGCGGCAGGGTTCAAGGTTTGCACGAACACGACGATCTACAGGGAAACCGACATGGCCGAGATCCGGGCTCTGTTCGAGTTTTTGGAGACGCTCGGCGTGGACGGGCACATGGTTTCGCCGGCGTACGGGTATTCGGCGGTCAACGACCGCGAAATCTTCATGACGCGAGACGACGTGATCGAGAAGTTCCGCGACGCAGCAGAGTTGTGGGAGCGGTTTCCGATCAACAATTCACCGATCTACCTTGATTTTCTGAAGGGGGAGCGAGACCTGCCTTGTACGGCGTGGGGGAATCCGACTTACAATACAGCGGGCTGGAAAGGGCCGTGTTACCTGATCACGGACGGCCACTATAAGACATTTGAAGAGTTCATGACCGCGACACCGTGGGAGAGCTACGGAGCGGGCAACGATCCGCGCTGCGAGCATTGCATGACGCATTGCGGCTACGAGCCGTCTGCGGCGCTTGGGATCAACTCGAGGAGCGGCGATTCGCTGAAGCTGTTGAAGTGGGCGCTCAAGTAGCGGCAGCCAATCCGGCGGGAAGGCTGGGCCGGTGAAGCCCGCGCTGGTGACCGGCGCATCAGGGTTCCTGGGCTGGCACGTGGCACGTGTCCTCATCGAGCGGGGCTACCGTGTTCGCGGACTCGCACGCAGGCCAGGATCGATCAAAGATCCAGAGATCGAAGAGGTTGGCGGGGACTTGCGAGACCCGGAATCGCTTAGGCGGGCGGTGGCGGGCTGCGGACTGGTTTTCCATGTCGCGGCTGATTACCGGTTGTGGGTGAAAGACGCGGCCGAGATGTACCAGTCGAATGTGGAGGGGACGCGGAATCTGTTGGATGCGACACTCGACGCCGGAGTCGATAGA
This sequence comes from Bryobacteraceae bacterium, assembly GCA_029975915.1. Next base: position 380,154 of record JARKOC010000177.1, read on the forward strand.
ATTGTATACACGAGCACAGTTGGGTGCATCGGATTTGTCGAAGGCTCGCTGGGGAACGAGACGACCCCGGTGAGCCTTGAAGATATGACGGGGAGTTATAAACGGTCGAAGTTCCTCGCCGAACGCGAGGCGTTGGCGTATGCCGAACGCGGGCTCCCTGTGGTGATCGTGAATCCGACGGCTCCGGTTGGATCACACGACGTCAAGCCGACGCCGACTGGACAGACAATCCTCGATTTCATCCGCGGGCGGATGCCGGCATATCTGGACACAGGGTTGAATGTGGTGGACGCGCGGGAGGTTGCCGAAGGACACTGGCTGGCTTGCGAGAAGGGGCGGCCCGGAGAGCGTTATATCCTCGGCGGCGAAAACCTGACGCTGAAGCAGATCTTCGAGAAGCTGTCGGCGATCACCGGGAGGCCTGTGCCAAGGGTAAGGATTCCTTGGGTTGTGGCGTATGGAGCAGGTGTGATTTCGACGGCGGCGGCGCGATTGAGCGGTAAGCCACCCCGTGCTCCGCTGGACGCAGTGCGGATGGCGAAAAAGAAGATGTGGGTTTCGGTGGAGAAGGCGCGCCAGGAACTGGGTTTTAACGCTTCTCCTGCCGAAAACGGATTGCGTAACGCGGTGGAGTGGTTCAACGGTAATGGATACGCCTGAGAAGCAAATCGCCGCAATCGCCGCCGAGGCCCGGGAGTTTTCCGGGTTGCTGGCGCACGCCACCGAGGTCGAGGCGCTGAAGACCGCGGCGGCGTACAGTTGCCGGGCGCGGATCGGTGGCCGGTGGTGGCTGCTGGTGGCGGATGGTCCGGGGCCGAAGCGGGCAGCGGAGGCAGCCAGAGTGGCGTGTGAACAAGACGATGTGGGCGCGCTGGTTTCGACGGGCTTCTGCGGCGGGCTGGATCCGGAACTGGACGTGGGCGATGTCTTTGTCGCGGGGAGAGTAGTGGGAGAAAGCGGCGGCACTTGGCATGCGTCGCACGTCGAGTGCGCGGGCGGGAAGGCTAGGGAGGGGACGCTGCTGTCCTGCGACAAGGTCGTCATCTCCAGCGGCGAGAAACTGTCCCTGTATCGCGAGGTTGGGGCGCGCGTAGTGGAGATGGAGGCGGCTGCTGTGGCGCGCGTCGCGCAGGAGAAGGGTGTTGCGTTTTACTGCGTGAGAGTGGTGAGCGACGCTGCCAGCGACACGCTGCCAATCGATTTCAATTTGTATCGCGCCCCGTCGGGGCGTTTCAGCCGCGGCAGAATTCTAGGCGCGGCATTGGCCCGCCCGTGGTCGTTCCGAGGACTAATGCGCCTGAACAGGAACAGCATCCGGGCGGCGCGCTGTCTGGGAGACTTTCTTGTCAGTTGCCGATTTTGAACCAATCCCCTCGACGATGAGGGCCGCCGTGTACACAGGCCACGGGCGGCTGGAAGTGCAGCACGTCCCAGTGCCGGAGATCGGCCCGGGGGAGATGCTGGTCCGGGTGCATGCCTGCGGGATCTGCCATACAGATCTGAAGAAGGTGGAGCACGATCTTTTGCCGCCGCCGCGGATCTATGGGCACGAGACAGCGGGCGTCGTGGTGAAGGTGGGCGACGGAGTGGAAAAGTACAAAGTTGGCGACCGGGTGGTGGCGTTCCACCATATACCGTGCCGAAACTGTTTCTACTGCGACCGGAAGCTGTATGCGCAGTGCGCTGGCTACAAGAAAGTAGGCATCACGGCCGGGTTCGCGCCCGCGGGCGGGGGGTTCTCGCAATACATCCGGATCATGGACTGGATTGTGCGGGACGGAGTGGAGCGCATCCCGGACGGGGTTCCTTTTGAGGTGGCAAGTCTGGTCGAACCAGTGAACACTTGTCACAAAGCGGTAGTGGAGATGAACCCGCAGCCAGGTGACACCGTCTTGATTCAGGGGCAGGGCCCGATCGGTCTGATCTTCACGATGCTGGTGAAGCGGACGGGAGCACGGATTGTCGCAACCGATACAATGCCGGAGCGATTGGCTCTGGCGCGAAAGTTTGGCGCTGCCGAAGCGGTGGACCCGCGGGCGACAGATGTGGCCGCGGTGTTGAAGCCACTGAGCGGCGGACGGGGAGCGGATCAGGTTTTCGTGGCTGCGTCGGCGCAAGGCATTGTCGATGAAGCGATCAGGGCGTCGAGGCCGGGCGCGAAGATTCTGCTTTTCGCGCAGACTTCGGACACGGAGAGAATCGAGTTATCGGGCGCCGGCATCTGCAAGGATGAGAGGTCGCTGATAGGGGTCTATTCAGCATCTGTGGACTTGCAGGCCGAGTCAGCGAGACTGGTGTTGAGCGGTGAACTGCCGGTGGCGGACCTCATCAGCCATTCGATTGGGCTCGACAGAATCAACGAGGGGATTCAGATGGCATTGCATCCGAATGGCAAATCGTTGAAAATAATGGTTCAGCCACAGAGGATATCTTAAGTGAACACCGATATGCTGGCTGCGGTGCTCTACGGGAAGGAACAGGTCCGTGTAGAGCGAGTCGCAATTCCAAAGCTCGATCCGGGAGACGTGCTGGTCCGCGTGCGCACGGCACTGACCTGCGGTACGGATGTGAAGGTATTTCGCCGGGGCTACCACGCGCGAATGATCGTGCCGCCGGCACTGTACGGGCATGAGTTCGCGGGCGACATCGTAGCCGTAGGCGAACACGTGGACAACTTCCGCGTTGGACAGCGGGTGGTGGCGGCGAATTCGGCGCCCTGTCTGAACTGCTTCTACTGCCGGCGCGGGTCGGAGAATCTGTGCGAAGACCTGCTGTTCAACAACGGGGCATATGCGGAGTATCTGCGTGTTCCCGCACGAATCGTTCAGCGGAACCTGTATGAGATTCCGCCGCACTTGAGCTATCAGGACGCGGCTTTGGTTGAGCCGCTGGCGTGCGTGTTGAAGGGTCTGGAAGACTCCAAACCCAGGCCGGGCGACAACCTGGTAGTGATCGGCCAGGGGCCGATCGGGATGATGTTTGTGCGGCTGGCGAAGGTGTATGGCTGCCGCGTGATCGCTTTGGGGCGCAGGACGGCGCAACTGGACCGGGCCCTGCGGATGGGCGCCGACGACGCACTGATCAACACCAACGACGACGAGGTGGTGCGGCAGATCAGGAAACTCACCGGCGGCCATGGAGCCGACATTGTGATTGAAGCCGTCGGCAACCCGGAAACCTGGGAACTCTCCGTAAAGTTGTTGCGGCGCGGCGGCGTGGTGAATTTCTTTGGAGGCTGCCCTAACGACACGCGGGTGAACCTCGAAACCTCGCTGCTGCACTACTCCGAACTGACCTGCCTGGCGAGTTTCCATCACACTCCGGCTTATATCCGAAAAGCGCTGGATGTTGTTTCGCACCGCCACATCACGGCGGACGACTTCATCAACCGCGAGGAGCCGCTGGAGAATCTGCTGGACGTCATGCGCCATCTGATGAGCCACAACGGGCACATGAAGACGGCGATCATTCCTTAGTTCGATTCGGCGCGAAGGTGTTCCGTCAACCCATCGAATTTCTCGCCGACGGCGATCTGATGAACCGGACCTGGTCCGAGGAGGAATCGTCAGCATACACGCGCTGGCTGGCGACACACCACTACGAGAACTTCCATGTAGTCAGCCTGTTTCTTCCGAAACGTCTGCATCAGGATTTCTTCAACGTATACGCCTATTGCCGCTGGTCGGACGATTTGGGGGATGAAGCGGGTTCAACAGATCGCGCGTTGGAATTGCTGGCGTGGTGGCGGAAGCAGCTCGAATCGCTGTACGCCGGCATACCGGCGACCCATCCGGTGTTCAAGGCTCTCGGAGAGACAATTGAGAAGCACCGGTTGCCATGCGCTCCGTTCAGCAACCTGCTGGATGCATTCGTCCAGGATCAAACTCAAACCCGCTACCGAGATTGGGAGGACGTGCTGGGCTATTGCGTCAACTCGGCCAATCCGGTCGGCCGGCTGGTACTGATGCTCGGCGGTTACCGCGATGAAGAGCGTTTCCAGCTTTCCGACGCCACATGCACGGCGCTTCAACTGGCGAACTTCTGGCAGGATGTGACGGTGGATCTGTTAAAGGACCGCGTCTATCTGCCGCAGCATCTTTTCACCAAGCACGGCTACAATGAGGCACAGTTGTACCGGCTCGAATACACACCGGAGTTCTCAGCGCTGATGAAGGAGGCGGTGGACTACGCGCAGGAGTTGTTCGAGCGGGGCCTGAGGCTGGTGAAATTGCTCGACCGCCGGTTGTCGCTCGACATCGACCTATTCTCACGCGGCGGCATGCGGGTGCTTGAGAAGATCCGCCGTCAGCACTATGACGTTTTATCGCGTCGACCAGCCATTTCGAAGACCGAGCGCGCGGCACTGCTGATCGGCAGCCTGTCGCGAAGCTTATTTGCCGCATGACTACAACGGAGGCTTCCTACGCCCATTGCGAAAGCATCGCGCGTGCCAGGGCCCGCAACTTCTATTGGTCTTTCCTGCTGCTCCCTAAGCAGAAGCGCCTGGCGATGTGCGCCGTGTACGCGTTCATGAGGGAGTGCGATGACCTCTCAGATGGCGCGCGCGCTTCGGCCCAGGCAATGGGTGAATGGAGATCTGATCTGAGCCGCGCACTCGGCGGCGAGACGCCCGCACATCCACTGTGGCCGGCGCTGATGGACACTGTAAGCCGCTATGGCATTCCGCACTGCTACTTGAGCGAGATGATCGACGGCGTTGAAAGCGACCTGACGGCCCACGATTTCGAGACCTTCGAAGAGTTGTACCGGTACTGCTATCTGGTAGCTTCGGTGGTGGGATTGACCATCATCCACATTTTTGGGTTCGACGATCCCGCGGCGCCCGAACTGGCCGAGAAATGCGGGATTGCGTTCCAGTTGACCAACATCATTCGCGACGTGGCCGAGGACCGCGATGAGGGCCGGGTGTATTTGCCGCGCGAGGAGATGCGTCGCTATGGCGTGCACTCGTTGAACACGGACTCGCCCGAATTGAGAAGTCTGCTTGCGTCGCTTGCCGTGCGGGCGAAGGCGTACTACGCGGAGTCGGAACCGCTCATCGGGATGATGCACAAAGACTCCCGCGCGTCGATGTGGGCGCTGGTGGAGATCTACAGCCGGCTGCTGGGCCGGATCGAAGCTGCGGACTACAACGTGTTGCCCAGACGGATCCGATTATCTTCGTGGGAAAAGGCGTGGATTCTGGCGCAGGCGAAGTTGCGCGGCTAGACCGCGCCGGGGACCATACTTCCGCGCTAAACTGAGGTTTCTCACTGCTATGTCACTAGCGATTGAGAAAAGGACGGCGGGCGATGTCACCATCATCGAGCTGACCGGAGACCTGCGCCTGGGCGAGACTTCGACTCGATTTCGGGATGCGATGCGGGATTTGCTGGCGTCCGGCGCAAAAAAGATCTGCGTCGACCTGAACGGCGTGGAACATCTGGACTCGTCCGGGATCGGCGAGATTGTCGGCGCGCACTCGCTGGCATTCTCGTCTGGCGCCAAGATCAAGCTCATCCGGCCGCCGGACAAGATCATGCGATTGCTCCAGATCACGCGTCTGGCGACGGTGTTCAAGGTCTGCATGACCGAGGAAGAGGCTCTGGCGTCGTTCTGACAGGCAGGGCCGGAAGTCCTCATCGAAAGACAGGCTCATCAACCGCGGAGATAGCCCGGATCAGGTGATAAGGTGGTGGATTGAAAAGAATCCTCGCAGCCGCTTTGAGCGCATGCATTGCGCTCGCTCAACAAGCACCGGACGCCAAGAGCAAGCGCGTCGAATTAAACCTGATCGGCACGGCCGCCACCGACGAGGGGGAGAGCCGGCGCAACGAAAACGTCCAGTTCAATCTGGTGGACAACAACGCTCTGAAGGAGTTGAATGTCCGGCTGGGCGTAACCGCGACGCTGGTCGACGAATTCACTCCAGCGAGAAACTGGTGGGCGGCTGGATTTGGCCACGCTGTGCCGGCCGCGATCCACATAGCCCCGCGGACGCCGTTCGACGGCTTTCATGGCAACATCCGCTGGAACCATTTGAATTCGGTCACCAGCGCGCGGACGTTCTTTCAGGTGGGCGGCGTTCAGCCGAGCCACGAAAACGACTTTGGCGTGGATTTCCAATTGAAGCCATGGCAAGGCGCGGCTTGGAGCCTGAATTTCGGCGATCAGGCGATCCGAAGCATGGTGAACGGCAACGTGCTCGTGCCCAGGGCGGACGAACGGACCCCGCTGGCCACCGACCCTGCCACGCTGGCCATCGTGACCCGGTATCTGAAGGCCTATCCAAACGAACTGCCCAATCGAATGGATGTGCACCCTCGCATGCTGAACCGGAACTCGCCGCAGGTGATTGATTCCCTGCGCGGCGGGTCGCGACTGGATCAGGCGATCGGCGCGAAATCGCGGTTGTTCCTCGATTACCAGTTCACCGGACAGAAAGTGGATGCCTTCCAACTTGTGGCGGGCCAGAATCCGGACACGACAACGCGCTCACATAAGGCGAGGGCGACGCTGTTCCGCAGTCTGGGCAACGGCGCTTCGGCAGAGGGGACCATTGGGTTTGACCGGGTGGGGACGCTCCTGGTACCAGAGCCAAACGCCGTCGGAGCAATGGTGTCGACAGGCGGGCTGGAAACGTTGGGGCCGCAGGCCATCATCCCGCTCGACCGGGCGATGAACAACTTCCGCGCAGGCGGCCAATACCGCCACAACTCCGGCAGATTTGACTGGGGATTGGGCGGCTCATACAACCGCAGGCAACTCAACGGCGCTGAAACCGACGCTCACAGAGGCTATTTCAGTTTCGGCAACGACTTCGGCCGGGATTCGGTGACCAATCTGCGGTTGGGTATCCCTTCGATGCACCTGATCTCGATCGGCGACATTCACCGGGGCTTCCGCAATTGGGAGGGAGAGGCGTTTGTCTTCGGGCGGTGGCGGCCTTTTGCGAGTGTGTCGGCGAACTTCGGACTCCGGTACGCCCCAACCGGCAAACCGCACGAAGTGGATAGGCTGAATACGATTTTGTATGATGCCGACCTGAACAATCTGGCGCCGGCGGCGGGAGTTGCCTGGAAGCCCGGCAAAAGGTGGGGCGTGGTTCGCGTTGGAGGCGGTGTCTTTTTCGGAGAGATCTATCCAGTCACTTACCAGCAGGTCCGGTTTTCGCCCCCGGGGAGCGTCAAGATTGTCGTGATGGCGCCGGCTCTGGTGAACCCGCTCGAGGGAGCCGACCTGGGAGCCGCTAAAGGCAATATCTACATGGTGGATGCCGGCCTTTGCACTCCTTATGAGTACCAATACAACGCGAGTTGGGAGCCTGAGTTGGGCCACCGGTGGCGCTTGCAGTTGGGCTATGTGGGCAACCGTTCGCACAAACTGCTCTTCATGCAATATCAGAACCGCGCTCACCCGGTTGCTGGGATTGCGCAAACCACGGCGACGATCAACCAGCGCAGGCCTGACGCCTCGATTGCGGACTACCGGCGCGTGGTGAATGGGTCGCAAGGCTACTACGACGCGGCCCGAGGTTCGTTGATCACCCCGCGGCTGAAGGGATTCACCGTCGACGCGAGTTACTGGTTCAGCAAGGCGATGGACCTGGGATCGGCCTACACCAACACGGCCTACGATGCCGACACGAGACTGAGCAGGAATCAGTGGGAGTATGAATCGCACCGCGACTTGAAGGCGCTGAGCGATTTCGACCAGCCGCACGCCGCTCTCATCCGGACATCGTGGGAATCGCCTGCGAAGGCTGGCAGGTGGCTGCGCGGCATCCGGATTTCGGCAGTGGCGCTGGCCAAAACAGGCACGCCGTTTACGGTGGTTTCGGGCTCGGACGCTCCTGGGTACGGAAACGTAGATGGCAACGGTAACGACCGTCCCAACCTTTTGGACGCATCAATTCTGGGACGTATAATCGGCAATCCGGACACTTCACGGGATTTGCTGCCACGGACGGCGTTCGCCTACATAAAGCCGACCGATGCAAGAGGCAATCTCGGGCGCAACACCTTCCGCAAGGGCAAGATCGCCAACGTGAACGCGAGCATTGAGAAGGAGTGGCGATTCAAGGCGGCTCGCCGGGCGGCGCTGCGGGCCGAATCGGTGAACTTGTTGAACACCCCGCAGTTCGCCGACCCAGGCAAAGAGATGGCGAACGCCAATTTTGGTTTTATCACCAATACCCTGAACGAGGGACGGACGTTTCGCGCGATCCTAACGATCGGCTGGTAAGACGAACCGGTAGAAGATCGTTGTATACCTCAGCAGCGGGAGGGGCGTCTCGACTACCATAGAAGATGGTTAGAATCCTGCCTGGACGTTCGCCCATCCGCGGGGGGGCGGAAGTGTGAATTCCCGGGCCATACACATAGTGAAAGGAAGCCGACTGTAGTGCTTCGAAATTGCTACCAAGGTGGCGGGCTCCTGCTGCTCGCCGTGGCCGCGCTGACGCCTGTGCAGGCGCAGCAGCCATTCCACAAGAGATTCGAGGTCGGCATCCGGGCGGGCTACATGCCGCTGAAGCTGATGCGCAATTCCGATTCAGACGTCGATTATGGGGCGGTGAGTATGTTGCAGCGGTCCACGGCGCAATCCCGGCCAGCCACGGTGGGCCCATCGCTTGTCTTTCGTTTCAGCGACAAATGGGGGCTCGGCGTCGACGCGATGTACCGTAATACCGGCTACGACCAATTCATCAAGAGCGAGACCAGCCCGGATACAGGGGACCGCGTCCTGCTGAGTTATACGAATGAGAGGACGCGCGCCACATTCTGGGACGTTCCAGTGCTGCTCCGGTACACCCGGAGCCAGCAGAAGGGCTGGAAGCCGAAGATGACCGGGATGATTGGCTTGTCGGGCCGTTTCACCACCGGCATCGAGAGCTACCGCGAAAACGTCGACAACAAGTACTTTGTCACCCAGACAAGCGATCCGGTGAAGCCAGCCAACAAGCTCGTGCCCGGGGCTACCGCGGGGGTGGGCATTGAGTGGAAAGATGAGATCGGCGTCAGGGTGACCGTGGAAGGCCGGTACACGCGCTGGCAAAAGGATGCCTTCAGGAACGGCCCCACAGTGATGAACCGCGGTACGGTTGAGGTTCTTTTGGGGTTGTCGTTCTAGGCCGCCGGAGCAAGACGAAATGCGAATGAAGATCTATCTGTTCGGACTCTTTATCATTTTGGGCGCGAGATCACATGGCCAGGAGACGGCTTCCCTGGCTGGCGGCGTGATCGACACGACGTACAACGTAGTTGCCGATGCAAAGGTGACTCTGACCGAATTGAAGCGCGACACACGGACCACGACGGCCACAAGCGCGGACGGGTTGTATGTCTTTGAGGGCTTGCAGCCGGGCGCTTATTCGATGCAGATCGAGAAACAGGGTTTCCAGTCTCTGCGTATCGAGCGTCTGCATTTTGGCGCGCGGGACCGGTTGTCGTTGACATTCACCCTGGAACCGGCGGGAGAAGGCAAACCGGCTGTGAAGGTGGCCAACGATGTCGAACCCGTGTCAGTGGATCTGTCGTCGGCGCTGGCCTTGGAGCGCGACTATGCCGAAACCCTGCCGGTGAACGGGCGGAACCTTCAGCAGTTCATGATGTTCATGCCGGGCGTGGTGAATGCGGCGGGCGGCGTAGGCACGGCGGATGAGTTGAACGTGAATGGGTTGCAGGCAACCACGAACTATTACATGGTGGACGGGCTGAGCGCGAACCGCGGCGCAAGCGGGCGGGGAGGCATGCAAGGGGCCGGCGGCGGCGGACGCGGAGGAAACGGTGGGGCCGGCATCTCCGCCGGACGAGGTTCCGCGACGGGATTTGCGAACGACCTGCTCCCATTGGAGGCGGTCGAGCAAGTCCGCGTGCAAACGTCGACGTTCTCGCCTGAGTTCGGGCGGACGCCTGGCGCACAGATTTCGGTGACGTCTCGCGCGGGAGGCAACAAGCTGAGCGGGTCATTCTTCGGCATCTTCGGAAACGGTTCGTACGCGGCCAACGATTGGTTTGGGAACCAGTACGGCGTGGAGCGGGCGGAACTGAAGCACCAGAATTTTGGGGGATCGATTGGCGGGCCGATCGCTGGCAACAGAACCCACTTTTTCGCCGCTTACGAAGGGCTGCGCTCCAAGCACCCGGAAAGTTCGGTGAACTACGTTCCCGACGCTGCAACGCGCACAACCGCCGCCTTGGCACTGAGGCCCTATCTGGCAGCGTTTCCCGTCGCCAACCGGACATCCACGGTCGCAGGAACCGGGATTTTCGCTTCTTCCTACTCGAATCCTTTCGACGCCAATTCGGCGAGCGTTCGGGTGGATCATGCTTTTTCCGACAGGGTGAATGCGTTTGTCAGGGCGAGTTGGATGCCGTCTGAATGGTCTTACCGCGGCGATGAGTTGACCACTTCAAACGTGGTTACATCGGCGGAGAGCAAGCCCTGGTCGGCCGCGGGCGCGGTGACATGGGCGGCCTCGGCGAAGACGTCCAACGACCTGCGGTTCGGCTTTTCCAACAACGTGCTGACCACGGCCGTGACGATGGATTCGTTCGGCGGCGCGACGCCATTGAGCGGTTCGCTGATCTTCCCATCAGGCGTGACAGCAGGCTCGGCCGAGTACCGGCTTGGGGTCTTGGGACTCGGTGGATATGCGGTGACGGGGGGTGCGCGCACCGAGCAGTTGCAGTGGAACCTTGTCGATAACCTGACCACGATCAAGGGAGCCCACACGTTCAAGTTCGGAGTGGATTTCCGGCGCACCACCCCCACCTACGTCCAGCGCCCATATGCCGCGGAAGTCACTTTCAACGGACTCTCGGGCGCGAGCGGCAGCCTACTAAGCGGGTCCGCCACGGCGGCGTCGATCAGTTCGAACATGCCGCGCGTGGAACCCGTGCTCAACAATTTTTCGTTCTACTTCCAGGACAATTGGAAGGCGGACGACCGAACTACGGTGACCTATGGGTTGCGGTGGAGCGTCAATCCCGCGCCGGACGTGCGCAGCGGTTCGCCGCCGTTCGCGTTGGCCAGCGACGGCTCCACGGTCACCCGTTTCAGCCCGCTTTATAAGACCAAGTGGAGTGACATCGGTCCGCGTTTCGGCATGGCCCACCAGTTGCAGAATTCACCTGGATGGGAGGCGGTCTTGCGGATGGGCATGGGCGTATTCCACGACCTGGGTTATGGCACGTCGCTGGCCTCATTCAACGGCGTCCCCTATTCGAGCCAGACCAATTTGATTACACCGGCATTTCCCTTGCCGGCGGCGTCGCTGGTGGCGCCACGGTTGCCGGCATCCAAGCCGTACGGGCGGTTGAGCGTTTCCGATCCGAATCTGAAATCGCCCAGCATCACGCAGTGGAACATCAGTCTGGAGCAGACCATCGCTCACAAGCAGACTCTTACGATGTCGTATATCGGCAATTCGAGTTCCACGCTGATGCTGACTGAGACCCAGGCCGCCTACACGTCGGACTACTATTTCCTCCGGCTGACAAGCAACGGAGGCGAGTCCTCATACCACGCTGGCCAGTTGCAGTACCGCCGCCGGTTCTCCACTGACTTTCTTGCGCAGTTGAGCTACACCTACGGCAATTCGATGGACACTTTGCCGGCTGTCGCCAGCCGCGGCAGTTTCGTGACAGTCAATTCGGGGAACAAGGCGCCTTCTGACTTCGACGTCCGCCACACCTTGAATGCGTCGGCCAACTACCGGCTGCCAGGCCCGTCGAGCGGTATGGCCAGAAAGGTGTTGGGCGACTGGTGGCTCGACGGAGTGATCTCCGCGCGAACTGCACTGCCCATGGAAGTGTTGACGCTCGTTTCGCAGGAGGGCGAAGACACCGCGGGAGAGGAGTTCATTAGTTCCTTCGCGCAGGTCCGGCCCGATTACAACGGCGACTATGAGCCCTGGCTCAGCGACGCAAACGCCCCAGGTGGGCGCCGGCTCAATGCCCTGGCGTTCACCACCCCGGAGACATCGGGGAACGGCACTCTTGGGAGAAACGCCCTGCGGGGCTTCAGCGCGTTCCAACTGGACGTCGCTCTGCGCAAGCAGGTAAGCGTCGGCGAACGCGTGAAAGTGAACGTCTTTGCCCAGGGATTCAACGTACTCAATCGCGCGAACTTCGCGAACCCGACCCCGCAGGAAGGCGCAAACCTGGCCAGCCCGGCTTTTGGTTATGCAACGCGCACCCTGAACGTTTCCGGCGGCGGCGGAGCGGGTTCGATGTACCGATTCGGCAGCCCGCGTTCACTCCAGTTTGGCCTGCGTTTCACCTTCTAACCAGGAGCAGTTAAGTTGATTTCGACAATCCTGAAAACACTCCCGGCCGCGACGCTCGTGGCCAGTCTGGCTCTGGCTCAGGCGCCGGCAGCTCAGCCGCCGGCCGCGCCAGCCGCCAGCGGCACGCAACAAGCGCAGGCGCCAGTGGAAGTCAAGAGATGGAGTGGCGGTGTGAAGTTCAGTTCGGGGTTTCTGGGCTTCTTTGACGAAACTCAGCTGAACACTTTTGACTCAAGGACCTGGAGGTACGCCTCCGCCGCAACCACCGACATCTCAAACCGGCTCGGCTTCGGCCTGACCTTCGGCTATGACCTCACCAGCCGTGTGTCTCTCAATGTCGACGCCCTTTACCGCCGAGCGGGCTTCCGCTCAGGCCTGGATATCACTGAGGGCCAGGACGACGAGAATACAGAAGCAGACGATAGGAAATATACCTCCGGGTTTGAACAAACGAAGTTGGACTACTGGGACGTACCACTCACCCTTCGCGTCCATGACGGTCCCGCTTCCCGGCGTGTCCGGGGCTTTGTCGAAGCCGGCGTCGTGCTGCGCCGCGCGACGAGCGTTAGAACCTACATTGAAGTGGCCGAACCGGGCAAGACTCCGGTCGTCGACACAACTGCGGCCAAAGTGTCGAATCCGAACACCTTGGGAGGAGTGGTCGGCGCAGGCTGGGACTGGCGAACCAACCGCCAGATTCACTTTATCCCTCAACTGCGTTACACACACTGGGCCAAGCCCGTCTTCGACACGGGCAGTGCGCGCAGTTCCCGCAATCAGATCGAATTTCTGCTCGGCATCACGTTCTGAATCCAGTTCACATCCCCTCCTGGAGTAATCCAGGCTCTGGTGGGCGAATGCGATTATTCCAGTCCCCGGCTTGCGCGGCGACGGGAGGAACGATTATAGTCAAAGTTTCAGATATTTCAATTCATCTGAAGATCCATCGCCAGGAGTCAAATCATGAATCCGCTCACTGAATCGTCCATCCCGGCACTGCCTCTCGTCGCGCGCGGCAAGGTTCGCGATGTCTACGCGGTTGGTGAGGACAAGTTGCTCATGATCGCGACCGACCGAATCTCGGCATTCGATTGCATCCTTGGCTCACCGATCCCCGACAAAGGCCGCATACTGACCCAGATCTCCCTGTTCTGGTTCGAGTTGCTGCGCGACATCGTGCCGAACCACCTTCTGTCGGCGGACGTGGACGAGTATCCAGTGGAATTGCGGGCTTATCGGGATCAACTCGAAGGCCGTTCGATGCTGGTCCGGCGCGCCAATATGGTGGACATCGAGTGCGTCGCGCGCGGCTATCTTTCCGGTTCCGGCTGGAAGGAATACCGAAGCGACGGCACGGTTTGCGGCATCCGGTTGCCCTCGGGCCTCGTCGAAAGCTCGAAACTACCCGATCCTATTTTTACGCCGGCCACGAAGGAACAGTCGGGGCACGATATCAACATCAGCTTCGAGGTGGCTGTTGAAAAGATAGGGGCAGATCTCGCCGGACGGTTGCGCGATCTGACCCTGGCCATCTATTCAAAGGCCGCCGAATACGCCCTCACGCGCGGCATCATCATCGCCGACACCAAGTTCGAGTTCGGTTTCATTGACGGGGTCCTGACCCTCGGCGACGAAGTCCTGACGCCGGACAGTTCCAGGTTCTGGCCGGCCGCCGAGTATAAGCCGGGTGGAGCTCAACCGTCGTTTGACAAGCAGTTCGTTCGAGACTACCTGGAAACACTTCATTGGAACAAGCAGCCCCCGGCTCCCGTACTTCCTGATGACGTGGTGGCGGGAACCAGGGCGAAGTACCTGGACGCCTACACCCGTCTGACGGGAAAGACCTTGTGAACTGGTTGGACATTCTCATCGTCGCAATGCTGGCCGTCTTCATCGTCGAAGGCGTTACCAAGGGTTTTGTCAGGCAGATCGTCGGGCTGACGGCATTGCTGCTCGGCATCGTGCTCGGAATCTGGTTCTATGGATCGGCAGGCGCGTTCCTGTTGCCTTACGTGAGCAAGCCGGCCATTGCCAACCTGCTCGGGTTCTTATTCGTCTTCATTGGCGTCCAGTTGCTGGGCGGGCTGTTGGGCTGGTCGTTGTCCAAGGCGATGAAGGCGACTGGGTTGGGCTGGCTGGACCGGTTGATGGGCGCGGCCTTCGGGACCCTGAAGGCTGCGCTTGCCGGAGTGGTGCTGGTTCTGGCACTCACCGCGTTCCCGGTTAAACCGCTGCCGGACGCCGTGGCTCGATCCAGGTTCGCGCCATACCTGATTGACGCATCGCACGTGATCACCTACCTTGCTCCACGGGAACTTCGGGACGGCTTCGTTGAGACGTACCAACGCCTTCGCGAGTTCTGGATTAAACACGATCCGAAGTCCGGGAACAAGCTGCCATCGGCTGAGGCCTGACACTTTGAGGTCAGTTTGAGGCAGGATTCATTCTAATTCCGCTCGACTCCGCGCACCTGTTGATAGACTGTGGATGAGGGGCCAGCCAGCGGTGTCCACCACTAGCAATGAGATCGGAGTCAGCATCCCACCAGGCGAGCAGCGCCCGGTACGGAGCTTCGCTCTCAAGCTGTTTGCGATCGCGCTCATCGTCGGGTTTCTCTACATCGGCCGCCTCTTCTTCATCGCTCTGGTCAGCGCGGTTCTGCTAGCGTTTATTCTCGAACCGGTAGTAAATCTCATGATGAGGGCCCGGCTGCCGCGCGGGCTTTCCAGTTTCATCGCTTCCGCCCTGATGCTCACTGTGCTGTACCTGGCCGGACTTGTGGCATGGTCACAAGCGGTGGTCTTCTGGGAAGACCTGCCACTATACACCAGCCGGATCGCCGAACTGATGGATTCAGCCACCTTCCGCATCGAGCAGGTGGAAAAGGCCGCACAGGACCTGATGATCCCCAAACGGCTACGCGAGGAGGCCGCGCAGGCGGCAAAAGCGGCGCAGGCCGCCGAGGAGGCGGCGAAAAAAGCCCGAGGCACACGCGGCGCGCGCATTAGACCGGTCGAAGCGCCCATGCCGCCGCCGGTTCAGGAAGTCCGGATCAAGCAGGATGAGAGCCCGCTGGTCAACGCCGTTTACGAATGGTTGAACCGCTACTCCAATTCGCTGCTAATCGCGTCGTTTGTCCCGTTTCTGGTGTACTTCTTCCTCAGTTGGCGAGATCATTTCAGGCGCAACTTCATGAACCTCGTCCAGGGGGAGAATCGGGAGATCATCCAGCGCGCATGGGACGGAATCGGTCGCGTAGCCCGGGCTTATGTCGTCGGCAACTTTTTGCTGGGGATCCTGCTATCGATTGTGACGGCGCTTTTCCTTTATTACGTGAAGGTGCCTTACTGGCAGATTGTCGCCCCATTGAGCGCGTTCTTGAGTCTGGTGCCGTATCTAGGGCTGCCGCTTTCCGTGCTGCCGCCGTTTCTGGCGATGCTGCCGGTCTACTCCGGATTGCCTGCTTATGTTCTTGTCGGGGCGGTCGTGGCGTTTCTCCACTTGCTGGCGCTCAACCTCCTCTATCCAAAGGTAGTTGGATCGCGGGTCCACCTGAACCCGCTGGTGGTCACCGTGGCAATGATGTTCTGGTACCTGCTGTGGGGAGCCGCCGGATTGGTGCTTGCCATCCCGATAACGGCAGGGATGAAGGCGGTCTTTGACAGCATTCCGTCACTCCGGGGCTATGGGCGATTGCTCGGCGACTAGCAACCGCGCGCGCCACCGGCCTTTTCCATGAAGTAGTAGGCGATCATGTGGCACACGATCATGTGGCCGTCCTCGATGCGGCCCATGTGCGGATCGGCCACGCGGATCTCCAACTGCGATAGCCGGCCAAGTTGACCGCCATCGCGCCCCGTGAGCCCGATGGTTTTCATGCCGGCTGAATTGGCCCATTCGATGGCCCGGAGGACATTCGGGGAGTTGCCCGAGCCTGAGATGGCGATGAGGATGTCGCCAGGCTGGGCGAAGTTCTTGAGCGGCTCGACGAAGACGCAATCGTAGGAGACGTCGTTCGAGTACGCCGTGATGGTTGGCAGCGAGTCGGTGAGCGCCATCATCCGGAATCGCTTTTCGCGCGTATAGCTGGCTCCCTTCACCATGTCGCAGATGAAGTGCGAAGCGGTGGAAGCCGAGCCGCCGTTTCCGCATGTGAACACCTGGCGTCCCTGGTTCAGCGCCTCGTCCAGCCACTCGATGGCCGCCTGGACCTTTTCGACTGGAATTGTGTCGATAGCGCCAAGCAGTTGCTGTTTGTAATTGGTAACAAATTCACTCATAAGGATCTTCCCTTCCCCGGCTCCGCCGCCTGAACGGCCAGTTCATAAGCGCCGTAGAGCACGCTGTCGTCCCCCAGTGAGGCAGGCACGACATCGACCCTGGCGCGCGACCAGGAGGTAATGCGGCGTCTGAGTTCGGCCCGCAGCGGGGAAAAAAGCTTGTCGCCCGCCTTGGAGATGCCGCCGCCGATGACGATACGCGCAGGATTGAGCAGCATGATGGCGGACTTGAGTCCCAACGAGAGGTTCACCACATATCCCTGGACGAACGCGGGATCCTCAAGAAGTTCGGCCACGGGCCGCCCGTGATCGCGTTCCAGCCAGAGGCCGCAGCACATGCGCTCGAAGCAGCCGTTGGCGCCGCAGAGGCAGTCGGGCCCATCAGGCCGGATGGTAAGGTGGCCGATCTCGCCCGCGTAGGAGTCCGCACCGCGGTAGACGCCTTCCTGGGTCAGAATCCCGCCGCCGATGCCTGTCGACAGCGTCATGTAAAACAAAGGACGGCAGCCCTTACCAGCTCCGTGCAGCCCCTCGCCCAGCGCGCCTACATTGGCGTCGTTGTCCATTAGAACCGGAACACCGAAGGTCTGCCGTACCGTTTCGACAAGATCGAATCCTTCCCATCCGCCTACATGCGTTGATAAGACAACAGACTGCGTGGCGAAGTTCACCGGCCCGCCAAATCCAATCCCTACGGCAGCAATCGTTCCACCGACGCCCCAAGACTGAACGATCTCGGGAAACCTGGACGTCATCCAACCAGGACCGCCCTCGCGATCAGTGGGACGTGACTCGCGATGCACCATCCGGCCTGACGCGTCAAACAGCGCAAGGGCGAATTTCGTTCCGCCGATGTCGATCGCGAGGTAGTTCACAGCCGCGCCTCCGCCGCCAGAACCTCCTCGGGCGAAGCCGTGCCGGTCCCCTTTTTCATAATGGTGACCGACGTGACGAGATTGCCGAATCGCGCCGCCTCGACCGGCGAAGCGCCGGCAGCCAGTGACAATGTCGTGCCTGCCGAAAAACTATCGCCCGCGCCGCAGATATCCACAGGCTTTTCGACCGGGATTGTCGGGACCAGCGTCGCGGAGTCTCCATCGAAGACCATTACGCCCTCGGGCCCGCGGGTTACGAACATCAGAGGATGATCAACGGTCCGGCGCAAACCGCCCAGATCCGCAACACCAAGCCGGGCACAGGCCTCCGCGGCCTCGCGTTCGTTTGGCTTCACAATCACGTGACGGAAGCGCTCGATCCTCATGCGAGAATCGACCAAAATGACCGGCGCTCCGGGTCTCTTGGCGATCCCGGCAAGCGCCTCGCGCACAGCTGGAGTGACAACGCCTCCTGATTCAGTTTCCGCCTGGTCCGCGACAAGAATCGCGTCGTATTGAGGTGCGGCGTCAAGAAGGCGTCCGACCACTTCCTTGTCGATCGCGGCCGGCGGCGGCGGAGATACATAATCGATCCGGCCCAGATCCTCATCCCCAGTATCGGCGTTCAGCAGTTTGGTGTAGGTAAAAGTCGGCAATGGCGAAGTGACCAGCAAAGACGCGTCCGCGCCAACGTTGGCCAGAGCCTGACGCAATTCGTAGCCGTGTCCGTCGTCGCCGATCAGCCCCAGTACCGACACCTTTCCGCAGCCGAGCGCCCGGAGATTGTTGGCCACGGTCCCGCCCGCCCCGGCCGTGATCACAGTACTCGTCACCGCGACGCGGTCAATTCCGGTCTCTCGTGACGGCTCGGTGAGCGCCGGCGAATACGTGCACCAGCGGTCGAGACAAATGTCGCCGACGACAAGGGCCCTCAGCCCGGCGAATCGATCAAGTATCTCCCTGGCGGTCATCAGCGCCTCCTCCTTTCTGCGGCATGCCTCCGTCTTGGTCATGCCAGCGAAGCCCGATCTGGGCTGCCAAACGATCCTACTCGGGGAATAGGTACTCGAACAGTTCCTGGTGGCAGAGGAAGTTTGGGATGATGTAGTCGGCTCCGACACCCGCCAGGCGCTTTCGTTTCCATTCATCCACCACCTGGCATTCGGGCTCGTCCGTGGCCACTCCGACAGCGACGCCACCCACCTGCTTCACGTTCTCGATCTCGACGTAGCCGTCTCCGAAGCCCAGGAATTCGTCTCCGCGGACACCCGCATTCTCGATAAGACGTTTGATGAGAATGGCCTTCGAAAAGCTCTTGTAGTCATCCAGCGCGCCGTAGATTCCGCCGTCGAAGTAATGATCGATCTTCAGCAGTCCGGCTTCGTCCTTGACAAACTTGTCATCGGTCCCTGAGGCCAGGTACATTTTGAAACCGCGCGCCTTCAGCCCTTCCAACAGCGCAATCGTACCCGGCACCTGATAGGTCTCAGGAGAGATCGATCCGTCCCGCAAACCCGCGATGCGGTCCTTGATTCGTTCCATCAGCAGGTCCAGGTAACGGTGTTTGTAGACCAGCGGGTCCTCTGGCTTGCCGCCGCGCTTCTGGATCTCCTCGGCGAGCGCGATCATCTGGTAGATCGTCTGGCGGCCGGTAAGTTTGCCGACATACTCTCGAACCACTTCGGTCAGCTCGGCTTCGCTCTCACCTGTCTTCAGTTCGAGCAGCGCCTCCACCATCATCGGAACCATCACGTCCACCCAGCCGGCTCGAATTAAAGAAACGGTTCCATCAAAGTCGAACAGGGCGACCTTGGCGCGTGTGGCTACGGCTTCAGGCCGCAGGCATTCGATTGAGTTGTGCATCTAGTAAATACGGGTCCTTCCGGAGCGCGGCGCCGGATCACATCCAGAGTTCCCATCGTCCGCTCCAGAGCACGAAGGCCGCCAGGCAGGCGTTGGTCACCGCGTGGGCAAGGATCAGGTCGCCAAGGCGGCGCGTCCTCACCAACCATCCATTATAAACCGCGCCCGTGATCAGCCCAACGTCCCAATAAGGTCCATGTTCAACAGCGAAGAGCGCAGCCGTAATCCAGAACGCGCGCGGGGCGTAATGGCCGATCGGAACTTGCTCAAAGTCGGGTCTCTCCAGCCATCGCATGAGCCAGCCTCGCCAAAACAGCTCCTCGACGATGGGCACTACAATGGCCGCCCTGGCGATTCGCATGATGAGCGCTAGCAAATCTGTCCTTGCCTCCTCAGGAAGTGTCGCCTTCAAGGAACCGGTAATCGAGTTCTGAAACAGGATGCTGTCGCGGTAGCCTGGGATCAGCACGTCGGGCGCGACCCAAACGGCAAACACTCCAATCCCCACCAACATGCTCATCCATGGTGACGCGCACTGAAAATCCAGAATGCGCCTGGAAAAGAGCACGACAGCCGCGGATGGGAGCAGGAGGCGAAACGCAAGGTCCAGCCGTGGCGGCAGTCCGAGGCTCGGGCTGACTGCCAGCAGCAGCATGAAGACAGCGAATGGGAGGACCCAAGGCAGGGCAGGGTGGCGGGTCATGATGATCCTCTTGTCTGGTCGGCGGAGAAGTTCCCTACTCTTGGCGCGCCCTCGAGCCGGCCCCGGTCAACCGAGCTTGGATAGCAACTCCTTGATCTTGGCCGAGTCATTCGGCGCCGGATTCAGGCTCAGCGCCGTTTGCAGACTCTTCTTCGCGCCTACTTTGTCGCCCTTCTGGTAGAGCGCCATGCCGAGATGGAAGTGATAAAGAGGATTCTTGGGCGCCTTCGGCACGAGTTCACGGTACAGATTCACGGCACTGTCGCTCAGTTGCTTCCTGATGTACACCCAGCCCAACGTGTCCGCGATGTCCAGATTGCCGGGCATTTGCTGCCGCGCCCGTTGCGCGTAGGTCAGCGCCAGGTCCAGATCACGTCCCTCGTCGGCCATCATATAGGCAAGGTTGTTCAGGGCAACCGCATTGTCCGGCTGGTTTTTCACAATGTTCTCGTAGATCGGCAACGATTCCCGTTGCAGTCCGGCCGCATCGAGAGTAAGCGCGAGTTGCAGATTCACCTGTGGGTTGTTTGGTTGGAGCGCCTGGCCTTGCCGTAGTGTCCTCAACGCATCCTGCGTCCGCTGCATCAGCCGCTGAGTCTCGCCCAGCCGGAGATAGAGTTCCAGATTTTTGGGATCAACCCCCATCAGGTAGCGGTATTCGCGGTCCGCCGTCGCAAGATCTCCGACTCGTAACGCTACGTTCGCCGCAGCCATGCGGAGACTGTTGATCTGGGGTTTCGCCTTCGATTCGGCCTTCAACAACTCAAGCGCCTGCGCGCCGCGTCCCGTCGCGACCATCGTCTCGCCCAGGCCGAAAAGCAGCCGCAGGTCTCCCGGGTACTTGTCGCGCAGCGACCGGAAGATCGCCTCGGCCTCCGGGTACTTCCGCTCCACGAAACAGACCAGGGCCTGCTGGAAGCGCAGATCCGGCTGATCGCGCTCCTCAGCTAGAAACTTGTCCAACTCTTGCCTTGCCAGCAGCGTATTGCCGCTGTTTAGCAATCCGTTCACCTTGATCACCCGGGCGGGAATGTTCTTCGGTTCGATGCGCAGAACCGAGTCAGCCGACTCGATCGCGCGCCCGAAGTCCTGCTTCAGCAACGCGACTTGACCTAGTCCGATCAAGGCCGCAATGAAGCCCGGCCGCTGCTTGACCGCCTCGGCATACTGCACTCGCGCCGCGTCCAAATCGCCCCTCGCCTGGTAGGCGCGCGCCAGATTGTACCGGACCGCCGGATTCTGGGGGATCCGGCTCAACAAGCCCTGCAAGTCGTTTATAGCCGCATTGCTCTTGTCGGCATCGCCGGACTGGAGTTGCATGGCGGCCCGCAAAGCCAGGGAGTTGTTGTCTTTCGGATCGTCCTTGACGATGTCTTCCATCGCCTGGAGCGCTTCTTTGGCCTGGCC
Organism: Bryobacteraceae bacterium; assembly: GCA_029975915.1. The sequence continues at coordinate 401,574 of JARKOC010000177.1, forward strand.
CTGGTAGAACTGCATGACGGCGAGGCGCCGCCGGTGCTCGTTCTTCAGGGCCGGTTCGGCGACAACCGCGTCTTCCAGAATCTTCTTTGCCTTGTCAAAGTCCCTTATCCGGTAATAGAAATTGGCGGCCTCGCTGCGTGCCCTGGGGATCTGTTGCGCCTGGGACAGCATTGCATCAACCACCTTGTCCGCATCCGCGCGCCGGTTTTGCGTCAGGTAAAAAGCGGCCAGCGACAGGTGATTCTGTGCATCGGCCGGCAGGGCCTCGAGCCGCTGCTTGATCACCGCTTCGGCTTTGCCAGGCTGATTCTGACTCCGGTACAACCCCACCAGGAAGACGTAGGCGTTCGGATATTTCGGAGAATCCTTGATCACGCGCAGGGCCAGTTGCTCGGCCTCGTCCACCTGTTTGTTTTGAAACAGGACTTGGGTCAACGCATGCAGCAACTCAGGTTGTTTGGGCCGGATGCCGTCGGCCTTCTTGAACTCGTCGATTGCCGCCGGCAGATCTTCCTTTGTCACCGCCAAAAAGCCCCGCAACCTGTGTACGTGGTACCCATCCGGATTGCTGCGGGCCATCAAATCCACCAGTTCCTCCACCTCTTTCAACAGCCGGTTATCGTCCTTTTTCCCCGTGAAGGCGTAAGCAGTGAGATAGATGTCGGCGAGTTTGCCGGCGGCGTCTTCCTGCTTTGGCAGCAGTTCCACAGCCCTTCTGTAGGCAGCCACGGATTCGCGGATCGCCCCCCGGCGAAACTCCGCGTCGCCCAACTTCAGATATGCCTCGCCGAACTTGGGATCCTGCTTTAGAGCGTTGCGGTACATCAGGACAGCTTCCTTGAACTTGCCCTGATCGAAGTACTTGTTGCCGTTTTCGAGGTAACGCCGTTTCACCACCTCCGGATCCCTGCTGCATCCGGCAAGCAACGCGAAAACCGCGACGATGGCAATGGCAAGACGGCAATTTTTGCTCATGTACTGCACGCTGGCGCGAATGCGCTTCAGCCCTCCCCGCAAAACTGTATCAACATTAGTTGAACACACGAGGATAAGGCAGGCAATGGGCAGGGCGTCCACCCTGTGCGCCAACGCTCCATAACCCAAGGATGTGTTGATGCGGCTCAGGTGGACGGTCCACTGCTACCGCAAGGAGGCTATCAACCGGCCGGCCCTGCGTAGGACCTCAAGGCGTGCCTTCTCCAACTCGCAGCCTGCCTCGTCGTAGGCCACCCACCGGTCCTGTTCGGCGATCCTCGCCTCCTCGAGCGCCTTCGTTCCAGCGCGGCCCTCTTCGACTTGGGCCAGCACAATCCCGGTTTGCTCTCGGGCAACCTCGAGGTCCAACCTCGCGATTTCCCGGTACGCTTCCGCATCGCGCACCTTCTGCCACGCCTGCCGGGATTCAGATTCGATCTTCGTCCTGAGCGCCGAAGCCTGAAGGCGGATACGCCGGACTTCCAGGTCCGACTGTGCCGCTGCTGCTTCGTCCTGCGGATTCGTCCAAAGCGGGATCGCCACAGAGGCGCCGATCTGTGCGTTGTGACGCTGGAAGCGGCGGAAAAAGTCTTCGTAGTTGTTGAATTTGCCTAGCAGCGAATACTGCGCCACAAGATTCACGGAAGGTAGCCGGCGGGCCCGGCTGGCCCGTGCAGCGAGGCTCTGGGCGAGGGCGTCGGACTCGAGCTTGCGCAATTGACCGCTTTCGCGCAGCGCTTGCTCTATGGCGGCATTTTCAGACTCGGGGAGTCCCAGCTCCATGCGTTGTTCCAATTCCGGCTCGACAGTCTGGCCCGGCGGCAGTCCAAGGGCCGATGCCAGCGCCCGGCTCTGAGCGGCGATTCCGCCCTCGGTCTCTCCGAGTTTCTGCCTTGCTCGCGCCAGGTTCACGGCCGCGCGCTTGCCTTCGATCGCCAGTTCCTTGCCCTCGGCGACACGCAGCCTGACCGCCGCTTCAACTCGCGCCAGCGATTCGATTTGCCGCGACAGAGCCGCCCGGGCCCGAACCGATCGCTCCAGATCAAGGAAAAGCATGGCCACTCTGAGTGCCACATCCTCCCGGACATCCACCGTCCCGGCCGCGGCCCCTCGCGCTTGCTCTTTGGCTTGGGCAGCTAGCAACCGGCTCGGAGCGTTGTACAGGGATCGGTCGGCGCGCGCCTGGAGGATGGATGGCGCCGATCCGTCCAGGCTCACGGGGAACCCATATGTGTAAGCAAGGCCGCTTCCTGCGTAGACACGCGGCAGAAGAGGTTCGCTGGCAGTCTTGACGGCAAGCACGGCCTTTTGCTCGTCCAGTCTCGACATCATCAGGTCCGGATTCTGCTCCAACGCTAAATCGACGGCCTGTTTCAGTGTGAGTGTTCGCGTCTGCCCGGCCATGGCCAGGGCGAAGAGAATGAACAGTACGCAGAGTCGCATCACTTCAAAGCGTAACGCGCAACCCTCGGCCGGTTCATCGGGCCGCGCAATGGCGCTATAGGATGGATGACTTTTCCACTGTCCCGGAGTCCGTCTCAGCCGCCCGGAAGCCCTTCACCATCGACCGCAACAAGTTCAGGCTCCATGGATTGCGTCGGCCCGCGTTCACCGCCGCTGGGATGGAGAGATCCAGGGCAACTTCGTCCTGGATCGCCCTGCTGAGGTTCAGAATCGACATTCCGAAGGGGGTTTCCCGCTTGGCCGCGGTGACATCCTTGATGGTGTTCTGCAGAAGGTGAAATGCATTTGGAATCGTTGCGACAGGCTCGGCGCCGAGGATGGACACAACCCCCCTGTGGTCGAGCCCGCAATGGTAGCTGGCACGGTTCAATACGGTCTGAACCCGGTCGCCCAGTCCCATCTCCTGGAACGTCTCGATATTCCGGCGCGCGTGGTGGAGAGAAGCGAAATCGGTGGTGCATACCTGGTAGATCGCCGAGCTGCGCTGCATGGCGTCGATCGAATAGCGTTCCCAATTGCCGGAATGGTCGAGGAACGCCACCCGGTAGCGGTTCTCCACGAATCCGAGCAGCCTGTGCAGTTGCGGAGTTTCGAGCCGCGTTCCTGGATTCAACGTCCCGGATCCAAGAATGTGGAGCCGGCCACGGTGGGCGATCATCCTCTCCCAAAGCGGATCGTCCATTCTTTCAGCGTTCTGGATAGCGTCCTGAACCGACGAACCCTCATCCGCCTTCCAGAGGAAACTCTGCACGCCGCAGTTCAAATCCAAGTCGAGGAGAGCAACCTCGATGTCCGATGAGGCAGTGATGGACAGCGCCGTGTGCATCAGCAGGCTTGACGCCCCTGAGCCGGGCTTGGCCGGGAAAAAACTGATCAGATCGCCCAGGTTCCGTTTCGGAGGAGGCATGTGCGCCAGTTCTTCCTTCAGACGCTCCAGACACTGGTGCAGATGACCATCATCGACCGGGGATTGCAGCCATTCCCGCACGCCCAGGCGCATCAAATTGAGCAAGTCACAGCTCTCCACGCGTTGCGAAAAGGCCACGATCAGGGCTGAGCGCTCGGCTGAACGCACAAGATGAAGGGCCGGCAATGCCCTCTCCATGTCCTCCGTGCACAGGAAAACAATCATCGGGTGCTCACGCGCGACGAAGGTCTCCAGCGCGCTCGCTCCCTCATCGAAAAGGATCGTGTGGATGGACAGGAACGGATTCACTCGCTTTATGGCATTCTTCAAAAACCGGCTCGATTCTTCGCTCAGCCCAATCAGCAAGGCCGGACTATCGTGCATGCAGCATCGCCTCCACGCGTGAGATTTTGCCCAGATACTGGGCCGACCCTTCCATCGGCTGAATCGCCCCGGGCCGATAGGGCTTTCCTACTACCTCGCCCGCGGCAAGATTGGGAGGATTCCATCGTCTGGTCTGGCCTCAGGCTCGCGGCCGAACGAATTCAAGTTTGTCTATCTGACTGCAAACAAATGGAAAAAGCGATTGGACTACGATTACGCCTGCACGCGCCAAGGTGCAGCTGTTCTGGTCACGCTCTCAGCCACGCTCAGTGAGGGTCTCGCATCGGTGGTCATCGCCGGACAGCGTGGCGCTCCCATGATTCAGCGCCTCCGGCGTCCCGGCCACGGTCACTCATACCGGAGAGCGGTCATCGGATCGGTTCTCGCCGCCTTGTAAGCTGGACCAAACGCTGCAAGGGAGACTGAAACCAGGATGACTCCCACCCCAGTGACCACGCTCGCCGGGTCGTGTGGAGCCAGCCCATAGAGCAGTGATCCAGCCAACCGGCTCAATACGAAGAACGCCGGAAGGCCGAGGACGATGCCAGCGGCGGCCATTTTCAACGACTCTCGCAGCACCATCCCGACCACCGCTCCCCTTGCCGCTCCGAGCGCCACCCTCACGCCGATCTCTCTCGTCCTCCGCGCCACTGAGTACGCCATTACCCCGTAGAGCCCAACTGCCGACAGCAGCGTCGCCAGCAGGGCGAAGACCATGCATAGATATGCCACAACACGGTCACCCGCGAGTGTGTCGTCCAGCACTCGCTCCATCGTCTTGATCTCGCCCAGCGCCGTTCCTGGGGCGACCGCCTCGATCTCACGTCTGAGTGCGGGCGCTATCCCGGCTGGATCCATCTGTGTCTTCAGGTAGATGCTCACCTGGCCAAGATCTTCGGCCTGACGCCAAGGCAGGTAAACAAACCGTCTGACATCCTGCCGGAGATTCTGGTGCTTCACATCCTTGACCACGCCCACTATTTCGATCATCCGGTCGTTCCCAGCCAGCCGGAATCGCCTGCCTAGCGGACTTGCCTCGCCATAGAAGTACCTCACAAAGGCTTGGCTCACGACGGCTACCCGCTTGGTCCCTTCCGCATCCGCGGCCGTGAATTCCCTTCCGGCCACTACAGGAATGCCCATAGCGGAAAAGAACCCCGGCCCAACCGTGTTGAAGTTCGGACTCATGTTCTCGTCCTCTTTGTGGCGATACCCTTCAACGCGGATTGTGCTCGACCAGGAGTGGTCTTCCAGCAGCGCCTGCTCCGCGGTCGCCACCGACCAGACTCCCGGGAGCGCCGACAATCGCTCCTCCAGCGATGCGTAGATGGCTGGAGTCCGGTCCAACGGATAGCCGGCACGGGAGGCGTCAACCGTGAATGTCAACATCCGTCCGGTTGGGTATCCAGGGTCGACATCCCTTAGATTCATGAGAGTCCTGGCGAACAGAACTGCCGACGACACCAGGAGTACGGCCAAAGCCACTTGTGCCACCACGAGAAAACGCCTTGCCCGAAGCGCCCCAAAGGCGCCAGCCAGGGCGCCTCCCTGGTCCTTTAGTGTGCTCGCCAGATTCGCTCTCGCCGCCCTCACTGCCGGCCAGGCTCCGCTAATCAGAGCCGCAGCCAAGGTGAGCAGGAAAAGAAACCCAAGCAACCTCGCATCGAGGTCCCAAGCCACTCCACCGCGCCGTGCCGGCTCCGGCAGTGTCGCGGCAAGTGCATCAAGGGCCCACGCAGCGACAAAAAGCGAGGCCAGTCCCCCGAAGGCGGCCAGAATCAAGCTCTCGGCCAGTGTTTGACGGAAGAGATCGCCGCCTCCGGCGCCCAGGGCCAAACGAACTGCAATCTCCTTCTGCCGGGCAGCCGCCCTTGCCACCAGCAGGCCGGCCACATTGGCGCAGGCGATCAAGAGTACACCCAAGGCCATGCCAGCCAGCACGATAGACGCCGCACCCGCCTCCCGCCGGAGGGTCGGAATCCCGCCCGCGCCACTCTCTAATTCAATCCGGGCCGCGAGGAATGCCCGCCGGAAACGCTCGGGAGGCTGGACCGGGAACTCGCTGAGTTCCATTCGCCGAATCGGCTTGAAGACCGTATCCAATGCTGCTTCGGCTTGTTCGATACTCACCCCCGCTTTCAGCCTGCCAACGAGGTTGAGCCAGAGGGATCTCCGGTCGTTCAGAGTGTCCCATGTCGGCGTGGCCCACGCCTTCATGGCGGCGGGGATGAAGGCGCGGGCCTCGCGCCCCCTCTCCAGCCCGAAGAAGCCGGCCTCCGTAACCCCAATCAGGGTCATAGGCCGGTTGTTCATCCTGATCGTCCGGCCGACGGCGTTTGCATCCGCCGCCAGTTGATTTCGCCAGTAGTTGTAGCTCACGACCACGACCGGGTGGGCTCCCGGAGTGACATCGTCCTCAGGTTGGAGCAGCCGCCCCAAGTGCGCTCTCACGCCAAGAGTCTGGAAGTATGTGCCGCTGACCACCTCAGCTTCAACCGGTTCGGCCTGCGCCCCAACGCGCAGGTTCACCGTCAACGGATACCGAGCCGCCAACCCATTGAAAATCGGCACATTGTCGCGCAGATCCTTGAACATCCGGTAGGAAAACGTGTCCCGGCCCTCGCTGCGAGCCATGTCCGCTCCGGGCGATTTCAGCAGGACCAGTTCGTTTGGCCGTACAACCGGCAAAGTCCGGAACATGATCTGGTCCAAAAGGTTGAATATAGCGGCGTTCGCACCCAAACCGAGCGCCATTGAAGAGATCGCCGTTGCAGCGAAAAGCGGACGGCGGAGCAGTCCGCGCAGCGCGTAGTGAAAGTCCGAAATCCAGTTCCAGGTCATGGCAAGTGGCTCAAACTTTTGTTGCACCACAAGCGCCAACCGCTATCTTACTGATTTCTCTATGAAATCATGCGGTCCATCGAAGCCGGTCCGCCCGTTTTTGGAATCGGTCGTCCCGCAAGCGGACACTCAGCCGCCGATCTTCCTGAGAAGTTTTTCCGCATCCTGACGCGGCGGATCATCGGGCGTCAGGGGCAATGAAAGGTACTGGGTCAGCAGTCTCCGGGCTTCTGCCTGATTCGTCTTGGCCTCGACATACACCTCGGCTTGGGCGAAGATCCTCTCCCTATCGTTCGGCGCGATCCTGGCGGCTTCGCCGAAGACCGCCTCGGCTTCCTTCATCCTGCCCCGCCGGGCGAGGAACCGGGCAAGATCCACCAATTTGCCTGCAAGTCGTGGCACGGCCACGGCCGCCTGCCGGAGGTGAGCTTCCGCGGCGCTGTAATCCCTTTTCTTTTCAGCGATCTGAGCCATCGCAGTCTGATAGGAGCCGGGGTCAGCCTTTTTAATTAGCGGCAACAGCCGTTGCGCCTTGTCCAACCCGCCGCCGAGCATGCCCGGCGCTTCGAGGTAGTACTGGAAGAGGTCTTCGAGTGAATCCTTGTGAGAAGGATCCAGATCCACAGCTTTTTCGAAAGCCTCCCGCGCCCGGCTGGCAAATCCAGGCGCCTGGAACACATTGGCGGTTTCGGCACGACGTCCCCAGGCCTTGCCGAGCCAGTTCATGTATGGGCCGTTGCGCGGTTCAGTCTGGGTCAGCTTCTCGAACGACTCCACCGCCTGTTTGAAATCGGAACGGTAGTAGTGGCAGCGGCCTTCGAGGAACAGCACCGCCGGCGTTCGCGGCTGGGATTTGAGCACGGCCAGGGCGCCCTTGTAGTCAGTCTTCCGGAAGAGCCGTTCGGCGTCATCAAGGGGCGTGTTTTGAGCTGCCGCCGGCGCCAACAGTACCGCTGCCACCAAGCCGATTCCGATCCGGTATCGCATCTTCACTACCATCCTAACTGTCCGATTCAAGAGGGCCCACCCACGCTGACGCATGCGACGCTCGCCAGGTCACAAAAACCTGCGCATTGCAGTGCAACCTCTGCGCGGCTTGTCTGCCGGCCAACGTGTTTTCAATAAGTTATGACTGGCCGCAAAAGTGCGATTTCGAGGGCAGAGGTGATGGAAGACATGATTCTAAGACTCGCACTTGCAACAATTTTGGCCGCTGGCACAACTTTCGCCATCGACCCGCCTCAGAACTGCCCCAACCCCGGCCAGCAGCAGGGCAGGGGCCAGAGCCAGATGAAGGGGAAGCGCACCGGCCCGCGTGACGGTTCGGGCCCCATCCATACACCCGGCACCGGTGGCGGCACCGGCGCGGGCAACCGCGGCGGACAGCGCGGCGGACGCCGCTAGACCAAACGAACTCGATTTGAAGAAGAAGAATAGGAGACATTGAAAGCCATGATTATCAGACTCGCACTCGCATCGATCCTTGTCGCTGGCGCCATGTTCGCCATCGATCCCCCGCGGAATTCCAACCCGCCCGGCCAAGGCCAGAAGAACGGTCAGAGCCAGATGAAAGGCAAGCGTGGCGGCCCGCAAGACGGCTCCGGACCCATCCACACCCCTGGCACCGGCGGCGGCACCGGCGCTGGCAACCGTGGCAGCAACCGCGGCGGACGCAGGTAGGCGTCATGGCGGGGCCAGGGCAGATGTGGTCCTGGCCCCAGCCCCTGGCCGGCCGATCGAGCAGTTTAGGGAACCTCGCGCAACAAACTCCGTCGTCTAGGATGTGAGGCGAATGATTCTCAACCGGCGCGGGGTGGCTTTGATCGGGGGCTTTGGCTTAGGTGTCGCGGTCGCGCTGGTGGCCGCCGGGGCGGTTTTGTGCGACAACGCCATGCACATCCGGCGGGCTAGGACCGGGCCGGATTTGCGACCAAACGAACTCCAGTTCCGCCAACTTGTTGTGAACACTAAGGATCACGTACGCCTTTTCGGGCGCTTCATCCCCACGCGATCCGCCGGGCGTTCCCGTTGCACGATCCTTCTCCACGGCATCGGCGACAACGGCGCCAGCGGCATCTGGCTGGGCAGTATGTTGGCCGAAGCTGGGTATTCGGCACTGCTGGCCGATAGCCGCGCCCATGGACAAAGCGGCGGCGCGCTGGCAACCTACGGGGTGTTGGAACGAGTTGACCTATCTGTATGGCTTAACCACCTTTCATCAATGAAGGAATGCCGGGATGGGATTTACGCCTACGGGGCGTCGATGGGAGCGGGCATCCTGCTCCAAAGCTTGCCCTCCGAGGGACGGTTGAGGGCCGTTGTGGCCGAGTGTCCGTTTTCGACCTTCACTGAAGTCGCGCGGCAGCGTATTCGGAGCTTCTTCCACGAGACGCCCCGCGTAGGGGCCGCGCTCGCTCCGCCGGTCGTTTATGGCGGGATTCTGTTTGGCCGCATGCGTTACGGGATCGATTTGGGCAGGGCGGAACCGGAGGAATCCGTGGCTGGGGTGAAGACACCGATTCTGATCATTCACGGCGACGCCGACAACAACATACCTTTGGCGCAGTCGCGCGCCATAGCCGCCCGAAATCCGGCGATTCAGTTGTGGGTTGTTCCCGGCGCCCGGCATACGGAGGCGGCGTCGGCGGCGCCCGAGGAGTTCAAGCGCCGTCTGCTTGGCTGGTTTGACGCTCACTGAATCGTCTTATCTTGATTAGGCCGCGAAGTCCCGTTAGGGTAAGGCCATGGACCTCAGCGGCGAGCGGCGTGGAGAGTGGATCAAGCGGTTGGGCCGCTACGGCCTGATCGTCGCCGCAGGCTGGGGCGGATTGAGCCTGCTGGCCAGGCGTTCGGTCTTCTACCCGATGAAATTCCCCGAAGGCTGGTGGCAGCTTCAGGAACGCGTCGGCGCCGAGGACGCCTGGATCACCACCAGCGACGGCGTGAAACTCCACGGCTGGTTCGCCTCACCACCCGGCGCCAAGCTCGCCACCCTCTTTCTCCACGGCAACGCCGGCAACGTCACACATCGTGTGCAAGCGCTCCTGGCCATCCGCGAGGCGGGCAACGCCGTGCTGGTGGTCGACTACCGCGGTTTCGGGAAAAGCGAAGGCAGCCCGTCGGAGAGTGGCGTCACGCTCGATGCCGAGGCGGCGTTCGTTTGGTTGCAGAGGCGCGGATTCGCGCCAGAAAGGATCGTCCTGCATGGCGAAAGCCTCGGCACTGCGGTCGCGGTCGATCTGGCGGCGCGGAACAAATGCTCCGGCCTGATTCTCGAAGCGCCGTTCACCAGCGCCAGCGCGGTGGCCGGGACCGTAGTCCCCTTGCTCGGCCGCACACTTATCTCCGGCTTCGACTCGCTCAGCCGCATCGGCCGGGTGAGGGCGCCGCTGCTGGTGATCCACGGCACACGCGACGAGGTGATCCCGTTCCGGATGGGCAAGGAATTGTTCGACGCCGCCAACGAGCCGAAACAGTTCTGGGCCGTCGAGGGCGCCGGCCACAACGATCTCGCAGAAACGGCGGGCGCAGCGTATGTGGCGAAGCTCACCGAATTTCACACATCGCTGAGACGGTAGTTGAACCTGGCTCTTAATTGCACGGGTACACCGCAAACCATTCGATGCCAAGCGCCCCCTGATAAAGGGACACGCAAACCGGCTGGCCCGGCTGGATGGAATCGTAGAAACGCTTTCCTACTTCGACAGTGGACTCGGATTTCACAGTGCCCCATGGGGCAAGATGGAGCCTATAGTGCGTTCCTTTGTAAGTTGAGACGTCTTTCCGGCTGACCAGAACCTGCTGAAGCGCCGGTTCCGAGCCATCCGCGAGCACATTGACGCAGAGGGCAGCGCCGAACCCGTACATCAGATTGAGAAGCGCGAAGGCTGCCAGGGACAATCGCTGCCGCCTCAGCGAGGGGTCGGCCCACACTGCGGCAATTGAAAGGGCAATGGTCAGTATGAGCCCCCATAGGACCCACATCCAGTAGGAAACAACATCGAAATCCATCACGGCACGCATCAACAAGGCAGCGAGCGACAGGATCATTCCTAAAGCAATGCTGGGATGCACATCATTTGGACGCTGGTCGACCCGGATCAATCCTCGTGACATCGCCACAATGCCGAGCAGGACCCAAGGCGCCAAGACGAGTCCCCACATGAGCGGCATGTAAGGTTCGGGCCAGAAGAAGGCCCAAACGCCGAGGCCGGCTGACAACAGGTTTGCCGCCCTTGCGAACTTGCGCGCCTTCGCCAGGCTCTCCAGCCTCTCGTCCGCCGATCCTCCAGCGGTTTCGTCCTTCAACACCTCCGTAATCGTGGTGACCTGTTCCTCAATGTCCAGATTGGGAACTGAAGCGAGCCAGTCCTCGAAAGCCAAGTCAGTCTCAAAGACCGCCATAATCTGTAGTTTGGACGGTCCGTCCCCATTGAGCAGCAAATTGATCAATGGTGGAGTGGTCGCGTGGTTGGTGCGCCAACCGGCTACGCTTGCCTTCTTGATGTGTTTGGTTCCGAGAACCTGACGGTAAGAAATCCCGGTCTCCGTCAGCGTGAGCCGCGCCCGAAGAGACAAGGCCAAAACATAGGCTCCAAGGCATGCAAATGCGGCACAGATGGTTACCATCATCACTGCATCGCGCTGGCTGTTGACCTCATGCCCGGTTCCAAAATAAACGCACCCAGCGATGCCAGCCAGGGCGGGGAGAAGCCCAAGGCCGAAGAGGAATACGAACCATCCACGCCTGAGCCGATAAACATGAGGCTGATTCGCCGGATGTAACATTCGTTATGACCAGGAATAAAATGACGATTTTATCCAACATCGCCCCAACTGAACTGGCCGCAAGCGCCGGTTATGGCCTCAGCCGTCGTGTAACGCTCATTGGCGGCGTTGCCCGAAACATCAACAGCGGATATCGTTGTCCGAGCCAAAACGCAGCCGCAGGCGGTGCGCCGGAGAGCGCACACTTCTATGGAAGAGCCGTGGATCTGCTGACCTACTCTCAGGCTGATTGGACATACGTCACAAACAAGGCTATCGGGCTCGGAGAGCCACCCACCGGCATCGGCGCCGCGTATGTCGAACCAAGCACGAGGGCTTGTGGATACGCGTGCGCCCATGCGCACTGGCAATAGTAGCCAGAATCGGAGCCTAGAGATGAATTTTCTGAACGTGATGTGGATCGCCCCAATCATCGCGCTGCTGGCCTGCCCGTGGATGGTTGCCGCCTCGCCGGTATCGATTGAACGAGGGGACGAGCATTCGAAACTGGAATCAGCCGACTGGCGCATCCGCCGCGAGAGCTTCTACGCCCTATTGCGCACTAGCGCCGTTGGCGGAGATGTGCTTGAGAATCCCGGCCCGGCGGCAGCGGCGCTGCGCCAGCGAGAACGGCATTTGCCCATTCTGAAATTACTTGCGGTCGAGAACGCCTTTCAGCAAGAGATCCGATCTGGATTCGTGCGGACGGGCAAACTGGCGCCAAACGGCTACTACGATTACTCCGCGAACTTGTTGCGGGCAGTCTGCGCGGTCGATGATCCACGCACAATCCCGTTGCTGCTGCCCTCCATTGGGAGCGGGAGCATGGTGGCCGAGACGCTCGCCCGATACGGTGAGAAAGCCGCGCCGTCACTGCTTCGGATACTCGATGGAGATAACCTTGAAATGGCAACCGGCGCTAACTATGCCGAGCAGTTTCGAGGTGGAGTCTATCAGATTCTCATATTGATGCTGGACAAGTACGCTGGTCACACGCCGGAGCCGACTCGGGACAGAATTAAGAAACGATTGCTGGCGTTTGCAGAAGAGCAAGACCCGATTGCCAAACAGACAGCAATGGTGGGGCTGGCTGGCCAGGGTGGCGATGAAGCAGAGAAGGCTATTCGGTCATACTTGGAAAGGACGAATTTCGACGAAGGGATCCCATCCGACGCCGAGCTGAAGCGAACGGCCGCCAAATGTTTAGAGATGATACACCGGCACTCCGAAAGCACTCGCCGGAAGTGAGGGCGCTGCGGGCAGTTCCCGCGTTACTGTCCTGCATCGCGTCCACGGCTCTATGCCAAGTGACCTCCTATCGCGAGGCGTACGGAACAATCCATAGGCAGGTGTTTTTCGATGGCGAGAGAAAACTGCCGCCCAATTTCGTCTTTCCAACGGTTGAGGAACGGGCCGCCGCGCGCAAAGAACTGCGAAACCTCGTTACCCGGACGATCCAAAGCTCTCTAGCAACGGGCAGCGCGACAGATCAGTCCATCGTTGAAGCTGTCGTTGATCTGCAGCAAGACAGGTGGTGGGAAAGGCGTCCCGACGAGCCGAGTCTTCCGTTTGCACATTTTGTAGTGCTTGGGGGTATGAAGACTATGACGGCGGCATTCCCTGTGCTTTCCGGCGGTGCTGGCATCCCGGATGTGGCAGCTCACATCCAGTTCTATTCGAACCTGGGAGGCCGCTGGAATCTGGTCGCAGAAACCGGCGAGGATTTTGAGGGGTGCAACTTCAAAGTCGCGCCTCTTCGTTCGCCGGTTGGCGGTCAAGCCTGGTTTCTGGCATGGGGAAGAGTCGTCGGCGACACGCGTGCCCGGCTCAAGGTTCGGCTCTATTCGTTCGATGGCTTCTCTGTGCGAACAGTGTGGTCGAGAGACGAGCTTCGGGGCGGCGGCGTCAAGATCGAAGACGACGGCTCGGTCACCCTAACCTACGAATTGCTCCCACCCGACGACCAGCGGGTCCCGCCGACGCCGATCATTGAGCGCCTTCGACCGACCGTTCGGGGTCTCGAACCCTAGCGCGCGAACGGCGTCGTCTCTGGCTGAGTAAGATAGCCGTTATGGAACGACGCAGTTTCTTGACGCTTCCCGTGGCTGCCGCGACGATGGCCGCGCCTACGCCTCCGCTGGCCGCGAAGATCCGCGTTTTCGGAATGGACTGGCAGGTGATGGCGGCTGAGGACTGGAAGGTGGAAGGCACGGGCGCAAGCGAGGTGCTGCATCTGGTTACGGCCAGGCCGCAGCAGAAAGACCCGCGCCGGCCGACCCAGTTTGCCCTGGCCGAGAGCGAGCCCATCGGGAAGTTCACGCTCGAGGTCGAAGTGAAGCGGATTGCGCCCAAGGGTTCGCTGATCATCGTCTACGCCTGGGATCGGGACGGCTATTTCAACTATCTGCACCTGTCGGACGACACGGCGGAGAAGGTCGAGGTTCACAACGGCGTGTTTCATTGCTATGGTGGCGACCGCGTCCGCATCAGCCCGAAGGCGGGTCCGGCGACGCTGCCGACAGACGGCTGGCACAAGGTAAGGATGACCTATGACGCGTCGAAGGGTCTGCTTGAATCCTGGGTTGACGGCGTGACCAGCCCGTCGATCAAAGGCATTGACCTCAGCCTGGGCGCGGGCCGGATCGGCCTGGGGTCGTTCTTCAACACCGGCAGCTTCCGCAACTTTAATCTGACGCGCGGCTAAGTCTACGAACTAAGCGACCGGGGCGCGGCTTGTTATCCTGAAGGTTTCCCGCGATACAAACCATGATCCTGAAGATTCTGTCGCACCCGATTTTCGTCAACCTGAACTTCCACATGCCGATGCTGGTGGATCTGTCACACCCGCTCATTCTGCTTGCAGGTGAGAACGGGTCGGGCAAATCGACGCTGCTTTGGTCGATCTACTACGCCATGAAGGGCGAGGAGATGGAAGGTTTCATCTACAAGGTGGACAAGAAGCCCTCCCTGCCCAAGGTCTTTCTCTTCGACGCCGAACAGCACAATCCGCGCATGCACCCGGAGTTGTTCGACAACAATCCGAGGATGAAGGAGTTCGTCTCAATGGCCAGCCACGGCCAGGTGATGTTGTCGATGTTCCAGGAGACGTTTCCGTCGCTGCCCGAAGGAACGCTGCTGCTGCTGGACGAGCCAGAAATGGCCTTGTCGGTATCGAATCAGCGGCGCATCCTGAAGATGATGATGGAGTTGGCGGACCGCAAGAAGTTCCGCATTATCTGCGCGACGCACTCGCCGGTGCTGATCGACGCGCCGGAAACCTATGTCATCAATCTCGACAATCACATCAACCGCAACGTCATGCGGAGTGACATGGGGGTGGAGGGCGCCTCGACGATTCAATAGCGGCTCCTGGGCGGTTTCATGTTGAAGCGTGACACGCTGGTCGGGTTCTTCGAGACGGTACAAACACTCAAGGGCGAGTATCTCGTCTACGACGACGGCTACCGTCCGCGAAGCTACTCCTATGAGGACGTGGCGCGCGCCTCGCGCAACTTCGCGGCGAAATTAGAGCGGGCGGGAATCGGCAAAGGTGACCGCGCCGTGTTGTGGTCGGAGAACCGGCCGGAATGGGTGGCGGCGTTCTGGGGCTGCCTGTTGAAGGGTGTAGCCGTGGCGCCGATCGACGAGAAACACTCGGTCGAGTTCCTGGAGCGCGTGGCGCAGATCACGGACGCGAAACTGGTTTTGCGAGGCGAAGAGGTTGCGCTCCCTGAGGGCTGGTCAGGCGCGCCAGTGTGGCGGCTGGCTGAGATGGACTGGAAGGGCGGCGCTGCGCAGTTTACGGCCGTAGAGGCCGAGGCGGGCGATACAGTTCAGATCCTGTTTACCTCCGGAGCGACGGCAGAACCTAAAGGCGTGGTCATTACGCACGGGAACATCCTCGCCAATATCGTTCCTGTTGAAGGCGAGGTGATCAAGTACCGCAAGTACGCGCGGCCATTCTCGCCGATCCGTTTCCTGAACCTGTTGCCCCTCAGCCACATGTTTGGCCAGGCGATGGCGATGTTCATTCCGCCGATGCTGGCAGGGACGGTGGTTTTTCAGCGCAGCCAGTCGCCGGTGGAGATCATCCGCCAGATCAAATCACGGCGGATTTCGGTTCTCGTGTCAGTGCCCAAGATCCTGGATGTCCTGAAGGAGTACCTGCTGGGCGTCTTGCCGGAGTGCGGCGTGACGGCTCCGGCTGGCGAGAAGTTCTGGTGGCGGTGGTGGCGCTACAGGCGGGCGCACAAGTTATTGGGCATGAAGTTCTGGTCGTTCGTCGTCGGCGGCGCTGCGCTTGATCCTGGACTGGAGAGTTTCTTCGGCAACCTGGGCTGGGTCGTGATTCAAGGTTATGGATTGACCGAGGCCGCGCCCATTGTCACGCTGAACCATCCCTTCCACGCCAGGAAAGGAACCGTTGGCAAACCGATTCACGGCGTTGAGATCCGCATCGCCGAGGACGGCGAGGTGATGGTGCGCGGAGGCAACGTCACCAGCGGTTACTTCAACAACGCCGAAGCGACCGGCGAGGCGTTCGAAGACGGCTGGTTTCACACCGGCGACATTGGCGAGTTGGACGACACCGGGCGCCTGCTGATCAGGGGCCGGAAGAAGGAGATGATTGTGCTGGCCGACGGCCGGAACGTCTTTCCCGAAGACGTCGAGCGGGTGGTGAACGGGACCGGCGGCGTCAAAGAATCAGCGATCGTCGGGATGCAGTCGGAGTCGGGCGAACTCGTCCATGCGGCACTGGTACTGGAAAGCGGCGCGGATGCCGAAGCAGTGGTTCGCGCGGCGAATGCGAAACTTGAAGAACATCAGAAGATCCGCGGATACACGGTCTGGCCGGAAGATGAACTCCCGCGCACCGAGGGGACTCGCAAATTGAAGCGCCGGGCGATTCGCGACCAGATCAGCGGCGTGGCAAAGGCAGTGGCGCCGGCACAACACGAAGAGGGCGTCGCACCTCTGCTCGGCAAGTGGACTGCTGGACGCCATGTCGACGCTTCGACCTCGCTGGATGATCTGGGACTTTCATCGCTCGACCGTGTCGAACTGCTGGTGGCTTTGGAGCAGAAACTTGGTTCGCCGGTCGATGAAACGATCTTTGCCGGCGCGAAAACCGTAGCCGACCTGGAAACGATAGCCAAACATCCACCCGCGGCCACTATGGCGGAACCGTTCGAGTTTCCCACATGGAACCGATCGAAGTGGGCCGACTGGACTCGCGTTCTGAACTTGAATCTGTGGATTCTCAACCTGGCCCGCATCTTCGCCTGGGTGCGGGTGGATGGCCGCGAAAATCTAAAGGACCTCGACGGGCCGGTCATTTTTTGCAGCAACCACCAGGGCTACTTCGATACGCCGATTCTTTTCATCGCCATGCCCTGGAGGTGGCGGCGGAAACTGGCGCCGGCGATGCGCAAGGAGTTCTTCGACGCCCACTTCCATCCGTCGAAATACCCTTGGTATAGCGTCTTCACCAGCCGCCTGAACTTCTACCTCTCGGCCCTAGCGTTCAACGCCATTCCGATTCCCCAGCGCGAGGCCGGCACACGGCAGACACTGCGCTACATCGGCGAGTTGATCGAGGAGGGCTGGTGCCCGTTGATCTTCCCCGAGGGCAAGCACAGTTATGACGAATCGATTCTGCCGTTTCAGGCCGGGGCTGCCATGATGGCGTCGAAACTGGGCGTGCCGGTGGTGCCGGTCCGGGTCCGCGGCTCCAACCGGGTTCTGCATCCGACATGGCGCATGGCGCGGCCGGCATTTGTCAAAGTCCGCATCGGCGAGCCCATGAAACTGGAGGGCGACGACTTCGCCGCGCTGGCCAAGCGCATTGAGAATGCAGTGCGGGCGTTGTAAGATGCGATGAATCGATGGTGAACTGCAAGTTCCTCTTCTGCTGGGTGTTGGCTATCTCACTTGCGGCTACGGCACAAGTAGACAAACGGCGCGCGGCCGAGGCATGCGAACGCGCGGCGAAACTGGAAGGCCAGGGCTTGGTTGGCGAGGCGCTAAAGGCCTATGACGAAGCGTTGCTCGCGGAACCGGGAAATCCCATTGCCCTCCAGCACCGGGGAAGACTGCGCCTTGGAAACAAGCAGTACGCTGACGCGGCTGCCGATTTCTCCGAACTCTCCAGGATCAATCCGAGCGATCCGGCCGTTTGGCAGTCTCTCGGGGAAGCGCGGCTGGGATTGAACGATCCCGATGCGGCCAAGGCGTTCGCCAAGGCGATCGAATCGGGCCTGCGGACGTCCCAGGTCTACCAGAGATTTGGTGAGGCGCTTGCGCTTGGCGGCGACCGTGAAGGCGCGGTGAAGGCGCTCAACGAATCCATCCGGCTGCGGTTGGATCGGCCGGAACCGTATGTGATCCGTGGCCGGCTGAAAGCGGCGGAAGGCAAGTACCGCGATGCCGCCGAGGATTTCAGCATCGCCATCCAGTACAAGCCGGATCACGCAGACGCCTACTTTGAGCGCGCGCACGCCCAAGGCAACCTCTTGCAGTTTGATCGCGCCATCGAGGACTTCAGCTCTTACCTTAACCTGAAGCCGGGGGATTCCAGGGCGTTGGGTTTCCGCGGCGCGGCCTACGACTCCCTGGGCCGTCCGACCGAGGCCATGGCCGACTACAACGCGAGTCTCCGGATCGATCCCCGCAATGTCCGCGTCTTGCTGGCGCGCGGCGATCTCCATGCCAGGCTTGGCGATCACAAGCAGGCATTATCCGATCGCACGGAAGCCTTGCGCATCGAGCCCGACAACGCGATCGCCCTCGTCGCCCGGGGCGGCTCTTACCATCTGCTTGGCGAGCACGATCATGCGATTGCCGACCGTACCCGCGCCATCCAGATCAATCCAAAACTCCACACGGCCTGGTTTGCGCGCGGCAGCGGCTATTTCCTGCTGGGCGATTACGAGCGAGCTGAAACTGATTTGGAGCAGGCCGTCCGGCTCAATCCGAATGACACGGAATACGCCGAAGCGCTCGCCAAAACCAAGGACATCCTGAGCAGGAAACGAGCTGTCGCCGCTCTCGCGGACAAACCTGCGGCTCAGGAGTCGAAGACCGTCCAGGCTCCCGCGGGGCCGCCCTCCCCCGCCTTAGTGCCGGCTGCTCAAGCCGAACCTCCCACTTCAGTCAAGCCGGAGACGGGAAGGACTGAACCGCCCAAACCAGCCGCACCAGCCAAACGAATCGACACTCCGGCCGCAGTTCCTCCGGCGGCTGCCAAGCCAGTCCCTCCGAAACCCATGGCTCCAGGGACGGCGGACCCGAGAAGGGCAGCCGCACTCAACAAGCAGGGCCGCGACCTCATTGCCAAAGGCGATTTCGCCGCGGCCGAGCAGGTGCTCGCCGAAGCCGTCGCAGCCGATCCTAAACTTGCCCAGGCCTGGAACGCTCTTGGTTTCGCCAAGATGTTGCAGCGGAAGTACGAGGCAGCCGTTGCTGATTTCGACCGCGCCCTTCAACTTGATCCCAACTACGCCAACGCTCAGCAGAACCGGGCCTCCGCGGTCCGCTTGCTCGGCGGGAAACGCTGATCCTTACATTTGGTCCGCGTATGCCTCTGGAGGCTCCAGCATACGGCCCTGGTCTCCGGTGGAGGCAATCCACTGGTCCAGTATCGCCGCATAGCGGGTGATGCGTTTTTGCTGCGACGGGTCGTCCGCCAGGTTCCGGATTTCGTGCGGGTCCTGCTTCAGGTCGTAGAACTCGACGTCCGGCTTGCGGTGGGCCATGAACACAAGTTCCGGTCCCCTGAGCTTGCCCGCCTCGTGCATTTCCTTCATCGCGCCCAGGGTTGGGTATTGGGTCTGGATGTAGCGATTGAACTGTGTGTAAGGCCGTTCGGGCATGAAGTTGCGTATGTAAGCGTAGCGGGCGTCGCGGACGCAGCGGATGCGGTCGACGGTCATGTCGCAGCGGTCCCGGGCAGTGACCACATAATCGCGCGGTTTCGCGCCAGCGCCCCAAAGCGGCCGCCCATGGAAGGGCTCGGGCACGGCCAGACCGGCTGCGGCCAGCGTGGTGGCTGTCATGTCGAGCGACAATACGGGTGCGGAAACCGTTGATCCAGGTTTCACCCTTCCGGGCCACCGGGCGATCATCGGCACGTGCGTCCCGGCGTCGTAGCACCACTGCTTGCCCCGAATCAGGCACCGTCCGTTGTCGCCCATGAAGAAGATCAGGGTATTCTCGTAGACACCGTCACGCTTCAGCGTGTCGAGGAGCGCGCCGACATTCCGGTCGAGCAGATTGACGCAATCGAGAAAATTCGCAAACTCATCACGGACCACCGGATGGTCAGGCCAATAGGGGGGCAGCTGAACCTGATCCGGATCGATCAGCTTTGGCAGCTTCCGGGCTTCAACGAAGGCCGGCCCCTTGTGGGTCGCCTGGAAGTTCACCTGCGCATAGAACGGCTGGCCTTTGGCGCGCTGGTTCCAATGGTCTCCCATGAAAGGCTTGTCGACGTTGAAGTTGAAATCCGTCTTCGCCATGCCGCGCGTTCCAGGTGCGATTTCGCCTTTGACGTTCGCCGTGAAGTAGCCGGCCTCCTCCAGTCGCTGGCTGACGAGTTTGGCGCCGGCGGGCAGGCGATAGTTGTCGGTCCGGTGGCTGCGGTGATTGTGGGTCCCGGTGCTGGTTTGGTACAGCCCGACATTGAACGCCGAACGGCTCGCCGAACAGACTGGAGCGGTCGTGTGGGCCTGTTCATAGCGGACACCCTCAGCCGCCAGCCTGTCCAAGTGGGGCGTTTCGACCAACGGATACCCATAACAGCCCAATTGTGGCCCCAGGTCTTCGGCTAGGATCCATAGAATGTTCGGCCGCTCGGCGGCGGAAAGCCTGCGGATGAACGCCGGGGCAATTCCGCCGGCCGCCAGCAGTGTTCGTCGGTTCATGGGAGTCTCCAGGCAGGCTCATCATATCGCCGCCCGCGAACCGGATGTTCAAGAGGCAGGATAGGGTACTAGCAGGATGCCGGCGGATGAAAGCGCCTGCCGTGCGGCAGGATGGGTCAGCGCGCGCAGTTCAACCTCACGGCTTTCTTTCAGCCGGGTTCTCGCCGATCGCAGTTCGTTTGTGCAAAAGCCCGGGTGCACCATGAACTCGGTCCAGCCCTCAGGCAAACGTTCGATCAGGTATACGACATCTTCGTGCGAAAAGCGCCCGGTCAACTGGAACCCGGCGAAGTGATCGGTGCTCGCGCACCCATGCCGCGCCATCTTGGCGTGAAACATCCTTCGAACCGACCCCATTGCGCGGCTGACAATTCGTTTGGTTGCTGGAACTCCGGCCGGACCGGGCGTGATGGGGAAGTCGAAGGGACGCCGCACCCACCGGACGCCGTGCGATTCGGCAATCCGGCAGACCGCATCGAGCACCGGCGGCAGTAGATGCGTGTGCTTGTGCGTGTCCACGTGTGTCACCGCCAAACCAGCGGACAGTATCCTGTCCATCTGCGCCGACAGTTCCTCGAATGGATCGATACGCCTGAGCACGAGTGCTTGGATCAGTTGAGACACGGTGGCCGGCAATGGACGGCCCGGATGGGCTACCGAGGCGCCGCCCACCAGCACGAAGTGAACGCCGGTGTCGAGAGACGGCGCTTCCCGCGCCAGGCGCACGGCATCATCAAACGCGCCGCCGTTCGCCATGATGGTCGTCGACGTGAGTATCCCTTTGACATGGGCTTCGACAATGCCGCGATTGACGTCGCTGGTGAATCCAAAATCGTCGGCGTTCACCGACAGCCTGCGAACTGTCTTCATCTAGAACAGCTTCAGCTGGATGGTCAGGAACTTCTTAGGATTGGCGCGGAAGTCCTTCATTAAGCTGCGCATCTCGCCCGTCGTCCCTGTCAAGTTCTCATACAGAGACGGATTCACCAGCAACTGGCCGAGGGTTCCCTGCCCTGCGTTCAACTTGTCCATCGTTCCGTTTACCCGGTCCAGCGTGGCGACCAGGCGGTTGTGCAGCGCCTCGTCCTTGAGCAGTTTGCCAGCGGATCCCTTACCCGCATTCAGATCCGCCACGAGCGTTTTGACTTCGGCTGTGGCCGAACGGAGTTCGTCGTAAAGGGCCGGGTCTTTCAGCAGTTTCCCCGCAGTGCCTTCACCTTTTTCGAGACCGGCCGCGATGGCATCCAGTCTCGCCGTGGTCTGCCGGATTTCGGCGTAGAGGGCGTCATCATGAAGCAGTTTGCCGATGGTCCCTCTGCCCTCGGCGAGGTCTCCGGTGACGGACTGGATATTGCCCAACATGCCGTTGATCCGGTTGTAAACCTGCTCGTCCACGATCAGCTTGCCGATACTGCCCTTGCCGGCCTCGACTGTGCCAACGATCTTGTCCATGCGGGCCAAAATCGATTGAAGCGATTCGAGCAGCGGCATGGCCGATTGGACGATCTCAAGAAAATCCCGATCGTCGCGGGCCGTGATTTCGCCGCCATCCTTGATCGGTTCAGGCTTGGTCCCTCGCCGGATGTTGAGAAACTTTTCGCCAAGAACGCTTTCCGCGCTGAAGCCGAGTTCCGAATCCACAGGGATCGAATTCAGGTAGTTCTTGTCGATCTGCATCGTCATGCGGATGGTACGGTTCACGTCGGGTTCCCTTGTCAGTTCAATGGACTTCACCTTGCCGATGAGTATCCCGTTGAGCCGCACGGCGGAACCCTCGGTCATCGCGGCCGAATCACGCAAGTAGGTATAGAGAACGGCTTTTTCGGCGAATGGATTGTCGGCGCCGGTCAGCAGGAAAATAAGTACGGCGAGGATCACCAGCGCAATGATGGCCATGATCCCGACCTTCAACTGAGACCATGCGACTTTCTTAGGCGAGGGCATGACTTGATCTCCAGCATCCCATAAGTGCCGGTGGCCTAGCCGGGCCTCCGGACAAAGTTGGCGACATACGGATCAGTTGAGGCCTCCAGTTCGGCCTGTGGCCCGTCGAAAACGACGCGGCCCTGCCGCAGAACCAGATAATGGGTCTTGGGGCCCGAACCGTTGGACGGCGCCGGCGTCAGGCGTCCGAGGCTCGCGTCGTGGCGGTATCGGGTGAGCATCTCGCCGTCCTGGTAACGGTGAGTCACGATGACTGTGGTGGCGCGCCTGACGTCGCGGCCCTTGATGATCAACGCCATGATGGTCGTCGCGGTGATCGGGTCCAGCCCTGCTGTGGGCGAATCATAGAGCAGCAATTCAGGTTCGGTGACGATGGCGCGGGCGATGCCGACCCGGCGGCGCATCCCGCCGGAAAGCTCGCTAGGGTATTTCTCAAGAGTGTGGCCCAGTTCGACGAACTCAAGCGACCGCTCCACGCGCTGCGCCATCTCATCCTCCGGACAATGGAGGGCCTTTTGGTTCAACAGCGGATAGGAAACGTTTTCCTCTATCGACAGTGAATCGAACAGCCCCCCCTCCTGAAACAGCACTCCAATGCGCGCCCGGACGTCGAACCACTGCTGTTCGCTCGCCGATGTCACGTCGGCGCCGAACAGGGAGATCCGGCCGGCATCGGCACGAATCAGCCCAAGCGCTGTTTTCAGCAGGACGGTTTTGCCGCTACCGGCCTCGCCGAGCAACACCAGGGATTCGCCGCGCCGGATGACGAAAGAAACATTGTCGAGCACAGCCTGGTCGTCGAAACGAACAGTGACGCCGTCGAAAGCAAGAATCGGACTGTCGTCGGTTCCGGCCATACTCAATACCGTCTACATCGAAACGAAGATCCGGCCAATGAGGAAGGTGAGAACGACAATCCACACGCTGGCCACTACCACAGCCTGAGTCGTGGCGCGGCCGACGCCTTGCGTGCCGCCGGTTGTCCGCATTCCGTAATGGCACCCCACGAGGGATATGACGAGGGCGAAGACGAACGGTTTCAAGAGGCCCTGAACGATGTCGTTGTATTCGAGGCTGCGCCAGGAGTTGTTCCAGTATTGTGCGTCGCTGGTGAGTCCGAGCAGCGGGCAGGCGACAACCCAGCCGCCAAAAATTCCGACGAAGTCGGCGATGATCGTCAGCAACGGCAGCATAGTCGCAGTGGCGATCAGCCTCGGCTTGACCAGTTTCATGACCGGGTCTGTGCCAAGAGCGCGCATGGCGTCGATCTGCTCGGTCACCTTCATCGAACCGAGTTCGCTGGCCATGCCGGAAGAGTTGCGCCCGGCAACCATAAGTGAGGTCAACACCGGACCCATTTCGCGGACCAGAGTGATCGCGACAATCTGGCCAACCTGCGACGTCGCCCCGTAAGTTTGTAGAGCTCGGGACATCTGAAGCGCCATCACCGCGCCGCTGAAGAATCCGGTGAGCACAACCACCGGCAAACTGCCGATGCCGATCAAATCCATCTGGGTGAAGACGTCGGGCCAGTAGGCGGGTTTGCGGAAGACGCCCCGGACCGCCCGCCCGGCCAGGAGAACGAACTCCTGAAATGTGAGGATTGGGCCTTTGATGAGGTCAAGCAAGAGCGCGGTTCCCCAACGCCTTCGATGCTAACATACGCAACACGCCGCCTTTGGGCGCTACGATTGAGGTGAGGTGTTGATGAAAGGGCTCACCGACATCGCGGGCATCAAAGTCGGCCACGCATCCGACTTTGATGGGCTGACCGGCTGTACGGTCATCGTGTGCGAAAAGGGCGCCGTCGCCGGCGTGGATATCCGCGGCGGGGCCACCGGCAGCGAGGAACTCGACGTCATGAGTCCCGCGCACATCACCCCGGCCGTTCATGCCATCTGCCTGGCCGGTGGCAGCGCGTTTGGGCTGGAAGCGGCCAGCGGCGTCCGCCGTGTCCTGGAGCAAAGGCGAATCGGGTTCGGAGTAGGTATGACTGTGGTCCCGATCGTCCCGGCTGCGATTCTCTTCGATCTCGGCTTGGGCAAATCTACCGCCCGGCCCACCCGCGAAATGGGCGAGGCCGCAACGGCGGCCGCCCACGACGGGAAGGTGGAGGAAGGAAACGTCGGCGCGGGAACCGGGGCCACCTGCGGCAAGGCGTTAGGACTGAAGTGCGCCATGAAATCCGGCATCGGCACATGGACCGTCGAGGTAGGCAAAGCAAAGGTCTCGGCGCTCGCCGCTGTGAATGCATACGGAGATGTACTGAATCCAGATACAGGCCAGATCCTGGCCGGGGCGCGAGTGTCCGCAGACTCCAAGGAATTCGCCAACTCATTGAAAATAATGAAAGAACGGGCCACCACCAGTTCGTTTGGTCAAACTTCCGGGAGGCGGGAAAACACTACCCTGGTCGTCGTCGCCACTGATGCAAAACTCAACAAAGTCCAGTCTGGACGACTGGCTCAGGCGGCCAGCCAGGGCATGGTTCGTGCAATTCGTCCGGTCCATATGGGCATGGACGGCGACATCGCTTTCGCGCTTTCCTGCGGCGGGGTCAATGCTGGGCTTGATGCGCTTTGCGCGGCTTCGGCCGAAGCGGTCGCCGAGGCGATTGCGCGGGCAGCCAGGACGGCTAAGACGCTTGGCGGCATCCCTGGCCTTGCCGGTTGAGCGGCATTCTATTCGTACGGCCAAGCGGGCCGCGTGAACAGCCCGCCATCAACCCAGATGGTCTGTCCCGTCACGAAACTCGCGCCTGGAGTGCAGAGAAACGCTACTACCGTGGCCACATCCGAGGGCACTCCGACTCTCGACAGCGGCGTCAGTTTCGCCCATGTTCCGGCATAGTCGCCCGCCTCTTCCTTGGTCCGCTCGATCTCGATCGCCCCAGGCGCGACGCAATTCACCCGGATCCCAAACCGGCCTAACTCCACGGCGGCTACTTTGGTGAACTGCTCGATGCCGCCCTTGCTCGATGTGTAATCGACCAGATTTGGAAACGGCCACTTGTTGCAGCCGGACCCGATGTTGACGATGTTGCCGCCGCCGGCATCCTTCATGACGCGCGCGGCGAGCTGCGTGCAGAGGAAGCACCCTTTTAGGTTCGTGTCGATGACCCGGTCCCATTCTTCTTCCGTCAGTTCAAGCAAAGGCTTCCAGGTTTGAACCCCGGCGTTGTTGACGAGGATGTCGAGCCGGCCGGATCGCGCCACAATCTCCTCGAACATGGCCGCAACATCGGCGGAATTGCCAACGTTGGCGCGAACGGCGAACGCCTCGCCGCCGAGGGACTCAATTTCGGCCACGGTCTGCGCGGCTCCCCTGGCGTCACTGTTGTAGTTGACCGCGACTCTCGCACCCTGCCGGGCGAACTCGAGTGCGATGCCCTTCCCAACGCCCTTACTGGCTCCCGTGACAAGAGCGAATTTACCTTCGAGCGGGTGCTGCATAGCACGGATTCTACATCAGGCCAGCCCGCACCTGGAGAATGCCGCCCTTCCTGTAACTGAAGATCACTTGCCGACGGCGGCGGATTAGTCGAAACTTGGAGTTTCGGGAGGGACCAGATCCGAATTGAACGTCAAGACGCCTGAGACGGTACCAGTGTGGGAACCCAGCGACCGGTGGAGCGCGGCCAAAGCTCGCGAATTGTACGACATCGACGGTTGGGGCAAGGGCTATTTCTCAATCAGCGACGAGGGTCACATCCTCGTCCATCCGACGCGTGAACCCGCAAGGTTTATCGACCTGAAGAGGATGGTCGATACGCTGGTGTTGCGCGGCATCGATCCTCCTATCCTTCTCCGCTTCCCCGAGATCCTCGGTATGCAACTGGCCGAACTCAAGAGCGTCTTTCAGTCGGCCATCCACGAGCACAGCTACCAGGGCCGCTACATCTGCGTCTACCCGGTGAAGGTGAACCAGCAGCGCCAGGTGGTCGAGGAGATCCACCGGTTCGGCAGGCAGCATGGATTCGGGCTGGAGGCTGGTTCAAAGCCGGAGTTGCTCGCCGTCATGGCTATCGCCGGCAACAACACCCCCATCATCTGCAACGGGTTCAAGGACGACGAGTACATCCAGATGGTGATGCTGGCCGCCAAAGTAGGCCGCCAGATCATTCCGGTCGTTGAAAAATACACTGAACTCGACCTCATCCTGAAACACTCGGCGGAATTGGGCGTCCGCCCGCAGATCGGGATCCGGGTGAAACTCGCCAGCCGCGGCGCTGGGCGCTGGAAATCCTCCGGCGGATACCGTTCGAAGTTCGGCCTGACAGTGACCGAGGCGCTCCGCGCTCTCGACCAGCTTCGCGAATGCGGCATGGAGGATTGCCTCAAGCTGCTGCACTTCCACCTTGGCAGCCAGATCACCAACATCCGCCACATCAAGGGCGCCGTCATCGAGGCCGCCAGGGTCTATGCCGACCTGAAGAAGAGTGGAGCCGGCTTGGAGTATCTGGATGTGGGCGGCGGCTTGGGAATCGACTACGACGGTTCTCAGACCGACTTCGAATCGAGCGTGAACTATTCGCTCCAGGAGTACGCCAACGATATCGTCTACCACGTGCAAAATGTCTGCGATCACGCCGACGTGCCGCATCCAAACATCATCAGCGAGAGCGGCAGGGCCATCGCCGCTTACCATAGCGTGCTAGTGTTCAACGTGCTGGGCGTCAGCGGATTCGGCGGCGAGGCGCTTCCAGAAGCGTTGCCCGAGGACGCCGAACAGCCGTTGGTGGATCTACTCGAAACCCACAAGAACCTCAGCTTCAAGAACCTGCTGGAGAGTTTCCACGACGCCCAGCAGGCGCTCGATTCGGCGTTGAATCTTTTCAGCCTGGGCTATTTGCCGTTGAAGGAGCGAAGCCTGGCTGAAAACATGTATTGGGCCATCTGCCGGCGTATTCTCACCATGGCCCGTCAACTCGACATCTTCCCCGAGGAGCTTGAGGGGCTGGATGCGATGCTCTCGGACACCTACTTCTGCAACTTCAGCCTGTTCCAGAGCATGCCGGACAGTTGGGCGGTCAAGCAGTTGTTCCCAA
The DNA here is from genome assembly GCA_029975915.1 of Bryobacteraceae bacterium. Next base: position 428,824 of record JARKOC010000177.1, read on the forward strand.
TAGTGCCGATACACCGGCTGACCGAACAGCCGGTTCACCAGGCCACACTGGGCGACATTTCGTGCGACAGCGATGGCAAAGTGGACCAGTTCATCGACCGGCGGGATGTGAAGAAATCACTGCCATTGCATTCATTTAACGGCGAGACCTACTACCTTGGAACTTTCTTGGTTGGCGCCTACCAGGAGATCCTGGGCGACCTGCATAATCTGTTCGGCGACACGCACGCCGTCCACGTCCGGCTCAACGACAACAACACGCCGGTGCTTGAGGCCGTGATCAAGGGCGACACGGTGAAAGAGGTCCTGGCCTACGTTCAGTTCAGCCACGGGATGCTGCTCGAGCAGTTCCGTTTGGATGTGGAGAAGGCGGTGATGGAAGGACGGCTGGGCTATGAAGAGTCTGGCCGGTTGCTGAAGTTTTATGAGGAAGGCCTCTATGGCTATACCTACCTCGAGGACACTCATCGGAGCTAGCACCCGCCCATAGGCCTGGAGTAGTGAATCGCGGAAATGGGCTACATATGAAACCCTACTAGGCGAAAGACTGGCTCGCGCCGAGTGTTCCAAGTGCCGATGAGGTTGTTGAGGTCCCGGACGCCGGGCGGCTTCTCCATGAGCATCTCACCACTCGCCTTCACCGGCATGAGCCAGTTCTCCGACGATTTTCAGGCTATCGTGAATCGCACGGTAGCCATCGCCAACTTGCCCGTTCAGAATCTGGAATCCGACCAGGCGACGGTTCTCACGAAAAAGACCGTGATGAGCAATCTGCGGTCTACCGTGGCCAATCTTGTTTCGGCGATCGAGACCGTGGGTACTGTGGCAGCCGGACGGGCGGTGTCTCCGGCCAGTAGTTCCTCAAAGGTCGGCGTATCAATCGACGGGACTGCTGCCATCGGCAGCTATAAGATCAGCGAGATCAGTTCGCTGGCCAGCGTAGCGTCGGCCATGAGCAACAACGGATATGACTCGCGGGACGCCACGCCGGTGGCAGGCGGCGCCCACACACTTGACCTGATTGTCGGCGGCTCGACGCACACTATCACGCTGACCGAGGCCACCGATAACCTGGACGGACTGGCGGCAGCTATCAATGCAGGCAGCTACGGGGTGAGGGCGAGCATTATCGATACCGGCGCCACACCGGGCAGGTACTTTTTGGCGCTGACGGCGGAGGAGGCGGGACCAAGGGCGATCTCCTTGCTGGCCACCGGCGGCGAGCCTGATCAGGAGTTGATCTCCATGACAAACGCCGGCTCGAACGCCGTTTTCAAGATCAATGGCCAGGAGGTGACGAGCGTCAGCAACACCATTTCAACCGTGGTAGAAGGTTTGGTGCTCACGCTGAACGAGACCACTACGGGTGATGAGACCATCACGATATCGGCGCAATCGAGCAGGAACACGCTCTCAACGGCTCTCGACTCATTGGCCGTGGCCTACAACACGTTACGCGACGCAATCGACGCGCAAACTGGAGAAAACGGCGGCGTCCTCGCAGGTGACCGGATCATATATGAAATCCAGGCAAGGATGCGCGCGATCGTGGGAGCATCTGGTAACGATGGAAAGGGCAGTCTGGCAAAGGTCGGACTGACCTTGAACGCCGATGGGCGGATGACATTTGATTCGAACAAGATCGCCACGATGAGCGCAGGGGATTTGGAGAGTGCGTTTGCCTTTCTGGATAACCAACCAGGGTCGTTAGGGGCCACCGCATCCGGCCTGGATCAATTGAGTGACGCTGAGACAGGGCTAATGACGTCCGAGATCGGTCTTTACGACGAAACGGACAAGCGCCTCACTTCACAGATCGAGAGATTGTCTGAGCGAGTCAGTTCGCTACAGACGACGCTTTTCTCCCAACTGCAGGCGGCCGATGCGCTGTTGGCCCAACTGGAAAGCCAGAAGTCGATGCTTGAGGCGTCGGTGGAGAGCCTGTATCTGGTCCTTTATGGCAGAAACGATGCCTAGCCCTAAGCATTCCCGCCCACTGGACGAGGTATTGAACGATCTGGAGAAAGCGACAGTTGAACTCGCACGCTCAGTCGCGCATCGCGACCCATCATTCGCCGATCATATCCATGCGCGAGCTGAAGCGGTCCAGGACCTCCAGCATTGTAACCTACGTCGCGCTCAAACCGGACAATTGACTCGGCTGCATGCCGTACTGAGGCTCGGAGCCGGTGTTGAGCACTCCATCCGCCAGTGGCGTGAGACGGTGTTGAGCGACTTGGCGGAACTGGGCAGTCAGAGTGAACTGGCGCGGACGGCGAAGGGACGCGACGCGGCCGGCGCAATCCTCGACATTACAATGTGAGCCGCCTGCTCCTTCATCCTTTTCCGGGCGATGGTCTGCATCTCCAGCGCAAGCAGGTTGGCGCGGGCTTCACGGTGGAACGGGTGCCACTGCAGGGCTCGAGCGTAACAATCGATCGCCTGCCCCGGATTCCCTAATGCCTCCATCACAACGCCAAGATCATTCCAAACTTGGCTATCGGACGGCGTCTCTTCCAGTGCCGCGCGAAGCAGATGGACAGACTCCTCAATGCGACCTTCCATGAGAGCTTCAAGCGCCTGACAATGGAATGACGGGCTGTTGTTGGATTCCATACGCGGGTGGCCTCCTGATGGGTTATCGGGAGAATAGGGGGAAAAGATTAGGCCCCCAATGACAAAAGCACTGGGGGCCGGATTGGGCGATTCACCTAGACCAAGCTACAGTCTAGCCACGCAGAAGTGAGAGTACGGCTTGAGGAGCGGAGTTGGCCTGCGCGAGAGCGGCGATGCCGGCCTGCTGCAGGATCTGAGCCTTGGTGAGGTTTGCCGCTTCGGCCGCCAGGTCGGCGTCGCGGATGCGCGATTCCGAAGCGGCCAGGTTGGTTAACTGAGTGGATGCCAAGCTGACGGCGAAGTTGAACGTGTTCTGTCCCTTGCCGACAACGGCCTGGGCCTGGCCCAGGGCGGTAACTGCATCGGCCAGAGCCGAGACGGCCGTTTGGGCGGCGGTTTCAGATGCGATGTTGACGTTGGTTCCGCCGGAGACTTCGGCCGAACTCACAGTGGAGCCGACGCCGTCGAGGCCCGTGGATGTCGCGTCAGACGGGATTGCCACGGTTACATTGAAGTCTTTCAGCCCGGCGATGGAGATGGAATCGGTCGTGCTGCCGTCTACTGTGGCGACAAGGGACTTGAGATAGCTGTCATTGGTGTTCTGAAGGGCCGTATTGAGCGCGGTGACCGCTTCGGCGATGGTGAGTGCCGAACCGGTATCGCCGAGGCTGATGTCGACTTTGTGCATCGTCCCTCCTTCGTCGACCGTGGAGAGAGTGACAACCTGGGTCTCGCCGTCGGCGATGTCGCCAGCCCAAGCGATGGTGCGTGCTTCGAGTCCGCCGCCCACCTTGACCTGGTCGCCAGCCGTTGTTCCGAGGAAGTTCCTGGCAGCGCCTGCCGCGCCATTGTCCTGCACGGCGAAGGCGGCCGAAGTGGAAACGAACTGGAATGAGGTGCCGTCGGCGTTCATCTGTGCGCTGATGCCCGCGTTCTTGAACGCTGTCGCCGCGGCAGTGGTGCCTTGGGCCGCGCCGGTGATGCCTGCATTGATTGCGTCCACAAGACCGGCCAAGTCGTTGACGCCGGTGAGATTGACTGTCACGCTGATGGCATTGGCGCCTGAGAAGCCAGCGCCGCTGACGGTGTATGTCATCGTCGTAGCCGCGCCTTTGGCCGTGGCGAACGTTGTGGCGTTGTCCAGGCCAGTGGCGCCGGAGACCGCGTAGCCGCTGAGTCCGAGGCTCTTGGTGTCAACGGTGGAAGCCGCAAGATCCACCGACGCCGAACCGTTGGTGATCACGGCCGAGTCGGACGTGCCGCGGCCGCCGCCGATGAAAACGCGCAGTTCCTTCGCGAATGATCCGCCGACGTTGAGGCCGATTGCCTGCGCCTGCCGGTCAATTTCACTCAGTACGCTCTGGAATTCCGTGTTCAGGACGGAGCGGTCCCCGTCGAAGGTGCCCGAGGCGGACTGGGTCGCCAGCGTCCGGGCGCGGTCGATCAGTTTGCTGATGTTGGTGATGCCGCCATCAATTGTCTGCAGTGTGGCCAGGCCGTCGTTGGCGTTGCGAATGCCCTGGCTGAGAACGGCCTGGTCGCTGCGGAATGAGTTAGCAATCGCCAAGCCGGCCGCATCGTCGCCCGAACTCACAATCCGGAGTCCCGAGGTCACTCGGTTGATGGTCTTCGCTTGAAAGTCCCCGGACACGCGCAAGTACTCCTGCGCCTGCATCGAGGTGATGTTAGTGTTGATGGAAAAAGCCACTTCCTTGTCTCCTTGGCGCCGTTTGTCCGCGCGCTTCCCTGCGTGCGTGGAGTTCTTTGAACTCCATAACGGGCTCCGGTTGGCTCATCGGTCTGCCCGGCTTGGCTTTTAGTTTTATTTCTCTAGTGCGGCATTGGTGCAGTACGTTCTGGCCGGGTCCCTCAACGCGGACAGGAGTTCATCAAGGCGGCCAACGGGAGCGGTCTTGGCGGCGAGCCTGTTCGCCTGTTGAGCGAGGTGGATCTCGTTTCGAAGGACGGCCACACTGGCTGGCGCCGTGATGCCGAGTTTCACCCCGTGGGCGTTCAGCTCAAGGATAGCGACCTCGATCCCACCCGACAGAACGATCGATTCACCAGGTTTACGCCGAATCACGAGCATCGCTGATTCTCCTGGATTCCGACCGGTTCGGCGTGGGGCCAAGCAGTGCTTGACTGAACCGCCTGCACCCCGACGCCGGATACGAGATTGATCACAACCGGGGCCATCAGGTTGGCCGTGGCCGGTTCGCCTGCTGGGAAACTCAGAATCGCCAGGCAGGCAAAGCGTTCATCGGAAACTGAGCATGTTCCCGGCTGGACTCCGAGCAGTGACGCACTGGCAGGGTCCAGTTCGAAGGTGTAGTGCGGAACAAGGAAGCGAACCTGCACGCAGATGAATCGCAGCGTTTTGTCGGTCTGGCTCACCAGAAAAAGGAATGGATCCAGTTTCGGATCGCGGATGAGCTTGAACCTGTCATGGCCCTCGAAGGCCGGGATGCCCTCCGGGAAGTTGTAGACCGGACTTTCCTGGGTCAAATCGATTTCTGCCCCCGTTTGCTTAGTGTCCTTTGGGCCGCGATCGTCTCTTACTGGAATCGACTTTGAACCAATCGGACCTGGAGACGGTATGCTGGATGACAAGAGGCGATCGAATGGGTGTTGTGGTCAGATTCGGGAAGGTGAAGGCTCTGTTGCGCGAGGGACAGTGGCGCTCGGCCGACCCTCGACTCGAACATACGCTGAACCGGGCTACGGAGGATTGGATTCAGGCAACAGGCGGACCGCCCGTTGATGTGCGCAATCCGGACCACAAAGTCGCCCAAGAGATTTGCCAGCGCAGGGGCGGCAAGATATTGCTCACATCCACGGGTGTCAGCAAGGCCGCCTTCCGGTCGTACATGATGCGCCGCCAGATGAACTTCAAATTCGATGACTGACCACCGGGCCGGGAGATACTCGCCAGCGCTGAGATGGGGCGACCGGATGACGTTGTGGATCTTCGCGGGTATTCTGACTGGCGTCCTGGCGATGGTGAAAGCGCTTCGTCGCTCGGTTGCCCGGCACCAAAAGCCCGAATGACGGTTATTGGGGAACCTGGGCTGAGATCGCCGGCATGGCAGCGGCGATAAAGTCTGAGGTGACTCGCCGGACTTCCTCTTCCCGGCCCTCCGGCAATGGCGCGACGACGCGGACAATGGCGGTGTCGGAACGCCGGTAGCGAAGTGAATCCAACACCAGCCAAACCTTGGCCTCGTATTCTGAAGCAATAGCCCGGTGGGCCGTCTGATACCAGTACAGAACCAGCGTCTTCTCGGTCCCACGGGCGACGATGAACCGGTTCACCTCGAGCGGCGACGCGAGTCCTGGAACGGGAATACGGACGATCTCGGAAGAAAGAGGCGCCCAACCTGAACCGGGCAGGCAGTTTTTCGGCGAATGCGGCGCGGCCCCGGTCTTCTGTGAACGGAAGTAGGCCATGAACAGATTCAGCGCGAATGGACTCTGCGGCGAATTGTAGACGCGGTTCAACGTGTCGTTAGCCCTCAGGACCCTGAGTATTTCATCCTCGATCGGATACTCGGCGGTCATGCGCCAGACGCCGAGTTGGCTTGGGAAACCGCTCATGGCGGGAGCGGCTGGGGCAAGTTCGGACTTGGGCACCAGATAGTACACCCCGGCCTGTCCCAGGAGGACCAGGCTGAGTATTGCCGAGGCCGGGTGGCGCAGAAACCGGAGCGTATCAATCACGCCTGGCGGCCCTCGCATAGACCAGATTGACCAACCTGTGAGACACGAACAGAAGAACCAGGGCGATCATGAAGATCACCCATCCTTCCAGGCTATGGAAGATGCCGGCGGCCAGTTCGGGATCTACTTCGCTCAGGATGCCCGTGATAGTGACTCGGAACGCATTGGCCGAGATGGCGATCGGCACTGTCAACACAAGAAGAACCCAGCGCATCCAAGACTTGTTGTCGAAAAAGAAACCATACACGAGTGACAAGAACGAAAGCGACAGCAACGAACGTATGCCGCTGCAGGCCTCCACAACAGAGAGGCGCTGGCTTGGCAGTTCGAGGATATTGCCATCCCGCAGCACCGGAATCCCGACCCAGGTGAGAACCTGTTCGGCGATCTGGCTTGCCAGCAATTGGAGGGGGAACGTCACCTGGTTGTAGATGATGGCGGGCAAGGGAATCATGAACACCAGCAGAAAGAGCGGGAATCCAAGATCCTTGACAAGGCGGAAGCCGCCAAGGGTCAACACAATACCCGCCAGGGAGATGATGAAGGCGGTACGCGCCATGAATAACTCGGCCCCAAGTGTGGCGGCCATCAGTTGCAGGGCTCCGGCCACGGCGACAATCAGACCGGGGATGAATGGCTTGTAGTCTCCTGCCAGAAGTTCGCCGCGCCGGAGCCAAACGATGTAAAGGGCTACGGCCGGGACAAAGAAGCCGTGCCCCATGTCTTCATCGATGATCCAATCATTGCCTAATGACGCCAGCACCGGGCCGTAACAGACCAGAAGAAGGGCGCCAAACCAAAGGATCGGGGCCCAAGGAAGGGACTTGAGATCCGGCCGGGACAAGGCGGAGTCACTCGGATTCATCAATTCCTCGTATGGGCAGGGGCATGAGGGGTTCTGAGGTGCGCCGGGCGAGACCGGCTGTAACAAGCTGTAACAACAAGTCTAATTATAGTGTGAGGCGATGACCGCACAGATGCGGTCGGCAGCTTCGGATTCCATTTCGGGGTATATCGGCAGGGCGATGCAGCTCCTGGAGGCCGCCTCACTCACCGGAAGATCCCCCTCGCGGTAGCCCAGGTATGCGAAACACTTTTGCAGGTGGAGCGGCAGGGGATAGTACATGTCGGTGGAGATTCCCGCGGCTTCGAGCCGCGACCGGAGAGCGTCGCGGCCTTCTGCACGGATCACAAACTGGTGGTAAACGTGGCAGGTGGAGTGATCGGCCGCCAGCGGCAGCTTTACGGCCTTCCCGAGGGGCTCAAGATTTGCGATATAGCGAGCGGCAACTGCCTGGCGGGCGCGGGTCCAGCCGGCCAGGTGGCGCAATTTGACGCGCAAAACCGTTGCTTGTAGCGCGTCAAGCCGGGAATTGATCCCAATCTCGTCGTGATAGTATTTCACTTCCATGCCGTGAACGCGCAACGAGGCGAGCCGTTTGGCAAGCTTTGCGTCGGATGTAGTCATGATGCCACCGTCACCACATCCGCCAAGATTCTTGGTTGGGAAAAAACTGAAACATCCGATGACGCCCATGCTTCCAGCGATGCGGCCTTTGTAGGTCGCGCCAATCGACTGCGCGGAGTCCTCGATCACCACCATCCCATGGCGGGCCGCGACATCGAGAATCGGGTCCATGTCGGCGCATGCGCCGAAAAGGTGCACCGGGATGATCGCTTTGGCTTTGGGATGCTCGGCGGCGACGCGGGCCAGGTGGTCCGGGTCCATGTTCATCGTATCGTCGAGAATGTCGACAAACACGGGGCGGGCGCCGACGCGGGCAATGGAACTCGCCGTTGCAAAAAAAGTATAAGGAACGGTGATGACTTCGTCGCCTGGGCCGATATCAAGCGCCATCAGCGCGAGAATCAGCGCATCGGTGCCTGAGGCGCAGGCGACAGCGTGGGTGGTCTGGCAGTAAGCGGCGATCTCCCGCTCCAGGGCGGCGACTTCCTTGCCGAGGACAAATGCTTGGTCCTCAAACACTTGCGTGACTGCGGCGAGCACCTCTTCACGAATCGTTCGGAATTGGGCTCGGAGGTCGAGCATTGGCTGGACGGGCATACTCTGTGAAGGCACGATTCCATCGTAGTCTGTGGAGGGCCGGCGTGAAAGGGGCGCGGGCATGCCCACGCTATGATGGGTTGAGCCACCCCCATGTGCGGCATCGCAGGATTCGTCACAAACGACCGGGAAAGACCAGCCGATCCTGCCCTGACGCGCGCCATGTGCGACCGGATGCTGCATCGCGGACCGGACGGATACGGCCATTTTGCGAATGGTCCCGTGGCGCTCGGACACCGCCGGCTGAGCATTATCGACTTAGCGACAGGCCAGCAACCCATGGGCAATGAGGACGGGTCGCTGCAGGTCGTCTTCAATGGTGAAATCTACAACTACCTCGATCTTCGGGCCGAACTGCTGGCCAAGGGACACCAATTCAGGACCAACTCAGATACCGAGGTTCTGCTCCATCTCTATGAGGAAGAAAGAGAACGGATGGCGGAACGGCTCAACGGCATGTTCGCGTTCGCAATCTGGGACGGGCGCTCGAACGAACTCTTCCTGGCGCGGGACCGGTTTGGGAAGAAGCCGCTGTACTATACGGAATCAGCGCCAGGATTTAGCCTTGTGTTCGCATCGGAGCTAAAGGCCTTCGAGGCGGTTGAAGGCATGGACTTTGCGGTGAGGCCGGAAAGCGTAGCCGATTTCCTGGCCCTGTCCTATGTGCCGGACCCTCAAAGTATCTACAAAAAAATCAATAAGTTGCCGCCCGCCACGACGCTCACGCTCACGGCCAACGGAGTCCGGCTCAGAAGGTATTGGAGTCTGGAGTATTGCGCCACCGGCGAGACGCCACCCAGCGCCGAAAAGGAACTCGGTGAACTCGCGATGGACGCCGTGACCAAACGAATGATCAGCGATGTTCCTCTGGGGGCGTTTCTCAGCGGCGGCGTGGATTCGAGCGGCGTGGTGGCCTACATGAGCCAGGCGGCCTCCGGGAGAGTGAAGACCTTCTCTATCGGGTTTACCGCCAAGGAGTTCGACGAGACCGGCTACGCCCGGCAGATTGCAGGCCGTTATCGCACGGATCACTACGAAAAGACCGTGACGCCAGACATCGCCGAAGTGTTGGGCGTGCTGGTTTACCATTTCGACGAACCGTTTGGCGACAGTTCGGCCGTGCCCATGCTCTACCTTTCACGCATGACGCGCGAACGGGTGATCGTGGCGCTCAGCGGCGATGGCGCCGACGAGATCTTTGGCGGCTACCGGCGATACCGGTTTGGGGTGGCCGAGGAGCGCGTCAGGCAACGATATCTTGGTTCGTTCGGCAGACGTTTGGCGGCGTCGCTCGGGCAGGTCTATCCGAAGTTCGACTACCTGCCGCGACCGCTTAGGGCCAAGGCCACGCTGGTCAACCTCGGCCTTGAACTCGGCGACGCCTATTTTTCGAGCATGACGACATTTCGCGATGAGGGGCTACGAGCTATTCTGGCGCAGGATCTTGCCGTCTCAATGGGAGGTTATGATTCACGGGGTTCCTATAGGGAGCGGTTCCGGCGGGTCTCCCATCTGGGGCCGCTCGAACAAATGCAGGCAGTGGATTTGGAAACCTGGCTCCCTGGAGACATCCTCGTGAAAGCCGACCGGGCCACAATGGCTTATTCGCTGGAGGGGCGCGCGCCGTGGCTCGACTACCGCATCGCCGAACTAGCGGCCAGGCTGCCTTCTAGTTGGAAAATTAAAGGTTTACAGGGCAAGTATGGGTTCAAGAGGCTACTTGAGGCGCTGGTGCCAAACGAAGTCCTCTACCGGCCCAAAATGGGATTTTCAGTTCCCCTGGCGGAGTGGTTCAGAACGAGCCTGAAAGGCGTTTACCGCGAAGTTGTGCTCGGCGGAGATGCCGACGGCTTGATCTCAAGAGCCGAAGCGGGCAAATTGTTCGACCAGCATCTGAGCGGTCTGCACGACCATTCGCGGAAGCTATGGAATCTCCTGATGCTGGCCTGCTGGCACCGGCGTCATGTCCGCCGCCTCCCTGTAGAGCCGATCCCAGTTCTTCACCATTGAGTCCTGCGAATACTTGGCATCGACGCGGCTCCGGTTCCAATCTCCGCAGCGCGACCGCCGCTCAGTGTCCTCCATGAAGCCGCGGATGAGTGCGACGTATCCGGCTTCGTCTTCACGGCCGAGTACCTGGACCTCAGGCGAGCCTTCAAGAATCGATGCCGTATCACCGGCCGCCGTGCAGAGAACGGGCAGGCCGCAACTCATGGCCTCGAGCAAGCCGACGGGCATCTGTTCGGTGATGGATGTCATCGCGAACAAGTCGAAGACCCCGTAGTAGGGCGCGGGATCGGCCACTTCGCCGGTAAAGATGCACTTCCGGGAGATGCCGGCCTCTGCGGCAGCAGACTCAATCGACGCCCTGGCGGGTCCGTCGCCGACGACAATCAGCCTGGCGTTGGGGATGGCGGCCATGCTCATCCGGCGGACCAAGGCCGCCAGGTCTTTCTCCGGCCGGATGCGTCCAACGGTTCCGATGACGAAATCTTCCGGGGAAAAGCCGAGCGAGGCTCGCAATCCGGCGTTCGGACCAGGACGGAAACGAGCAGTATCGATACCGTTAGGAATGAACCGGACCATTCGCTGCGGCAGGAGGTAACGTTCAAGGGCGATCCGTTGCAGTGTTCTGGACGGAACGGCTACGCAGCGGGCGCGGCGCAGCAGTATGCGGCGGGTCCAGACGCGGCGGGCCTTCAGGCAGGCGGCCTCGTCGGCGCCGAAGCCGTCCTCGACGTGGACCATGGGGCAGACCGGCGCCAGGATGTTGCCCATGACGGCCTCGATCGCGCCCCAATTGTAGGTCAGTAGAAGGTCAGGGCGGAGTTGTTTGAACAGCCGGGCGAAGCGGCTTGCCGTGGCGAGGGTTCCGGCCTTCGGGAATGGATTGATCTGCTGGTAAGCGGCTGCAGGGTCCACGCGCCGGGCGGCGCCGAAATCGCCGTCCATGGCGAGGACCGAGTGATGGTAGGACGGCCCAAGAGCGTTCATCAGAGCGACAGTCCGAACCTGCGCGCCGCCAGTCTCGAAGGAGGGGAAGACGTGGAGGAGGCGGAAGGGAGACATCTGAATGGGAGTGTCTAGAGGGATCTCATCCAGGCAGCCTGTTTTGCGATGCCGTCGGCAAAGATGGTCGAGGGCGAGTACCCGAGCATGCGGCGAGCTTTGCTGGTGTCGGCGAACGTGATGGGCACGTCGCCGGGCTGTTCCGGCTGCCAGTCGATGGCCGCTTTCCGGTGGAGAACATCTTCTATGGTACGAACCATTTCGAGCAGGCTGACGGGGCTTGAGTTTCCGAGATTGATGATTTCGTATTCGGCATCAAGCGAAAGCGCGGCAGTGACGCCTTCTACGATGTCATCGATGAACGTGTAGTCCCTGCCCATGGATCCGTCGCCAAATACGGGGATTGGACGGCCGGCGTCGATACTCTCCATGAACTTGCGGATGGCCAAGTCTGGCCGTTGACGTGGGCCATAAACGGTGAAGAAGCGGAGGCAAACCGTCTTCATGTCGTAGAGATGCGAATAGGTGTAGCAGAACTTTTCGGCAGCGAGCTTCGATGCGGCATAGGGGGAGATGGGCAGATTCGAGGTGTCATCCTCGGAAAATGGGACGCGATTGGCGACGCCATAGACGGAACTCGACGACGCCATGACGAAGCGCCTGCAACCGCTGCGGCGCGCCGCATCAAGCACCACGGCAGTGCCGCCTACGTTTACTTTCTCATACAGTAGAGGCTGTTCAAGGGATGGGCGCACCCCGGCTCGGGCGGCGATGTGGATCACCGAGTCGGGCTGGAACTCCGCGAACAAGGCATCCACCTGCTTCTGGTCGCAGATATCGCCATGTTTGAATAGACATGCGCCCGCAGCCTGGACGGCAGCGAGGTTCCGTCGCTTTTCGTCAGGGGAATAGAAGTCGTTGAGGTCGTCCAGGATCGCGATCTCGTTGCCATCTCGAAGCAGGCGCTCGGAGAGGTGCGAGCCGATGAAGCCGGCGCCGCCGGTGACGAGGATCCTCATTACTATCTATTGTCTACTGCCACGGCGGTAAATTGCTCGAAGACTTCGCGGGCGACTTGGCGCCAACTGCGCGACAGTCCATGTTGCGAGATCGCATCGCGGTCCCAATCCCTGGACAGGGCGGCGGCAAGCGCCGAAGCGAGTTCGTCACGGTTGCCAGACTCGACGACGAAGCCAAACCTGTGATCGGGGATCATGACGGGCACGCCTCCGACATTGCATGCGACCACGGGGGCGCCGCAAGCCAGCGCTTCATTGACGACATTCGGCCAGCCCTCGCGGCTGCTGGCGAGGCAGAACACGTCGCATGCCGACATGTAACAGGCCAACTCCGCGGCCTCGACGGAAGGAACGAAGCTGACGCTAGCCTGGACCCCGCATTGAGAAACAAAGTGGCGGATTTCGGCGGAATAGTCGCCTTCTGAACCGGGATCTCCGACGATCCACAGGCGGACACTCCGGCCACCGGCGATTAAGGAAGGCAGCGCTTCAACAATTCGATGGTGGCCTTTGCGTTCGATCAGATAGCCGGCCGACAGGATGTGAACTTCGGTGTTGTCCATGCCAAGCCGGCGGCGTTCGGCGGCGCGGTCCCTGGGGTGGAAAACGGATGAGTCGATGCCGTTGGGAATGGTGATGGCCCGATCCGGCTCGACGCCGAGGCTCAAGGCGAATTCGCGTAACGGTTCAGAGACGCCAACCACACGGGCGGCGGCGCGAAGCGCGCAGGCCATGAGGCGGCGTTTGCGCGCGTCCTGCGCGTGGAAGGTCTCGTTTCCACGAAGGGTCACGGTGAATGGAACACGGAACCTGGCAGCGAGGCGATGGGCTGCGCTTGCCTCGGGATGTCCGAAGTGGGCATCAATCACGTCGAACGGGAACTCCTGGCGTAGCCGGGCGATGGGCCTGGCGGTGAAGGCGGCCAGCCACGACGGGTGCATCCAGCCAATGGAGGGGGGGTAGAACCACTTGGGACGGAGGACGCGCACCTCGCCATCGGTTGACAGGCCCGATGGAGCAAATGCGCCGCCCAGCCTGCGATTCGGATTCCCGAAATCGATCACGGCAGTGGGCGAGACGACAACAATGTCGGCGAACTCCGCGAGCGCCTGGAGTCTGGCGCGGACAAAGACGCCAAATCGAGGTTCGCCGGGCCGGGGGTAAACCGTGGTGAAGCTGAGGATGCGAAGCCTTGAATCTGGCATGGAAGTCGTGCGGTTAAAGCCCGTGGCCCAGGGCCCGGGCTGGCGCTGGCTATTGAGATCCGGTCATGCGAGCGATTTCGCGATTGCAGAGTCCGGCGAAGATGCCGTCCTTGAATCGAAATGTCCCAATGAAATGGAGAGCGGAGCAGGGATCGGGAAGGGGGCCGCCGAGGTAGGTGGAGTACTTTGGATGCGGCAGAGGCAGACTGTCTGGCGAGTTGGCCACAACATAGTTGGAGGCGATCTGCTCGGTGCCCCACTCCTTCCAGCGGCTGCCGTGAATGGCGGCCATATCCACGTGAAACTGCTCCAGGCGCCCGGTGTCGTAAGCCCCCTTGGCAAAGCCGGCAAAGCCTGACGACCCGCGTACGTAGAGCATTTCCCCGGCGCCGGGGTACTCGAGGGCGCGCTGCTCAAAAGTATTGACGATGTGGTAGTTCGGGTTTTGCGCCCAAATGGCAGGCCACTCAGCAAGGGGTTTCTTCGGAAGCCCTTCAGCGAGGGTGAACGACCGGTTCCGATCAATGCAGGCGTTCACTTCATCGAGATCGCCCAGGCAGAGCGTATCGGCGTCGATTTGAATGACGTACTCGCGGCTGGACCGGCTCACGCAATAGTGGACACGCTCCCAGGTTCCACCGCGCTGGCACTTGCCGGGATCGATGTCCTCCAGGTGGACGAACTCGACTTGGACCAGATGACGTCTGATCAACTCGCGCGAGGATTGAGGCATGTCCGCATCGACGATGGCGACGATTTTGCCGCGTCGGAGGCGGCGGTACAGCGCCTTGACCGCGATGATGTACATTTGCGGATCAAGGTTGGAAACCATGCTGACAATGGCGAGCGGTGCGTCGCGATATTCGATGGGAGGCGTTTTGAGCAAATCCCGGGTTTGCCGGTCGAACTTCGCGTAGTTCCAATACTTCCGCAGCCGGTAGACCAACAGGCGACCTCCTTCAATGCCATCCCATGATATCAACCACCTGGAGGCTCAGACTCTTTCGAATGAACCTCCTCGCCGGGTCCAGCCGATTGTGTGTTTTTCGGAAGAATCAGGATCGCACATGAGCGGAGAGTGCGGCGTTACTGGAATAGAATCAGAGAAGCGGATTAGCCGGGCTGAAGTGGGCGGTCACGTGGCGCCCGCGTCAAATCCGGTGTTGGAGGCGAGCGAGGTTGACGATGGGCGCATTCCGAGGTTGGACGGGCAACATCATGCGAAAGCGGCAGACAATCATCATGGCCCTGACGATGGCCGCGTTCGCCTCGGCGGGATTCGCCTTGAGACATCGCGCCGGACCCGCCCAGGATGGAGCGCAGGCGGCGCTGGATGAGTTCTCGGAACTGCGGGATGCCGCACTGATGCGCACGCCGTCGAACGAGGGCATACCGCCCGTCGCCAACCGCATCACGATTAAGAACCGGGAATCCCAGATCCAGGTGGACCGTCCAACTACGATTTCGCGCTTTTTCGCTCCCGGCGAAATCCCAGCCGGACAGTGTGCTTCGGCTGTGGTGGAGGGCGCTCCCGTCGAAACTCAGTGCGATGCCAAGACTCATTGGCCGGACGGCAGTCTGCAACACGCCATGCTGACCTTCAGAGCAAGCTATGGCGAGAAAGCCGTGAGCGTGGAGTTCGTGCCGGCCGAGGCGCCGCTTCCCGGCGCTGGGTTGGACACCGAGGCGATGCTGTCAGGGGAGTTCGATTTCAGCGCCATATTCGAGGTGGAGACCTCCGACGGCTACCAGTGGGTGGATGCGAGGGAGATGCTCAAAGCGGGCATGTACCGTTACTGGCTGCAAGGACCACTGGTGACGCAAGTGATCGTTGAGGAGAGAGGAGCTGAGCCTGGGTTGGATTTCCTGGCGGGCGGGTACCGGAGCATTCACCCGATCTTCATCCTGACGTTCTTCAAAGGCCACCGGGGCGTGCGGGTGGAGGTGGTAAGCGAAATCGCGTGGTTCGAGCGCCTGCAAACCGTGAAGTACTCCGCGAAGCTGTGGACGGGCGCTCCGGGCGCGGAAGAGGTGGTCTATGCGCTGAGCGACTACACTCATTACCCCAGAACGCGTTGGCGCAAGGACACATGGAGCGGACCAGCGCTGGGCAGGATCAACGTGAACCACAACCTGGCCTACCTGGTGTACTCGCGCATCCTGCCTAACTTCGACCTTTCTCGAACCGTCGGACAGGCGGCAATTGAGTCCGAATTGCGCAATTTCGCCCAGGCGAACAACTCCTCGGCCATGGGGCCTGACAACTGCTCCAAGCCAGGTGGAAGCTGCATGTTTTACACCTCGTTTGGCGCCACAGGGGGCCGCGGAGAACTCGGAATGATCCCGCGATGGGATGTCAGGTATCTCTATACATTCGATCCACGGCTCTACGACGTGATGATCGCCAATGCCAACGTGAGCGGGCATGTTCCAATCCACGTCCGGGAATCGGCCGCCGGCAAGGTGTTTCACGCCGCCGCCGCGGAGCCAGCCGACGCGAATTCGCGCGTGGCTTCCATCGATGCCAGGCCTTGTTTCGTGTCGAGTTGGATGGGGGACGCCTCTTGCGGAAAGGATCGCCTGGTCTATCTGACCAAGCCGTCCATGGGTCCATGGGAGCCCGACGTGGCGCACCAGGGTGCATTCGCTTTCGTCGGCTATCTCATCACAGGCGACTGGTATTACCTGGAGGAAATCTACTTCTGGGCCAGCAGAAACGTCTCGGCGCCGAATCCGGGTAACTGCGATTACTGCCGGGGCGGAACGAAAGAGAATCCCGGGATCTATGGCGTCGTGAATCCTTACACCAACATCCGTGGGGTGGCATGGGGAATCCGTCCGGTGGTTCATGCGGCGACGTTCGCGCCCGACGGGAGTCCGGAAAAGGCGTACTTCAGAGAGAAGGCGTTCAACACCATCGCTTCCTCCGAGGGGCGGTTCTCGATCAGGGATGGGCTTGTCGCTCAATCGACCGAACGCGAGGGGGTGTGGAAGTTTGGATTCGAGACATTGGGGTATGGGCTGGTAAATCCTTTCTACTCGTGGTGGCCTGCCTGGGGTAAGGGGCCGCCGACGAATTACTCGAATCTGGATCAGTCGGCGTGCGCAAATTGGACCACGGCGCCGATGCAAAACTTCAACTACGCAATGTTCGGCTACATTGACGAGCTCGGCTTTCCGGCCACAGTCCTAAGAAGAACCATGCTGAGAGGGATGCTGAATCAGCTGGCTAATCCCGACTACAACCCGTACCTGATCGATGAGGATCAGATCTGCAACGGCCCGGCTCATCTGGTTTTCTACAAGAGTTGGAAGGAGGTTCTCAACGCCTTCGAGCAGCCAACCAGGGAGCGGAAACGGTTTCTTTCAGCGCCGGTCGGTGAGACGGAGCTTGGATACGGGTACGTGGCGTTGACCGTGGCTTCCTTCATGGGTGACGTGGAGGAGGGCGCGATGAACGGGCGCGAAGCTCATCGCTGGCTGTACGAGAACTACCCAGGATTGAGCGCCCTGGATTCGAATCCGAAATGGGCCATCGTGCCGCGTTCGTACGAGTTCAAGGGTTCGGTGTCGTCGCCTTCAACATGGAGCGGCAGCATCAAGGCGGCGGCCGCCGTCAGGGGAAAAGCCGTATCAGCCAGGGCCCGATAATTCTCGTGAGCGGCAAAGGGATGTTGCGCCAGATCCGGATGGCGAGATCGAACTTAGGATTTGCCGGGCTGAAGTTGGGCATGTTTTTGCGTTTGACCAGCAGGATTTCGTAAGGCAGAGGGCGTTCATCCATGCCCCAGTGGGATTTGAAGAGATGGGCCCCGGTTCCGGTCTTACTACGGCCGAAGTCGAAATTATTGAGTCCGCGCTTACGCGCCTCGCACATCAACGCGTAATACATCATGTTGTTCGGGTTGGCCCGGTTGAAGGCGGGATCGGACGCGCCGTAATAGGGCAGGACGGTCTGGCCGTGATAAAGCGATAGAACGGCCGCGACAACCTTGCCGTCCAGTCTCAGTTCCATGACGTCCGCATCCGGGAATTCGTCTAACAGGTTGTAAAAGTAGCTGGCCGGGAAAGCCGGGGTGCCAAGCTTTCTCAGGTTCGCGGCGTAGAGGGCATCAAATTTGGAGAGGTCGCGGCTGAAGCCGATTTCGTAATTCTGTTCGATGGCGCGGCGGGTCATGCGGCGCGTTTCGCGGGGTAAGGCCTTGAGGATGCCGGCGGCGTCGTGCTCGATCTCTTTGAGGAAGGTGACATAGCGGGACACGCGGGGCCAGCCGGCGCACTGGGATTCGTGCCAGTTGCGCAGTTCGACGTACTGCACGCCCAAGTCCCGACCGAGGTCGGCGACGCGCTCACGCAAGGCCGCGGCGGCTTCGGCATTCGATGACAGGATCCCGCCGTAAACAGCGAAAGGGCTGGACAGCAGGACTCGGCCCACAATCGGATTGCTGACCAGGAACAGGGGTACGACTGCTTCGACGCTCCCGCCGCGCCAGGCCATTAATGAATGACATTTGTAGTTGAATGTCGATGAGCAGACTCGTTGCCAGGCAGTAAGGTGGAAAGGGGTCCCCAGATCGTGCGACCAAACGAACTGGTCCCAGTCCTTTCGGTCGGCGTCAGGCGAGAAGGCTCTAACGGCTAACCCACTCATTTCACATTACCTTTGATACGGGGAACCCTCTGAAATCCAAGTGTCAGTATACAATGGCACAAGTGCAGTTCTTCCGAGACAAGACCTCTCCGGGTTTGTTCCCAACCGCACTTGGGCAAGACTTTGTAGCGGAGTGGACTGCGGAAGCCTGGGCGCAACAGATGCCCTGGGGCCGGCGCGAGTTGGCCGCGCTGCCAGGTGTCCCATGGCGGTAGACAAGCCCCGGCTCTGGCGGCGAATCCTGGCCGGAACGGCCGCCTACTCGGTGGCGATGCTTCTCAGTAGGGCGGCTTCCTTTTTTCTTCTCCCCCTCTATACCCGGTATCTTACGCCCGCCGACTATGGCGTCCTGGAAATCGTTGATTTCACGATGTACATGCTTGGAGCGGTCGTCGGAGTAAGCATCGCTGGCGACGCACTTTTCTATTTCCACGCGCGCCTCGAAGATCCAGTCGCCAGGAGGCGTTCGGTACAGACGGTATTGATGGCCGCCGTCGGGATCAGTTTTGCCGGGTGCGGAGTGATCCAACTGCTGGCTCCGCAACTATCTGGATGGTTCTTCAAAACGGATGCCTACACACCGGCGTTACGCATCGCTGCGGCAGCGTTCCTGTTTGGTCCGCCCGCTGACGCTCTGCTGTGCTACCTGAGGGCAACGGAGAAGACGACATCGTTCATGACCTTTTCGCTCCTGCGGCTCGCCGGGTCGAT
This sequence comes from Bryobacteraceae bacterium, assembly GCA_029975915.1. Next base: position 447,816 of record JARKOC010000177.1, read on the forward strand.
CACGTTCAATGTCACACTGCTGGTCGTTTTCCGGATGGGCTTGTACGCGATGCTGGTGAGCAACCTGGTGGTGAGCGCCTTGATCTTTGCGGGACTTGCCGCGTACTCGATGCGGCAAATGCGCGGCTGGGCGGGCTTTGACGCCCAAATACTCGGCCGGGTGGTCCGCTATTCGGCCCCGATCGGGATCTCCAGCATGGCCATGTTGACGGTTCACTACGGCGACAGGTTCTTCCTGAGCCGGTATTGCAGCCTGGCAGACATCGGTATCTATGCGCTTGCGTACAAGTTGGGCATGGCGTTGAACTACTTGAACTGGCCGTTCCAGATGTTCTGGCGATCTCAGGTGTACGGAATCGTCGAGGAAGAGCACGGGGATAGGGTCTTTGTCAGGGTATTCCTGTACCTGGAAATCCTGTTCGTCACTGTGGCCTTTGGGCTGGCGCTTTTCGCAGGCCCGGTGGTGAAGTTGCTTGCGAGCGAAGCTTTCTGGGGCGCGTCAGCTTTCGTTCCGTTCCTGGTGGCCGCATATGCATTCAGCGCGCTTGAATATCAGATGCAGTCGGCGCTGCTGGTCGCGGCCAAGACCAGAAAGATCATGATTTCGACGCTGAGCGGGGTGGCGGTTTGCGTGGTCGCATATGCTGTAGCAATCCCGCGCTTCGGCGTTTGGGGCGCCGTGGCCGCAACCTGCCTGGCCTTCTCCACCATGTTCGGCGTTACTTTCTACCTGGCTCAGGGGCAGCGCCATTTGCCGTTCTCCTACGCGAAGGTGGCGATCCTGCCGCTGTGCGCGGTTGCGCTCGTCGTAGCGCGGTCGTTCCTGCTTCCGGCCGAAGGGTTGGGCGGCTTGGCCGTTTCCGCACTGTTCTTCGCTGTCCTGCCGGCAACCGTGTTTTCACTGCCGGTCTATAGAGAGGAACGTGAGATGGCGGTGACCGCTGCGCGAATAGTAGCAGCCCGGCTGGCACGCTGAATCCTCAACAACAGGGCCTCACGGCACAAGTCTGCTTGACTTGGCGGACACGTGGAGATACATTTTTCTTGGTCAGCTAATCGGAATATGTATTCAGTTCTGCTGAACACCTAAAATTGCGAAATGTGAACCGTGGCGCCGCAAACTCCAACCCTTGATCCGAGGACCTGCCGGACACTGCGGACACTGGGCAGGCGCGCCACCACGGAGCAAGGCGATTGGGATTATTGCGGGAACATGCGGAGGATATCCGCGCGGAGGGCAAAGAGACCCGATGAGTACGCTGCTAGAGATCATGGGGCGGGTTTCGGTCCCGCTGGTGACACCGTTCCACGCCAACGAGGAAGTCAATCACGAAGCACTGGCGCAGTTGGTGGACTTCGTCATTTCGAAGAATTTCTGCGATTCGATCATCGTCACTGGAACAACGGGTGAGTTCTACACGCTGGGCGATGACGAGCGGCTGGAGATTTGGAGGACGGTAAAGGCTGCCAACAATGGACGGATGCCGCTGATTGCGGGTGTAGGTTCCGCGTCAACGCGTACCGCGGTGCAATTCGCGCGGATCGCCGAGCAGATGGGATTCGACGTGGCCATGTGCGTGGCTCCTTATTATGGCAAGGCGACTCAGGAGGGCATTCGGCGGCATTTCGAGGCGGTGAGCGCGGCCACTAAGCTGCCTGTGCTGGTCTACAACATCCCGCTGTTCACTGGCGTCAACGTCGAGCCCGAGACGCTGGAACAGCTTGCGCGGATTCCCAATATCCGGGGAATCAAGGAAGAGGCGGGCATTCAGCCGACGCAGGCGACTTCGTTCGCGCTGCGGACGCCGAAGGATTTTTCGATCTATTGCGGCGACGACACGATGGTGTTGCAGGTTCTGGTGCAGCGGGGCGTGGGCGTCGTCAGCGGCGGCTCTCAGGTGATTGGCGATCTTATGAAGGCGATGATCGAGGCTTACTATAACAACGACAACGTGAAAGCCTCAGAGATCTATTTCAAGATGGCGCCGTTTTGCGCATCGCTCTGCCAGAATGGCCGCATCAACCCGATCCCGATTCTGCGTGGTGCGATTGAGAGGGTCTCGGGCATCAGAATCGGTCCGCCGCGCAGCCCACTGGTGGCTGCGACGGCCGAAGAGATGGCCGCAACGGGGGCGGTCCTGGACCGCCTGCGAGGAGTATGACCTGACCCTGGGATGGCCCTTGGCTATGAGGAGATACCAGGGGTGGGTTGTTTGGCTGGCCCGCCGAAAGGCCGGCCAGGGAGATGAATAGGAAGCGAGGTAGATTATGTCCATCGGGCACGTCAGAAGTCTTTTGGCGTCTTTCTTCCTGGTTCTAGCTGCCGTCATCCCTGCGTTTGGACAAGGCGCAGCGCTGGGTTCTATCAGCGGCCGGGTTACGGACCCGTCGCAGGCGGCGGTTCCGGATGCCAGCATCGTGGTTCTCAACACTAAGACCGGACTCAGTTACGCGGCCGCCACTACGGCCGACGGCTATTACACAGTCAGGTTCTTGCCACCCGGCACGTATTCGGTTTCGGTCTCAAAGCCTGGGTTCCAGAGGTCCGTGCAACCCAACACCGTTGTGGCGACGGCAACCAACCCCACAGTGAATTTCGTCCTAAGCCTCGGCGCAGTGAGCGAGACAATCACAGTGTCCGAACAAGTGGCCCAACTCGAGACGCAGAACGCCGACAAAGGCACCATCATCGACAACATTCGCATGTCGAACACGCCGACGCAGGGGCGCAACATCATGGGCATCGCGTGGGCGGCTGCTGGCGTTACAGTCGCCACCAATGCGAAAAGTTTCACACCCTACGACAACTCTGGATCAACGTCAATTTCGATCAGCGGCGGGCAGGTGAAATCCAACGAGATGCTGATTGACGGAGTGCCCAACCGCGGCGGCAACGAGGGCGGTCTGTACGGCACGATCCCAACGCAAGAGTCGGTGGCTGAGATGAAGGTGCTAGCGAGCGCGTACAGCGCCGAATACGGCCGTACCACCGGCGGCGTCATCAACATCACCACACGCAGCGGCACCAACGAGTTCCATGGTGAAGGGTACTTCTTCAACCGCAGCGTCACCTTCGCCGCGAACACGTTCGAGCGGAATCTGGCCGGACAGGGCCGGCTGCCGGTGCACTTCGATCAGTACGGCATCGTGGTCAGCGGGCCAGTTTTCAAAGACAAGCTGTTCTTCCATTCCGGGTGGGGCCGGCTGCACTCGGGCAGCAAGAAATCCTATATCGGGCACGTGCCCACCGAATTGGAACGCAGCGGCAACTTCTCGGATAGCTGGTACAACAAGGGCGGCGTAAAGACCCTTCTGCAAATCTACGATCCGTGGAGCATCCAGCAGGATCTGGTCACTGGCAAGTTCTCCCGGACGCCGTTCACGGGCAACGTGATTCCGTCCGGCCGCCTGAATCCTGTGGGCAAGGCATTGTGGAAGTTTATCCCGATGCCGAATGCCGCCGGCGACCCCATCACGAGGGCAAACAATTATGCACCATCGGGAGGCAACGCCAAAGCCGACTTCAGCGAATACAACAATCGGATCGACTGGAACATCAACGACAACAGCCGGTTCAGCGTGCGCTACATCCGCAACAACTTCAATTCCTATGACGTGGAGTTCTATCCCGGGGCGGCTGATGTCAACGGGGGATTCCCCTTCACCCGCGCCAACCACAACATTGTGGTGGACTACACGCGGACATTGTCTCCAACCAGCGTCCTGAACATCCGTACGGGCATGCAGCGATATCTCACGGCCAACGTCAACGGCAAGCGAGAGCAGGCGACACCGGCGGACCTGGGCTTCAGTTCCACATTTGTGGCGCAGGCCTCACCATACTTCCCGTACTTCAGCTTCGGCGGCAGTCCGCTGGGCAGCACGGAGTTTACCGGGGCGGGACAGAATTCGGGCAACTTCACTCCTGACCAGATCAACAACGTGGATGCCACATGGTCCAAAATTATCGGGAAACACACCCTGAAGATTGGCGGACAGGGCCGCTTGGAGCGGACATACAATGTTGCGCCCGGCTACAACGCCGGAGCGTTCAGCTTCAACCGGACGTACTCGAACCTCGATCCTCAGGTGAGCACCGCCGGCACAGGCGACCCGGTGGCAAGCTTCCTTATGGGAGTAGGCAGCGCCTATATCGATATTCAGTCACTTCCTGCGCGGCAGGGCAAGAGCCTAGCCTTTTTCGTGCAAGATGACGTCAGCGTGACATCGAAGTTGAAGCTCAACTTCGGCCTGCGCTGGGACTGGACGGGACCGATGACTGACCGTTATGACGCAATGACGGGTATCTTCGATGAAGACGCGACCAGCCCTCTGGCAGCGCAGGTGAAGAACGCTTTGGGCGCCGCCAACTGCCCCGCATGCGGCAACCTGCGCGGCGGATTGACATTCCCTGGCGTCGGCGGTCGACCCCGCAACGTTTTTGATGCGTCACTCAAAAACTTTGGACCGCGCTTCGGTTTCGCTTACGCGCTTAACAACAAGACAGCCTTGCGCGGCGGATTCGGAATGTTCTATGGCCCGATCTGGTACGATCCGGGCCAGCCGGCCGGTTACAGCCAACGGACAACGTCTGTGCTATACGACTCGAACCTGGTGCCAATCAACTTGATCGACAATCCGTTTCCGTCGGGACTGTTGCAGCCCACCGGATCGAGCAAGGGCTTGGCTACCAACATCGGCGCGGGCGTCAGCTTTGTCGATCCGCATACCCGCGAACCGAGGTCCTATCAGGCCAGTCTCGAAGCTCAGCGCGAATTTCCCTGGAGCATGCTGCTCAGCGTGGGTTACACGTTCAACAAAAACGACCGGCTGCCCGTGACCCAGGCACTCAACGTCTATCCAGAAGCTCTGTTCGTGCAAGGTACTTCCGTATTGAACAAGCAGGTGGATAATCCGTTTGCCGGCCTGGTACCCGGCTTCTCGTTGAATCAGCCGAAGATTGCTTTCAGCTCGTTGCAAGTGCCCTACCCTCAGTTCACGAGCGTGAATAAGATGTACGTGCCCATCGGCGACTCGCGCTATGACGGCGTGCAGATGCAGTTGACCAAGCGCTTCAGCCACGGCTTAAGCATGAGCGTGGCCTACACGATCTCGAAGAAACTGGGCCACTACGGATACCAGAATTCTTTCGACAAATTCCTCGAGAAGACCGTGGACCCCTATGACATCCCGCAGGCATTCGTACCGAACGGCGCCTGGGAGATGCCTTGGGGGAAGAACCGCTGGATGTGGACCGAGATGCCCGGATGGCTGGACCACATTATTGGAGGATGGCAAATCAACTGGATGGTGCGTATTTCGAGCGGCAAGCCTTATCAACTCGGAGCTGATACCATTCCGGTCGAGGGAGTCGACCCCAACGACGTGCCCGGCGGGCAACGGTTGGATCAGTGGATCAACCGGGCAGCTTACACGCTGAATACGGACCCGTACCGGCCGCGTCGTTGGTCCTCCATTACAGGCCGATTGCGTGAACCCCCCACGCACAGCCTCGATTTGGGAATCATGAAGAACTTCCGGATCACGGAGCGCGTGAAGCTCCAATTCATCAACAACTGGATCAACGCAACCAATACCCCGCAATGGTTCGGATCCACCGGCGCGTGCAACACCGCGTCCAAGTCCTGCTTCGGTCAGATTGCGGGGTTCCAAACGCAGTCGAATTACCCGCGGCAGATTCAGTTCGCTGGGAGGATCAGCTTCTAGCTGGCATGAAATCGGGCCCCGCGCGCCCGGGGCTGCCGCTAGAACGAGTCGTGAATGAGCAAGTTTCCTCTGAAAGATGGTGGTTCAAGTTTGCGCTCAAAGGGTCTATTCCTCCGGGGACAGTCCGGAACGCGGATACCTGGCTGCAGTGCCTGGGTCTGCGGAGCATCCCCGCGGCGATTCCGGCTATTGATGACGTTTTCTCCCTCCCGGGCGGGCACCCCGTCGTGTCCACGCCGGAGGAATCCTCCGATGTGCAAACTCCATTGCGAATTTGTCGAGGAGGAGGCAGTCTTTGGAGGCCTTATCTTTGTCGTCCAGATTCAGGCCGGCCGAGCAAAGCGTGCGCCTTGGCGGAGTGAACTGCTTGGCGGCGACTCCCCGGCGTCCGCTCATCTGCGTGAGATGAGCCGTGTGATAGATTCAAGCGGATATCCGCTGGCAACTCGTTCTTGATAAAGATCTTTGTACCGAAGGGAATCAGGTTTTACTATGCGCAAGCTTCAACTCAGTCTGTGTCTGTTCTTGATGCCGGCGGCGCTGCCGGCCCAGACCAATCCAACCGGCGTTCTGGCCGCCCGCTGGCACGATTCCGGCTTTCCCGGTGACGACAACTACAACGCCGTCACCGCTGCCAGCGATGGAAAGATCTACTATGTCATCTCGGCTCATAAGATCGACCTCGGCGCGCACATGTTCTCCTACGATCCCGCCACCGGCAAGGTCACTCAAATTGCTGACCTGACCGAGGCCAGCGGCGAAAAGGGGCTAAAGACAGTTCCGCAAGGCAAGAGCCACGTCGATTTCCACGAGCACAAAGGCAAGCTCTATTTCGCCACCCATATGGGTTACTACCAAGTCAAGGACGGCAAGGAGTTGGTCGGAGTGCCGCCGGCCGGCTACAAGCCGTATCCGGGCGGGCACTTCCTGGCATATGACATGTCGACCGGCAAGATCGAGAAATTGGCCACGGCGCCGGGCAATGAAGGCATCATCACGATGTCCATGGACAAGAAGAAAGAGCGGCTGCTGGGGCTGACGTGGCCATCGGGGCGGTTCCTGGTGTACGACCTAGCGAAGAAGGAACTGAAGGACTACGGGCTCACGGCGGGTGAAGGCGAGAAGGGCGAGGGCGACCGGTTTAGGGTAGTCTGCCGGTCCATTGCCGTCAATCCACTACTCGGCGGCGCCTTTTTTAGCGACTCCACGGGCCAGGTCTGGCGTTACGACTGGGCACGACAAGACAAGGAACTTGATGTGATCCCGGGCTGCAGTTTGAAGCGGCCCGCCCTGGGCGCCTGGGATCCAAACAAACCGGGCCACATGGGCTACAACTGGCGGCAAATCGTTTGGTATCCGGCCGAGAGAGTCTTCTATGGAGTTCACGGCAACACAGGTACTTTGTTTCGATTCGATTCGGCGGGCGGCTTCATTGAACTCGGGGGCAGGATCGCGTCCGAGAAGTCCATCGCCATGGGTCTGTACGACAACTTCCCGTATGGTTATCTCGGTCTGACACTCGGCCCGGACGGACACACGTTGTACTTCCTAACGGGGACGCCTCGAGGCGAGGAGATTCGTTTCGTCACCTACCACATTCCCACCAAGAAATACACGGACCACGGAGCGCTGGCGCTGGAAGATGGAAGGCGGCCCACCTGGGCGCAGTCGATTGCCGTGGGGCGCGACAAGCGCATTTACACTGTGTCCAAGATCATGGAGAAGGGGAAACTGAAGGTGGATCTGCTGAGCTTCGCCGATCCGCTTCAGACGCCGCCCGCGCCCGAACCGCGCTATGAGTTGGTCCGCTCCTGGCTGAACCCGCCGGGCATGCCGAACCCTCTGAAGGAAGCGCATTCGCTTTGCCTGGATCGGGATGGGAATCTGATCGTCGTTGACAGCATTGCATCGCGGGTCCACCGCTTCACGCCGGAAGGCAAGTGGCTCTCAGAGATCGGGCTTGGACCGGGAAGCGGGCAGGGCCAGTTCAATATGCCCCGTGATGCGCGGGTTCACCGCTCGGGGGAGATCTTCATTTCCGACGCCAACAACTACCGCATCCAGGTCTTCAGCCATGAAGGCAAATTCCTCCGCATGTTCGGCAGCAAAGGGACCGCACCGGGACAATTGCTGCGGGGGCACGGACTGGAATTCTCTCCGGATCACACGAAGCTCTATGTTGTGGATGTCGATAACAACCGGATCAGCGTCTTTGACCCGTCTGGCAAGTACCTGACGAGTTTCGGCAGGAAAGGCGAAGGTCCGGGCGATTTTCGCGATGCCCACGGCCTTGGCGTGGCGCCCAACGGCGACATCGTAGTTTCCAATTACTATGGGCCCACGCAACGGTTCACCGCTGACGGCAAGCTGCTGTTCGACTTCGCGCCGGCAGGTTTCCGCGGCTGGGTCTACTTCCATAGCATGACCACCGACAACCAGGGCAACACCTACCTTGCTGCGCGCGATATCAACCGCCGCAACGCCGTCGCCGTCTACGACAACCGCGGCGCCTACGTCACGGCCCTGACGGCGGTGACGGCCGAGGGTGAACAGGGCGTGAAGACGGCCACCGTAGACGCCGCCGGCAATATCTATGTCGCCGTCGAGAGCCGCGACAAGCACGGCGTGCAGGTATTCCGGAGGAAGCCGTAGAGGCGCCGCCGAACTCGGCGTGTCCATCGGGAATCGACCACAAATGAGCCAGGTCACCAACAGCGCACCAGCGGCCGGTGCTGGAAATCCCGCCCACGACCTCCGGCGCCGTGTCATCTACTTTGCCGTCACGCTGTCATTGGTCACCTATATCGACCGCGTCGCCATGTCGCAGGCGGCGCCGTTCGTTGCTCGTGAGTTCTCCCTTACGCGCATCGAAGTTGGCTGGATCTTCAGCGCTTTCGCCCTTGCCTACGCAATGTTTGAGATCCCAGGCGGCTGGATGGGCGACCACTTTGGCCCTCGGCCCGTATTGCTGCGTATCGTCACCTGGTGGTCATTGTTCACCGCCGCAACGGGCTGGGCGTGGAACTACCACTCGCTGCTGGTGACCCGGTTCCTGTTCGGCGCGGGCGAGGCCGGTTGTTATCCGACACTCACCAGGCTGTTTCAGACCTGGCTGCCTCCCGACGAGCGCGCCAGGGCACAGGGCTACATGTGGCTGTCGTCGCGTTGGGCGGGAGCGTTTACCCCGTTGTTAGCCCTAGCGCTCATCAAGCTGGTCTCATGGCGGTTCGCCTTCCAGGTGTTCGCGCTTCTTGGCTTGGTTTGGGTGTTAGCGTTCTGGATTGGGTACAGGCCCAAGGACCGTCCGGCGCAGGAGACCGGACAACGGTCGCAGCACGTGGCATGGACCGTCTTCTTCCGCCGCCCGACGGTGCTGCTCCTGTTCGCGCAGTACTTCGCCGTCTCCTGGGGCTGGTCGTTTTACATCACATGGCTGCCGACCTACGTTTTGGAAGGGAGAGGAGCCAGCGAGACGCTTTCGTCCATGCTCAGCACCCTGCCGCTTTTCTTTGGCGGTTTCGGCTGCGTCACCGGCGGACTACTCATCCCCGTTCTCGCCCGCCGCTGGAACCGGCCCGTTGCCAGAGGCGTCCTCGGCGCGGTGGGGTGCCTCGCGGCAGGCGTGCTGTTGATCGTTTCGGTTCTCATCAATGATGTCCGGTTGGCGCTGGTGGTGATTGCGCTTGCGAGTTTTTCGAATGATCTGGCGCTTGCACCGGCCTGGGACGCATGCAGCGACGCCGGCGGGCCGTGGACGGGCAGCCTGTCGGGCGCGATGAACATGATTGGCAACTTCGCCGGGTTCCTGGCGCCAGCTACAATCGGCTATTTGCTGACATGGAGCTCCCAGAATTGGGCGTGGCCATTCTCTATTTCGGCTGGTTTTTATGTCCTCGGCTGCCTGGCGTGGCTCGGCATACAGGCGCGAGGACAGCGCGACTATCTGACTCAAACTAAGATCTGAACCAAGGAAGGAACTATTATTCATGACGATCTACAGAGGCCTCTTCCCCCCCCTCATCACCCCCTTCGACGAGCAACTGCGTATTGACGAGCAGGCGCTACGCGATCACGTCGATTTTGTTATTGAAAGCGGCGTCGACGGCATGTGCGCCGGATCGAGCACTGGCGAGTTCATGAACCTGACGCGTGAAGAGTGGGAAGCCGTACTCGACATCACCAAGAGCCAGGCCAACAAGCGGGTACCGATCTTCGCCGGAACCGCAGGCATGTCTACGCCGGAGGCGGTCGAGCGTAGCCGGTACGCCGAACGCATGGGCTTCGACGGCCTGCTCATCATCAGTCCCTGGTACCAGGTGCATACCCAGCGGGAAATTTACGCCCACTTCAAGGCGATCCGCAACGCAGTCTCGATTCCGATCATGATCTACAACAACCCGCCCGTCGTGGGCACGCAGTTGAGCGTCCCGCTGCTCGAGCAGATGGCCAACGACGGCATCATCCAGTACCTAAAGGACGCGGACTCCGACCCGTTCGCCATTTCCCGCCTCAAGATGCGTGTCGGCGACAAACTGCAGCTCTTCTATGGCCACGACAACAACGCCATCGGCGCCTTCGCCTTTGGGGCAACCGGGTGGGTGAGCGGCTCGGCCAACTTCGACCCCAAGCGTTGGGCGGACTTCATCCACGCCTGCATTAACGACAACGACTTCGTCCGGGGCCGCGAGATCTGGTACGAGATGCTGCCGTTTGTCGAACTGGTCACGGTGGGCGAAAACGGCGAGCGGCCAGACTGGATCGCCGTCATCAAACGAGGATTGGAATTGCGCGGCCGTCGCGCCGGCTCAGTGCGCCCACCGATGCTGCCGCTCACCCCGGAGTTGAACCGCAAGGTGGAACTGGCCGTCAGAGGGATGACGTTCTGAACGATGGCCGCAGCGCCCGGATTCGGGTGATTCACCCGAGGTTCGACAAAACGATCGGCCGTCTGGTTCCAGACGGGCCAGCAGATCTGGCTTGACCTCGGCGACGTGAAGAATATTGCCGAGGTGCAGGTGAATGGCAAACCGGCGGGCGTCCTCTGGAAAGTCCCATTCCGGGCGGAAGTCACGGGCCTGCTGAAGCCTGGCGCCAATCAGATCGAGATCAAGGTCACTAACCTTTGGGTGAACCGCATCGTCGGCGACCAGCAACCCGGCGCCGCACAGAAATACACCTTCACCTCACAGCAGTTCTACCGGGCGGATTCACCGCTGTTGCCGTCGGGGTTGCTTGGCCCAGTGCGGTTGATCGGCGTAAAGTAATCCAGGGCTTGCGGGCGGGCCCCAAAGGGGGGCTCCCTGAGCTCGCTCTGACCGGATCGACGTCAACAAGAGACGTATGGGACTGGAGGGCAGGTCTGCAGGCTCAATCCCGGAGCGGAAATCTCCTCTGACGCTGGAAGTTATCCGGCAGGTCCAATGAGCGTTCTGGAGGTGGGAGGGCTCCTGATCGAAGACGGGGGCTGCCCGAGTTCTCAGGATCGAGAAGGCAATCTTGGGCGAAACGTTTCGCTCTATTCTGAGTTAGCCCTGGATCCGCCCGGTCGCCAGAAAGCCGGGATTGAGCGTACGCCTGGAGAATTGAAGCTCCGGGTCTGGCATGCCGGAGCCGTAGCCTGCCCACTGTGGCTGCCTTCGGTTGCGGAGCAAGGGTCGCCGCGGCTTGACCCCAACAACGGGGGCACCCCGGCTTCCAGAACAGTTTCCACCTCCCCTCCTAAAAATGTCATGCTATGTGCGAGGAATCGTACACGATGACCACACAAAGACGTCAATTCGTTAAAGTCGCTGCCGCAGCCATCGCGACTTCTCGCCTGCCAATTCTCGGTGCAAATGACCGGGTGCAGATGGGCATTGTTGGTCTGGGGGGCCGCGGTAACGACCACATGCGCGACTACAACACGCTGGAGGGCTGCCGCATCGCCGCGGTTTGCGACGTCAACCAAGCAGCCCGCGAAAGGGCGGTCACGTTGATCAACAAGGCGAAGGGTTTCAAACCGGCCGAATTCACCGACATGCGCAAGCTGTTCGAATCCAAGGAGATCGACGCCGTTAGCCTGCCCCTGCCCAACCACTGGCACGCGCTGGCGACCATTTGGGCCTGCCAGGCCGGAAAGGACGTCTACGTCGAAAAGCCCGCCAGCCACAACATGTTCGAGAGCCAGAAGATGGTAGAAGCGGCGCGCAAGTACAAGCGGATGGTCCAGGTTGGCTCACAGAGCAGGTCCATGCCGCACAAACAGCGGGCGATCCAGATGCTGCGGGAGGGAGCCATTGGCAAGCTTGTCGGCGCAAGGGTGCTGTGCTTCCGCCGCCGTTTCTCGATCGGCCACACACCGGACGAACCGGTCCCGCCGGGCGTGGACTGGAGTGGTTTCCTTGGGCCGGCGCAGATGAAACCCTATAGCCTCAACAAATTCGACTACAACTGGCACTGGTTCTGGGACACCGGAAATGGCGACATCGGCAACCAGGGCGTCCACGAGATGGATATCGCACTCTGGGGACTGGGCAGAATGAACTGGCCGAAGAACGTGTTTTCGACCGGCGGCAAGTTTCTCTGGAAAGACGACCAGGAGACGCCCAACACCCAGCAGGCCACCTACACATGGGACGACTGCCAGATCGTCTTCGACGTCCGCAACCTGCCGACGCCGCCCGAGGGGCTAGTTCCCATGACCGGTCCAAACTACGTCGGTGACATCTTCTTCGGCGACCTTGGGTTCATGACGCTCGACCAGCGCGGTTTCAAGGTTTACAAGAGCGCGGCGGGCAACTTCGTCGGCGCGCGTGGCGCCGGAGCAGGCGGCCGTGAAAAGTATGAACTGATCGCCGAAGGCAAGGCCGAGCCGGGCGACACCGCCCCGCACATGCAGAACTTCCTGGACGCCGTGAAATCGCGCGACCATACAAAACTGACCGCCGAGATCGAGATCGGCGCCAGGTCGGCGGCGTTCTGCCACCTGGCGAACATCTCCTATCAGGCCGGGCGGCCGCTGAACATCGACGCGAACGGGAAGTTCATCGGCGATGCCCAGGCTAACAGGATGCAGACCCGTAACTACCGCGCGCCGTACGTCGTGCCGGACAAAGTGTAGGGCGAAAGCCTAGCGGACCATCCGCGAGGCAGTGATGAGCGTCTCCTGGACTGCAAGTTCTTCATCCAGCGAGACGCTCATTGCGCCCTCGCCCCGGATGGCGCCCGCCAGTTCGGCGAGATCGCCGGCATAGCGGGAATAAGTTGGCAGTGCAACCTTCTGTCTCCCTTTCGCGTAGGGACCGGCCGCTTCCGACAGGTCCATCTCGAGGGATGGCGGTTCGATGGGCCTGACCACGGCGGTGCCTTTCGAGCCCATGATCTCCAGCGCCCGGTGGGCATTGGCATTGGGCTGAAGGACACTGGCAGTGATGACAGCCATAGCTCGCGGGTATTCAAGGACGGCGGCAGTATTGTCCATCAGCTTGTCATTGAACGCTCCGTCGTGGCGCAGAAATGGGGTGATGCGCTGCGGCAGGCCGAGTGTACGCACGACGATGTCGATGAGATGTGCGCCTTGCTCGAACATCTGGCCGCCGGAGAAGAGATCCCATTCGGGACGCCGGTCGGCGCCGATGAGCGTATTCATCCGGGCGTGGATGAGGTAGACGTCGCCCAACCACCCCTTTTTCGCCGCTTCGATAGCCCGGACCACGGCGGGGTTGTGCCGCCACATGTAACCGGTCTGGACATGAAGATGCTTCGCACGCGCGATCCCCACTATCTTCTGAAAACCGCGAACATTGTCGGCTGGCGGCTTCTCCACGTGGACGTGCTTGCCTGATTGCACTGCCTCCAGGGCGAGCGACTCGTGGCGCGGAACGTCGCTTTCGACGAAAATCACTTCAACGTTGGGATCCGCCAGAATTTCTCGCTTCTCGCGCCAACGGATGTCCTGCTTGGCGTAGGAGTTTCGAACCTTCGAGTAGTCCTCCCATGCACCAAGGAAGTCGTAGTCTGGCGAAGTCGTGACCAAACGAAGCTTTTCGGGGGCGTGGGAGTGGCCCAGGCCGAGAAATGCCGCGCCCACCCGGCGCGATGGTTGAACGGCGGCGGCCGAAGCAGCCAGAAATTCTCTGCGGTTCATGTTGTTGGGCATTATAATGCGGATCAAGCATGAAACTCACTCGCCGCTCCGCACTCACAATGCCCTTGATGTCCGGCCTCGTTGCCCAGACCAGGGGGAATCGACTGGCACAGTTCGTCCGGTTTGAACGCGCCGGAAAGGCGGCCTATGGTTCGCTTTCCGGGGAGTTCATTTCGGAACTGACCGCCGCGCCCTGGGCCGGCGGAGTCTCGACGGGCCGCTCGTACAACGTCTCTTCGGTGAAACTGCTCTATCCTAGCGAACCGTCAAAAGTGCTGGCCGTGGGGAGGAACTACAAGAGCCACATTGGGAAGGAGAAGGCCCCAACCCGGCCCGAGTTCTTCTACAAGCCGCCGACGAGCCTGCAGAATCCAGGAGATCCGATCGTCATTCCCAAGGACTCGAAGAACACCCACTACGAGGCCGAACTGGTCATCGTGATCGGAAAGAAGCTGAAGAACGTTTCGCGAGCCGAGGCCGAGACGGGCATCTTTGGCTATACGTGCGGAAACGACGTGAGCGAGCGCGACTGGCAGGGCGGCAAGGACGCCGACATGCAGTGGTGGCGGGCCAAGGGCGCTGACACATATGGACCCATGGGCCCGGTGATCGTTGCAGGGTTCAAGCCCGGCCCGCAGCGGATCACGTCGAGGTTGAACGGCGAGGTAAAGCAGACGCAACTGCTCGCAGACCTTCTGTTCGACTGTCCCACCATCGTCGAGTTCGCCGCCCGTTACGTAACTCTGTTGCCGGGCGACGTGATTTTCACCGGGACACCGGGGACGACATCCCCAATGAAACCGGGCGACATGATCGAGGTGGAAATCACCGGGATCGGAACTCTGAAAAACCCGGTCACAGGGGCGTGAAGCCCGTTTCCGAATTCGGACCTCTCCGTGTGATAAACTTGGACTTCGAGCGCCATCGATGCCGGTCCGGGTGAGCGAGGCCTTCATTCTCCGAACCTACCCGTTCCAGGAAGGGGATCTCGTCGTCAGTTTCTTCACCCGGGATCTTGGCAGGCTCCGGGGTGTCGCGAAAAGGGCGCGGCGCCTCAAAAGCGCGTTCGGCTCGAGTCTCGAGCGGCTCTCTCAGGTGCAAATCAGCTACCTGCAGAAAGAGACGCTGGAGTTGGTCCGGATTGACGGCTGCGATCTGGTACAGTCGCAATTCGGTCTTTCCTCGGACTTCGATGCCGGCGTCGTGCTCGATTACGTCGCGGAGGTTTCCGAACAGTTGTTGCCGCCCGCCGAGCCTAACGAGCGCTTCTTCCGGCTGCTGTCGGCCGTGCTGGCGGACCTGCGCGCATCGGGTGCAAGCGGCGTCTGGCGGGCCGCGACGTATTTCAGTTATTGGGCGGTGCGGTTGTCCGGGTTTCTCCCGGAACTGCGGCTTTCGAAGCAATCGCAACAACTCGCCGCCGAGATCGCCAACTTTCCCGTCTCCAGCCTCGCCTCCCGGACGTGGAACAAGTCAGCCGGATCGGATCTGAGGAAAGCGCTGGTCAGAGAGATCGAACTCCACATCGAGCGCCGCCTGGTGACCGCACCGGTGCTGGAGGCTCTCTAAACAGATTCCCGCATGGATTCCTATCAGGACACTCTCTTCAAACTAAAGAAGTTCTGGGCCAGCCGAGGCTGCGTGGTCCAGGAGCCATATGACGTGGAGGTCGGCGCCGGGACGATGTGCCCGGAGACGTTCCTGCGCGTGCTGGGCCCGAAGCCCTACAACGTCGCCTACGTCCAGCCGTCACGCCGCCCGGCCGACGGGCGCTACGGGGAGAACCCGAACCGGCTCTACAAGCATTCACAGCTTCAGGTGATCCTCAAGCCGGCTCCGGCAAACGTCATGGACCTGTATCTCGAATCGCTGGAAGCGATCGGGATCAACCTGACGCAGCACGACTTGAAGTTCGAAGAAGATAACTGGGAGTCGCCCACATTGGGCGCTTGGGGCATCGGCTGGCAGGTGATGCTGGACGGCCTCGAGATCACGCAGTTCACTTACTTCCAGCAGTGCGGCGGCGTGGACCTGGACCTGGTGCCGGCCGAACTCACCTATGGCCTGGAACGCTTGACGGCGTTCCTGCAGGACCGCAAGTCGGTTTACGACATTGAATGGGTAAAGGGCGTCAGCTATGGCGACGTCCGGTTGCGCGAGGAGCAGCAGTTCTCGGTCTACAACTTCGAGAAGGCCGATATCGCCATGCTCTGGCAATTGTTAGACATCCACGAGAAGGAGTCGCAACGGCTGATCGATGAGTACAACTCGCTGGAAAGCGAAAAGTCGGTGACGGAGAAGAAGCGCTTCCCGCTGTTGGCGGCTTACGACCACGTATTGAAGTGTTCGCACACGTTTAACCTGCTGGACTCGCGCGGTGCGATCTCGGTGACAGAGCGGGTGGGCGTCATCGGGCGTGTCAGGAAACTGGCCGTCGGCACCGCCACGGCTTGGTGTGACCAGCAACGTCTGCTGGACGCGGAGGTGGCGGCATGAGCCAGCGTCTGCCCTTCCTGTTTGAACTCGGCGTAGAGGAGATTCCACACTGGATGATCCAGCCGGCGTTGGCCGAACTCGAAAGACTTTTCAACGCATTCCTCGAAGAAAGCCGCCTGGCGTCGGCGCCGGTTCGTTTGGACGCGACGCCGAGGCGGTTGGTTCTGCGGAGTGAAGGTCTGGAAACCCGTCAGCAGGACCGTGAGGAAATTATCATGGGACCGCCAAAGTCGGCCGGATCAGGCGCCGCCATGGGTTTCGCGAAGAAGAATGGAGTTGCGGTTGAGGGCCTTTGCACTGAGACGACGGCCAAGGGCGAGTATTTCGCGCTGAGGCGTTCAGTGCCCGGCAAGGACACGTGCGAGTTGTTGGGCTCGGCGCTGCCCGGCCTGATCGCAAGCATTCCTTGGCCGAAGGCGATGTACTGGACCGGCAAGGACGGCCTGCGCTTCATCCGCCCCATCCGCTGGGCCGCCTGCCTGTTGGGGGACCAAGTCGTCGATTTCGAAGTCGGCGGCGTGCGCTCCGGGGCGCTGTCTTGCGGCCACCGCCGCATGGGCTCCTGCGAGATCGCCTTCGACCATTCGAACTACGAAGAGCGGCTGAAGAAAAATGGCGTCATCTTGAGCGCCGCGGACCGCCGCAAGCGGATCGAAGCCGGCATCAAGAAGCTTCTCAATGGGACTGGCTATAGGCTGGTGGCCGACGAGGCGCTGCTCGACGACCTGGTCTATCTCACAGAGTTTCCCACACCCATTCTCGGATCCTTCGACAAAAAGTTCCTCGACCTGCCGCGCGAGGTGCTCACCACGGTGATGCGCCATCACCAGCGGTACTTCACGCTGTCGAGGCAAGACGGCTCCATGGCGCCTGCCTTCATCGCCGTGATGAACATCAAGGCCGACCGCCAGGGCTATGTCCGCAAGGGCAACGAGCGGGTGCTCGAGGCGCGGTTCAACGACGCCCGGTTCTTTTGGGAGTTCGACCAGCAGAAGCCAATCGCGGCGAGGGTGGGAGACCTGAAAAGCGTCACCTTCCAGGCGAAACTCGGTTCGTACTATGACAAGGCCGGACGGATGAAGGATCTCGCCGCCGAATTAGCTCGGGGTTTGGGCGCCGATGAGGCCGTCTGCGTGCGAGCCGCAGAACTGGCCAAGTGCGACCTGACCACCGAAATGGTCAAGGAGCTTACGGAACTCCAGGGTGTCATGGGCGGGCTGTATGCGCGGTCGCAGGGCGAGCCGGAAGAGGTCGCGCAGGCGATCTACTCGCACTACCTCCCGCAGAGCATGGAAGATCCGGTACCGGCGACTCTGGCCGGGAAGGTGGTATCGCTGGCCGACAAACTGGATACCCTCAAGTCGTGTTTCTCGATCGGGATGATCCCGAGCGGATCGAAGGATCCGTTTGCCTTACGGCGCGCTGCCCAGGGCGTGGTGAAGATCCTAGTGGAAGGCAGGCTCGCGCTCGGCTTCAACGGCCTGTCGAAGGAGCTATCCGACTTCCTTTGGGACCGCGTCCGTTATTACTTCCGCGACATCCGAAATTTCCGTTATGACGAGATCAACGCCGTGCTTGCGGCGTCGCCGGCGACTCTTGTGGACTGCGAAGACCGCCTGTTCGCGTTACGCATGGTCCGCCAGACGGAGAACTTCGAGCCGCTCGCGGGCAGCTTCAAGCGCATCCGGAACATTTTGAGGCAGGCCGGCGCAACGGCAGGACCCATCGACGCCAACCTCTTCGATCATGATGCCGAAAAGGCTTTGCATGCGGAAGTGGAACAACTTCAACCGCAGGTGGAAGCCTGCTTCGCTTCGCGCGATTACATCCGCGCGTTGCAGTTGATCGCGACGCTGCGCCCGGCCGTCGACCGGTTCTTTGACGACGTGCTGGTGAATGCCCCCGATCCTGGCGTGCGCGCCAACCGGCTCAGTCTGCTGGGCCGCATTCTTAACGCTTTTTCCTCGGTCGCCGACTTCTCGGAGATCGTTACCGAATCAACCACTGAATCATCCGATACGTCCTCACACAACTAGGAGACCCAGTTCAATGACCAAGTACGTTTACTCGTTCGGCGGCGGCACGGCCGACGGCAACGGGACCATGAAAGATACCCTCGGCGGCAAAGGCGCCGGTCTGGCGGAGATGTCCCGGGCCGGCGTTCCAGTGCCCCCCGGTTTCACCATCATCACTGACGTCTGCAATGTCTTCTTCGACAACAATGGCCAAGTGCCGAAGGAAGTCGACGACCAGATCTGGCAGGCGATGGCGGAGGTCGAGAAGCTCGTCGGCAAGAAGTTTGGCGACGCTTCGGACCCTCTGCTCATGAGCGTCCGTTCAGGCGCGAAATTCTCCATGCCCGGCATGATGAACACGATTCTCAATCTGGGCCTCAACGACCAGACGACCGAAGGTCTGGCAGCGAAGACAAACAACCCGCGCTTCGCCTACGATTGCTACCGCCGATTCATTCAGATGTTCGGCGAAGTCGCCATGAAGATCGAGATGGAGCATTTCGATCATGTATGGGACGCGATGAAAGCGAAAATGAAGGTGAAGCTCGACACCGAACTGACCGCCGAGGACCTGAAGGCCGTCATCGTCGAATACAAAAAAATTGTCAAGAGAGACACCAAGCGTGAATTCCCGCAGGACGTCCGCGAGCAACTCATCCTGGCCCGCAACGCGGTCTTCAATTCGTGGTGGGCGCCAAAAGCGAGCTACTACCGCAAGATGGAGAAGATTGACGACCGCCTGGGCACGGCCTGCAACATCCAGGCGATGGTGTACGGCAACATGGGCGACACCTCCTGCACTGGCGTCGGCTTCACGCGTGATCCCGGTTCTGGCGAGAAGGTTTTCTATGGCGAGTTCCTGGTGAATGCGCAGGGCGAAGACGTTGTGGCCGGCATCCGCACCCCTCAACCGATCTCCGAACTGGAAGCCTGGAATAAGGATGTCTACAAGCAACTGCGCACAATCACGGCAATGCTTGAGAAGCATTACAAGGACATGCAGGACTTTGAATTCACGGTCCAGGAAGGCGTCCTGTACATGCTCCAGACCCGCAACGGCAAGCGTACCGGTCCGGCGGCCGTGAAACTGGCCGTGGATATGGTGGAAGAGAAGCTGATCGACGAAAAGACGGCCGTCATGCGCGTCGCCCCTTCGCAACTAGACCAATTGCTGCACCCGGTGTTCGACCCGGCCTCGCTGAAGACCCTGGTGAAACTGGCCACCGGCATCGATGCCAGCCCCGGCGCCGCCGTGGGCCGCCTGGCGTTCACATCGGAAGACGCCGTGTCGATGTCCGAGAAGTCGCCCGTCATCCTCATCCGCAAAGAAACCACGCCTGACGACATCCACGGCATGGACGCCTCCAAGGGCATCCTCACCGCCGTCGGCGGCAAGAGCTCGCACGCGGCCGTCGTGGCGCGCGGCATGGGCGTACCCTGCGTGGTGGGTTGCGGCGCGATCTCGATCAACGAGCGCGCAAAGTCCGCCACCGTGAAGGTCGGCGAGAAGACGGTCACCGTTAAGGAAGGCGACTGGGTGTCGCTCAACGGCACCACAGGTGAGGTCTATCTCGGCCAGGCCGAAACGAAGGAGCCGGATCCCAATTCGCCTGTTTTCGCCAAGTTCATGAAGATGGCTGACAAGTTCCGCGGCAAGTTTGGCGTCCGCGCCAACGCCGACATCCCGCGCGACGCCAAGGCCGCCCGCGCATTTGGCGCCGAGGGTATCGGCCTCTGCCGCACCGAGCACATGTTCTTCGCCGAGGATCGTCTGCCGTTCGTGCAGAAGATGATCCTCGCCGATAACGTTGCCGACCGCAAGAAGGCACTGCTGAAACTCCTGCCGATGCAGCGCAAGGACTTCGCCGGCCTGTTCATGGCCATGGACGGATTCCCGGTGGTCATCCGCACGCTGGATCCTCCGCTGCACGAGTTCGTTCCGAAGCGGGAAGAGCTGATGGTGGACATTGCCAAGCTCCCTTCGGCCGACATCAAGACAAAGAAGGAGATGGTGGCCCGCTACAAGAACTTCGTCGCTGACGTGAAGTCGCTGAAGACGGTTCTGCCGCAGTTGCTGCACCGCGTCGAACAGCTGCATGAGTTCAACCCGATGCTCGGCCACCGCGGCTGCCGCCTTGGAATCACCTATCCGGAGATCACCGAGATGCAGGCGCGCGCCATCTTCGAAGCGGTCGTGCAGGTCGCCAAGAAGGGCAAGAAGGTCATCCCCGAAGTCATGATTCCGCTGATCGGCGGTGTTGAGGAGCTTTCCAACCAGAAGGCGATCGTCAAGGCCGTGGCAGAGGAAGTACTCGGCAAGGCCGGCCTGCTGGGCAAGCAGAAGTTCCTCATCGGCACGATGATCGAGATCCCGCGCGCCGCCATCACCGCCGGCCGCGTGGCCACCGAAGCCGAGTTCTTCAGCTTCGGCACCAACGACCTGACCCAGACCACCATGGGCTTGTCGCGCGATGACTACACGAAGTTCTCGAAGGACTACGAAGACCGCAAGATCTTCAAGAGCGACCCGTTCGCCGTCATCGACCGCGAAGGCGTTGGCGAATTGATCAAATGGGCTGTCGCCAAGGGCCGCGAGACCCGTCCGGATCTCGAAGTCGGCATCTGTGGCGAGCACGGCGGCGAGCCGAACTCGGTCGAGTTCTGCTACATGGTGGGCATGGATTATGTTTCCTGCTCGCCCTACCGCCTGCCGATCGCCCGTCTGGCCGCAGCTCAGGCCGCCATCGCCAAGACCGAAGGCACCGCTGAAGCGAACCGCACTGCATAGCCCAAGTCCTCGAACGACAGATCGAACCAATGAAGCCGCCCGCCGTCAAAAGCGGGCGGCTTTTCTCATTGGCCGGACGGTTCACCGCATAATGGGTGGCGAGGCCCATCACAGTGAACCAAACGAACCTTTCCCGCCGTTTTCTGCTTGGCGGACTCGCTGCAGCCCCCGCGCTCGGCGTCCGACAGTTCCAGATACGCCCCGACTATCTCATTGAAGCCGAACAAATCCCGGCGTTCTGGCAAGGATCCTACGATGAGGTGAACCGCTTTCTTGAGACTCGCGTCCGCGAAGGGTCGGTTCGCATCATCGGCCGCTCGGCCGGCAAGCGGGCCATCCGCGCGGCGTTCTACGGCCAGCCGCGCCAGGGCAGGGGGACAACGACGTTCTCCGGGTCGCTCGGATTTGGCGATTCGCGCGCCTACACGGGTCCGGACCACGGCAAGAAGGTCTACATGGCGCTGTGCGGCGTCCATGGAGGCGAGTTCGAAGGCATGATGGGCGCGGTGAATCTGTTGTCGGTGATCGAGACCGGCTCGGACCTGCGAGGCAAGGCTTGGCCTGGACTGGCCGAAGCGGCGAGGTCGCTAGAGCGGATCATTGTGATTCCGATCGCCAATCCCGACGGCCGCGTCCGGGTGCCTGTGCGGATGCTGAAGCATTATGGGACGGACTATACCGTGCACGAGTACTTCAACACTGGAGCCAAGCCCGATGGCTCCATCATCGGCTGGCCGCAGTGTAAGGAACACATCCCGCTCGACTTCTCAAAGACCCAATTCCCCGGCGGCTACCCGAACGATGCCGGCGTCAACATCATGCATGACGATTTCCTCGGCGCGCGCCAACCCGAAACGCAGGCCCTGCTTGACCTCGCCGCCGCCGAACGGCCCGACCTCATCATGAATATGCACACGGGCGCACAGTTCATGCACCCGCTCAAGCCGTTTGTCGAGCCCATTCTCCTGCCCGTGTGGGAGCAACTCTATCGCAAGGTGATGACGGGTCTCACCACCGCCGGCCTGGCCCGCACCGACGACCCTGCGGTGGAGGCAAATCCGGCGCGGGAGCGGCAGTCGGCCTACAATCTGGATACGGCCTTGAACCTGCATTGCGGTGCGCTCAGCGTGGTTGTGGAATCGCCGGCGCACGACTATTCGCCGGCCGAGCGCATGGGCAAGCCCTTCCGCCAGACGCCCGAGTTACTGCTCGACGCGCAGATGATCTGCCACGAAAACGCCATGCGTTTCCTGGCCGAGGCCGGCGGACGCACGGCGTGGACGCAGAAGAAAAAGTAGGCCTCAGTTCAACAAGGCAAGGAACTTCTTCATCTCGGCGACGGTCATCGCTTTGTTTTCGCGGCGGACATTGTGGCCCGCGCCGGTAATGTGGACGATGGTTCCTTTGGGCAGCAGTTTGGCCGCAGTCTCGTTCTGCTGCCGGAGTTCGCCTTGTGCGTCCGCTTTTAGGATCAATGTCGGGGCCGTAATCTTCGGCAGCAGTTCCTGCATCGCGGGCCTGACGGCGGCGGTTCCTGAAGCCGTGTAAGGGTGGTGGCGCCGTTTGGACTCGGTCCAGTAGGCACATTCGGACACGCCCCATTTGGGCGAGTTCTTCAGGCAGCCGGCATAGATCTCGTCCCAGGTCCTGTTGTTGCCTTCGAGGATCGATTTGCGGCGCGCTTCGGGATCGGGTACGACCGAAGCTGGGCGCCGGGTGGCGAGGTTGGGGTCTTCGAGGATGACGGCGCGGGGGACGTCGGGGTACTTCGCAGCGAACCAGGCGGCAGCGGAGGAACCCATGGAGTGGCCCATGACGATGGGCTTGGTAATGTTCAGAGCGCGGATGAGCGCTGCCATATCTTCGGCTTGGGCGTCGGCTGGATCGTCGGCTTTGGGCGGGTCGGAGAGGCCGTGGCCGCGGGCGTCGTACATGATGATGTCGTAGTTAGCGGCGAATTCGACGGCGAGGTTGGTCCAGCACAGTCCATCGTCCGAGGAGCCGTGGGCCATGATCAGGACCGGTTTCTCGCCGCCAGTACGCCAGTAGTGGATACGGATTCCGTTGGCCATAACGTAGCCTTCCTTCCAACCGGCGGGAGGCGCCGGAGCGATAGCGCTGACGGCGGCGGCAAACACGACGAGGAGCAAGATCGGGACGGCGATGCGCATTAGGAAACCTCCGCTGGGAGGCAGGTCGAGCCCGTCCCAGCAGTTAGGACAATATCACAGGCGGCGGCTTACTTCTGGGCGGGCAATTCGCCGAGCGCCCACTGCTTGAGCAAATCAGCTTCCGCGGGCGAGAGCTTCGCCTCAGGGTGCATGAAGGTATAGGCCTTCGGGGGCATTTCACCAAATTTGATTGCATCGTGGATCTCGCCCAGTTGGTCGTCGGAGAGCGAGGTGGCGGTGGAGAAGTTCAACTGGCGGCGTCCGCGAATGACGTCATTTGCAACCATATGCGAAACGGGGCTGATGCGAGAGTACCAAGGCCAGGCTGTTTCGTTCGAATGACAATCGGCGCAGGCGCGCTTGAGGATCGCTTTCACGCGGGCGTCTGGAACGACGGCATCGTAGCCGGCGCCGGGCTTGGGGCCGGGCGGCGCGGGAATCTCAGGCTGAATGAACTGAGCAATGATAGCAACACCTACGGCGACACCACCGAGGATGCGGAGGATTTGTTTCGACGACATGCTTTGGCCCCTCTAGAGCCATGATACCCGGACGGACGAAAGTGGTTACTGCCAGTCCAAGACGACCTTGCCGCAGTTACCTTCGCGCATGGCGGCGAAGCCCTGTTCGAACTCGGTGTAGTGCAGGCGGTGGGTGATAACGGGCGTGATGTCCAGGCCCGATTGCAGCATCACCGACATCATGTACCAGGTTTCATACATTTCGCGGCCATAGACTCCCTTGATGGTGATCATCTTGAAGATCACCTCGTTCCAATCGATGGCGATCGGTTCGGGCGGGATGCCAAGCATAGCGATGCGTCCGCCATGGGCCATGTTCGCGAGCATTTCGCGGAAGGCAGCCGGGTTGCCGGACATCTCCAGACCAACGTCGAATCCTTCGTGCATGCCGAGTTGCTTTTGGACTTCGGCAAGTGGTGTTTCCTTCGTGTTGACAGCAAGGGACACGCCGACCTTGCGGGCAAGTTCGAGGCGTGCGGGATTGATGTCGGTGATTACGACAAAACGCGCCCCCGCATGCCGGGCCACTGCCGCCGCCATGATACCGATCGGCCCCGCGCCGGTAACGAGAACGTCTTCACCGAGCACGGGGAACTTGAGCGCCGTGTGAACCGCGTTGCCGAACGGGTCGAAGATGGAGGCCACGTCGAAGTCGATTCCTGGATCGTGCCGCCAGATGTTGGCCATCGGCAGCGCAACCAATTCGGCGAATGCTCCTGGACGGTTCACGCCGACGCCTTGAGTGTGAGCGCAGAGATGGCGGCGTCCCGCCATGCAGTTGCGGCAGCGCCCGCACGTGACGTGGCCTTCCCCGGAGACTAGATCACCAGGATGGAAGTCGTTGACATTGGAACCTACTTCCTCGATCCGGCCAATGAACTCGTGTCCGACCGCCATCGGTACCGGGATCGTCTTTTGCGCCCAGGCGTCCCAGTTGTAAATATGAAGATCCGTACCGCAAATCCCGGTCTTCAGTACGCGGATGAGAACGTCGTTGATTCCTATCTTCGGCTCAGGAATGTCTTGCAGCCAAAGCCCTTCTTCGGCTTTCGCCTTCACCAGTGCCTTCATGGGTTATTGGATCTCCCTATCTGTCAGGCTGACATGAGGCGCTGGAGCAAGTCAAAGCTACAGAAACGGAGGCGCCGGTCGCCGCACCTGGCCGGCTGATTCGTGATAGAAATAGGTGCTTCGACTATGAATCCCTACCTCCTGCGCGCTACCATCGTCGCCGCCCTGGGCGGTCTCCTGT
Source organism: Bryobacteraceae bacterium (assembly GCA_029975915.1). The sequence continues at coordinate 472,911 of JARKOC010000177.1, forward strand.
TTGGATTTGATACAGCCGTCATAGCCGGAGCCACCCATTCGTTGACCCAGGTCTTTGGACTGACGCCGGCATCGCTTGGCCTCACCGTCTCAAGCGCTCTCTGGGGCACGGTGATCGGTTCGATGATCGCCGGCTATCCGGGCGACAAGTATGGCCGGCGCGCGAGTCTTCGAATCCTCGCCGTTCTCTACCTTCTCTCAGCCTTGGGATGCGCCTTTGCCTGGAATTGGGGTTCATTTGTGCTGGCGCGTTTTGTCGGTGGATTGGCCATCGGCGGCTCCTCTGTGCTTGGCCCCATGTACATCGCCGAAATCGCTCCTGCCCGCCTCCGCGGCCGGCTGGTTGGAACCTTCCAATTCAACATTGTCTTTGGCATTCTGCTGGCGTACTTCTCCAACTACGCTATCGGACTCGCTGGATTCGGAGACAGCGAATGGCGTTGGAAATTGGGCATCGCCGCCATCCCGTCGCTGCTGTTCTGGGTCATGCTCTATACGATTCCTCGCAGTCCCCGCTGGCTGGTCAAGACCGGCAGGACCGGCGAGGCTCGTGAAGTGCTCCGTTTGACTGGCGAAAAGGACTATGAGGCCGAACTTCAGGCCATCGTGGAGTCCATCGACGCCGAGCACGGCCTGGGCGCCGAACCCCTGTTCCGCATGAAGTACCGGTTCCCGATCTTCCTGGCTGTTTCCATAGGAATGTTCAACCAGCTTTCGGGAGTCAATGCGATTCTGTATTACCTTAACGACATCTTCGCCAAAGCCGGGTTCGACAAAGTGTCAAGCGACCTGCAAGCAGTCGCCATCGGCTTTACCAACCTCGTAGCGACCATCATCGCCATGTCGGTCATCGACAAGTTTGGCCGCAAGAAGATGCTCCTGACCGGCGCCGTGGGCACGGCTGCGTCGCTGGCCGGCGTGGCCTGGATCTTTGCCAGCAAGGCGAACGAGCACCTGCTTGTTTGGCTGCTCGTCGCCTTCATTGGCTTCTTCGCCTTTTCCCAAGGCGCGGTGATCTGGGTCTATCTCAGCGAGGTCTTTCCAAATCGCGTTCGCGCGAAGGGCCAGAGCCTGGGCAGCTTCACCCACTGGATCATGAACGCCATGATCAGCTACAGCTTCCCGGTGATCGCAGCCTCTTCCGGGGCTGCGCCGTTTGCCGTTTTCTCAATCATGATGGTGGTCCAGTTCTTCGTCGTCCTGTTCATGTACCCGGAGACAAAGGGGCTGACTCTCGAAGAGATGCAGAAGAAGTTCAAGATCCACTAGGACAATCAGAAGCCCGGCGCCCGCCACACTTCCTCACCGCCCACGATCGTTACGATCGGTCCGCCGTGGAACGTGCGCCCGCTGAAAGGGGAATTGCGGCTCTTCGATTGCGACTTCGCAACATCGAACGTCCACGGATACTCGGGATGGAATATGGTCACATCGCCGAGGTAGCCCGGCTTCAACGCTCCACGAGCCTGATCGCCTTGCCAGCCGATCACTCTTGCGGGTTCGCTAGTGAACATTGCGATCAGCTTGGCCAAGTCGATACGTCCAGCATGGACCAGGACCTCAAGGCTGACGCCCAGCGCCGTTTCGAGGCCGATGATGCCGAACGGGCACTTTTCGAACTCTTGCATCTTGTCGTCGCCGGCATGGGGGGCATGGTCGGTCGCGAGGCAATCGATCGCACCAGAAGTGAGACCACCCACAACCGCTTCGACATCTGAGGCGCAGCGCAGCGGCGGCTTCATCTTGTAGTTCGAATCGTAGGGCTTCATGTGGCCCGTGTGGAGGGCGATGTGATGCGGTGTGGCTTCGGCCGTTACCGGCAAGCCTCGCTGTTTCGCGAAAGCCACCATCGCCACAGAGTTCTTGGTTGAGATGTGGGCGACATGGAAACGTGCGCCCGTTAACTCTGCCAGGATGATGTCGCGTGCCACCATCACGTCCTCGGCGGCGCTGGGAATCGGCCTCAGCCCAAGGTTCACGCTGTCCACGCACTCGTGCATGTCCCCGCCGGCGGTGAGGTTCAGATCCTCGCAATGATCGATGACCGGGATACCGACTGCTCGGGCCACCTCCATCGCCCGGCGCATGACTCGGGAATTCATTACCGGACGCCCGTCGTCGCTAATGGCGACTGCGCCGGCGGCGGCCATGGTGCCGATCGAAGCGAGTTCCTCACCCTCGCTGCCCTTGGTGATCGCGCCAATTGGGCACACTCGGATGGGAGAAACCCTGCTGGCGGTTTCAACGATGTAGCTTGTGACCATCGCCGAATCGTTCACCGGTTTGGTGTTGGGCATGCAACAGACGGTCGTGAACCCACCTGACGCTGCAGCTTTGGTTCCAGTCTCGATTGTTTCGGCATGCTCGAAACCCGGTTCGCGCAAGTGGACATGGATGTCGATGAACCCGGGCGCCACAATCAGCCCGGATGCGTCGATCACCGTCGCCCCATGCGCCGCCAGACCACCGCCGACTCCCGCGATGCGGCCATTCTCGATCAGCAAGTCCGCCACCCCGTCGTGGCCCGACGCGGGGCAGATGATACGTCCATTCCTGATGAGCGTTTTCACTGCAGTAACACCTTCTCGAGCACTGCCATTCTGACGGCGACGCCATTCTCCACCTGGTTTAGAATCATCGAGCATTGCGAATCCGCTACGTCGGACGAGATCTCGCGTCCCCGGTTGATCGGTCCTGGATGCATCACGATCGCGTGGGGGCGCGCCAGTTCCAAGTGCTCCAGCCGCAGGCCATAGAAGCGAAAATATTCGCCCGCCGGGATGGCCGGCTCATGGATCCGCTCCAACTGCACCCGCAACATCATCACAACGTCAGCGTCCTTGACGGCCTTGCGGATGTCATATTCCAGCGTCACGCCTTGAGCGATCGATGCCATCTGGGGCGGCAGTAGTGGTGGTGGTCCGCACAAGACAATATCCACGCCAAATCTCGACAAAAGATGGACATTCGAACGGGCAACCCGGCTGTGAGCAATGTCGCCGATGATGGCCACTCGAAGCCCATCGAGCTTGCCCAGCCGGTCGAGGATGGTCCGCGCGTCGAGCAGCGCTTGTGTCGGGTGCTCATGCGTGCCATCGCCAGCGTTGATGATAGGCGTCATCAGGTGGCGTGACAGGAAATGCGGAGCCCCCGATGCCGCATGGCGCATGACAATCGCGGACGGGTGCATGGCGACCAGCGTGTTCAGTGTATCGACCAGCGATTCGCCTTTGGAGACGCTCGATCCAGCCGCGGTGATCGAAAGCGTATCGGCGCCGAGCCGCTTTGCAGCGATTTCGAAACTGGAACGCGTCCGCGTCGAATTCTCGAAGAACATGTTCACAACAAGCCGACCCGCGCACACGTTCAGCTTTGGAAGCGGGCCGCTGCCATGAAACTGGTAACTGCGCGCGCGATCCAACATCTGTTCAATTTCGGCGCGCTCCAGCGGTTCGATTCCGAGCAATCCCTTGCCCATCGTGCGCCTCCCTCCCGTGTGTCAGTCTGTCCGCTCGACCAGCAGGACGCGCTCGGTCTCGTCGATCTCTTGAAACTTGACTTCGATGATCTCCCGGGACGAGGTCGGGATCTTGCGCCCGACGTACTGCGCCTCGATCGGCAATTCACGGTGCCCGCGGTCGATCAACACCAGAAGTTGCACCCGTGCTGGCCGCCCCAGTTCGAACAGGGCATCGAGCGCCGCCCGGATCGTCCGCCCCGTGTAGAGCACATCGTCCATCAGGATGACGTCCTTGCCTTGCACTGGGAAATCGATCTGCGTTCCACTCACCACCGGCTTGGGCCCGACCGTCGAAAGATCGTCTCTGTACAGGTTAATGTCGAGAACGCCCACGGGCACCTTCAGATTTTCAAGCGACTCAATCTTCGCCGCCAACCTTTGCGCCATGGGTACCCCGCGCCGTCGAATTCCGATGAATGCCAGTGAACCCGGATCTCCGGATTTCTCCAGAACTTCGTGCGCCAGCCGCACCAGCGTGCGGTCCATCTCGGATGCGCTCATCAATTGCGCTTTTTCTCTTGTTGAACTCATAGCGTCCCTTCAGAACGTTTCAGGCTATCACAGCGTGGGGTCAGTATCGGCGCATCCGGTCGCGGATCCGTTTGCTGGTTTTTTCTACTTCTTCGAGCTTCCTCAGGTTGGCCATCGACACCACCTGCCCCCCCGACTTTTCAATGTCCTTCTCCACTTCATCCGCCAGATCCTTGATCTTCTTGAGATCTGCGAGATTCCGCTTATGGTCTTCCTTGATTAAAGCCTCGTTCAGCGATCTGCCGTTCGGCAGCCGCCGGTCGCGCTTTTCATCGCCGCCGGGTATCAGATCAGGAGGGATCGATTGCGCCGCGGCAACTGGGGCGGCTAGGCCCAGCAACTGGAGAAGCCTGCGCCTTCCACTGGTATCATGACCTGTAATGCGTGAAGTAAAAGTTGGCATCATTGGCCTCGGTACTGTCGGCGGGGGAGCTATTTCCATTCTCACCCGGAATCGGGATCAGATCGCGCGGAAACTCGGCTTCCCGCTCACCATCGGCGCCGTCTGCGACCTGACAGCAAAATCGCGAACGCTGCCCGAGGGCCTCGAAGGTGTACTCGTGACCGAGGACTGGCGGGAACTGGCTTCCCATCCCGGCGTCGACATCGTGGCCGAACTGGTCGGCGGCACGGGGGCGGCGCGGGAAATGGTTGAAACTGCAATCGCCAATGGTAAGGCCGTTGTCACAGCCAATAAGGAGCTCATGGGCCTTCAGGGCGTCGCGCTCGGAAGGCTGGCGGCGGAAAAGGGCGTACCGTTGGCCATGGAGGCAAGCGTTTGCGGCGGCATCCCCATCCATGCCGTTCTCAAAGAGGGCATCTGTGCTGACAGTGTGCGCGCCTTCTATGGAATCCTCAACGGAACAAGCAACTACATCCTCACCGAGATTGAGCAACATGGCAAAGCTTTCAACGAAGTGTTAAAGGAGGCCCAGAGCCTCGGCTTCGCAGAAGCCAACCCCACGGCCGATGTCGGTGGTTTCGACGCCCGTTCCAAATTAGTCCTGCTTGCTTTGTTGGCCTTCGGCGCCCGCATCGATCCTTCTTCCGTGCCAACCGAAGGAATCGAGCGCATCACGCCCACAGACTTCCGCTATGCGAGGCAGGCGGGCTGCACCATCCGGCTGATTTGCGCCGCCGAATCCACCGATAACGGAATCTTCCTCTCGGTACGCCCCTCGCTAATTCCCCTAAATACGATCCTCGCCGGCGTTCGGGGCGCTTACAATGCCGTCTGGGTCAAAGGCGATTTTGGCGCCGACACTTTCTACTACGGCAAAGGCGCCGGCGCATCGCCTACCGGCGTCGCCGTCGTCAGCGATCTTATGCGCGCCGCCCGTGAGTTGCGCTTCGGCAGTGCCGCCCGCGTTTCGCCATTCGCTTTCACTGACCCGCGAGAAGTCGAGCCTCGTTCCATCGGCGAGCAACGCCGCCCCTGGTTTCTTCGCTTCCGTGTGGCCGACCGGCCCGGCATCATCGCCGCGCTCTCAGCCATTCTCGCCGAACACGAAATCAGCATCGACGCGGTCCTTCAATTGCCTGACCAGGATTGGCGGAACCTTCCTTTTGTGATCACTGTAGAGTCGACCGAGGAGTCCAGGCTGCGGCTTGCACTTGGCCGCATGGCAAGCTTCGATTTCATGGTCGAAGCCCCGCTCGCCTTGCCCATGGAATCCGGTCTGTAGCTGTTCAAAGGCTCCGCGCGATATCGACGACATCGGCGAATATGCCGTAAGCCGTCTGCTCGACGCCTGGGTTGACGCTGAACACTGCCACGTCGCCCATCAGATCCGTATTGAGGATGATTCCAGTCGTTGACCCCCTCAACGAGGAGAGCATTTCCTCCCGGTCCAGGACCTCAGCCCTCACACGCAATTTGAGCGCGCCGTCCACCCGCCTGGCCCGGCTGACCAACACCACCCTTTTGCCTTTGGCCTCGACTTCGGCCAGCCTTTCCGGAGTGAGCCGCCCAATGCCTTTTCGGTCAACCTGTTGTGGCGTCACACGTGCGTCCATCAGCACATTGGCCAAGGCCGCCACCTTGCAGGCCGAGTCCCAGCCGTCGATGTCGAACCACGGATCGGCCTCCGCGAGACCGAGCACCCGCGCTTGTTCGATGCCCTGCTCGATCGTCTTGCCGGCCCTCAACCCTTCAAGGACTAGCTGCGCGGTCGATGTCAGAGTTCCCTTGAAGCCAAGAACCTTCACCCCAGGAAGACTGTTCCTCACAAGGCTGTAGACTGGCGTCCCGTCCATGGTCACCGCTTCGTGCCTGAATTCCACACCTGCACGCTTCGCCTCAGCGTCAAGTTGGTGAAAAGCGAAGGCGACTGGCCCCTTGTTGGCCGTCACGACGTGCATCCCGCGCGAGAAGGCGGACTGGATATGTGTGATTGCGGGTTCGCCCGATTCCGGATTGAGCGTGGTCACCTCGATCACCACTTCGGCGGCTGATCGATCAAGGAACTCGCCAATCGAGGCCGCCGGCGGCCCAAATGCCACCTCCAATCCCAGACCCGCCAGGTCGTAAGCGGTTCCCTGGCTCAAGGTGTGTATCGCCACGATTCGAAACGGATACTCTCCGCGCTTACTCGCCAGTAGCCGGGCGAACGCCCGTCCGACATTGCCATAGCCGATCATCGCCAACCGCACGTGATGCTTGCCTCGCTTCCAGATCGAATCATCTCAAGCTTCCAATGCCGCGGAACCGCTCCGCAACTCCCATGGCCTCGGAGATGGCTTTACAGGTTCGTACCGCCCTTGATATCCTCCATAGAGTTTCACGGCAGGTTTCGTCTCTTGGTCTCCAGTTTGGCCGCCAGGGGCAGTCGCGGCTTCCCGAACGGGTTGGGCCTTGCTGCCAGCCTTCGCCTTAGCCGCCTCGACTTCGCCTGGCTGCGTGAATCCAGTGGCAACGGGGAGCGGGAATTGTTGGAATTGCACGAAGGCGGGCCCGGGAGAGACTGAAACGCCTGGCTCGCGATCACAATGGTGAATAGCATGCCGCATGCGAAAATCCTTCTGATCGAAGATGAAGCGCCGCTTCGAGGGCTACTCTCGCGCTACCTGGAACGTCAAGGTCATTCCGTCACTGCCTGCGGGGATGGATCCGAGGCGCTGAAAGTCATCTCTGGAGGCGCCGCCATTGACGTAGCCGTCGTAGACCTGACACTGCCCGACATCGACGGTGAAGCGCTCGCTCTCCAACTGCTCGACTCGTCGGACAAAATGCGGATCATCATCTCAAGCGGCCGTCTCTACTCCACCGAGGCGCTTCCGGCGGCTGCTCGCTGGCGTGTTGCCGCGCTGCTGAAACCCTATCTCCCTCAGCAACTGCTCGACACCCTTACGCAGTTGCTCGGCGGCGGTGATCAGCCGAGCATCTCCTGAAGACGGCTGGCAAAATCCCCTTCACCCTCGGACCAAAGCAACCGGCGTTCGGCCGCTATTGCCTCCTCAAGGTCGGATGCCAGATGCAGTATCGATCGGATGTTGGATTGAACCGGCCTCAATTGGTCGCTCTTCTCGCACGGCAGATACAGCCTGTCGCTCCCTGCGTCGATCCGGAAATGCTCGCCTAAAGAGGTCTCAAACAGTGGCCCGTAACACTCGAGAGTCACCACTGACGGTTTTAATGACCACTCACCGTCCCACTGCCACAGATCCCACCGCGTCTCATAGCTGAACGCGGCGTCTTCATGAAGAAACCGCCCAGCCGTCTCCGCCAGTTCGGCCGGGTCAGGCGTCTGGTCAAACCACTCCTCGAAGAGCGGCGGCTCGCGGTATGACACGGCGTGAACCCTCAGCGCCCCCCCTGGAGCCAGCTTTGAAGCAGGAAAAACCTCCAGGGCCTTGCGGAAATAGATTGGCATGCCTAGCGCTGCGTAGCCCTTCAGCCAGAAAGACAGAAACAACGGATCAGCCACGGCTCCCCTCCCCCTGTTTAAGAACGCATACGCCAAGCGGCGGCAGAGTCAGCGTGGCGAACTGGCGACGGCCTTGACAACTGCCCTCCTGCGTCCAAATCGTCCCCGGATTGGACACACCGCTGCCGCCAAACTCGTTCCAGTCACTGTTCAGCGCCTCATGCCACGGCCCGGCCGCGGGCATTCCAACGTTGTACGGCCGCCTCACCGTCGGCGTGAAGTTGCATACAAACACGATCATTCCCCCGTCCTTTGCGCGGCGCAGGAACGAAATCACTGAAGCATCGATGTCATGAATGTCGATCCACTCGAAACCGCGATGGTTGAAGTCGATTTCGTGCAGCGCAGGGTTCTCAACGTAGATCTTGTTCAACGCCTTCACGAAATCCTGGAGCGACTTATGGAACGGATACTGTAACAGTTCCCACCGCAGGCTCCCCTGCCAGTCCCATTCTTCATACTGGCCCAACTCGCAGCCCATGAAGAGTAGTTTCTTGCCAGGGTGGCCCCACATGTAACCGAGGAAAGCGCGCACGTTGGCGAAGCGCTGCCACTCGTCGCCCGGCATCTTGCCGATCAGCGAGGACTTGCCATGAACCACTTCGTCGTGTGAGATCGGTAGGACAAAGTTTTCAGTGAAGGCATAGAGAAGGCTAAACGTGATGTGGTGGTGGTTGTACTTCCGGAACAGCGGATCGTTCTTGAAATAGGCAAACATGTCGTGCATCCAGCCCATGTTCCACTTCATCGTGAATCCCAGGCCGCCGGCGAAAGTTGGGTGCGATACGCCGGCGAACGAGGTCGATTCTTCGGCGGCCGTGAACACCCCTGGCACCTTGTGAGCTTCCTCGTTGAACCTCCGGAGGAAGTCGATCGCCTCCAAATTGAAGTTGCCGCCATAGCGGTTTGGAATCCAGTCTTCGGCGTTCCGTGAGTAGTCGAGGTAGACGATCGACGCCACGGCGTCCACGCGCAATCCGTCGATGTGATATTCCTTCAGCCAGAACAGCGCGTTCGAGATCAGGAAGTTCTTCACCTCGTTGCGTCCGAAGTTGAAGATCAGCGTGCCCCAGTCCTTGTGCTCCCCCTGCCGCGGGTCCTCATGCTCGTAACACGCCGTTCCATCGAATCGCGCCAACCCGTGGGCGTCTTTTGGAAAATGCGCCGGCACCCAGTCGATGATCACGCCGATCCCGTTCTGGTGGCACTGGTCAACGAAGTACTTGAAATCGTCCGGCGTGCCGAACCTTGCTGTGGGCGCGAAATACCCCACCACTTGGTAACCCCACGATCCCGCGTAGGGATGCTCCATCGGCGGCATCAGTTCGAGATGGGTGAAGCCCAGTTGCTTCACGTACGGAATAAGTTCCGCGGCCAGTTCTCGATAGCTCAGTGGCTCCCCGTCCTCTGACTTCTTCCACGATTCAAGATGAACCTCATACGCTGCCACCGGGCTCTCCAGCCAGTTGGTCCGCCTCCGGCGATCGAGCCACTCGCCATCGCTCCATTCGTACTTGCTGGTGTCCCAAACCACAGATCCTTGCTTCGGCGGACACTCCGACGCGAAGCCATACGGGTCGCATTTCAGCGCGCTCACACCAAACACCCGCGACCGGACGAAGTACTTGTAGATATCTCCCTGATTCACGCCCGGGATGAATAACTCCCAAATTCCGCCATCCCGCCTCCTCATCGGATGCCGCCGGTGATCCCAGCCGTTGAAATCGCCCGTCACGCACACAGCCTCGGCGCAGGGAGCCCAGACAGCGAAACGGCAGCCGGCCACCCCGTCTGCTTCGACCAGATGCGCTCCCATGCTGCGCCATGCTTCGTAATTGGTGCCTTCTCCGTGAAGATGGATGTCGAAATCACTGATCTGCGGCCAGAACCGGTACGGGTCTTCCTCCAGCGAAATCACGCCATCCGCTGACTCGACCCTCAACTTATACCGTTCTGGCAACGATGCCAGCCGGGCCTCAAAAAGTCCGCCCTCGTGGATGAGTTCCATCGGCGCGGTCCAATCCGCGGCGGCCACGGAGGCTTTTGCCGCGTGCGGCAGGAAAGCCCGGATCACCGGCTCGCCGGTATCCGCACCATGTGGTCCCAAATGGGCAAACGGGTCTCCGTGATACCCTCCAACGATCGCTTCCGCATCGGCGCCTTGCATGCCGCTATTATGGCAGGGCCGCTATCATGACTGACATGGACGACTTCCTCAGGGCGCTGCCCAAAGCCGAACTCCACGTCCATCTGGAAGGATCCATTGAGCCATCCACCCTGCTCGAACTTGACTCCACGCTGTCACTTGACGTCATTCAGTCTCGCTATGCGTACCAAGATTTCCGCGGATTCCTGGACAGCTACAAGTGGGTAACTGGACACCTGCGCACGCCGCGGGACTACGCTTTCATCACCCGGCGGCTACTCGAACGCCTCGCCCTGGAGGGGATCGTCCATGCGGAAATCAACGTCAGCGCCGGCGTCGTTCTCTGGCGCAACCAGAACCTCGATTCCATATTCGAGGCCGTCGCCTGTGAGGCAGCCAGGCATCCCCTCTCCACTCTATTCATCTTCGATGCGGTTAGACAGTTTGGGGTTGAAGCATCCTGGGCCGTTGCTCGCCATGCTGTCAAATATGCTCGTCATGGCGTGGCCGCATTCGGCATCGGCGGCGATGAGTGCTCGGTGCCTCTCAACGCCTTCCTGCCCGTGATCGATTTCGTGCGCGCGCACGGACTGTATTTCACCCCCCACGCCGGCGAGACCGGCGGACCCGGCGCGGTCCGTGACGCAATCAACTGCGGCGCAAGCAGAATCGGCCACGGCATCGCCGCCGCCTCGGACCCGGAGGTGATGAAACTGCTCGCGGAACGAGACATCCCTCTCGAAATCTGTATCTCCAGCAATCTGTGCACCGGAGTCGTTAAATCCCTTGATCGCCACCCGGTCCGCGCCTTGTGGGATTTCGGCGTCCCTGTTGTGCTCAACAGCGATGACCCGCCGATGTTCCACACAACGCTACTCAACGAATATCTCATCGCATTTAGGCACTTTCACTTCGACCAAGCCATGCTCCGCAGGGCCGCCGAGAACAGCCTCCGCTACAGCTTCCGCCCTTGACCGCGCAGGCGCCCGATTTCGCCCGCCTCTTCCACAAATCCGTCGTGCGCCATGCTATATTGAAAGGGTTGCTATAAAGGCAGCGGGGACGTAGTTCAGCTGGTTAGAACGCCGGCCTGTCACGTCGGAGGTCGCGGGTTCGAGCCCCGTCGTCCCCGCCATTTCCACCCGCCTCGGCTTCCCCCCTATATACGTTCCATCCCGGCGATCTGGTTACCGGGTAGACCCAAGACCGTTTTATCAATGGCGTAGAGCCGCGTAAATTGTTCTGGGAGCCGGGGTGTCCCCCGGTTTTGGCGTAGAGCCAGTAGATCCGATTGGTTTATCAATCCTGAGAGCCTGAACTGCCCCCGCTTTCGGCGTAGAGCTTTGGCCTGCCCAGCTGACCTCTAAGCTGTTGATTTAATGGCGGTGAGGGTGGGATTCGAACCCACGGAACCCGTAAAGGTTCAACGGTTTTCGAGACCGCCCGATTCAACCACTCTCGCACCTCACCGCTACCAAGTTAGCGTACTTCCAGCCCTTTTCGCAAAGTGGCCGGCCGCCTGGATGCCAGCTCTTTCAGCTTGTCGAGATTTCGCTGATCGTCACCTGGATTGTCGACCGGCGTCTCCAAAACGAATGCTTTGCCTCTGAGTAGCGGGTGGTGCAAGATGCCGCGGAATCCTTCATCGCCAATCTGGCCTTCGCCAATATTGGCATGGCGGTCGAGCTTTGAACCGAGCGCACCCTTGGAATCGTTGGCATGAATGACTGGAATCTTGTCCAAGGAAAGAATCTCCGTAGCGGAGTGCAACGTCGCGTCAAGCCCCTTCTTCGTGGAAACGTCGAAGCCGGCGGCGAACAAGTGGCAGGTATCCAGGCAGAAACCGATGGGGAAAGGAACGAGAGGTTGGGCCAGGTCGCGGATGGTCCGCAACTCCTCGAAACTCCGGCCCATGGTCGAGCCTCCGCCAGCAGTGTTTTCGAGTAAAAGGCTGAAGCGGGCCTGGAAAACGACTCCCTGCGCTGCTTCCCTGATGCCTTCGACAAGATGAGCGATGCCCTGATCCAGGGACTGGTCCTTGTGCGAGCCGGGATGCATCACAAGGTGATCGGCGTCGAGCATTGCCGCCCGTTCAAGCTCGCCTTTGAACGCGACGATGGACTTGGCGCGGATCACGGGATCTGCCGAGGCCAGGTTGATCAGATACGAGTCGTGGATCACCACCGGGCGCAAATCGTTCCGGGCAACGGCGTCCCTGAAGCTGTCAGCCTCCTGGGGAGCCGGCGGCGATGCTCGCCACATCCTCGGCGAGGCCGAGAAGATCTGGAAGCAATTTGCCCCGAGGTCGACGGCTTTCAATGCCGCGGACACGGGCTTCGGTGAACTCGAGGTGTGAATTCCGATTCTCAATTGCTGGCCTTTCGCGCGGGGATAGCCGTCCTTGGCTCAGGGCGGCATGGACACGGATCTTGTTTCAGTGTATCGCCGGACAACAGCCTGAAGCTTGCTGTATGCTGGCCATCGAACCAGGAGGATCGCCATGGCAGCCACACCGCGCCGCTCGGGCATGCCAGGGAAATCGCGACGTGAGCTGATTTCGAGGCTTGGCGCTGTATCAGCCGCTTGCACGGCACATGGCCCAGCAGCGGCTCAACCGGACTCCAGGACGCTCATAGCTGACGTACTGGTAATTGGGGGCGGAACAGCCGGATCAGTCGCCGCCGTTCAAGCCGCACGCCTCGGGGCGAAAACGATCCTCATCGAAGCAGGCAGCCAGCTTGGCGGGACAGTGTCCACGGCGGGAGTCGACTTTCCCGGACTCTTCCATGCTTGGGGCCGTCAGATCATCGCTGGCATCGGCTGGGATTTGGTCCGCGAGACTCTGGCGCTTGGCGGCGGATCGATGCCGGACTTCTCACAGCCCTATGGAACTGAGCACTGGAGACACCAGATTCGCATCAACGGTGCGCTCTATGCCGTACTGGCTGAAGAGGCTTGCGTAAAAGCCGGGGTTGGGCTGCGCTACTACGAAACCCCACTATCGATCAAAGCCGCCGGAGACTCCTGGATCGTCCACACCGCCGGCAAGGGCATGTCGGTCCAAATTCTGGCGCGGCAATTGATTGATTGCACGGGCGATGCATCAGCGGCCGCGCTCATCGGTCTCGGCCGGCTGCGTGAGCCTGTGACGCAGCCCGGCTCGCTCATCTACCGCCTGGGCGGCTACGATCTGTCCGCCATCGACATGCCCGCCCTGGAAGCCGCCGCCAGGGAGGCCCTGGCTGCTGGCCGTCTCATCTCGACCGACTACCGCCACAGCCTGCGGGGATTCCTCGCAAGCGGCGGCGAGAACGCCACTCACCTGCCTGGGGCGGATTCCTCGAACTCCGAACGCCATTCCCGAACTAACATCGACGGCCGGCAATCCCTGCTGCGCATCTTCCGTTTCTTGAAGGCGCAACCCGGATTCCATGCCCTGAGGCTCGAACGGCTTCAGCCCGAAGCCGGCGTTCGTGAAACTTACCGCATTGTCGGCGAAACCTCGGTAACCGTCGCCGACTACACAAGCGGACGCATCTTCGAGGACGCCATCGCATACTCCTTCTACCCAATCGATCTGCATGACGAACGGGGTATCCGCCCTCGGCCCCTGGCCAAGTCCACGGTGGCCACCATCCCGTTAGGCGCCTTGATCCCGAAGTCCAGCCGCAATGTCATCGCCGCCGGGCGCTCAATCAGCAGCGACCGCCTGGCAAACTCGGCCCTGCGCGTGCAAGCCTCCTGCATGGCCATGGGCCAAGCGGCGGGAGCCGCGGCTGCCTTGGCGGCAAAACTCTGCTGCACTCCCGCGGCAGTCCCTCTCGCACGCGTCCGCGACACCCTTCGTGCGCATGGTGCAATCGTTCCGGTCTGAAGATGACCTTCCTGCGTCTCACCCTGGGGAAGCAGTCGCCTGCCGCCTCCGTACTGCCGCAACTTGTAGGATTGGCAATCAGCCGGTCGGTGGTATGTCGCCGGTCTCCTCCCCAGCCGCTTCCGCCGCGTCGGCCGCTTCCGGGCCAGCGTCGCGGGCTTCCTGGTAGATGCGCGCGGCTTCTTCGAGGGAACCCGCTGGAACATGTATCTCAAATGGCAGGTTCGGCATTGTGGAAACGCCGTTCAGAACGGCATGAATCCCGTTCGCAGCAAGCAGGCTCTGCAAGGCGAGCGCTTCCATTTCGGGCATCGCAAGGACAAACTCGCCGTCTGTCATAGGGACCAGCTCTTCGGCATCGTGATTCTTCATCTCGTCGCTCATGACATTGCTCTCCTCGCCCGGTCTCGTATCGAACAAACAACTCCGGGGACTCCCGGCTCCGTTAGAATAGCTCTTAAGGAGGAAGAATTCCATGCAAGAGGATAACGGAAGTAAAGCCCTGTGGTTTGTGGCGGGCGCGGCAGTTGGCGCAACCCTGGCGTTACTGTTTGCCCCAGCCTCCGGGGAGGTGACTCGCCGCAGGATCGGGCGTACCGCGGCGAAAGGCCGCGACTATTTCGAGGAAGCCGGCCGGGACGTGCTAGACCGGGGCAAGGGTCTCTACGAAAAAGGGCGAAAACTGGCTGACGACGCCGCCGATCTGTTCGAGCGTGGCAAGAAAATGGTGGAGGGCTGATGGCTCAGCGCCTTTGCGACTTCAGGAACGAACCATACGCTGACTTCTCGCAGGCGGCCAACGCCGATCGGATGCGCCAGGCGCTGGCGTTGGTGCGGTCCACCTTCGGCCGGGAGTACGAATTAAGGATCGGAGGCGCTCGGTTCAAAACGGGAAACCTGCTTAAGTCCTTGAATCCATCGCAGCCGGCTGAAGTTGTTGGCCTCCACCACAAGGCGACTCCGGAACTGGCGCTGAAGGCGATCGAGACCGCCGACCGGCATTTCCCCGTCTGGGCCGCCCGGCCGCCAGCCGAGCGGATCGCCATGTTGCGTAAGGCGGCTGCGATCATCCAGCGGCGCAAATTCGAATTTAACGCCTGGCTGGTCTATGAGGCGGGTAAGTCCTGGACGGAAGCGGAAGCAGACGTCAGCGAGGCGATCGATTTCTGCTACTACTACGCGCTGCTGGCCGAACGCCTGGCCTCGCCCGAGCCGATCGTTCAATTGCCAGGCGAGCGCAACGAACTGCGTTATCTGCCCTTGGGCGTCGGGTTGGTGATACCGCCTTGGAACTTCCCGCTGGCCATTATGGCGGGGATGACAGTGGCAGCACTTGTGGTGGGAAACACGGTTGTCGTAAAGCCATCCAGCGACACGCCGACCATCGGCGCCGTGTTCGCCGAAGTGCTCGAAGAGGCTGGCTTCCCGCCGGAATCGTTCACCATGCTGCCAGCCGGCGGCGGCGAAGTCGGCGACCTCCTCGTCGACCACCCGCGCACCCGCTTCATCAGCTTCACCGGCTCGCGCGAGGTTGGCCTCCGCATCAATGAGCGCGCTGCGAAGACCTCGCCGGGCCAGATATGGATCAAGCGGGTGATCGCCGAAATGGGTGGCAAGGACGCCATTATCGTCGACGACGAAGCCGATCTGGAATCCGCCGCTACAGGCGTTTGCGCCTCCGCGTTCGGCTACCAGGGGCAGAAGTGCTCAGCCTGCTCCAGGGCGATTGTCGTCGATTCAGTTCACGACGCCTTCATGGAGAAACTGCTCCCAAAAGTGAAGGCCATCCAGGTAGGCCCGGTTGATGATCCGTCCAATTACATGGGCCCGGTGATCAACGAACGGTCCCGAAAGACAATTCTCGAATACATCGAGATCGGCAAACGGGACGGCAAACTGGTTTGCGGCGGCGCCAAGGCCCCCGGCGACGGCTTCTTCGTCGAGCCAACCGTGATCGACGAAATAGGCCCGGAGTCTAGACTCTTTCAGGAAGAGGTCTTTGGCCCGGTACTGGCCGTGACCAGGGCGCGCGACTTTGAACATGCCCTGGAACTGGCCAACAACAGCGAATACGGCCTGACTGGGGCGCTTTATTCCGCCAATCCGGCTAAAATTCGGGCCGCTTCGGACCGCTTCCACGTCGGGAATCTTTACATCAACCGCAAATGCACCGGCGCCATGGTCGGCGCGCATCCGTTTGGCGGTTTCAACATGTCCGGAACGGACTCCAAGGCGGGCGGGCCCGACTACCTGTTCTGGTTCGTGCAGGCCAAATCGGTGGCGACTAAGATCAGCTAGGTGAGTTATACTGGGGTTGCCCCGACGAGAAGGGGACCCTACAGTTCAAAACACAGGGTCGAACACGACCAACGTGGCGAGGGGCGTATCGCAAGATGCGCCCCTCTCCCTTTCTTGGAGATGGCGCGCGCAGCTACTTTTGCTTGGCGATCACCATGTCCTTGATCTTGTCGTAGGTGGCCTGAGGAACGATCTGTTTGGTCACCAACTCGTTCTTGCCTTTGTACGGCCGGCCTTTGACTATCTTGGCGGCATAGGCCTCGCCGATGCCCGGCAGCACCTTTAATTCATCCACTGTGGCCGAATTGAGATCGACCAGAGCGGCGGCCTTCGCAGCCGCTGGAGGAGCCTTGGGCGCGCCTTTCGAGGGCGGAGCGGCCGAGGCAATAGACAGCGCGAGCGCGAATACAAGCACTAAAGTTAGGATCCTCATGAGATCGGATCTTAGCACGCAGACACAGCGATGTCAGTGGGTGAGACGCTCGACGATGAGTTTGGCCAGGTCGGCAATCAGAATCTGCCCCTCGTTGTCGGCGCTGTAGTCGATCTTCTTCAGCCCATCGACTGTGATGGCCATGGCGATGCGGCCCTTCGGCGTCGTCACCAGGGCGACGTCGGAGCGCAGGGCGTCCAGTCCGCCCGATTTGCTGGCCACCGGCAGATCGCCAAGCCGGCGTCCAATGCCGTCCTTGTAGCGCTGCCGGTCCATCGTCGCCAGAATCTCCTTGCTGGCCGTGGATGAGACGATCTTGCCCTGGGCCAGCATTTCGATGAGTTGGACCATCTCGCGAGGCGTGCTCACCCCAAGGCCGAACCGCTCGTTTTCCTTGAGCAAACCCGCCTTGCTCCATCCGGTCGCCTGTTTGAGATCGGTTCCATCCCCGCGCACTTTCCGCAGCGAGCGCGTCTGCATCAGGCCGATCGTGTCCAGATATTCGTTAACGGCGTCGGCGCTGATGCGGCTCAGAATCAGATTGGTGGCCGTGTTGTCGCTCACCACGATCATCAGATTGGAGACGTCGCGTACGCTAAGCCGTGTGCCTGGAGTAAACTCCGACAAAACGCCGGAGCCCGAAACCGTGTCGGCCTTGTTGAGAATCAGAGTTTCTTCCCACCTGACTTTTCCTTTGGCTACCTGATCGTAAAGGGCCGCGAGAATCGGCAGCTTGATCGTCGACGCCGTGCGTACCCGCTCATCCTGCCGCCAGGCGATCGTTCTGCCGTTGTCGATGTTCTTCGCGTAAAGGTAGACATCGGCCAGTAGCCGGGTTTCGGCTTCTCGGACGGCGGCGAGGACCGGGGGCTCTGGGGCCGGATTCTGGGCGCAACAGAGCGCGGCCAGGAGAAATGCTGCAGGCAGTCTCATGGGGTACAGCCAAGTGTAGCGCGAGCAGGGACGCGTCGCCGTCGGCTATGCTCACGGTGGAGGGAGAGCAACCAAACATGCGAGCGATCTATTTGGAGCAGGGGGTGCAGGCGAAAGTGGCGGATTTGCCTTCCCCTCCGGGCGCGGACGGCAACATTCTGGTCAGGATCGAGTATTCGACGCTGAACTTTAAGGACGCCCTCGCCATCATGGCCCGTGCGCCGATCGTCCGCAAATGGCCGATGGTGGCTGGTATCGATTTCGCCGGCGTGGTCGAGGAAAGCGGTGATCAGCGCTTCAGGACGGGCGACCGTGTCCTGGCCAACGGGCATGGCCTGGGCGAAGAACATTGGGGAGGCCTCGCCGAATGGGTGCGCGTCCCCGCGGACTGGCTCCAGAAGCTGCCCGAGCCTTTCTCGACACGTGACGCGATGTGTGCTGGCACAGCCGGCTATACCGCTGCGCTGGCTGTTGGAGCGCTGATCCGCCACGGCTTGACGCCCCATTCTGGCGAGATCCTGGTTACGGGCGCATCCGGCGGGCTTGGAAGCTTCGCTGTCATGCTTCTGGCGTCGATGGGCTACACCGTGGCCGCCGCCACCGGCCGGATTGGCGCGGAGCCTTACCTCCGTGGACTCGGCGCCTCCTCCGTGGTCCCGCGACAGGAGTTGAGTGCGCCTCACAAGCCGCTTATGAAGGCCCGCTGGGCCGGCGCAGTTGACAGCGTGGGCGGCCTCGTCCTCGCCAATGTCTGCGCGGCCGTGAACCACCGCGGAGCCGTGGTCGCCTGCGGTAACGCCGGCGGAATGGACCTGCCAGTAACCGTCGCGCCGTTCATTCTCCGCGGCGTCACCCTTTACGGGATCGATTCAAACCACGCCCCGATGCCCGAGCGGGAGGCTGCCTGGACACTGCTGGCCCGTCACATTTCTCCTCTCCGAATGCATGTTGTGGCTCGCGAAATCGGTCTCGAAGAGGCGATCAAGACCGCCCCGGATCTTCTCGATGGACAGGTGCGGGGCCGTATCGTCGTCAACGTGCGGATCTGAAGCGTCCAAACGGAAATCGGGCCAGGAACCCTCCCGGGCCCCTGGCCGTTCGAATCCAACTGGAGTGGAAAACCCGTTTAGGCCAGTGAATCGACCATCTTGACAAGTTCGCTCTTGCCAACCGCCCCGACTCGCTGATCTACCACTTTCCCGCCCTTGAACAAGAGCAGCGTGGGAATGCCTCGAACATTGTATCGGGCCGCGATCGAGGAGTGCTCGTCCACATTCACTTTGCCCACCTTCACCTTGCCGGCGTATTCGTCGGCGAAGGAATCAACTGTCGGCGCGATCATACGGCACGGGCCGCACCATTCGGCCCAGAAATCGACGAGGACCGGTAGGTCTGATTGAAGTACGTCCGTATCAAAGCTATCGGTGGTGAATGCCAGTGTGTTGTTGCCAGCCATGTAACTAATGATGCTCCATTTCTCCAGATGTGACGCCTCCGGCGAAGGATTCAGACTCCTGCCCTGAGCCGGGCGTAAAGTTCGCTATACTGGCGCGCCGAGGCCGCCCAGGAGAAGTCCTTTGCCATGCCCCGTTTCATGCGTGCAACCCAATTCCTGCGGTTGCGGAACGCCGCCAGCGCCTCGTCGAGAGCAGCTTCAAGAGCCTGAACGCTGTAATCGTGAAACTTGAAGCCTGTCTCCTTCTGAATTGTATCGTCCAGGCCGCCCGTGGCGCGCACGATCGGCACTGTACCGTAACGTAAGGAATAGATCTGGTTCAGACCGCATGGCTCGTAGAGCGACGGCATGAGAAACATGTCCGCTCCCGCCTCGATACGGTGGGCCAGCGCATTGTTATATCCGATCCAGACGCCCACCTTCCCGGGCAGCCACCTGTGCCAGTCGTTGAACAGATTCTCGTACCTGGTCTCGCCCGATCCAAGCACAACCAACTGCACATCGTGATGGGAAAAGTAGTGTGACAGCCCCGCGATGAGGTCGAAACCTTTCTGTCCCGCGAACCTCGACACGATACCAATCAGTGGCCGGTCCAGTTTGTCGCTTGGCAGGTGGAACTCCTCAAGCAACGCTTTCTTGCAGGCCTTCTTTCCCGTCAGATCAGCTGCCGAGTACTGTGCGGGAATCAGCGGATCGGTTTCCGGCGACCATTCCGAGTAATCTACCCCGTTCAGGATGCCAGTCAACCTGCTTGAAACCGAGCGGATGATGCCATCGAAGCCGAATCCGCCTTCCGGCGTCTGGATCTCCCTGGCATAGGTCGGCGATACCGTTGTCACCCAATCGGACATGACGATACCGGCCTTCAGGAAACTGATGTCACCGTAGTACTCCATCTTGTCCGTCGTCATCCAGCCAGGATTGAGGCCAAGGTCAGGCAGCAGGTTGGCGCTGAATCGCCCGTGGTAGCCCAGGTTGTGGATCGTAAAAACCGTGCGCAGGTTGTAGAAAGCCGGATTCGACCACTGCTGGTCGTGCCGGTAGACCGGAACCAGTCCAGTCTGCCAGTCGTGGCAGTGGATAATATCTGGGAGAAAAAGCGTCTGAGCAACGCCCAGCGCTGCGAGCGATAAAACGGCGAAACGGCGGTGGTTGTCCCAGTAGTCGAATGACCGTTGAGCGTAAAGGCCCTCCCGGTCAAATAGGACGGGATGCTCCACGAAGTAAAACCTAACGCCCTTTTCCACCCTGGTCCGGATGTCCACGTTCCAGGGATGCGGCCCCGCAAACAGACGCATGTTGTCATAGGCCGATTCGGTGGAGTCCCAGGGGATCTGCCCATAGCGGGGCATGACAACGGCCACCTCTTCGCCACCTGCAACCAGCGCTGCCGGCAGAGCGCCCGCCACATCGGCCAGACCGCCAGTTTTGGCGAAAGGCGTAGCCTCCGAACAGACCATCAGAATGCGTGCCATGTCCCCTCCATGTTAGTCCTCGGCGGCTAGGCGTGGGAATGGCTGTGATACCCTTGAAACGTAGGCAAGGAGCGAGATCATGGGTTCGTTGGGCTGGCAGGAGACGATTGTCATTTTTGTGCTCGCCCTCCTTCTGTTCGGCCCCAAGAAACTCCCTGAACTTGGGAAGAACCTGGCTAAGGCGATCGGGGAGTTCCGGCGGGCGTCGAACGAATTGAAGGATACCTGGCAGCGCGAGATGACCGCCATCGAGCGCGAGACTGAGGAGATCAAGAAGGAAACCCAATCGGCGGTCGAATCCACTTACGATTACCCGGATTCAAGTTACGACTACAATTACGATTCGTCCTACGACTACGGCGCCTACGGTGAGACGCAGACCGCCGATGCGGCCTCCGCCGGGACGGACGCGACGGCCGATGCCGATCCCAGCCTCACTGCAGGCGATGAGCCGCCCGTCATCGAGGTAGCCGAAGGAACCGTCCCAGCGTCCGGAGAGGCTCCCATCGAAGCGCCGCCCGGCGAACCGGCGCCGCCTGAATCGGCGAAAGCCACTTAACCGGCTCTGGATCCCGTAGTCTTAAGGACCAATCGGCAAGAGGATTGATGGCAGACGCCAACCAAGAACAGGAACCGCGCCCCGGCGAGCAGCAACAGGTCGAGCCGGCTGACAGCATCCCGGCTGAACAGGATGGCCGGCTGCTGCCGGAGGATTACGGCAAACAGCAATACACCCCGGCGAGCGAGTACGAACAGGCGTCCACGGCCGGCGAGCCTTCCGGGTTCACCACGTCAAACGAGGTTGCTACCGCGCCACCCGAGCCTCCCGCCCCGGCTTCTCCGGCATCCACCCCTGAACCAGAGGAGGAGGATGAGGACGAAGGCATGCTGCGCATGTCCTTCATGGAGCACCTCGAGGAACTCCGCCAGCGCATCATCAAGGCATTGGGCGGCATCGCCGCGGCCTTCGCCATCTGCATCCTGTACTCGAGTGAGATCTGGAACGCCGTCCGCCAGCCCGCCTCGACCGCGCTGAAACAACTCGGCTTACCGGGCGAACTGGCCCAGATCACCCCCACCGAGGCTTTCAGCATCATCTGGATCAAACTGCCCGTTCTGGCCGCGCTCTTTCTTGCCTCTCCCTGGGTGCTCTATCAGGTATGGGCGTTTATCGCCCCAGGTCTCTACAAGAAGGAACGCCGCCTGGCCGCGCCTTTTATTCTCACCACGGCCGGCCTGTTTATCCTCGGCGGATTGTTCGCTTACTTCGTCGCGTTCCGCTTTGGGCTGCGTTTCCTGTTGGGCATCGGCGTGGACATCGGCGTCCGGCCCATCATCTCGATGACCGAGTACACGGATCTTTTTATCAACGTGATGCTCGGCGTGGGACTCGTCTTTGAACTGCCTGTCCTGATCTTCTTCCTCACGTTGCTGCGCATCGCCTCGCCCCGCTTCCTGATGCGCCATTCCCGCTACGCGATCCTGTTGATCGTTGTTGGCGCCGCCATCATCACTCCGACGCCCGACGTCTATAACCTCACCATCTTCGCCGTGCCGATGATTTTGCTCTATTTCATCGGCGTTTTCGCCAGCTACCTGCTTGTGCTGAGCCGCGAAGGCCGCAGATTCCCATGGGGCAAGGTGTTGATTTGGACCATCGTCGTGGTGGGGCTGCTCACCGCGGCCTCTTATATGGCCATGAGCGTGTACGGCATGAAGTTCATTCCCGCTTGGCCATTCCTCACCCGCTAGCGCGCTGATCTTCAGCGGCGGGTTTGCTCATTCGGCGGCAAAACACGGCGCGGCCGCCTTGAAATTGGGGCCGATTCCAGCAGAAGACCATCGGACCGCACCACGGCGTCCAATCCGGCAAGTCCTACACCGCTTTCCCGGCCCTGCACGGTCTCAGGATTGCACGCTCTCATCCGCCATCTCGAAAACGAGCAGGTACCCGTCGGTCCCGATCGTCGCCGTGTGGACGAGAGCCCATGATTTCATCTCCACCCCGCACAGGGTTGAGCGCAGGGAGACTCTATGCTCAATCGGCGGCCCTGGAGGACAGATCCCGTCCGGTCGCCAATCGAGCACGACGAGCCTGCCCTGAGGGCGCAAAATGCGCCTGCATTCGTCAAGTGCGGCTTCCCGGTTCTCGAGTTCATGCCAGATGTCGGCCAGGATCACCAGATCGCAAGACCCGGCCGCAAGGTGAGTTTCCGCGGGGCGTCCAATCACAAGGTCAACATTTGCCGGAGCGCCGGGGCCGCTCAGCCGGTCCCGAAGCTGATCGATCAGCCAAGGCCTCCACTCTACGGCGAACACCCTGCCATCCGGCCCTACCCGCTCGCCGATGGGCAGTGTGTAGTATGCGATCCCGGCTCCGATCTCGCCGGCCGTCATGCCGGCAAGGATCCCAACTTCATCCATCAGTCTGTTTGGAGACAGCCAATGCTCGCTGTCCCGGATGTCGTGTACAAAAGTTGTCAATGAGGAACCCATGGTGTCCTCCACCCTCATTTTGGACCCATTCTGTCGACGGCGGCCCTATCTCTGTTGTCTGGATTCGGCGACCTTCCACGGCACATTCCCCAGGGCGCCCTTCGTCCTGGCTGGCTCAGTGAAACCCATCGCCGGCGAGTTTCCGCGACTTTCGGCCCATGGGGAGAATGAGAGCGACCCGGAATCCTTCATTGACACAATCGCGAGCGAGGCGTTATGAACGCTTTCCGGGCAGTTCGGCCGGCTGGATTCGGCGACCCTCGACGAGGCGTCTCCTCCGAAAGTGCCTCATGGGATACGAGGCGCCCTCGCTCGCCCCCGGGCAGCCAGCGTTCTACCCCCTCCTGGTGCAACAATGGGGAACTGGCAGGGTTATGCCGGTATCCGAAAGTCAAGACAGCCCATCATTTGGCTGGGGGCATTCTTCCGGCTCGTATTCAAAGCCGGGGAAGATCCCAAGTCGCCCAGACGAAACTGGCTGTCTTTCTCGCCACCGCGCCTGCCCTCCGCTCAAAGGCCTGCCTGTCAGAGGAGGCCTCGACTAATCCGCCGCCATGCCCGCTCCAGAATCCGAAATCATTCAACACATCAGTATCGCCGAGGCCCTGTCACGGACTGAGCGCCTCTACGGAGACAGTCTTGCCCTCGTCAGCCGGCACCAGCGGATCCGCTGGAGTTGGCATGAACTGATGAACACCGCCCGTTCCATCGCAACGGGGCTCTACTCGATTGGAATTGTTCCCGGCGACCGGGTGGGCATCTGGTCCACGAATTGCGCCGAGTGGGTCGCCCTGCAATACGCCTGCGCGATCTCCGGCATCGTGCTGGTCAACGTCAACACGGCCTACCGCTCCCACGAACTCTCCTACGTCCTCCAACGCAGCCGCATCCGGGCGCTTTTCCTGCATGAGCAGGACCACCATGCCGACTACCGCCGGATTCTCGAAGACGCTCTGAGCAGGATCAGATGCTCCCTTCAACACTCGATTTACATCGGCTCGCCTGAATGGGCCCGGATCGCTTCCAGCGATCCTATTCAACCCTTGCACCGCCCCGATCCCGCCGACGTAGCCAACATCCAATACACTTCCGGCACCACAGGATCGCCGAAGGGCGTTTTGCTTACACATCTAAATTTGATCAACAACGGGCGTTTCATGGCAGGGCGCATGAAACTGACCGCCAATGACCGCATTTGTCTCCCCGTACCGCTATACCATTGCTTCGGCTGCGTGATCGGGACGATGAACGCCGCCGCAACGGGAGCGGCAATCGTCCTGCCCGCTGCCTCTTTCGATGCCGGCAAGACGCTCGAAGCCGTCGGAGCCGAGCGGGCTACGGCCATCTACGGCGTCCCTGCCATGTTCATCGCCGAGTTGCATCACCCTGACTTCGAAAAACACGACTGCTCGAGTCTTCGTACGGGCGTGATGGCGGGATCTGTCTGCCCGATCGAGGTGATGCGGCAAGTGGTCGAGCGAATGAACTGCCGGGAGATCACAATCATTTACGGCCAAACGGAAAGTTCGCCTGGCATTACCATGTCAAGTCCGGACGATGCCCTTGAGTTGCGTTGCTCGACTGTCGGCCGCGCACTGCCCGCAACAGAAGTCAAGATCATTGACCCAGGCACTGGGGAACAGGTCCCGGCCGGCGTCACAGGCGAGCTTTGTACCCGCGGCTATCTCGTCATGAAAGGTTACGACAACGATCCCGAAGCCACCGCCGCCGCAATCGATCACGACGGATGGCTTCACACCGGAGACCTCGCCGTTGTGGATGAGAATGGCTACTACCGCATCACGGGAAGGCTGAAGGACATGATCATCCGCGGCGGAGAGAATATCTATCCTCGCGAGGTCGAGGACTTCCTCTACCAACATCCGAAGATCGCCGAAGTCCAAGTCGTTGGACTCCCCCACGAAAGGCTTGGCGAAACCGTGCTGGCTTGGATCAGATTGAAACCTGGCTGCGCAGCCACTCAGGAGGAAATCCAGCGGTTCTGCGAAGGCCAGATCGCTTACTTCAAGGTGCCTGAGTCGATCCGGTTCGTCGACAGCTATCCCATCACCGTCACCGGGAAGATTCAAAAGTTCCGCATCCGTGAGCTCGAATTGGAGTACCGGGCCGGCCAGGCGCCACCGCCCGTTTTGGCCGCAACAGCATAAGGACTGTCTCGTTGAACGCCAGTCCGTTCAGGGTTCGCCGCGGACTCAATCAGCCGGTCAATCGTGCGTGCCGGCGCCCGGAATCAAGGGCGCCGGATGCCGTATCTTTATGAGTGACTATGCCATCGGCTCAACTGCTCGCTGTGCTGCTTCTCCTGGCTGCCACCCTCCAGGCCCAGCGGCCTCTAGAATACACATGCCGACCGGCGCGGACGCCGCTTCGCATCGATGGCCGTCTGGACGACTCTGCATGGCGGAGCGCCCCCTGGACGCCGGACTTTGTCGATATCGAAGGTTCAGCCAAACCGCGCCCACGTTTCCGGACTCGCGCAAAGATGCTCTGGGACGACGAATACTTCTATGTCGCGGCCGAAATGGAGGAACCGCACGTCTGGGCCACTCTCACAGCCCACGACTCCGTCATCTTCCGCGACAACGACTTCGAAGTTTTCCTGAATCCGTCAGGCGACGGTCTCAACTACTTCGAGTTCGAAATCAACGCCCTCAATACAGGATGGGATCTCTTCCTCCCCAAGCCTTACAAGATGAAGGGACGCGCCGATAATTCCTGGGAGATTCCGGGCCTCAAGACGGCGGTCTACGTGGATGGCACTCTGAACGACCCAACCGGCATCGACCGCGGGTGGTCTGTCGAGATCGCCTTCCCTTGGACGGCCTTCGCGGCCCGTGCGCCGGTGCGCCGCCCGAACCCGGGCGACACGTGGCGCGTGAACTTCTCACGAGTCCAGTGGCGTGTCAGCATCCAGGACGGCAAGTACGTGAAACTACCCGGATTCAAAGAAGACAACTGGGTTTGGTCGCCACAGGGCCTGATTGACATGCACGTCCCTCAGAAATGGGGATTCGTGCGATTCGTCGACCGGTGACAGCGGCCGTCGGGCCGGGCTGGCTTGGAGCAGCCCACAACACCCCGCTCGCTGCGGTCGAACGCCGGAGAGTGGCTGACGCTACCGCATTTCAAGGTATCCGAAACCCGATCGGAACCAACTCAGATCCGGTGGAAACTCCGTAGGATTTCGCGCATGGTGTATCGCAGAGCCACTGGACGGCCGTGCGGGCAGGCCATCGGATATCGCGTGCGGGCGAGTTCGGCGATCAAGTGTTCCATCCTCGGCTGATCCAACGGCGTGTTGATCTTGATCGCGGCCCGGCAGGCGATCGATGCGGCGATGCCCCGGCGCAGGTCGTCAACCGACACGCGGCGAAATTCGGACTCGGCCATTTCGATCACTTCGACCACAACTCTCTCCAGTTCACCCTGCGGTAGCCCCGCCGGCGCCGCCTTGATGGCGATCGTGCGATTGCCGAAGGGTTCGGTCTCAAAGCCTGCGGCTTCCAGTTCGCCGGCGATCCTGCTGTACTCGATCTGCTGAGCCGCCGTAAGTTGAATCACCGCCGGCAGCAAAAGCCGCTGGACTTCCACTGAGCCGCGCGACTGCGCCTGCAGCACCTGTTCAAAGAGAATCCGTTCGTGCGCGACATGCTGATCGATGATCCACAACCCATCAGGCCCTGCTGCAATGATGAAACTGGCATGCAGTTGCCCAATGACGCGCAATGCCCCCAGCGCCGCCATCGATTGCGGCGCCTCCAGATCGAGCGTCTCAGGAAACCCGTTGTGGGTATCGGGTACCTTCAAACGCAATGGCTCGAGACCAACTTCGGTTTCCGGCCTGGGCGCGGGCTGAAAGTCAAAGCGCCTGGCCGGGGCTGGCGGCGGCGCGTACGCGGCTTCGGATAGCTCAGGAAGGACGCTCCGGGGCTCGTCGAAGCGGTGAGTCTCAAGCGCCTGCGAAAACTCTGAGTATGGAAGATACGCCGCCGGCTGGGCTGGCGACAGCGGCGGCGGCGCCGAAGCCACCGGACGGCTTCGCATAAGCGACTCGCGCATTGTGTCCCGCACGAAATCGTGCACAAACGAGGAGTGCCGGAAACGGACTTCGGTTTTTGACGGGTGCACGTTCACGTCGACTTCGGCCGGGTCGCAGTCGAGAAAGAGCAGCGCGAAAGGGTAGCTGGCCGGCGGCATCAGGTTGTGATAGGCCGCCGAAATGGCGTGCATGAGCAGCCGGTCGCGGATGAGCCTGCGATTGACGAACAAAAATATGGAGTTGCGGTTGGACTTCTGGACTTGAGGGCGCGAAATGAACCCTGATACGTGGAATCGCCGGTGGCCGTCGTCGGCGGCCAGTTCGGCGAAGCCTGGATCAAGCTCGATCAGTTCTTCAAGCGCCTGCCCGCCGAAAACCTGATACACGCGCTCACGCAACGTCTCCACCGGCGTCACCCGCAGCAACTCCTTCGCCCCGCTCTGCAACGTAAACGACTTGCCCGGGTGGGCCAGCGAGTAATGCGTCACCAGTGAAGCGATGTGCGCGAGTTCTGTCTGTTCGGTACGGAGGAACTTTTTTCTCGCCGGGACATTGAAGAACAGGTCCCGGACGGTGATCGCCGTCCCCGAAGCGACAGCGTAATCGCCGCAATTGATCATCTTGCCGCCGGCGATCTCGACCCGCGTGCCGGCTTTCTCGCCCTCGGAGATGGTCTCCATGGTGAGCCGCGATACTGAGGCGATTGACGGCAATGCCTCGCCGCGGAATCCCAGAGTTGCGATGGCGTCGAGTTCCTTTACGTCACTGAGCTTTGACGTGGCATGCCGCTCGAAGGCCAGCATGGCATCGTCTCGCATCAGACCGCATCCGTTGTCCGCGACTCGAATCAGCCTTCGCCCGCCCCCCTCGACGTCAATCCGGATGTCGGTCGCTCCCGCGTCTAGCGAGTTCTCGAGCAGTTCCTTCACGACTGACGCCGGGCGTTCGACCACTTCGCCAGCGGCGATCTTGTTGGCGACAACGTCGGAGAGTACCCTGATACGTCCCATGAATGTGAAAAGGGCGCCCGCCCAGGGCGCCCTTCCAGGGTAACGTTTTCGGATGGCCGCTTAGGGTTGGATCACAATGTTCTTGGATTCCAGCAATGTGCCCAGCCGCTGCTGTAGCGTGAGCAGGTTGCGGCGATAGGTCACCTGGGCATTGACCAACTGCGATTCGGCTACCGTCAAATCGTTCTGCGCCGACAACAGGAAGAAGATGTTGATCACGCCCAGGTCATAGCGTTTCTGATCTGCCTCGGCCCTCTTGCGGGCGAAGTCGACGGCGATCTCGGCCAGTTGGACGTTTGCGCGGCTGGATTCCACCTGCGACACGCCCGTCAGGACTTCTTGCCGGATCTGTTGCTCCGTGTTTCGCAGCCTCATCGCGTTCAGCTTCTTGTTCACCACCGCGTCGGCCAGGTTGGCAGACGCAGCCCTGTCACGAATCGGCAAGTTCAGGTTCAGGCTGAAAGCGTAGGTATTGTAATTGAAGAATTGTCCCAATGCGTCGGACAGCCCGCCTGGGATGATGATGACCGGATCGGAACCAGCCACGCGTGTGTTGCCGCCACGCCCTTGCGTGCTGTAACTGGCCTGCAGGTTGAGTTGCGGCTTCAGCGCGTTCATGCTGCTGTCGATCTGAAGGTCGTTCACTTCGATATTGGTGCGGACCGACTTCAGATCAGGCCGCTTCTCATACGCCAGCGAAACCATCTGCTCCCTGTCGATCGGAGTCTTGTCGATGCCGGCGCTGATGTTCTCGGTCAATTCGATCGGCAGATTGCGGATGTCTGGATCGAGGTCGGCGCCGATCTGGCGGCGCAGCACATCCTCGGCCTGCTGCAACTGGTACTCGATCTGGACGACATTCAGCTTCGCCGACGCCGCATTCTGTTCAGGCTGGAAAATCTCGAGCGGGCTGGTGGCGCCTAGTTCCACTTCCCGGCGGGAGCGCTCAAGTGATGCCTCGGCGAGCTTCAGCGCCTCGCGCTGCACTCTAAGCCTCTCTCTCGCGCTCACTGTGTCCCAGTAAGCGTTCTCCGACGTCACCAGCAGCCGCTGGATCTGATCATAGAAGCTGAATTCCTGGCTCACCCGCTGCGCCTTCGCGATCGTGATCGGCAGCTTCGTGATGTACCGCCCGCGATTTCGCAACAGCGGCTGGGTGAAGCCCATCTGCCAAGTTGGCGAGTAGCTTGGATTGTAAAACTGGAAAGTGTTGTTCGTCGAGTTGCGGTTGATGTTCAACTGCGAAAACAGAGTCGTGCTAAACGGCGTCAACTGCTGGATGCGCGTCGAGAACGGCTGATCCAGGCTTGACACGATGTTCGCGCCCTGCAACTGGTTGGTTGCCGGGGTGGATGAACGCGTCGCCCCATAGCTCGCCGTCAGAGTGGGATCGAAGATCGCTGCGGCCCTTTGAATGGCATTCATTGGGGTCTCAAGCGTCAACCTCTGGATGCCGATGTCGGTGTTGTTGTTGACCACCAGGTCAAGGTAATCGCGCAGCGACAGCCGGAGCTTTCCGTCAACAACGAAGTCCTTCAGCTTGATCGGCGGCCGCAGCGTGACCGACTTGTCCATCTGGCCAAAGTTCTTCTTCCAATAATTCGACGAACCAAGCCAGGGCGCCGAGTATCCGTCCAGCGCGCTGTTCATCTTGCTGGTGACCTGTGCCCCCAGCGTCATGCTGAAAATGATAAGAACTGCAAGAACTCGCATTTGTACTCTCTGGCTCTAACCGAATTGAACTCGAGTTGACCGTCCTGAAAGGGCGGGTTTACTCATAGCGAATCGCCTCGATTGGATCGAGTTTTGCCGCCTGTACGGCCGGATAGATCCCGAACAGAAGCCCGATCCCTACCGAAACGCCGAAGGCGACAGCGATTGATGCAAATGTGACCACGGTGGACCACCCTGCGGCGGCCGCGATAATGCGTGACAGCGTGAAGCCGAAAGCAATCCCGGCCAGCCCGCCAATAATTGAGATCATGACCGCCTCGGTGAGGAACTGCCGCACAATGTCGGATTGCCTCGCGCCAATGGCGCGGCGAATGCCGATTTCGCGCGTTCTCTCAAGAACGGTCGCAAGCATGATGTTCATGATGCCAATGCCGCCCACCAGCAGCGAGATGCCGGCGATACAGATCATGACGATTTTGAAGATGTCCGACGTGCGCTTCTTCTGTTCCAGCAATCCCGCCGGCACGGTCACTGTGTAATCGCCCGCGTCCTTGTGCGTCGCGGCCAGGATGGCGTTGATCACGTTTGAGGTCTCAATCGAATTCGTACCCGGCGAAACCCGGATGTAAATGCCATCGATCTCATCCTTGAGATAGGAGTTGTTATCCTCAAACCGCCTCATCACTGTGTTGTGCGGAGCCACAATGAGATTGTTCCGCGAGATGATTTCCACGCCTTCCACATCGGTGTCGGCGCCCGCCTGTTGAGCCATCACCCCAATCACCTGAAGCCAGACGTCGTTCACCTTGACATATTTGCCCACTGCCGGCTCATAGCCAAGCAGGTTTACCTTGGCCGATTCGCCCAGCACGCAGACCGGCGCCGAACGGTCGTCCTCTTCACTCGTGAAGAACCGGCCCTCGACGATCCGCAGGCTCTGGATCTCCTTGTAATTCGGCAGCACGCCGATCAGAACTGGCGGCTCGGCCGCCGTCTTCGGCAGCACCTTCATCGGCTTGAACCGCTTGCGCGGCGTCATCTGGTCAATCCCGGCGACGTTCTCCTTGATGGCCCTGTAGTCGCGCATCGTCATGCCTGGCGAGATCGCCCGCCGGGCCTGCAATTCATTGCGGTCCACAGCTTCCTTGGCCTCGATGATGATGTTGTTCACGCCGAGCAGGTCGATATAGGAGAGCATCTCCTTTTCGACTCCCGCCGTGATCGCCAGCATCGCCACCACCGCGCCCACGCCGAAGATCATGCCCAGCATTGTGAGCATCGTCCGGAGCTTGTGGACCAGGAGGCTGGAAAGCCCCATGTAAATTTCGGGAATGTAGGCTTGCAGAATCTTACTCATGACTGCTTATTGCCCGCCTTTCGATCCGCCGACGGGCATCATGTCAGAAGCGCTGCCGCCTTCTTTCTTGGCCCCGCCTTTCTTTGCATCGCCGGGCTTGGCCTCGGGGTTCGACATCGAAATGATGTCGCCGGCGTTGACTCCGCTGCTGATGATGGTGACCGACTCGCTCCGCTTCGCGATCTGGATCGGCTTGGCGACAAACCGGTCCTTCTCTTTCACGTACACCACAGTCTTGCCGTCCTTCTCGAAGACGCTTTGGTTCGGAACATAGATCGCGTTCGGCACTTTCTCGACGATAATCTCGACGTCGGCCAACAGACCGGGCCTCAGCAGAATGTTGACTTCGCTATCTTCTTCGGGGGGTGGCGGCAGTTTGGCGTTGTCCAACTCCTTTTGCGTATACGGTGTGCCGGTACCCATGGGCATCATGGCGATATCCGCTCCGCCGCGCCGTCCCTCGCCGCGCTGCCTGCCTTCGCCGCTCGCGCCGGCGGCCTCACCGCCTCCTGGACGCTGGAAACCGAAGCCCGGCGCGCCTGTCGTGGATGTTTGTTTGGCGTTCGAGTCCGACTTCTTGGCCGAGTCGCCCGATTTCGTCGCGCCACCCATCGTCTTTCGCAGTTCCGCGAAAATCTTCTGGCGCTCTTCCTGGCTCAGATCTTGCATGTTACGGCCATTCAGGGCCTTTTGCAGAGCGGCTCGCATCTGCTGCTGCTGTTCCGGCGTCATGCTCCCGCCGCCGGGCCCGCCCATCATCATCCGCTGGCCGCGCTGGCCGCCTTCCTGGCCGCCGGACTGCCCGCCCGCCTGACCTTCCTGGCCGCCCATCGCCATCCCACCGCCCATCTGGACCATCATCATTCCGCCGCCTTCACCGCCTTGGCCGCCGGCCATCCCGGCGAATCCCCCCGGCATGCCGGCGAACATGGACGTGGAAGCCGACGCGATCGGCTTCTTGCGGTTCTCCTCCGCCGTCCGCAGAATACGCTGGATTTCGCCCTCATCAGCACCCAACGCCTTAAGCAGTTGGCGCATGTCGATCGAGAACAACACGTCGAACTTCTTGCCTGGATCCGCGGAGAAGACGTTCGCGCTCGCAGTCCCGCTCATCGACTTGATCTTGCCGTTGAACACCTTGTCGGGTAGGGCGTCCAGCCGCAACAGCACGTCCTGTCCCTCAACCAGATTCGCCCGGTCGAGTTCTCCAATGCGCGCAATCACCTCCATTTCCGAGAGGTCCATCACGTCGGCGACCGGGTTGCCGGGCGACACCTGATCGCCCTCGCGGATATCCGGAATGGCTGTTCCAAACATGCCGCCGAAACCGCTACGATTCTGCTTGATTGCCACGAGCCCGGACAGCGGGGCTAGTAGTTTGGTCTGCGCCAGGCGCATCTGTTCGCGCCGGATGTCCAGAACGTTGCGGTTCCGCTTTTCACGCAGCACGGCCAACTCGGCCTGCGCCTGCTCGCGGCGGCTCTTGATGTCGCTCTCAAGCTGCTTCAGCTTCCGAGTTGCTTCCTGGAGGTTCAGCTCGTTCTTTTTCCGGTCAATGGTGGATAGCAACTCGTTGCGCTTCACTTCCAGTTCCGCGCGGCGCACGGAGTACCGCGCTCTGAGCAGTTCGACATCGTCCTGGTTGTTGCGGATCGCCAGATCGGCCTGGGCTTTCTTGATCTGCTCGTCAACCTGCTCCAGCTCGAGTTGCTTCTGCTCCAGCCGCGACACCAACTCGGCATCGTCGAACTCGACCACAAGGTCTTTGTCGCGCGCCAGGGCGCCCAAGGGGGCAAGCCGGGTCACTTGCACCGTGCCAAACAGGTTCGGTGCGGTCAGCGTGGCCGAACGGACCGGGCGCAATTCGCCGCGCGCGAAGCTTCGTACCACGACGTCGCCGCGCCGCACGCGCGTCGTCGGGATCTGCTCCTGCTTGCCGGGCAGGCTTTTGTAGAATCTCCACCCGCCGTATCCCAGCCCCACAAGGCCAAGGATGATCACCAGTCGAATAGCTGCTTTCTTCATTGCTTCCGGTCCCGTTCGTCTCAGAACTTCTTAGATCGCTTGGCCACTTCGGCCGGGTTTTCCAGCGCCACGCGGTCGCCTTCCTTCAGCCCTGCGGTCACGATAATGTCGGTCTCGTTCCGTTTGCCAACCTCGATCTGCTTCACCACGAAGTTTTGACCTTGCTGTACCCAGACAGTCGGCTTACCTCCTTGAGAGAAGCTTGCCTTCAACGGGATCAGCAGGCTCGCCGGCTCGCGCTCAGTCAGAATCTCGGCCGACGCGCTCATGCCGGGCCGCAGCCTCGGGTCGAGGTTCTTTAGCAAAGCATGCGCCGGAAAACTCTTCTCGGCGCTTCGGCCACGGCTGAATTCCAAGGCCGCAATCGGGCTGACCCACGTCAACTCGGCCGTGAATTCCTTGTCGGGGATGGCGTCCACACGGATCTTGACTGGCTGGCCCAGCTTGATCTTGCCGCGGTCCACTTCATCCAGCTTAAGTTCGATTCTCATTTCAGAAAGGTCCGGAATCTCCGCAATCGCCGCTCCGGTCCAGGCGCTGTCTCCTTCTTTGAACGGCGGCGGCGTCGAACCCCAGGTGCCCTGAGCGCGGTAGTTCGGCAACAGATTCACGATTCCGTCGCTCGGCGCCCGCACCACCATCTTCGACAGATAGCTCTTCACCCGGGTCATGTCCCGCTCGGCCTTGTCCTTGCGCGTCTGCAACCGGTCCAGATCGGCCTGTTGCGTCACGTCATGCGACTTGATGGTCACCTTGACCTGATCAAGCGAACCCTTGGAAATGCCAACATCGATCCTGTTCTTCGCGCCTTCGATCTCGGACAGGATCTCCGCTTTGGACGCTTCCAACTCCGCTCGCTGGACGTTGTATTCAGACGTCATCAGATTCATCGCGTCGGATTCGTCCGTGATCTTGTGACTCGCCTTCGTCTGAACCACTTCGGAGTCAATGGTGCGGATCAGCGTGTTCCGGTCCAGATAGTAGTTCTCCAGAGTGGCCGTGTCGAATTCAATCACCGGCTCCCCGGCGCGGATCATCTTGCCTGACTCGGCCAGCTTCGTGATCTTCGGATTCGGGACCTGCGGAGCTAGCAGGATCTTCGACCGCGTGCTGCGGATCTCGCCGCGCACCTTGACAGTTACCGTGAAGTCCGCCTTGCGAACCGACGCCACCGGCACTTCGATGGGTTTGTTTGTGTTATACCGGTAGGCTGCAAATCCGCCGCCGGCCACCGCCAGAAGCGTCACCGCAATCGCCGCCAGCCTGCCCTTGCTTGAGCCAGCCTGGCCTAGTTTTTGCTTCGGCTTGAGGTCCTTCGACATCTGTTCAAACTCCTGATCCCGTTGATGGATTCGATGCTGTCCGTTTCGGCGGCGGCTGCGATGGCGGCGGCTCCAGCGCCACCGGTTCGCCCGCCTTCAGGCCTTGCACAACACGTGCCTTGATATAGTTCGTCAATCCCAATTCGACAGGCCGTCGCTCAAAGCCCTTCGCAGTCCTGACATATACAAATGGTTTGGCCGGGGTCCCTTCTTCCCAGAACACCGATTCCAGGGGAACGATCACCCCATCGGCTTCGCTCGAGATGACCACGTCGGCGCTCACGCTCAGGTCCGGAATCACCCGTGCGTCCATCTTTTCGATCTTCAGATACACCGGGATCTCTTTCATGAAATCCCCGCGCATCCCTCCGGATCGCGGTACTGCTCCGACCGAAATGACCCGCCCAGGCAACTCCAGCCCGGGATAGGCGTCGAATTTCAGATGAGCTTTGGCCCCGATCCTGATCAGTTCGCTGTCGGCTTGGTTCACCGATGCCGAAACCAACATTGAACTGGGGTCAACGATCTGCATAAACAGTTGTCCTGGAAACAGCTGGTCGCCTTGCTGGATCTGCCTGAACTCGCTGCCCGCCCTTGTCTTTTGGATGACGACCATGCCGTCCATCGGAGCCTTCATCCGCATCTTCTCCAAGTTCTCCTCGGCGCGTTTCAACTCGGTCTGCGTCGTCGCGAACTGGATCTGAGCCTGCCTCCATTCGGCGGCTTCACTCGCCCTGCGCAACGGCTCCTCAGCCTTCAGTTGTTTCAGCTGCGCCTCGGCTTCTTCCAGTTGCAGTTTCAACCGTTCGGCTTGGATTTGGGACAGCACCGGCGTGGTCTTCAGATCCAGCTTCGCCTTGTCCACCACCGCCTGAGCTTGCCGCAACGCGAATTGGTTCTGGGACCTTGAGACCTCCAATTGCACCTCTAACGCTTTGAGGCCGCGGGCCGACTGCTCCATGTCCGAGCGCTGGTCGTCCAGGCGGGTCGTCTGATACTGGGTGTCGAATTCGGCGACCACCTCGCCCTTCTTGACCAACTTGCCTGCCGGCACAATGTCCTGGATCACCTGCGCGAAGTCGCTGCCGCCACCCGACATGCGGCTACCGCCACCACCTCCGCCGCCGCCACCGCCGCCACTTCCAGACGATGACGAGGAGGAGGAAGAGGAACTCGACGAAGAACTCGACGAACTGGAACTGCCCGAACTGGACGACGAACTGGATCCAAACCGGTTGCTTGCGCCCCGGAAACTACTGGTTGATCCCGAAGAGCCACTTGTCGATGCAACCGACGACGAGGCCGAGGATCCGCCCGAGGAAGCCGACGATGATCCGGACGACGAACCGCCGCCCCCGCCGCCACCCCCACCGCCGCCGCTGCTCATCTGAACCACCATCTGCCCGCCACCACCACGGCCGCCGGAGACGATCACGGTCGCCCCGCCACCCCGGCTGCCGCGCATCTGCGGCGCGATCAAAGAGACGGATTTCTCGGCCATGGTGACGCCTGTCAGCCGGATCGTCCGCTCAATCGGACCCGTCGTAGCCTGGGCCGTGCGGACACTCACCGTGCCACCCGGCCCACCCGTGCTGGGCATGAATGAGCCGCGCTGCGTATAGGCCACGATGCCCGCCGCAGCGAGAATGCCAAATAGGATCAACAGGTTGCGCCCGCCTCGCCGCCGTTCAGGCACTTCCGGACCGGGCAAGGGCTGTGGTCTTGGCTGGGGTATCGGTTGCGGTTGCATTTCTGGTCCTGATGGGAGCCGCCGAACCAAATCCTGGCACGGCTGAGCGTCAGATCTCTCCGGTTGTACCTATTTTCAAGACGACAGCAGAACGATTAAGGTTATGCAGCCCCACTGGAAAGGATGACACAAAATTGACGCAACCTGCGCCCTGGACCAGCCCTCCACCCTGCCACGAGTGCAGACCTTGCCTTTGGAAAAGTCCTAGTGGTGGGGTGGGGCGGGCCGTGGGGTCGGCCCGCCCCGGGGCGGCGTGGGGACAGAGGGTGGTGCTGTCCCCACGGGCGGAGCTTATAGCATACACGACTTAATTCGGATACGCAAGCCTAGATTGACGCCGCCGGCGGCGCTTCCAGTTACATCCTCCGTATCGCGTAACATCCACATTGTGAATGGTTTGGCGGCAATTTGCAGTCGCTCGCGCCGCGCCGTGATCAGGCGCTCATCGACGCCAGGAACTCGTTGTTGCTGCGTGTCTTCGACAGCTTGTCCAGCAGCAGCTCGATGGATTCCACCGGTGACAGCGGCGCCAGCACTTTGCGCAGCACCCAGATCCGGTTCAGTTCCTCGCGCGGAATGAGCAACTCATCCTTGCGCGTGCCAGACTTGTTGATGTCGATCGCCGGGAAGATTCTCTTGTCCACCAACTTGCGGTCCAGGTGAACCTCCATGTTGCCCGTGCCCTTGAACTCCTCAAAGATTACGTCGTCCATGCGCGACCCCGTGTCGATCAACGCCGTGGCAATAATGGTCAGCGACCCGCCCTCTTCAATGTTGCGCGCCGCGCCGAAAAACCGCTTCGGCCGTTGCAGCGCGTTCGAATCGACGCCGCCCGACAACACCTTGCCTGATGGCGGGACCACAGTGTTATAGGCGCGCGCCAGGCGCGTAATCGAATCGAGCAGGATCACCACGTCCCGCTTGTGCTCCACCAGGCGCTTAGCCTTCTCGATCACCATCTCAGCCACCTGCACGTGACGCGCCGCCGGCTCATCGAATGTCGAGCTGATCACCTCGCCCCGCACTGATCGCTGCATGTCGGTGACTTCTTCCGGACGCTCGTCGATCAACAGCACGATCAGAACGATCTCCGGGTGATTGGTCGCAATCGAATGGGCGATCGACTGCAGCATCATCGTTTTGCCGGTCCGCGGCGGCGCCACAATCAAGCCGCGCTGGCCCTTGCCGATTGGCGTCAGCATGTCCATCACGCGGCCCGTGTAGTTGTCCTTCGCCGTCTCAAGCTTTGCCTTTTCTTGTGGATACAGCGGCGTCAGGTTGTCGAAGAAGATCTTGTTCCGGGCCTCTTCCGGCGGTTCGAAATTAATCGCGTCCACCTTAATGAGGGCGAAGTATCGCTCGCCTTCCTTCGGCGGCCGGATCTGGCCTGACACTGTGTCTCCAGTCCGCAAGTCAAAACGCCTGATCTGCGACGGCGAAACATAGACGTCATCGGGCCCGGGCAGATAGTTGTATTCCGGCGCGCGCAGGAAACCAAAACCGTCCGGCAGACACTCCAGCACGCCCTCGGAGAAGATCAGCCCCGCCTTCTCGGCCTGAGCCTGGAGGATCTTGAAGATCAACTCCTGCTTTCTCATCCCGGCGATGCCGAGAATGCCCAAATCCCTCGCTATCTGGTTGAGTTGAGTGATCGAAACTTCCTTCAACTCCCCTAGATCCAGATTGCCGCGCTTGTTCAGACCCGCCTTGGATGGATCGGCACGATCTTCCTTGGCCTCAACTTTGTTCTCAACCGGCTTGCTCTCCACTGCCTTTTCCTCAACCGGCTTGCTTTCGACCGGTTTGACGTTCACCGGCTTGGACTCGGCTTTCACCGACTCCTTCGCTGCCGGCGTTTCGGCTGCCGCCTCCGCCGCCTTGCCCTCCGCGGCTTTCGCCTCGGTGGCCTTCGATTCGCTGTGGCTGCGCTTCCTGCTGTGGTGTGTTGGGGCAGGCCCGGCGGCCTTGGTTTCGCCGGCTTCCGCGCGCGTCTCCGGACTCACTTGGATGTCGTTCTCGTGATCGTTTGCCAAAGTTCCTTCACTCCTTGGCCGGTCAGGCCTGAAAACCAGATGATCTCGCCCTCGTAATGGGCGCGAATCGCCTTCTGGCTTGCGGATTTCTCTCTCTGATTCAACTTGTCCACCTTCGTGGCGACAACCGCATATGCCCGCCGGTGGTGCTCCAGCCACTCAAGCAACTGGAGGTCGGATTCCATCCATCCGCGCCGCGCGTCCAACAAAAGGACGCAAAGCGCAAGCGTCTCACGTTGGCGCAGATAAGCTTCTATCAGTTGCGCCCACCCCCCAGATACCGATCTGGGGGCCTTCGAATATCCATATCCCGGCAGATCGACGAAGTAATATCGCCCGTCCACCTTGAAAAAATTCACCGACTGGGTCCGGCCCGGCGTGCCCGATGCGAACGCCAACCCGGTATGCCCTGTCAACTTATTCAGAAGCGTGGACTTCCCAACATTCGACCTGCCCAAAAATGCAACCTCGGGCAATCCCTCCTTCGGGAACTGCTCCGGCGTTGGCGCGCTCAGTACGAACTCGGCCGGCGTCGTCAAGGCGTCGGTTCGGCCTCCACTGCTTCTTAAACTAAATAATCCGCGGCCCGGTTAGTGGGCCAGGTTCTCTTCGACGGGCTGCGACGTCGTCAGGTCGATCGCCTGTCCGGCGGCCACCCTGTCCCTCAACGCCTTCAGATCCCCGACAAGGGCAATGTTCAACACTTCGTCCATCGACTCGACAAAGTGCAGCTTCATGTCCTTCCGGATGTTCTCGGGAACATCCACCAGATCCTTCTCATTATCCACCGGCAGAACCGCCTCGAAAATGCCATGCCGGTGCGCCGCCAGCAACTTCTCCTTCACTCCCCCGATCGGCAGCACCTTGCCGCGCAAGGTGATCTCGCCCGTCATCGCCAGATCGCCCCGCACCGGCAACTTCGTCAATGCCGACGAAATCGTCGTCGCAATCGTGATCCCGGCCGACGGACCGTCCTTCGGAATCGCCCCTTCGGGGACATGAATGTGGATGTCCAGATGCCTGTAGAAATCCTTCGGCAATCCCAGCATCGCCGCCCGCGACCGCACAAAACTCATCGCCGCCTGCGCCGACTCCTGCATCACGTCGCCCAACTTGCCCGTCGTCATCAGCCGGCCCCGGCCTTCCATGATCGTCACTTCCGTCGTGAGCAACTGTCCGCCCACCTCAGTCCACGCCAGGCCGTTCGCCGTGCCAACCTCAGATTTCCGGCTTGCCGCGAGATCCCTGAACCGCGCTGGACCCAGCAACTCTGAAACCTTGCTGTCGTCCACTACCACCTGAGAGAATCCGGCATCCGGCCGGACCGTCTCGTGCGGCTCATCGGCATCGACCACCTCCGGCTCCGCGCTGCGCTTCTTCAACTTCTCCAGTTCCTGCTTGGACTCGCCCGCTGCTTCGGCCTCGGATTGCGTGTTCACCAGCTTCCGTGCCACCTTCCGGCACACATTGCCGATCTCCCGTTCCAGGTTCCTTACCCCGGCTTCCCGCGTGTAGCTCTGAATCAGCGCCATCAAACCGCTGGTCTCGAACTTCACCTGCGTCTCGTCCAACCCTGTCCCCTTCATCTGCTTGGGAACCAGGAATCGCTTGGCGATCTCCATCTTCTCCAGTTCGGTGTAGCCCGACAGCCGGATCACTTCCATGCGATCCTGCAGCGCCGGCGGAATCGTGTGCAGCACGTTCGCCGTGGCGATGAAGAAGACCTCGCTCAGGTCATACTCCACGTCCAGGTAATGGTCCATGAACATGAAATTTTGCTCGGGATCCAGCACCTCGAGCAGCGCCGCCGACGGATCGCCCCGGAAATCGGTCGACATCTTGTCGATCTCGTCGAGCATGAAAACGGGATTGCGCGTCCCCGCTTTCTTCATCATCTGAATCACTTGTCCGGGCAGCGCCCCGATGTAGGTCCGGCGATGACCCCGAACCTCGGCCTCGTCCCGCACGCCGCCCAGCGACAGCCGCAC
The DNA here is from genome assembly GCA_029975915.1 of Bryobacteraceae bacterium. The sequence continues at coordinate 513,217 of JARKOC010000177.1, forward strand.
AAACTTCCTGCCGGTCGCCTTCGCAATCGACATCCCCAACGACGTCTTGCCCACGCCCGGGGGGCCGACAAAGCACAGAATCGACCCCTTCGGATTCTTCACCAACCGCCGCACGGCCAGAAATTCAAGAATGCGTTCCTTGATCTTCTCCAGCCCGTAGTGGTCGGCGTTGAGAACTTCCTCGGCGAATCGTAAATCCCGGATCTCTTTTGTTTTCTTCTTCCAGGGAACCGCCAGCATCCAGTCCAGGTAATTCCTGGACACAGTCGATTCAGCCGACATCGGCGGCATCTGCTCAAGCCGCCGTAACTCGGCCATCGCCTTATCCTTGGCGTCGCCCGTCATGCCCGACGTCTCGATCTTCTTCTTCAGTTCGTCGAACTCAGACTTCTCGCCCCGGCCCAACTCTTTCTGAATCGCCTTGATCTTCTCGTTGAGATAGTATTCCTTCTGCGCCCGCTCCATCTGGCGCTTCACGCGGCCTTGGATGGTCCGGTCGACATTCAGCTTCTCGATCTCGATGTCCAGCAGATCGCCCACCCTCGTCAGCCTGTCCACCGGATCGAAGATCTCAAGCAGTTCCTGCTTCTCTTCTATCGTGAGCTGCAAGTTGGCCCCGATTGTGTCGGCCAGCTTGCCTGGCTCGTCCACCCGGATGGCCGCGATCATCGTCTCGTAGTTGACGTTCTGGCTCAGCTTGACATACTGCTCGAACAGCGACGTAACGCGCGCCGTCAACGGCTCCAGAACCGCTTCGCCCTGCTGCCTGTACGGTACTGTCCTGACCAAAACCCGGTAGAAGCCATCTTCTTCCGACACGCTGACAATCTTGGCCCGCTCAACACCCTCGACCAGGACCTTAATGTTCCCGTCAGGCATGCGCACGCTTTGCACGATGTTGGCAATCGTGCCCACCTGGTAAATGTCGTCCGGCCGCGGCTCGTCGATTGCTGCGTCATGCTGCGTCGCCAGGAAGATCTGCTTGCCGCTCGCCTGCGCGTCGTCCAGAGCGCGAACGCTCGACTCTCTCCCAACGACAAACGGCGTCATCATGAATGGAAAGATGACCACGTCCCGTATGGGCATCATCGGCAGCCGCCGTGTCTCGGACTTTTCCTTGGGGTTGCTCATCCTGTTGTTGTCTCTTTGATGATTCCCGGCATCCGGGGGGAGCAGCGGGCTGGCTCAAACAACGGCGCCTCAGCGCTGTCGCCGCCTCGCCTGGATCCGGCTGCCGCGTGCGCCGCCGCTCTCAAGCCTATCCAGCCTTCTCCAGAAGCGCCCAGTTGATCTTCTTGGACAATACCATCTCCTTGGTGACTACAAACTCACGCACCTTCTTATACGAAGGCATGTAGTACATCAAGTCCAGCATCAACTCCTCGAGGATCATGCGGAGGCCCCTTGCCCCGATCTTCCTCTGAAGCGCCTGCTCGGCGATGGCGTCCAGCGCGTCGTCGCTGAACCTTAGTTTAACATTCTCGAACTCGAACAACTTCTGATACTGCCGGATAACGGAGTTCTTCGGCTTGGTCAGAATCTGGATCAAGGCCGGACGGTCCAGGTCCTCAAGCACCCCGCATACCGGCAAACGGCCGATGAACTCGGGTATGAAACCGAACTTGATCAGGTCCTCGGGTTGAATCTGGTCGAGCAGCGTGATGTCCCTGTGCTGCGGCGTCGAGCGCAGCATAAGCTCCTTGGATTCCTCGACATTCTTGAATCCAACCGTCTTGCGGCCAACCCGCCGGGAGATGATCTTCTCTAGCCCGACAAAAGCCCCGCCGCAAATGAAAAGGATGTTGGTTGTGTCGATCGGCGTGAACTCCTGGTGGGGGTGCTTCCGCCCGCCCTGGGGAGGCACATTGGCCACGGTCCCTTCCAGTATCTTCAGTAACGCCTGTTGCACACCCTCGCCCGATACGTCGCGCGTAATCGACGGATTTTCGTCCTTGCGTGAGATCTTGTCGATCTCGTCGATGTAAATAATGCCCGACTGCGCCCGCTGCACGTCCCAATCGGCGTTCTGCAGCAGCCGCAGGATGATATTCTCAACATCCTCGCCAACGTAGCCCGCTTCGGTCAGCGTCGTGGCATCCACAATCGCGAATGGCACTTCGAGGATCCGCGCCAGCGTCTGCGCTAGCAGCGTCTTGCCCGTCCCGGTGGGCCCAATCAGCAGGATGTTCGACTTTGAAAGCTCGACGTCACCCGTCCGCGTGCGGTTCATCTGCACCCGCTTGTAGTGGTTGTAGACGGCCACCGCGAGACGCTTTTTCGTGGCATCCTGGCCAATCACGTACTGATCAAGCAGTTCCTTGATTTCCAATGGCTTGGGCAGCTTTCCGGGCGCGCCGTAGGCGCGCTTTGGAGCATCGTCCTCAAGGATGGAATTGCAGACGGCGATACACTCGTCGCAGATATATGCGCGGGGATAGTCGCTCGGCGATGAGATCAGTTTCCCGACAACATCTTGAGTCTTATGGCAGAAAGAACAGCGTAGAGTTTCGTCGCTTCCAGAGCGCTTCACAGTTTCATCCTCGCCTCCGAACCGTCAAGGGCTGGGTTGTTCGAAGGCGGACCGGCCTCAGTTCAGCTCTATTATCCCTCGAAACTTTGATCGGGAGCAATGGAACAATTCTGTAGAGCGAGTCATGGTCCCCCAATCAGCGGCATCCGTCTTTGCGCTTCTCGCGGTCACAGCGGCTACCCGTCTTTACTGTTTGGCGGCCTCGGCAGCCACAGGCTTCCGCACGCGTTCATAATAGCGTTGGACGTATTCCTGTAGATGGAGGGGAACCTCGTCGCGGCTGATCTCGCCTCCGGATTCGGAATGCGTGGCCTGGCGGTCCACCACCGGCGTCCTGAGCCCCTGATTCTTTGACTTGGTCACTTCGACCATCACTTCGCCCTTTACATTCAATGACCTGCGGCCAAACAGGTCACTCAGCTTCCCCATCGCCTCGGCATCCTCGGCCATCTCTGTCTCCTTCCGGCCGTCCTGAGTGCCCATGCCGCTTCTCGGATCCCCTGAAGGCTGTTCCTGCGGCTGCCCACCCTGAGCCTTGGTTTGCTGGGCCTGCTGCCCCTCTCCCTGCTCGTTGCTCTGCTCGCCGTCCGCTTCGGCCTGGGCGTTCGTCGATTGCCCCTTCTGGCCTTTGCCGTCTTTCTTCTGACCCTGGCCCGGTTGCGCCGATTTGTTCGCCGCCGATTGCTTGCTCTCTGAAAGCTGCTCCATCCCAAACTTGTCCATCAGGCTGGCAAAGGCGTCCCGCATCTTATCCATCAATGAGTTAGGCTTTTCCTGCTTTGAGGACGCGCCCCGCTCTCCCGGTCCGCGGCTTGGGTCCGGCGCGCCCGACGGAGCCTCCTCGGACGAAGGTTCGTCGCCCTGTTCGCCGCCTTCACCGCCCTCGCCCTGCTGGCCGCCACTCGAAGGCTGGCCCTTTTGTCCACTGGCGCCCGCCTCGCTGGACTCGACCTCAAGTTCCTGGAACTGCTCCTGCTTCTCGTTCCCCGTCAGACTCGCCACTTCGTAGCCGGGAATGTCCACCCCAACCCCTTCAAACGGATGCGGCTGATCTGCCTTAGTCGCCTTCTTGTCCGCCGCCACACTCGCGCCCGTCACCGTGTCAAAACGAACCTCCGCCAGTCCGGCCCGCAAGTCCAATGTTTTCAACACGCCCAAACGAACCCCGAGTAGAACCAAACAAACCGCGAACAGCCCGGCGGCAACGTAGCCCTTGCGCGGCATCCGCCACGGCATCAATACCTCAACATCGGCCGTCGAGGCCGCACCTTTGGCCTGACCCAGGACGGTGTCCACCGCCGCCGAACTGCCCGCCCTGTCGGAAAAGTGCCAGGCGGTCGACAGAAGATCCTTTGATTCCAGTATGTTGTCGAGATACTGAGCCGTGCGGTAGGCATCCAGCCGGCGTCGGCGCAACCGGAGCCAGATCCAGGTGGCGGCCAACGCTGCGGCGGCGAAGGCAAGCGCCCAATGCAACACGTCCGACCCGGCGATCAGCACAATGACAAAAACCGTTAGGCCGGCGATTGCCGCCGCAAGTGCGACTTCGGCCAGATCTTGAAACGCAGTCCGGCGCCGCGCATTAACGATCAGCGCCTCGAGTTCCGGGACTGGGCTTGGATGGGTCATCTTCGGCGCGCTTCCGGCCGCGTGAGAGTCCTGCACGGCCACTATCTTCATCATATGCTGTTGACGAATGGAATCGCGCGCTCCGCCGAGATACCTATCTAAAGATGGCTTTCTGGCCCCGCCGCAGTTCGTTCGGTCAAGCTTGGGAAAGCCTTGGGTTGCCGCGCGCCGAGCCGCTTGGATACGATGTAAATTCAATCCCATGTTGCGTTTCGAAACCGCCGGCGAGTCTCATGGCCAGTGTCTTGTGGCCACCCTGACCGGACTGCCTGCCGGCGTCCCGGTCGATCTGACCCGCCTCAACCGCGAGCTTTGGCGCCGCCAGCAGGGCTTCGGCCGGGGCGGACGCATGAAGATCGAAACCGACACAGCCGAGATCGTCGCGGGCGTTCGTCATTCGATGACCATTGGAGCGCCCATCGCCGTCCTCATCCGCAACAGCGACTGGGCCAACTGGACCGAGGCCTTGCCCATCGAAAGCGGACCAGACAGTGAAGATCACAAGAAAAAGGTGGTTCGCCCCCGTCCCGGCCACGCCGACCTGGCCGGGTGCCTGAAATACAACCTCCCCGAAGCCCGCTACATCCTCGAACGGGCCAGCGCCCGCGAGACCACGGCCCGTGTCGCCCTCGGAGCCCTGGCCAAGCAGTATCTTGCCTGTTTCGGTATTGAAGTGCTAAGCCACGTCATCCAGGTGGGAACTGCCAGTCTTGAGCGGACCGCATCTTGGGAGGAGATCGCTGAACTGAACCGGCGCGATGAAATTCTGCTCGGTTGCGTTGACGCCGGGACGGAAGCCCGGATGAAAGCCGTCGTCGATGAGGCCTACCGAACCGGCGATACCGTCGGCGGCATCTTTGAAGTCCGGGCCAAGGGCCTGCCGCCCGGGCTAGGCTCGCATATCGCCTGGGACACGCGGCTGGACGGCCAGCTCGCCCAGGCGATTGTCTCCATCCAGGCCGTGAAGGGCGCCATCATCGGCGACGCTGACGAAGCAGCCTGGAACTGGGGATCGAAAGTCCAGGACGAGATCTCTTACGATCGCCTGAACCGCTCCTTCCAGCGCGGTGCCAACAAGGCCGGCGGTCTCGAAGGCGGCATCACAAACGGCCAGGAACTTGTGATCAAAGGGTTGCTCAAGCCGATTTCGACGCTCAGACGCCCGTTGGGGTCGGTGGACCTCGAAACAAGGGAACCTTCACCGGCGGCTTACGAACGCAGCGACGTGGCCGTCGTCCCGGCTGCCGGCGTGGTCGGCGAAGCGATGGTGGCGCTGGTGCTGGCGCGGGCCATGATTGAAAAATTCGGAGGGGATTCCCTCACTGAGGCGCGTCGAAATTTCGACGGCTACATCCAACAGATCAGGGACTATTGATGACGCTGAAGATCAGGAAGTATGGAGACCCGGTTCTGGAGACGCCCTGTGAACCCGTGACCGAGTTTGGCACCGACGAGCTCAAGCAGTTGGTCGGCAATATGTTCGAAACAATGTACGCCAACAAGGGCGTCGGTCTGGCCGCCCCCCAAGTGGGCGTCTCGAAGCGCCTGACTGTGATCGATCCATCCGCCGGCGAGGACCCCAACGCCCGCCTCGTCTTCGTCAACCCCGAACTCGTGAAACTCGAAGGCAAGCAGGTCGGCGAAGAGGGCTGCCTTTCGATTCCAGGCTTCCGCGAGGATGTCAAGAGGGCCATGAAGGTCCTGGTGAGAGCGAAGGATGCGGACGGCAACGAGTTCGAGACCGAGTGCACCGAACTCCTCGCTCGCGCCATCCAGCACGAAAACGACCACCTCAATGGCGTGCTCTTCCTGAAACACCTGAGCCCCCTGAAGCGCGACATGATCCGCCGTAAAATCCGCAAGCTGCAACAGGCAGGCGAGTGGGATTGAGTTCATGAAACTGGTCTTTCTGGGGACCCCTGAATTCGCCGTACCGTCCCTGGAAGCCCTCGTCGAAGCCGGCCACTCAGTCGCCGCTGTCTACACCCAACCCGACCGGCCCAAGGGCCGTGGCCAGCAGATGGCATTCCCGCCCGTCAAGCAATGCGCTCTGCGGCTAGGCCTTGAAGTCCGCCAGCCGTTGAAGATTCGCCATTGTCTGGACGAACTCGCCCAACTGCGCCCTGATGCCATGGTGGTGGTCGGCTACGGGCAGATCATCCCTCAATCCATCATCGACCTGCCTCGTTACGGGATCTTCAACGTCCATGCCTCCCTGCTGCCGCGATACCGCGGCGCCGCTCCAATCCAATGGGCCGTGGCCAATGGGGAATCCATCACCGGAGTGTCGATCATGCAGATCGAGGCCGGGCTCGACACAGGGCCGGTTTTCGTGACCGGCGAAACGCCGATCGGCCCCGATGAGACCTCTCTCGATTTGGCGCCGAGGCTGGCCGCAATGGGCGCCCGGTTAATGGTGGACGTGCTTCAAAAAGTCGAAAGCGGCTCCATCTCGGCAACGCCCCAAGACCATGCGAAGGCGACCCTGGCGCCAATTCTGACCAAGGACGACGGCTTGATCGACTGGAACCGTCCAGCCGTCGAGATTCACAACCGCGCCAGGGGCTTCCTCCCCTGGCCCGGAGCCTGGACGCGCTTCCGCGGCGAGCGCCTCAACATCTGGAAATGCCGGCCGGCCCAGGCCGTGCCGGCGCTGGCCCCCGGGACCTTGCTCAAGAAGGGCCGGCAACTGTTTGCAGCCTGCGGCGGCGATTCCGCGATAGAATTGATCGAAGTTCAGCAGGAGGGCCGTAAGCGTGTGACGGCGGAAGCCTTCGCCAACGGGGCCCGCATCGCGGACGGCGACCTTCTCGGGGAGTAAGCAAGTTGAAATTGCCGCAAGGCTACCGCTATTCGGCACTCTATGCCGGAATCAGAAAGACATCCAAACCTGACGTGGCAGTGATCGTATCTGATCCACCTGCAGCAGCCGCCGCCGTATTCACCACGAACCTCGTGCAAGCCGCTCCGGTGAAACTGGCCCGGAACAACCTCGAAGCCTCCGGCGGCGTCGTGCGCGCCGTGCTCGTCAATGCCGGCAACGCCAATTGCGCCACGCGCACGGGCGACAGGGTGGCCCTGGCCACCACCCGGGCGCTGGCGAAAGAACTGAAATGTCCCGCTTCTCACATCTTCCCGGCATCCACCGGCGTCATCGGCGTCGAGATGGAGGCAAACAAGATCGTCGAAGCCGTGCCGGAGTTGGTCTCCGGCTTGAGCGCCAAGGCCTTCGACCAGGCCGCCGATGCAATCCTGACCACTGACCTTGTCCGCAAAACCGCCTCTACCGAGATCGACGGCATTCGGATCGCCGGAATGACCAAGGGTTCGGGCATGATCCACCCCAACATGGCCACCACGCTCGCCTTCGTCATGACCGATGCGGCGATCCCCGCCGCCTCGCTGCGCGGGATGCTCAACCGCGCTGTGGAGCGAAGCTACAACCGTTTGAGCGTCGATGGCGACATGAGTACAAACGACACCCTGCTGGTGATGGCCAACGGCGCCTCGGGCAAGCGTGTGTCTCAGTCGAACAGGGCCGTCTTCGAGGAAGCTCTAACCGAGGTCTGCGAATCCCTTGCGCGCCAGATTGCCGCCGACGGCGAAGGCGCCCGCCGGTTGGTGGAAATCGAAGTCTCCGGCGCCCGGGACAACGAAGCCGCGGCCCGGATCGCGCGCGCCATTGCGAATTCGCCTCTGGTCAAAACAGCCATCGCTGGGGCCGATCCCAACTGGGGCCGGATTCTTTCTTCTGCTGGAGCTTCGGGGGCACAGTTCGACCCCACCTCCGTGGATATCTGGCTTCAGGGCGTTCGGGTCTGCCGCAAAGGGTTAGCCGCACAATACGACGAATCCGCACTCACCAAGAAGATGCGGACGCGCGAAATCGACCTGAGATTCGAGATCTCAGGCGCTGGTCACGGACGGGCTCGTTTCTGGACCTGCGACTTCACCGAAGGCTACATCAAAATCAACGGCAGCTACCGGACCTGATTCCGCCTATTTAATCGGCGTCAGCACAACGCGCCGGAATTCGACCACTGCGCCTTCAGACTGCAACGCAATCGCACCGCGGGTTTCGCTGCATTCGACGCCGTGGTTGACCAGTTTGCCATTTACCCAGACCTTGATCTCGGCCCCCCGCGCTTCGATCACCATCTCGTTCCACTCGCCGGCCGGTTTCTCGCTGTCGTCGGTGAAATTCAGGAGTCTGCGCCCATCCCGGCGGTTCTCCGCCTTTGCCACGTTCATCGTCGTGCCCATGACCCAAAAATCCCCCGCATCGCCCTGCGCCAACTGGACTTCGACGGACTTCGGCCACTGGCCGGGCGCGCCCTGGCCCGTCACATGAACCAGCACTCCGTTGTTTCCGCCGGTCGCGCCCGCCGGCCAGCGCCAATCAACTTCGAGCCGGTAGTCGCCGTATTCTTCCATGGTCCGCAGGTAACCTGCCGGTTTGCCCAAACAGATCAGGAGGCCGTCCTTCACCATCCAGACATCGGAGGCGGGCGTGGTTGTATCCGGAACCCTGGTTTTCCTGTCCCACAAGGTCGCCGTCCAGCCGGAAAGGTCCTTGCCGTTGAACAGTTGGACTGGATTGGCGGCTGGAAGCGGCATCGCGAGAAATGCGACCAGGAGTGCTGGGCAGATTGAACGGTTCGGCATGGCGGATCTTCCTTTGCTGCTGAATCCGAAGCTCACAGTCTAGCTCAAGTCGCGGCCAAACGAATCAGAGTCATTCGTAATCAATTGATAGCGCTAGATTTCGGCTCGCTGGATGCGGAGTCCGTCCCGGGCGATCTGCCAGTCGGTCGCCTTTGTTAAAACGCGCAGTTCCGCGGCTGCCTCCTCGGACTTTGCCAGGAAGATCATGTACCCGCCGCCGCCGGCTCCAGCCAGTTTCGCGCCGCGCACGAGCGGCCTGGCGCGGTCCAGCAACGCCTCCACCGGGGCGTTTGTCGTATGCGGATCCATGCGTTGGTTGAGCGTCCAATGCCGGTTCATGAGTTCTCCGAGCGTATCCCACTCGCCTTCCTGCATGGCGTGGGCCATCTCGAGCGCAAGCGTCTTGATGCTGTGGAGGACCTGGACGGTATGGGTCTCGCGAGCCAGATAACTGCCAACCACCTGCTGTAAGAGGTTTCGCGCAACGCGGCGGATGCCTGTGTAGGCCAGGACCACCAACCTCTCCATCTCGGCTTCCCGTTCCAGCGTCCAATTCAGCGGCTGATAACGCAGACGCTGCTCGGCGCCGGGAGCGGTGCTGAGAAGCTTAATGCCAGGGAAAACGCCCCCGGCCTGGTCCTGCCAGCCGCCGCCCGTCCCCATCATTTGTTCAAGATCAAGCACCAGGTCGCTGACTTGCTGAACGGAAAGCCGGCGGCCGAACATCTCCATGGTGGCGCGGACGACCGCGGCCGCCAGAATCGAACTGGACCCAAGACCCGATCCGACGGGCAACTCCGCCGACGTGGCGATCTCCAGCCCGCCGCCCAGCCGGTCCAGCAATTCGGGCAGACTCTGTCCCTTTTCAAAGAGGCCGGTCAGCCGCAGGGCGCACTTCGAGATGGCAAACGGGTCGCCGGGACTGGCCGAATGAAGCGCATTGGACGGGCCGCCAAGTTCCACCTGTTCGCCTGTGTCCTCTGATCGGAGCCGGATGACGGGCTGGTCCAGCAACTTGGCTTGGCAACGGATCTGGTATCCGCCGTCGAGGGCGACCGCTGCGTTCAGGACAGTCCCGCCCCAGTCCAAGCAGAATGGCGGAGTGTCGCTCCAGCCCCCACCGAAGTCGATTCTGGCCGGCGCTGACACTGTCACCCCTGTCAGTCGGAAGCCGCCTGACACCTCTGGCCTCGACCTGCCCGCCACCGCTTCCACGGCTCTGGAGACCAGCGCGAAAGCCCGGCCCCGCAGCCGTGTGGCTCCTTGGGCGTCTCCGCCCTGGGCATGGAACATCGAAGCCTGATATGCCAGACTGGCGGCGGCGGATGGCTCGGTTTCCTCCAATTCTGCCGAGCGATGCTCAAGCAGTCCGGCAGCCCGCGTCAGAGCCTGAAGGCTCGGCGCATGGGCCAGCATCGGGCGGAGGTCAGCCCCGGTTTCCGCGAGATCCCTCACCATCTCTTGCCACCGCCGCTGGCTGCGCAAATCCCGCGCCGCGGCCTCGGCCTGGGGATCGGACCACTCGGCGCTGGATGCCAGCGAATACCGATCCGCCGATCGCCATTCGTCGCGAAGATCCTCACGGGACAAACCCATCAGCCACAGCGCGAACCGCCAGCAACCGCCGGGATCGGCCGCCGGGAACAGCCGTGCATGCCATAGGCTCCTCTGCGTCTCGCTTCCCTCGGGCCACACCTCCTCGGGGCGGATGCCGTGCGATGCCAGGACGGCCGCCATGGGCCTTCCAAACCACAGAGCATCAGCTCCTGCGGCCTTCGGATCATCCTCAACGCCGTACACCCGAATGACGGACCTAGGCTCTTGCCCTGGCCGGGAGATGCTGACTTGGTGGGCGACTGTGTTGTCGGGTATCTCCACTTCACCCGGGATGCCTGAAAGTCCATGCGCCACCGAATTGCGGCCGGCCCGGATCGAACCCTCGATCAAGCATTCCATCACCAGCGCGCCGGCGCACACGGTTCCGCCGCCAAGGACACTGTCCAGGATCAACCCGTTCGTCACGACGTTCCTGGCAGATTCCGAGCCAAATAGCGCCTGGTTTTCGTACAACTTCGAAAGATCGGTCTGTTCGGTCATGACCTGCCGGAAAAGGCGGGTCGTGCCAATGTGGGTGAACTCTCCTTCGACCGCGTCACAGTGAAACTCGGCTGAAGCCAGCGCCGAAGCGACCCGCCGCTGGATGTCGGGCGCGTCCTCGTCCGGCTGCCACTGCCGGGTCAATGCGCCCGTAAAATGCGTGTACAGGTCCAGCGTCTCACCGGCGGCATCGGCCGCCAATTCCGAGAGCCTCGTTGAAATCGCCGGATCGAAGCGAATCAAGCCGGCATCCACCGCGACTCTGCCATCGGTCCTCAGGCCTCCTGCCGCCGCGATCTCCGCTTGGCTCGGCTTCTGGAGAAACGAATAAACCACGCCCCCTTCGCCCATGACGTAAACCCCGTGCTGTGTCCCAACCATTGCAGGCTGCCACAGCCCCACGCCGCTCACCCCAGGCCTCCGCCAGTCGATGCCGCCAGGATCGAACACCAGCAGGACATCGCCCGAGCCAACCACTAGACCGGCCTCCATTCGTTCCAGCCAGGCTGTGGAAAGAGCCATCGTTTCATCGAATACCGTCGAGACTCCGCCTCCCGCCGCCCGCAACGGCAATGCGCCGAACAGTTTGCCCGTGGCCGAAAATTGCGGAAGCCGCCGCGAATCGCCGCCCGAGTGGATCATCAGTACCCGGCTGTTCCGCCACCAGAGCTCAGGATTGACCGGGTCGAAATGGCCTGAATAGAATCCGTCGCGTCCGCCGAGCCGCTTCAGGGCATTGAGCGTGGCGCCACCGCTGCCCGGCCGTACGCCCTCCGGATCCGGAATCACCATGAACAGCGTTTCAGGCGGCAGCAAACCACGGCGGCGCCTGTCCTCGACCTGTCTCGAATAGGACTCGGCCTGGCGGCCCGAACTCGCCGTGATCAGGACCGCGGTCCACCAGCGGCGACGGCCCGCAACCGCTTCAAGATAAGATGCATGCGCGTGGGTTGTGACGTGGGAAAGCTGTAATTCGGAGCCCATGGTTCGCTTGGATCCAGGGGCAGTGTAGCAGATCGCGCCTCGCAGCCCGACGACCGGCCCCGCGCGGCGCCGCGATCTAGTGGTGCGGGTTCAGTTCGTCCTTGGACACCTTGCCGTCACGGATGGTGACGATCCGGTGCGCGTATTCGGCGATGTCGCGCTCGTGGGTGACCAGGATGATGGTATTGCCCAGCGCGTGCAGCCGGGCGAACAGGTCCATAATTTCCACGCTTGTGGCCGAGTCCAGGTTTCCTGTCGGCTCGTCGGCGAGCAGAATCGATGGATCGTTCACCAACGCGCGGGCGATGGCGACCCTCTGGCGCTGACCGCCAGATAGCTCACTCGGCTTGTGGTACATGCGGGCCTCGAGATCGACCGCTCGCAGCGACGCCTTGGCGCGCTCGAGCCGGGCGTCGGCGTGCATGCCGGAATAGATCAGCGGCAGTTCCACATTGTGCAGCGCAGTGGCCCTCGGCAAGAGGTTAAATGTCTGAAAGACAAAGCCAATCTCTTTGTTGCGGATGCGCGCCAGTTCGTCGTCGGTCATATCGCTGACCAACTCACCCCGGATGTAATACTCGCCCTTGGTCGGCGTGTCGAGGCACCCGATCAGGTTCATCAGCGTGGATTTGCCCGATCCGGAAGGGCCCATGATGGCGACATACTCGCCCCTGCGGATCTCGACGTCAACGCCCGAAACGGCGTGTATCTCCTGGTCGCCCATGACATAGGTTTTCCACAGGTCGTAGGTACGGATGACGATGTTGTCGCGTTTCAGTTGTTCAGAACGGGAGTTACGCTCGGCGATTGCGGTCGGCATGGGCTTATCGGGATTCCTTATCCGTGTGCTTATGACTCTAGTATGACAGGACGCTCGCGGGAGCCGAAAGGTTATGTGTCCGACTTCGCCGGCGTGCGATTGTCGATCTTCACCTTGGCCTCATTGCGCAAAGTGCGGATCACCTTGTAGCTGCCTGTGATGATCTCGTCGCCTTCCTTCAACCCGCTCAACACTTCGATATCGGTGGTTCCAGTGATGCCGGTCTTGACCTCCCGGAAATGGGCCGCGCCGCTGTTGACGACGAAGACTCCCTGGAGTTCTTCCTTATTTTTCTTCACAGTAGCCGGATCCTGCTTGGAGTCGGGGTTCTTGTTCGAGCCCTTCTTGGACTCCGGCTGGAGATCCCCGCGCTGGCGGACCGTCAGCGCCTGAATCGGGATGGAAAGCGCCTTCTGGCGGGTGGCGGTAATGATCTTGGTGGTGCAGGATAGTCCGGGGCGGATCTCCTCGGGCGGATTGTCGAGAGCCACAACCACCTTGAAGTCCTTGGCCTCCTGGCTGGAGATAGCGCTCTGGCTGGCGGCTAGGCCGCTCGACCGGAGAATGGCCGTGTTGCCGATCTCGATGACATGGCCCTTGAATGATCTATTCGGGATGGCGTCGATTGTGACATCGGCTTCCTGCCCCAGTTTCACGTTCACGATATCGGTTTCGTCCACCTTGACTTCGGCCGTGATCAGGCTCATATCTGCAATGGTCATGATCAGCGAAGCCGAGGAGTTCTGGATGCCGGGCACCACGGTCTCGCCAACGCGGACCGGCAGATTCGTCACGATGCCGTCGATCGGCGTGATGGCCGAATGCTTCTTAAGGACATCGCTAAAGCGCGAAAGCGTGGCCCGAACCTGAGCTACGCGCCGCTGGCTGACGGCCAACTGCGCGGCAGTCTGCTCACGCTGGGCGCGCATCTGCGAGAGCCGCGCCTCAGACTCCCGGACGCCGGCCTGCAATGCGTCATACTGCGACTTGCGGCTGTCGAACTCCTGCTTGGCGATGAGCTTTGACTTCCATAGCTCTGCGCCGCGCTCGTAGTCCAGCCGGGCGCGCTCGAGCTCCGCCTTGGCGCGGTCAACCGAGGCTTGGGCCGTCTTCAGATTTTCATCCATCGCCTTGAGGCCCGCCTCCGAGGCGGCAGCTTCGGCCAGCGACGAATTGAGGGAGGCGTTTTGCGCCTGCACGTCAGCCTCGGCTTGAATCGATTCCAGACGCGCCAGAACTTGGTCCTTGCGGACCCGGTCGCCTTCCTTGACATTCAGCTCAAGGATTCTCCCCATCACATTGGCGCCGATGTTGACGTAGTTTCTCGGCTTGATTTCGCCAGACGCCGTCACCAGGCTGGTCAGGTCCTGGCGGACAGCCCGGCCGGTCTGAACGTCAACCACGCCACGGTCTTTCATCTTCACGCTGGCAACCACGCCGCCGGCGATAACCAACACTCCGCCGATGGCGAGAACCCACTTCCATTTGCGCTTCACTGCTGTTCGCGACTCCTCTAAGCTATTGACGAAGTTCGACGGTCGAATGTTCTTGAATTATTCGACTGAAATTTGAATCCGCATTGAGACGGAGGCCTTGGCGGCCGCTTCCTAATTATAGACGCCGTCCAGCCTCAGAAAGATCCGTCATTCCCAGACGGGGCTTGTCAGAGCGGACCCTTTGGTAAGGGATTGAAGCTACAGCACTTCTCGTCTCACTTACAAGCGGGGTGCTGGAAACCCGAGCCGGCGCCGCTGCTACGAGTCCTGGTACTGATTCGTTTGCGTGGGTTGAGTCCTCGCCCTAATCTTGAGCTAGCGGCAGTGGACTCCGGGTACAGCCGGCCCAAGGGCCCAGCGGAGGATCTGACTCGGAGGAAGCCGGGGTCCTGCCGCCCCGGCTGCGGCCGCCACTCACTTACGGATGACCTCCCTACCCGCCTCTGCCGGCCTACCTACTCGTTAAAGTGGATTCCCCCTAGGGCCGATAGGACTCTTAGTGGTGAAAGAAGTCCACGCAGGAGTCCTCGCGGACGCAGCCGCCTCCCTGAGCCAGCAGTTCGAGGACGAACTCAAACGGATGGCGTCGATTGTGGCGCCTTGGACCCCATCGCTCGACCGCTGCTTTCTAAAGCAGTTGAGCAGTGAAGGTCACGACAGCGGCAGAAAAGCGGCTCTGTGCGCTATCACCAGCGGCGGCGCGGCCAGGATGATCAATGGCGGCGGCCAGTTGGCCGATTTTCTAGAGGAAGTGCAGTACCGGGGCCGCCGTCTTGCGAAGTTGGGTTTGGCCCCGGCGGATGTGGTTGGCGCGCTCAGTCAGTACGACCAACTTCTGGACGCCGAGATACAGAAACGGGCGGAGTCTTCGAAAGAGTCGATGGCCTGGGTCCGCAACCAACTTCATTTCCTCGTGGTTGTCGCGTTGAACACCGCCTTTTACCAGGTCCGGGAGATAGAAAGCCGGGCTTTCTACGATCTGTTCAGGGTCGAGGTGGAATCGAATTCGCTGCATCAGATGCTGGCCCGCTTTCTTGATATTCTGTCCACCTTCACAAACGCTGATGCGGCGCGCGTCTATCTGGCGTCGAGCCACACCAGGAGATGGGTGAATGCGGCGGCGCTGCCTGATAGCCGGCCGGCGCCGGAATGCGACCCCGATGGCTCCACCCGCCGCAAGTTAGCCCGGCCGCGCTGCTTCCAGATCGATGCCGGCTCCGCCAGGCTTTGTCTAGATGCGGCTTGGGCGACACAATACCAAACCTGTTGGTCAGTCCCCTTTAAATCGGATGGCTCGCTGCGCGGCGTGCTGCAATTCTTCTTTAAACGCCAGTATGACTGGCTTCCACGCGAGCTGGATCTTCTTCTGGCGGCCGCCGAGCGTTGCTGGCTGGCGGCTGAAAAGGCGCGGTTGCTCGAAGACCTCTCCATGCGCGAGGAGCAGGTCAGGCGGCTGGCCAATCACATGGTTGAAGTGGAGGAATCCGAACGCAGGCGCATCAGCCGCGAACTGCACGACGAGGCCGGCCAGTCGCTGCTTTGCGTCAGGCTGCAACTCGAAATGATTGAGCAGGAACTCCCCGAAAGCGACAAGGGCGTGCGCCAGCGCCTGACGGAGACGCGAGACCTGACCGAGCATACGATTCTTGAGATCCGGCGGCTCATTGCCGCGTTGAGTCCGGCGATCCTCGAGCAGATGGGCCTGGCGGCGGCTCTGCGCCAGCTTGTAGGACGTTTCAGGCGTGTTCACACGGCCAACGTGCAACTCCACTTGCCTAGGGTGATTGACCTGCCGAAGAAGGTGGAAATCATCGTATACCGGCTGGTCCAGGAGATCTTCAACAACATAGCTAAGTATTCGCTGGCCTCAGGTGTAAACCTCTGGATGGAATCAGCCGATGGTTGTTTGAAGTTACACGTCGAGGACGACGGAGTCGGTTTCGATGTAAACGAAGCGTTTTCGCGCCGGGATTGTTTTGGGCTTTCCGGCATTCGTGAGCGGGTGGCCCTTCTCGGAGGGACCCTGGTGGTGAGAAGCCGGACCCGGCCGGCGTCCCATGCGGACGGACCGGGCTGGCCGCTTGAAGACGATATTGGTTTCGCTGGGCGGATCGGCATTGACAGGCCAGGAACGGCCATTTGGATCGATTTGCCGATCGATAAGACCGCAGCGCATGGTGGTGGCGGTGATGGGGTCCCCTGGGCGATGGAGAGCCGGGGCGACCGGAGAACAATAGTGCGCAAAGCACAGCGGAGTTGAACTATGGCAAAAATCCGAATACTGCTTGCCGATGATCATACCCTCTTTCGCCAGGGGATCCGTCAGCTCATTTCGGCCGAATCCGACATGGAAGTGATCGGTGAGGCGTCCAATGGCAGCGATGCAGTAGACCGGGCGGCTGAATTGAAGCCGGATCTCGTTCTGATGGACATCGGCATGCCCGGATTAAGCAGTTTTGAGGCCACGCGCCAGATCAAGAAGAACCGTCCCGAAACCAAAGTCCTCGTGCTGACGATGTACGACGACGAGGACTACCTGGTCGAGGGCATGGAGGTCGGCGCAAATGGCTATGTATTGAAGGACAGCCCTTCGCAGCAACTGGTCAGCGCGATCCGCGATGTCCAGCGCGGCGGCAGCTATTTAAGCCCGCGGATGCTGTCGCAACTGGTCGATGACTTCCGCAGCCGCATCAAGTCCGCCAACCGGCTGCCGCGCTTTGCAACCCTGACAACTCGCGAGCGCGAAGTCCTGAAACTCCTCGCCGAAGGCAACTCGGTGAAGGAGATCGCCTGCGACCTCAATCTGAGCGTCAAGACCGTCGAGGCGCACAAGTTCAACTTGATGCGCAAACTCGACATCCACAACAAGGCCCAACTGGTCCAATACGCGATTCAGAAGAAGATCATCAAGATCCCGAACCTCGCCTGAGGCCGCCCTGCGCCGGGGGTGTACAATCGGCAAGAGACGCGAGTACTCGACCACCCCCTCGACAGGAGCCCCCGATGGACCGCCGAACATTTCTTTCTTCCACCATCTCATCCGCCGCCGGCGTTATGCCCGCGGCGGCTTTTTCATCCACCCGCCTCCCCATCCGCAAGGGGATTCTGCTCGGCATGCTGCCATCGAAACTTTCGCATGTCGACCGGTTCAAGATGGCTCTGGATTGCGGCTTTCAATCCATGGAATGCGGCACCGAGACCGACGAGGCCGCCGCCGCTTCGATCAAGGAAGCCAGCGTGAAGACCGGTATGCCGGTCCACTCCGTCATGAACATGGCCCATTGGAAATTCCCGCTGAACAGCCCCGATCCGGCCGTGGTCGAGGAAAGTCTGAAAGGCATGAGGGCCAGCTTGCATAACGCCAAACTCTGGGGCGCCTCCACGGTCCTTCTCGTCCCAGCCGTCGTCAATGCCGATCTCTCCTACAAGGACGCCTACACGCGGTCCCAGGCCCAGGTGAAGAAGCTGATCCCGCTCGCCGCCGAACTCAAGGTCGTCATCGGCATCGAGAATGTCTGGAATAAGTTCCTGCTCAGTCCCCTGGAGATGGCGGCCTATGTCGACAGCTTCAAGAGTCCCTGGGTGAAGGCGTATTTCGACGTCGGCAACATTCTGCTCTACGGATTCCCGCAAGATTGGATCCGCATTCTGGGAAGCCGCATCTGCAAGGTTCATCTCAAGGACTTCTCGTTCCGCAACAATCCGCAGATCAAGAAGCGCGTGGCCGATTTCGTCAACCTCCGTGAGGGTGACCTCGATTGGAAGGCCGTCCATCAGGCGTTGGCCGAGGTCGGCTATAAAGGCGACGCCACAGTGGAGTTGCCTGGCGGCGACGAAACGTATCTGAAGGACCTGAGCAGCCGCGTGGACAAGATTCTTGAAGGCGTCTGATCGCTCCACCCGAATCCTATGAAAAAATTCCTATTGGGCGTCCTCGCCGGCCTGATTCTGGCCGGCATGACCGTGGTTGTTTTGGCCTTCGCAGCGATGCGGCTCAGCCAGCGTGAGCCATCGCTGCCCGACCGGTTTGTGCTGAACGTCCGGATCGAGGGCTCGCTGGCCGAGGTGCAGACGACTTCGCCGCCGCTGCCGTCGATGGAAGAACAGGTGCCCCTCACCGTCCCGGAGATCTACTCTCTCTTCGAAAAAGCCGCCCAGGATCCCCGCGTGAAAGGTGTCTATTTGCGTCCTTCCGGGCTTGCCGCCGGATGGGCCAAGGTGGAGGAGATCAGGCGGGGTGTTGAACGTGTCCGCCGGGCCGGCAAGCCGGTGTATGCCTGGCTCCGGGCTCCGGGACTGAAGGAGTACTACATTGCGAGCGCGGCTGACAAGGCGTATCTCTCCCCCGAAGACCTGCTCGACGCCAAGGGCCTTCGCATCGAGGCCACCTACTTCAAGGGAGCGCTCGACAAACTGGGCGTGACCATGGAGGTCGAACACGCCGGCAAGTATAAGGACGCGGGTGACATCTTCACCCGCACGTCGATGAGTCCCGAGACGCGCGAAGCAATGAACTCAATCCTCGACGATTCCTACAACCGCATCCTGGCCGGGCTGGCCTCGGGCAGGAAGAAGACGCCGGAGCAGATCCGCGCGCTGTTGGACAATGGTCCCTTCCTGGCCCCCGTGGCCAAGAACGAAGGTCTGGTTGACGAGCTGAACTATGAGCCTGCGGCGCGCAAAGCCCTCGTCGAAAAGACCGGCGTAGGCGAATCCGGCGTGGTCCGGGATCGCGCTTACCTCGCCTCCGGCTGGTCGCCCAAGTCCCAGGGCAAGCGCCGGCGCGTGGCGCTGCTGGTCGCCCAGGGCGACATCGTCCGCGCCGGGGCGGCATCTCCGTTCGGGGAGGATATGCTGCTCGAACCCGGCGAAATGACTTCCCTCGCCCGGCAGATCGGTTCCGACCGTCTGATTGACGCCGTCGTGATCCGCATCGACTCGCCCGGCGGCGATGCCGTGGCTTCGGACGAAATCCTGGCCGCCATGAAGGAGCTTTCAAAAAAGAAACCAGTCGTCATCTCGATGTCTGACCTCGCCGCTTCCGGCGGCTACTACATGGCCATGACAGGCGACCCGATCGTGGCCGAGGCCGGCACGTTGACCGGCTCCATCGGCGTGATATATGGCAAGCCGAACGTCAAGGGTCTCTACCAAAAGCTGGGCATCTCCTCGGATTCCCTCACCCGCGGCAGGTTTGCCGGAATCGACTCAGCCGTCGAGCCTCTGTCGCCCGAAGGCCGCGCCAAATTGCGCGAGGGCGTCGAGTTCATTTACTCCGGCTTCCTGCGCAAGGTGGCCGAGGGACGGAAGAAGTCTGTGGACGAGATCGCGCCCAACGCGCAGGGAAGGGTCTGGCTCGGTTCGCAAGCTCGTGAACGGGGACTCGTCGATGAACTCGGCGGATTGTCCAAGGCGATCGAATTGGTTTCGGCCAAGGCAAAGTTCGGCAAGCAGGACACGGTGATCATCACAACCTACCCGCGCAAAAAGTCGTTCTTTGAGCAACTGTTCGGCATGCAGGATTCCCGCTCAGCCACCGCGAATCCGGCCGCCGCCTGGCTGTTGGCCAACGCCCCGGCGGGGACGGCTGCCTGGCTGAACGGCGGCGTGTTGCGCGTCATTCCTTACTCAATCGATCTCCGGTGAAAGCGGCGCCGGCGAGCCTTTGCGTGAAACAAAAAGGGCGCCCTGGACACTGATCAGGCCCAGGGCGCGTGACACGAGTGCTTCGCTTGCATTGGGATCGCATCTGGCGCTCGGCGCGCCGGGTCAGAAGAGGTTGCTTGAGGTGATTCCGGCTTGGTGTAAAGCGTTGGCCATCTTCTCGAGGGCCAGCTTGTGAATCTGTGAGACCCGGCTTTCGTTGATTCCCATCAACCCGCCGATCTCCTTCATTGTCATCTCGTTGGTGTAGTAAAGCGTCACCACCCGGCGGTACCGCTCGGGCAGCACTTCCATCGCGCCGTCAAGCTTCGACCGAAGCTGGCGCTTGGCGCACACCGAGTCCGGCAGCGAGTCGGGGCTGCAGGGGAAATCCGGCGCGGGCATGTCTTCCTGCTCGACGGGACGCGAGGATGCGGAAATCAAACCCAGGTTGCGCAGATCCATGGCCATCTGCCGCCACCGGGCGACATCGACGCCCATCTTCTCGGCGATCTCGTCTTCGGTCGGGGTTCGCTGAAGGTTCGCGGAGAGCTCGCGTGTGGCCTGCTCGAACTGTTTGTGGCGGCGCCTCATGTCCCGCGAGGCCCAATCGAGTTGTCTCAGGCTGTCCAGGATGGCGCCCTTGATCCGGTGCTTGGCGTAACTCGAAAAGGCCACGTTTTTGTCTGGATCATACTTGGTCGCTGCGTCGAACAGCCCAAGGATGCCGGCGTGGACCAGGTCATCCAACTCGACGTGAACGGGCAGGCTATCGTGGACCCGCATGGCGATGACCTTCACCAGCGGTAGGTTCTCCATCACCACCCGGTCCCGCCGGTCCAGCGGGCTTTCCATCGGCGCGGTCTTGGGCGTGCATTCCCGCGCGGGTGCGGCCGCGGTTGCTCTCGAAGCCATTCGTTTCTTCTTCCTTCCTGCGGCGCCCGTCCGGTCGCTTCTAACGAGAGACTCGGTGGTTCGGGCTAATTTGCCACCGCCGGATACTTCCTTGACGGTGGACACCACAGGTAAGGCAATCGGTGCGCCATTCGTGCCAGGGGCTTCCTCAGCCACACGTTGACGCAACGCAAACGATAGACTTGCAAGGCTTTGTACGACATCCGCCGGCGTGGGTGGCCCGGCCTCCAAGACACAGCCCGCCCTGCCGGTTTCGGATTTCCGGCTCTGCTTTTCCATTCTGGCTCCCCTCTCGCCGACTACTCATTCACAGTGGAACAGACCGTCTCAAAACGGTACAAATTTGCTTCTGCACATCGAGCGGCTTACTTGGAACCACTCTTCTCTTCGGCTGATCGTATCGCGTGCATGAGGAGTTTCCACTAGACTGTCGGCCCGATTTGACCGGAGAAAAGCACTGACACTGAGCTGAGACCTTAGAACGGAACTAAGGACTGCGCCTGATTAGGTTTAATGGTCGCGCTTGGCCGCAATCCAGCTCTTTACGGCGAGGGCTGCCATCAGAATCAGGACGAAAGCCAGATACTTGCCGTCCAAGGTCAGAGCAGCCATCACGGACAATGCAGCGTAGCCAGTCAGAGCGCGGTTGAGGCGGTGTCGCATCCGGATCCTTGGTCGTTCTACTTTGATGGCATGTTGTAGCTGAATACCAGTTGCAGCCGGATCTCGGTCCCCTTGAACTCGGCCGGCAACGGCGGGAACGGGACCGAGGCGCTGACGCCAGCCACGGCGGCGCGGTCCAGCGCCTGCGTCCCGGCAGGCACGGCGATGACCAGCTTGGGCACCTGCCCTTGCCGGTTGACCGAAAACTGGACGACAGACCTCCCGCGCTGGCCCATGCGGGCGCTCTCCGGGAACACGGCCAACCAGTTGCGCTTCACCGCGGCCAGCACCTGCGTCATGTATGGCCTGAAGTCGACTCCTTGCGGATCGCTCAGCAACTGCAATGCGCTGCCCGGCCGGCCTGGCGAAGGGCTTTGCCGCATCATTTCGGAGAGACTGGGGCTGTCGAACACCCCGGCGTCGCCCACCACCTGGCCCGCTCCGCCGGCGCCGCGTCCCATCGGTTTCACTACGTCGTCCACGGTCAGGCGCGGCCTGCTGGCTGTCCCGGATTCGGACCCGCTCGCGGTCCCTGGCGGCGGCCCCACCTGCTCGAAGGCCAGCTTAGGCCTCTCTGGAACTGGAGCTGCCAGGCTGGGAGGCGGCGCCGCCGGCAATGAGGACACGCCTTGGGCCGGGAGTTCGATCCGCGGCGCATCCACCCGCAATTGCTCATTTGGCGATCCAGGCGGCAAGGTCAACCGCGCTAGAGGCTTGGGGGGCGGCGGCGCTCCGGGGGGTGCGGATTCCATGCCGGGTCTCGGCAGCAGTCCTTCCAGGTTCACTTCGGTTACCGGTTTGCCCCTTTGCGGCTCCCTTTGGGTAAGTTGGAAGTCCCGCACCATCTCTGGCGGCGGAGCGACCAGCGGCGTAATGCTGCGGCCTTCCGCGACAATCCGTGGCCCGGAGTCGTAAGTGGACGCGCCAGCTGGAATCAGCGCCAGAACTGAGATCGCCAGGAACTCGGCCGCTGCCGCGCCCGTGTACGCGATGGCCCGACGGCGCCTGGAATCCGCGTCGTCGAAGTCCAACAGCAGTTGGATCTCACTCTGGTCGTTGTGCCAGTATCTTTTGAAATCCTGAAGCATCAGTCGGAGCCGTCTTTAGTTGTGTCCTACTCCTGTTGGACGAGCGTACGCGTCACCAGGCTTGCGTGTTCCTCAATCTTCCCCATGATTTGGTGAGCCAGGTCGAGAGCCCGCGCCGCGGCGATGCCATCGACAACCGGCGCCTCGCGGCTTGCGACGCAGTCCAGGAAGGAAGCGAATTGACGGGCGAGCGGCTCGCCCTGCTCCACCTTCTGCGGCTCGATCTTCACCTGCCTGTCCGCTCCCACCGAAATCGCCACGCAGTCGCGCCTCGCGTAGTCGACCGAAATGTACTGCCGGGGCTGAAACAGCCGGAGTTTCCTGACCCTCTCGGTCGAAACCCGGCTGGCTGTCAGATTGGCGATCACGCCGCCGGAAAAAGCCAGCCGCACGTTGGCGATATCCACCCGGTCGGACAAAACCGAAATCCCCGCGGCGCGGACCTCCTCCGGCATCGTCTTTGTCAACGACAAAACGATGTCGAGGTCGTGGATCATCAGGTCGGCCACCACATCCACGTCCAGGCTGCGCGGCGTGAAGATGCTCAGCCGGTGAATCTCGAAAAATAATGGCCTGTTGACGATCCTGCCCAATGCCTCCACGGCCGGGTTGAACCGCTCCAGGTGGCCAACCTGGAGAATCCGGGCCCGCGACGACGCCATCGAGACCATTTGCCTGGCCTGCTCCGTCGTAACGGCGATCGGTTTTTCGACCAGCACATCCAATCCACGATCCATCAACCGGCATGCGACTTCCTGATGGCTGGTTGTCGGCGTTGCCACGATGGCCGCCACAGCCGATCCACAAACCTCGTCCAGCGACGCGTAGGCCGGGCAGCCGGACTCCGCCGCCGCCGCTTGGCAACGTTTCGGGTCGGCATCGTAAACTCCGGCCAGTTCAGCCCGACCCGATTCGCGGATCACGCGCAAATGGTTGCGCCCAAATGCTCCGGCGCCAACCACTGCGACGCGCGGCCGTGTTTCACTCATGTTTCTATTGTCTGTCTTCGGCGGCCTTCATGCCGATCACACTGATGTTGGACTGCCGGGCCAGCGACAGCATTTCGTCTCGATCAAGCAGGAGCGTCCGGCCGGCATCAACGGCCAGAGCGGTCGTGCCGGTCTCCACCATCACCTGAATGGTGCCCGGACCCGCCACCGGAACATCGAAGAGCAGATGCGCCCGCCTGCCCGACGCCTTGACCAAACGAAGCGGCCGGCCGTTCACCAGTTTCGCCGCCCGCCGCAGCATCTCATCTGTTCCTTCCATCGCTTCCAGCGCCACGCAGGCCCGCTCGCTCACCGCCACACTTTGGCCCAGGTCGAAACCTGACAACGCCGCCGCCACGCGCCGGCCGTAGTCGATGTCCTTCATTTCGTCTTCAGTCGGCTTGCGCGGTGTGATCACGCCTTCCCCGGCGAGAAGCGGCTTCAACAGCATCGTCGAATCCACCAGTTCGATTCCCTCGCTTGCCAGTTCCGCCTGCACGCCGCCGATCAGCGCGTCCGTGTTGCGCGACGGCAGAGACATCAGCAGTTTGAACAGCCGCCAATCGGGCTTGAGCGAACTGAACAGCGAGACATGCTTCACCTGGCCTGCCATCAATACCTGGTTGATCTTCTCCTGATGCAGGATGTCGATGAGCTTGCCCAGTTCGGCGATGGAGATCCAATGGCAGGACGCGCCGAGGGATTCCACCTCGGGCGGAGCGTTGTCCTTGACGGCGACCACCACCACTTCGTGGCCCAGTTTCCGCGCCGTCTCCAGTGCAAGCACCGGAAACCGGCCCGATCCGGCGATGACCGCGTATCTCACTTGATGATCCCGCGCTTGGCCAAAGCGATGAACTCCAGCAACTCCTCCACCTCGGGCGTCACCGGGCCCTCGGCCCGGATCTGCTCGATCGCCTGCGACGTATTCAGTTCATCGCTGCCAAGCAGTCTGAATGCCTTCTGCAAGGCGTCCACAGCCTCGGACGAAAACTCACGGCGTTTCAGGCCGACTTTGTTGGCTCCATAAACCTTCGAATCGCGCGGCGTCACCGTCATCGAATACGGAAGCACGTCTCGCGTGACCACGCTATACCCGCCCACGAACGAATGCCGCCCGACCCGGCAGAACTGATGCACGCCCGAAAACGCCTCGACGATCGCCCAGTCCTCGATCGTCACGTGGCCGGCCAGCGTAGTGGCGTTGCCCAGGATGCAGTGGCTGCCAACATCGGCATCGTGAGCGATGTGGCAATAAGCCATCAGCAGGTTGTCGCTGCCGATGCGCGTCACGCCCCCGCCGCCCTCGGTGCCCCGGTGGATGGTCACGAATTCCCGGATCTTGTTGCGGTCGCCGATCCGGGTTTCTGTGCGCTCACCGTGATACTTCAAATCCTGCGATGCAACGCCAACCGACGAAAAAGGATAGAAAAGGTTGTCTTCTCCGATGCTGGTCGGACCCTCGATGAAGATGTTGCCCATCAATCGCGTGCGCGCGGCGATGCGGACTTCGGCGCCGATGACGCAATACGGTCCAACCTCGACTGTGGGATGGAGTTCCGCCCCCGGATCAACGATCGCCGTGGGATGGATCGCCATGCTCTATCCTTGTGGCGTTTCGCTTTGGGTGGGAAGATCGACGATCTTGCACATCACCACGGCTTCGGCCACAATTTGGCCGTCCACCAGCGCCGTGCCCTGCATCTTCACGATCGTCGCCTTGCGTTTGAGGGTCTTCAACTCCATCCGCAGCACATCGCCCGGCAGCACAGGCTTGCGGAACTTGGCCTCTTCGATGGCCGCGAAAAGAACCAGTTTAGTCTTGCGGTCTTCGAGTTCCTTGAGCACCAGAATGCCGCCGACCTGCGCCATGGCTTCGACGATCAGCACGCCCGGCATCACCGGGTACTCGGGGAAGTGTCCCTGAAAGAAAGGCTCGTTGGATGTGACGTTCTTGATGCCGACGATCGAATCGGGACCGATTTCGACGATCCTATCCACCATCAGCATTGGGTAGCGGTGAGGCAGGATGTCGCGGATGTCGATGTTTTCAAGTTGTTGCATGGAAACCAGCTATTCTAACAAACGATGCATCCCATTCTGAACCACATCGCCCTCCGGCACGAGGAGACCGTGGACCTCATCCGGCAAATGGTCTGCTGCGAATCTCCGTCCAGTTCGCCGCCAGCGTTGGCTGTCATGGCCGATCTGACGGTCGAACTGACGCGTGACATCGCCACCGCCAAAACCGTCAATTGCGGGCCCGGCGGCTCCAAGGCGCTGATGCTCGATTTCAATCTGCCGGGGCCCAAGCGGAAGTCTGGCGCAGGCATCCTGGGGCTGGGCCATATCGACACAGTCTGGCCGGTGGGAACGCTGAAAACCATGCCGTTCCGCCGCCAGGATGGCCGGCTTTGGGGACCGGGCGTCTTTGACATGAAGGGCGGAGTTGCCTTCTTCATCCAGGCGATGCGCGCGTTGCGCGACCTCGACATGGCCGTGAAGCGGCCCGTCCGGATGTGGCTTGTCCCGGACGAAGAGACAGGGAGCGAGGCGTCCAGGGCCATGACCGAAAAGCACGCCAAGGCTCACTCCGTGGTCCTGGTGATGGAGCCTGCCATGGGATTGCAGGGCGACCTCAAAACCGCCCGGAAAGGCGTCGGCGTCTACACCATCAAGGCTCACGGCGTGGCGGCTCACGCGGGCGTCGATTTCGCGGCCGGCGCCAGCGCCATCACCGAGATCGCCCGCCAAATCGTCCGCATCTCCTCGTTCTGCGACTTGAAGAAGGGACTGACTCTGAATCCGGGCTCGGTTTCGGGCGGCGGCCCCCACAACGTTGTCGCCAGCCTTGCCACCACCGAGATCGACGTCCGCGTCAGGCGCGTCCGGGACTTCCAGGCGCTTGACCGCAAGATCCAGAAACTGAAGGTGGACGATCCGCGCTGCTCGCTGACCATCGAAGGCGGGCTCAACCGCCCGCCGATGGAGCGCACCCCGGCCATTGCCGGTCTTTTCCGGCTGGCGAAACAGATCGCCCGCCGCGATCTGGGCATTGCCCTGGGCGAGGCGGAAACCGGCGGAGGATCGGATGGCAACTTTACGGCCGGCGCCGGCGTGCCCACGCTCGACGGCCTTGGCACGGTTGGTGAAGGCGCCCATGCGCCGCACGAGTCCATCATCGAGGACCGGATCGACGGCCGCATCGCCCTTGCCGCCCTGCTGGTTCATCATTTGGGACAATAGGAAGTTAGGATTGCGATGGTTGTCACAGGCATCTATTACGCGCTCACACTCACGGCGCTCGGCGCGGCGCTCGGGTGGCTGTTTTCGCCGTGGTGCGGCGTTGGCTTCTATGTTCTGGCCGCCTTCTGCCTGTGGTTTTTCCGCGACCCGGAGCGCACGATTCCTCAAGGGCCGGTGGCAGTTTCTCCGGCCGACGGCAAGATCGTCCTGATCCGGCGCAAGCCCGAAAACACCGAGGTTTGCATTTTCCTGAACGTCTTCGATGTTCACGTCAACCGCGCGCCTATCGCCGGCAAAGTGGTCGGCGTCGAATATAAGAAAGGCAAGTTCCTCGTCGCGAGCAAAGAAGAAGCGTCCTACGAGAACGAGATGAACACCATCACCATTGACGGCGACCGTACGCTGGTGAAGTTCTCCCAGATTGCCGGGCTCATCGCCCGCCGCATCGTCTGCTACAAGAGCCCCGGGGACTTCGTCACGGCCGGCGAGCGCGTGGGGCTGATCAAGTTCGGCTCCCGCGTCGACATGACGCTGGGCCCGGAGTGGGAGGTCGTCGTCCAGGAAGGCCAGCGCGTCGCCGGCGGCTCAAGCATCATCGCCCGGCGCAAGGACCAAGGACAATCCGCATGACCCCGCGCATCAATCTCCGCGAGAGGCTGATCGATCCGAAATCGCCGGAGCGCCGGCCCCGCCGGGCCGCATATGCTCTGCCAACTCTGTTCACGGCTGGTAATCTCTTCCTCGGTTTCCTGGCCATCCTCAAGGCCATCGAGGGCGCGCTTTGGGCCAACCAAGGGAATTTGGGCCACAATCCGCACTGGCAGATGGCCGCCCAGGTGATCGGAGTTGCGGTCTTTCTGGATGGTCTCGACGGGCGCATCGCCCGCATGACGAACACGGTCAGCGAATTCGGACGCGAGCTCGACTCGCTGGCCGACGTGATCAGCTTCGGCATCGCCCCCGCCGTGCTGGCCTTTGTCTGGGGTTTCTACTTCCTCGACCCCGCCATTACAGGCGAGTACAGGAACTACCTCAATCAGGCCGGCTACTTCGCCGTCTTCATGTTCGTCATGTGCGGCGCCGCCAGACTCGCCCGGTTCAACATCACGACGAACCCGGTTCCGGCCAACCCTGGCCACCCGGGCAAGAAGTACTTTGTCGGTCTGCCGATTCCCGCAGCCGCCGGAATCGTGGCTGCCATTGTCTACGCGGCCAACTCGACGCCGCTCCGGTGGTGGCCGCTGGTCGCCGCCTGGATCACGCTGAACATCATCCTGGCGCTGTTGATGATCAGCGGCTGGCGCTACCGCAGTTTCAAGGATCTCAACCTGCTCAGCCCGATGTCGTTCAAGTCGGTGGTATTGATGGGCGTGTTCTTTTACCTGCTCTTCAACTTCTCCAAGCCCTTCCTTCTGGTCCTGGCCATCCTTTATGTCGGCAGCGGAATTGTGGTCCGGATTGGCGGGCTGCTGAAACACGCCGCCCGTCCATCGCAAACTCCCAGAAATGAGCGCCAGGCAGGAGCGCCATCATGAAGACGCCGCAGAAGTGGGTACTGCTCGGAGCCGATACTCTGGTCGGGAAGGAGATCAGGGAACTGATCGAGGACCGGAAACTCCCGGTCAGGCTGACTTGTTGCGGCTCAGCCTCCGATCAACGCGTACTCTCGCTGGCATCGGAAGACAATTTCGATGTCTTCGAAGAGCTTTCCGCGGCCACGCTGGCCGGCGCCGCCGCGGTGATTCTCGCCGGCTCTCCCGAACAGGCCGCCCAGGCGGTGCAACTCGCGTCCGGGCTCGATCCTCAGCCAGTGGTCATTGACGTGGCCGGCCATTTCGACAGCGACGAAGCCGCGGCCGTTCGTGCCCCGGCATTCGAGCAGATCGCGTCCGGAGCGCGTCCGGCACGGCATCAGACGGTCGCTCACCCGGCTGCGATTGCCTTGGCCACTGGGCTCAACGCCATGCACTCCGCCCATCCGCTTGTCAGGGCGATTGTCACTGTCTTTGAACCGGCCAGCGCCCGGGGCGCTGCTGGCGTCGATGAGCTGCACCAGCAAACCAGCCAGTTGTTCAACTTCCAGGCTTTACCCAAAAAGGTTTTCGACGTCCAGGCCAGTTTCAACATGCTGCCCCGTTTGGGAGACGAGGCGCCGCTTCCGCTTGCCGCCAGCGAGGCGCGTCTCCGCCGCCACCTGGCCGTCCTCCTCGCCTCACGTGGCGTACCTCTGCCATCGCTCAGGCTGGTTCATGCGCCGGTCTTCAGCGGCTACTGCGCATCGGTCTGGGTCGAGTTCATGACTCGCCCGCCGGTCCAGGACCTGCAAGATTGCCTTACCTCGGCGGGCATCGAGTTTTGGAGCGCCGAGGATGGGCCTCTCACGAACAGTTCGCTGGCCGGCCAATCCGGCACCTTGGTCTCCTCGATTTTGCCCGACCCAGACAGCGCGGCCGCCTGCTGGCTGTGGCTTGCCTGTGACAACATCCGGGAAAGCGCGATGAACGCCGTCGCGCTCGCCGGTCTCGCCGCCAAAGAGGCGTAGCCGACCAAATGCATCGCCGCAAAGTCATTCTGGCACTCGCCGCCCCGCTGGCCGGAGCATGCGGGTACCGGGTCGGCGGCAAGGCGGACTTGCTGCCCAAAACAATACACACGATAGCCATTCCGGCCTTCGGCAACATCACCACACGCTACAAACTGTCCGAACGCCTGCCCGCCGCTATCGGCCGCGAGTTCCTCAACCGGACGCGCTATCAGGTCGTCTACGATCCGGGCCAGGGCGACGCAATCCTTACCGGTTCGGTCAGCAACTACCTTTCCGCCACGACAATCTTCGATCAGGCCAGCGGGCGCGCCGCAGGCATACAGGTGAGCGTCTTCCTCAACATCAAGCTGACCAACCGGGCCAACGGTGATGTCCTCTATGAACGCAGCAATTTCGAGGTCCGGCAGCGATATGAGGTCTCAATCGAGCAGCAGGCCTATTTCGACGAGAGCGAGGCGGCGATGGAGCGGCTGAGCCGTGAGGTCGCGCGCCAAGTCGTCAGCACCATCCTGGAAGCCTTCTGATGGCCATCTCTCCCCAGCAGATGATCCGCTCGCTTGAGAGGCAGCAGCCCGCCCCGGTCTACCTCTTCGCCGGTCCGGAAGGATGGTACCGGAAGGCCTGCCGGGACGCAATCACGGCCAGGGTGCTCGGCGCCGATTCCTCGGGAGAAGGCTTCACCACGCTCGACCTCGACGCGCACACCCTCGCCGAGATTATTGACGACGCCAGGGCAATGTCCCTGTTCGCCGCGAACCGCGTCATATGGGTTTCCAACGCCGAAGCGGCTCTGCCGCGGGGCCGGGGTTCGGGCGAATCCGAAACCGAGGGCGCCGCGATTCTCGCCTCTTACTGCGCCGATCCGACGCCGGGCACAGTTCTGATCTTCGACGCCCGCCGGTACGAATTTGATGGAGAAGATAAGGCAAAGATGGAGCGCCTCCGGAAGTTCTATTCGGCCATCCAAGCGGTTGTCGAGTTTCCGCATCCATCCAGCGAAGAGTCCGCCGCGCTGGCACGGCAGTTCTGCGCCGAGTTTGGTGTGAACCTGGGCAAGCCCGAATTCGATCTCCTGCTCGAGGCCACTGCCGGAGATCCGTCACGGCTCTACAATGAGGTCCAAAAGCTCGCCCTGTACGCTCAAGACCGGGGCGGCAAGATCACCCGCGAAGACATCTTCGCGATGGTGCCTAACTCGTCCGAGACCACCGTTTTCGCCCTTGTTGACGCGCTGGCCCGCCGCAACCGCACGCAATCGATGGAACTGCTGGACCGCCTGGTCCGCGACGGTGAATATCTTCCGCTGGCGCTCACCTTTCTGGGCGGCGTGTTCCGGATGGCGCTCGCCGCCCGAGAGCAGAACCTGCGCGGGGCGGCTGACGTGCAGAGCTACTTCCAGCGCATGGGGATGCCCATGTGGAGATCCCGCGCCGAACAGATTCACGCCGCGGCGCAGAGATTCCCGCAAGAGAAGCTGGAAGAAGGAATCAGCCTGGTATTTCAGGCGGACCGGGATATGAAGGGATCGAGGCCGGACGACAGGATCGTGATGGAGGACTTTGTCTTCCGGCTAACCGCTTGATTTACGGTTAGCCGGAAGACGGCGGGAGCCAGCTAGATCTTTTGGGCTTCGAGCTTTACGCAGCCTGCAGAGCTTTGAGGTGGTTGTGCAAACGGCTCTTGTAGCGGGAAGCGGTGTTGTCTTTGATGATGCCCCACTTCACTGCACGGTCAACAACGGAGAACGTCGAAGGCATGAGCTTCGCCGCTTCTTCCGCGTTTTTCGTCTCAATGGCCCGGCGTAGCGAGCGCAACGCATTCCGCATCCGGGTCTTCCTTTGCCGGTTCACAGCGGTGCGGCGTTCGGTAATGCGCACACGCTTCAACGATGAAACATGATTGGCCATAGTCTAGGTGTCTTGTACTCTTCGCGCAGAAATATCCACTTGTTAGATTAACGCACCCCAGCCCGCCGCGTCAAAAACCGGCAAGTGAAGCCTGGCTATCGAATGGCCAGATTGAATGCCGGGCAGCTCATCCGGAGGGAATCCTCAAGGTTGACATAAGGATCCTTGCCGTAGCCATAGAAGACCCTGGCGCCGTCAGGCAGTTTTCCGCCAAACAGCAGTTCGACTGTATCCGGTGACTTTGGCGAGATCCGCTGCCGGTAGACGACCTCCAGCATCTTACCTTCGGCATCGTGAATCGTGAACCCGTTCAAACGCCCCCGGTGCGTCAGGTGTCCATTGATTTCATTGAACTTAACCAGCACTGAGTTGCCTTCAACCACTGCCGAAACCGGGCGCGGCCCGCGCTTAACGTTGCCTTGAGCCAGATTGGCCATGCGCGCGGCGAGAAGTCTGAAGGAGTCGGTCCCGACATGGATGCCGTCGTCGAGATCGCAATCGAGACATGTCGTCATACCGAGGTTGGGCAACACAGTCTCCACCTCCAACTGCGCCTGCTGCACGGCATTCCAGGGCTCTGGATTGCTCAGATTGATGTAGCGGCCGATCTGGACATAGTAGAACGGCAGATTCGCCTGGCCCGTGTCGGCGCGCGTGGCGTTGATCAGGTCGATGAATTTCTGCTTGAACAGCGGCGCGGCTTTCACACTGGCGTCCGACTCGCCCTGGTACCAAAGCACGCCCGCCACCCGCCCACCCACGGCCCTCACCCGGCGGATCATCCCGCCATAGAGCGATGCTCCGCCCTGGTCTTTCAGCGCTGGCGACCACTGGTCCATCGACGTGCCGCCATGCGCGCAAGGCACCAGTCCGATAGGCACGCCTGTCCGTTTGACCATCTCGAGCGCGAAGGGCAGACCCAAGCCCGCGCCCTTTTTGCGAGCAGCAATCCACTTCTGCAGCGCCTCACCCGTCAGCCGTTCGTTTTTCTTCTCCGGGTGCCGCCGCCAGTGGAACGAATCCACCGCATCCGCGAGACGATGCAACGGGTCCTCGGCCGCCACCCAAACGTCCGTCATATCGAACGAATTGACCATCGCCGAAGGCAGCGGCGTGTTTTCCAAGTTACCGACCCCCTCCATGTTCGACTGCCCGGCCAGCACCCACAGGTCGCCCACCAGCAAGTTATCGACGGCCGTCACCGCCGTTGACCCGGCCACGCGCAGTTCCAGCCTGTAGGGTCCGCCGACAGGGACAGATGCAATCTCGGCTTTGAACCGGCCGCCCTGAATCGTGCCGGCCTGTTTCCAGTCAAAGCCGGAGACGGCGAGGCCTTTGGAGATGAGCCGCGCCTCCACGGCACGGCCCTGCGCCGTTCCCTCGACGCGAATCGCGGCCGTGTTGGACGCGCCGCGCTGGAAAACCTGGTAAGGCGCCGCGCCGCCGGTCACCTGTAATCCTTGTCCGAGAGCGGCCACCGCCAATAGCGGGAGGTATGTAAGCAGACAGATTGTTCTTGGCATACAGCCTTTCCAATATAATGCAGGCATGACGCAGTGCAGGATGGCCCGGCGCGGATTTCTCGGCACAGGGCTCAAAGCGGCGGCCGCATTCACGGCTGCCAGTTACTCAAGGATCTTTGGAGCCAACGAACGCATCAACATGGGCCTGATCGGCGCGGGCGAGCGCGGCCGCGGCGTCATGAGCAACTTCCTTCAGACCGGCCAAGCCGACCTTGTCGCCGTCTGCGACGTCTACGCCGAGATGGTCGACCGCGCCCAGAAGCGCGCACCCCAGGCCAAGAGTTACAAGGACCACCGCGAACTGCTTCAGATGAAGGAAGTTGACGCTGTCCTGATCGGCACTCCCGACCACTGGCACGCCACCACGGCCATTGACGCGCTGAACGCCGGAAAGGACGTCTACGTCGAAAAACCGCTGACCTTGCGCATCGACGAAGGCCCGAAGATCGTCAAGGCCGCCCGCGTCAACAATCGCGTCTGCCAGGTCGGGCTCCAGCAGCGCTCCGGCCTGCATTACATCGAGGCCAAGCAGAAGTACTTCGACACCGGGGCGCTGGGCAAGATTACGCTCGCCCGAACGTGGTGGCATGGCAATACATACCATCTGCGCAAAGCCCCGCCGTCGCTTGCCACGCTGCCTTCCAATCTCGACTGGGCCCGATTCCTCGGACCCGTGAAGTGGCGCGAATGGGATCCGCAGCAGTTCTGGAACTGGCGCGCCTACCTTGATTTCGGCGGCGGCCAGGTGACCGATCTGTTCACCCACTGGATCGACGTCGTCCACATGATGATGGGCAACGAGATTCCCATTTCAGGCGTCGCCGCCGGCGGAGTATATTACTACAAGGACGGCCGGACCGCGCCAGATACGATCAACGTCCTACTCGAATACCCGCAGGAATACACCGCCACGTTCGAA
This sequence comes from Bryobacteraceae bacterium, assembly GCA_029975915.1. Next base: position 546,876 of record JARKOC010000177.1, read on the forward strand.
GCGACCTTGGCCCCCGGCATCCGCGGCGAGGGCATCGAATTCTGCGGCACCAAGGGCAAGCTCTACATCGACCGCGGGCGCTACGAATACACGCCGGCTGGCCGCGGCGCAACGCCCGTGGTGGTCGAGGGTCCGAAATACGACATGACGCTGGACCACGTGAAGAACTTCCTTGAGTGCGTCAAGACTCGCAAACTGCCCAACTGCGATGTGCTGACCGGCCACCGTTCGGCCCAGGCTTCGCATCTCGGCAACATCAGTTACGTCGAGAAACGCCGCCTGAAGTTCGACCCCATCCGCGAGGAGATCCTGCCGCTGTAAAACAGGCATCCATGGCTTTGCCGTGCAGCGAAGCGCAAGGCAGGAGCATCAGAGCGAGGCCCAATAGGAGCGGTGGCCGACATAGTCTGAGTCGGGCAGGCTGGCAAGGATCGCCTTGCGCAGTTCGAGGATGTCGATTTCTCCCTGTTTTTGATAGACAATGCGGCCATCGGGAGCGATGACGACAGTGAAGGGGACTCCGGCCTGCCAGGCCGGGTCGAAAGCGGCTTGCAGGGCGTAGGTGTCGGCGGAATCGAACTGAAGATTGCGGGTGGAGGCGTGAAATTTGGCGAGAACGCGCATGACGCCTTCGCGTTCGTCGGGGGCATTGGTAGAAACGGTAACCATTTCGAAGTCGCGGCGGCGGTACATGCGGAAAGTTTCCTGAAGCGCCGGGAATTCGGTGAGGCAGGGGCCACACCAGGTGGCCCAGAAGTTGACGAGGAGGAGTTTTCCGGTGGGGTTTTTACGGAGGGCCTTCAAGCCATCGGCGGAGACAGGTTCGACCGTGACCGGCTCGGCGAGGATGCGTTTCATTTCGGCCTCCTTGGTGGAGGCCTTTGATTTCCACTTGATGGAACAGCCGAAGACGCCGGTGTGAGTGACTTCGGGCGCACGGCCGGCAAGCAGTGCATCGAGGGCGGCGCGGGTCTCCTGGGTTTTGACCAGGGACTCTCGCTGGGAGTTGTCGATGCGGCCCTCGTAACGGAGTTTGCGTTCGGAGTCGAAGATGAAGACGTGAGGGGTGGCCTTGGGGCCATAGGCGGCTGAGACGGATTGAGTTTCGCCGTCGTAGAGGTAGGGGAAATTAAACTTGTGGCGGGCGGCACGGGTTTTCATGTCTTCGAGGCCGTCGTTCAAGTCGGTGTAGCCCATTTCATCGAGGCGGACCGAGTTGGGGTCGTTGGGGCCAATGGCGACGAAGGCGACGCCCTTGGGGGTGTACTCGGCGACGAGGCTTTTAATGCGGGCTTCGTAGAGCTGGGCTGTGGGGCAATGGTTGGCGGTGAAGATGACGGCGAGGAGTTTGGCGGAGGCGTATTCGCTGAGCGAATGGGTTTTACCATCGACGCCCGGCAGGGAGAAGCCAGGCGCCGGGGAGCCGATGGCGAGCGTTGGCGGATCGCTGGCGGCAATCGCGGCTGAGAACGGCATCAGGACACAGAAAAGGGTGGTCAGGCGGTGGAACATGGCGAACGCCTCCCAGAGTGGAGATTCGCCATGAGTATATCAACGGCGTTACCGATCGGGTTTCGTGCGCAAGGAGTCGGTGCTGGCGGGCGGGGCGGGGATGGCCGATGACGGGCCGGGGGACTCGGGCTGGTCCAGGGGACGGGGGATAGGGAGGGGGGTGGGTTCGCGGTGGACGGCGGAGCGGGCCGGGCGGACCGGTTGGGGTCCGGCGGCCGGTCTGGCGGCCGAGGCGGAGGCGGCGGCTGTCATGACGGCAGGTTTGGAGAGACGGCGGCGTTGCTGGATATCAGAGAGTTGGGCCAGCGCTTCGCGCGTGGAGCGTTCCAGGAAGTCTCGATAGCGTGCGAGGCGGCCGAGGTTGATGAGACTCTGAGCGCTGTGCAGCGCGCCGACCTCGCGTTCAGCCTGTTGAATGCTGTGGATTTGGTAGCAGTTGTGAACGATGGTTTCAACTAGGGTCTGTTCGATGGGGCCGACCGGACGGAGTTGTTCGCGATGGAGGCGTGAGAGCGTCCGGTAGAGTTCCTGATTCGCCGCGATGTCCTGATTCAGAGTGCATTGCGTATCGGCGGAAGAAGCGTTCTGTGATTGAGATGCCGTAGTTGACATAGCGATTGTGATTGGAGGCCCTGAGGAGCAGGACAAGGAGGCGGGGATCTGACAAGCGCTTGAAAACAAGCCGAATAAAAAAACGCTATTCGCTGGACCCGCAGATGGCGGACCCCTGTTGCCGGCCGGGAGATGAGTACCGGCGAATCGGTCGGGCTAGGCCTTTTTGAAGTACCACAGCCAGAAATACTGCCCGCCGGCGCCGTAGCTGTAGCGCATCTCGAAGCCGCAGCGTTCGGCCATGGACCGGGCATCATCTTCGGAGAAGGGCACGCCAAGCCAGGTGTCGTCCGGATCGGTCTGCATGGTGGCATCACCCTGCACCTGGAATTTGAAGAGTCCGCCGGGCCGGAGAAGCCGGCAGACTTCCCGGACGTAGGTCTCGATCACCTCCCGGCTGGGGATGTGCTGGAAGACGATCGTTGAAAAGGCGAAATCGAAGGGCTTATCGGCCGGGACCACCGAGAGATCCATGCCGTTGTTCTGGTAGGCGTGGGCGTGGGGCAGACCGGCGAGGGCCTGCTGCGCGAGGGCGACCATCTCCCCGGAGACGTCAACAGCGTGAACTTCGCCGAATAGCCGTGCCAGGGCCCGCGTGATGCGTCCGGCGCCGCAGCCGATCTCGAGCACCCTCATCTGAGAGGGCTCTTTGCCCTGACAGATATTGATCATGTCAGTGAGGATTTCCTCGCGAACGGCCTGCTCGCCCGAGGCGAAGAACTGCTCATCGGACCAGTCAGTCCGTTCGGTGTTGACATAGAACCGGGCGTTTTCACGGGCGCGTTCGTCCCAGTCGCGGCGCATCTTCTCGAGAGTGACTTCCAGGTTTCGCTTCTCGTCCATCAACAACAATTGTAGCGGCGTGGCAGGCGGATGGCCCATGTTATATTGAAGATGGTCCGAGTGTGGGCGGCTAGCTCAGCTGGGAGAGCACCGCGTTCGCAACGCGGGGGTCGTGGGTTCGAATCCCATGCCGTCCACCAACCCACTCCCTGTCGGCTCTACGCCAAAAACGGGGGACACCCCGGCTCCCAGAACAGTTTACTCGCATGAGACCTTGACTCTCACTGTAGTTATTAGAGGTACTCCGCAGGAAACTTCCAGGGCTTCCGGTAGACGGGTCTAGCCAGGCGGACTGCCTCCTTGTCTCCGACAATCCTTTCCTTCACCGGGTCAAACCGGACTGTCCGGCCGAGCTGATATGAAATGCCGGCTAATGTGATCGCCAGGTCGACTTTGTAGTGATAGTTGATCGTCGAATCCGGCTCGACCCGGGATTTGATCGAGTCCAGCCACTGGCGTTCGTGCCCCGGCGAGGGCGGAATCGTCTGAGGCGGCGGCGTCGAGTCCTTGAGGAGGTCGCCTTCCGGCACGATTTCGTGGCGGTTGTAGTCGGAAAAAAGCGTGCCGTTGAGGGCGTGGAAGTAGATACCGAGCCGGCGAGCCGGCTTGCCACGGCCGAAGTCGAAGGCGAAGCTGTTGGCGCAGTTCATCATCCAGGTCATGGTGAGTTTGGGATAGCGCCAGGTGACCTCCTGGACATCGGGAGCGTCGCCGTCGTCCTTGATGACGTCACGGCCACCGGTGCAGGTGGTTGCTTCCGGTACGCCGAGTTCAAGCGCCCAGATGGGCAGGTCGATGATGTGCGGCGCCATGCCGGGCGTCCAGCCGCGCGTGTAATCCCAGAACGAACAGTGGTTGTAGCTGTCGGCGTAGAGAAGGGAGTTAAAGGGGCGGGCCGGACCGGGCCCGAGCCACATGTCCCAATCGAGGCCGGGCGGAGGGTCCTGTTTTGGCGCGTGACCGATGCCGTTTGGCCCCTGGTTCATGACGTTGAATGTCCGGACGACGCTCACCGGGCCGAGTTTGCCCGACCGGATCCATTCGACCACTCTTCGGTAGTTCGATCCGGCGTGGATCTGCGTGCCTACCTGGCAGATTCTTTTGTGCCGCCGGACGGCGTTGCGGACGGCGAGCGTTTCGTCCGGGTAGAGGGTCATTGGCTTTTGCAGGTAGATGTCCTTACCGGCCTTGACCGCCTCGATGGCCATCAGGGCGTGCCAGTGGGGAGGAGAGGCGATGATCACACCGTCGACGTCCGGGCGGGCGAGCAACTCGCGGAAGTCGTTGTGGCCTTTCGCCGAACCGTGCAGGGCGAGGGCGGCGTCGCGGCGGTCCTTTGACACGTCGCAGATGGCGGTGACGACAACGTCGGCGTGCTTGGCGCAATTGGCCAGATTACTCCGGCCCATCCCGTTGACGCCGATGATGCCGAGGTTGATGCGGTCACTTGGCGCGACGGCGCCGTTGCGCCCAAGAGCAGATGCCGGCACGGCGGCCGGCGCGGCCAACGCGGCCTGGAGGAGCGCGCGGCGGGTGATGTTGTCGGATTCACTGGTCATTGTCATGCCTCATAACCTTGTTTCGCGGCGCGAACCATCGCGCGGATATTCTCTGACGGAGTGCTGGCCACAATGCCGCAACCGGCATTCAGGATGAACCTGCGGGTGCGGGAAAAGATCCGCATTAACTCGCGGCTCTTCTGTTCGACGAGCTGTGGAGCGCCATGGGCGAGCACGGTAGTTGGATCAAGATTTCCGATAAAAGTTGCGCGGCCGCCGAGAACCTCGGCGGCGCGGCTGGCATCGGTCTTGGTATCGAGTTCAAGCGCATCCGAACCCGTGTCGAGCATGTCACTCAAGATTGGTTCGGTTTTGCCGCAAATGTGAAGCGCGTAGGGGAGGCCGAGGCTGTGCGCCAGATCGGCGATCCGCTTCTCGTAGGGCTGGGCAAACTGACGGTACAAGCGAGGCGACACCACGCTTGGCCCGGCCGGGCTGTCTCCGTTGGAGACCATGTGCGCGCCGGTGGCCGCCATCAACCGGATGAACTGGGACGTCGCTTCGGCGCAGTATTCGAGCAGCAGATGCGCACCAGCCTCGTTCGCCGGGTCCATCAGATCCATCATCCAGCCTCCGGCTCCACGAACGAGAGCGGCGAGTGAGAACGGGCACTGGTCGCAGTTCCCGCGAAGGTAGATCTCATCGCCGAAATGGCGTTTGATTATCCTGACGGCCTCCAGCCAGACTTGAATCCCTTCGTATTTGGAGATTTCGGGCGCAGGAAGATCCTTCACCTGGTCCAGCGTTGAAATCAGTTCACCGCGGCAAACGGCCGGCTCGTCATCGGGGAAAACGACCGGCACTCCGATGGCCCCAGCCAAAGTCGCCGTATCCACGTCGACCATGGCCGCATCAAGACCGTAGCGTTCCACTGATTCGATGAAACAACGCGCCATCTGGACGGGATCGCGGCGGAAGACGGCCATGGAGACGCCGCTCTCGGCCGCGGCCATCATGAAGTTGTGCAGCATGACGGGCGGGGATGCGGGCATGGCGCCTTCCAGGGCGGCGCGCGTTTTCTGATAACCGTTCATCTCTTTGTTGAGCATCTTATACGATGTGTTTGTTCCGTGGTGATCGAACGGAGGCGGCTAAGATGCAGACACGAAGGCTCTTTCTCGGGGCGGCGGCAGCGGCGGGGGCGATGGGACGGGAGCGGGCCGGCGAAGTTGAAGCGCGGGACATTGGCGGCGAGAAGGTCTCAGTTTCCAGCGGCGGGGCCACGTTGCTTGAATACAGGTACAGCGCGGCGAGGCCGAAGAGTTACGTCCATCCGCTGTGCCTGGCTGACGGCACTCCGGTGACGCTGGATGGGCCGGAGGACCACGTGCACCACCGCGGGCTCATGGCCGCGTGGTCCGAAGTGAACGGCATCGACTTCTGGGGCGAGGTGAATCCGGCGCGGCACGGGAGGATTGTCCATCAGAAGTTCGAACGGTTGAAGGGCGGCGAGGCTGCCGAGATCGCCGCCGTGAATCACTGGGTTGCCGAAGGCAGGCTATTGCTGATTGAGCGGCGCGCGATCCGGGTCCCCAAGCCGGACAGCGGAGGCGTCTGGCTGGAGTGGACGAGTGAACTGACAGCGCCAAACGAACCGGTGAAACTCGCCGCCGGGCAGCATGTCTATAACGGACTGGGAATCCGTTTCACGAAGCCGATGGACGGCGGCGAAGTGTTGAATTCAAACGGCACGCGCACGATCGAGAAGGCGAACGGCGAGGCGGCCAAATGGTGTGCTTACTCGGGTGCGGGCATGGGCGTCGCCTTCTTCGATCATCCGGGCAATCCGCGCCATCCGAACGCATTCTTCGTGATGAACAGAGCCTTCGGCTACATGAGCGCCGCGCCGACGTTTCGAAAACCGTTCGACCTCCCAGTGAAGGGATCGATCCGCTTCCGCTGGGGTGTGCTGGCGTTCCGGGGAGGGCCGGACGCAGAGTCGTTCGACCGCAGATTCGAGAGATGGAGGAAGTTATGAGCGAGATCCTTGGCGCAGCGATTCTTGGCACTGGCGACGTCACGGGCGGGCACATCCGCGCCTACCTAGCGAACCCTCATACCGAGGTGAGAGCCCTTCTGAGCCGCGACCGGGATAGGGCCGAGGCCAAGGCCCGTGCGCACGGTTTGGAGCGCTGCGGCGCGTACACCGATCTGGACCAGTTGCTCAAGCGCGACGACATCCAGATCGTCTCCGTGTGTACACCGCATCATCTCCACGTCGAACAGGCGGTGGCGTGCGCGCAGGCGGGCAAGCACGTTGTCGTGGAAAAACCGGTGGCGCTCGATCTCGAAGGACTCCGCAAACTCGACCGCGCGATCCGCGAGGCGGGCGTCAGGAGCGTCGTCAGTTTTGTCCTGCGCTGGAACCCGCTGTTCGAGAATATCCGGGCGCTGATTGCGGATGGCATGATTGGCGACATCTTCCACGGCGAGGTGGATTATCTGCACGGCATTACAAAGGACCTGGCGTTGTATCCGTGGGTGAGGCAAAAGCAGTTTGGGGGCTCGGCGTTGTTGACGGCCGGATGCCACGCAGTGGATGCGCTGAGATGGTTTGTCCAGCAGGAAGCCGTGGAGGTTTTCAGCTATGCGACGACCAGCCGGGGTAATCCGCTCGATTACGAATACGACCCGAACAGCGTGACGCTGGTTCGTTTCGCAGGCGGCGCGATGGGCAAAGTGATGACTTCGATCGAGTCGGTTGCGCCGTACACGTTTCCAATTGTTCTGATGGGCAATGGCGGCACGATTCGCGACAATCGCGTGTTCAGCAAGCGCTGGCCGGGGCAAAACGGCTGGGCGACGATTCCGGCGATCCTGCCCGATAGCGGCGTGGTGGAGCATCACCCGTTTGTGCCGCAGATCGCGCATTTTGTCGATTGCATCCAGCGAGGCGTTGAATCGCACTGTAACGTAGCCGACGCCGTGAAGACGCATGAGATCTGTCTTGCGGCGGAGCTTTCTCGTGCCGGGGGCAGGCCCGTGGCGCTGCCACTGTCCTGACCGGGCTTCTATTGGCGTATTTTGGAGGATACAATTCAAGACCGGGGACACCGATGAGACGAAGGGATTTCACCTTCGGGCTTGCCGCATTGGCCGGGGCGAGTCCGTACCGTGTTGCTGCGTTCAAGGCGGACGCGACGCCCGCTCTTGGCGAGCCTCTGATCTGGGTCGATCCAACGAAGGAAGTGCTCGATCCGCTCTGGGCCAAGGGTATTGTGATCGAAGCGCCAGGCGGCAAGATCGTGCTTTGCGCACTGGACTGGTGCGGCGCCGGAGGATACGTGCATCGCATGTTTCGAGAGAAACTGGCGCGCGCGGTTGGGACCAATGTGGACAGAGTGGCAGTGCAAGCCGTGCATCAGCACACGGCCCCGTACATCGACGGCGGCGGCTACGAGTTGATGGCGAAGCTGGCGAATCCGCCACTCATGATGAGCCGCGGGTTCCTCGAAACGGTGACGAACCGTGTTGCCGCGGCGGCGGCCGAGGCCGCTAGCCGGATGAAGATGTTCGATTCCCTAGGGTTGAGTTCAGTTCCGCTCGACCGTGTTGGCAGCGCCCGGCGGCTGGTGGTGGACGGCAAGTTGCAGACGCGCTTCAGCACCAGCGGCAAGGACCCGAAGATGGCGGCGTTGCCAGAGGGAGACATAGACCATCGCCTTCGCACCGTATCTCTCATGGCCGGGAAGACCCCATTGGTCCGGTTGCACTACTACGCATCCCATCCACAGACATTTTGCTGCACCGGCCAGGTCTCGGCTGACTTCGTCGGGGCGGCGCGGGAGGCTGTTGAGAAGATCGAGCGCATCCCGCAAATCTACTTCACCGGATGCGCCGGCGACACGACAGTAGGCAAGTATAACGATGCCGGGATCGAGGCGCGCAACGGCCTGGCGCGCCGGATGGAGGAGGGATTACTGGCGTCGATTCGCGCAACCAAAGTCGAGCCGGTGGGTGATGTTGCGTGGAAGTCGGTCGAGATGAGGCTGCCACCCAAGACCGGACCGGAAACGGAGTGGCCGCCGGCGAAGCTGGCGGGGATGAACGCAGTCGAGATTTGCCGCCGGGCGAACACGGCGGCTTTCGCGCGAAGGAAGGAACCGTTCGAAGTGTTGTGCCTGCGAATTGGGAGCGCGCGGATCGTCCACTTGCCGGGCGAGCCTCTGCTCGAATTCCAGCGATTTGCGTGGGAGGCGATTGTCGCGGGTTACGGCGACATCAGCCCCGGCTACTTGTGTCCCGACAAGGCGTACGCCGAGGGCGGGTATGAACCGTCGGCGGCGAACGCCGGTCCAGGCACTGAATTCGCGGTGAAAAGGGCGATGGAAGAAGTTCTGAAGGCTTGAGCAGCAAAGGAGAAGCGAAGTCATGGCGACATCAAGAAGAACGTTCCTGGCGGCTGCGGGAGCGGCCGCGGCGGCGCGAGGCGCCTACCAGGAGACGCTTGCCCTTAACGGCGGACCGAAGGCGGTCACGTATTCGCCTGCCCGTGCGTCCGCGTTGAGCAAATGGCCGCGTTATGGCGCCGCCGAGAAAAAGGTTCTGCACGATCTGATCGACACGGGCAAGTTCTATGAAGAGTTGCCGGCATTCGAAAAGGAGTGGCAAGAATACACAAAGGCGCCATTCGTCAAGGCGCACATGAATGGGACCAGCGCAATCACGGCGATGTACTTCGCGCTCGACCTGCCGGCGGGCAGCGAGGTGATGGTGCCTTCCTACACTTTCTTTTCCCCCTGCCTGGCCTTGCGGTTTTTCGGGCTGGTCCCGATCTTCATCGACATTGATCCCAAGACCGCCACTTTCGACCTGGAGGACGCCAAGCGCAAGCTGACGCCGCGCACCAAGGCGGTGGAGGTGATGCACTCCTGGGGCATGCCGTGCCAAATGGACGCCATCTCGGCCTGGGCCAAGGAGAAGGGCCTCATTTTGCTTGAAGACGCCGCCCACGCTCATGGCGCGTCGTTCCGGGACAAAAAGATGGGCACGTTCGGCGAGATGGCCATCTACAGTTACCAGCTATCGAAGGTGATGCCGGCCATCGAGGGCGGCATGGGCATGTACGGGTCGCGCAGCTACTATGAACGGGCGGCGGCTTTCGGACACTACGAAGATCCGGTGAAGTTCGCCGCTGACAGTCCGGTACGGGCGTATGAGGGTACCGGATTTGGCCAGAAATACCGGATGCACCCGCTGGCCGCGGCGATCGCCCGCGTGCAATTGCGCGGGCTGGATGAACGCAACGCCGTGGCGAGAAAGAACGTCCAGGCGCTCAATGGCAGGTTGACGCAACTTGCCGCCGTCGCCGAACCGAAGCTGACGCCGGACATGGAACGCGTCTATTACAACGGCAATATGCTGTTGATCGACTTCCAGAAATTGGGTGTCCCGCGAGACGCGATCGTGAAGGCGTTGAAGGCTGAAGGCGTGCCGGCGGCTTTCTGGGACTATCCGGAGCAGCACAAGCTGAAGATATATTCGGAATCGAAATGGTGGCACCATGCGCCGAAGATCCCGGCATCGATGCCGGGCAACGAGTGGGTGAATAAGAATCACATCTTCATCCCCTGCCAGTACGGCGAGGCGCCGGATCTGATCGAGCAGTACGCCAAGGCGTTTGAAAAGGTGTGGGCGCATCGCAAGGCGCTTGCCGGCGCATAGGCGGCGGCGAATTAGGTTTCGCGGAGCATTGAAGACATGAAAACGAAAACCCTGTGCATCGCAGTGCTGCTTGCCGTGGGCGCCTGCACGCAGCCGCCGAAGCCGGACGACTCGGCATCATTCACGCCGGAGACCAAACGATTGACCGCCAAGGTTTACAACTCTCAATTCCCCAAGGGCCACGACACTTACAACGGCATGGGCGCGGCCAGCGACGGCCGTATCTATTACGTTCTGTCGGCGGAACCTTATGACGTCGCCGGGCGGATGTACCGCTTCGATCCGGCCAATGGCGAGATCAAGATGCTGGGCGATCTGACTGAGGTCTGCGGCGAGAAGGGCATGAACGTCGTGGCCCAAGGCAAGAGCCACGTCAACTTCATCGAGCGAGAGGGAAAGCTCTACTTCTCAACACACGTCGGTTTCTATCAGATCATCGACGACATGGAGAAGATGGGAGTTCCGCCGGCAGGGTGGAAGCCGTATCGTGGCGGCCACCTCCTGGAATACGACATGAAGACGGAGAAGTTCACCGACCTTGGTCTGGCGCCCGCAGGCGAGGGCGTGCTGACGACAAACATGGACGTCAAGCGCGGGCGCATCTACAACATCACCTGGCCGAAGGGAACGTTCTTCACTTACGATCTGGCCAAGAAAGAAATGAAGGTCATCGGCGACTTCTTCGAGAAGGGCGAAAACGGCAAGGGCGCCGATTACCGGACGATTTGCAGATCGATTGCCGTTGATCCTGAAGACGGGTCGGTTTACTTCACGCGGGGTGAAGGAACGATCTTCCGCTACGACTACGCCACTGAAAAAGCGGCCAAAGTGGAAGGCGACGACCTCAAGAAGGATTACTTTGGACTGTACGATGTCACATCGGCCGGGCACATGGCCTACAACTGGCGCCAGACGGTCTATCATCCGCGGACGAAGTCATTTTTTGGCGTGCACGGCAATTCGGGCTACCTGTTCCGATTCGACCCGCGCGCGCAGCGCGTCGAGGTGATTGACCGGATTACTTCGCTGCCATCCAAGCGAAGCGGCATGTTCGACCAGTTCAGTTACGGGTATCTGGGCTTCACCCTCGGGCCTGACGGCGAGACGCTGTACTACCTGACCGGCGGACCGATCTATGTTGACGGCAAGCGCGTGAAGGGGAAGGACTCGACAGGCAAGGGCGAATCAAAGGGGCTGGAGGACCTGCACCTGATCACCTGGCACATCCCGACCGGACGGTATACCGACCATGGCGCAATCTACTTGCCGAACGGCGACCGCCCGGCCTATGTGAATTCGATCGCCGTCGGCAAGGACGGAACGGTCTACACGCTGTCGCGCGTGACGGAGAATGGTGCGTTGCGCGCGGACCTGATCAGCGTCAAGCCCTGATGCTCAAACAGGGTCCGGCCATCACCCGGCCGCTGGTCCGGCGGATTCTGAGGTCCGGCCTTCTAGTGGCTGCGTGCGCCTACGGCGCCTGTCTACTGTCTCTGCTGTTGTTCAGGTTTGTTGATCCGCCGTTTACCGCCGTCCAGGCGCAACGGCGCGTCGAATCGTGGTTTGCCAAAGGAATATACCGCAAGCGGCACGAACCCGTCGCGCTCAAGGCGATTTCCCCGCACCTCCAGCATGCGGTCATAGCGGCAGAGGACGGGCGATTCTATTCTCATTTCGGATTCGACTGGACCCAGATCAAGGACGCCATCGAGGACGATCTGGAGGACGGCAGGCTCCGCGGAGCATCGACCATCACTCAGCAACTGGTGAAGAACCTGTTCTTTACAACACGCTTCGGAATGGTCCGGAAAGCCGGCGAGGCTGCGGTGACGCCGGCGGCGGAACTATTGCTTGGCAAGAACCGCATCCTCGAGCTCTACCTGAACAATGCCGAGTGGGGTCCGGGCGTCTTTGGCGCCGAAGCGGCGGCGAAGTTCCACTACCGGACTTCGGCTTCACGTCTGACACGCGAGCAGGCTGCGAGACTCGCAGCGATCCTCCCATCCCCCAGACGCAGGAGACCGGCCCGGATGGATCGCTACTCGGCAATCATCCTGACGCGAATGGGCCAGATGGGCTGGTGACTAGCGAATTGCCCCCTTCAGGAGCGGCGCCAGCAGACGCGATGCTCCGTTCCAGAAGATCTGGACGCCGATGCAGAACAAGATGAAGGAGGACAGGCGAACGACGATCGACAACCCGGTTGGTCCGAGAACTCGGCTGATCCTCTCGGAAGAACCATAGGCGGCCCAGACGCTGCCGGACACGGCAATGATCCCTACCATCGCGGCCATCGCCGCCCACATCGTGGGCACGGTTTCAGCGCCTGGGGCGCGTCCCCCACGGGCCAGGTTCGCGCCGAGGGTAAGCGCCACGGAAATCGACCCAGGCCCGACGGTGAGGGGCAACGTCAAGGGGTAGAACGCGTGTTGCTCCCAATCCTGGCGGGGACCATGTCTTGCCACGTCGCGGCTGCGATCGTCCTGATCCTTGTTCAACATGCCCCAGGCGGCCGCCGAAACAAGGAGTCCGCCCCCCACCTGCACGGCGGGCAAAGAAACACCGAAGAACGACAACACATGCGATCCCAGGAACATCGACCCCACAAGGATGCAGAAGCTAAAAAAGGCCACCTTGCGGGCCAGCGCCTGCCGGACCTCGGGCGGGTAATTCGAAGTCATCGACAAGAAAATAGTGGCCCCGCCCAACGGGTTGACGATCGGGAACAAAGCCGCGATGAACACAAGGACGGTCTGCGCGAATTCGATGACTTGGGCTCCCATGCGGCTCAACTGGCAGCTAACGCGATAGCGTCATCGATGCTTACCGCTGGAGCGACTACTGCCGCATACGTGGCCGTGACGGCTGACAGGGCCGGGATCCAGCGATACCCGGGCACACCAAAAGTCCGCCCGCGGTCGATCATCGCGCGCCTCGATTCGGGGAAGGGCGAGACGCCGAACTCCATCCCGCGAGTGATCGCCTTTCCATTCCACGGCGGCGCGGTCCGTCCCAGGTTCTCTTCCCAAATGCCAAGCCAAGGGAAATCGGATTGGCGCCAGATGTAAGCGACCGCGAGTTTGTGCGCGGGGCTCCAGGCGGCGAAATAGGCGTCGTTTCTGGCCGGGTCCATCAAATGAGTGGAGAACGCCCCCGACTTCTCGCGTGAGGTGAAGACGCGCAGGTCTTCCAAGCCGCCTTCGACCAGCGGCACGTGCGGCCATTCGAACTCGGCAGCGATGGCCATGTGGCCGAAACCGCCGGTGAAGTCCGATTCCATCGTTTTCGACTTCGTAGCGGTTGTTTCGAACCGGGTCTGTCCTTTTTGAAGAAAGGGTGGCCCCAGGGTGACATGTTGCGTCCAGGCCACGGGCCGGTCGCAGGGGGAGAGGTTTTCGACCGTCTCCTCGATCTCCAGACGTCTCGATCCCGCGGCTAGGCGAATCGTCCGGGTGAACTTAAGCTGACATGTCATCAGCGTGGCCGTTTGCCGGAGCACATCCGCTTCCACCTGAATCTCATATGGAGCCACAGATCCTTCGCCGTGAACCGGGATGCCAGCGGCCGCCTCCTCGGCCGACGGCCCGCCGAAGAGATCGAGGCAAAGATTGTGCCCCAGAATCCCGGCCAGCAGCTTGGATTCCGCGTTGCAGCCGTACTCCGGGTGCCTGGCCTCGTCGTAGGTCGAGGGTTCGATCGACTTCCACGGAGGAGTCCATAAGGGATTGATGCCGGAGGCCTTATCGCGGATCGACGCGATATGTCCACCCTCTTCGGTGATAACGACTTCAAGATGCTCGTTCTCGATCATGTGAGCGCGGCGGCCCAGGTAGTTCGTTTGTGCCATGTCGAATCCTTCATACCACTTTCGGCCGCCTGGCGCATGTGCGCCGCCGCCGGATTATTACTTTCGCTGTGGCAACCCTACAATGAAGACATGGAGGCGGTACTTGCGCTTGTGTTGCTGCTTGGCCCGGCTGCCAAGATCCAGCCCCAGGAGGCGAGGCAAGCCGACCCAATTACGGCCGCATTGGCCCACCTGGACGGCGGCCGGCCTGCAGAGGCGGCTACATTATTGGAGCCTGTCGTCGCCAAGGAGCCGGAGAACCTTCCGGCGCGGTTCAATCTCGCCATCGCCTATTCAATGCTCGGGCGTGATGGTGACGCGATTGAAGCGTTCCGGAAAGTGCTTGAACAGTCGCCAAAGCTCGTCGAGGCTCAACTCAACCTTGGCCAGGTATTAGTCAAGACAGGACGCTTCGAGGAGTCGGTCCCCTTGCTCGAATCCGCCGCGGCCGCAAAGCCAGGTGACGTCCGCCCGGTCTATCTTCTTGCGCGTGCGTGGTCCGGGCGGCAGCTATGGAAAGAGGCCGCCGGGTGGTTTTTCAAGGCCGTTCAATTGGCGCCGGACGACCAGGACATTCTCCTCGAGGCCGCAGAGTGTTACGAACGGGCGGGAATGAAGCAGGAGGCGATCGGCGCATACAGGAAGTCGCCAGCCGTGGGCGCTCGCGAACGTCTCGGCGCCCTTTTGATGGAAACCGGAGACCACTCCGGCGCGGCGGCGGAATTCGAGGAGGTCATGCGGAAGTCGCCATCGCCGGCCGCAGCCTTTGCGTTGGCGACCATTTATCTTCGCGCCAAACAGCCGGCAAAGGCATTACCGCTCGCCGCCTACATCGTTGAAAAGGAACCAGCCAACGCCGAAGCGCGTCTCTTCTTGGGCCGCTTGCTGCGCGACGAAAAGCGATTCCAGGAAGCCGCCGAACAGTTCTTTGCCGCCACCAAAAACAGGCCTGACTCGATTGAAGCATGGAACGAACTCGCCGGCATGTTGATCCTGTTGAAGAACTACGGCGCTGCCGTGGCGGCGCTCGACAAGAGCTTTGCGCTTGGCGGCGAAACCCCTGGTTATTGGTGGTTCCGTGCGACCGCGCTTGATAACCTCCACCAGACTGAGCTTGCGCTCGAATGCTACAGGAAGTTTCTCGCCCAGAGCGGCGGCAAGTTCCCTGACGAGGAGTTCAAAGCGCGGCAACGGGTGCGTATCCTCGAAAAGGAGGTGAAGCGTTGACGTCACTCGCGTTAATGACCCTCCTGGCCGCCGGTCCGCCAGCGAATCTCGACCAGGTTCGTGCAGAGTCCAGGCTCGAAAAGCGCTCTGAGTTGGCCATTGAGCACGCAGGCGTGGTTATGGCGCGCGCCAGAAAGATCGTTGTCGACTCTGGATCGCGTCTGGAACTGGAGGATGCTCTCCGGCAGATCGCTGAGAGTTGCCAGTTGGCGCTCGACTCTCTGAGGCAGACCGGGAAACGGCCCAACAAACTGTCTAAGCAATACAAAAAAGCGGAGTTACGGACGCGCTCACTCATCAAGGAATTGGCTGATCTAGTGTCAGCCCTCTCGTTGGACGACCGCCCGGAAGCGGAGAAGGTGCGCGCCAGGATTCAGTTGTTGCATGAGGAGTTTCTCCTGGGAGTGATGGGGGGAAAGTAGGACAGAGATGAATTGGTTGGCCCTGCCCATGCTCGTAATAGCGCTGGCGCTCGCGGCTCCGGCTCAAACGGATTTTCTCACCGCTGATGAAGCCGATCAGATCCGGCTTGCACAGGAGCCGAACCTGCGGATTGGACTCTACCTGAAGTTCGCGCGTCAACGTGCCGATCTACTCGACCAGTTGTTCGCTGAGAACAAAACAGGCCGGTCGAGTACGATTCATAGCCATCTCGAACAATTGACGAGACTCATGGAGACGCTCGACGTGGTCATCGACGACGCGCTGAGGCATCAGAAAGAGGTTACGGCATTGCCGGATGTGGCCAAGACGGCGCGATTGCTTCAGGCGAAGCTTGAGAAGTTCCGTGACTCAAATCCGCCGGATTTGGCTCGCTACAAGTTTGCCCTCGACACTGCGGTCGACACCCTAAGCGATAGCGCGGAACTGGCTGAAGAGGATCTTCGAGACCGCATTCGCGGCGTTGAGGCCAAAGAAGTGGAGAGGCGCAAACAGCACGATGCCCTGGCCACACCATCCTCAGTGGAAGAGGCGCGTAAAGCCGCCGAGAAGGCCGCCGAAGCGAAAAAGGCCGAAGACAGCAAAACGAAGAAACGCCCGAGCCTGCTCCGAAAGGGAGAAACCGTGGGCGCCAAGCCGGGCAAGCAGTAGCTGTCAATCCGCCGATACGCTATCAGGCTGTCCGGCCGGAGCCGGACTGGCTGCTGGTTCGAGCGTCCCGGCCTTCTGCCAGGCAAGACGTTCCTCGTTCAACATCCGGAGCATGACGAATGCCATGGTCAATATGACCGGGCCAGCAAATAGGCCGATGAAGCCAAAGGCCTGTACGCCCCCCATGAGAGAGAGGAAGATCGCGAGCGTGTTCATCTCGATGCCCTTCTTCAGAACCATGGGCCGGACAAAGTTGTCCGACATGCCGACCACGAAGATTCCCCAAGCCAGAAGGAACATGGCTTTCCCATAGGCTCCGCCAATCGCCAGATAAGCAACCGCGGGCACAACAACAAAAGCAGTGCCGACAAGCGGAATCAAAGAACAGAATGCCGCGGTGACAGCCCAGAACACCGGCGACGGAAGACCGGCCAGCGCAAAGCCCACGCCCACCAGCGCACCCTGCGAAGCGGCCACGGCGATCATGCCGTACAGGTTCGCCACAATCGCCGATTTCATCGTCTCCAGCATCAGGTTAAGCCGGTCCTTTTGGATCGGAACGTACTCGTGCAAATGCTGCCCGAACCGCTCCCCAATCGGAAACAGGAAGAGCATGATGAAAAGGGTCAGCAGGATGTCGGTGGTCGTCGTTGCAATGTTGCCGAATAATTTGCCGCTCCAGGTGATGATTTTCGCCCCAGCCGCCTGCGCTCTCTCCGCAATAGCCGATTTGATCTCATCCGCCGGTATTCCGGTTTGCGAACTGATCCACCCCACTGGCGCATCAGCGGCCTGGCCGAGATAACTGGCCCACCCGCCGTAAGCGGCGCTTTGCCGCTCGATTCCGCTGTATGCCGACCGCGCTTCCCTTGCCACAACCGTACCGAGAGCAACTAAAGGAACCAGCAGCACGACAAGAAGAGCGAGGATGCACAAGGCAGCCGCCGCATCGGCGTTGCGCACGCGGGCGTGAATCCACTCATACAGGGGATAGAAACAGACCGTCAGCATGGATGCGGCCAGGAGCACCTCGGCAAACGGCCTGAGGATGAGGAAGACGGCCAGGGCCAGGAGGATCGTGAAGGCGAGGATACTGGCGAGCGAAAGAAGTCTTGCCCGGACGTTGCCCAGATCGCCTCCGGAGTTCTTAGAACCCATACTCGGTGACCTCCAAAGTGCGTTCTTCGTTCGCTGCTGCGGTAATTCTGATCTCGACACGGCGCGCTGGAAGTAGCTCGGGAAACCGCTCGGCCCACTCGAGAAGGATCAAGGCAGGACGTTCAAGGATCTCCTCCAGTCCGATATGCTCGACCTCCTCAATTGTCTCCAGCCGGTACAAGTCGACGTGGTACACACTCACCGGGTCGCCATATTCGTGAATCAGCGGAAACGTCGGGCTTGATACATCCGCTTCATCCACCGCGCCCGTTCCCGCCGCGAGACCTTTGGCCAGAGTTGTCTTGCCGGCGCCCAACGTTCCGATTAGCAAGACGGCGCATGGCCTCGGCCACCGGCCTGACAACACGCGGCCAAGCGCGATGGTCTCCTGCTCGCTACTGGTCTTGAAGGTCTCGCGTCTCACGAATAGCCTCGGGAAGATGCCGCAGCAGATCTGTGGCGGTGACACACTGCTCGGTCAACTGCCGGGCTGCCAATTCGCCTGCCCGGCCGTGGAGCCAAACGGCGGCCATAATCGCACCTTCTACTTGTGCGGGGTGCTGCGCCAGAAGTCCAGCGATGAGTCCGGTGAGGATGTCGCCGCTGCCCGCCGTCGCCATGGCTGGGGTTCCCGTCGGGTTAATGTACAACCTTCCGTCAGGCATCGCGATGAGCGTGCGCTGCCCCTTGAGAACTACGATGCAACGGCTGCGTGCAGCGAGCGCCAAGGCCGCGCCAGCACGGTCCTGCTGGATCTGATTCACTGTGGTTCCAACAAGCCGCGCCATCTCGCCCGGATGAGGCGTGAGGACGCGCATCGCATCCGGCGCACCGAACTCTGTTCCAGCGAGCGCATTCAGGCCATCGGCGTCCACCACCATGGGCAGCGCAGCTTCGGCGAACATCCTCTGGGCCAGCTCGACGCTCTCCTTCGTCCCTCCCAGTCCCGGCCCGATTGCGACGATGTCCTGGCGGATCGGTTGGTCCAATCCGGTACTCAACGGTTGCGTCATGAGTTCCGGAGCCAGTGCGGTCACGGCCGGACGCTCACGTTCGTCGCAAGCCACGGTCACCAGCCCTGCGCCGGCGCGCAGTGAAGCATACCCGGCCATCGCCGCTGCGCCGCCCTTCCCGGCGGCCCCGCCGACGATGAGCACGTGCCCAAAGCAGCCCTTGTGCGCTCCCCTATCCCGGTCCTCGAACAGGCGTGCGAACATCGAGCGCTCGACAAAATGGACATGGAACGCTTCGTCGTCCTCAATCCACTTTGGTGGCGTTCCGATCGCGGCAACGATGAGTTCTCCAACGGCGTCGCACGCTGGCGGCATGACCTGATCCAGCTTTGGAGCAGTGAACGTCACGGTAGCCACCGGCCGGGTGTGCTCGCCGCCGCCGAGGCCGGAAGGGATGTCCACCGCCACCACCGTCGCGCCCGGGAACCCATGGTTGATCTCACGGATCATTTCGAGCGCCAGCCCGGATGCCTCGCCTTTGAGTCCAGTGCCCAATACTGCGTCAATCACCAGTGTCGCTGCACGCAGGCGGGGCTCGACACTGCCGTGAACTTGGATGCCATGCTCCGTCAGCAAGCGGAAGTTCACCGCAGCGCACGGACTCAACTCGGCCTCGCCCCATGGCAGCACGACATCGATCGTGGCCGGATGATGGACCATTGCCAATTGGCGCGCAATGACCAAACCGTCGCCGCCGTTGTTTCCTTTTCCGCAAAGAACAACAATCCGGTGCCGTGCGAGAGGGGCGAAACGCGCGGCCAGGAACTCGGTCACGCGGCACCCAGCGTTCTCCATCAGAACCAGTTCCGGCACGCCGAAGCCGATCGTTCTGCGGTCGATCGCCCTCATCTGTTCCGCGGTCAGGACTTTCATCTCTACGCCGCTCCTACCCTCTGCTCCAGTTTCCTCAAAGGCTCCTGCTCTCCCATGACCACCAGGGAGTCGCCAGCCTCAATCTTGGCCTCGGCGCCTGGGTTGAACATCATTTCGCCGTCCGCCCGGCGGATGGCGAGTACGATGACCTTCAGGTCTCGCCGGACATTCAGCTCAGCCAATGTCTTTCCCGCCAACCCGCTCCCGGATTCCACCGTCAATTGCTCGATGTCCACCTCCATTCCCAGGGATGAGGTGGCGAAGTCGAGGAATCGGTAGACGTGCGGTTTCAGTAGCGACTGTGCCAATCGGACCCCGGTCATACGATAAGGCGCCAGCACTTCATCCGCCCCGACTTGACGCATCTTCCTTTCCGCGTCGTCCTCGGCCGCCCTGGCGGCCACCCTAAGCTTTGCGTTCAGCGATTTCGCGGATATGACGGCAAACAGGTTGTCGGCATCCGTGGCCAGCGCGGCGACCATGCCAGCCGCACGCTCCACGCCCGCTTCGCGGAGGGTGTCGTCATGGGTGGAATCACCGGCCATCGCCAGGAAACCAAGTTTGAGCGCCAATTCAACGCGGTCGTCGCGGCGGTCAATCACCACCACGATCGATCCTCCGTTCTTCAGTTCCGCCGCCGCCCCCCGTCCAACCCGCCCAAAGCCGCAAACGATGTAATGGTTTGATGCTTTTTCGATCATCCTCTTGGCCCGCCTCCGGCCGATCACATTGCCAAACTGGTTCTCGATGGCCGCTTGGGTCATCATCCCTATGGTCACGAGCAACAGGCTGACGCTGGCGGCCAGGTATAACATGTTGAACACACGGCCCGCAGGCGAAAGCGCGTGAATCTCCATGTAGCCCACCGTGGTCATGGTTGTGGCCGCCATGTAGAGCGCATCCAGCCACGGATAGCCTTCGATCAGAACATATCCCGTCGAACCCGCCCCTATGACCGCGGCAATCGCGATCAGGAGTATGCCAATTCGCTTGGGCAGTTCCAACGGGCTCACCTCTTACGGGCTACAAGCAGCGTCATGTCATCCTGCAACTCGGGCGAGGCCGTCCAGTCACTCACAGCGCGAACCACGGCGTCGGCTACTTCTCCTGCCTCTCTCGCGGAATGCGACTTCAGCAGTTCCATCAGCCGCTGCTCGCCGAACATCTCGCCATACTCATTTTCAGGCTCGGTGATACCGTCGGTGTAACAGACCAGCAGGTCACCACTCTCAAGCTTCAACCGGCTTTCCTCGTAAGGTACGTCCGGGAAGGCGCCGACAACTGTTCCGTTCACTTCGCAAGTCAGCACCTCGCCACCCCGCACCAGCAGCGGCGGCAAATGCCCTGCGTTGGTATAGCTGAGGGTTTCGGTTTCGTCGTCATAGATGGAGAAGAAAAATGTCGCATACTTCTCGGGTGACGTCGATGCGTAGAGGTGCTGGTTGAGGTTTGCCATGAGCCGCGCGGTGGAGATGTGGGCTTCGCCGTCACCGTTGCTTGATCGCTCCATCATTTCGGCGCAGTGCCTCAATTGGCTCCGCATCGCCGATTGCAACGTTGCCATGAGCAGCGCCGCGGAAATTCCCTTGCCGGCCACGTCGCCAATGGCCACTGCCAGCCTGTGCCCGCCCAGCCGCTGATAGTCGAAGTAGTCGCCCGAGACGAGCCTTGCCGCGCGGCAGACGCTGGCAAGTTCCAACCCGCCCAGCCTTGGCGTTTCCTTCGGATGAAGCTGTGCCTGCACTTCGCGGGCGATCTCGAGTTCGGCCTGCAGGCGCTGCCGCTCTTTCTCCGATTTCAGCAGCCTGTCCAAGTTTTCGGCCATGGAGTTAAAACTCCTGCCCAGCTCCGCTAACTGATCATTTCCCTTCACCTCTATCCTGTGGGCCAGATCTCCGGCGCGAATCCGGTTGGTCCCCTGATACAGGTTGTGTACCGCCTCCGTGATTGTGCGGGTCATTGAGACTCCGACGAAGCTCGCCAGCACGATCAGTACCACCGAACTGACTCCAAGCAGAATCACGATCTCCAGCAAAAGTTGCTGATCGCGCCAGCTCCTCTGGTTGAATAGCAGGTTCAAGATGCCCGAAACGCGCGTTCTCATGCCCAGGACCGCTACCTCACGGGCGTTCGGGTCATCCCAAACTGCAACCGGGACCGTGGCTCCATAGGTAATAGGCATGTCAAAAATGTTGGCCGCTTCAGGAACCACACCTGGCGGGACAGCCGGCTCCCCCGGCAGACTCCCGTAGATGCGGACCGGCTGGGCTTGTTTCTCTCCTCCGCCCATGTAGCTGCGCAGAGTGATGTCGCCCAGGTTCGGAACAAGTCCGAGGAGAAACGATCGCGTGATCGGCGCCACGACGAGAACCTCCACCGGCGCGTCTACGTGTGACCAAATGTGGAAGTGGCTGTCCTTGACCAGCACGCCCGAGGTCTGCGGCCACTTCAGCCGCAAAGCCTCCAGCGTGGACTCCGGGGGGAACCGGATCTCGCCGCCACGTTCGTCGCGGACGAGAATCTCAAGGCCCGGGTAGCGCTCACGGAACAGCAAACCGGTTCGCCGAACCGCCTCGGCGCGCGATTGCGCCTGAACTTTAGAGAGACTGACAGCGGCCGTTTGCATCACCCCGACGCGCCGCTCAAGCTCAGCATTCAGTAGGTATGCCCCGACTTGGCTTGAAAGCGCCCATGCCCCCAACTGAGCGAAGAATGCCAGCAGCACCACGGGCACGACAGCGATAAACAGATAGGTGACAAGCAGCCGGTCACGCAGCCTCCAGATCGCCCGGCGCATCCCGAGCAACCCCAGTCTTCCAAGAACCAGCAGGCCCGACAGAATGCTTACGGCGCCGACCAGGATCTTCAGCCCTGGCCTGAATCCCGACCATTGCAGTAGAGCAAGCAGGCCGAGAGATCCGAGGAAGACGCTCTCAAGCCATCCCAGTTTCCAACCGGCGTTTTTCGCTCCAAGCTTCGCCATGCAATGAGAGGGTGCGCTAGATCCTCGAACGCGCGATGTCGGGAAGTTCTTCAGCGGCCCTGACCTGATGGGGCTGCAGATAATTCTCCAGGAGGAATGGCTTCAGAATGGCCATGGCATCTTCCGGCGTGTCGGCGAATTCGAACAGGTCCAGGTCTTCCACTCCGATCATTCCGTGTTTCAGCAGCGCGTCGAAATTGAGCACTTCGCGCCAGAATTCCCGGCCATAGAGAACGATCTTGATCTTCTTCTCCAGCTTCTGCGTTTGGGTCAGCGTCAGAATCTCGGACAATTCATCCAGCGTTCCGAATCCGCCTGGAAACACAACAAGCGCCTTGGCCAGGTATGCGAACCAGAACTTCCGCATGAAGAAATAGTGGAATTCGAAATTGAGGTCTGGCGTGATGTGGGGATTGGGAAACTGCTCAAACGGCAGTGCGATGTTGAATCCTATCGACAGCCCTCCGGCGTCGTTTGCGCCGCGGTTGGCTGCCTCCATGATTCCTGGTCCTCCGCCAGTGCAAACGACAAAGCGGCGTGTCGGCGGCTCAAGGGAGTCGCTCCACAAAGTCACCTGCCGTGACAACTCCCGCGCCTCGGAGTAGTACCTCGCCATTGGCCCCTGCTCGCGAATGCGGGCTGAACCAAAGAAAACCACTGTATCCCTAATCTGGTGGTGCCCTAGCCTGTCGAGCGGCTCGAAGTACTCGGAGAGAATACGGAGGCTTCTCGCCGACCACCCTTTAAGAAACTCCTCGTTCCGGTACGCCAGCGGCGCGCGCGCCAGCCCAACTCGGTCACTCATTACTCCTCCTCGGACAGCTGATTTTCCAAAGCCGACAAACGCTTCTCCAATTGTCGCATCGCCCGCACCATGTCAGGCAGCTTTGGGAATGCAGCCACGGCGCGCCGCCATGTAGCCGCATCAAACGCAGGAGATCCCGACATCACCGCGCCGGCCTCGATGTCGCCGCCAATCCCGCTCTGCGCATACACTACCGCATTTTCGTGGATCGTGAGATGGCCGCTTACGCCAACCTGCCCCGCCAGCAATACATCATTCTTCAAGACTGTGCTTCCCGCCAGACCCGTCTGTGAGCAGATGATGCTTCTCTCGCCCACATCGCACGCATGACCAACCTGAACCATACTGTCCAGCTTGGCCCCTGCGCGTATCCTGGTCTCGCCAACGGTCGCCCGGTCAACGTTGCTCATGCTTTGTATCTCGACGTCATCTTCGATGACCACCGGCCCTGATTGAACGATCTTGTAATGGCTTCCGTCGGCCCGCTTCGCGAAGCCATACCCATCGGCTCCGACCACGACGTTGTTCTGTAGAATCACCCTGTCTCCGATCCGCGTCCCCTCACGAACACAGACTCCGGAGTGGGCTGTGAAATCGTCGCCAATCTGACAACCGTCGTAAATCACCACGTGAGGATACAGCACCGCGCCGCGCCCGATCCGCACGCCGGCGCCGATCACGCAATAGGCGCCGATGCTGGCCTCCGGCCCGACCTCGGATGACGGGTGTACGACCGCAGTCGGGTGGACTCCCAAGTCTGGACGCGGCGGTTGGTAGAACTGCTCCAGCGCTCGGGCAAAATCCAGGTACGGATTTTCGGACAATAACGCCGGCAGGCCGACTTCGCCGGCCGTCTCGTGGATGATAATCGCACCCGCCTTGGTGTCTTTCAGCTTGTGGGCGTACTTCGGGTTCGCAAGGAACGTGATCTGCGTGGAGGTTGCGTGCTCCATCCCGGATACGCCCGTGATCTCAACTTCACCGTCGCCGCGCAAGGCGCAGCCGATGCGCTCAGCCAGTTCTTTGAGCTTCATTCGAAGTCAGGTTATCCAATCGCGTGGGCCGGCGGGAGGTCATCCGGGACGTCTGCCGGGCCGGAGGCCCGCAGCGCCGTTCCAGGCCAGTTCACTGGTTGGCATTGAGAGGACGGTAAACTGAGAATTCATGAGTGGTTTCCCGGCTTCCAGCCTCGCAATCCTCGCCGCTTCCGGATTTGCCCTTTGTTTCGGCGCCGACACGCAACAAAGCGAAACGCAGGATCTGCGGCGGGCAGTAGAGGAGTTCAAAGTCCAGACCCGGAATTTGGGCCTTCGCCAGGATGCGCCCAAGCGGGGCAGGTCTGCTCAACGGAGCATTCAGTTCCACGGCCGCCTCTTCAACAATTTCCGCAACGACTTCCTCGATGCCACGCCCCATGACGTCAAACAGCGCGGCGGCGACAAGAATATCCTTCGGAGAAACCAGTTCGGCTTCAACCTGTCCGGGCCCCTGGTTGTTCCAAAGATCTACGACGGCTCCCGCAAGACCTTTTTCTCTATCAGCTATGAGGGCATGCGCGAAAAGATAGGCCGGTCCTATCTCCGCACAATCCCGCTTGTCGCGGAGCGGGGCGGCGATTTTGGCAGGAGCGTTGATGCCAACGGAGAACTCCTGCGCATCTTCGACCCCGCGTCCACGCGTCCGAATCCCGACTTCGATCCAGCCGCCAGCGTATCGGAATCCAACCTTCAGTACCTTCGAGACCCATTCCCCTCAAACCGAATCCCCTCAGCGAGAATCGACCCAGTCGCCTCGGCCCTCGCCAACTATTACCCCGACCCGAATTCCAATGCCGGCCCGTTTGACAGGAACAATCTGTTCGTCTTCTCGCCTGAGACAAATCAGGCCAACGGAATGATCCTCAAGGTGGACCACACCTTCATGCTCAAGCATCGACTCGCCGTGACGTCTTCCTTCACAAACGGCCTCGAAACAGCGGCTCGCTTCTTCGACAACCCAGCCAATCCCGGGCCCGCCGACCGCAAATATTCCAACCGGCGCATAGCCGTCGAGCATATCCTCACTCTCTCGCCTCAAAGCGCCAACACTCTCACGGCTGACGCCTCCAGCGATATCTCCGACACAAGCTCAGATGCCGGAGGATATCCGGAACAACTCGGCATCTCCGGCGTGCCTGGCGAGACGTTTCCGTATGTGATCATCGACGGCTACCTTGGCCTTGGCCGGGCCAACCCCATCGCTCGCCACGCCCGCCACTACTTCACCTTCACCGACGCCTTCTCGCTCCGTCGCGGCAAACACAATCTACGTGCCGTCAGCCAGTTTGCGCGCTATCGCGCCAATACCTCATTGCCGCAATTCCCTTCCGGATACTTCCAGTTCGGCACTGGGCTCACGTCCCTGCCGGGGATCGTCAACACAGGCAAGGGATTCGCGACCATGCTCCTTGGCCTCCCCCGTTATGTTGAAGTCAGCTACACGCCGTCTCCCTCTTACTGGCGGATCTGGCGGGGGCTGATCGCATTCAGCGACAACTGGGAAGTTCGACCGGGGTTGAACTTGTCGTTCAGTCTGAGCACCGAGATATCGGCCCCAAGGACGGAACGTTACAACCGGATGTCGACGGTTGACTTTGACGCCTTCAACCCGGCAAGCGGTACAAGGGGAGCCCTCATCTTCGCCGGGAGGGGCGGCGCCGGCCGGGCATTCCAGTCCCTCCAGGCGAGGCCACAGCCTTCATTTTCGCTCGCGTGGAATCCCGGGGGTAATCAAAAAGCCGTCCTGCGGTACTCAATCGGAATGAGTTACTCAAACTACGCGTTCCCCAATGGCCAGTGGGGAACGCAAGGCTTCAACGGCTACTCGACATTCTTTTCTCAAAACTCCCAACTCGATTCGCCGATCGTGCTCGCCAACGGCGTACCGGCGCCAGCATACCCAGCACCCGATCTGCGACCTGAGGCTGCGAACCAGACGTCCGCTGATCTCAACGACCGGAGTGGCACTCTCCCGCGGTACTTCTCATCTGGACTCTCCTACGAACGCGAGCTCCCGTTCTCAATCGTTCTTACGGGCGCTGCTTCGATCGCCTCGGGCATCAACCTTTTTGTCGGTAACAGCGCCATCAGCCCCAATGCAGTACATCCTGACAATCTGGTCTATCGCGATCGACTCAATGACGAGACTTTCATCCGCCAACTCCGCCCATACCCCCAGTACCTGCGCTTCGATGTGAACGGCCTCTGGGCCGGCGGGCGCTACCGGCGTACCGCCGCATCCCTGCGCGCCGAGAAACGCACTTCCCAAGGTCTCTCGCTTTCTGCGAACGCCGAATTCAGCCGCCAGTTCGACGACTACTCGGGACCTTACGGCAAACAAGATTTTTTCAACGCCGACAACGAATGGAGTCTGTCGGCATGGAACAATCCGGTGCGGCTGTCCCTGAGCTATATGTATGAACTCCCGTTCGGGGTCGGAAAGTCGTGGTTCGCCTTTCAGGACTGGCGGCGCTGGGTCATCAATGGTTGGTCGGTCTCAGGCATCAGTTCCATTTCGTCGGGCGAGCCCTTGGCATTACACCCGATGTTCAACAACACGGGCAACGTAATTCAGGCCCTCCGTGTCAATACAGTCGACGGGGTGGACCCCTCCGTCCGCAACCCTTCGCCCGACCGCTGGTTCAATACCGATGCCTTCAGCCATCCGGCTGACTTCACACTCGGGAATGGCCCCCGCACGCACCCCACTCTCCGCAACCCCTCCACTCAAAGCCACGACCTCTCCCTGGCCAAACGATTCGCGATAGACCAGGAGCGGGCCTTCGAATTTAATGCTTCGGCCTTCAATTTCGTCAACTTCGGAAATTGGAACGACCCCGACACCATCATCGGAACTTCGGATTCGCCAAACGCCAACGCCGGCAAGATCATTGGCTCCCGGGGCGGACGCGTCATCCAACTTGGGCTCCGGTTCAGCTTCTGATGCGGCGGACCCTTCCCATCCTGGTCACGCTCGCCGCCACCTTGGCGGCCGCCCCGCCCGAAGCAGGTCCAGTGCGCCGAACGACGGCATGGATTGGCGCCAGCGAAAGTGGGCTGTGTCAGGCGGTCATCAAGGCCGAAGGCAAGCCTTCTCCCATCGTTCGCTGCCTCAAGCCTTCAGACAGCCTCATGCTGCTCGTCGTCGTGGACCTCACCGGAGACCTCAACCTCATAAACGAAGCCCGCAACGCCCTCGCCACCCAGTTCGCCGAACTGCCCGGCCAGATCTGGACCGCCGCGTTGTCCGCCCAGGATGGACTCCACGTTCTCTCGGATCCAGGCCCGGATCCATCTGCGACCGTTAGTGCCATCCGCAACGCCCGCACAACCGGAGCCGCCGGCTTGCTCGAAGCTATGGAGCCGGCTTCAAAACTCGCCTCGGCGATCCTGGCCAAGTCGCCAGTCCGGATGGCGATCCTGCATATCTCCGACTCCAACATCTACGGCTATCGCGAGGACTACACCAACCCAGTCATCAACTATTCGGATAGCCGCGACTTGTCCCGCCGTTTCCCCGACGCGCTCATCCGCGAACGGACAGCAAAACTCGCCGCCAATCTCGCTGGCTACGACGCTCCGGTCTACATGGTTCACCTGGCATATCTGCGCGACCGGCTCAACGAGGCATACCAATTGGGATTGCGCCAAGCCGTCGAAGCCACAGGCGGCACAGCTTACTTTTGCCGGTCCCAGGCGGAGATCACTTCGTCTATTAGCGCCGCACTGGCCCGTATTCGCTCCCATTACGCCATTGATTTCTTGCTGCCAAAGGACCTGCCCCGGCAGTTCACAATCGAACTTGCCGCACCAGGTCTCAACCCAGAATTCCGCTCGCGCTTTTCTCTCGGACAGAAGTAGAATGGAGACCCACACATGAAAGCCGCGCGTTATGCCGTTATGCTGTTGGCCGTGGCCACTGCGGTCTTTCTCATCTGGTCGCTCTGGCTGCTGAACCAGAACCGCCTGCTGCTCGCCCAAGCCTCCTCCCAAGCCGCTGTGGCCAAAGCATTGGAAACCAGGGCCGCTGCCGCGGAAGCTGATAACATTGCGCTGCGCCAGAAGCTCGCGGCTGAGGGAATCGAGGCGCCTGCCCCCTCGGGCGTATCAAGTTCTTCACTGCGCGCGGCTGAGACGGCTCGCGCCGAAACTGTGCGCGCCCTAGCCGATCTGCAGAAACGTTATGACGCTCTGCAATCGCAAATCCAGAGCCTCCAACTCGCCAAATCCGAGCTCGAATCCACGATCGAGTCAGTCCGCTCTGAACGGCGCCGGCTCTCGGCGTCTGAGAGCGAACTGAAGGATGCCCTGGCGTCCTCGCGCCGCGTCGTGGAAGCCATGGAAGGCGAACTGAAAGCGAAAAACGAGCGCATCGCCTCGATGGAGTCAGAATTGCGCCGCGTCCGCGACTCCATCGCCGCCGACAACCGCCGCTCGTCTCAGGTCGGCGCCATTCTTGGCTCATTCGAGGACCTCAACCGCCGCCGCGAGAACACGCTCACCAGCCTCCAACGGCGCTTCCGGGATCTGACGGACGCCTACCGCGCCCTGGCTCTTCGTCTTGACACTCAGCGCGACAGCCAGACTCCCTTGCAGATCACCTCCTCCGAGGTCTCGCGCATCACCAGCGCCGTCCAATCAGCGGAGGATGAACTCCGCCAGCTATCAACTCTCAACGCCGAATCGCAACGCCTCACCCAGCGATTGCGGAACTAGTGTTCACCAGGATCTTCCGCCAACAGCGCAAGGGCCACAATGGTCTCCGGGCGCGAGTCCCCCTCGCCCCAATCCCCATTAACCTCAATCTCGTAGCGCGACATCTCATCCGCAGGCACCCCCTCATAGCAGAGATCGCACGGTCCGCTTGTCGTTCCCCCAATCCGGATTAGCGGTCCGTACAGCCTGCACGCCGCCGGCCGGTGTTTCCTGAGCAGACAGACTCCCCTTTCCGGATCAAGAACGGGACACGCCGGCCCCCTCCATCTTGCGAAAAACCAGAGTCGCAAACCTATGTCCGCCGTCAACTCGCCCTTCTCCAAATCCCCAGGGAACCGCAGTTCGGCCGCCTCCCGATTACTCTTCGCCCGTTCCAGGATCCCGTCCGCCAATTCCCTCGGCGCTCCGGCCAGCCCTCGTCTCAGACGAGCCGCGTCGGCCTGCGTGATGGCGAACGGGCGCTGGCAGCAGCCATCGCATCCCGGCTTGCAGGCGATCAGATCGCCCCCAAGGCGGCATGCTTTGCGGAACGCACGCTCAATCGCCAATAACGCTTTCCACTCTTCCACGTCTATCTTCCCTGCCAGGGCCATCCGGCCCCGGTCCCGCCGGAGTGCGAAAATACCAATAGGTTAACGTCTCACACCATGATGCGACTCATCCTCCTCCTCGTGCTGCTGACCGCTGCGGCGGCCGCGCAACCACCCCTGTCCAGCGGCATCGACACCGCCGCCATGGACCGCACCTGCAAGCCCTGTGACGACTTCTGGCGTTTCGCCAACGGCGGTTGGGTCGACAAGAACCCCATCCCCGCTCGATACTCCAACTGGGGCACCTTCACCGTCCTCCAGGAAGGCAACCGTGAACGCCTCCGCGTCATCCTCGAACAGGCTGCCGCCAACCGCAACGCCGCCTCATCAGCCGATCAGAAGCGAATCGGTGATTTCTACGCATCCTGTATGGATACCAATGCGATTGACGCGCTAGGGTCAAAACCCATCGAGCCGCTGCTGGCCCGGATCAAGAACCTGAAGTCGTCTGCCGAGGTCCGCGCCTTACTGGTCGAGCTCCAGCGCGAAAACCCGATCGCTCCTTTTGGGTTCTTCGGGTCGCCCGACCTGAAAAATAGCAAGGAAGTGATCGTCAACGTCAGCGCCGGCGGTCTATCGCTTCCCGAACGCGACTACTACTTTAAGGACGACGAACGCACCAAGAAGATCCGCGAGGAGTTTCTGAAGCACATCGCCAAGACCTTTGAACTGCTTGGCGACTCCCCCGAAACAGCCGCGGCCGCCGCGAAAACGGTCTCGGACTTTGAAACGGTCCTCGCCCAGGCCACCATGACCAACGTTCAGCGCCGCGACCCTTACGCCCGTTACCACAAGATGGACATCGCCGGACTCTCCACCCTATCTCCATCAGTGGATTGGAAGGCGCTGTACAAACTCTTCAACATCGCTGAATCAACCCCCGTCAACGTTTCGGAGCCAGAGTTCATCAAGACCGTCGAAACCCAGTTCTCGTCCGCGCCCCTCGACACCTGGAAGACCT
Source organism: Bryobacteraceae bacterium (assembly GCA_029975915.1). The sequence goes on from JARKOC010000177.1 coordinate 577,368, forward strand.
GGATCCGGTGGCGCGTTGCGTCGTCAGCATCCCCTCACCTCTCTAAGCCGTTCCGCGACGAGAACTTCCGTTTCTCCAGCACTGTGCTCACCGGCGCCACCGAGCAGTTGCCCCGCTGGCAGCAGTGCGCCAATACCACCGACCGCATCCTGGGAGATTCCCTTGGCCGCCTTTTCGTCGAAAAACACTTCCCGCCCGAGGCCAAGAAGCGGATGAACCAGCTCGTCGAAAACCTCCGCGCCACCCTCCGCGAGGAGCTCGAAACCGCCACTTGGCTTGCGCCTGAAACCAAGAAGAATGCCGTCGCCAAGCTGAACGCCTTCGTGGCCAAGATCGGCTACCCCGACCGCTGGCGCGATTACTCCGCCATGAAGATCGATGGAGCCAACTACTTCCGGAACATGCGCGCCGCGGCCGTCTTCATGCGCGACTACCAGATGGCCAAAATCGGCAAGCCCGTGGACCGCAACGACTGGGGGATGACGCCCCCCACCGTCAACGCATACTACAGCCCGCTCATGAATGAGATCGCCTTCCCTGCCGGCATCCTCCAGTCGCCGTTCTTCGACCTCTCGGCTGACGACGCGGCCAATTACGGCGCCATCGGCGTCGTCATCGGCCACGAGATGGGTCATGGCTTCGACGACCAGGGCTCCAAGTTCGACGCCGAAGGCAACCTCAAGAACTGGTGGACACCCGAGGACCGCAAGAAATTCGACGAGCGGGCCGCCTGCGTCATCGACCAGTTCAACACCCTTGATGTCGGCGACGGCCTCCGCCACAACGGAAAACTTGTCGTCGGCGAGGCGCTCGGCGACCTTGGCGGCTTAACGCTCGCCTATAAAGCCTACAAGCGTTCTCTCGGCGGCAAACCAGGCCCGGTCATGGACGGCTTCACTGCCGATCAGCGCTTCTTCCTCGCCTTCGCCCGCGTCTGGGCCCGCACCCACCGTCCGGAGGATCTCCAACTCCGCCTGAAGACCGACCCCCATCCGATCGCCAAGTTCCGCACTATCGGTACGCTCCAGAACAGCCCCGAATTCCATAAGGCCTTTTCCTGCAAACTCGGCGACCCCATGGTCCGCCCGCCGGAGAAACAGTGCAAGCTGTGGTAGTTGACCCACAAGACGAGCAAAACCAAAGAGGCCGCTTCGCGCGGCCTCTTCGCTTCCGCCTTTGATATGATCCTACGCATGACCCGCCTTCTTATCCTTTTGCTCCTTGTGTGTTCGGCCACCGTGGCCGCCGAACCGAAGTTCGTTTCGCTTTTCGATGGAAAGACCCTAAAGGGCTGGCAGCAATGCAACGGACAGGCGAAGTATGAGGTGGTGAAGGGCATGATCGTCGGCACCACCGCCGAGGGCAGTCCCAATAGCTTCCTTTGCACAACGCGGGAGTACGGCGATTTTGTTCTCGAGTTCGAAACGATGACCGATCCATCGTTGAATTCCGGCGTCCAGATCCGCTCCCACCGCTACGCCGAGGGCGCCGTCACCCCCATCTTCGACGGCAAACAAATCGTCGCCAAGCCGCAGCCCGCCGGCCGCGTCTACGGCTACCAGGTCGAAATCGCCAACGAAAAGTCCGGCGCCTCGGGCGGCATCTACGACGAAGCCCGCCGTGCCTGGCTGCACAACATCGCCTCGGACCCTGTGGCCAGCAAAGCATTCAAAGACAACCAATGGAACAGGTACAGGATCGAAGCCATCGGCGACCGCATGAGGGTCTGGATCAACGGCATTCCGTGCGCCGATCTGACAGATCCCATCGATCAGTCAGGCTTCATCGCCCTCCAGGTTCACTCTTACAAAGGCGAAAAGCCCGCTCAAGTCCGCTGGCGCAACATCCGCATCCAGGACCTCGGCCGCCACGTCTGGAAGCCGGTCTGGGACGGTAAGTCGATGAAAGGATGGACGCCGCGAGGCGGCGGCAAATGGACCATCGAAGACGGCGCCTTCCATGCCGTCTCCATCGACGGCAATACCAATGTGGGCTTCATGGTCTCCGATCTGTCCCTGAAGGACTTCACCTTCCGTATCAAGACCAAGATCACAAAGGGCAACAGCGGCGTCTTCGTCCGCACGAACCCTGAAAACATGGCCTCCTACGAGATCGAACTCGATGCCGAAAAACGCACCGGCGGCTTCTGGGAGACCGGTCCCGGCGGCCGCGCCTGGGTGACGGGCCCCGAAGACAACGCCGCCTGCTTCAAAGACGATTGGAACACGATCTACGCATCGCTCCACGGCCACAAAATCGTCTTTCACGTCAACGGCGTCAAGACCGTCGATCTGCCGGACGATACTAAGGGCCGTCTCGAAGGCGTGATCGCGCTTCAGGTCCATGGACGCATGCCGACCGAGGTGTGGTTTAAGGACATCGAGATTTTGGTTCCTGAAAAGAAATAGCCCCTGATTCCGATTTGTCTAGCGGGAGCCGGGCCTTGGTCCGGCTCTTCCGCATTTGAGGGGTGAATCTGCCGCATGGGCTCCTTTGCGCGTGGCTGTGCTTCTCTCCCCGGCTACGGCGTCAACGTGGTTGGACATCACGCTCCGGCCGTGAAGCGGCTCTCCAACACGAAGCTGCACTCACTTTGAAAGCGAACGAATCGTGTCTTCGTTTAGGCGAACGATCTACAGAGACCCCATTCGCGGAACTGTTCGCGAATGCGCTGCTGAGTCTCGGTTCAGAATGGACAGCACGGTGGCACCGCTTGGGGGATCGGGTGCGTTATTCCGCAGCCGCGGCCTCGAGCGTAGCGATATCGAACTTCACCATCTGCATCATCGCCGCCATCGCAGCCGGATGCTTCAGGTACTGGCCGATCTTCTCCGGAACAATCTGCCAGCAGAGGCCAAACCTGTCGGTCAACCAGCCGCAAGCCATGGGCTGGCCGCCCTCGAGCAGTTGGTCCCAGTAACGGTCAAGCTCGGCCTGATCTTTGCAGGCGACCGAGAACGAGAAGGCGGGCGTGAGGGCGTGAGCCGGACCGCCGTTGAGAAACGTCATTTGCTGGCCCATCAGTTCGATGGTGATGGTTGCAATCTTGCCCGCGGGCCAGGGTCCTACGCCACTGGAACGCAACTCATCCACCTTCTTCGACCCCGGGAACACCGAGAGGTAAAACTCTGCGGCGTCTTCGGCGTTGTCGTTGAACCACAGAAACGGCGTGACCTTTTTCATGCTCCAGCCTCCAGACCGTTAGTATGCAGCCTCACTGCCGTCAGGAGCCAGCGCAAAGTGTGAATCCCCGGAAAAGAAGGGACAGTTTGCCGGCGAAGTTGCTGATTCGAAGCTGAGAATTGATTGACTTTCGATGTGATTGTATGTGGGCGCTGCAGTGGGGCGGGATACAATCCCGCCCAGGCGCGTAGGAGGCGCCGCTGCAGCTATGAAGCAGTTTATCGGGTGCGCCATCGACAAGAAGTTTTCGGTGTTCGTGGTAATGAATGAGCTGTGCGCGAGCTGTTCGCCTGATCACTTACTTGTTCATAGCCACGGCCAGACCTTCGCGCGTGATCCGTTCGAGCGTGATGCGCGGGCAGACGTGATTGCTCAGGTAGTCAAGAACGGTGGAAGCAAGCCTGCGTATGTACTTCTCGACGGCGGGGTCGAGGCAGGCGCCTGATTCGTCGAACACTTTCTGGACATTCGCCACTGAGACCGGTGTCGGCAAGGGTAGGCCGCCGACATGTGAGACAACACCCCGGAGCGCCTCCAAGGATTTAATTGCACCGATAGCGCCCGCGGCGACACCCATCAGGCCAACCGGCTTGCCAGCGAGAGGTGAAGGAAACCCCATGTTTTCGATGGCCAGTTTGATGACTGACGAAAACGACCCGTGGTATTCGGGAGTGACAAGAACGGCGGCAGCCGAGGCGGCAATGCGCGCTTGAAGTTCAAGAGGGCCAGGAGATCTTAGGTCGATGCCGGGCATGGGGAGATCGAGGGTGGCAGGGTCGATCAAATCCGGGGTGACGCCCAGGCGGGCGAATTCATCCGCGAGCAGGGCAGCGGCCTTGGAGGAGTAATTGCCGGGGCGGACGCTGCCAATAAGGATGGAGATTTTAACGTCTTGGGGCGGAGGCTGCATATTCAGTTGGATGAGCGGCATTGGTGAGGCGACTCGCCCACAGAGGGGTGGATGGGAATTCTTATGACCGGCTCAGTTCAGCCGCTTTTGGCTTATACTAGACGGCAATCTGGGTTTTCACGTTTATGTGCCACGCCGCATCCCTGCTTGCCGCCTGTCTCGGCTTTGTCTCCGTCCTGACGGCCGCTCCGAAGGTCGATTTCCAGCGGGAAGTCAGGCCGATTCTGTCGGATGGCTGCTTTCTTTGCCATGGTCCAGACAAGTCCACGCGGATGGTCAATCTGCGGCTGGACATCAAAGAGGGCATGCTCGCCGCGCGAAAGATGGGCCAGGCGGTGGTTCCTGGGAATGCGAAGAAAAGCCTTCTCTACCAACGTATTACGGCGACGGGCGCGAGGAAGATGCCGCCGGAGTACTCGCACAAGACCCTGACGCCGGCACAGATTGAGACGCTGCGCCGGTGGATCGACGAGGGCGCTGAATGGAAGGAGCATTGGGCATACCGCGCGCCGTCGAGGCCGGCCGAGCCGCAAGTGAGACAAGCCGATTGGGTCAGGAATCCGATTGACCGGTTCGTGCTGGCGAAGTTGGAAGAGCGCGGTCTGCGGCCTGCGAACGAGGCCACCCGCACGACGCTGATCCGGCGGGTGAGCCTGGATCTGACAGGGCTGCCGCCAACAGTTGACGAGATCGAGCGGTTTGTGGCGGATACGTCGGCGGATGCCTACGAAAAGCTGGTGGACCGGCTGATGGCGAGTCCTCGATGGGGGGAACACCGGGGGCGTTATTGGCTGGATGCCGCGCGATACGGGGACACGCACGGAATTCATATCGACAATTACAGGGACATTTGGCCTTACCGGGATTGGGTGATCAACGCGTTCAACAAGAACATGCCGTTCGACCGCTTCACGATCGAACAACTGGCCGGGGACCTACTGCCTGAGCCCACGCTGGAGCAGCGGATTGCGACCGGGTTCCAGCGGTGCAATCCGACAACGAACGAGGCGGGCGTGATTATCGATGAGGTGGAGGCGATGTATGCCAAAGACCGGGCGGATACGGTGGGGGCGGTGTGGCTGGGCATGACGGTGGGGTGCGCTACATGTCACGACCACAAGTTCGACCCGATCAAGCAGACCGATTTCTACGCGATGACGGCGTTCTTCCGCAACACGACGCAGCACGCCATGGACGGAAACATTTCGGATACGCCGCCGGTGGCAGTGGTGCCGTCGAAGGAAGACCGGCCGAAGTGGGATGCGCTGAGCGAGAGGGAGAGACAGATCATCTGGGAGATGGCGGCAGCAAGGCAGGGCGCTGACGGCAAAGTGGCCGGATGGATGGAGCGGGGACGTGCGGTGTCGTGGAGCGGCGAGTTGTTCTCGCTGACGTTGCGGGGCGCGATTCAGGTCAACCGGGCGGAGGGGGAACAGAGAGCCGGGTTCCCGGAGGGCGTCTCGCTGGGCGGATCGCCGTGGCCCGGCCGGATGGCGGTGCATTTCGACAGGAAGGGCGTGCTGGAGTTGACTGGTCTGGCGCAGTTGGATGTGAAGAAGCCTTTCAGTGCGGGCGCGTGGTTCTACCTGCCGAAAGGCGAAGAGCCGTTCACCATTGTGACGATGCAGGACGCGAACCAGAAGGGGCGCGGGTGGTCGTTTTTTGTATCCGGGAGGGTTCCGGGCGTCAGATTCTACGGCGATGAGGGCAAGAGCATAGAGGTGCGGGCGGGTCATCTGGACCAGTTGACACCGGGGACTTGGAATCACGTCGCGTTCAGCTACGACGGGACGGGCGAGGCGCTGGGCGTGCGGGTGTTCATCAACGGCGCCGAGACGAGGACGCAGCGGAAGGCGACGGCGCGGATCGAGGGCACCTTTGCCAACAGCGGCCCAATCAAGATGGGCAATCCCGGCAAGGCGTTCGATCCGGGCGGGGCGATCGCCGATTTGCGGATCGTCGAAGGCGCGCTGAACCAGGAGCAGGCAAGGCTGTTGATGCTGATGCCGGTGCTGGAAGAGGCTTCGGGAAAGAAACCCCAGGAACTCACCACCGAGGAACGCGAGGGTTACAGGCTGTTCTATCTGCTGAATCAGGATGAAGGCTACAAGCGGTTGACGGAGGAACTGGCAGGGTTGGAGCCAGAGCGGCGGGCGATCCGTAGGCGCGGCACTGTGACGTTGGTGATGGAGGAGCGCACCGATCAGGAGCCGTTTGCACATCTATTGCACAGAGGGATGTACGATGCGCCGAGGGAGAAACTGGCTGCGAATACGCCGTCGGCTTTGCCGCCGATGAGCGCGTCGATGCCGAGGAACCGCCTGGGACTGGCGCAGTGGCTCGTGGATGCGGGCAATCCTTTGACGGCGCGGGTGACAGTGAACCGGTTCTGGCAGGAGGTGTTCGGGACGGGCCTGGTGAAGACGGCGGAGGACTTCGGGGCGCAGGGAGAGCCACCGGTCAATCAGGAGTTGCTGGACTGGCTGGCGGTCGAGTTCAGGGAGTCAGGGTGGGACGTTAAGAAGCTTTTCCGGCTGATGGTGACGTCGGCGGCTTACAGGCAGGAAGCCAAGGCATCGCCGGAAAAGTTGGAAAAGGATCCCGACAACAGGCTAGTGAGCCGCGGGCCGCGCTTTCGGATGGACGGCGAGATGCTGAGGGACCAGGCACTGGCGGTGAGCGGGTTGCTGGCCGGTAGGATTGGCGGGCCGAGCGTGAAGCCGTACCAGCCGGCGGGAGTGTGGGAAGCCGTGGCGATGAAGGAAAGCGACACTCGCTTCTACAAGGAAGACGAAGGCGAGGGGCTGTACCGGCGGAGCATATACACCCTGTGGAAGCGGAGCGCGCCTCCGGCGTCGATGGAGATTTTCAATGCTCCGAGCCGGGAGACGTGCACGGTGCGCAGGGAGCGGACGAATACGCCGTTGCAGGCGCTGGTGGCGATGAACGATCCGCAGTTTGTGGAGGCGGCGCGGGTGCTGGCCGAAGGGGCGATGAAGGCCGGTGGCGACGCCGACCGACGAATTGGATTTATGGCGTCGAAGTTGCTCGGCCGAGGGCTGGAGGAGCGGGAGCGGGCGGTCCTGCGGGAGTCGTATCGGGCGTTCCTGAGGCACTACGATTCGGTTCCGGAGGATGCAGGGAAGCTGATTGCGGTGGGATGGCGAAAAACAGCCTCTCAGACGGGCGCGGCGGAGCTGGCAGCGCTGACGATGGTGGCCAACCAACTGATGAACCTGGACGAGGTGCTGGTGAAATGACCGAGCTAACGCGCAGACGGTTTTTCGGTAAGGGGGCGCAAGGGTTTGGGGCGCTGGCGCTATCTCAGTTGCTGGGTGCGGAGAGGCCGGGAGGACTGCCGCATTTCGCGCCGAAGGTGAAGCGGGCGATTTACCTGCATATGGTGGGCGCGCCGCCGCAGCAGGAGACCTTCGACTACAAGCCGAAGATGAAGGAGTGGTTTGACAAGGACCTGCCGGAATCGATCCGTCAGGGACAGCGGCTGACGACGATGACGTCGGGGCAGAGCCGGTTTCCGATTGCGCCGTCGGTGTTCGAATTCAAGCAGCACGGGCAGAGCGGCGCGTGGGTGAGCGAACTGCTGCCGTACACGGCGCGGATGGTGGACGACATCGCCATCATTCGGTCGATGAACACCGAGGCGATCAACCACGAGCCGGCGATCACGTTCATCCAGACGGGTTTTATGATCGCTGGCAAGCCGTGCATCGGATCGTGGATCTCTTACGGCTTGGGCAGTATGAACAAGGACCTGCCGACGTTCGTGGTTTTGAACGCGGCACATACCAGCCCAAAGGCGAATGTGCAGGCGATTTCGGCGCGCCTTTGGAGCAGCGGATTCCTGCCGGGACAATATTCGGGGGTGGCCCTGAGGGCGGCGGGCGATCCGGTTCTGTACATTAACAACCCGGACGGAGTGACCAGGGACGTGAGGCGGACGATGCTTGATGGAGTGTCGGCGCTGAACGCGATGGAACATGACAGGTGGTCGGACCCGGAGACGCGGGTCAGGGTGGAGCAGTACGAGATGGCGTTCCGAATGCAGGCGTCGGTGCCGGAATTGACGGCGCTGGACAAGGAGCCGGAATCGACATACAAGCTCTACGGCGAAGACGCGCGCCAGAGCGGCACGTTTGCGTATTCGGCGTTGATGGCGCGGCGGCTGGTAGAGCGGGGCGTGAGGTTCGTGCAAATCTACCATCGCGGATGGGACGTGCACGGGAGCCTGCCGGAGGTATTGCCGCTGCAATGCAAGGACGTGGATCAGGGTTCATGGGCGCTTGTGCAGGACCTGAAACAGCGGGGGATGCTGGACGATACGCTGGTGATCTGGGGCGGCGAGTTCGGACGGACCATCTATTCGCAGGGCAAGCTGACGCCAAAGGACTACGGGCGGGACCATCACCCGCGGTGCTTCAGCTTGTGGCTGGCCGGCGGCGGTATCAAGGGGGGATCAGTGTACGGCGAAACCGACGATTTCAGTTACAACATAGTCAAAGACCCAGTGCATGTGCGGGACTTCCAGGCGACGCTCCTTCACCAGTTCGGGATCGACCACTCGCGATTCACGTACAAGTACCAGGGGCTGGACCAAAAGCTAACCGGAGTTGAGAAGGCGTCGGTGGTACATGGAATCCTGGCCTGACCACGAATGACCGATTGGAGAGGGGGCTACGGCCGTCCACCTCTCCAAACCTCTCCCCCGCCCGGTTTGCGAGGGGCGCGCGATGGGCGGGGTCCGGCCGCGGGCGGGCTCAGGCCCTCAGCAAGCTAAAGCTTGCCCCATGGGTCATGAGTTGACCCGGCGGGGCTAGCCCGCATTTCTCACGAGAGTTGACGTGAGGTGGTGGTTGGTGGCGATTTGGGCCGTTGCGATCTGTTTTCGGGCTCTGGCGGGCGGGTCCAGGCTAGATTTTGGCCTTCGGCTCGGCCCGCGCAGGCTCGCAGCGGC
>JARKOC010000180.1 GCA_029975915.1 Bryobacteraceae bacterium
CACGGCGATATCCGCGCGTCAGAACGCCAACGCGTAACCCACGCTTCTCGAACTCCCGGCACAGCCAGATGACCATCGGCGTCTTGCCGGTGCCGCCAGCGGCAAGATTACCGACGCTAATGGTTCGGACCTCAAGTTTGCGGCGACGGAGGCGTTTCGACGACCGGTCGATGGCCACGCCGATGAGCCACAGCCAGGAGAAGAGAAATAGAACAGAGGGCGGGATGGGGCGCGGCAGGGCACGGTCGTGGGCGGCCCGTAGAATCTCGACCGAACGAACTGTCGCGCCGCGCTTGGATTCAGCTAAATCCAATGAGATCTTGCTAATAGACTCTAGTTTCGCCTTGTCTTCGAGGAGAGATGAAATAGAGAACAAGAAGTTCGTTTGGTCAAGCCTCGGAAGCGCCCCGGCCCGTTCGAACTCGGTCGCGATCTCGGCGAAGTTCTCCATGTGAGGCCCGCAGATGACAGGCGCGCCGAAGGCCGCCGGTTCAAGGATGTTGTGGCCGCCGCGCTCCGCCACCGTCCCTCCCATGAAGACGAGCGTGGCGTAGCGGAACAGGCCGTTGAGTTCACCGATGGTATCGAGCAACAGAACCCGGCAGGGCGGGCCAAGCGAAGTGCGGCGGGTGAACTCGATTCCGGCGTTTTGCAGTTTCTTCGCTGCGGTTGCGAACCGTTCGGGACGCCGTGGAACCAGAACGAGCAGAAGCTCCGGGTGACGGGCGGCGAGGTCTTTCCAGGCATCGATCACCAGGTCGTCCTCGTCCACATCGCCTTCGCGAGCCGGGGGCATGGTGGATGCGGCGATCAGGACTTGACTGGCGTCCGCCGCGCGAATCCAGGCATCAAGGTCCGGCGCGACGTGGGCGGTGTTCGGATCGAAGTCGTATTTTAGGTTGCCGGTCACCTGCACGTCCTCCGCGCCGATCTCGCGGTACCGTCCGGCGGCGGTCTCGTCCTGCGCCAGGACGGCGTCACAATACGCCAGAGCTTGCCGGAAGAACCACGCGTAACGGCGGTAGCGTGGCAGCGCCTTGTCCGAGATGCGGGCATTGACGATGAGCACCCCGGCGCCGGCGCGTTTGGCCTCGCGCATCATGTTGGGCCAGATCTCAGTCTCCATGATGACCAGCAAAGCCGGCCGCAGCCGCCTTAAGACCCGCCGGACGGCAAAAACATAGTCCAGCGGCGCATAGAAGACGCCATCGGCCAGCCCGGCAAGTTTCTGATCGGCCATCGCCCGGCCAGCAAGCGTCGAAACAGAGACATAAACCGGCGCATCGGGTATAGCGGTTTTGAGCCCCCGGATGAGCGGGATGGCGGCGATCACCTCGCCGACGCTGACGGCATGCAACCAGACGGCGCCGGGCAGCGTCGGCCAGATGGACGCCGGCAGCAAGCCGAACCGCTCGCCGATGCGGCGCGCATAGGCGCGGTTCTTTAGAATCCGGTGGACAAGATAGAGTAAGAGAACGGGGAAGGCAAGCGCCTGGAGCAGACGGTACAGGAGGTAGGTGAGCGTGCGAGTCAAAGCCTGGATTGCACTCTTGAGTATAGCCGCGGCGGCACTGGCCGCCGACAAGCCCGACACGTTCAAACCCGGCAAGGCGACCGACTATCCTTCGGCCCAGGTGACGGGCAAGGTGCGCATCGCCGCCGTGAAGTACGAAACCGACGCTGAAACGAAACCTATCTTCGGCAAAACCAACCCCAACGAATTCGGCATCCTACCCATCCTGCTGCTGATGGAAAACCAGGGGACCGATACGATAATGGTCGACCAGATGTATGTCTCCTATCAGACGCCAGACCGGATGCAGATCGAACCGATGCCGGCGCGCGATCTGTTCTCGGTGCAGTCGCCCAAGCGGCCCAATACAGGCGTCTCCTATCCGTCTCCGATCCCGCTGCCGAAGAAGAAGAACCCGCTGTCAAAGGTCGAATTCGAGACGCGCGCCTGGGCGGCCAAGACCATCCTGCCAGGCGAGACCGCGCACGGCTTCCTCTATTTCAACGTCCGGCACCGCCGCGATTCAATTCTCTACATCACGGGCTTGCGAGAAGGCGGCAAGGAACTGTTCTACGTTGAAGTGCCGATCGATACGCCGGGCGGCGCGAGCGCGCGGCCGTAGCAGCCGTCCGAGTGAGCCTGCCTCAATTTTCAATTGGCTGGCTTGACATATATCCGTAATGGATATAGTCTCAAACCATGGCGAAGAAAGAATCAGCGCCGGCTCCGCTGACTCCCGCGGTGCTGCACATCCTGCTGGCGCTTTCCACCGGCGAGCGGCACGGCTACGGCATCATGAAGCAGGTGGAAGCGGACTCGCAGGGCAAGGTCAAAATGGGCCCAGGGACGCTGTATGGCTCCATCGGCAGAATGATGGAGGCGGGGTTGGTCCGCGAATGCGATAAGCGCGTGGATCCGGAGATGGGCGACGCGCGGCGGATCTATTACGAACTGACGGGTGCCGGGCGGGCGGCGCTGGAAGCCGAATTGAAGCGGTATCGCGGCGTGGTGGCGGTGGCGGAAGGACGGTTGGCGTATGGCGGCTGACGTCGTGGGCCGGCGCTACCGGGCGTGGTATGCGATGCTGCTGCGGCAGTATCCGCGGCCATTCCATGATCGGTTCGGCGAGGGAATGGCGCAGACATTCCACGACCTGTGCCGGGAGCGGCGCGAAGCCGGTCGGGGATTGTTTGGACTCGCGCTGTGGGTCTTTTTCGAGACGATGGCGGGAATCATCAGGGAGAACGCAAATCATATGTCACAAATGCAAAAGACGGTGCTGCGCGTGGCGCTGGTGGCGCTAGGTCTATTAATGGTGCCGCTGGTGGCGTCGCGATTCGTTCCTGGTTGGAACTGGCCCGCGGGCGCTTTCGTGAGGGTGTATGTCCTGTTCTTCGTGACGGGCATGGTGTATGCGCTGGTCGCGAGGAGGATGGGTGCATGGACGTACAAGGCGGGCGTAGGCGTGGCGCTGGTGACCGCGTTCGGCTTGGGGTGGGGAACCATGGTTCAGGTGGCGGACTCGGGACATCCGGAGCGCCTGTGGTACCACAGTGTGCTCGTGGTGGGGGTGATTGGAGCGATCATGGCCCGGCTGAAAGCTCCGGGATTGGCCTGGACGTTGTTCGCCATGGCTGCGGCTCTGGCGCTGATTTCCTTGATACTGCCTTCGGGCGCGCCGCCCGACATGGCGCGGAGAATGGCCATCGGGCATGGAGTCCAGGTAGTGTTGTTCACCGTGGCGGGCCTGCTGTTCCGGCGGGCGAGTCTGGCGGGAGTGAAATGAGGCTGAAGTCTATTTGAGATTAGCCGCCGGGCGCGACGTCCACCGGTTTGAATGAGTTAGGCGACACGCCCGCCGACTTGGGCGGAGGTGGAGTTCGCTGTGCGGAGTACCGATTCGTATCTCTCTGCCGGGATATCTGCCGTCTCACTTCGATCTTTTAGCTTGCGTTGGTACAGGCAGGCCATCTTCTTCTCTCATCATCCATGCCGGCGATGCAAGGCGCCGGTGACCCAATGGAGATGACGATGGCCCATGCTCACAGAGGCGTTGAAGCTTGTCCGGCGCGCCCGCTGGCGGTATGATGCTGGTATGACCAGGTCGAAGATTGCGATCAGTCTGCCGAAGGAGCAGTTGGCGAGGGTGCATAGGGAAGTCCGGGCCGGGCGGGCTGACTCGGTGTCGGGCTACATTGCGCGCGTACTCGCCGAACAGGAGAAGCGCGAGTCGCTCAGGGTGCTGGTGCGGGATCTGATCGAGCAATACGGCGAGCCGTCGTCGAAGGATACGAAGTGGGCAGAGCGCGTACTCGCACCTCGGCGGGCTTAGTGCTGGACGCGGGCGCGTTGATCGCCCTGGATCGCGGCGACAAGCGCATGATCGCCCTGCTGCGGGAGGCGCTGGTTCAAGGCCGGACATTTCGAGTGCCTGCCGGCGTGGTGGGACAGGCATGGCGCGATGGACGCGTGCAGGCGACGCTGGCGCGGTTCTTGCGGAGCGATGAGGTGGAGATTGCGCCTCTCGATGAGCAGTTTGCCCGCGCTTGCGGAGAACTCTGCGGAGCCGCGAATTCGGCGGACGTGATCGACGCGTCGGTGGTGATCCTGGCCAGGGTGCGGCAGGACCCCATCGTCACAAGCGATCCGGACGACCTGCGGCGGCTGGACCCGGCGGCACAGATTATCGCCGTGTAGACTCTGGCGGTCGGGACTCACTTGTGGCCGCGAACCGGAACGAAAAGCCCGCGTCGCGAGATCCGGTGAACTAACCGGAATTTCCGGATAGTTGCCTGCACGTCGATCAAGATGCGCAGTCCGCTGCGAAGTCAGAGCGGAGGAGCAAAGGCTCTGAGTACGTCACCGGTCCGGCCGATTGCCGAAGAGCATCCGACAAGTACGGTTTTCCCCTGTGAACCGGGACATGAACACAATACACCTTTCTAGCCCGCATTTCTCACGAGAGTTGACGTGAGGTGGTGGTTGGTGGCGATTTGGGCCGTTGCGATCTGTTTTCGGGCTCTGGCGGGCGGGTCCAGGCTAGATTTTGGCCTTCGGCTCGGCCCGCGCAGGCTCGCAGCGGC
>JARKOC010000193.1 GCA_029975915.1 Bryobacteraceae bacterium
CCTTGTACACCTCCCAGGTGTCGCAAAAACACACCACGCCTGTCTTGTTTGTTTTGCCTACGGAGGTGGTCTACTTTTAGACCGCCACCAACCGCCGCTCACGCCGCGGCATGTGGTCTATTATTGCGCCGCCCTTTATAGGCGGGAAGACCGACGGCTTGCCCGTCACGTCGGCCCAGGCCACGGGGCTCGCAGCCGCACCGATGGCGCTGCGGAACGACGACGGGCTGTCGATGTAAATGCCGCTGCCCGTAATGTGGAGGCCCGCGCCGCGCAGCGTGCCGTTGGATGCGACCACGTTGCCAGTGTCGGAATAGATCGAGCCCACGGCCGTCACCCCACCCGATGTCCAGAGGTTTCCGAACGGCACCGCCTGGCTGACGTTGACCACAGTGGCGTTCACCGAGCCGATCTGGTTGGCAACGATCGTGCCCGTGATCGACGTGGCGTTGATCGAGCCGATCTGCGCGGCCGAGATCGTTCCCGTGATCTTCGAAGCCGCGATGGATGCGATCTGATCGGACGAAATAGATCCGGTGATCTTCGACGCGGCAATCGAGTCGATTTGCGCGCTGGTGATCGAGCCCGTGATCTTCGTGGCAGCGAGCGATTCGATCTGGTTGCTCGAAATCGACCCGCTGATCTTGGTGGCGGCAATGGAGGCGATCTGGTCCGATGCAATGGATCCTGTGATCTGCGTGGCCGCGATCGACTGGATCTGGCCGGCGGTGATGAGGCCGACCAGTGTGGATGCGTTCACCGAGACGACATCGCTGGCGGCGATCTTGCCGGTAAGCGATTCCGACGCCGTCTTCGCCTCCCAGGCGCCTGCAACGTTTTCCCACAGCGTCTTATCCGAGGTCCGCAGGACGAGCGTCCCCACGGGATAGTCGGCGCTCGGCAGTGTCGGCAACGACGCCACATAGACAGGCAGTGCGAGGTTCGATCCAAGCACCCGGGCGGAGTTGAGGATGCTGTCCGCGAGCTGGTTCGTCACAATGACGCCCGTGATCTGCGAAGCCGCAAGCGAGGCGATTTGATTGGCCTGGATCGAGCCGGTGATCTGCGTCGCGGCCACGCTGGCGATCTGCGCCGCCTGCATCGTCCCGGTGATTTTCGCGGCGGCAACGGATTCAATTTGGCTCGACTGGATCGTGCCGGAAATCTTCGACGCTGCAATGGAGCCGATCTGATCGCTCGAGATCGTGCCCGAGATCTTCGACGCCAGGATGGACTGGATCTGGCTCGACTGGATCAGACCGAAGAGCTTTTGGACCGCCAGCGAATCGATATGGTCAGAGAGGATGGCATTGAGGCCCACCGTGACGCGGCCGAAGAGGTCGACCGACAACGGGCCGTCCACCGCGCCGGGATCCAGGCGCCCGGCTTTGACGCCGCTCGCCGAAGCCGTGATAGTCACGAAGCAGGTCGGCGGGTCAACTTCGTTTCGTTCGCCGAGATCGTTGACGGCGACGGCCTTGAAGATCCAGTGCTCCTCAGCCGGAATCGCCCAGGATCCGTCCTGGCGGCCCGGCGCCTGGAGGCTGCACACCGGATCGACGCCCCAATCGCCAATCGGGGTGCCATTCTGGTCCGCGGGCCTGCGGAAGAAATCAACGCAGAAGAAGTCCGGATCCGCCGGCACATCGAACCCGAAGTTGAACCAGCCCTGCGGGACATCCTGCGCCTCGTCGCGGCCGACGGTCACCGAGAAGTTCGAGACCTGGTCCGAGGGCCCGCGCGGCTGGATGGTGACGCTCGCCGTAGGCAGAGGGTCAGAGACATAATCGGCAGGCGTGAGCCAGACGCCGCCGTCACGGTCCGAAACGACCAGGGCGTACCAGATGGTGACGGGCTCGTCTTCCGGCACCGGCACCCACATGGTGCCCGGACTGGCGATGAAGTTAGCGTCGGTCGCGGTCCAAAGCGTCGGCGAGGGCGGAAGCGATTCGCCGCGGTACTCCCAGATACCGTACACGTAGCGGTCGCCTGCGAGCGGTGAAAACGTGACGTTCAGCTTGGCGTAGACGACACCGTTGCCGTCCGAGTGATAGCCGTCGAGAGTAACGGCGAAGTTATGGTTGTGGCCCGCATCGTCGCGGGCGTCATCCTTGGGCAGCGAAATGGCAACCGGGCCATAAACGGCGGACCACAGCGGGTTGTCGCCGCCGGTTTCGTAAGCCACCGCCCGCAGATGCGCGGCGACACTGGTTCCGGCGATGATCGGATGCCAGTCCGAGTTGACCGTCAGCGACGGATCGCCGCGCATGTGGAAGGCGACCTGGCGCAGGTTGAGCCAGCCCTCGGGTGTCGCCGGGAGCGGGTCTTCAGGATCGCGGTAGAAGACCTTGGCGGCTTCGTAATTCGGGTGATTAGCGAAGGTTCCCGCAAGCGTGATGGCCAGGCGGTACTTCCAGCCCTCGCCGGGAACGTTTTTCGTCTCCACCACGACGCCCGCGATCACGGGCACCGAAAACGCCAGCGCTTCTTCGGTGACCGTCACCACAGCGCCCCAGCCCGAGGGCACGCCAACCGGCTCGCCCTCGCTCCAGCCGATCCGCTGCGGCATGCGCCGGGTTTCGGTGTCAAACGACGGCAGCTGAACGACGACCTTGGCCGGCAACGTCTCGGGCTTTTCGATCACCAGCGAGGCATGGCCGATGGCGTCGATTGCCGTCGGATCCTGGTTGCCCTCATAGATGAAATCGCCGTGCGACTTCATCAACGACCCGGCGAGCACGCTATGGCCGGCGACGCCTTTGAACGAGCCGATGTTCGGCGAGAGGCCGCCGACGTTTGGTGGCCTGTAGGCGGCCTCGATCGTGACGCCACCGTTGGGCGCCGGGCCGACTTGCGTCTCAAGGATGGTGACGTCACCTAGCGGATCGGCCAACTCCTGCAAAACGTCCGAGAAATCGAGCGTCAGCGCGATCGCCGCCGTGTGGCCCTCGGGCGCCATCGGATCGATCGCGGTGAGGCGGGTGAACCGGTTGGCGTAGCCGTATGCGCGCGACAGGAAATAGAGGACAACGGTCAGTTGACCGTCAGGCAGGTTCTGCAGGTACTCGACCGGCGGCAGCGGCAAGGTGAGCGTGCCCGCAAGCGTCCCGCCGCTTTCGGCAAACCACCAGCCCTTGTAGCTGAGCGCTCCCGGCATCGTCGGATTCGCGGGATCCGGATCCGTGGCCTTCGGCAACTCGGCGAAGACCTCACATCCGGCGAAGTTTTCATCGGTGGGGCATGCCGCGGAGACTTCAATGACGATGCCGTCGTCGATACTGATGGCCGCCGTGGCAGTGATCTCCGAAACCTCGCCGATGGCCGGCTCGTTCAGCGAGACGCTGCGCTCGGCGACCAGGGTGTCGAGATAGACGGCGCCCGAGAGGAGTTCGCCAAACCACGGGAAGATGCCCATGTATTTGGACCCGGCAGGCGCGGTGGCCGAAAGCAGGAAATCATCCCAATCGGTCTTCGCGGGATCAAGGTCCGTGGCGCCGGCGTCGATGTAGCCGCCGGTCGCGTCATAGAAGGCGATCCTCGCCTGGGCGGCGACGACAGCCGATCCGGCGTCGAAACGGTACCGGCCCCGAAACAGGAACGTTTCGTCTTCGTCGCACGGCAGCACGTCGCCCTCGCCGTCGGCGAATCCCGCAGGCTGATGGATTTCGGTCGCGCCCTTCGCCGCGATCCGGAGGCAACTCATGCCGGTATCTGGATCGGTCTGAACGATCGTGATTCCGGCCGCCGGGATCGAGCCGTGCCAGTTGGTGAGGCCGCGTTCGAAGCCCATGTTGTGGAGCAGGTTTTGGCCCACGGTGCCACCGATGTCGACCGGATACACCTGACGCTCGGGCAGCGGGTCGGGTTGGACATCGGTAGGCTTGTCGCCCACGGTGAGGTCGTACATCGCATCGCAGGTCGTCTCACCCGCGACATCGATCGACCAGTCGGGATT
Organism: Bryobacteraceae bacterium; assembly: GCA_029975915.1. The sequence continues at coordinate 3,956 of JARKOC010000193.1, forward strand.
CAGCCGCCAACTCGTCACCCGGAATTCGCCCATCCCGCCAGGCATGTCGGCGTCGGTCATCGAGCAGACCATACCCGGCTCGACATTCAATGCCAGGATCGTCGTCCGAAACTCCACACGCCGCGCGGCGCGCTGCTCGGCCTGGGTCAGTCCACCCAACTCCTCGCGCAGCTTCACCGTGGTGATGCGCGCGGCCTGGCTCTTGCTCGTGACGCCGAGCAGGTTCACGTTGGCTTTGAGCGGCGTGCCAGTCGCGCCGATGTGGTTGGCGTCTCGCAGGTTGACGGTGTTCTGCTGATAGCCGTAGTCGACATCCGAAAACGCGACGGTCAGGTCGTTGAATCGCGGCGAGCGGCTCGAAAGTTGAAGGCTATTAAAGAGGATGTTGCCGGCGGTGAAGGCTTCGACGGTGGAGGAGTTCGACCGGATGCCGACCTTGAGCTTGCCGAAGGCGAGCGTCGCATAGCCAAGGCACGAAGAGAGGATCTCCTGGATCCAATCGCGCAGCGGCTTCTCCTCGCCGATGATCCCCTGGAAGGTAAACTGCCGCTCCGTGCCCGTGCCGATGACCGGATCCACGTAGGCGTCGCAAATCGCCGCCGCCGCGATGGCCGCACCCACATCGAAGCGCGCCTGCTGCTCGGCGTCGGTGGCCCACAGAAGCGCGAGCCCGTTCAGATAGGTGTTGATGGCGATCCAGATGGGATTGGTGAGGCTCGTTTGCCACGCGCGCGTGTACGGCCCGGCGCCTGACCACGTCCAGCCGCCCAGGCCCGCAGTGACATAGGCCGTCATCCGGCGTTCTTCCGCGCGCACGGCCTGGATGCCTTTCTCATCCGTCCGGCGAATCTGCAGAAACGCCACGCCGTCGAGCGGATTCACCGGCAGCGGCGCGCCCACGGCATCGAGGGCAAACGAGTCGCTGCCCTGATCCGGCTGCAGGTTGGCGGCGGTCTCGTCGCCGGTCGCGGGCGTCCCGCCGTAGGCCCGGCGCAGGCCCATGTTGCCGGGCCCGTGATGAGGCTGGCCGTCGAGGGTGTGGCCGGTGCCGTAGCCGCTTAAGGGGCCGTGTCCGACGACGCCCAACGCGGCATAGAATTCGCTCTCATCGCGCCCGGCAATGACGTCGCACTCGACCGGCAGCGCGGTGGTCGAGTTGACCCAGATGTCCTTCACGGGCCGCCCGTAGGCAGTGTCGTTGGCGACCGAAACGCTCGTGATCCTGCTGATCCCCTTCTTCCCGCCGACATTGACGGGCTGGTTCGGGATCGCGAAGGCGCGGCGCGGGTCGGAATCCTGGCGGACGATCTTGCGCGCGGGGTAGCCCAGGCGCAACGCATAGAGCCCGTCATGCGCCTCGATGCGAAACTCCGGCCCGCCGTCGAACGACCACGAGCCGATGAAGCCCTTCCAGATGTCGATCTTCACGCCGGTGCCGGCGTGGAAGGCCGAAAACTCGATCTCCGCCTTGAACAGGTCAACCTGATTCACCAGCGAGGTGAAGACACGGTCGCCATTGCCGAAGACGAAACTGGCTTGGTCTGCCTCCTCGCCCATCGTCTGGCTGATCCCGCCCCAACTCATCAGGCGCGGCTGATAGAGGTTTCCGCCCACGGAGACGCGGCGGTCGGAGAGGTAGAGGGTGTGCTCGGCGGCCGCAATGCGGACGAGCGGGATGGCAATCTGGGTCTGCGCGAGCAACGCGGCCTTGAGCGCGGAACCAGGGAAGCGCGTCTCAGTGGAAGTAACGGCGTAGCTGGGAGTCGCGGTGGGGACTTCGACGAGTTCGACGGATCCGCGCCACGAACCGTCAGCCGAACCATCGAGGGAGAGTGTGGGCTCGGCGAAGCGCGCCGTGCAGCTTGCGACGGTCCCGTCCGGTTCGACGATCTGGAGCGTGAACGGCTGGTAGCTCCCGCGCCGCGCCTCGAAGAAATCCACAACCGCCGAGTGCCGCGCCGGCGTCAGTCGCGCCAATTGCACCTGGAACCGGCGTACACCAGGCCCGTCGAAGAAGCGCTGCTCGACCTTCGCGTCGAGCGTGCCGAAGCGGTGGACGACAACCTGGGGCTCCCGCACCTCCACGCTCGAGTAAGCAAGCGTGACGGGAAACACTCCGGCTGTCCCCGGTTCGGGGATCGCAACTGGACCGAGGTATTCGGGCATCGGCTATTCGATTTCAATGAGGCGAAGACTCGCCTCCTGGCGGCCCAGTCGGTAAGTCCGGCTCAGCGCGCCATCAAAGCGGACGAGATACCGGCCCGTCGTGTAAGAGCCGGTCGGATCGTAGTCGGCAACGTTCGGATACCAGTAGAAGGGCTTCTGTGCTCCGTTGCAGGTTTCGTAGAACGCGCTCAGCGCGAGCCACTGCGCAAACGTGAGCAGCTTGCCGATCTCCCGCACCTTCCGGCTCGCCTCGGCCTGGACTTCGGCCTGATAACGCCCATCGGCATAGCCGCCCGACTCGCGCACCGGCCACGCCCGCGCCTCGCGAAACACCGAGCAGAGGCTGCTCGGCAGCACCGCCGTCGCGACGGCTGAGGCCACGTTGCCGGGCATCAGATCTTCACCGCCATCGGATCGCTCAATGCGGTCAGCGCCGCCGTCCGACCCAGGCTCTTCGAGATCCCGGCGTTGAACGACGAGGTGACGGCCCCCTCGTTGTTGCGGACGAACTTCACGGTCTTCCCTTCGAGAAAACGCTCGGTCGACTCCCCGTCGGCCTGGATCGTCACGTGGATCACCTGCTGTTGCGGTTGCTGCTGAGTCGTCCGCAGTCCGCCAAGGCCCGGCAGGCTCGACGCATAGCCGTACTGCTGGCCATTCATGGTGAAGCCCGACTGCGCGAGCACCCCTCCCTGCTGCGTCATCCATACGCCGCGCGGCTTGTTGTCGGCGAGCCCGGCGTTCTGGCCCGTCGCCATGGCGTATTCAAACACCATGTCGCGCACCTGGGCCGACCGGATGGCTGTTTCGAGATTTCCGCCGAACCTCGACTTCGCCATTTCGACCACAGATCGGGCGAAGCCTTTGTCGACCGTCACCTTATAGATGTCGCGGATCTTGTCGATCGCCTTTTGGTCCGACCCCTTCATGAAGAGCCGGACGAAGCCCGCGGCCGCACCCGCCGCCGCGCCGATCGCCGCGCCCAGCGGGCCACCGTATTTGAAGCCGATCAGTGCGCCGCCGGCTGTCGTTTCAGCCAAGCCGGTCCAACCGCCGCGCCTCAGGCCATCCATGGCGAGGATTCCGCCACCGAGCAATGCCGCATTCGAACGGCCCAGCGCCGAGAGCTTCTGCGACATGCTGGCCGCCTGCCAGGTCGTGGCAGCGCCGGGCGCATACTGGACACCGCCGCCGAATCCCAGGAACTCCTTCAGCCCGGCGAGACCGCCCACACTGCGCGAGGCCAGCATCCCGGCTGAGGCCTGTGCCGCCGGATTGAGCGCCGAGACGCTCGCCGGCAAGAAAGGCGGCGTCCCTGCCACACCGGCACCCCCGCCGAAGACAGGAGCCGCGCCGATACCGAGCAACCCGCCCAGACCAGCGAGCATTCCCGCTCCGCCTGCAGGTGCCGGGCGCAACGAAACCGACGTGCCGGTAAACATCTGCGTCAGCATCGCGGCCACGCGCGAGGTGACGACATCCTTGATGGCGGTCAGCAGCGCCGTCTTGAGCGAATTCCCTATAGCTGACCAGATCGAATGGGATTTCGTCAGCAGGGCATCGAAGGCGCCCTCGGCCTGGCGCTTGAAGGAATCAAAGATCCCGCGGTTGTGGTCCCGGATCATCTCGGCGGTCCGGTTGGCGGCGTTCTGCCGCGCGGCATCGATGGCGGCTGAGGTTTCATCCTGATTGGCCCGCTTGATCTCGTCCCGCTGGGCCGTCAACTCCGCGATCCGTGCGCGGATCTCGTCGGCCCGGTAGCCGAGCCGCGCCATCGCGGCCTCTTCCTCGATGAGCATCGTCGAGGTCTCAAGCTCGAACATCCGCATCCGGATCCCGTGGACCCGCTCGATGTGGTCGATCTCGATTTGCGCCCGCTGGGCCTCGACCGCCGCCTTCTGCTCAAGGGTCTGGGCATCCACAGATTCAAGTGCACGCAGACGGGCATCGCGCGCGAGCGTTGCGCGCTGCTCTTCGATCCCCATCGTGCGGTCCAGGTGATCGAGGTTCCGACGCGCGGTCTCCTCGTTGAATTCAAGCCGCTTCTGAACGACGCCAGCCTCGATGGCAAGCCGCCGTTGGGCCGCCTCCTGCTCGGCCTGAACGTGTTCGGCCAACTGCGAGCGGGTGTCGCGCTGGAACTTCTCCCGGAACGCCGCCCAACGCAGCGAGAGCTCTTCGATGACGTTCTGCCAGGCGCGCCGGGTGAGCCCCGCCTGGTGCTCGACGCCTTTGTCGTCGGTGAACGTCCCCCATTTCTTGGCCTGATCGCCCAGTTGAGCCATCTCACGCGCAAATCCGGTCAGGTTCCCGCGTCGAGCGTCGGTGACCGCCTGCGCGGATTCACGCTCCGCCTGGATTTGATGTTTCGCTATGTCCTTCGCCAGGGCTTCCGCCTCGGCCTTCCGGCGCCGGGCATCCTCGGCTTCGACTCCGGTTTGGTTGAGATCCTTCATCCGCTGCCGGAACTGATCATTGTCGAAGGCGTCGAAAAACTCCTTCGCCCCCTGCTTGCCGCCGAACATCGCTGCGCGCACCTGCTCGAGGCTGAAACCCATCTTTTTGAGATCCTCGATGGATTTGCCGGCGTTGATGGCCTCGTTGATCCGCTTCAGGTCGTCCGCGGCCCGCTGCATGGCCACGAACTCCTCGTTGGCCTCGAGGGTGCGCTGGTTCATCTCATAGATGGCCGTGCCGGCCACCGCTGCGCCCACCGCAATCGCCGTGAACGGATTTCGGGTCATGGCCAGAGTGAGCGCATCCACGGCACGTTTCGCCCCTGCAATCCAGCCGATAAACTGCGCCACGGCCGCCCCGATCGCGGCCGCCGCAATGGCCTTCGCAAACAGCCCGAGCGCGTCGGAGTTTCGGCCCACCCACTTGGCGAGATCCGTGAGCACTTCGATCATCCGCCGCATCTCGGGCAGAAACTCGGCGCCGATCGCCGCCTTGGCCTCTTCGATATACCGGCTCAGCGACCCCATCTGCTTGCCAACGGTGCCGAGCGAGGCCTCATAGGCGCCGGCGATCTTCGGACCCTCGGCCAGCACGACATTCAGCGCGGTATTGCGGCGCTCGATTTCGGTCAGATCCCGGCCCAGCCGCTGCCGCGCCTCGGTGAACGCCCGCTCGAACTGGATGTTGATGCCGTAAGTGCGCAGGACTTCGATCTGCTGCGTCGTGATGCCGCTCATGATCCCCTGCAGGGCGGCGCTCGAATCCTGGCCGGCGACGACGGCTGCATCCTGGGCCAGGCGCGCGAGGTCCGTCGCCTTCGACAGGTCCAGCTGCGCGGCGATCATCTTGTTGACGATGTCGCGCGCGGCCTGGGTCGTGATGCCCAGGTCCTTGATCCGGGTGACCAGCCGTTCGATCGAACCCTCGTTGTAGCCGTTGGTGCGGGCGAGCTGCGCGTTGACCACTGCCAGGGTCTCGTTGCGCGCCGCCAGACGGCTGGTCTCCTCGATCTGGGTCTTCACCCAGCCGGAGACTCGTTCGAGCGCCGACGCCAGCACGCCAGCAGCCGCGGCGCCTTTCGCCACCGACACGGTCAGCCCGTCGATGCCGGAAGAGGCTCCGCGCGCTGCCTTCACTGCGGTGGCTTCCATCGACGTCAGGCCAGCGTTGACGCTCTTGATCGAGGCGTTGGCGCGGTTGACGTCGACTTCAACGACGAGTTCGAGCTTGTTATCTGCAGGCATGAGAGCGTGGGTGTGGGCCTTTCGGCCAACGCAGCACAGTCCAGAGAGACTCAGCTATGGCCACACTTGGAAAGAATGGTCATTGCGCAACGATCGTCGATGTTCCACTCGATGCACTGCAGCCGGCCCAGTGCTCGACCGCAAGAGGTCAGCATTCGGCGACCCCACAGAACGGTTGGACCCTTTTTCTGGACCGGCATATGCAGCACTGCTCTACTCCCGACCTGGGCGCGATTCAGTCTCCATCCGAAGGCTGCTGACAGCTGCGGATTTTCCATCGCACGGGAAAGTGGAAAGATGACACTATGCGAGCCCACCGCCGGGAAGAACTTATGGCGAAACACCAAGCGCCGACTACGTTCTTGGACCTTCGGTGCAAAGCCTGGAGCACGTTCCGCGAACATGAGGCGATCTGCTTCTTGACAGGCATGATGTGTCCCGAACTCGCCGAGTTGCACGAGCGAGAAGAGATCTTCATCGATCAGGTGCAGGATGAGTCCATCCTGCGCTCACATTGGGACGACAGTCTGGAAGCGTTGGCGAAGCTGAGGAGCAAGTTTAACGTACAGGTTCAATTACCGGAGTTGAACCAAGCCTTCGAGGTTGCAGTAGAGCTACCTGAAGGATCGAGTCTCGGCCTGAGGAAACACACCTGCATGGAGTTCTTCCCCGGCCACACTTATGGCATCGAACAGGGATTGTTCGAACGTCTGCCCCGCCATGCAACGATAATGATCTCTTGGTCCGGAACTGTCGAGTGGGGTGTTCTTGAGGCAAAAGTCTTCGAAGATATGGCAGCTTTGAGCAATCTCGCCGAAAGAGCCATCTTATGCGCGAACTCGAAGAACGAAATCAAGGCCGCTGGAGCGCTCTACAGGGCCGCCGCCCTTCAGGCGGTCAATCTCGTAGAAGCCTACATAAATGGCGTGGCGCTGGATTACTACTACGCAAACCACACGAAGCTAGACGAGAAGACAAAGGGCAGCCTCCTCGACTGGGATTTTCAGCGTGATCGGCCGCGCTATCTGTCGCTCCGAGACAAACTGCTGCAATACCCGCGCCTGGTCCTGGGACTAACGCATTCGCCTCTCCAGGAAAGCAACTGCCCCGAACTGCAATTTGTCGTTGGGGCCGCGAAGGATCTCCGCGATTCGCTCGCGCACCCTGCCCCGGACTGGACGGAGAAGGGGAAGGAATCACTCAAGGAGAGAGTGCACTATGAGAGATCGCCGCAGAAGTTTCGAGAAGTCATCGATGTATCCGTCTCACTCGTCAAGAAACTCGAACGGGCGGTTCGAGGCAACGACACCGGACCACCATGGCTCTTCGAGCGTGACGTGGCTTCGCTATTTCCAGATCAGGCTTTCGACTGAATGTTTGGCTGTTAAGGGTGCCGTGTGTCGCGGCAGACTCTGGGCACTGGCTCCCAAGTGCCGATGGTTGGAGTCACTCGGCTGGAATCTACATCGGGCTGGAGGCACGCTCGCGTTCCAACCGGTCTCCTTCTTCTTCAAGTATCATCAGCGCGTGATACTCGTCCGCTCGTATCGCACTCAGATCAATTTGTACCCCGAGCCTGAGCGCAACCCGCAAATCCAATGCGCGGCGGAGCAGCATTCCAGCCTCGGACGACTGCGCGGCGTCGAGCCGGTCCAACGGGCAGTGATCACACCGTCCGCCGCCGTCCGGCGCATCATGGCAGAGTCCGGGATCGCACAACTCATCTCGGCGCAGGGACCAGTGAATCAGGAATCGCAGGGAGGGCTTATCGGGCCACTCCCCGCTGGTCAGTTTGGGTCCGCGGTCTCCTGGAAGGAGGCATCCAGTGCGTCGATGGCGGCTTTCACAGCCACGGCCTGATGGATGATGGGCACGTCGCCGGCGTAGCCGTCGGCCGCCTGCACCAACCTTTTATATAGTGCGCCAGCCGGCGCAAGGTTGATGATCAACTCCTGCCGGTTGTATGGCAGGTCGAGCACCCGGGCGAAGCCTCGCCGGTACTCGAACACATCTTTCGCAGAAGGCATTCGCAGGGAGTGGGTAACGGGCCCGCCGAGGACACGCAGCGTCACTTCGAAACCGTCGCCAACCTGTGCGACATCATCGACTTCGGCCTGGCCCAGCTGCTCGATGACGCGGCTGGCTTCGAACGGATCCACCTCAGGCGCATCCGGCTCGGCCAAGCGGATCTTCGCGAGCAGCGCGGCGTCAGCATCCTCTGAATTCTGGATCGTCGTTTCCGATATCCCGCGCCCCAACTGCTTCACGATCACCTTGCGGCGGCGCTGGCGCTCGGTCCACTCCTCGTCAGTCGGGAAACGGACTCGGACGGTCTTCACGCCTGCGGGCGTCCGAAGGTTCAGCGCGACCGGGCGCGCGGCATCAAAGATACTTTGGGTCTGTTCCATAAAAAGGCTCCTCGGGTGACTTCGGCAAAATGTTTTCGAAGTTTGCGTTACTGGCAGATGTTGTCCACACCGCACCGGGCGACGGCGGAGACGATTCCGTTGGTTGCATCCCACATCGGCAGGCACTCGACGGCCACTGTGACAATGCCGTCGGTCTCGCCGACCTCGACCGTCGAAAACGACACTTTGTGCCAAGTGAGTTCGACTGAATTGCTTGCGTCGTAGGCGAGCGAAATGACCGCCGTGCCGGTGGTCTGGCTTTTGAGCTTGGTCAGTTCCGTCGACCCGTTCTCAAACCGGGCAACAAACTTCAGCGTTCCCTGCCGTTTGCCGAACTCCAGCCGCCCGCGAATGGCGCCGCTCGTGGCATCGCCGGCAGTCTGGAAGCCCGAGCCCGGAAAGAAGCCGGCGTCCAGCAGAATGTTGTTCTTCCAGGAGGTTTCGAGCGAGACGATGTTCTTGCTCGAAACGTAGTTGACGCCGTTGATGGATAGCGCCAGCGAGGCCGACGGCAGCAGCTTTTCGAGCGTCGCGGCAGGGATCACGATGGCTGACGGCTCGGTCATCTTGCCTGAGCCGACGAATTCGACGTTGATCTTGGAGTTGGCGCGGCCCGGGCCGCTCGCGATAGAGATTGTCCAGCCTTCGATGGCGCAGCCCACCGCCATGCGATCCAGCACCACGCCCGCGCCCGGGCGGATCTGCTCGACGAAGCTGAAATACGGCAACTCGGCCGCATCGCCGTTGGCGGGAAACAGCGGCGTGCAGGTATAGGTGAAATCGGGCGCCGTGCCCGATTTGACGACTTTGCCAAGCGAGAACGCCATCGCCCAGGCGGCAATCTCGGCGCTCAGATACTTCTCAAGGGTGCTGCCCGCGTCCCAGGACGTCTGGAACGACTGCGTGGCAAACTCGTGGCCCTTGCCGTACTCGTCGGCGTCGTTCTCGGTATTGAGCTTCGGGTTGGCGAGCTGGGCGTTGAGCTTGCGCAGCTGCCACATCTGTCCGGCCGTGTTGGCCGTGGCAATGTCGGTCTGCTTCTGCTTGCCGAAGCAGATGAGTACTTCCTGGAGTCTAGCTGTCGACACGGGGGTTTACCTCCTGCTTGTCTTTCTTCGGGGGCGGCGGGCACTGTGCCCAGCCAGCAACCAGGCGGGGTATGAGCACCGCAGGCGTCGCCTCAACCTCTTCCGGCTCACCCTGCCCATGCGGCGGACGAAGCCACACCGTCGTCGGTTTACTCATCACCGGCCTCCACAAATGCCAGTTGCACTTCGAAGTAATCCAGGCCCTCGGCGTCGGTGGCCCGCTGGATCGACGGCACATCCATGGGGTAGCAGTGGGGATGGACGGTTACGTTCAGCATCGGCGCGCCCGCCGACTCCGGGACACCCTTGGTGATCAGTCGAAACAGCCTGTAATAAGCGGTCGGCGGATCACCGTCAAACGTCTCCCGGGCGCGCAGATACAGCGTCACCTGGTGCTTCCAGACATCGTTGCCGCCGAAACTGCCGGGCACGGTCCCCTGCCAGGCGGCCATGATCGACGGCGCCGGCATTTGATGGATAGCCAGGGCCAGGCTCGACCGCTTCGGATACTGGTCGTGATAGGCGTAGATCCGGCCAGCATCTCCGCCCATCTCCGTGATCAGCTCCGGGATGTCGCGCAGCAGCGCGACCAGAGAGTCGACAAGTTCAGAGGTGTCAATCATGGGGTGTCCTTGGGGCGACTCCGCCGCAATTGCGGCGAAGTTCCGGAGTTACCGCTGGCGGCCACCGAGGTGCTTCTGCAACACGAGGCGCCGCTTCATCTCGTCGAAGATCCGCCGTGCCGCCTCCGTCACAGCGGCTTTGTTCTTGGGCGAAAACACGAGCCACGGCTCGATCTTCTGGTTGGCCCATGCCTTCAGCCGGTCCTTGCGTGTGGACAGTCCGGCCTTGGCCCGGTTCTCGCTGACCGTCCGGACCGCAAGGTTTTGAAGCATCGAGCCGGTCAGCGAGAGATTGCGACGGTTGCCGAGGCCAAACTTCGACTTCCGGATGGCGTACTTCTTCGTCAGCGGCTTCGCCGGCGTGTCCTCGGGCCCCTGCGCCGCACGGAGCCGGTTCTTCACCACACCCGCGCCGACGTTGCCGAGCATAAACATCTGGCGCTGGGTGAAGTTCAGCCTATCCAGCCGCAGCTGCTTCTTCTGCCAGACGCGGACCGAAGCCATCGCCGTCTCATTCCTTCCGCAGCGCGAGCTTCACGCCGCCGGCGGCGTCCGATTCCATCTCAAACACCTTGTAGGTGTCCGAGCCGATCTCCACCACGTCGCCCAGGCCCGCTCCCACCGGTAGACCGGAAGCCTGCAGGAAGAGAACGGCATAGACGCCGGGCGTGCGGCCCTCAAGCTGCACGCCCGTCTGCAGAATTCCGCGAAGCTCGACCGGGGCGCCCGCAGCGGGCCGGTAGGCAACCAGCCGCCCGAACGCGGCGAGGCAGGCTGAGTTCAGCGCCCCGATCGAGTTGTCCCACGCCATGGCTTAGGCCTTGGTTGCTTTCACCAGCACTTCGGGCCGGTGGCAGATGGGCAGCGGATTGGACTGGCTATGCAAGTCTGTGCCCCGCCCGAATTTGCGCGGCTCCTGCTTGGCATAAAGCGGCAAGCCGAGCGTGTTGGCGGTCTCGTTGAAATCCGCCGGCGCGAAGTAGGTCTTGAAGGTCGACGCCGTGCCCAGCGGGAAGAAGTGCGCCTCGTCGTCGGCGATGAACTTCCGCACATTGCCGGCGGCGTCGGTGGCCTGGCCGCGATACTCCTCAAACGTCACGCCGCCGAACGTGAAGCCCATCCGGTTGTCCGACAGCAACGCCAGGCCGTTCTGCCAGCGCGAGTAGGCTTCCTTCACCTTCGGGTGCGTGGTGAGCGCGTCGAAGAAACCCGCCGAGCAGAGGCACATGATGCCGCTCATGAACTCGCCCTTCAGGTTGTCTTCGATGTGGCGTTTCACCTCGAGCACCTTGGTGAGCACCTCGGTCGTGTTGGTGGTGAGAGCGAAGTTGATGGTCTTGGGCGTGATGCCGAACTCGGTGTAGAGGTTGTAAAGCGTCGAGCCGTCGGCGTCGAGGATCACTCCTTTGAGCGCTCCCATGCGGAGATGCTCGAGCGTGATCGCGTGCTTGCTGCGCATGGTCTGCAGCTTCTGTGCCATCAGGCCGGCCAGGGCTTCGGTTTCGGTCTCCGAGCCGAAAGCCCGGATGCCCTGGACCTCTTCAGGCAGCACGGTGTCATCGTGCGGGATGTGCGGGATGACGAAGCTGCGGACTTTGCGCTTGCCCTGGGTGCCGAGCGTGCCCGGCGCGCCGACCGGCTGCGTGGGCAGCAGGTTCAGCACACCGCTCATCTCTTCGATGATGATCGTGCGCAGCCGCACGCCGGTCGCAGGCATCAGAGCCAGCTGCTCGAGGCGGCCGTAGGTGTTGGGGATGCGGTTGATGGCGGCAGTGAGAGCCACCATGTTGAAAGCATCAGTGGTGAACGGATTCAGCATGGACATGAGATCTCCTTAGGCTCCGTCCCGGACAAGAATGCCCAGGCCTTTGAGTTGCGCGATGGCCGCGCTTTTCTGGTTCGTGGTGGCGCCGCTGGGCCAGGTGATGCCGTTGGTCGAGACGATGGCGTTGCGGACGACGGCCACAGCCGAGCGATCCGCACCGTCCGGCGCGGTGGCGGGTTCGGTCAGCAAGCCGCAAGCCACGTTCGAGCCGTCCGTGCCCGAGAAGTCGATTTGAACCATCTTGCCCGAGCCCGCGGCGACCGTGATGGTGAAGGTGTCACCGGCGGCGAAGTCGGCATCGCCGTCGGCGATCGTGAAGGTCAACTGCGTCGCAAACTCCGTGCCCACGGCGGCAATACCGACCAGGATGCCGTCGGGATCTTCGACCGCAAACTTGCCGCCGTTGGTGGCGGGCTCGATGCAAACCACACGGTAGACGCCCGGTTTCGCCGCCTGGCCCACCGTTGGAGCGGCAGTGATCGTTCCATCACCGCTGTTGCCGGCGACTGCGGCGCCGACCGCCGCGCCCTTCGTCACACGGCCCAGCACCATGCCGGTGGTGAGCGCGCGCTCCGCTCCGCTGCCCGCCAGGATGGTCACCACATCCCGGCTGTACTGGTTTTCCACTTCCCACTTGAGCCAGTCACCCAAGCGCATGCCTTCGGTCTGGACACTCATCGATTAGCGATCTCCTTTCGCGCCGAGAGCGGCGCATGCTTTGACGACGGGGTTTTCATCGAGATTCTGTGGGGCGCCGGTGGAGGCGTTTGGCAGCACATGCGACCGGATCTCGGCCTGGCTGTCCTCGCTCGCCTTCAGCGCGAGCAGTTCCTTGCGGACATCCGCGGCGCTGAGCCGGCGCGCGATGAATTCGCTCGCCAGGCCCGGATGACCGGTGAGTCCGCAAAGCTCGACGATTTCGGCCGCCTCGGCGTAGCCCCGTTCACGGGCATCGGACGCGAGTGCGGCAAGGTTGGGGGTGGGTTCCGGCGGCGCGGCGGCCGCCGGCAAGGTGTCGGACATTTTGAAACCTCCAGTGGTGGGTTGAAGTTGCGCGGACATCTCGGCCAACGCTTCGCGGAACGTGCCGACGTGGTCGGCCAGGCCCCGCGCGACGGCATCGGCGCCATAGAAGATGCCCGCTTCAGTACTGCGGACGGCCAAGTCGCTCAAGCCTCGGCGCCCGGCGACGGCGCCGACAAACATGCCGTAGAGCCGGTGGACCTCCGACGTAAGGACATCGAGAGCCTCCTCGGACAGTGGCTCGTGGGCATTGAGGTCGTTCTTGCGGTCGCCGGCGAAGACGGTCGTGTACTTGAGACCATGCGCGGCGTCGAAACCGCTCTGGTCGAGATGCATGGCGATGACCCCGATCGAGCCGACTGCGCCGGTGCGAGTCACCCAGACGCGGTCGGCGGCCGAGGCGAGCAGATAGCCGCCACTGAGCGCCCAGTCATCAACCGACGCCCAGACCGGTTTCAATTGCGCGGCCTGGGCGATCAGATCCGCGGCGTCCCATGCGCCGTTGGCCTCGCCGCCGTAGCTGTCCACGCGCAGCAGGATTCCGCGCACCTGCGGATCCGTGGCGGCATCCAGCACCTCATTGCCCAGCTGTTCATAGGAGGTGAGCCCGGACTGCGCATCCATCCCCGAGGCCCGGTTCACCAGGCTCCCGGAGGCCTCGATCACCGCGATACCGGCGGCGGAAACCGCATACGGCTTCCGGCTGAGGTGCTCGGCCATCAGCGCAATGTCGGCAGCAGGCGGCTCGACGCCCAGCCTGGGCGCAAGCGCCGCGAGCACGGCATTGAGCTTGGTCGCATCAATCATGAGCGGCGTGTCAAACACCCGCGCGGCAATGTGGGGCAGTGTGGTCATTGGATCAGTGAGCTTTCCTCTCCTGCGGTCTGCGGCGGCGGCAGCAACGGCGTGCCGGATTGCGATTGCTGGCCGTTCGCTGTGGTCTTGCGCGGATCGGTGTCGAACGTCAGGCCGAGCGAATCGGCCCGGGCATTGTCGGCGGCGATTTGGCGATCGACGTCTTCCTCGTCGTAGCCCATCTCGTTGACGACCGCGCCGCGCGGCTTGAAACCCGCCCGAACGGCCGTAACCTCGGCCTTCATGTCTTTGAGTGGATCGACCCAGTCCCAAGACGGCGGCCGCCACTCGACATCCAAGTAAAGATGCCGGTTGCGCGCGTAATCCCGCGCCGGGATCTCGCCGGCCAGCACCGCCGCCTCAATCCAGGCCCGCCACACCGGGCGGCAAAACTGAAAGACCATCACCTGGTGCTGGAACTGCTCGCATCGCCGCCGGAACTCGAGCAGACCGGCGCGGATCGAGGAGTAGTTGACCTTTTCGAGATCGCCTGTCAGCTGCTCGTAGGTGATCCCCAGCCCGGCGGCGATCGCGCGCAACTGCACCTTCATGAATTCCGCATACATCCCGCCCACATCGCCCGGCTCGGTAAACCGCACGTCTTCGCCCGGCAGCAGCTTCACCATCGAGCCAGGCTCAAGACCAGCGAGAGGAACGCCGCTGGCATCCTTGGCCGCCTCGCCCGGCTTCGCGCCGATCACCGGATCGTCCGGGTTGTTCTCGATGATGAAGGCGGCAAACATCGCCGCCAGCTTCTTGCGGACCAGCTCGGCGTCGTCGTACTGGTCCAGTTCATGGAGCTTCACCAGCACCTGCGTGAGCCACGGCTGTCCGCGATGCTGGCCCGGGCGCAACGGCTTATAGACATGCAGCACGCCATCGGCGGTGACGCGCGTCGTCTCCCCGGCCCGGGCAAACATCAGCTTCTCGCCGGGATGCTCGCGGTAGAGGTGATACGCCGCGCGGCGGCCGATCTTGTCGTACTCGATCCCGGCACGGATGACATTGCCGTTGGCCAGATTCTCGTTTCGCGAGGCCGGCAGATGCTCGGCTTCGAGCACTTGCAGCTGCAGCGGGACACTCAGCCGGTCCTCCGGACGGCGCGGCCGCAGCCGCACGATGCACTCGCCGCCTTCGATCGTCGCCCGACAAATGAGCGCCTGCAGGCCATAGAAATCGGTGAGCCCCGAGGCATCCGCCTCGTCGGTCCAGCGGAGCCACAACTGCTGCAGCTTCCGCTTCACCGCAGCATCAGGATGCTTCGATTGCGGCTTGATCCCGGTGCCGACCGAATTGGCGACGAAGCTGTCAATCGCATTCGCGGCCCAGGCATTGCGGCGCACCATGTCGCGCGAGCGCGAGCGCAGTGCGTCGCCTCCGCCGCTCACCAGGGCGTTGATGCCGTCGCTCGACGGATTCCATCCCTGCGTGCGGCGCGTCGTCGCGGCAGCTTCGTAGCCCGCGCTCAGGCGCAGCGCCGGAACCGCCGCCCTGATGAGATTGCGCCAATACCCCATCGGCTAGAAGCCCTTCTCTGTGAAGACCCGGATCATGCGCGTGCGCGGCGTCGAAGGATTCGCCGACGCAAGGCCGGCCTTCACTTCGGCGATGGCCTTCTTGATTTCGTCGACGCTGCGGTACTCGACGCTGCGGCCTTCAAACGAGACGCGGAGCGTGCCGCTCGCCAGCGCCTCCTCCAGCGCTTCGAGTTGTGATTCGGTGTAAGCCATCTATCGTTGAATCCAGTTCGAGCGGACGACGACACGGCGGATCGGGGGCGGCCCCGACGGCGCCGGCACATCACTGGCAACTCCCGACGCCTCGTCCGTCCTCGCCACGGCGGCCTCAAGCTCTCGCCAGTGGCGCTCGATGAAACGGTCGATCCCGTAAATGGATGCGGCCGCGCGCGCATACACCCTGGCGTCCAGAGCCTCGTTGCGCGCATTCGCGCCCAGCACCCAGTGGCCTTTGATGAAGCTCTCCGACGTCAATTGCCGGAAGTAATCCTCTTCGTACCGAGGGAAATGGCAGTATCCCGCCGGGAACGCCTCGCCGCTTTCCTCAGTCGGCGGCGCCAGCCGCAGTCGGCTGTACAACTCCGACTTCGCCACCGGCGTGCCCAGCGTCCACAGCCTTGTTCCGCGGCGCTTGCTCGCGTCCACCGGCGAAGCGCCCAGGATGAGCCTATCCGTCCGCGCCGTGCCCTTCACCGCCACAGCCGTCTTCGGATGCGCGGCGCGCGCGCCAGCCGGACCATAGGAGGCCTGCGGATGGGCGCGCACCCAGTCATAGACGATGCGCGGGTTGTAGCCCGAGTCGACACACAACACGCGGATCGGTAGCCGCATCCCATGCACATGCGGGAATTCCTCATCGAGCACCGCGTCAAGCTGCCGCCACACCTCGGGCCGAGCGGTATCGCCCATCAGCACCCGGTAATCGACGGACCAGGACTCCTTCGATCGTCCCCAGGCAACGACTTCCACTTCGATCCGGTTCGGATGGACGTCGGCGCCGGCGGTGAGGAACAGCCCGCCACTCGGCACCGTGCCAAGCGCGTAATCTTCGCGCCGGTCATACAGCGGTTGCCAGTCGGGCGCCTCGCCACGCTCTTGCCACGATTCGCCCAGCACCAGATTCACGAACGACTTCAAACGATCGACGTCCCGTTGCGCTTTCTCCCAGTCGTCGGCCGCGCGGTCCCACCCGTACCAGCCCACCGGGCTGTACAGGCTCGACAGGTGATAGCCGCGCGTCCGGCCATCGCCCACAGCTTCCGGCCTCCACTCGCCACGCGGCAGCATCGCGGCCTTGTGGTGATTGAAGATCGGCTGCTCGCACCCGATGCAGACATAGGCGACCTTCTGCGGCTCGCCCTTCGGCCACCGCAGCCGCTCGAACTTCAGCACCTGGAACTCGCCGCAGTGCGGGCACGGCACCCAGAACCGGCGCTGGTCGCTTTCGGCAAACGCCGCCTCGATCCGGCTCAAGCCAGTGATCAGCGGCGTCGAAACCATGAAGACCTTCCGCCGCGCGAAGGTCCTGGTGCGCGCGAAGGCCAGGTTGATGGGATCGCCCTCGCCGTCGACATCGCCCGGATAAGCGTCCACCTCATCCAGAAACAAATACCGTACGGCCATTGAGCGCAGCCCCACGGCGGAGTTGGCGCCGGTCATCACCAGCACGCCGCCCGGAAACTCCTTCGACAGCACGGTGTTGCCGGAGTCGCGCGAGCGTGGGCTTTTGACTAATTCCCGGAGTGCGCCCGATTCCTCGATCAGCGGGTCGATGCGCTGCTTCGAGTTGCGCTTTGCCATCTCGACCGTTGGCTGGACGACCATCATCGGCCCAGGCGACTTGTGGATAATGTAGCCAATCCAGTTGTTTCCGCACTCCGAGCCCCCGATTTGTGAGCCCTTCATGAAGACCACACGCTCGACTGGCG
Source organism: Bryobacteraceae bacterium (assembly GCA_029975915.1). The sequence goes on from JARKOC010000193.1 coordinate 21,090, forward strand.
ACAATGGCGACAGGCCGTCCATGATTTCGCGCAGATATGGAGTCCGGTCGGTTCGCCATGGTCCTGGCTCTGCGGCGGCCTTGCCGGAGAGCCGCCGGTGCTGGTCAGCCCACTCCGACACGGTGAGCAACGGATCCGGCCGGAGTCCCGAGTCGAAGGCTTCGTTGTAGACGTCAGTCGCGGTCTGCGCCAGCGAGTTCATCAAGCGCCTTTCGAATCTCCACGGTCAGCATCTGGTGCACGTTGTCGGCGTCGGTTTCGGCGGCAAGCGTCGCCGCCAACCGGTCGGGAATGTTCAGCAAGCTGTCCCGAACAGTGCGCGCCTTGGTGAACGCAGCAATCTGCACCTCATCGCGGCTCACCAGCTTCGCCGACTTCTCTTCGAACTCGATCTTCGCCAGCCGCGCCAGGTAGCTCTCCCGGATGGCACGTGCCCGGAAGTAATCAAGGCCGCCGGCGCCGCCCGGATCACTTCGTGGCGGCTCGACATAGGGAACCACCGGCGCGACAATCGCCGGCGCCGGGGAACGTCGTTTCTGCCCTGGCCGCGTCTTGGCGCTCCAGTCGGCATCGGCGCGCTCGGAATCAATCGAGCCGTCCGCGGTCGTCGCAATCCGGCCCGACTTGATCGCTTTCTGGACCGCCGCCAGGCTCACGCCGCGATGTTTGGCGTACGCACGAAGACTCAGCAGCGCCATTGAAGATTCTTTGCGGCCTTTCGATCATTCCAGTTGCTTCTAATCGGAACCGGAGTGATGAATGGGTTCGCCATGAGGACCACCAAAGCCAAACAAACTGCCGCCGCCTGCTACGCCGAGCGCCATGCCGAGTGCCACGACCTCCTCAAACGCATCGCCAAACGCCTCGACGAGCACAAACGCCACCAGGCCTCCGAGCCAGCCAACTGGGGCTACGATGGCGACCTCGGCCACGTCAGCCAGGAGCTCGCCTACGTGCTTGCCGCCCTGGGCGACCGCAGCGCCGTCGATGCGAAAGGACTGGACTACTGACGATGACACGCGAGGAACTCGTCACCTGGGCCACACAGAACGGCTGGAAGCTCGACCGCTGGGGCCATCTTCAGAAGGAGTTCGACAACGGCACGCTTCGCCTGAAGCTCAGCCGCATCGCCGCACGGTACGAGCAGGCCACACCTTTCGGATGGGTGAGGCTCCACAGCGGCTATTACAAGGACTTGCACATCACCGCCGACGGTAAACTCGCCGGCATGAATCGATAGAAAGGGCAATCCCAATGACTACATTCACACTCGACAACGACAACGCCATCACGGCGTTTGCCGAATACGAAGATGCTCTGAACCACCGCGTTGGCGCGACCGACGCGGCCTTCACCAGCGAGAAGGAACTGGCCAAGCTCTCCGCCGACTGGCCGATGTCGCGCTTCGCCGACGTCTGGAATGAGTTCGCCGGCGTCGTGCCCTTCGACGATCTGAAGCCGGTGAAGAAGTTCACCGACCGCAAGACCGCCGTCGCCCGGATCTGGCGAGCTATCCAGGCCCTGACGCCAGCACCCGCGCGCCACGCGGCCCCTGTCGCGTCGAAGCCTGCGAAGGCGACCAAACAGGCCACCAAGCCGGAGGCGACGCCCACGGCGCGCGAAGGCAGCAAGAAGGCCATCGTCCTCGACCTGCTCCGCCGCGCTGAAGGCGCCACGCTCGCCGAGATCCAATCGGCCACGGGCTGGCAACCGCACTCCGTCCGCGGCTTCATCTCCGGCGCCATCACCAAGAAGATGGGCCTCAACGTCACGAGCGCCAAGCGTGAAGACGGTCATCGGGTCTATCAGATCAGCTAAGAGGCACCCGCACATGACGCGCCCAGTCCGCCACGCCCGCAACTACGCCTACACCCAGCCCGGAGTCGCCTTTCGGATCCATCCCACGCGGATGGACCGGTTCCCAGGCGCTCTGGGCACAGTGGTGAACAAGATCATCCGCACCAAGTCCGACATCTTCCAGGAATTGCGCCGCCGACAGCTCGAAGATGAGGCCATCGATTCGGCCTACTTGTGGCTCTCGGACGCTTACCCCGGCTTCTACTTCGGCTTCATCGGCCCCGATGCCGACGGCTGGCTCCAGTACGGGTGGATCCCCGACGGCCAACCCCAACACGGCTGCGGATGACAATCCGCATCCTTCATCACCGCCGGCCACATCAGCCGGCGGTTCTTAGCTTCGGGGGCCTTCCCGAGACGAGCGACCCCGCAGTTCAGCTGCCAAGTCATCGATCCTGCCATGCACCCGCTCATCCCTCAGCACGGCCTCGGCCTGGCGCTCGTACGTACCGTTGATTTTAAGGAACAGCCTGTGTTCCATTTCCGCGATCTCCCGCCGCACGTCGGCCAGAAGCGCCCTGTTTTGCAGGCTCACGTAAGTGGCCACCAAGCCGGAGATCAGCCCGATGGCCGGCACGATCATCTTGAGCAGGGTTTCATTCACTGGGGTTTCTCGCGCATTAGGATTCGCAGTTCCTGGGACCAGTCGGCCAAGGCCAGCACGAGTCCTTCGACGTCAGGGTGGCCAGCGCGAAGCTGGGCCTCGATGTTCGCGAGTTCACCGTGGCACCGCTCGACTTCATGCTGCCACTGGCTTTCGCTCAGCGGTGATCTCGTCGAAGCTCCGGCCGTCGCCTTCGAGCACCGCGGAATTTCCGCAGTGGTCCTGGTATCGCTGGACGATGACATCGCAGTATTTGGGATCGAGTTCGATCAGCCGAGCCTGGCGGCCGGCGCGCTCGCAAGCGATCAGCGTGGAGCCCGATCCACCAAACGGATCCAGCACCGTGTCTCGGCTCTTGCTGGAGTTTCGGATCGCGCGCTCCACCAGTTCGACGGGCTTCATCGTCGGATGCAGGTCGTTGACAGCGGGCTTCTTCACGAACCACACATCACCCTGGTCGCGCGCGCCGCACCAGAAGTGATCCGAGCCTTCCTTCCAGCCGTAAAGCATCGGCTCGTACTGCCGCTGGTAATCGGCGCGGCCCATCGTGAAAGTGTTCTTGGCCCAGATGACGAAGGTCGACCAGTGGCCGCCGGAGTCGCGAAATGCCTTCTGCAGTGTGTGCAACTCCGAGGACGACATGCAGATGTAGATGGCGCCCTTGGTGACGGTCAGGATGTTCGCGCAGGCGTCGCGGAGGAACTGCTCGAAACCGTCACCCAGATTGTCATTGGCAATCTTGCGCTGCGACTTCCCGCGCAGCTTGTCCTTCATCGTCGCGCCGTAGTTCACATTGTACGGAGGGTCGCAAAAGGTCATGTCAGCGAGGCCGCCAGCCAGAACCTTCTCAACAGATTCAATCTGCGTCGAGTCGCCACACAACAGCCGGTGGTCGCCCAGGAGCCACACGTCGCCGGGCACAGTGACGGCAGTCTCCGGCGCTTCCGGAACCGCATTTTCATCGGTCTTGCCGGCGGCCGCTTCCCCAGGCTCGGCCAGCAGCGCCTCGATCTCTTCATCGTCAAAACCAAGGAGGCCGATGTCGAAGTCGTCCTCGCGCAGCGCATCCAATTCGACGCGCAGCATCGCTTCATCCCACCCTGCATTCAGAGCTAGGCGGTTGTCTGCCAAAACGAGCGCACGTCGTTGCGTCTCGTTCAGATGATCCAGGACGATGACCGGGACTTCGGTCATCCCCAGTTTTCGGGCGGCCTGCAGGCGGGCGTGGCCAGCGATGAGGATCCCATCGGCTCCGGCGAGGATTGGGTTGGTCCACCCAAACTCGGCGATGGACGCCGCGATCTGGGCTACCTGTTCGTCGCTATGCGTGCGCGCATTCCGTGCGAAAGGGATGAGCCTCTCGACTGGCCACTGCACCACCTGCAGGTCCGTCATGCTTTCCCCGGCTGAGCCGACTTCTTGAACAGACCAAGTTCGTTGTTGAGGTCGACGACCCTGCTGATCATCGGCACAACGACGGCCACAAGCCGTTCAAAGCTGAACGACCGCGACAGTTCATCGGAGGCGTCGTAGGCCTGCTGAATGACGTCGAGAACCAGGTCAAGCTTCTTGCGGCCCTGCCCGGGCAAGGGGATGGCGTCCTCGACGGCTTTCACGGCCGCGAGGATGAGCGGCAGCAATCGGAGCACGAGCATGATGTTTTTCATGAGGGCAACCTTTCTGCGGAAAAAGGCCGGGGCGGCCAGCTGAGAGAGCACGGCCGCCCCGGTTCGGAGGAGGAAAGTGGTTGTGGACTACGCCTTCTTGGTCAGCGCCTCGGCGACCGCCGCGGCCACCGTCGCGCCGATGGCTTTGAGCGAGGTGTCGTCGATGGTCATCGTCCGCGCCAGCATCGTGTCCGCGGCCCCACTCTGAATGGGATTCCATTGGGCATCGATGGCGATGTCGGAGTGGCGCACGGCCTGCTTGCCGACCATGTTGGCCGTCTCGACCGCATTCTGCAGCGCCTGGTTGGCGATCACCTGGCGCTGGTTGTCGAACTGCTGCGCGTCGGAGACGAGCTTGTCGACGATCGAGCGGTTGCGCTTGATCGACTCGAGCGACTCCTGTTGGTACTCGTCGTAGGTCCGCTTGATGTTTGCGAACAGGACATTGCCGTAACCGGCGTTGACCTGGCTTTGGTTCTTGAAGAACTCATCCGAGCCGGTTTCAAATTCCCGCTCGGCCTGGTTCGGCGTGGCGACTTCGGGCATGGGGACTCTCCTTTTCATCTGATTGGGATTGGAACTGCAATTCAGGAAGCCCTGCGGCTCCCGTTGGGCGGCGCCGGAGCATACTGCTGGACCCCGGGTGCTTAAGAGACTTGTGGATTGACGACCTGCTCCGCCGGGACACCCCGCTCACCGGCAACGGCAGCGAAGGCCTTCCCCGTCCCGGCCAGGACAGGCTCCTCGCCGGTCAGATTCTGGATCCGGCGAAGGATCACGTCGCAGTAGGCTGGGCTGATCTCGGTGCCGTAGCCGACTCTGCCGAGCGCCGCGGCCGCAGCCATCGTCGTGCCGCTTCCCATGAACGGATCGAAGATCACATCGCCGGCATCGGAGAATGCCTTGATGAAGAACTCCGGGATCGCCCGCGGAAACGGCGCAGAATGGCTTCCCTGCGAGGATTCCGTCTTGGCCTCGATCACATTCGAGGGACGGGCGATGCCTTCCCGGCGTCCATCTTCGTCACGGCTGCCCGGCTTGCTGGCCGCCTGGCCACGCGCGCCCGTGCCCAGCAGCCCACTCCCGGACGTCGACTTCGGATTGTCCGGCGAGTAGTCGAAGCAGTCCTCCGAGAGATGGCCCACGGCAAACGGATGGAACTTAATGGCCTCCCCGCGACTAAAATGCGCGATAGGCTCCCAGGCATTCTTGAACCTGTTGTTCCAGCCGCCGGGCACGCCGTTGTCGGTCTTGCGCCAACAGAACTCATCCACGAACCGCCAGCCCCATTGGCGCACATGTGCGATGAAGAGATCCTTCACGTACAAGTGCCGCTGCCCACCCTCGGCATGCTCTTTAATGTTCAAAAAATATGAACCATCGTGCGCGAGCACCGACTCGATACCCGCAGCCACAGCCTGGTACCAGGCCACGTACTCGTCCGGCGGCACCGGCTGAAATCCACTCGACGGATCGTATTCCCGCTGCGTCGCATAGGGCGGCGAGGTAATGGCCACGGCCGCCTTCCGCCCGCCGAACAGAGTGCTTACGACTGCAGCATCCCGGCAATCGCCACACATCAGCCGGTGTGGGCCAAGTGTCCACAGGTCACCCGGCTGCGTGACAGCAACTGCGGGCGCCTCCGGGACCTCGGCCGCGGACTCCTCTGCAGGCGAGGCGTGCTGCGTCTCCTCGGCCAGCAGGACCGCCAGGTCCTGGTCGCTGAAACCGGTCAGGCCCACATCGAAGCCATCAGCCCCGAGCGCAGCCAACTCCGCCGCCAGCAGTTCGTCATTCCAGCCGCCAAGCTCGGTGAGCCTGTTATCCGCCAGCACGAATGCACGCTTCTGCGTCGCCGACAGATGATCGAGGACAATCACCGGCACATCGGCCAGGCCGAGCTTCTGGGCTGCCAGCAACCTGCCATGTCCGGCGATCACTCCGGATTCAGAATCGACCAGAATTGGCGCGTTGAAGCCAAATTCCGCAATCGAGGCGGCGATCTGGGCCACCTGCTCCACCGAGTGCGTTCTGGCGTTCTTCGCGTAAGGCACGAGCCGGTCAATCGGCCAGAATTCGATCCGGCGCGCCATCGCCGGCGTGACTCCGTTGATCATTTCGAGTGTCGAGGCAAAAGGTTCGCGACAGGTAGTCGAAGATGCGCTGCCACTGCTTGCTAGGTGGTCACAGGTAGTCACCAGGTGGTCGGGTCCGCGCTTCTGTGCAGATGAGCCACAACTCTATGAAAGTAAGTCGCTTACCCTGCCTCGAAGATGAGGAGGGTGAACACCGTACACCTTATGAATTTCCCTATCGCTGGTGAAATGGTGCCGATGGCCAACCCGCCGCCGGCGAGGCCGAGGGAGGACCCATCCGAGGAATTTCCTCAGATACGGTCACGATTTCGCCATGCAGCCGGTCACCACGGTGAGGAAGATCGGCCGGAGTTCGTCACCCTTGCCGAGGCGCCTCAGCCGCCAGGCGACCGACCCGTTGTCGAGCCGCTCGCGGAAGCTGTAGCGAGTTCCGGTCGGGACTCGCGTGGCGATGGCCGAGGCGCCGTCCGGCTGCTTCGCGTGGATCGCCTTCAAGTGACCCTTGCGTCCGTAGACGGCTTCGACAAAGCCATTTGCGATCAGACGGCGCGCGGCCGCGAGCGAGCGAAAGCCCAAGGAGCGGCCGTCGGAGGCGTACATGGGGATCTCCTGAGTCATGCGTGCGAGTACACGTCGTCTGTCGAGGGGTAGGAGGGAAAGGGATTAGCGAGCGTCCCATCGCTCGGCCGAGCTTTCGGGTGGAGTCGCCTTCGTCGCCGTTGCTTCGCATTTGGCGACCCGAACTGCGCTTCCGGTAATAGATACTCGCGAGAGGTCGAAATTGTCCAATCGAAATGCGCGGCTATCGCACGCGACGGATCCAGGGCTGTTCGACGTCCGGATTGTAGAAGCGCTGGCGCACGCCGTTCGCAAGGATGATCTCGATGGATTGCCGCGTGACTTCGCCGATCCGGTCGGTGGTCTTGAGCAGGTTCGCAAGCCCACATGCTCTTCCAAACAGCGCACGAGTTGCGCCGCTGGTCCCGTAGAGGCTCTGCTCGGTCCAGCCCAGCGCGAGCGCCCTATCGCGGATTGCATCGACCATGGCCACGGCGTCAGACGCGATGTGCTCGGCGGCACGCACGGGGCGAACCGGCTTGTCTGGCTCGGCGACGGGTGGCGCGTAGTTGCGCGCGTCGAGATTGCGAACGGCCTCACGCAGCGAATCCTCGCCGAAGCGGGCGACGGCCCACTCGTGCATGGCATTGAACTTCTCGCGCAGCTCGTCGAACGACTCGGGGCTGAACCGCCCCGCGCCGGCGGCGAGCTTCGCCAGATTCATCCGCGAGCGGAGCCAGGCGTAGTATTCCGGATCCAGCCGCCGGTAGGCCGTATTGTTGATCTGGACGTCGCGGGCGAAGATTTCCGGCTGGCCGGTGGTCCAAGTGTCCAGCGCGGTCGAGACGAACAGGGAGGTCCACGGCAAGACGTGGACCAGGTCCACGTCTCGGTCGGAAACATGGCCGCCAGAAGTCATTGAACTCGCGGGACTTGGCGGTTTAGGTCCACGGGGTCCACCGGGTCCATGGGGTTTCTCTCTTTTCCATACGCAGAATGCATTCACATTTCTGTCCCCTGGCATTGTGTGCGCACTTTTCTCAAGTAATTAACAGCAACAGACGTGGACCACGTGGACCTGACCGAGAAAGCCGTTTTGAATCAGTTGGTTACGGCCTCGCACAGACGTGGACCTACACATGGACCCCGTGGACCTCATGGACCTAAGCGCCGAAACCGCCATTCGCGGCGGTTGCCTTCTCGGGCCTTGTACTGCTTCCACCCATTCGCCCTCAGACACCTGGCCACGCGGTTGCGGTCCATCTGCGTCCACATGTCGGTCTTCTTCTCGATGCACTGCGCGAGGATCTCCGGGATCGACACCGACTCCCGGCCCTCGACCCACTTGAGGATCAAGTCATCCCACGGATCGCCCTCGTAGCGTTCGGCCTGTTCCTCGGCCGCCTCGCGGTTGAGCTCCATCGAGTCGAGCCACCACGGCTTGCCTTCGAAGTAAAGGTAGGTCGCCTCGGCCCAGAGTTGGTCGCGGATGATGGCCAGACCGTCCGTGTCGATCACCGCGGCCTTGCACTCGACCGGCCAGAAGCGGCGCCCGCCGGTTTCATCCCGCAGGTACGTGCCGTGATTCACGCTGCCGGCGAAGACGCATTGGCGCGGAGAGGTAATGAGGCGCTTGCCGTACGGCGGCCGGAACCGGTCGATAGCCCGGCTCATGAACGCCTTGATCCGGCCAATCTCGGATCGCGACATCGAATCCAGTTCGGCGATCTCGATCACCCACACGCCCCGGGTCTGGAGCGCGGCGTCTTTCGAACCCAGGTCGGCGATCTCATCGGTGAACCATGGCTCGGCCAGGATGCGCAGGGCGGTCGACTTGCGGATGCCCTGTTCGCCTTCGAGGATCAGACAGCAGTCGACCTTCGAGCCTGGCTCGAACACGCGCGCCACGGCCGAGATCAGCCAGCGCGAGCCGACCGCCGCCGCATAGGGCGAGGGATCGACGCCGAGGTAGTCGACAAGCCACGATTCCAGGCGCGACGTGCCGTCCCAGGTGAGTTCCTTGAGATAGGTCCGCACGGGATGAAAGGGGCACTCCCGGGCGACGGCTTCAATCGCCTGGCCCGTCACGTCGACCGAGACGAAGATGCCCTGATGGTGCAGCCATTCGGTTGCCAGCACGTCGTGGTTCGGGGTCCATTCCTCATGGACATCCGCACCGGACTTCATCCACGGAGCGGGCTTGCGCAGCACGGTGCAGTTCGAGAACTCGTTGTACGCGAGCGAGCCCGACCATTCCTGTGCGCCACGCAACGCCGTGATGGCGTTGGCCAGTACGGGCTTGACCGTGCCGTTGAGGTTCAGCAAAAGATCGTTGCGCCACGACACCGCGCCGGGATTGACGGCCCGCAAGGCTTGCGCGCCTGGACGTCGGCCCTTGCCGCCACGGGCTCCGTCGATCCGGACGACTTTCATCTGCTGACGCAGGGCCGAGATGGGCAGCCGAGCCTTGCCGCATTTCTCCTGAATGAGCCTCAGGTAGCGGGGTTGCTCGATCGGATCAAGTTGATGAACCTCGGCCAGAATCGGATCGAGCAGTTTCGCCAGATCCTGCGCGTCTGGCTGCAACTTCGCGATCGCCATCTCGAGCGGCGTTTGCGCAGCCGCGAGGATCGCTTCGAAGTCGGTGGCGGTCTTGCCCGAGGCGAAGTATTCGTTGACGTCGATCTTGGCATCGGTGCGGAGCGCGTTAGCTTCTGGACTCTCTTCTGGCAGCTCGGCGAGCTTGGCGCGCGCGGCGGTCTGTTTCTCGCCGAGCGGCAGGACCGCCACGCGCGTGGTGATCCCGTGCCCGGCCAATCGGTGCGCCGTCTTCATTGCGCCTTGAAGACCGGCTTCGGACACCTCGTTGTCTTGGCAGATGTAGACGGTCTTGACGCCCGCGAGTTTCGAGATCAGGCGATCCCAATCCGCCTCCCGGATCTGGACGGTGACGGGAGAGACGGCCGCAAAGCCATGCTCGATAAGCGAAATGCAATCGGTCACGCCTTCGGTGATGACGATGCGCTCGGGGCCCGTAAGCAGGACGTCCTCGTTGAAGAGCACGTCGTTGCGGATGCACGGGGCGACGTGGCTGTGGTTGCGGTCGTTGCGAACGGCCAGCTTCTTGTATTTCGACTTCTCCCATTCGTGATCGGGCGTCCACGGCGTGCGGCGGCCGATCAGGAAGACGACGTGGCCGCGGCTCCAGTAAGGGAAGACAATGCGGCGGTCGAAGAATGGCACGATGCCGTCCTGCGCCGTCGGCCGGAAGGCGGAAGTCGCTGTCAGCTCGCGCGGCGTGAACGCGGCGGGCCCATCCATGAGCAGGCGCGCGGCAGTGGGCGAGCCGTCCTCGGCGTAGCCGATCTTCAGACGCTCGATCGTCTCCTCGCGGATGCCATACTGGGCGCGGAACCACGAGTAGACTTCCGCGTTGCTCACGAGCCGCTGGTGGTAGATTTCGGCCAGCGCGGTCAGCGCCTCGCGCACGCGCAGCGTGAGGCGGTGTTCGGCTTCCGCTTCTTCCGGCGAACCCGAGGCAAGCTGAGCCAGCGGCGGCAAGCCGGCTTGGGCGGCCAGGAAGTCGCGCGCCTGGCGGTGCGATTCCGGCATTGGCCCCGACTGGCCGCGCGTCACCACGCCGAAGCGGACGAATTCGACCAGTTGCAGCACATCGCCGCCCACACCGCAGCCGAAGCAGTACCAGCCCTGCTTGTCGAGCATGACGTGGAGCGAACGGCGCGACTGGCTCTTGTGATTCGGGCAATCGCAGAACAGCGTGCGTGGCGTCTCCTCGACGACGCGGCCGCCGAGCATCTCGCGGGCGATCCCGCCAATGTCGGCCTCGGTGATCTGGCAGTAGTAGGCATGGACATCCACGGAACCGCTCATGAGCGTGCCTCCGGTTCAAGCAGGAAAGAGAGAAAGGTGTTGCGCCGGTCCACCTGCCGTTTGGCGGCACAGTTCTCAATGCCCCAGCGGTCGCCAAGCAGAATGACGGACTCCTGGGCGCGCGTCACCGCGGTGTAGAGCAGGTTGCGGTGGTGCATGAAGGAGTGCGACTTGTGGGCGACGACGATGGCGCACGGAAACTCCGAGCCCTGAACCTTGTGGACCGAGCAGGCATAGGCAAGCTGAAGGCGGCTGACGGCGTCCGAGCCGGGCTCGATTTCGACAACGGCGCCGTCGAACTCGACCGTCAGCCAGCCCTTCGCGGTGGCTTCGACGACGTAGCCCATCGCGCCGTTCATAACGCCCAGCTCGTAATCGTTGCGCGTCTGGATGACCTTGTCGCCGGCATAGAAGATGGGCCGGTGTCCGGAAAGGACATCCGGCACGTCGAAGCCGCGCAGCTTCTTCTGCAACAGCCGCTGGAGTGCGATGTTCAACTCGGCCGTGCCAAGCGAGCCCTTGTGGGTGGGCGTCAACACCTGCACATCGCGCAATAGATCGTAGCCGAGACGCTCCTGGAGGACTTCCTCGAACAGCAAGAGCAACATCCGCCGCACGGCCTCGCGGTCGCTGAAGCGGTCGATGACGTACCAGGGCCTGCGGCCACCGGTCTGCACGTCCGTGGTGGGCCGCACCTCGCCCGCGAGGATGGCGGTCGAGTTCTCCTTGAGCACGCCCGCCTGGCGGATGATCCGAGTGAGGACGGTGGTCGGAATCGCTCGCGACTTCACGAGGTCCCGGAGCAGATTCCCCGGCCCCACCGGCGGCAACTGATTGTGATCGCCGACCAGCACCACCGCGGTCTTGGTCAGGTCGACTGCCTGAAACAGCCGCCAGGCGAGCGCGACATCGACCATCGACACTTCATCCACCACGAGGATGTCGGCCTCGATCGGATTCATGGCATCCCTCGCGTAGCTGTGACCGTTGAAGCCGAGCAGCCGGTGGATGGTGCTCGCCTCGTGGCCGACGACTTCTTCGAGCCGCTTGGCCGCCTTGCCCGTGGGCGCCGCTAATACGACCTTCCGTTCCAGCCGGTCGGAGATGCTCACGATCGTCGACACGGCGTAGGTCTTGCCGCTGCCCGCGCCGCCGGTCATCAGCGAAATCGAAAAGGTGAGCGCGTTCCTGACGGCCTCCCGCTGTTCGGGAGTCAGTTCGCAGCCCTCGACGTCGAGCAGCGCATCAAGATTGGCTACCGCACGCGGTTGGCGCTGGCGCGACTCCCGGAAAATCGCTGCCAGCTCTGCTTCCATGCGGTGGATCTCGGGATCGGCCACGATGAGGCGCTCCAATGCCTGCGAGACCAGCACACCCTCGGCGATCAGCGCTTCCAGATGGCGCTCGATCACTTCCCGGCTGTCGAGCGTGTCCATCACCAGCAGCGTGTTGGCGCGATCGAGCAGATCCTCGTACTCAACCCAGCAGTCGCCGTCGTCGAGCGCACTGAGGACGCAATACTGAATTCCCGCGCGAATCCGCGATGGCAGATCCTTGGGCGTGCCCATCTTGCGGGCGATCTTGTCCACGCGCTTGAAGCCGAAGCCCGGAATTTCGCGCATCAGCACATAAAGGTCGCGCGCGAGAATCGCCACTACCTGGCTGCCGAACTTCCCGACGAGCGTGGTGACCTGGTGATGGGTCAGGCCGTAGGCGGCCAAGTGCGACATCGCATGGTTGAAATCGCGGTTGGCGATCCAGACCCGCCGCAGTTCGCCGATGGTCTCAACCGGCACCTTGGCCACAGCCGCCACCGACTCAGGCTCGTTCCGGATGGCTGCATCGAAGTCGCCTCCGAAGCGATCGGCGATCAACCTCGCCTTGGCCGGGCCGATGCCCTTGATGTCGGGATGGTTGGCGAGGAAGTTGGCAAGCCCCTCGGGATCGAGGTCGAGATCATGGCCCAGATACTCGGCCTCGAACTGGCGGCCGTACTTGGGATGCGTCACCCAGCGGCCTTCAAGACGTACCGCGTCGTGCTCGCGGACGTAGACTTTGCCCGCGAACTTCACCTCGCCGCCATCGGGCGTCACCAGGCGGCCCGCGCTGAAAGTGGGGCCGGAGTAGAAGACCGCGTCGACGATGCCGCGGATCGACTCACGCTGATCCTTCATCGTCCCCACCTCTTCCACGCCGCCAGCAGGAAGGCTTGCGTGAAATGGCGCGCCGCCTGGCGGTTGCCGCAGAACACGACCGGCACGCCGAAGTCGAGCAGGATCGAGAGCGTCGAGCCCACGACCGCCTCTGGCCGGGCCTCGCCGCGATAGCGTTTGCCGAGCACGTCCAGAAGTTCGGCCTCGACCACCACGCAGGCGGCGCGGTACTGGCCCAGCTTGCGCAGCTCCTCCCGGAAGCGCCGCCGCCGGTGGATCACCGTCGAGACGAAGTCATCGAGCGTCTTGCGCTCCACGGCCACCTGGTCCTCGAGCCCGGCGATGGAGTAGTCCCCGGCCTTGAGCGCCCGCCGCACAGCGCCAGTCAGACGGGGATCGAACGCGTACGCCTCCTGTTCCCGTGAGTCGATGACGATGGTGGCCCGCGCCGCGTTAGAACGGCACAAGGGCGTCGTCGGCCTCCCGCCGGAACTTGGCTGCGCTCTGGCTCGTCTCGATGCGGCGGTTGAAGTAGATGTTCTCGCTGTCGCCCTTGGTGCGCTTGGTGACTTCGAGCTTCACGTCGAGCAGCCGGTCAAGGTGCTTCGGCAGGTCCGACAGCCGCTCGAGATCGAGCCCGCACAGGTGCAGGTCGGTCTTGACGTACTTGAGCGTGTTCTGCGTGATGACGCTGTTGCGCCACATCAGGCGGTTCGCAAACTTCGGCGCGAGAATCCGCAGAGTCCACTTGATCATTGGGTTGCCTGAGGACTGGGCCTCGGTCAGCTCGACCTTCTCGACCGTGACCTGATACTTGCCGTCGGGCACGCTCTCGAAATCGCCGCGCTCTTCGGGCTGCTCGGCGCGGAAGTCGTCATCGAACTGCGAAAGATCAATCGAATGTCTGCTCATGCTGTTGTCTCCTGTTGATTGGTTACTTGGCCTGCTTGGGGCCGGCCTGCGGTTTCGCCGGCGCGCCGGCCGCCGCCTGGAACGCTTCGAGGAACTTGCGGTAGTCGAGCTCGATCGTTTCGGGCAGCCGTCCCGTGCGGTCGCCGCTTCGTAGTAGAGGCTCGGCTTGGTGCGGATCACGCGCCGGATGATCTGCTCGCCTTCCGCGCCGGCCGACACATCGAGGTCGCAGTAAAGGACCATGTCGACCATGCCGAGCACGATCTTGCGCGCCTTCTCGGGCAGCGTCGGCACGATGCGCGTGTACTTGCCCGTGCGGGTTTCAACCTCGATCTCCTTGGCGTGCGAGATCAGGTACAGCCCGTAGGGCAGGAAAGCGAGTTTCGTCAGCACGCGCTGGAACTCGTTGTTGACGATCGCGTAGCCCTTGCCGTAGGCGAGGTCGGACTCGTGTTCGACCTTGTACTTCCGCAGGATGTACTCGGTGCAGAACTTGTAGGCGTTGTCGATCGTGTCGATGACGACCGTCTTGAACGGGTGCTTGCCCTCGCCGATTTCGGCGCAGGCGGCCAGCAGGTCTTCCCAGGAAAGGATCGGAACCTGGAAGACCTCGAGGGCGTTCAAGCCCGGCTCGGTGGCGAGAAAGACGGCGCCGTCGGCCTGCGCGCACGTCTGGCTCTTGCCGATCTTGGTTTGCCCGTACCAGAGCACGGTCAGATCCGACAGGCTCGGCTTGGGAGGGGTTTTCGTCGTGGGAAGAATGGGCATCAGAGTCTCCTTGGGTTTCAGAAAGCGGGTTCGGACGAGCCGGCCGCGAGAACGCGCAGTTCCTCGTTGGGCTCGGCGCGCTGGTAGAAGTTCTCGATCACGTTGGGATTGCCGTTCGACCGGCACAGGGCGAAGTACGGGCAGGGCCGCTGGTAGTTGAAGCAGAACGAAGTGTTCTGGTAGAAGACCCCACGGCGGCGCGCGTCGAGGAAAGCCTGCGTCAGCTCCCACAACTCGGCGCGCAGCACATCGAAGCGATCGCGCGAGAGATACAGACGCTCGCGGTGGAACATCGCCGGATCCGCGTACTTCTCGGCCAGCCGCCGCTGGAAATCTTCATCGGACTCCGGATCGCGCCGTCGCGCGGTCGTACGGCCCGTCTTTGACTTGGCAAGCAGCTCCGCGCGGCGCGCTTCGAACTCGTCTTCCGTTTCGCCCCTGGACTGTTGGAGCCGCGCCTTGACGAGGACGTTGTAGAGAATCCCGGTGATGGGAATGCCCATCGTCTGCTCGACGTAGTGCGCGTAGAGCGTGATCTGAAAGTCGGTCCAGAGCTGTTCGAGGTAATCGGAATCGATCTGCGAGGCGGTCTTGTGCTCCAGAATGAAGTACTCGCCGTCGATGCGAACGATCCCATCGACCTTGCCCGCTAGGCGGAAGCTGCGCGAGGCGGCGCCCGTCGCCGGATTCACGATCGGTCCTTCGAAGACGTGCTCCAGGGCAACCACCTCGAACTCTTCTTCGGCGTAACGCTCCGCATAGGCCCGCATCATCGCGGTGGCCAGGTGCCAGTCGCGTTTCTGGTCCTCGTCCTGCGCACGGGCCGTACAGCGCCGGTCGATGAGATCAAGCACCAGCGCCAGGTCGCGCTGGCCGTGCCAGAGTTCCAGGCACTCGTGAATCAGCGAGCCGAAGTGCAGGTTGCGGTCCCGCTCGAGCGGCACCAGATGCTGGAGATACCGCAGTTCGGCCGCCTTCCGGCAGTTCCGGAACTGGTTCCACATGGAGTAGGTGGTCACCATAGGCAGGGTGTCAGGCGTCTTCACCGTGCACCTCCCCGGCCGCCCAGCACCGCCGGAGTGAGTCCGGCCGCCATGAACGCGCGGCGGAGTTCGGCGATCCAACGGTAGATGCAGGATCGCGATCTGCCCGACTCCCGGCACACCTCGCCGGGGCTCATCTCCGTTAACTGAACGGCGAGGATGCGAAGATGCTCAGGCAGGCGCGCAAGAACCGTCTGGACATCGATGCGGAGGTGAAGCTCTGCCTCCAGGCGTGTGGTCGCGCAGATACACGGGTCAGGCGGGTCGTCCGGCAGTTCGCTGGCGGCCCTTGCCCTGTTGCCCGCTGTCGCGAGTTTCGCGGCGTGGTTGCGAAGAACTCCGAAGACGAAACCGCGCTGATCCCCGCGCGCCGGGTCAAACCTGGGCTGGCGGCGGACATAATCGAGCAGCAGCTCCTGACGGAGGTCTTCCCAGTCGTCCGGCGTGTAGCCGGTGGCGCCCACGATGCGGCTGGCCCGAATCTCAGCCTGCCGGAGGACAAAGGGGTCGATGGCGGCGGCGCTCATGACTCCACCTCCTCGGGCATCGCCTCGATCACCATCCGGAAGGGCAGGCCGTGCCGCACCTCGATGCGTTCCACGGTGCCGTCCTTCAGTCGCACGACCTGCTCAATGAATCTCTCGACCTGGCTTCGCAGTTCGAACCGGTCGAGCCGGCTTTCCGGACGCGGCCCGCCGGCGGCATCGAGTTTCAGTTCGAGGAAGACGCGCGGCTCCGGGCTGAACACGGGCTCGCCATTGCGGATTTCGAGTTCCTCGACGCGGCCAAAGTTGATCGTCTGGAAAAGGCGCAGCAGGCGCCGCCAGGAGGGGGAGAGATCTGCGAACTGCATGGCCTACTCCCCCATCCCGATGCGGTTGCGGACGAGGAACTCGTCCACGGCGGCGTGGATTCGTGGCGGGCGCGCCCCGCTCGGTTCATACTCCTCGCGCGAGGCGAGACCCTTGAGTTCTCGGAGCAGCCGGACGCGGATGCGGTCCAGCCGCTTCATGACGGTCCACACCAGATCGTCGTCGAGCTGGTGCAGGGCGGCGGCGCTGCCGATGACGAGCGCCACGTCGGCCAGCGCCTCGCGCACGAGGGATTCCACGTTGACAGGAGGGCCGGCGTTGGGCGGTGCGGCCGCCGGCGGGACCGTTGGGTTCGTTGCAGAGGGTAGCGTGCTCATCGATTGCCTCTGCCCCGATCCGTGGAAAATTCCACGGAACAGCGGTTTTCCGCCGGCCTGTGATGCTATGTGGTTGGAAACAGGGGAAATTCAGTCGCGAAGAATTTTCGGCGGGCGTGGCCAGGGCCGTGGAAAATTCCACGGGGGCTCGCCCGGCTACCGACGGCGCTCCGAGGAGCAGTCGAACGCGGCGATCCAGGTTCCGGTCGCCTCGCTGAACTGCAGAGGATCGCCAGCCAGGCCGGTCCGGTCACGAAGCCACTTGTTGAGCTTGAGAACAGCCAGATCATCCCCGGCCCGCACGAGCCTCCCGCCCGAACGGAGCAGTTCGATGAAGACTTGGCCTTCTGGCAGGAGCCGGTCCGCGTCCCGCGCGAGCCCCAGGTCGACCAGTGAATACTGCTGCCAGAGCGTTTCCTGATGTTCGGCCGCGTCGGTTTCGCCCGTGCGGGCATTCTTGGCGCGTTGAAGCTGGTTCGCTTTCACGCTCACAGCAATGCGGCCATCACGGCGTTCGACGATCTGGTAGCTCATCCACGAGCCGTCCGAGGGCACTGGCAGGTGCATGTCCCCAGCGCGCCGGATCCCGAAACAGCACGTGTAGGCTTCTTCTTCCGCATCCCAGAGGATGGACTCTCCTTCGGCGGGGATCAGGTTGCCGAGGCGCTTCCGCAGATTGCTGATCTGCCGGCGAAATCCGTCCGCGTTGCTCTTGCGCCGCTTTACTTCGGTCAGCGGCACACTCCCGCGGCGCAGCGCGAAGAGTCCGAGGATCTGGAAGAGCTGGTCGACCTCTCCCGATTTCCGCCTGGTGTCGGCGAACCCTGCCTCATCCAGATCGGCATCCCAGGATTGGCCCCGCGCGAGGACGCGCAGCGACGTCTCGCCGATCTCCAGCGTGATCTCTGGCCAAGTAATCCCTTCCGGGATCGGGAGACTGCGGATCTTATCTTCTTTGATGGCCCGGTCTCTGGGCAGGGCATCCTCGATGTAACCGAGATCTACCGTCAATCCCTCCATGCCGAGTTCCACCACTTCGGCCGCATCGAAGACTGTGAGCCGGTCCAGGCCGTGGTTGTCGAGGCGCAGTTGTCCGGCGAGCAAGATCCCGTCTTTGGCGGTGAGATGTCGCACAGCTACGTCCGCGATCCTCGCTTGCTCGCTGGCCCCGGCCATTGACAGGAACACGTCGCGGAACCGGCCTGCCAGGCGACGCCGCCCGAGTTTCCACACCCTGCCGGCCAAAATCTCCTCAACCGTGCCCGAAAGAGCCATCGCCGCAGCGAAACTCTTCGCGATCACGCTGCCATCGACGATCCACTGTCGCAAGCGGATTTCCGGAATATGCACCGGGCCCTCCTCACACCGGATGTAGGCGCGTTTGCCCAAAGGGTCCCGAACGCTCGACTCCCAGAGCACATCTTCCCGGTGCATCTTTCCGCAGGCGTCACACACCACCGAAGCGGCGAGCGGCCCTTCTTGCAGGATGCCCACCCTGACCAAGTGCTCGAAGTCTGCCCGTGGCCACTCGCGCACTTCGTCGAAGCAGAAGGTTGGCTCCCCGGAAGCAGCGCGGCGCACAACCGCGCGCCAGAGTTCAGCCGGCGACCTCAATCGTCCACTCCTTGAGGTATCCCCGGAGAATGTCCGCCTCCTCAGAATCATCCAGATTGCAGTGTGTCGGCGTGATCTCGAAAGTCACCGTGCGCTTGCGCTTGCCGGGCGGCTCGAACAACACCTGCAAGCTCACCTCGCGGATGGTCACGTCCGCAAGCGTTGCCGTATGTTTGTTCAGGTGCGCCCGGATCAACTGGTAGACGGGCTTCTGGGATCGCCCGGTATCGACGGTGATCGTCCCGCTGTCGGCCCCATGCACCTCGAAGCGGAGCGCCTTCACGCGGACGGACGTGATGTGGTGCTCGGGCTTGGTCGGCAGTTCGACGCCCGACTTCTTGAACAGATCGAGATTGTACGGCGCGGGTTTCCACGGCTCGGACTCCTGCGCTTCGCCGAACGCGATCTCAGTGAAAATACCCGTCAACTCGTCGCGCACTCCCCGGCCACCCTGCGCGTAGAGGTCGATCGTCCCGGCCGTTCCGTCATAGATGAACACCACCTCGAAAGCCTTGCTCCAGGGCCGCCGTCCCAACTCGCCTGCTTCGTCATAGCCGAGAACCTCGTCCTCGTAATCTGCCGGGTAGGCGAAGAACCAGTGGCTGCCGTTGCTGCGCTTCTGGTGTTCGACCTTGCAGGGTGCGCCGCGGCCATCACGAGCCCGGTAGTAGTCTCCGATGCGAGGACCAAGCTCAGCTTTCATCGTTTCGGGCGAACCAAGATCCTGCTTCGGAAAGCCATTCCGCTTCTCCCAGGATGTTCGGCGCAGCCCTTCGATGTGATCGAGAATCCGTGCGGCCGAGAAAACTTCCGGGTGATCCAGCGAGCAGGCGAGAGCGCGCTCGTGGGCATTGCCGAGCGCGGCGATTTTCTCCACGAGGTCCAGCCCCTGATCCCGCCCGGCTTCGATCAGCGCCCGCGTGCCACGCGGTGTGGCGAGGCAATGGACCTGGCGCAACACACGCCCGACGGCGCGGACGTCGCCGTCGTCCATCGTTTGCCAGCGCTCGAAGATGCGGTCGGCGCTGCCCTTGGAGCCCGCGTTCCAGTCAAAGTCCGCAAAGGCAGCGTACGGAGCAAACAGACGGGCCAGTGTTTCGTTGGGGATGAGCCGGAGGACGGTCTTGGCGTTGTACTGCATCACACGAATACCTCGCTACTGGTCAAGGCTCCGCGCGATCAGTACAGCGGCCAGCAGCCGGGGACAACGGCAAGACGAGGCGAGGCCCCAAGGTGCCGGAGCCAGGGAAACGCTCTACACAAACGCTGCTGACTGGCCCATTCTATCATGGCGAAGATTTAGCGAAAGAAGTCACAGGATAGTGCCTTGATCCGCTTGCAAATCTTCGGCTTGACAGCTTCTGGCCTGTGGATCGCTGTGGAAATCGGGCCGGCCTTCGCGTGATGACACTGCGGCTGGCAAAATGGCCACATGAGAATCGCGACGGTTCGGGAGTTCCGCGACAACGCCACCAAGCTGCTGCGCTCGAAGGCCCCCATCCTGGTCACACGCCGGGGCCGCGTGGCTGGGGTCTTCTTCCCCTGGTCGGAAGAAAGCCTGCCCGTGGAGTTCAAGAAGGACCTCTTCTCCGTTCTCTCTGCCGAGTTGGGTCGCGAACTTGAGAAGCGGAAGATCAGCGAGGAGGAGGTCCAGGCGGATTTCGAGAACTGGCGAAAGGCTCGCCGTGCGCCTCGTGGCTGATGCCACCGTCATGCTCTCAGCCGTGATCGGCGAGCAGGGGAAGACTGTACTCGAACACCCCGGCGTGGAGAGTGTGATCACGATTCGGCCACGCCGCGGCAATCAGAAGGTGATCGAGGTCCAGCCGCTTCTTCTGAGCCACATGTCCTGCGAGTGGTACACAACCGCCGAATTACTCCAGCGTCTCCGGCTCGCCGAATAGTTCTCGCGAGGCCCTGCGCTGATCCTCCCAAAGAGGCATCTTGGCGATTCTTCTCAGCGCCCCTTCGCTGAACGGCGAGCGCTCAGAGGGCGGCAGGCGCAGCACGGCCTGCTGGATGTCCGGCGCGAGCCAGACGAGCATCATGATCTGGCTGATCCGCTCGCGGCTCACGCATCCCAAGCGCGCCAGATCCGCGTAGTCGCGCACCTCGCCGCGGTCGATCATCTCCTGAAACTGGAGCGCCAGCGCCAGCACCTGCGACGCACGCGGGTAGCGCCCCGTTTTTCGCACCGCCGTCACCGTCGGCTCTGTTGCCTGCTCCACGCGTTGGATCTCGCGCACGGCTGATTTCAACTTGAACCTCACCTCGAACAAACTGCCTGCCGCCATTACTTGCCTGTAACCTCCATACAAAGCTGCTTGATCGCCGCCGTCCGGAAGCCCACCGTAACCTCACCGCTCTGGCTGTCGTAGGTCACCTGCTCGACCAGTGTCTTGACAAACTTCTCCTGCTCGCGCGGCGTCATCTCGGCCCACAGGCGGTCGAACTCGCGCAGGGTCCTGCGGACGTCGGCCACGTCCACCGTCTGGCCCACCCACTCGGCCAACTGGTCGCGCACCTCGCGCAGCTTCCGTTCGAGCAGGGTGGCGCGCTCCTGTACCTCGGCCATGCGGTCCACGGCCAGTTTCCCGCCCGTCCGCACGAGGCCCGCGAGTTCCTGGCTCAGCCGTTCGAGTTCGCGCTCGATGAGCCGCTTCTCGCGTTCCAGGGTCTCGATGTCTGCCACGCGCTGCTCACCGAGCGACTCGACAACCCGGTCCACCACGCCGGGGTTGGCGGCAATACCCCGGATCTGCTCGATCACCGCCTGTTCGATCGCGGGCGCCGACACCGAGCGCGTCGGGCACTGGTTGTAGCCCTTCTGGTGCGCGTTCACGCAGACGTAGTAGCGATAGAGCTTGTGCGGCGTCTTCTGCGTATAGGTGTGGACCATGCCCGCATCGCAACTCGCGCAGCGCAGAATGCCCTTGAGCACCGCGCCGTACTTGTTGCGCACCTGACGGCCGCCCGTACGCCCGTTGAAGTGGAGACGATCCTGCACCCGCTGCCAGACCTCGGAATCGACGATCGCCTCGTGTTCACCTTCGTACACTTCGCCGCCAAACTCGATCTTGCCAACGTAGACCCGGTTCGTCAGCAGGTTGTACAGGCGGATCTTGGTGAATGGACCACCGCCGGCCAGCCGCCCTTTCCGCGTGGTCCATTCCTTCATCCGCCAGCCTCGGCGGTTCAGTTCCTGCACTACGGGAATCAGCGAGCCGTGCTCCAGGTAGAGATTGAAGATCGCCCGCACGCGCGCGGCTTCGTCTTCGTTGACCACCAGCGCGCCGCCACGTTCGCTGATGTCGTAGCCGAGCATCGGAATGCCGCCGATCCACCGGCCTTTGCGCCGCGCGGCCGACATCTTGTCGCGCGTGCGCTCGGCGATCATCTCGCGTTCGAACTGGGCGAAGGACAGCAGGATGTTGAGCGTCAGCCGGCCCAGCGAACTGGTCGTGTTGAACTGCTGGGTCACTGACACGAAGCTGACGCCGTGCTTGTCGAGCACCTCCATGATGCGGGCGAAGTCGAGCAGCGAGCGCGTCAGGCGATCCACCTTGTAGACCATCACGCAATCGACCAGCCCGTCGCGCACGTCCTGAAGCAGCTTCTGCAACGCGGGCCGGTCCATGTTAGCGCCCGTGAACCCGCCGTCGTCGTAGTGCTCCTCCAGCGCCACCCATCCTTCGCCGCGCTGGCTGCGGATGAAGGCCTCGGCCGCATCGCGCTGCGCGTCGAGCGTATTGAACTCCTGCTCGAGCCCTTCCTCGGTCGACTTGCGCGTGTAGATGGCGCAGCGGACCGTCGACCGGCGCGGCGTGGTGAGGTTTCCATTAGCTGCGGCCATTCTTCTTCTCCGTCAGGCCAAAGAACAGCAGGCCATTCCACTTGGTGCCCGTGATTTCCTGCGCGATGGCGCTCAAGGACTTGAACCGCCGGTCGTCATACTCGAAGCGCCCGTCATCGAGGACCTGCACGACGTGGGTCCTGCCCTTGTAGTGCTTCATGATCCAGCCGCCGGGCATGGGCAGCCGCGGATCGTGATCGGGCTCGATCGTCGCAACGGCCGTCTGCTCGGGCGGGAGGCCAGCGCGGCGCTTGCTGGCGTTGGTGATCACGCGGTTCCGCAGCGGTGAGTTCCGCGCGATGCCGCGCGCCAACTCGCGAACGGCGTCAGGCTGCCAGCCTACCTCGTCCGCCTGCAGTCGCCACGCGATCTTGCGGAACAGGAACTGCCGGTGTGCGCTTACCGGCTCCTTGCCGAAGATCTTGCGATGCTCTTCGCGCAAGGCGGGCAGATTCATCGTTGCGAGCGTGGCGATTCGATCCCGGAGCGTTTTCTTCATGCGTCCACCTCACTGACATGAAGGCTCTCCGGGCCCGGGTTATCAAGTTCTCTGTTGACGGTTTCGGGCGCATCTTTGGCGGCAATTTCGATGCGCCGGGGGCGCCGGTAGCGCACATAGGCAGTTGAGAGAAGGCGGGCGATGTCGGTCAGCGCCGCGTCGGTGGTTCGGTCGCGGAAGTCCATGGGTATGCCGTTCCTCGGGGTACGGCGCCCACAACGGCTTCCGCTTGGCGGCCACGCGCGCTGTCCGGTGCTCTGTCAATAGATACTCACGCGAGTTCGAAAGTGTCCAACCGGGCTGCGCGCTCAACCGGCCTGTCAACAAACGCGGACCTGTCACCGGAGAAAACGGAGAGTTGGAAGGGTTGAGAGCGGCCAACGAACCGAACCATGGCGGTTGAGCGCGCGGCCCGGTCGGAGGCGTTTCCAACCGGAGAACCGAGCCGAAACGCAAATACTGGCGTATGTTTGGGATAACGGGCGGCCGCCAACGGCGATGGCGTCAAGCAGAACGGGGTGGCGGAAAGTTACGCAATTTGGGTGTGGCTCCCCGGCATGGATTCGAACCACGATTCACGGCTCCAAAGGCCGCTGTCCTACCATTAGACGACCGGGGATTGCGGATTTCGACAGGACGGCTTCATCCGCCGTCCCGCACTCCACCATTGTAGCTGATACCCCCTCCAGACAGGAAAACCGGACAATAAGCGCCCCACCTAAAAAATATTGCGGCTGGGCATGCCGTCACGGCCGGTTCTGGTTTCCACGGCGAGAGCAGTGGTGCATCTATACCCAAATGAGGGCAAAGAAAGACTCGAAAGATACCGGCGAGGCGCCATGTGAGCTATCATAAGATAGTCTCTTTGTCTCATCTATGTATTCACAAGAGTAAACTTGTTGAGGTATAGTCGATAGATAACTCGGGGTCGCCGGGGAGTCTCGGCGATCACACTTCCGTTCTTTTGAGCTGGGCACTTCCACGTCGGACCCAGTCGAACAGTCGGGCAGCTCTGGGCTCACAGCCGCCCACCATCGGGGGACTGACTGACAGCGGAGTTTCAAAGATCTTTCAGGAGTCGAAATCCATGAATCCAAGACAAGTACTTGCCGCCGTGGTCATGCTGGCAATCATCAGTATGGCCGGTTACGGGCAAACGGTGAACGGGTCACTTACCGGCACGGTGCTCGACCAGTCCGGCGCCGTGATTCCGAATGCGGACGTTGTCGTGAAGTCGATCGACCAGGGCACCGTCCGCGAGTTCAAAACCGACCTGAACGGATTCTGGCGTGTGCCTTCGCTGCCGCCGGGCCGTTATCAACTTGAAGTCACCTCAAAGGGGTTCGAGAAGATTATCCGCGGACCCATCCAAGTCGACGCCAGCGTCGAGCGCGCTGTGGACGTTACTTTGAAGCCTAGCGGCACCAGTGAAGTGGTCACTGTTACCGAAGAGGCGCCGCTGATCGAGGCTACCAGGGCCCAGATATCGAGGGGCGTCGAAACCAAACGAATTCTCGAACTACCAGGGCAGAACGCGCTGACCGGCCTCGCTCTCCTCATGCCTGGTGCCGCGCCCAACCAGAATGGCCGGCCGGGTTCGGGCTTTGTTATCAACGGGGCAAGGTCTCGCTCCAATAATTTCATGCTCGACGGCGCGAATAACAACGACCAGTCGCTGTCGATCCCGCGCCAGAGCCTGCCGCCGGAGTATCTCGGCGAGTTCCGTATCATCACCAATAACTTCTCCGCCGAGTTCGGCCGCAACTCCGGTTCTGTCGTCATGCAGAACACGCGCGCCGGCACAAACGAATTCCACGGCATCGCGCGCTGGTCCTGGCTGGGCAACGGTCTTGACTCGTTGACCACCAACCAGCAGCGCACGTTCAACGCCCAAAAGGCTGCCGGCCGGACCGACTACCAGGCCCTCCGCGCCTCACGTGGCGTTACTGTGAACAACCAGGTTGTCATCTCCGGCGGCGGGCCAGTGATCAAGAACAAGCTCTTCATCTTTGGTGGCTATGACCTAGACCGGTTCCGCTCGACGGCCGTGCCGATCGCTGTCACCATCTCGCAGGCCGGCTACGACGCTCTCATGGCTAACTCCTCGCAGTTCGCGCCTGGCGCCGTAGATTTCCTGAAGCAGTATTATCCAGTGGCCAACGACCCCACTGCCCGCGGCACACTCAACATCGCGTTGCCTTCGGGCGGTTCGATGGCGATCCCGCTTCAGCAGTATAACCGCGGCGCCTCCGGCGCTTTGAGCTATGCGCGCGATAGCCACCGCGGCATGTTCCGCGCGGACTGGGCCCTCTCCGAGAAAGACCAGATCCAGATGCGCTATGTTCTCTCAGACGCAACCGATCCCGGCTCGCCTGCCGCATTCCCGGTGAACCAGGTTGGTGACGAGAATGTCAACCACAACGCAACAGTTAGTCACATCCGCGTTTGGAATCCGTAGTTGATCATGGACACCCGTCTCACTTACGGGCGCCGGGCATACCGGATCGTCGAGAACATGCCTGCGCAGTTCTCCATATCTGGATCGGGTCTGCCGACCATCGGCAACCAAAACTACCCGCAGTTCCGCAATGACAATCTTTACGAAATGACCAACAACTGGTCGAAGATCGGCACGCGCCACACCGTCCGTTTCGGCTTCAACTACTTGCAGTACCGCCTCGGATCGTTCTTCGCCCCTTCGTTAAGAGGTGTCATCACCTACCCCAGCATGGCTGACTTCCTGTTTGACAGGAACGCTCAATTCCAGCAGTACGCCGGTGACGGAATGACGAATGCAAAGACGCACGAATGGCAGTCGTTCATAGGAGACGACTGGCGGGTGAGTTCTAATCTGACTCTCAACCTCGGTATCCGCTACGAGTACACGTCAGCGCCGGAGGGCTTCTTCTCGAACGCCAAGCCGGACAAGAACAACTGGGCGCCCCGTTTTGGCTTCGCCTGGTCGCCAAAAGCCTCCAACGGGCTGTTGGGCCTGATCTCAGGCAATGGCAAGTTTGTGCTGCGCGGCGGCTACGCCATCAGCTACGACCAGGTGTTCCAGAACATCCTGCTCAACAATTCGCGTAACTACCCCCGTGGGGTCAGCATCTCTCTGGCCAACATCACGGGCCAACGCATTTACAATCCTGCTTCGCGTCCGGCCATCACCGGCCCGCAGCAGTATACGGGCGATCCCAACCTCTTGCCGGTGCGCCTGTTCTCGCCGAACAAGAACATTTCGCAACCATATTCGCAGCAGTTCAGCTTGGGCATCGAACGCCAGTTCATGGGTAGTTATGTCTTCAAGCTGTTCTATGTGGGCAGCCGCGGCCTGAAGTTGGTGCGCGAAGTCGAACAGAACCTGGGCTTCTTCAAGGCGGCGGTCGATGCCAATCCGAGCCTGCTGCAGCCCGTCGTCACAGCATATAAGATGCAGGCGACCACCTCGAGTGGCGCAGCGGCCTACAAGGTGGACCCCTCCAAGGGTTCGATCCTGGTCGGCGACGGTTACGCCCAGTCCTCCTACCACTCGATGCAGTTGACACTCGAGAAGCGCTTCACCAAGAACTTCCAAATCGAGGGCAACTACACCTGGTCGAGCTTCATCAACGACTCCGATGACATCCTCGGCGGCCAAGCCAACCGCACCCTGCCTTCGGTTCCGTTCAACCTGCGGCTCGATCGTGCCAGGTCAGGGTTCGACCAGCCGCACCGGCTTGTGGTGAACTACGTCTACCAGTTCCCCGAACTGTTCAAATCACAGGGCGTGATGGGCCGCATCGTTGATGGCTGGCAACTTTCCGGCATCACCACATACTCGTCCGGCACGCCGTTCAGCGTGCTAAATGGCAACAACCCGCTCGGAATTCTGGCTGGCCAGATTTCGACCGTCAATCTCAGCCAGCGCGCAGGATACAACTCGGCAGGCACACCGGGAACCGGTACGGCCTCGGGTGTCACAAATCCGATGTGGATCGCTTACGCGAATAACTCCGGCCTGATTGGTGCTGGCGCCAACATCCTGCGCACAGGCGGCACGGCCAACTATGATGCGGCCCTCGGCAAGTCCATCCGGACGTTTGGTGAGAACCAGTCGCTGCAGTTCCGCTGGGAGGTCTTTAACGTCTTCAACCACAGGAATTTCACTGTGATACCCAGCAACACGGCCTCCAGTAGCACCAACAACACGCTGTTCCTCAACTTGGGACAAACCAACGTCAGCGGCCGCACAATGCTGTTTGGCGTCCGCTACAACTGGTAGCTCAGCAAGGCGGTATAAACAATAGGAGGCCTGGGGAAACCCGGGCCTCCTTTCTTTCGATACACTCTTTTGGAATATGTCGCGCAGGATTGGTAACAATTGTTAAGTATCTCTAAATATTTCCGCCCCGTAGTGCCTCCCACGATAGTTGACCAGCCCGCTCCTCGCCAGTCATAATAGGCCCAGAGCCTCGCCGCTTGCCATCCGGAAGTAAATGTTACAAACGGAACATTCTCTTTACGAGACAATAAGTTAGCCTGATCGACTGACTTTGGGACGTGCGGGCTGGCAAATCGTTTGTAACGCACTTATTCGGAGCGGCATCTCACTAGCAACTGAGGTTTGTCAGTAGGTTAGTCGCTCCAATAGCGAAGCTCTATCTTGATCTTTTGTCCAGAGCAGGTCCCGAACACTGCCTGCCTGTTCTGCGCCCTTTGACGGTCGTGGAGCGCGGGATGGGATTGTGCCTGGACGTACTTTGGAACAAAACGAAAGGGGTCTATATGCAACGCACCCTGCAATTGCTTGCTCTTACAGTAGTTCTCGCGTCCTGCGCGATGGCGCAATTGACGCGCGGCTACATTTCCGGTACGGTCTCTGACGCTTCAGGCGCCGTGATCTCCGGCGCGAGCGTGAAGATCGTCAACACGGGTACAAACATCGAGCGTGGCTTATCCACGAATGAAGTCGGTGTCTACCGCTTCGCAGCGGTCGAACCTGGAAGCTACACCATCGAGTTTGCCAAGTCCGGCTTCGAAACCAAGAGGGTGGGGCCGATTAACGTTGGCGCCGCCCAGGAGGTTGTCGTTAACGAAGCCCTGGCTGTGGGAAGCACCGCAACCACAGTGGAGGTGATGGCGGCCGCGGCCGGGGTTGAGCTATCCAAGGCGACCGCCACGGTGGACCGGAAGTTGGACATGCGCGTGGTCGAAAACATCCCGCTCACAAGCGGAACCCGCGACGTGAACAACATCGCATTGCTGGCGCCGACGGCTACTCGTGCGCCGGGTTCCACCGGCATTTCAGCCAACGGCCAGCGCGCACGCAACAACAATTTCATGATCGACGGCGTGGACAACAACGACCCGTCAGTGACGCTGGCGAACGCCCGCGTGATTCCGGAGTCGGTTGCTGAATTCCAGGTGCAGACATCGGCCTACTCGGCCGAGTTTGGCCGCAACTCCGGCGCGCAGATCATGGTGACCACCAAGAGCGGCACCAATGAACTGCACGGTGAGGTTTTCGACTACTACAACGCGAATTGGATGACCCCGGTCAGTCTGGTGAACAAGCGCGCCGGCGTGAACGAAACGCCGCGCTTTAACCAGAATCAAGCTGGCGGCGCCCTTGGCGGCCCGGTGATCAAGAACCGCACGTTCTTCTTCGGACTGATCGAGTCCAACCGCCGCCGGGAAGCGCCGGATTCGCGCAACGCGGCCTCAGCCACCATCCCGACCAAGGAAGGCTACGAACTGCTCAAGAGTTCGCCCTTGCCCGAAGGCGTCACAGCCGCTGGCCGCAGCGCCGCATTGAACGGGTTGAAGTTCCTTGAGAACATCCATCCGCTGGTTGCGCGCTACGACAACCCGCGGACGGTGAGCGTCAACGGTGTGGCCATTCCGGTCGGCACCATCCGCATACCGCTGGCCAATCCCTACGACTTCTGGTACGGCACCGGCCGCGTCGACCACATGCTGAGCGAGAAGGATTACCTGAGCTATCGCATCCAAGCCGACCACCGGAATCAGCCCGATGTGACCAGCAATCTCCAGTTCGGCAACCTGTTCAGCGCCGCGCAGCAGATTTTCCGCCAGAACCATGCCGCAAGCTGGACACGGACGATCAAGCCCACCTGGGTGAACGAGTTCCGCTTCGGCTACGTCCGCGGCTTCCTCGACTTCCCCGAGAACGATCCCGTCACTCCAACCTCCGGCATCAGCGGGTTCTTCACGATTGGCGGATCGTCGAACTTCCCCCAGGGCCGCCTCCAAAACGCCTATCAGTTCCAGAACGTCAGCACCATCCAGTTGAATCGCCATTCGCTGAAAGTGGGTGGGGACGTCCGCTGGACGAAGCTGTTCAACAACGCCGCCTTCAATGTGAAAGGCAGCTACACGTTCGACAACCTGCAAGACTTCATCAACAACCGCGCCGCGACCTTCACCCAGGCACTGAACACGGCGACCTTTGACGCCCGGCAGTGGAACACATACCTGTTCTTCCAGGACGACTGGAAGGTGACCAAGGACCTCACCCTGAACCTTGGCATGCGCTACGAGTACAACACCGTTCCTTTTGGTTTCTTCGGCGCAGCCAACGACCAAGTGGCGGCGGTGGGTGTGCCGCGCAATACGGTTGCAGACACGAACAACTGGGCGCCGCGCGCCGGCTTCGCCTATAGCCCTTCCACGACGGACGGCTTCCTTGGGAAGCTGCTCGGCGGCGGAAAGACGGTCTTCCGGGGCGGATTCGGCATGGGCTACGATGTGCTGTTCTACAACATCCTGACCGTGAATGCGTCGAACTTCCCGCGCGTGGTCACGGGTCAGGTGGACCGGACAGGGCTGGCGAACCAGTGGCCCAACCTGCTGCCGACGTCGGC
The DNA here is from genome assembly GCA_029975915.1 of Bryobacteraceae bacterium. The sequence continues at coordinate 50,657 of JARKOC010000193.1, forward strand.
GACTCCGGTGCTGAACCCGTACGCAACGTTCGTGAACAGTCCGACCGACATGATCAACCCGACGACGCGGTACTACAGCTTCTCGATTCAGCGCCAGTTCCTCAATAACTACATCTTTGAGGTCGGCTATACGGGATCGAGCAGCTACGGCCAGATTCGCCAGGGCGAAACCAACCCCGGCACGCTGACTGCCGCTCAGGTGGAGACGGTTCTTTCCACACGCAATCCGTCGTCGATTCCCGGACTTCTCCCGTCAACGAGCTTCCCGGTATCGCGCCGGCAGAACCCCGCTTGGGGCTCGCGTGTGACGATCGAATCCACGGCAAAGGCGCGGTACGACGCCATGTTCCTGAAACTGGACAAGAAGCTGTCGAGCGGTCTGACCGTCGGCGGCAACTACACCTGGAGCGCCAACTTCTCCGACAACGACGAGTCGCTCGGCGTGGCCGACATCACCAACTCCAGCCCCCAGGTGCCACAGGACTACAAGAACTACCGCAACGAATGGGCGCGCTCGGTTTTCGACCGGCCGCACCGGGTCGCGGCTTACTGGAACTACGCCGTCCCATTCACCAGCGCGGCCTGGGCGCAGAACGCGGCGATGAAGGGCCTGCTGAAGGGTTGGCAGTTCTCCGGACAAACCGACTACCAGTCGGGCCAGCCGTTCACCATCCGTACCGGCGTCGACACCGGCGGCACAGGAACGTCCGCCCCGCATCGCCCCGACTACAATCCGGGTGGAATCATTACTCTCGATCCGGTGACCGGCAACTACCGTACTTTTGTCACCCCGATCAACGGCACCGGCATCGTCACAACAGCCCTGACCTCGGCTGGTTCGCCGCTGGCCAACTCCAAAGTGGGTGGCGGCAACCTCGGCCGCAACACCTTCCGCGGTCCTGGCTTCCGCAACTGGAGCCTGAGCACGTTGAAGCAGTTTGACGTCACCGAGCGCTGGAAAGTCCAACTCCGGGCCGACTTCATCAACGCCTTCAACATGCGCAACTTCGGCAACCCGACGGCCTTGATGAACAGCCCCAACTTCGGCGTGAACACCACCGATCCGGGCAGCCGTTCCATGCTGGTCAGCGCCAAGATCCGCTTCTAGCCAGCGGCGATCCTCTCAACAGCAGGGCGGTGGCGAAAGCTGCCGCCCTTCTTCTTTGCCTGCGACTTCCCGGATAATGGAAATAGTGGCTGAGCCAATTCTCAGAACTGAGGCTCTTTCGAAGACTTACCGGTCAGGGAGCACTCCGCTGACCGTCTTCTCGGGCATCAGCCTGGCGATCCAACCCGGCGAGAGGGTGGCGCTCGTGGGAGCTTCCGGGGCGGGGAAGTCCACCCTGTTGCACCTCTTGGGTTTGCTGGATTCACCAAGTTCGGGCCAGGTCTGGTATCGCGGGGAACCGATGATCGGGCTCACAGCCGACGAAATCGCCGGGTGGAGGAACCGCCATGTCGGGTTCGTTTGGCAGATGAATACGTTGCTGCCTGAGTTTACCGCGCTTGAGAACGTCATGATGCCGCTGCTGATCCGAGGGACAGGGAAGCAGGAAGCGTCGGAACGGGCCGCGGCGCAACTGAAGACAGTCGGACTGGAGGGACGCGGCCACCACCGGGCTGGGGAGCTATCAGGAGGCGAGCAGCAGCGCGTCGTCATGGCGCGCGCCCTGGTGGGAGACCCGGCGTTGCTGCTGGCGGACGAGCCGACAGGCAACCTGGACGAACAAACGGGGTTGCGGGTGATTGAGCTCTTAGAACGGTTGCACCAGGACTTTTCACTGACTTCGGTCTATGTAACGCACAATCCATCGTTCGCCGCGCGGGCGTCGCGCATCTTAGAATTAAGAGAGGGCGTGTTGTCTGAGCAGCGTATGAAGTAACCGGCCGGGCGCCCCGATGCGTCTGGCAATCTGGCAGGCGCCTTGGGTGCTCGCGCGCAGGGGTCTGATCGCCCCCGGTTTCGCGGGACGCGAATGACTTGAGGCTTTGAGGCAAACCAGGGGAGTTCACTTGGCCGGCGGCCAGAATCGCACGGCTGGGGAAAGGGAGAGGCGCAGAGGCTGATGTTTGAACGATACACGGAGAAGGCCCGCCGGGTCATCTTTTTCGCCCGTTACGAGGCGAGCCAGTTCGGTTCGCCTTACATCGAGACTGAACACCTTTTGCTGGGTCTGCTGAGAGAGGACAAGGCGCTGGCCAACCGGTTCCTGCGCTCACAGGCCAATATCGAGTCAATCCGCAAGCAGATTGAAGCCCAGACCACCGTGCGCGAGAAAGTCTCGACTTCGGTCGATCTGCCGCTGAGCCACGAGTGCAAACGGGTGCTGGCCTACGCCGCTGAAGAGGCCGAGCGTCTCACCCACAAGCACATTGGGACTGAGCATCTGTTGCTTGGCTTGTTGCGTGAGGAAAAATGCTTCGCCGCGGAGATCCTGCACGAACGCGGACTTCGTTTGGCAAATGTGCGCGAGGAGATCTCCCGCACCACTTCCGAGCGGACAACCGCCGCCAAGCCGAAGGAAAGCTCCCTGCTGGGTGAGTTCAGCCGCGACCTGACTCAGTCGGCCTCGGAGGGTCAACTCGATCCGCTCATAGGCCGTGACTATGAGCTTGAACGCGTCATTCAGATCCTCTGTCGCCGCACAAAGAACAATCCTGTCCTCATCGGCGAACCCGGCGTAGGTAAGACGGCCATTGTCGAGGGACTGGCCCAGAAGATCGCCGATGGAGACGTGCCCAGTTTTCTGGCCGACAAGCGGATTCTGGCGCTGGATTTGTCCCTCATCGTTGCGGGCACGAAGTACCGCGGCCAGTTTGAAGAGCGGCTGAAGACGATCATGAAGGAGTTGATGGAGAACCAGAATGCCATCATCTTCATCGACGAACTTCACACGCTGGTCGGCGCTGGTTCGGCCGAAGGTTCGCTCGACGCCGCCAACATCCTCAAACCGGCTCTTTCGCGCGGCGAGATTCAATGTATCGGCGCGACCACGCCCGGCGAGTTCCGCAAGTCCATCGAGAAGGACCGCTCGCTCGAACGCCGGTTCCAGGCTGTGAAGGTCCAGCCCCCAAACGAGGAGGACGCCTGCAAGATTCTCTTCGGCATCAAGGAGCGATACGAGAAGTTTCACGCCGTCGCCTACACCAACGACGCCATTGAAACAGCCGTCTATTCCTCATCGCGCTTCATCCCGGACCGCTACCTGCCCGACAAAGCGATTGACCTGATCGACGAAGCCGGCGCGCGCGTCAAACTCCGGCAGACGACGCTCCCCCCGGAGATCGCCGATGTGCAGAAACGAATCAAGTTCGTCGTGCACCGCATGGAAACCGCCATCGCCAACCACCAGTTTGAGAAAGCGCGTTTCTATTCGGATGAGGAGCGTAAGGAACGAGAGACCTTGCGACAACTGCGCGAGAAGTTCAATCTGGACGATTCCTCCACTGGCGTAGTCGGAAAGGATGACATAGAGGATGTCGTGGCCCGCTGGACGGGCGTTCCGATGACGGCAATTCGTGAGGAAGAGGTCGCCAAGCTCATCCGGATCGAGGACGAGTTACACAAGCGGGTGGTCAGCCAGGAGAAGGCGATCTCGGCCCTGGCGCGGGCAATTCGCCGGTCGCGCGCCGGCTTGAAGTCGCCAAAGCGCCCGGCGGGCAGTTTCCTATTCCTCGGACCAACAGGCGTCGGCAAGACTGAAGTCGCCCGCGCACTGGCCGACTTCCTGTTCGGAACTGAGAAGTCGCTCATCCGGTTCGACATGTCGGAGTTCATGGAGAAGCACTCGGTGTCGAAATTGATCGGTTCGCCTCCCGGTTATGTCGGCTATGAGGAGGGCGGACAGTTGACTGAGCGGGTGAAACGCAACCCGTATTCGATAATCCTGCTCGACGAGATCGAAAAAGCGCACCCGGATGTTTATAACATCCTGCTTCAGGTCTTCGAAGACGGCCAGTTGACCGACGGGCTGGGCAACACGGTGGACTTTAAGAACACCATCATCATCATGACTTCGAATCTGGGCGCCCGGTTCCTGGACAAGAAGGGTGGCATCGGTTTCGCGGCACAACCGGCGTCGGGCATTCCGGCGAAGGTGGAGGAGATGGTACAGGCTGAAGTGAAGAAGGCATTCAACCCTGAGTTCCTCAATCGCCTGGACGAAGTCATCCTGTTTACGTCGCTAGTGGACGACGACCTGCTGAAGATCATCAATCTGCTTGTCGAGCAGATCAATTTGAACCTGGTCGCCAAGCAGGTGCGCGTCCGCCTGGCCGAGGACGCCGCGCGTTACATCCTCGACAAGACGTGCTCGGACCGCAGCTACGGCGCAAGGCCGCTGCGCCGTGCCCTGCAGAAGTACATCGAGGATCCGCTCTCCGAGATGCTCATCCAGGGCAATCTCGAACAGGGAGCCGAATACGAGGTGTATCTTGGGGAGACGGGCCTGTTCTACCGCAAGCACTCGGCAGAGAGCGAGCACGCGACGGTTGGCGCCCCCGCCGGCGAGCCGGCTTCGAGCGTTCTCTATCCTTTCTGAGCCGTGCTGACAAAAGCCGCATGAGGGCGCTCCCAAGGCGCCCTGTGCGGCTTCGTAAGCGGCGTTTCCCAAGGGAGTTCCCGCTCTGATATAACTCCCCCATGCACCGCCGTACCTTCCTCGCATGTGCCCCCTACGCCCTCGTGCGGGCAGCCGAATCCTATGCCTCGCCGGCATGGGAGGCGCCACTGTTCAACCTGAGGGATAAGATCAAAACTCCCGTGCGCGTGGCGAAGATCGAAGCCCTTCGCGCTGGAGGCAAGATCCTGGTTCGCGCCACCGCCGTGGAGGGAATCTCCGGCGTCGTCATCGCCAAGGACCCCGTTGAAGACTACCTGCCAGTCTTGCTGCGCCGTGTGATCCCTTTCTACACAAATAAGGATGCGCGCGACATCGAATCCCTCGTCGACCAGGTTTACGAAAAAAACTACAAACTCGCCGGACAAGGTTTCTGGTTGCCGGTAGCCGCCGTCGAACTGGCGCTTTGGGATCTGCTCGGCCGCATCTCTGGTAAGACCGTCGCCGAACTCATGGGTGGCGCGAGAATGAAAGCCGTTCCCATCTATCTCTCCGGTTCGGGGCGCGACACCACCGCCGAGCAGGAGGTTGAGGTCTATGTGAGGGGCGTCCAGGAGACCGGAGCCCGTGCGGTAAAGTTCAAAATCGGCGGAAGGATGAGCCGCAATGCCGACACTTACCCCAGACGGACCGAAACTTTGCTGGAACTGGCGCGCAAACGGCTCGGACCGGATGTTACGCTCTATGCCGACGCCAACGGCTCCTACGACGTGAGGCGGGCGGTTGAGATCGGCCGGCTGCTGGAATCCCTCGGTTACAGGTTTTTTGAGGAACCCTGCCCATGGGAGCAGATCGAATGGACCAAAGCGGTCGCCGACAGGCTGAACATCCCCATCGCCTTCGGCGAGCAAAACTCATCGCTGGCCGAGTTCGAACGTATCATTGCGATGCGCGCCTTCAAGATCGTCCAGCCGGACCTGAACTACAACGGCGGTATCGTGAAAGCCGCCCGTGTCGCGAGGATGGCTGCGAAGGCCGGCATGACCATCGTCAATCACAATACGGAAACCGGCGCCGCCGGAGCCAAGATGCTGCATTTCGCCGCAGCCACCCGGAACTTCGGCGCTGATATCGAATGGGCCCGCCGGGCCGCGCCCAAACCGGTCGCGTGGCAATCCCCAAATCTAGATGCCTCTGGCGGGGTTGTGAAACTGCCCTCCGGACCCGGCTTTGGCATCGAGTATGACCAGGACTACCTAAACAAAGCTCAGAAACTCGGCGGTGCCTAAGATTGGATCGAGAGGAGATGCTAACGGTAGAAAGAGGATGTAAGTGATGAATGCTCAAAACCGGAAACACATTGTCGTCACTGGCTCTCTGAACATGGATTTCGTGGTGCAGGTGGACCGTCTCCCGGCGCCGGGCGAGACCACAATCGGCAGCAACTTCGTGATGATTCCTGGCGGCAAGGGGGCCAATCAAGCGAACGCGGCCGGAAAATTGGCTCGTAGCAGCTGTGTCCACATGATTGGGTGCGTGGGAGAAGATGCCTTCGCCTTGGAGATGAGGGCGAGCTTGGCAAACGCAGGTGTCGATGTCACTGCCGTCGAGTCCTCCCCTGCGCAACCTACAGGAGTTGCGCTGATCTGGGTCGAACGGTCGGGTCAGAACTCCATTGTTGTCGCAGCAGGCGCCAATGGAGCCCTTACCCCTCTGCTCGCCGCGAAGGCAAAGCATTTGTTCAACGGCGCGGCCTGTGCGCTTTTCCAGTTAGAGACCCCGCTGGAAACCGTCGAATGCTCGATGGCCAATGCCCGCGCAGCTGGCGCGCTGACGATTCTCGACCCCGCGCCTGCCCAGCAACTGCCCGCGTCGCTGCTCGGCCTGGCGGATCTGATGACCCCAAACGAGACCGAATCGATGATCCTGCTCGGCCGTCAGCCCGCCCCTTTGACGCCGGCGGATGCGCCAGCCGTGGCCCGCGACTTGCTCGCCCTGGGGCCCAAGGCGATTGTATTGAAACTCGGAGAGGCCGGATGCTTCTACTTCGACGGGAGGACGGAGATCTTTTCACCCGGCTTTAAGGTGGAGGCAATAGACACGACCGCGGCCGGAGACACATTCAACGCTGCCCTGGCCGTCGCTCTGGCGGAGGGCCAACCATTGGAGCAAACTCTGCGCTTCGCAAACGCCGCCGCTGCATTGTCCGTGACGAGGCTTGGCGCGCAGTCGTCCGCCCCCACAAGGGAAGAAGTCGAGAACTTCCTGGCTTAGATCTGTTGTGATGGCTCTTGATCAAAAACGGGGGCAGCCCAGGCTTTCAGGATTGATAAAACAATCTTGGGAGAAACGTTTTGATCAACTCTGAACTTGTATTGGGTCTGCCCGGTTACCAGATTACTAGGGCTGAACGTGTTTCTGGGGAGCTGAGGCTAGCGGTCCGGCATGCCGGACCCCGTCCGGCAAGAGATCCGTTTCAGCGGCATATGAATGGCTTCGACGCAGTTATAGGCGACGATGAGCGCATCCCGGCGCTGTGCCCGATAGTGGGCGTCGGGAAGCGGTCCCCGAGGAGAACGCGGTCGAGACGGCGTAGGGTTTCGAGGCTGCAGGCATGAAAGCCGAACAGTGCCAGTTTCGGCGCCGTGGCCGTTTCCTGCCGGATCTGCCAGGAGCCGTTGGTCCGCCCGATGAAAACCAAGCGGGCGTGGGAGGCATGAGAGAAGATGCGCTTCGGGCCTCGGGCGGGCGGGTCCTTCAACGCGAGTGGCTCCAGCGGCTCGATCCGCTTCCAGCCGCCTTCGGGACCATCGTGGACCGGGGCATAAAGGGCATGACCGCACCGGCAGATAGCGGCGGCCAGCCGTTCGAGCCCAGCCAGATTCAATCTCACCGCGTCTTCGGACATCCTGTTTCTTCTTTTCGGTCACCGGTGCGCCGGATCGGGATCAGCCCTTCCATATCAGCAAGTATTATTTGGCGGTATGTGCCCGCTGCGCAGCCAGTGTCCGGAGGAGCGGGGCTGTCGTTACCAGCGGTGGGCGATGACGATGTGCGGGGAGACGGGCGTCCGGCCGGCGACGCGGGTCTCAACGACGAATTGCAGGTTCGCGTTGTGCCAGCCGGGCCCGATCAGCCGGTCGAGAGCGGCGAGGTCGGCGGAATCGGTGAGCACCTCCACAGCAGCTTGCGTGCCGAACTGGGTAATGCCGCCGAAGGCGACGACGGGACGACCTTCCGCAGGGTGGGCCAGACGAGTGACGAGCGCGTAGTCGGTATCCGTCTCCTGCCGAGGGAAGACGCCGATGAGTCGCCAGGTTTTCCCGGTTTTCTTGTCAACAATCAGCCAGGAGGCTCCGGCGGAAGTGGTTTCACGCTGATAAGTGAAGCGTAGATCGCGCGTGATCTGGATATTGAGCGGGTTTGAGTACGCGCCAATGACGACAGCGGGGTTGTTGCCGAGGAAATCCGGTTGGGAGTAAGCTGCGCCGAAAGCGATCCGGTACTGGCGGCGATGATCGTGAAACAGGACGGCGAGGCGGGCAATGCTGACCGCGTCGGCGATGCTGACATTCAGATTAGGGACGAGAACGACGTCCTCGGCGCGGATGCCAAGTTCCGGGGAAGGGACGAGCTGGTATGGGACTAAGTTGCTCAGGTATTCGGGATGGAGTTCGAGGAAGCGGTCATGGACGCGGCGGGAAAGCTGGTACAGATTGGACTCGCCGAGGATGATTGAGATTGGCTTTTCGTGATCGAGGAGCGGACCCCAGAACCGCTTCACCTGGTTGTCGAAGCGGGTGGCGCCTGACATCCAGAGAGCCAGGAAGAAGATGATGGCGGTGGCTCCAGCACAGAGGCCAACGGCGAGGTGGAGCGCGCGCCGGGGAAGGGGAAACCAACGGGAGGGGGCGGCCGGCGCTAGAGGGGGGCCGACGGGGACGAAGTTGACTGCGTAGCCGCCGGGGGGCAGTTCAATGCGAAACGGGGCGTCGGTACCCTCTTCCTGGTAATAAAGCGCGAGACGCTTGCGCACCTCATTGGCTTTGACGCGGACGATGGGATCCTCGTGCGTGTCATAACTGGCGTCGCGGCCGAAGAGTTCGACGCCGATCGACCGCTCCTTCAGGCGGCCGCTGTTGCCCTCAAGGGTTCGCTCGACGACGAAGGACAGAAGCTCCTGGCAGCGCTTGCTGGACCGGAAAGCGGAGCTGGCCAGGATTCGTGCGAGGCCCTCGCGCAACTCGTCAGGGGAGACTGGCAGAGGGTGCGATTCTGACGGTTGCCGGCCCATCTCACAGGCGAGTATAGCAGCGTGTAACCCGTAATGAGAGGGTTTGTATCTCTTTCACAATCCATTGATATCACTGAGCCATACCTGTTTTTCGGCGTATGGAGCGTAGGCTTGCGCCGGGGAGGGGCCTAGTATAGTGGCGGGTCTTCATTGAAATCACTCTGTCATCTTGCTCTCACCATATGGAGTCGGATTGCAGGCGTCCGGGAAGTGCAGTCGAACGCCCCGCTGTTGTGCCGAGCGGGTTCAAGATCCAGCAGGCTTTGGTGACGGCAAGGGAAGAGGAAGGAAGCGCGGGAACGCCGCCTGAGAAGGCGAAGCTCGTCGCGGCTCCAGGAAAGGACACTTGATATGAGGCGAACCAGTGAGAAAGTCTGGACGACAATTCTGTTCCTCACCTTGATGTCCGCCGCCGGCTCCTTATGGGGCCAAGTGCGGTCGGGCACGATCGTCGGAACAGTCACCGATTCGAGCGGCGCCCTTGTGGGCGGCGCAACGGTCATCATCCGCGACCTGGGCAGGAACACGCCGTACGAAACGGTGACGAGCGAATCGGGCGTCTATACGATGCCTTACCTGCCGGTGGGCACGTATGGCGTGGAGGTGAAGAGGGCTGGCTTCCGGACGGCGACGGTCACCGGACTGGAGGTGGCCACGGCGACGACGGTGCGCGCCGATGTGGTCTTGCAGGTCGGCTCGGTGGAGACATCCGTAACCGTCGAGGCGTCTGCGGCGGCGATGCAGACGGACACCGCGACGGTGCAGGGCGCCGTCAGCGAGACGTTGATCAAGTCGATTCCAAACATTCAGAACAATCCGTTGTTCTATGTCATGCTCCAGTCGCAGGTAGTGCCGAAGGCGCGGTTCAGCAACTCGACTGTGGCGGACGCGTTTGGCATTGGCATCGAGGGGCGGCGGAGTTTTTCCGCCTTTTCGGTAAACGGCGGCGACACATTTTCGAACGATATTCAGGTGGACGGGGTAAGCGTGCTCGGCCACGGCTGGAACGAAGCGACGGTTCTGCCGAATCCAGAAGGCATTCAGGAAGTGCGGCTGCAGGCGAACAACTACACGGCCGAGTACGGGCGGGCGCAGAGCGTGGTGCAGATGATCACCAAGAGCGGCACCAACCAACTGCACATGTCTGGGTTCTACCGCCTGCGCAACGAAGCGCTGAACGCCAATACGTTCTACCGCAACGCGCTGGGCGCCGGGAACGCACTGTCGGCGCGGCCGGCATTCAAGTCCCACCATTTGGGCGGCACGGCGGGCGGTCCGGTGATGATCCCGCGGCTCTACGACGGCAAGGACCGCACCTTCTGGTTCGCCAGCTACGAGCACTTCCGGTTCAATCGCGCCGCCGACTATACGCGGACGGTGCCGACTTCGGCCGAAAGGCGTGGCGATTTCAGCCGGAGCGTGGCCAACGTCGGCGGCACGCCCGCGCCGCTTCTGCTTTTCGATCCTCTGAGCGCGAGGCTCGAAGGCGGGCGCTATGTCAGGACGCCCTTTGCCAATTCCGTTATCCCGACCAGCCGGATCGATCCGGCTGGGGCGTTTCTGGTGAACGGCTATCCGGAACCGAACATCGCCCCGCTGGAGCCGCGATTCCTTTTGAATAACTACCAGGCGCGGTTTCCGCAGGAATTCCGCCGCAACAGCTTCAACGGGCGGCTGGACCACCGTCAGGGCAACCACAACATCTACGCGACGGGCGGCTTCAGCTTCGGCGATATCGCCACAGCTTCAGCCTGGGGGCCGGACAATCCGTTTTACAGCCCCCCGTCGGGCGAAGGGCGGGACATTAAGGACCGGAACCCGTACGCCTCGATCGGCGACACGTGGGTCATTACGCCCACGCTGGTGGCGGACATCCGCCTGGGCGTGAACCGCGTGAATGCCCAGAACATCGCCGGTTTCAGCCCGGCGGGAACCTACGATCAGATGAGGATTCCGCAGGGGGTCCAGGCTCTAGCTGCGCCGTTTGGCGGGGCGCCGCACGTCTCTGACGGCATCAACTACTGGAGCGCTTTGTCGAATACGGCTTTCCTCTGGAAAATTGAGAGTCAAACCAACTGGATTTTGGTGCCGAACCTGACCAAGACGGTCGGGCGGTGGACGCTGAAGTTTGGCGGAGAGTACCGCAATTCGATGGCCAACTTCACGGATAACGCCTGGCCGGTCGGCATCCGCACCAGCGCTAACTTCACGCGCGAGACCGTGAATGCCAGCGGCGATCCCTCCGACGCCCTCACCGCGGACCGGTCCGGCCACGGCGGCGCGGCGCTGCTGCTCGGCTACGGACAGACGGAGATTTTTCCTGGCTTTGCGGTGCAACCGGCGCTTTCGGCCAAATACTTCGCTCTCTATTCGCAAAACGACTGGAGGGTGAACAGCCGCTTGACGCTGAACTTGGGCCTGAGGTGGGAGGTGCAGCCCGGACCGACTGAGCGGTTCGACCGGCTTGGTCCGGTCGACCTGCGCCAGACCAACAAGTGGGGCTCCTTGGGCAAGTGGGTGTTCCCCGGCACGGGCGGAACCACCCGTAATTACTATGACCGCAATGCGCGCGACTGGCAGCCGCGTCTGGGGATCGCCTACCGGATTCAGCAGGACTTGGTGTTCCGCGCCGGTTACGGGCTGTCGATGATTCCATCCAACACGGGCTTCAACGGTGGACCGTATTACTACAATATGGTGGCGTTCGCGCCGTTTACACGCCCGGCTCCTTACGGCGGCACGCCCAACGGGATCCCGGTCGGGAAGTTCTACGATCCCGCCGTAAACCTGATCGTCCCCCCCGTCGGACCCAATCCGGAGGACCCATCGCTTTACGGTTCCGGCAACATTACATTCATCCGGAACGACTACAAATCCGGGCGGGTGCAGCAATGGAATGCGGCCCTCGAACGCCGTCTGTTCGACAAGTACCAGGTTTCGGCGACCTACGTCGGCTTGCGTGGCTACCGTCTGCCCTACGCGCGGCTGCCCATCCGCTATCAACAGATGATGCCGGACTCGGCCATCACCATGTTCCGCAACGAATGGATCGCGCGGAACGGCGCAAGCGACCCGCGCAATGACCAAGTCCCGAACGTCTTCCAGCCGGCCTCGGGAGCCCTGTTGCCGTTCCAGTCGCCGTGGAACGGCCGCACGGTGAACCGGGTGCAGACGTTCATGCCCTACGAACTGCTCGGCAACTACGCCACGCTCGCTCCCATCGGCTGGAACAATTACCACGCCCTCGTGCTGGCCGTGAACCGCCAGTTCAGCAACGGGTTACTGCTGAACACGCACTATACCTGGGGCAAGGCGCTGGACTTTGCCCAGGGAGAGATGCAATTGAATGGCGGATCGGACGCCGTGGGCAACATCCCTGGCGACCTCGACCGCCGGAACCTCCGCAACAACCAGCGCTTTTCCGACCACGACATCCGGCAGCGCTGGCTGATTAGCTGGGTCTATGAACTGCCGTTCGGCAAGGGCAAACGCTTCGATTCTTCTTCCGCCCTGGTCAACCACCTGGCGGGCGGCTGGAAGTTGAGCGGCATGTATTTCACTCAGTCGGGCACGCCCAACAACATCAGCGGCGGTAATACGAACTCGATCAACGGGCGGCCTAACCGCATCCCGGGCGTCCCGATCGAGGTTCCAAAGGGACTCCAGCGATGGTACGACGGCCGGACCTCGGTCACGCTGCCCAACGGGCAGATCATCACGCCCTGCGCATTCTGCTTCCTGAAATACAACCTCGCGGCATTTCAGGGACAGACCACAACTGGCGCCAATGGGACCAAGATCCTCGACATGCTGTGGTGGGGCACGGCGGCCACCAACTACGACGACCTCCGCGGACCCGGCCGGGCCAACATGAACCTGAGCATGGAGAAGGGCTTCAAGCTGCGCGAGCGGGTCGAGTTGCTGTTTTCGGGCGAGGCGTCGAACTTCCTGAACAACGTCCAGTTTCGTCCGCGCCTCAGGAGCATTAGCGTCGGCGGGCTCCAGCCGCGCCCCGACCCCTCGCGGGGCCTGGAAGTCGGCATGGGGACGAGCGCGAACTTCGGCACGATTGACGCCGCTTCCACGTTCGACCCCCGGCAGGTGGAGTTGAGGCTGCGAATCCGCTTCTGAGACCCTTGTTGGCGCTGCGGGGGCGCGTCATGCGCCCCCGCTTTCGTTGTGTGCCGAGCATGTTCGACAGCTTGAGGGTGGAAGTCCCTTTGACAACCTGATGGAGGTGAAGTCATAGCGAAGCGCAAGGGCGTCGCCGCGAGGCGGGGTCTGAAAGAAGCGCGGAGCAAAGGCGCGAGCCGATG
>JARKOC010000199.1 GCA_029975915.1 Bryobacteraceae bacterium
AACGCCATCGACACCCAGTCGGGCATCCAGTTTCTGATGAAGAACTCGGACGCGATCATGGCCGGCATAGCCTCGAAGATGGGCGACAACCACCCGCTGCGCAGGGGGAGATAGCATGGCGTATCCCGTGTTTCCATCGGTTCTGAACTCCTACCCGACCATCAAGACGCCGGTGTTCCGCACCCGGATTATCAGCTACGGCAACAAGGCGGAACAGCGGCTGGCGATGGATAGCGAAGCGAGGAACAAGCTGCAGGTATCGTACAAGCTCCTCACGCCGGCCGACGCCGAGGCTATCAGGCGGTTCTTCATTGCCAGAAAGGGCGCGTTCGAAGCGTTCTGGTTTACGGACGTCGCCGAAGCGTACGGAGCCCCGGCACGGCAGGCGAGCACCGCCTATTCGGCCGGCGATATCGTCCGACCGGAAACGGCGAACGGCCGTTCCTACCGCTGTACCACCGCCGGGACCTCGGGCAGCGGCGCGCCGTCATGGCCGACCACCGAAGGGGGCACGGTCTCCGACGGCGGCGTTACCTGGACCGAAAACAGCTACCTGGTGCGCTTCGAGGACGATCTCATCAACCTGGAATACTTCTCCTACCAGCTCTGGAACCTGGGCGAGCTGAAAATGATAGAGCTGGCCGGATAATGGCTCTTGACCTGACGCAGAACACCCTCACCCTCGCGGAACTGTACGAAGTCGAGATGGTGAACGGCCTGCTGCTCTACGTGACCAGCCACGACCAGCAGATAGAGTATGACGGCAAGACCTACCTGGCCGTGCCGGTGCAACGCGGACCGATCTCCTATCACTCAAACCTCCAGGTGGACAAGGTGGAGGTGACCATCGGCATCGTCGGCATCACCGTGGGCGAAAAGGTCGTCACCGCGGCCCAGATGGTGAAACGGGACTACCTCCGCAACGCGCACGTACGGGTCCTGTTGGTGGATTTCGTCGCGCTCGATGATGACAAGCTCTTGTTCGAGGGATGGGTGACGGGCGGCGTATCGCTTAACGCCGGGAGCCTGTCCCTGTCCGTGGGGAGCATCCTGGACAGGTTATCGCAGAAGGTACCGAAGATTATTTATTCCGAATTTTGTCAACACCGTCTGTTTTCCGTGTCCGAAAACGAGTGGGAACCCCAGTGCGGACTGGTCAAGGCAGACTGGGCCGTTACCGGCACGGCTGCCGCCGAATCCGACGAAATA
>JARKOC010000229.1 GCA_029975915.1 Bryobacteraceae bacterium
CGTCTGCTTCTTCTTCGCCGCATATTCCAGTTCAGAAAAGCTCGCTTGCTTTGTCATCTCGCCTACCCGCTGTCACGCTTTCAGCATTTTCTCATCCCAACGCTATCGTCGTTCCGGAAATCGGAATAAATCAGCGTCTCCTTAGCTCTCTTGGTCGATATAGCGTGCGGTCAACGATATAGTTGAATGACTTCGTCTTGCGATGACGGAAGAGGTTCTTCACCACATGGAACGGATGTTCGACCTTGGCACGGATACTGGCTTTGGCGTGTTCGATCCGTTCAAGCAGATCTCCCAGCGACGTCCCCGGCAGGGCCTTGCGCTTGCCCGGACGCATCGCCACATGCCAGGTCACCGGGACTTCCTGACTCTCTGCCCGCTTCTCGATACCTTGGTAGGCGGCATCACCAAAGGCATCGGTTTCGTCACCATGCAGGAGCGCCTGGGCCTGAGTGATGTCGCTCACGTTGGCGGCGGTGCCAATGACCGTATGCACCAATCCGGACTTGGCATCGACGCCGATGTGCGCCTTCATCCCGAAATGCCATTGACTGCCTTTCTTCGCCTGGTGCATCTCTTCATCCCGTTTCCCTTCCCGGTTCTTGGTCGAGGGTGGCGCGGCGATCAGGGTGGCATCGACTATCGTGCCTTCCCGCAGCAACAGACCTTTCTCGGCCAGATGCGCGTTGATGGTATTGAAGATGGATTCGGTCAGTTGGTGCGCTTCCAGCAGACGGCGGAATTTGAGCAAGGTCGTAGCATCCGGTGCCGCTTCCCGCGCCAGGTCGATCCCGACAAAGCGCCGAATGGCCTGGCTGTCGTACAGGGCATCTTCGACGCCTTCGTCCGAGAGCCCGAAGCACTGCTGCGCTACGTACATGCGCAGCATCCGGGTCAGCCCAATGGGCGGGCGACCACGACCTCCCGAACTCGGGTAGAACGGCGTGATCGTCCGCTCCAGTTCCGCCCACGGGGTGATCGCTTCTATCTCCGCTAGAAACCGGTCCCGCCGCGTCTGCTTCTTCTTCGCCGCATATTCCAGTTCAGAAAAGCTCGCTTGCTTTGTCATCTCGCCTACCCGCTGTCACGCTTTCAGCATTTTCTCATCCCAACGCTATCGTCGTTCCGGAAATCGGAATAAATCAGCGTCTCC
>JARKOC010000246.1 GCA_029975915.1 Bryobacteraceae bacterium
GCGGCACGTGGGTTGTTAAAGCTGGTTAAGTATTGTACCCAACCCGGCAGGGAAGCGCAGGTTTCAGCCGGATGAAGCTCTTAAGGAGCATGGTACAAAAAACGCCCCCGCCCGCGATACGGTCAAGTCTCATCAATTTTCTTGTAAAGATGTCCAGTGTGCGGGCAGGTCGACGTGGTAGGTGATGGACTCGTAGCCCTGGCGGAGGGTCACTTGCAGGGTGCCGTCGTCGTTCCATTCGCTGGCGATCGTGTAACCGGCGGGCCGATCATCCCGCAGGAACACGGCGCGCTCGAAGGTGCGCAGGTTGATGAGGTTCCCGCCGTACATCCAGTACTGGTTGTCCGGTGAGACGCCGCTGCTGTCCCGGTAGCCTGGGCCGGGATCGGTCATCAGCAGCATGTCGTAGCTGCCGTCGTCGTTCAGCGTGATCCGGCGGATGGTGGCCGGTTGGGTTACGGTGGCACCGTCGAGATCATGCTCGCCCATACGGTGTGTCGACGTGACCTCCTCGGAGATGATCACCAAAGTCTGGTTGTCCAGCCAGATGGGGCGACTTGGGAACAACGGCTCCGATTGGTAGGTGATGTCCCAGAACTCCTGAGTCCGATCCACGATCGTGACCTGCCAGCCCAGTCGTCTGTCTATTGGATAGGGGTAGAGATCAAGTGCGTGATTGGTGTCGGTAATGAGCACAATGTAGCGTTGATCCGGGGACAGGCCCCGGATCGTCTCGATCTCACCGATAGATAGCACCTCCATCTGGCCGGGAGCCGAAGGATCGAGGTCCAGGTCGTAGCTGTGCAATTCGGCAATCGTGGCCTCTTCGCTGTGGGTGGTCAGGAAGTAAAGCATGTGGTCCTGCCGGTAAAATAGACGATACTGCTGCGGGGAGAAGTCCACCCCCACCACCATGTCTTCGGAGAGCTTGAGGCATTCATAATCCAGCTCAAACTGGTGCAGGCCGACCACATCATAGATACTCAAGGTGCAGGGTCGGCCCGCTCCAACTGAGCCGCTCCAGTAGGTGAAATAATCATCTGACTGAAACGAGACAAGCTGGGCATTATCCCAATCGAAAAAAATGTTATCCCAGCCAAAAAAGAGGAATTCCAGGCTGTCCGGCTGCGTCACGTCGAATGCGTAGTAGTTGGTCGCCGCGCTTGAGGGCATCATCCGACTGGACGTGCACAGCACGCCTTTTTCCTCACTGACCCATCCACAAAAGCCGATGTATTCCGACGTGAAGGAAGGAACTACACCCAGCACAGTGAGATCGCCACCCGCCGATGGATAGGCATAAGCGTATCCCTCTTCGTTTTGAATCCAGCCTGCCAGAATAATCCAGCCTCCATCCGGCGACTCGCTGACTCGCCAATCCATCCCGTCCGCCGGCAGGACGTCGCGCTGCTCGCCGGTTTCAGAATGGCACAGAGTGGCGTGGTCCGACGTGCCGGGGGCGTAGGCGGCGACCCATTCCCCTTCGCCCGGATCGGCCTGGATCACACGGCCGTCACACACGGTCGGTGGTGGGGAGTATTCCCCGGTAGCGGGGTCGAGCAGAAGCACGTCGTCCGGCCGGGGATCGCTGGTGTAGTTAAATTGGGATAGCAACAGAAGCCAGACCAGCCCATCCGCGTGCAGGCTTGCCCAATTGACATACTCGACGCCGGGGGGATAGGGAAACTCCCGCCAGGTGTCGGTGGCTTCGTCGCGCACGCGGATCACGCGCTGCTCGAAATCATTGACCACGTCCGGCGCGGGTTGGGCGGCGGGACTCGCGGGCTGGACTTCCTCCCAGGTCACGCCGTCGGCGAAGATCAGCGCCGGGTCGGGCGGCCAGGGCGCGGTGGGAGTCGGTTCCTGGGCGTGGATCGGCGCGGCGAGGAGGATCAGCAGGCACAGGGTGAAAAGCAGGGATCGCTTCACGTTGGCACTCCTGGAGGGTTGCGGCGCAACAAACACCATGGCCTATTGCGAGGATAAAAAGAAGCCTGTGTTACTCAGGAAACTCGATATCCCAACTTCCCGGTTCGATCTGTTCGCAGCCGGCCTCGATGGCAGTCGCCATTGCGTCCAGGTCCTCCACCGTGATAGCGCCAGCGAACTGGTTTAGCTCAGCGCGAGACATCACGCCGGGGAGGCGCCTGGCGGGCAGCTTGCGCACGAAGCGCAAAACCTGCCGCTGCTGGGGCAAGGTGAGGCGATCCAGTTCCTGCAAAATCTGTTGTCTGAGCATGTGGTCA
>JARKOC010000247.1 GCA_029975915.1 Bryobacteraceae bacterium
GCGGCACGTGGGTTGTTAAAGCTGGTTAAGTATTGTACCCAACCCGGCAGGGAAGCGCAGGTTTCAGCCGGATGAAGCTCTTAAGGAGCATGGTACAAAAAACGCCCCCGCCCGCGATACGGTCAAGTCTCATCAATTTTCCTGTAAAGATGTCCAGAGTGCGGACAGGTCGAGCCGATAGGTAACGGAGTCGTCGCCCTGGCGGAGGGTTAGCCGCACGGTGTTGTCATCCTCCCACGCGTCGATCGTCATGCGGTACCCGGCGGGCAGCGCGTCCCGCAGGAAGACGGCGTGATCCAGGGTGCGCAGCCACATGTCATAGCTCCCGTCGTCGTTCAGCGTGATCCGGCGGATGGTGGCGGGTTGGGTGACAGGGACACGATCGAGTTCATGTTCACCTATCCGACGTGAGGTTGTAACCTCTCCCGAAAGGATCACCACAGTATGATCATCCAGCCAGATAGTCAGCCCTGGACTCATCGGCTCCGATTGATATCGAAGGTCCCATACCTCCTGCGTCCGATCCACGATCGTGATTTGCCAGCCCATCGGCCTGTATATCCAATTGGGGTTCAGATCGAACTGGAGATTATCGTTGGTGATGAGCACGATGTAGCGCCCATCCGGGGATACACCCCAGATCGTCTCGATCTCTCCCTCAAACAGCACTTCTGTCTGGCTGGGGGCAGAAGGATCGAGCGCCAGATTGTAACTTCGTAGTTCAGCGATCGTGGCTTCTTCGCTATCGATCGTGAGGAAGTAGAGCATATTGTCCTGCCGGTAAAACAACCGATAGTCTCCCAGAACAAAGTCGCCGCCTGAGAGGTCGGGGGCAACGACGCGGCACTCAAAATTCAGATCAAACTGGTGCAGGCCATCCGCATTGAAGATGTACAGCGTGCAGGGACGACCTGAGCCGAGTGAATTAGTGTGGTAAGCGGCATATCTTTCTGAGCGGAGCGCCACATACTGAGCATGTTCCTCGTCGAAGAAGACGTTATCCCATCCAGAAAAGAGATGTTCCAGGCTGTTTGCCTGTGTAACATCAAAGGCTTGATAAGACACTGGCACCCACGAATGGTACGGGTCGCTTCCGCATATCACACCTTTTTCGGCGCTGACCCATCCACAAAGCCAGTAACTTTGGTCCATTCCCCATTCTTCTGCCCCTAACAGCGTTGGGTTGCCGCCCGCCAGGGGATAGGCATAGATGAGGAACTGAAGCTGTTTTAGGTCCACACCCAGCAGCACAAGCCAGACATCGTCCGGTGAAGTCCAGGTCCGCCAGCCTTCCATCTCCACCGGGAGGATGTCGCGCTGCTCGCCGGTTTCGGAGTGGCACAGGGTGGCGTGGTCCGAGGTGCCGGGGGCGTAGGCGGCGACCCATTGCCCCTCGCCCGGCTCGGCCTGGATCACACGGCCGTCGCAGACGGTGGGCGGCGGCGAGTATTCTCCGGTGGCAGGGTCGAGCAGAATGAAATCATCTGGCCGGGGATCGTTGGATGCCTCCCAATCGAGCAAAAGCCAGACCATGCCGTCCGAACGCAAATTTGCCCCATCGACATTCACAATACTGGGCGGATAAGGGAACTCCTGCCAGGTGCCGGTGGCTTCGTCGCGCACGCGGATCACGTGCCGCTCGAAATCATTGACCACGTCCGGCGCGGGTTGGGCGGCCGGACTCGCGGGCTGGACTTCCTCCCAGGTCACGCCGTCGGCGAAGATCGGGGACGGGTCGGGCGGCCAGGGGGCGGCGGGAGTCGGCTCCTGGGCGTGGATCGGTGCGGCGAGGAGGATCAGCAGGCACAGGGTGAACAGGACGGATCGCTTCACGGTGCACTCCAATTGGACAGGTCACGAGGCCTGATTCTGGCAAAGGAATCGCTCAATCGCCGGGGACGACCGCCGGTCGTCCCTACGTCTTTACCAACCACCAATCACCCACTACCGATAACTTTCTTCGCTTGTACCCCCCCGCGGCGTGTGTTAAAGTGGGGGGCGCAGCCTCTCCTGGCTGGCAGTCGGGGTGGGATAGGATGTCCCTCCCCGGCGGGGGACAGCCCCGTCCCTCGAAAAGCGCTGCTCGCCAGCCGGCCCACCCATCCGACTTGTCGCGCAGGATAGCATGATCATGCCCGCCTGGAAAGCCTACCACACCCCTTCGACCGTTGATGAAGCCCTGGCC
>JARKOC010000257.1 GCA_029975915.1 Bryobacteraceae bacterium
TTGAACAGGCCGAAGCCCTGGCTGGCACCAATACCGACGCCCTCAAGGCTGCTGTCCAGGGACGCAGCCAACTGGAAAGGGGCTTGAAGAAGGTGTTTGCACCTGCACAGGAGGAACAGGACACATGAGCAAACCACAACCGTTTGTGGAGTATCTGCAAAAGTTGAAGGGAGACGAACAGCGAGGTCGCACTGCTCTGGCTGCCCTACGGCGCGGCCTGGGGCAACCTCCGGGACAGGCGCCGGAGATGTTCCGCTACGTGACGCCCTTCATCCCGACAGATGCCGGGGCATGGCAGGAGAGATGCTACTTCCTGGTTGCCTCCCTATTCGGTCTCCATCCCGAATCGACGGAGAACGGCAACATGGGCGATCACTATGCCCGGCTGAGTCAATCAGCGGACGATGCGGCGGTCGAGCGGCGTTTCATGGCGCTTTTGGCGGCGCACCCCGACGACCTGGATACATATCTTCGACAGGCTGTGAGCCTGCTCAAGTCCAAGGACGTTCCGGTTAACTGGTCTCAACTCTTGTGGGACGTTCTGGCCTGGAATGATCCCGACCGCCGCCTGCGCGTGACGAAATCTTGGGCCAGGGCCTTCTGGAAAGGCCCATCGGAAGAGGATGTCCCGCTGCCAGATGCGGCGGAAAGCCTCAGTGAAGAATAGCTGGTGCCGCTTATCTCTTGAGCATCTGCTTGACCTGTGTGTATCAACCTATCTATCCAAGGAGCAATCTCCATGTTTGTCGAACTACACATGATCCAGAACTTCGCCCCGTCCAACCTCAACCGCGATGACACGAACACGCCCAAGGACTGCGAGTTTGGCGGGGTGCGCCGGGCGCGTATTTCCTCGCAGTGCATCAAGCGGGCCATTCGCACTTCGAAGGCGTTCGAGCAAGCAACCGCCGTGGATGGCAGCACGCGCACGCGCTGGCTGGCCCGGCTGCTGAAGGCTGAGCTGATCAAGGCTGGCAAGAATGAAGATGCGGCCGAGGCAATTTCCTCCGCGCTGGCGGCGGAATATTCCGGCAAGATGGATGGCGGCCGGACCAGCGTCCTGCTTTATCTGAGCAGCGAGGAAGTTCGTATGCTGGCCCAGATGCTGCTCGATCGCTGGGATGCGATCCTGGCTGGCGTGGAGACCGATTCCAAGGGCAAGCCCAAGT
>JARKOC010000260.1 GCA_029975915.1 Bryobacteraceae bacterium
CGGAGAGTTTGACCGTGGGCGACGGTGTCAGGTGATATACCCAGCCGTCGGAGGTGTACTCCCGATACTGTCGGTAGATCGTCTGGTCCCCCTGGATACGAATGCGTGGGCAATCCTCGGGCAGGGTCCCGGACGGGGAAAGGGTTCGGGTAATGCCGGTCCAATCCCATTCTTCGCCGGTGAAGGTATCCTCGCCCGCCTCGATGTCGGCGAGCAGGGAGAAATTGGAGGTCGAGGCTGTCAGCGCTTCAGAAACGAACAGGTTGACGGCGTTACCCGCCGCGCCCTCGGCTTTCGCCGACAGCTGCACGCCGTAGAAATCGAGATGCGCGGCACGGGACGCCGTTCCCAGGCTCACCAGTTCCACCTCGATGGACTGTGCCGGTACGTCGGCGGCGGTGATGTCGACCATTTTACCGCTGCCTACGCCGGAGAACACCGGCGAGGAGACACGGCCGGTCCCCAGGTCGGAGGCTATCCTGATTTCAAATGTCGCATCCTCATGACCGGTGTAGGAGCCCGCCAGCCGGACGCTGCCGGAGCCCTTGCGGGTCGCTTTGCCTGGGAATACCGCAGCTGCCGGTTTCACGGCGGAGGCGGTCAGGAGTGCGCTTGTCACCGCGTTGCGGTTATTTGAAAGGATGCGTTGGATGGACATGATTACTCCAATGGGACAGGCCCTTTAACGACCTTAGAGGGCCTGTCCCATTACGGCTACAGTTTCCGTATCGTGAAGAACAGGCCGGTTGTGGTCGCCAGCACCGGAGCTTCCATGTCCAGCGTGCCTGTTTCATCGGAGATGAGCGCCAGGGTTTTCAGCGGTGAGAGGCGCACGCGATGGGCGGTGAGCAGAACGGGCTCGTTGGCGTCGGCGGTATTGAGCCCTTCGAAGCGCAGGGCGTATTCTTTCTCGGCCGCTCCGAACGCCTCGATGTTCACCTGGTCGGCCCTGGTATACGAGACTTCCAGGCCGTCGGCTTCGGCGATGCTGTTGGTCGCACCGGCCGCCGTCTGCTCGGCAGCGGTCATGATGTAGAGCGAGCCGGTCTCGGTGTTGACGGTGTAGTTTTTGTCGACCTCGTATGTGATTGGAGTAGCATCATCGGATTTCACAACCACAGTACTGACCTTGATGTCCGGCAGCGGCACGACTTTCCCCAGGCGGGCCGTGACCGGCGTATCCGTGACGGTACCGGTGGCTACGGAGGTGAGCGACCCGAACAGGGCCTTCTGCAGGTTCTCCTTGTGGAAGCTATCCAGGGTGAAGGCGATGGTTGCCTTCTTCTCGGTGGTCTGGCGCAGGGCCAGCAGACGGGACCCGGTGCGCGATTCCTTTTTCTCGAACGTGGAAACTTCGAGCGAGGTTTTCAGGTCCGGGCAGTTGCCCACATCGACGAACCCCTGGGGGACGCCGTTCAACAGTTCCGCCAAGTAGACGATACCCTGGCCGGAGTAATACTCGGTTGTGACTTCGCGTGGCATGTGTGTTACCTCCTCTTTCTTGGGGCTAGGGGATGGGGGCTAGGGGCTAAAAACCAGTCCCCAGGCCCCGATCCCCATCCTCCGTTTTTAATTGACTCCCAACTGGTGCAAATAGTCAGTCAACCGGTTATCCGGAATCGGAGGGGCCGGGGTAATGACTGCGAACTTAATCACGGTTTTCCAGGTATTGGCTTCACAACCGAGCACCATGTCCTCCAGGTACTCCATGCCGTTGTTGCATCCGGTCATGCGATACCCGTTAAGGATGGCCAGCACCGCGGCCAGATAGCGATCGTTCATGGCCTGCGTATGCGTAACGACGACGACACCCATGATCACCCGGCGGTTTTTCTGGTTCTCCGACTCCAGGTAATGCACCAGCAGCTCGACGGTGGCGTGCCGCATGGCGTAGGTGTCGGGCTGGTCGGGATAGTCCGTGATGGTGGCGGTGGTGATATGGTCCCGCAGCCGCTCCCGGATGGCTTCTTTGATGTCTTTTATCAGCATCAGTTATCCTCCGGCAGGATGTCGGCCAGATAGATGGTGGTCATCTCGTTGCGCTCCGGCGTCCCGGCAATGGTGTAGGTGACGCCTCTGGCCCGAACCTGCCAGTATTGCGCAAGCTCGTCAGTCAGCCATGAAACGTCCGGCGGATTGCAGTCGATGGACTTGAGATCCGTCTGGTCCTCGTTATCCGTAAGCCAGGGTACCCGGTTCACGATGTTGACGATGGCGGAGATCTCGATGGTTTCCGGGCCGTAAACAAACGCGACCGGCTCGCCGAAAGCGAAGATGAATGCAGGATTCGTTGCTGCCACCATGTCACGGAAAGTCATTTGCGATACCCGTTGATGATGATTTCAAGCTCCTCTGCGTAGCCGCGCAACTGCTCGGTGGTGACAACATAGGCCCGGAACACCTCGGAGGACGGCGTGGCGGGCCGAATATCCTGGATAGCGAGGTGCGGTCGGACCAGCGGCGGCGGCGGCGGGCAGGGAACGGCGACCGGTACGAGTGCTGTCGGTGTGGAGGCACAGCCTGACAGCAGTAAAAAGTGAAAAGTGATAAGTGAAAAGAAAAACCTTTTCATCACCATGCCTCCGCCAGTTCCGCCGCTTTCTCTGCTGCCCACTTTGCCGCTTTTTCGCAGTCCGCCGGGACCGGCTCCGCCTGGAGGCGGGCAACCTTGCGGGTGCTCGCGGCCCTCACCTTTGCGGCCGCTTGCCGCGCCTGTCCAGCCTGCTGTCTGGCCCGCTCACCTTCTGCCTGCCATAGCCGGATCGCCTCGTTCTGGGCGGTGATTTTTATGGCGGCAGCTTCGTTTTGCGCCCTCGCCGCCTGCAGATCCTTCTCCGTCCATGCGAGGCGGATCGTTTGCACGCCGGACAGAATGATCAGCGCGACGATGACTCCGAGCAGAATCTGCACGAGATAGGGAGCAACGGCATTCAGGGCCGAACTGAACAATTCTTTCACAGCATCCCCCGGTATTTCGGGGCCCGCACCTTTATGATCAGGCGGGGGTATTCGTTGCGCCGCTCACCAAGGTTGCGGCCATAGAGCATGCGGTTTTCGCCCGGTAGCCGAACCGAGTCCAGGCCGCCGAACCATTTCGAGGACGCGCTCGGTAAAGTCTTGAGCGCCAGCGCCCGGCGCTGCAGGACGGTCCCCATGCCCGCGTTGTAGGCCACCAATGCCCCGCCCCAGCGGTTCACGTCATCCTCGAACAGCCCGCGCAGGGCCTGAAAATTCGCCCGGTCAGTCATGACCAAGTAGGTCAGTTGGTGGCGCACATTCCAGCGGTCGTTCCATTGCCAGTTCCGGAGCGGGGGCAACCGTTGCCTGGCTGCCTGGAAATTATCGAACCGTGAGGTGACGGTGATTTGCGCCAGGCCGAAGCCGTACTCGCGGTCAGTCTTGAGTTCCGCCCTGGGGTTCCATCTGCTCTCCTGCTCGACTTGACCTGCCATGACCTCGCGCATGTGAGCGTCGGACCAGTGGCGATTCGCGAGCTCGGAGAGCGTCGGGAGGTGTTTCCCGGCCCTGTCCATGATATTGACCGGAGCAGAAAAGCCGCTCACGGGCCAAATCTGGAAGCCGAAAATCAGCAGGGCTGAGAGCAGAATCCTCACTGGAGCACCGCCACGCAGATGATTACCGATAGCAGGCCGAAAAGGGCCAGCACAACGAGGCCGCTGCCGGCAGAATCCTCACCCGCTTTCGAGGTGAATGCCGACAGGTCCAGGTATGGGAACATGGCCTTGCGTATCAGGTGCGCCGCGATGAGGACCAGCGCCACCATGGAAAGCCGGTAGAGCTGCACGGCGAGCTGGGCCGTGTCGCCCAGGATGATGAGCGCCAGGCCGATGATGACCAGCATCGGCCATATCCGGATGATTTCAGTTTTCAGAGTCGTCAACAGTTTCATTCGTACCTCCGTCTTCTTTCCGATCCATTTGCCGCTGTTCGCAGTAGGCGGATTTGTTTTCAGAACAGACCAGGGCGTCATCGGATGCCGGACACTCGCCTTCTATTTCGTTGCAGTAGCCCATTCAGCGGAGCACCTTCGATACAACAAAGCTGATAATGGCCGAGAT
>JARKOC010000279.1 GCA_029975915.1 Bryobacteraceae bacterium
GATCTGTGGCCGGACTCCCCGGCCTTTGGCCGCAAGAACAGGTTGTATCTGTGACAACTCAGGCCGTTGGTGGTCTCCTATCGGCTCGGCCATCCGCGGGCTGTTGCCCTATGCGCTGCCTCCCGTTTTCGGCCCTCGCCAATATGACATATAGATATATATACCTATGTGCGGCAATCCGGCCCCGCCACCCGCCCCGTGCGGATAGCCATAACGCGTTCATCCTGTTGAGGATCTGCGCCTCGTGCAACGGCACTAGAAACCCCCTGCTCAAGGGCAATAGGCCCTGTTTTTCCAGCGTCGGGTCACCCCCAGATTCTGGAAAATTCAATTTGCATAGCACACACCCCGGACTCCCGCCCCCTCCGCGGTCCATCCGCACCGGCGCGTCCGGCTAGGTTACCCATATAATGGTCATTCTCCTGACCGCGCCTCCTCTGGCGGATCGTCGCTCAAAGGAACGCAAACTGACTCACGGTGAACCCATGGCCTCCTCAAACACACAAAGCAGTCAACCTAAATACGCCTGGTACCGGGAACTGAACCGGTATCAGTGGTTCGTATTAATCGTCGCCAGCCTTGGCTGGGCCTTCGACACGATGGCTCAGCAACTGTTTAACATCGCCCGCGTACCAGCGATGCGCGCACTTTTGGACACTGGCTCGGGCCCGCCCCCGCCTGGCATTGTGTCCGAGCAGGCCGGCTACGCAACCATGATTTTCATGATCGGCTGGGCGCTTGGCGGCGTCTATTTCGGCGTCCTCGGCGACCGCTTGGGCCGCGCCAAGACCATGATCATGACCATCCTGCTGTACTCGGTCTTCACGGGCTTGAGCGTCTTCGCCGTGGGCATTTGGGACTTCAACGCCTACCGCTTCCTGTGCGGCCTCGGCGTAGGCGGACAGTTCGCCGTCGGCGTCGCGCTGGTGGCCGAAACCATGCCGGACCGGGCGCGCCCCTACGCCTTGGGCATGGTGCAGGCCCTGTCGGCCGTCGGCAACATGATGGCCGCCCTCACCGGAATCGGCCTGGGTCTGCTCGAGCAGTCTGGAACCATCACGGACGCCTGGCGCTGGACCTTCGCCGCCGGCGCGCTGCCCGCCCCCTTGGCCCTAGTCATCTTCAAGAAGCTCAAGGAACCCGAGTCCTGGCTCAAGGCCCGTGCCGAAAAGAAGAAGATGGGTTCGTTCGCCGACCTGTTCACTGACCCCAGGTGGAGACGGAATTCCATTGTCGGCCTCCTGCTTGCCTTCGCCGGCGTGGTTGGGTTGTGGGGTATCGGATTCTTCAGCTTTGATCTGCTGCGCCCGGTTTTGGAAGGCAACTTCCGCGCCCAAGGCCTCTCCGGAGCCGAACTCGCCGGCCGCACTACAACCTGGATCGGCATCACCTCTCTCCTGCAAAATATCGGCGCCTTCCTCGGCATCTACGCCTTTACCTACATGACCCACTACACAGGCCGCAAGAAGGCCTTCGCCATCGGTTTCGTGGCGGCCATGGGCATCACCGCCTTCACCTTCTGGAAGCTCAAAGACTTCTCCGACATCTTCTGGATGATCCCCATGATGGGCTTCGCCCAACTGGCGCTGTTTGCCGGCTACTCCATCTATCTGCCGGAACTCTTCCCCACGCGCCTGCGCGCCACCGGCACCAGCTTCTGCTACAACGTGGGACGCCTGGTGGCCGCGCTCGGACCGCTCACACTCGGCCTGCTGACCAGCCGCGTCTACGCCGGTTATCAGGATCCGATGCGCTACGCCGGCGCCACCATGTGCCTGGTCTTCCTCGTGGGCTTAGCAGCGCTGCCGTTCGCTCCGGAGACCAAGGGCAAACCGTTGCCCGAGTAGCCATCGTCCCAGAGTCATCCACGCCCGCCGCCCGGCCCTGCGCCGGTTGGCTGGGCTAGGAATGTCTCCGCCATTCGCGCAAACGCGGAGCCCTGCCGTGCTCATGTGTCTAAGGCATACCCCTCAATTTTGGTACTTGACGCACCCTAACGACTGGCGGAAACTGGCATTACTGGCTTTTCATGTGTTTGGCGTGTGCGCCAGACGAGAAAAGTCTCTGTCAGAGGAGGAAACATGAAAATCGTTCGCTATGTGCCCGTGCTATTCGTGCTGTTCTGCGTCTCCATGATCGGCGGGCCGCTTGTGGTCACTCAGGAGGGCGTCGTTGGCCAGACCACCGTCTACAAGGCATCCTTTGCAGGCTCTGGCGCCGCATCGGTCGGCACCGTCGTGATCAGCGACTCCAATAGCCAGACCGGCGGTTCCCCAGGCGTCTTCTCGGGGTTCGACCTGGACTTCCTGTGGCTCGACGTCGACGGTGTCTTCGCCACTGCTGGTGACCGTATCTACGCCGCCTCATACGCCTTCACTACAGGCACAATTCGCCCCACGGCCGACCCGAACTACCAGCCCACCATCGGACGCCCGGGCCCGACCTTCGGCTCGTCAGCCGCCGACACAATCGATCCCGCGCTCTCCACCCTGGGTGTTCTCGATGGCGCCTACCCGGCGGCCTTCAACACCGATAACGTTTTCGGCTGGCTCACCTTCGGCGATGGTGGCGTCCTGAAGGCCACGTTCTTTCCGTCGGTCGCCTTGAACGCCAATTCAGCCCTATTCTTCGGCGAAGTCGGCACGGGCCTCGGCGAGCAGCTTCGCGCCAATGTCGAACTCGTTCCAGAGCCCGGCTCCTGGGCCGCACTCCTGCTTGGTCTCGGCGGCTTGTCTTATGCCGTCTCCCGGCGCCGTCGCGCCTAACCGCGTCGTTTCTGAATCAGGCCATCGGGGGCCGTTGACCGCGGCCTCCCGGGCCGAACGCTGGTTCTTACGCCAGTGCTCACAACTGCCAATGTGAATCCTCCTGGCCCCCATAAGCCTAGGATCCACTGCGGCAACTAATCGATCCATGGAGGAAACAACAAATGAAATCACTGACTCTGGTCACCGTGATTGCTTTAATGCTGGCTTCTGTCGCCAGCGCCGGCGTGGTGGATTTTGAATCCACGTCTACCGGAAACGCGATTCTGTCGGGGTCTACAGACGTTCAGGGCCTGACGTTTACATCCAGCCACTATCACATCCCCGACAGCGTAGTAGGCTCCTACGGCGGCTCTGTCGCCCTAGTGAAGTATCTTGCTCTCGACGCACCTGGCCTGGGCTTCCCTGTCACGGTCACGCAAACCGGCGGAGGCGCTTTCTCGGTTCTCAGCCTTGACGCGAGTCAGATGTGGGGAGACAGCGGCGCTGCAGCGGCTGCTGGGTATAACAATGCTGACTTCCTGCACCTGGTCGGCAACATCAGCGGTGGCGGGACGGTCACAACCGATTTGCCACTGGGGTTCGGCTTTGCCAACTTCGTCCTGGCCGGCTTCAACAATCTGGACTCCATGGTGATCTCCGGGTTCGTCGTCGGCGGCACGGATAACGCAAGCTGGGCCGTTGACAATATCGAATACGCATCCGCAGTCCCCGAACCCGGCTCCTGGGCCGCGCTCCTGCTCGGCCTCGGCAGCCTCTCCTACGCCGTCTCCCGGCGCCGGAAAGCCTAAACCACATCGCCTCATCCTGGCGCCCGCGGGTCACCGGCCTGCGGGCGTTTTGTTTCTCCGCTGGTCACCCTCTGCATGCGTGATATCCTCACTTGACAGTCAGCCATGCTCATCATCATTAACGCGGATGACCTCGGGGCCACCAGCGAGGTGAATGATTCAATTTTCGGCCTCATCGATGCGGGCCTTGTCACCTCAAGCACTCTCATGGCCAACGGGCCGGGCTTTAAACATGCCGTGGAGCGGATCCCGAACTTCCCTCACTGTTCGTTTGGGATCCACCTCAACCTCACCGTCTTTGCCCCGCTCACCGCACCATCTGCACTAGCCCCGATCCTGGACTCGAATGGTTGTTTATCAGGACGCCTCCTGCAAGCCCGCTTGTCGCCGCCCCTTCGAACCTCCATCCATCAGGAACTGCGCGCTCAGGTCTGCCGTGCCCTCGACGCCGGCGTGCCCATCAGCCATTTCGATTCCCACCAGCACATTCACACTATTCCCCGCCTTCTGCCCATAATCAAATCCCTGCAGCGCGAGTTCAAAATCGATAAGGTCCGTTCGACGATCAACCTCCTCCCCCCCTCGCAAAGCCTGAGCATGACCCGATTCGTCAAGAAGAAGCTTTTCCGCGTCGCTTTGAGCCATATGCCGCACACCCGGATCACAAGCGGCCTGGGTGACTTCCGCTATTTCCACTCTGCCCTGGCCCGGGGCGACTGCCCCCGCTTTGACAGTCTCGAACTCATGGTCCACCCCGGAGCCACCTCGCCCGGCTACTGTGCCGAGATTGAACTGCTGCGGTCCGAATGGAAACACCTACTCCCCGCTGGTGCCACGTTCGGCAGCTACCACTCCTTGTAGCCTGTGCCCCTGGATCCTAGATCCCGCTCCGCTCCACGGCGTTATCCAGAAACAACGACCCCTCCCGGATGTACTGCCGCAGCGTCGTCACGCTCTTGTGGCCCGTCTGGTTCATGATCGCCCGTTCGCTGGCGCCGCCCCGGGCCGCCGACGTTGCAAAACCGGCCCTCAGGCTATGTCCTGCATAGCCTTCCGCGTCAATACCCGCCCTGAGCAGACTGCGCTGGACGATGCGGGCGACCGCTCTGTCAGATAGTCTTTTCTCCTCGACATCCCCGTGGCGGTTCACCGGCCGGAAGACCGGCCCCTCCTCCCATCCACCGTGCTCCCGCCACTCTGCCAGAGCACGCACGGGACAACTCGCCCGCCTTGGCCGAGTAGGGATCCCAATCCGCCTGCCCTCGCCCTCCTGGTCCGTCTTTGCCCTTCGCAGCCGGATAACAACCCCCTGTTCGACAAATTCACAGTCCTCCCAGTCCAAACCAACCAACTCTGACCGCCGGAAGGCGCCCGCGAACCCAACCAGAAGCAAAGCCCGGTCCCTCAACCCCAACGCGCCATCAGGCAGGTGCCGCAATACTGTTTCAAGTTGATCGGCCATCAGCGGCCGCCGCCGGTCGGGCATCGTGCCTTGCGCCCGCCTCAACCCCGCCATCAGAGCCCGCACCTCGGCCGTCTCCGATGGTGAAGGACAGCCCGCCCATCTATGAGCTACCGAGATTGCAGAAAGCCGGCGTGTGAGAGTTGAAACTTTCCGCTGGCCCGCCTGCTCCGTCAGGAAACAGACAACCGCTTCCACTGGAGCCGGCAGCGCCGCAAATCCCCTCGACACACACCATTGTTCGAACTGCCGCCAGTCGCCGTTGTATGCGCGTAACGTATTTGGCGCCTTGGCCAGCCGCATGTACGCCTGGCTGGCTTCGGTCAGCCGGCCGAGTTCCCCGCCCCGATCTGGATCGTCCAGCAGGTCCACGAGATCATTGTACGCGCTCTGGTGTCCGATATGCTTCATTTATCGGACGGTGGGAAAATTATGGTTTGGCACGAGTGTGCCATAACATAAAGAGTTTGGTAGGATGCTCGTATGCCTGCCTTCCCCCAGTGGTATCAGCGCATTCCGGCGGCCCTCGCCACACTTCGCCGGGTCGATACTCCCGACTTCGACCGCAGCGCGATCGAGGGGTTGTTGAAAGTGAGCCGCCGCGATGCTGTCCGCATCCTTCACCGCTTTGGGGCCACCCGCGTCGGTAACTCGCTCAAGATCGCCCGCACTGACCTCATCCTTTGCCTGGAAGCGCTTCAGCGGGATGATTCTTTCCGGCTCGAGCGTCAGCGGCGCCGCTCGGTTGCCCAGGAAGTGATCCAGGCTGAACAGGATGCCGTCGCGCGAAGCATCGTGATCCATGAACCGCCGCCTGTCCCGCGCCCCGCCCTGGACGCGCTACCAGACACAATCGAGCTGCGTGCCGGACTCCTTTCAGTCCGCCATGCCGGCCCGGAAGACCTTCTCCGCCAGCTTCTGCTTCTCGCCCGAACCATCTGCCACGATCACTCGGCTTTTATGAGCCGGACAACGCCTTCGTAAGCCGCCCATGCCTCTGCCAGCCCTTCACATCTCGGCTCCTGGCTTTGAGGGTTCAATCGAAGAACTCATCCACGCCGTCCGGACGGGCGAGCTCGCGCTTGCCAGCTTGCCCATGGCGGCCATTTCGGAGTCTGTGCTCGCTTGGGTTATGGCGCTTCGGGGCCGCGAATTGATCGACGGGGCTGACACGCTCGACATTCTGGCTTCGCTGATCCGCCTCAAATCCCGAGCCCTCCTGCCTGAAGACGAAGTTGCCTGGGATGAACAGGTTAACCACGGCTTCACCCGTCGCAAACGGTCATTCATCGACGATCTTCGCGCTCTGCAGTATGCAGTTGACCAGATGCGTGACCTCTGGGCGGCTTCCCTGCCCCGCGAGGAGTTGCTCCAGCCTGCCGCCGAAGTCGAAGCCCCGGCCGCTCCAGCCACGCTCCATGACCTGATCCGCGCCCTTGAGGACGCGCTTCGCTTAACCCTTCAAGCCGCACAACCCCTAGAAATTGAACCGGAAGAGTATCCTTTTGATCGTTTGGCCGCCATCATCCACGATCACGTCCAGACAGAAACAGCGCTCGGCCCCCTGCTCGCCCGCCATCCGCACATCGCCGCCGGCTTGTTTCTTGCAGCGCTTGAATTGAGCCAGTTGGGTCAACTGGACCTGGATCAGGAGGAGCCTTTCGGCGCCATTCGAATCCAAAACGCCGGCCAAGCTCAAAGGCCGTGCGAAGCGTAGCGGCCCAACCGTTTCATGCGTTCGCGGGCGACTTCCCTCCCCTGATTGTCGAGTTCCACATCCTCGGCGATCGCTTTCAGGTCGTAGCCGAACTCGGTCCGGTGCCGCTCGCTTACGCGCTCGCGGAGCGCGCGCAGTCGTTCATAACTCTGGTCCTGTCCCACTTGCGCCGCCGCCAGCTCCTCGTACCGGCGGACCTCGTCCTGTTCCCTCTGGCGCCTCTCGGCTTCGGCCGCTCGGTAATCGAGAAATGGCTGCCCGGAAAAGCACTCCGGAAGAGCGATCCTCAACACGCCCAACGGATTGCGCAAGTTGGACGCTCTGGCGAAGATGCCCGTCTTGACCCGGCAAAAATGCAGGATCTCATCGTCTGACGCCGTGCTCCCGGTTGTCGCGCGGGCACGGGCACGGCAGTCATGGACCATCGCAGCCAATAACGCCTGGTCTGCATCCGCTCCCAAATTGACGCGAATCATTCGCGCTAGAGCCCCAAAAAGTCCAGCTTCACTATCCTGATCAACACCCAGAGGTTCAGATGTTTCACCACTGGGCTTTATTTCAAACCCCTTGGGCGATGATCCAACACCCATGGGCTCGTCCAAAACATCAAGCTTCGCGTCCTCAACGAGGCTGGTATTCGCAGTGAGGCCAACGGACACAGGCCGCGCGTAGAAGACGCCTTTGCCGGTCTTTACCACCCACAGACGATTTCGCTTTTGCTGCTGCGCCAGGATCTCGCTGTAACTCCAAACCCGGTAACGCGTCGGCAGATTGCGCCGCACATCCGCCTCGCGTTCAACCGCGATGAAACCCTTGTCAATCAACCGCGGCAGCAACTCACGGACCGTCTTGATATTGATGCGAGCCTCGTTTGCGATGCGCTGAAGGCTGAAGTCGGCGAAACGGAAGGCATCCTTGCTCTGGTTCTTTACACCCCAAAGCAAGTCGTAGACTTTCTCCTCGACATGTGAAAGGGCGTCCTGAGCCAAACGAATCCGCCGCACACGGGATGCCGGGAACAGAGCCCCGATCTGCTCGGCAAGAAACATCGCCTGGCTCGACGCTGGAACCGACACCGGCACAACTTCCCCACTGGGTTTTACGCCAACACCACCATACTCTGGCCTAAAAGCCACTGGCTTTACGTCATCCCCCATGGGTGTTGCCACAACACCCTTGGAGGGATCAGTAGGCCGGCCCGCTGGCGCCTGGGTCTGGCTGGTCGCTTCCTGAACCCACAAGGGAATATGCGGCGAAGCGGGCGGTGGTTCCCCATCTATTCCTGTTTCGGCTTGGGGTTTTGGAACAAGACCTATGGGTTTTGACTCAACACTCCTAGGTGATGGCTCGGAGCCTGGCGCAACCTGAGACTCCTCGACCTCCTCGGCGCTCAATTGCAGGAAGCCCAGGTTGACCTTGGTAATCGGGTTGTTGATGATGTCAGCGACCGCGGCCTCGAGATCCTCGTTAGGCGGTCGCTGCTTCCTCTTGGCGGCCATTCTGGGTTTCCACGGGCTCGCTTGAGCCGTTTATGCCATAGATGGCCAGCAGCCGGTTGGAAACCTCACGGTAGTCGTCGAGGCACTTGGCTCTGGCATCCACGTCGGCGATGAATTGCCGCAGACGGATGGACTTTGCAACGGTGGCATCCGTCCGGATCGAGGGAAGTACCTCGACGCTGTAGTTTTGGCTAATGAGTTCAATCATCTTCGTGACCATCTCGGTATTTTGGTACCGGTGGTCAACGATGGTGGGGAGTAGGCCGACGCAGCGGCATTTCTTCTTGAGTTGGACCTCTAACTGGTAGGAAGTATTAAAGAAAGCTGTGGCTCCGGTGACGCTGAGGGCGTCCATGGAGATCGGCACGAGGTAATCGGTGGTATAGACCAGGGCGCAGATCTGCATGAGGCTGAGAGACGGCCCAACGTCGATCAAAACGGCATCGTAGTGATCTTCTATGGGTTCGAAGATGTTCTCGAAGATCCTCTCGCGTCCGATCGTCCCAGTGGCACGTTGTTCCGCCTCAAGGGTGTCCCGATTACTGCAGAGCACGTCCAGATTCGGCACAGGCTGCACCACACAGTCCACCAGGCGCCGCTTATTCCACAAGAAGTCATTCAAATACAGCTCTGGACGGATTCGGAGAACACTGCCAATCGAACCCTGCGGATCGGCATCGACCAAAAGTGTTCGCAAGCCCCGTTCTGCCCAAAGACGCGCCAATGTGATGGCTGTAGTCGTCTTCCCGACACCACCTCGCTGATTCCCGATCGTCAAGCGAATCACTTCGAAAGCTCCTCTTGAACCTGCTCTACGTCGTACCTTCTCCAGACCCGATAGTTGTTCGACGGATTGCGGCCCGGCTCCGGGATCCGGCCGGCACCGAGCATCCGATACAGCGTCTTTGTTGTAACTCCAAGAATCCTCGCCACTTGCGCCGTCGTCAAAGTGTCATCGGGCCGTTTTCTACGCATAGCTGCCAAAGTCCAGCTTAATCAAGAAATCGGTCCATAGCAAAAAAAACTGTAGGTTTTGCCCAAACCCTGGACATATGCGGGAACGCCCTCCTCCTCCTCTGTCCATGATGGGTGGAATTGATCGCGCGAGTCAAGCCATCGCAGCAGCAAATAAACCGTAGTCGGCTGGACCGGACGGCAGGCCGACGACGTTGAACTTAAACTCTGTCTATGACATATGTCTATAGTGGGCGGCGTCCTAGGACCCATGGGTGTTGGGAGCTTATCACCCAGAGGGGCCCTGGGTAGTGGACCTATTGGGCATGTAGCAGGTGGCAAAGGGCTTTAACAAATAACCACTGGCGGTAACACCCATGGGTGATGTTCGAAATGTCCAGGGTTTGGGTACGTGAAGGGCAGGATTTCGAGCGAGTCGTCGATGAACGGCAATGGGGGGAGTATTTGCTTGTTGAGAGGATGAGAGATGTCAGGAGTGGGGAAGGGCAGGGGAGGGGGCGGGCAGAGGGATGAAGAGACATTGGGATGAGGGAACAAAACATATTAAAGATGTTACGTGTTAGAATCGGACTGGATTGACTTTTTCCCCTGCCACCGAAGGGTCTACTCCATCTTGATCGTGATGGTCAGTGCGGGAGCGGCTCGGATGCCTGGTCCTGGTCTTGTGGCAGTGCTATGTATCGTCCTCCTCAACCTTTAGGGTGTTTTGTTGCTGCGTCACGGATGAAGTTGGTAGGCCCCTCTTCCGATGGATAAGGAGAGGAGGCAAAAGCCGCCGTGAAAGTGAGTGTCATTATACTTCCGGTCCTCGTCGTGGTTGGATCGCTTGGGCTGTCCGGGCAACCGAGGAGCTCCACAGATGGGCTGAACCAAATAAGAGAGCTCAATGGAAGTCTGCTTCGCTTGCATGAGGAGAACCGGGCGCAGCGGACTGAGGGACGTGTGAGCGACGAGCGGCGAGCCCATCAGTTGATCAGGGAGCGCGGCGACACCTTGTTGAGGTTGATGCGAGAAGATCCAGCTGAGGCCCTAAAGGTAGCGCTGCCCCAAGAGATTCTGACGGAAATAAGAAACGAGTTTGGCGACTCGTCAGCCTGGCTGGAAGAACTGGGGCAGTGGTCAGGGGAAGTTGAAGTTGAGGTTGTCGACGACTTTGACAACGAAACGTCATACACAAACGTGCGACTCAAAAGTGGCGGGGAAGAAAGTGTGCTGCGCTTTGCTGATGAATCCGCAGTCCCGGTTCAATGCACACAAGGCGTCACCATTGAAGGGATGCGTTTGCGTGGGGAGATCGCCGTCAGAGCCGTAGAGGCCGCCGCAACTTCGAGTTGTACGCCGGTGGGCGCGCAAAAGACCCTTGTGATCCTGGCGAAGTTTCCCGGCTACGCAGACACCTTCACAACGGCCCACGCGCAGAACCTGGTTTTTGCCGACGGAACGGTAAAATCTCTGAACACCTACTGGAAAGAGAACTCCGCGGGCTTGACGTCGGCCGCTGGAACCGTGGTTGGCTGGCTGACCCTGGACAGGGTCTACACATGCGATGAGTATGCGACGATGCGCCTGGCGGCGATCAAGGCCGCCGATCCGTTGGTTGATCTGACGCAATTCACACGCATCCTGATTTACTTTCCGAATCCGGGCGGCTGTTCGTTTAGCGGGATCAGCACAGTCGGATGTACCAGCGTCAGTTCCAGTGATGGATACTCTCTCGCGTCGCTTTCAATGGTGGTTTCAAACTATGCCACCACCATTGATCAAGGAGTGCAGATCACCGCTCACGAGGCCGGCCACGGCCTCGGGCTGCGGCATTCCGCCTCGCGGGACTTTGGAGCGGAGCCGCTGGGCGCGTTAGGTGTTGCCGGCACTCTGAGCACATACGGGGACAAGTTCTCGAGCATGGGTTACTGGAATCTTGGACACTATGCGGCGCCACAGAAACTCTCGCTCGGGTGGTGGGTGAATAACGATGAAGTCCGGACCATCACCTCCAACGGAACCTATACGATCGCGCCTTCCTCGCTAACCGCCACCAACCCACAAGGGCTGAAGATACAGCGAGGCGCGAACAGCGGCGCCTGGATCTGGCTTGAGTATCGCCAACCCGTGGGTCTGTTTGACAAGGCTCTGGCATCGCAGGTCTTCACGGGTGTTCTGGTTCACTACGAGGACAGCACGAACGGCGGGTTAACGCATCTGCTGGACTATAGTCCGGGCAGCACGAATTGGAACGGGCCGGCGCTGGCGGCGGGGTTGGTGTGGACTGATCCGTACACGAATCTGACAATCACGGTATTGAGCGCCACCGCCTCGGGGGCGACGGTGAACATCAGCTATGGCAGCGAGCCTTGCTCGCCGCAGGCGCCCAGCCTGACCGTGTCTCCGTCGACGGCCAGCGTCACTGCCGGACAGAGTGTGACTTATTCGGTGACGCTGAAGAACAACGACACGGCCGCTTGCTCCAGCAGCACCTTCAATCTGCAACCCGTGGTCCCAGCGGGTTGGACCGGCTCCATTTCACCAACGGCCGCAACAATGGCTCCAGGCGAAACGGCGTCATTCGGGTTGACCGTCACCGCTCCGGAACTTGCGGTCACTGGCACCTACGCGGTGGGGGCGAATGCGGCGGATTCGACGCGGACGGCGACTGCAAGCGCCTCGATCTCAGTCACCCAGCCAGTGAAGACAGTCACCGCGCCGTTGGCCCTTGCACTCAAAGTTGACAACACGGTGGCCACCGCAAAAACGAAGTTGACTTTCACGGCCACCGCGACCCGCAACGGGGTACCGCAGAACAAGTTGCCGGTGGTGATCACGATCAAGAATCCGAACGGAACCACCACCAGCTACAGCATCATCACTGGTCCAACTGGCGCCGCAACGCTGCGGACGTCGTTGAAGAGTGTAGGTGTCTACACTGCGGCGGCCACAGCAAA
The DNA here is from genome assembly GCA_029975915.1 of Bryobacteraceae bacterium. Next base: position 12,149 of record JARKOC010000279.1, read on the forward strand.
GGATGGGGAGTCGGTGGTGGAGAGTCCCGCCGTGAGCGTGACCATCAAGTGACGGGACGAGCCGCAGAAGCGTAAGCGCTTTGCGGTATCGACAAGAAAAGGACCTCAGCACCAGGAGTGCCTGAGGTCCTTTACCGCTTACATCTTCGAACTAAGGATGCCGGCGAGAGTGCTTGCTCTAACTCATGCGGCGGCGATAGATCGCCAAACCGACGCCCGCCAAACCAAGCGCGAGAGCGGCGAAGGAGCCGGGCTCCGGAACCGGCGGACCAGGATCCTCCGGAGGTCCGTTCAGGAAGCTTTCGCTGCCTTTACTGTCGTAGGCAATGACGTGAATGCCAACTTTGATGTCGCCAGAGGTGAGAGAAGCCAGGACAGCCTGATAGGTATCGGGTGTGACCGAGAAGAGAATCCCGAGTTGCTCGCCGGCGCCGATGCCATTCGTGGGAGCAGGCGAGTCAGCACTATAGCTGTCGTCGGCTGTAAATGAATAGGCATTGCCGCCGGGGAGATTTCCGGGGTCCGGCGTGCACGGACCCTGATTGCATTTCACGTCCTGGTAAAACAAGACCCCGGTTCCGTTGTAGATGCCGAGATTCAGAACGCCACCGATACCGTCAAAGAAGACCTGCTCAATGACTGCCTTCTCAGGACCAGTGTTGTAGAGCCGGAACAGAACATCATTTGCGCCGATGGTGGCCGGGCCGACTGTACTTGGATTGGTCCCCCAAATAATGTCCAGGAAGAGCTGAGCCTCTCCGATTGCACAATCTCCAGCGTTGTTATTTGTGATGCAGGTGAACCCTGCGGTCTGGTAGCCGGCGGTTGCGACTCCGGCGAGGGCGAGGAAAAGGACAAAACCGCCTAAAAGTGTACACTTACGGGCCATAACATCCTCCGTGGTGTTACTAAAGCAAGCCTAGACCTGCCTTAGACCAAATGCAAGGGGTGTACCGAGATTATGGTGAGAATTTGTAGGAGTGGGGGCCTAGGTACGTAGAGAACTGTTAAGAGAATCACCCAAGTGGATGAACAACGGTTTTTTCTGGTAGTTGCCAAGATGGGGCCGCTCCACAGAGGGGAAGTGAACCGGTCAAGTAGACTTCATCACAAAAGAGGAAGGCCACGGCGCCCAAAGGGCGAACGTGGCCATTGGAGAAGGCTGTGCGGGCAGAAGACGCCCGGATAACCCAGAACGTGCTTAGCTCAACCGGCGGCGGCGGATGGCGTAACCGACGCCAAACATGCCGAGAGCCAGAGCGGCGAACGAACCAGGCTCGGGAACCGCCGGCGGTGGGGGGCCGGGATCCTCCAGCGGAGGCCCATTCAGGAAGCTTTCGCTCCCCCCGCTTTGGTATGCGATAACGTGCATGCCCACCCTGACGCTGCCATCACCGAGAGCGGTGAGAACGTCTGCATAGGTGTCGGGAGCGATAGAGAAGAGAATCCCGAGTTGCTCGCCGGTGCCGATTCCGTTCGTGGGGGCAGGCGAATCAGCGCTATAACTGTCGCTCGCGACGAAGGAGTAGCTGTTCCCGCCGGGGAGGTTGCCTGGGTTTGGCGAACAGCCATCCTTCTTGGTGCATTTCACGTCTTGGTCAAACAACACGCCAGTTCCGTTGTAGATGCCCAGGTTGAGGACTCCGCCAATACCCTCGAAGAAGACCTGCTCGACCACAGCCGCTGCCGGTCCAGTGTTCCGGAAGACGAAAAAGATCTCGTTGGGACCGATTGTGGCGGGGCCAAAGCCGGTGTCATTTGGATTCCAGATGACATCCATGAACAACTGCGCCTCTCCGATGGCGCAGTCGCCGGCCGAGTTGTTGGTGATGCAATCGAACCCGTGGGTTTGAATGCCCGCCGGCGCAATGCCGGTGAGGGCAATGGTAAGGAAGCTGAGCAGATACAGCTTACGCAAGGTCATGTAGAGCGATCTCCTCCGAAGGCGATAGGCCTAGAATTGATGCTAGACGAAAGTGGACATTATTGCAAGTAAAAACCCTAGTTGTCGGCCCCGCACACTTAGTACTAGTAGTTCTATGGATATGCCTAATCCAGTCGAATACAGGACAAAAGAATCTGATCAATACTAATTTGGCTTTTGGGTAAGACGGCGCTGGTTGCGGTGGGTTGAGGTCCGCGCTAAGGTAGGTATCTTCTTCCATGAGAAGGGTTTTCAGAGCGCTGACGTGGATTCTTGCGGCCATCGGCCTGCTGCAGGTGGCTGTGACGTTTACCCCGCTGACAAAATGGTGGTCCTACAAATTAGGGGGAGGATTCGATAATCCCAAAGGCGATCTTTTGATAGTAGTGGCGGCATCCTCACTGGAAGATGGGACATTGATGGGCGAATCTTACCGGCGGTGCCTGTTTGCCGTCTGGGCGTGGCGGGAAGGCGGGTTCAAAAAAGTCATCCTCAGTGGGGGAGGCGACGGCGTACCGGCGGCGGCGGGGATGAAGAACTTCTTCGTGGTGAACGGCGTGCCGGAAAGCGCGATTGTGACCGAGGAACGGAGCCGGAGCACCAGGGAGAATGCGGTGGAAGTGAAACGGATGCTGGGCAACCCGGAAAGCCGCCCAGTGCTGCTGACCAGCGACTATCACATGTACAGAACCAAACGGGCCTTTGAGAAGGCGGGGCTGCCAGTGGTGCCGCGCTCAATTCCGGACGGGGTGTGGCAGGGCGGGGAATGGACGCGGCGATGGGGGATCTTCCAGACGTTGATCGTGGAGACGGCCAAGATCGGATATTACAAAGTGCGAGGGTGGATCTGATACCCGGGAGCCGGGTCAGTTTTCACCGTTCAGTTTGAGGCTCGAGTAGTTGTACTTGTAACTGCCGTAGATGCGTTGCAGATCGCTGGCCTCGGCGTAATTCGCGACGACACCAACAATATTCCGCTGTAGGGTTTCCTTCAGCGCGGTCTGGAGGCTATCAATGGAGGTCTGCTCAAGCCGGACGACGAGCAGCGCTCCGTCGCACGCGGTTGACAGGAGATTGGCGTCGGCGGCCACGAGCAGGGGAGGCGTGTCGAGAATCACCCACTCGAAGATGTCGGGCAGACTTTGCATGAGCCTGTTGAAAGCCGGGCGGTTGAGCAATTCCAGCGGGTTGTCCACTTCGCTGCCGGCGGGAAGGAAGTAGAGTTCGGTCCCCTCGACGCGGCGCACGACGTCGTGGAGGTCGGCCTGGCCCTGGAGAAACTCGGTGATGCCGGGACCGCGGTCGATGCCGAAGGCTTTGTGCAGGACGGGTTTTCGAAGATCGAAGTCGGCAAGCAGGGTGGGGTTGCGGTCCAGTTGAGATTGAACGAAGGCGAGGTTAGACGAGGTGAAGGATTTTCCCTCTCCGGGGCCTGGGGAAGTGACGGCGAGGGTTTTGAGCTTCTTTGTCCGCCGCATGTGATTGAGGCGGGTTCGCAGTTGGCGGAACTCCTCGATGGGCGGCTGGAAGTCGCCCGGGGTCCCCATTAATGGGAACTCAAAGAACTCGGGCTTTGGAATAACGCTGATGGCTTCAAGGAGCGAAGGGTCAACAGCCTGGCCGGCACCTTCGCCAACTGGAGTCGCGACATCGACCGCCGCTGAGGGTGGGGCCGGGTTCGAAAGCGCCTCAGTCTCCTCGAAGACCTCAATTTGCAGACGTTTCAGGGCATCGTAGATACGGCTCAAATCCAGGCCTCCCACGGAAGAGTCGTCCCATTTGGACGCAGGTATAGATGGTAGTACAGAGCGCCAGCCATGAGGATGCAGCCGAGCGCGACGGCTGCGCTCCAGCGCAGGCCGGCCGCAATGCGGTTCTTCCTGATGACGTTGCGGTCAACCAGTTTGGGAATGCTGGCGAGGATGCGGAGTCCGGAGAAGGTTTCGATGTCCTTCACGCGTCGCAGTTCGCGGGCATTGATCTCATAGACCAAGGTCAGGCCGATACCCAGAGCGAGTCCTGCGAAAAGCCCGGCAAAAATGACCAGCGGCCGCTTGGGGAAATTGGGATCAAGCGGAGCAATGGCAGGTTCAAGCATTTCGAGAGCTTCGCCTTGGCGCCGGCTCTCAAGATTTGATGCGAGCAGCGACTGTTGATACTTCACACTAAGCTCGTTGTAGTTTTTCTGTGCGATGTCGCGGTCCTGGAGAAGTTGGCTGTAACGCTGCTGGATGGTGGGACTCAAGGTCAAGTGAGCCTGGAGAGCTTTAATCTTGCCGTTGGTGTCGCGAAGTTGCTTGGTGACCTCTTCCATCTCCAATTCTCTGGCCTGGATGGCGGTCTGAATGAGTTTGGCGGTGTCACGCAATTTGACGAGTTCGGGATTCGGAGGGGCAGTGCTTGGAACCGGATTTGCGGCGGCCTGTTTGGCGGCGTCAGCAATCCTGGCCTGCTCGGCTTCCCACTGCTCACGCAGTTGAGTTTGTTCGGCTCGTTTTTTTGCCAAGGCGTTTTCGAGAGAGATGATGTCGGGGTGATCGGGCCTATAGCGGACAGAGAAGGACAGCAACGTTGTCTCGAGACCGGAGATCTCTTTCTCGAGGGCTGCGAGCCGGGCATTGCGAACCACGGCGGAGGTCTGCTGGGTAGGCGTCCTGGCCACAGCGGATGCGGCTTCCGTGGTCCGAATGCGGTCCTCAACGATGCTGAGCTGCGATTCGAGTTGCATCTTGGCTTGGGTGAGCCGGCTCATTGATGCGTTCAGGTTTTGCACTCCTGCTTCCAGGGCGCTGAGACGGCCGACCATCGCCGAGCTTTGTTCCGGCAGTTCGGGAGAGTTTGCGATGCGCATCGCGGCAACCTGGGAGTCGATTTCATCCAGGTGGCGCTTGGCGGCCTCGGCCTCTTCCTTTAGAAATTCCGTCGTTGTGACGGACTGGACCGAGCGGAGGCGGATGTTTTCGTCCACGAAGCGGCTGATGAACTGCTGGCAGACCTGAATGGCGGTTTGGCGTTCGGGGTAGGTGAAAGCGACCGTGAAGGCCATGCCGCCAGAGCCGCGTTGTGGGCCCCTGGTGACACCGCGGACAAGTTGGATGTTGATGTCCTTACGCATCAACTCGACGGTGTCCTCCAAGGTTTGGCTCTGAAGGCGGTCCTGATAGAGCTTGTGTTCTTTGATGATGTTGATCAGGTTCTCGCGCCGGGCGATGGTCTGATACATCAGGTTAATGCGCTGGTTGACTTCGTCGACGATGTTGGTGGGAACGAGGCGTTCGGGCACCTGTTGAGGCAAGAACCGGAGAGACCCAACCGCAATGTAGCGCTGAGGCAGAATGTAAGCCGCCACCACGCCCAAGACAAGCCCGGCGAAGGTGAGTGCGAGCCAGAGGCCCTTGCGGCGCTTGAGGATATACAGGTAGTCGAGGATGTCCAGCGTGCGGCGGGCCGGTCCTGGATTTGTTTGGGTGGTCACCACAGCAGTTCTCCGAGTGTGGACATGAACGTTACAGCATGGACCGCGATGAACCCGCGGCCATACGAGCTTCCGTCTATCTTCAATGTTACAGGCAAGTGTTGCTTGGGAAGTGCAAAGAAGTGCGCACTGCAACAGCTACGGGTAATCACGTAGCGGAATAGCGGCATTCACAACTATTAGCTGTCCCCCTCCGAATCTCTGTTCTCATTCTAGAGCAATTCAGGAATGACCAGCCTCCCCTTCACCGCCCGGCGGCGGGGAGCAGGGAAGAAGCTAAAGCACACTCTGCGAAGGCAAGCTAGGAGAGACGGCGCCGGCGGCGGATAGCGAGACCGATGCCACCCAAACCAAACAACAACGCCGCCACCTGACCCGGTTCGGGAACGGGATGCAAAACGATGAAGGTCTGCTTGGACTGATTGAAGTCGTTCAGGGAATATGAAGCGGCTGAGGAACTCTTGATCGCTGCGCCGCTGACGATGCTGAACCAGGACCAATTCGTGTTATTGGTGTTGGCGGTCATGTAGGCGACAGCCTGGTTGAACCAATAGCTGGACTCGTCGGTTTGCGTGTTTAGAATGCCGCCGTTGTAGGCGTTCACCGGGGTCGGAGTCTGATCCTTGGTGTCCATGATCTGCCAGATGGCGGTTTGAATTGCTTTGTTAACTGCCCATGAGGCTGTCGTTGGATTGCCAGGATCGACGTAGTTGGTCAGAAGCCACGCGGCGGCTTTATACCGGACATCCGGATTGACCGTGGACCCGAGGAAAGACGTGGTGAACTGCTTATTGGTGAGGGAGTTGGTGTGATTTTCGAATCGCACGTCATAGGGCCCCACGCCGATGGCTGAGACATCTTCCTGGAATCCGACGTATGTCGAAGGAACGCTCACATGGTTCTGAGTATCGACACAGAACAACTGAACGAGATCGAACGTGTCGATTCCGGCATCCTGAAAGTCGCCGTCGCCATTGCCATCGGTGACGAGCTTCGCCTGGAACATACCGCCATTCAGGACATTCCAGGGGTGGGAGGTAACGTTGACCTGGACCACGCCGGCCTGGGCTACCATGACGGCCAGGGCTGTCAGGGCGAAAAGACGAAACGCTTGGTTCAATTTCATGTCGGTTCTTTCTTGCTTAAAGCGAGTGTAGAAAGTGGAATTGCAAAAGAAAAGAACCAGTACCACAGGGCTTGTACCAGTACGGATGGACCTGCGGACAATGAGGGGGCAATCAGACACGCCTGACAAAGTCGAATCAGTGTATGGAGGATTTATCTGTTTTGCGTGGAACCGATGCCGGCTTCCGATTGGTTCCGCAGCACTTGAACTGAAGATGCGCGAGGGGGGACGGTGGCACCCAAACTGAAGGCGAGTCTGGCCAGGGAGTGGGAGAACGCAGAATCAGAGGCTTCCGTTTGAGCGATTGGCAAGTCCACGCCGGCACAGATGACAAATCCGCCGTGGTCGCAGATTTCCAGGAAGGGGTTGAGTGTTGCGGGTACGGCGACGGAGCCGGCGGATGCAGCAAACGCCCGCAGACTACAGGCCAGGGCGGCAGCGTCGCGCCGAGTCACTTCCTGTCCCTGAGGCTGGGTGTAGTCTCCGGTCCAGGAAGTCGAAGAGGTTTGTGCCGGGTCGGAGAGTACCGCGCGAGGCGGGGCAGTGGTCCCCATCGACCGCCAACCGTGGGAGGTGGCGGCGGCCAGGAGCTGCCGCCAAACGTCCGCGTCCAACTCCAGCGCCTTCCCGGTGACACCGTATAGAACCATATGTACTTCCTAACCGTTCCTTATCGGCGCGCAGCATGGTAATGTTTAGGATCTGTGATGGGCATCGCAATCTAAAAGAGGCGTAGTAAGAGATGAGGGAGTTCTCCGTTTCGCCGGTGTTGTTCGCGGCATTTGGCACGACGGTGCTTGCTTCCTGGCTGGCGACGAAGTGGCTGGTGACCCATTTGCGCCGCCGGGGCATGCTAGATCAACCAAACGAACGGAGTTCGCATAAGGTCCCTACCCCCCGCGGCGGTGGACTGGGCCTGATCGTCGGCCTGGCGGCCGGGTGGGCTGTGCTTGCGGCGTTTGGCGAGGCGCTTCCGCCGTGGCCGGTCCTTGTTGGCGGAGTCTTGATTGCTCTCATCGGGTTTCTGGACGACAAAATTGGAGACATCAACCCGTTGTGGCGGTTTGGCGCTCAGGCGGCGGTGGCGGCCATGGTCGCTTTCAACGGCCTCAGCTTGGAAGCATTTCCGTTACCGGCGCCGGCAGGGTTTGAAACCGGGTGGCTTTCGATTCCACTGACGATCGTTTGGATTACGGGGGTAGTGAATTTCTACAACTTTCTGGATGGCATTGACGGCTATGCAGGTGCGCAGGCTGTCCTAGCCGGGGGCTCACTATTCCTATTAGGCGCCGGGGCGGCGGCAAATGATGCGGCGCTACTTGTGGCCGCGGCCAGCGCTGGGTTCCTGATACATAACTGGCAACCGGCGATGATCTTCATGGGTGATGTGGGATCGACGACCCTAGGTTTTCTGCTCGCGACGATTCCATTAGCTGCTCCGCCGCCCGAAAGAAGCACTACCGTCTTCGCCATGGCGATGTTTCTGTGGTTCTTCCTATCTGACGGACTCTACACAATGGCGCGGCGGACGATTCAGGGAGAAAAACCCTGGACCAGCCACCGTTCGCACCTGTATCAACTCTGGACACAGGCGGGCCATTCGCATGAGGGCGTTGTGGTGCGGGTGATGCTGATGGCCCTTCCGCTGTCTGTGCTTACCATTGCCGCCGTCGTTCGGAAAGATCACTTTCTACAATGGATGGCGGCTGGTTTGGCCGTGGGCCTGTTCATTCTCTACCGGCGGCTGGCGGCCAATCCAAAGGATGAGGAAGACGAACCCGTGATCCAACTTCCAAATTAGTACCTGTGGTCCAGGACGGGACAGCACTAGTCTGGAGAGGTCTTCCCATTCAGCGTGAGCGGCCAGCAGGTTAAACTCAATTCATTGCCGCAGATGCCGCCGGAGGAACGCACTACCGAAATCATGAACGACGCTCACTCGGAGTTACCTGCCCGGGTAGTGCGGAACCGGCATTTATTGATCCTGCTTGCCGTCGCGGCGGCGATTGCGCTCTCCGTGGTCGTTTCGTTTCTGCTCCGCTTTGATTTGGCAATCCCGGATAACCAGCGGCGAAACTTGTTCGCCGGCGTGGTGATCGCTCTGGCGACGAAGCTAAGCATTTTCTATGTCATGAAGTTGAACCGGGGCTGGTGGACCTGGGTCAGCCTGGTGGACTTCCGCCGATTGCTGGAAGGCAATCTGGTGGGCTCGATCGTCTTTATCTCGGCGGCGCGGCTGATCATGGGATCGACTTTCCCGCGGTCGATCTACCTCCTGGAGCCGGTGGTCTGCTTCATGGCGTTCAGCACCTTGCGAATGATCCTGCAGACCTCGCGAGAACTCATCAGCCATGCGTCAAAGGAACGGAAGGTCAGGCGAACGATCGTTTATGGAAGCGGTTGGGCGGCGAACTCGCTTGTTTATGAGATGCGATCGAATCCCAAGCTTGGATACCGGGTTGTCGGCGTGCTCGACGATGACCTCGAATCCCGGGAGGCGGTGCCACTCGAAGTGAGAGTCCTTGGCGGAGGCAAAGACCTTGGCAAGGTGTTGGAGGAGTTCAAGAAGGCAGGCGATCCCATCGACGAGGTCCTGGTCGCGTTGCCGACGGCCGCCGCTGCCGAAATGAAGGAAGCGGCCGAGACGTGCCGCAAGGCGGGCGTAACTTGCAAGACCCTGCCGGTGCTGGACGACATATTGACAGGCAAGAGCCTGGCGCGTCAGATTCGCGAGGTCTCGCTCGAGGACCTGCTATTCCGGAAGCCGATTGTGCTGCAAGACCCGCAGGTTAAGGAATCGATCAAAGGCAAGCGGGTGCTGGTCACCGGCGCGGCCGGTTCGATCGGCTCTGAATTGTGCCGGCAATTGGCTTCGTTCGGTCCTGAGCGCCTCGTGTTGCTCGATCAAGGGGAAAGCCCGCTGTTCTATGTCGATCTCGAACTCGCCGAGCGCTATCCGCTACTGAACAAGGCCGCCGAGATCGGGGACATCCGGGACGCGCTGCGCATGCGGGAAGTGATCGAGCGTCACCAGATTCAATCCATCTTCCATGCCGCCGCCTACAAGCACGTTCCCCTAATGGAGGCACACGCCCTGGAAGCCGCGGCAAACAACGTGCTGGGCACCAAACATCTTGTGGATGCGGCGTACAAAGCCGGCGTGGAGACCTTCGTCATGATCTCCTCGGACAAGGCGGTGAACCCGACCAACGTCATGGGGGCGACGAAACGGGCGGCCGAATTGGTGGTCCGCAGCATCGCGACACAGGAGAGGGGATGCGCCACGAAGTTTGTTTCGGTCCGGTTTGGCAACGTGCTGGGCAGTAACGGCAGCGTGATCCCGATCTTCCAGAAGCAGATGGCCGCCGGCGGACCGATCACGGTGACGCACCCCGAGGTCCGGCGCTACTTCATGACCATTAGGGAAGCCGTGTCGCTGGTCCTGCAGGCGTCCACCATGGGCCGGGAATCGCAGATCTTCGTGCTGGATATGGGCCAGCCGATTCGCATCGCCGACCTGGCCCGAAGCATGATCACGCTGGCCGGGCTGGAGCCAGACAAGGACATCCAGATTGTATACACCGGGCTGCGGCCCGGCGAAAAGCTCTATGAGGAGCTTCTTACAAGCGACGAGGAGACGCTGCCGACCCATCACGAAAAGATCCGCGTGTTCAGGCAAGAGCCGATTCCGCATCAGCGGATGGAGGAATGGGTAAACGAGCTCTCGGAGATCGTTCTACGCCGCGATGCGGCGGGCGTTGTCGCTCACTTGAAAGCGCTGATACCGGAATACAACGTCAGCGACACATGGCTAAAAGCAATTGAGACCGTAACGAACAACCGTCCTCTTATGGGGAGACAGTAAAGGGACAGGAAAAGGACAAGGAAAACAACGGCCAGGTGAACCGATCACGCATGAAGGGAAACCAGGTTCACAGCCGGGAGACACTATGGGAACCACAGCAGTATTGAACGCAGCCGGCGCCGAGCTGCACCAGAAGATTACGTCCAAGACCGCCAAGGTCGGAGTTGTCGGTCTTGGATATGTCGGATTGCCGCTTGCCGTGGAGTTTGGCAAGGTTGGCTTCCAGGTGACGGGCATCGACTTGCTGGAGGGCAAGACGAAGCAGCTCAACCAGGGGCTTTCCTATATCCAGGATGTCCCGTCCGAGGCGGTTCAAGAGCTCGTCTCTCAGGGCTTGTTCCGCGCCACGACCGACTTCAGCGTGATCGCCGAACTCGACACGATCAACATCGCCGTGCCTACTCCTCTGCGTAAAACCAAGGACCCGGACATGAGCTACATCGTGTCGGCTTGCGAGGAGATCGCCAGGCACATCCATCCAGGCATGCTGATCATCCTTGAATCGACCACTTATCCAGGCACGACGGATGAGCTGGTCAGGCCGATGCTCGAGCACAGCGGGCTGAAGGCGGGCGAGGATTTCTTCCTCTGCTTCTCGCCTGAACGCGTGGACCCGGGCAACGAGAAGTATCAGACCAAGAACATCCCGAAGGTGGTCGGCGGCTATTCAGAGGCCTGCACGGAGTTGGGCCGGGCATTCTACAGCCAGGCGCTGGAGACCGTGGTGCCTGTGAGCTCGACCCAGGTAGCCGAGATGGTGAAACTGCTCGAGAACACCTTCCGCATGATCAACATCGGTCTGGTGAACGAGATGGCGTTGATGTGCGACCGCATGGGGATCAACGTTTGGGAGGTGATCTCGGCGGCGGCGACCAAACCATTCGGCTTCATGCCGTTTTACCCGGGACCCGGGCTGGGCGGGCACTGCATCCCGATCGATCCTTTCTATCTGTCGTGGAAGTCGAAGCAGGCCGGCATTGAGGCGCGTTTTATCGAACTGGCGGGCGCCATCAACGGCCAGATGCCGCACTTTGTCATCGAGAAGGTTCAGAATGCGCTGAACAACGTCCGCAAGCCGTTGAATGGCTCGAAAGTACACATTCTGGGTATCGCTTATAAGCGCGATATCGATGATGTGCGGGAGTCGCCTGCGCTGGACGTGATTCATCTGCTGCAGACCCGCGGCGCCGAAGTCACCTTTACCGATCCGTATGTTCCCGAGGTCAGGCTCGATCATTCCACGATGAAGTCGTCGCCAATGATGCCGGCCGTGGCCGAGGCCGATTGCGTTGTGATCATCACCGATCACGCTTCGTTCGATTACGCTGGGATCGTCAGCGCGGCGAAGCTGATTGTCGATACCAGGAACGCTCTGAAGGCCTACTCCGATCCGAAGATCGTCCGGCTATGAGGGGGACTGAACTGGCGCAGGGCAGGGAAGAGGCTGAACGATGAGTTCTCCGCGGGTCAGCGTGGTAATGCTGACGTTCAACCGGCCGCAATTTATCAGCCGGGCGATCGAGAGCATCCGCGCGCAGACATTTACCGACTGGGAGCTGCTGGTTGTCCACGACGGGCCGAATGAGACCGTGAAGCAGGTGATGGAGGACTGGGTGGCGCGGGAGCCGCGCATCCGCTACTTCCGCCGCCTGGAGAAGGGCAATATCGGCGAAGCGACCAACTACGGGCTGAAGCGCGCCGCCGGCGAGTACATCGCCATCCTGGATGATGACGATTACTGGCGGACAAGCGACAAGCTAGAGAAACAAGTCAAGTTTCTGGACGAAAATCCGGATTACGTCTGCTGCGCTGGCGGGGCCGTTGTGATTGATCCCCAGGGCAGGGAAACGATGCGGTACCTGAAGCCGGAAACACACGAGGAGATGGAGCGCGGCGCCCTGATCGCCAACCCGATCGTCCACTCCACGGCGCTCTACCGGAAGTCGGCTGCCGAGCAAGCAGGTTTGTACGCCGAAGACTTGGCCGGCTGCCAGGATTGGGATTTCTTTCTCAAGTTGGGAAGGGTTGGCAGGCTCAGGAACTTTCCGGAACACTTACTGAACTATCAAGTATGGGATGGCAGCGGCAGTTTGCAGGACCAGCGGAAGAACGCCAAATCGACCTGGAAGGTGTTCAAGCGGCACCAGGCGCACTATCCGGGCCGTCTATTGGCATTCGTGGTGCGACTGGGCTATCTTTCGTATGCCTACCTCCCCTACTGGCTCCGCAAGGCGACCTACCAGGCGGTGACCCGATTTAAGAAAGCGGCTTTTTATAACGGGTAACGGCCGTCAGGGCCGGTGGCTCCGTTTGGATGACAAGTCAAAAACGGCGTGTATTTTGCATCTTATCAGGCCGTCAACAGGCGACACCCTGAATGGAGTTGTAACAAGCGCATTTTCTATTTGATGTCGAGCGGCCAAGTCCACATCCGGCCATTCCATATTTCCCTCGTCCCACCTTTCAGGCTTCCGCTCCTGTGACGCAGCATCACAAGGCCCAAAATGGACGGCGGGGCAGGCAGCCAACACGGACACGCTTGTAGTGTGCGGGGCCGGGTGGCGCTTCCATACAGCCGATCACAGCAGAACTTCAAGTGGAAAGCAGGCTAGTGGCCGGAGTGGATTCTAAGGTAAACAAGTGATTCTAAACCGTGCTCCAGCCATCAACGCGCGGCCGCCACGCCTGAGGACGTGGCGAGAGAATCGTTGGATCACATGCGCTAAGAGGCGACGGTCAAACCCGAGCCCACACGTTCCGTGCGGATCCAGCCGGCGGCTGAGCGGCCCCATTTGGGGGAAAAGTTAAGCCACAAAAAGACCCTACTATCTTTATTTATATTGTTTGGGGACTCCTGGCAAAATTCGCCTAAGTACTAGTACTGAGTTTGGTACTTGACTACTTAGGTGAATTAGCCTAAGCTTCAGGGTAACGCTTGAGGTCCAGCTTGGAGTGAAAGGGCCCAAAGCGCAATTGGAGGAACAAACCCTATGTCAAATGTTTTAAGGCTCAGCGTCGTCTTGCTCGTTTTCTCGGCGCTCACTTTCGCGACGCCGCAACCCTGCGTTCAGGGCTCGCTGGCCGATTACATGGCTCTTGGCAGCACCGGCTGCTCCATCGGAGACAAGATCTTCTACAACTTCGATTTCGAGGTTAACCAGACTCTGCCGCAGATTGATCCGCAGGCAGCGAACTTCGTTGTGATTAAGCCCCAGACCTTTGGGTCTACAATGGTTCTGAACTTCAATGGGTCACAATTTGCTGCTGGGGATGGCGAGTTTGGGAATGTCGGAATCTACTACTCAGTGAAGACCGCCACGGGGGCAAAGACGATTGCCGTCGGTTCACTATTCGCGACTGGAGGGGCCAGCGGCGACGGCTATATTGCCATTACTGAAGGTGTATGCGCTGGCCAGGATGTGTGGGGCATGGGATGTGCGCAGCCTGGTCAGATGTTCGTTGAAATCAACAAAAACTCGCCGGGCGGTGTGGATAGTCTGCTTTTCAACCCGCTCGTGAACAAGGTTTCAGTGTATAAGGATATTATCCTTTCCGGTCTCACGAACCCAGGGGGCACTTACTCATCATCCTCGAAGTTTTCAACGATGAGTCAGTCCTGGACGCAGGTTCCCGAGCCGGGCGCCGCGTTCGCTCTGCTGCTGGGCCTGGGCGGCATCGGCTATGCCCTGCGCCGCCGTCGGACGGTCTAGAAGGATAGATGCTGTTTGACAATCCGGAACTTGGCCTTGGCCTGAAGTTGGCATAGGCAAGAAGTTCTTCCCAATGAAGGACGCGCGGGTTATTCCTGCGCGTCCTTTGTGCTTACTGCGGACCACCTAGCAAAGGTGCTAATCTGACGTAGGAGGCTATTCCCCCCCCTGCCTGCCTCCGATCAATCAGATATAGCTATGAAACGCCCTATGTTCGTCTCCATCCTACTGGTCTTGTCGTTTGTGGCCCCTCTTAAGCCCCAGCCGCATCCGAGGATGTTTCTCACGCCTGCGACGATGTCTGAGTTGCAGGCGCGAGTTGCGGCTAACTCATTGGAATGGAGGCAGTTGCTTGGAACCACTTATCTTAGTGGTCTGAACTGCACACGCCTCACAACATCCTACCCGACATTAACTCCCGATGGATTGCCGCCAGTGTATGGGCCTGGGGACGCCAGGCTAACGGGGGATTCTCTCAATCTTAAAGCTTCTTCAAGTATGCCGGGTATGGTCAATCTGGCCGCGTGCTACATGATGACCAAAAGCACGGACCCAACCAAAGCTGCAAAATATCTGACGATGGTCAAGAAGTACCTAAACGCCATCGCCGATCCGTTTGTGACGGTTGTGATCGATGGCGAGAGCCGGGCCGCTGCAAATCTCACGAACACAGGTCCGGATGGGCAAGCATATGTTGACTTGCGCTATAGCGCAACCAAGGTCGGGCAATCGGTGATTGTGTCCGGATCGAGAGGGTGCCCGGATGCAAATGGGACCCGTGTGGTGGCGTCTGTGCCCTCGATCCACGCCTTCACTCTGAACTATCCCGATGGCAAGCCGGTGATCTGCCCGAGTTCGACGCTGGATGAGTCATGGGGATGGTTGCGAGACGGCGGTTACGACATTCGCACTGTCGTCCCGCCGACAGCCATTGTGTATGACTGGCTGCATGATGAGATTGCGGCCGATACTGATTTGAAAAACAGGCTCTACGCCGTAATGAACGCGTTCATAACCGAGTTCAAAGTGCTCGCTCGCGCTGGACTGCCGCAGGAGGTTGCTCCGCAGAGCAACTATCACGCACATTATTACTCAGCGCTTGGACTGGTTGGTATTGCGACAAGAGGCGAGAACCCGCGGGGCGAGGAGTGGTACCAAGAATGGCGCAACAAGGTTCATTTCGAGCGGGATCAGCCATACTTCCAGCGTTGGCTTGGCAATAGTGCTGGATTTCCGGAGACCTACCACTACATGCGGGATAGCGCTCCGGCTCTGATGCTGCCGATCATCGCTAATTACACGGCGAACAACGAAGACCTGGTCAATGGAGTGGATGCGAAGGGATCGGCCTTGCCGGCGTTCCCCTGGCCGGTGGAATTGATGCGTTATCTGGTCCATTCGACCACGCCGGACGGGATGCACATCGTTGACCGCGGATTTGAGGAGTTGCCCGATTCGGTTCCGTGGGACGTGCAAAGATGGACGCCCCACCCCGCATTGATGGCCCACTATGCCGGTAACCTGTTCAAAGATCCGTTCGCACCGAAGTTTCATAAGTATGTCAGTGAACGGATGAGTAAATACTACACTCTGACGGGCGGTCCAACGATCAACTCGGATGCGGCGAGTGGGCCATTGTGGGCGAGATTCCTGTTTTGGGACCCAGAGGCGCCGGAGGAGGAATGGTCTGCAACCGAGCCGTTGTCCAAGGCGATGGCGAGCAACCCAGCCGGCGGCTTCGGACTTGTTAATATGAGGTCCAGTTGGGCGAAGGATGGAATTCTGGGCAGTTTCATGGTCTGCCCGGTGACTTCAGATGCTTACAACGGCAAGGAACGCTATGACAAAGGCTCGCTGATCATTGAAAGAGCTGGCGTCAATTTCCTGGTCAACCCCGTCGGGGAAGCAGCGCGGACTTACGTCAAAGGGAGCACGGCCCATTCCTATTTCAATACGGACGTATATCATTACTCGCTGTGGTATCTGAACCGTCCAGGCTGGACTTCACGTCAGCACCCGAACAAGACTCCGGGCCAGAGCTTTAACCACGAACTGCCCGAATTCCCGACCCGCATTGATCTCTACGAAGACGGCGGCAGTTATGTCTACTCTCGTGGCGTGGACATCGAGAAGACCTATACGACTGGGGATTCGGGGATAGCATTCTTCCCTATGGAGCGCTGGGACCGGGAAGTCGTCTATGTTCGTCCCAAAGTTTGGGTCGTATACGACAGGACCGCGAAGAAGAACGGCAAGTACAGCTACTCGCAATACTTGGGATGGGCGGTTGGGAAGACGCCAGGAGCAGTGGAGTCGCCCAACTCGACCATGAGGCGTGTTTCCGTATCGGATGGGGAAACATTCAAAGGCGCTATCACTGCCGTTCTTCCGGAAAACGCGAATGTCAATATTGAGGATGCCGGCAACTATGGTGTCTTATACCATGTCCAGGTTTCTCCGCCCGCTGATACGGATGAAATGAACTGGCTCACCGTGCTCGATGGCGCTGATTCGGCTGGAGCCGTGGCCGACGTAGAGCGGCTGTCGGGTTCTGGTGTCGATGCGGTCCGGCTGAATGGAGCCGATGTGGTGGGCTTCGTGAATGGCAGCGGCGCTCTGAGTTATGCTTTCACGCCGAAGGCAAATGGGACTCACATCATCGCTGGTTTGACCCCTGGAGGCAAGTACACCGTCGAGAAAACGACGCTGGAGAGCGGGCTAATTCGAATCACCATTGCAGCGGACGCGGCTGGAGCTTTTGAGGCAAGCGCCAGTGCGGGCGTGTTGAGCTTCGATGGGGATTCGCTTACGCCAAAGGCTTCGACGGGATCATGTTCTGTGACGGTAAGCCCCTTGAGCCAGTCGGTCGTGGCCGCCGGCGGCAGTGTCCAGTTGGCGGTGACGGCAGAGGCTGGGTGCGCTTGGACGCTCAGCACTCCACCATCCTGGATAGCGGCCTCGTCCTCTCTTTCCGGGAGCGGGAATGGCACGATTGTCCTGGCGGTTTCGGCGAACACCGGCGGGGTGCGTTCATCGGCTCTGAGCATTGGAGGCAAGACGGTGACGATCCAGCAGCAAGCGGCCGCCACAAGCTGTTCCTACACACTGGCGCCGGCTTCGCTCAGTTCCGTCGCCGCAGGGGGAACCCAAAGCGTTGGGGTGACTACGGATGCAGCGTGCTCTTGGACGGCCTCCAGTTCTCTAAGCTGGGCCACAATCGTGACGCCCACTGCGACTACAAGCGCGAAAGGAACCGGCGCGGCCCAGGTGAAGTTTGCGGCTAACACGGGCGCGGCCAGGTCGGGAACGATCACGGTGGCTGGAAAGACGGTGCTCGTGAGTCAGTCGGCTGCGACATCGTGTTCATATGCTGTGTCGCCCACGTCTTTGACCGCCGCGGCAGGCGGCTCAACACTGAGTGTCAGCGTGACCGCCGCTGCTGGTTGCAGTTGGACGGCATCAAGCAGTTTGAGTTGGGTCACATTTCCATCCACATCTTCCGGCAGCGGGAACGCCACCCTTCAGATCAAGGTGGCGGCGAACACAGGTGCGGGTCGAAGCGGAACAATTACGGTTGCCGGCAAGACGGTTACCATTAACCAACCCACCGCGGCGTGTGCCTTCACCGTCTCTCCGACGACATTAAATTCCTCGTCATCTGGTGGGGTATTCAGCATCTCAGTGAGCACCTCCACGGGCTGCGGCTGGACTGCGACGAGTGGTCTCAGCTGGGCTTTGATCAGTTCCGGGTCAGCCGGCAGCGGCAACGGCACGGTTCAGGTGAAAGTGACGGCGAATACGGGATTGGCCAGAAGCGGAACGATAACGGTTGCTGGCAAAACGGTGACCATTAGTCAGGCTGACGGAGTTTGTTCCTACTCGGTC
>JARKOC010000289.1 GCA_029975915.1 Bryobacteraceae bacterium
ACCCGCTACGACCGCTTCTACAGCCGGAGACCGTTCGCGCCAGTCGCCATCATGCCCCTGGTGCATCGGCCGAGCTTCTTCACGAGCGAGACGGGAAGCTCGACCGATTACCGCGAGTATGCCTGGTTCATCTGGCGCAAAGACCCGGCCTGGTCTCTGCCTACCCAGCTTGGCCAACTGGACTGGAAGCGGTCGCAGGCGATGCAGACCTCGATGTTCGATCGGCGTTTCAGCCCGGCGGAGCTGGTCCTCGAGATGCTGGAACGAGTTTCCCGCGAGTGAGACATCATGATCCTTGATCGCGAAAGCAGCACACTGCCTTTCAACCGGCACTCCGTGCCACACGTGTTTGTGAACTTCAGCGGGGGAAAGGACAGCCTGGCATCTCTGCTGGTTGCCCTCAAGCGGTTTGACCGCCATCAGGTGACGGCTGTCTTTGACGATACCGGCGCGGAGCTTCCCGCCACCTACGAATACTTGCGCCGTTTCAACGACCTGGTGTTTCCGGTCAAACGACTGGCGCACCGGGTCACGGGCCAGAAGACGACCGCGCGCGGTGTGGAGAACGTCCTGGAGCTGGTCGAACTCGATTGGGCGGACCCTGTGGGATCGCGCGGCGCGTTAACGTTGCTTGATCTGATCGCCCAACGGCACGAGAAGGCCCCCGATTCCCCTGGCTGGCCTTCGCCAGCCAACCGGTATTGCACGCGGGCGCTCAAGTCCCAGATTGCTCAGAAGTACATCCGGCAGCGGATGCCGGACATGGAAGTTCGGTCGAGATGCGTGCTTGTGATGGGCATCCGGCGTGAAGAAAGCCCGAACCGGGCCAACACACCGTTCTGGGGGTTCGATCCGGACCTGGGGATCATGAATTGGTTTCCGGTTGTGGATTGGAGCCGCGACCAGGTCATCAAGTACATCCAGCGTTGGGGCATCCCGTTGAACCCGGTCTACGAGGTGGTGAGTCGAGCCAATTGCGGGATATGTTTCTTCGCGGGCCGCCGTGAGATCGTCGCAGCAGAACGGGCGTACCCCGGTTATCTGGCCCCCTACGTGGAAATGGAAAAACGACTTGGCAGGACGTGGACGCCGGATGTAAGCCTCGGTGTTCTGCAGGGGATTGCATCCGGCGAAATCCCCGATCAACTCCCGCTGTTCGAGGGGATGAGCGAAGCCGGTTTGAGTTGTACGTCTGGCTTCTGTGAAGTCTGACCGTTTTTCATGAGCGTGCCACATTATGTGGCGCAGATGGAGCGAAACCGATGCCAATGAATTGGGCAGCCGGATACCCGCCTGAATGGGTATCCGGCGAAGTTCAGCGCGTGATGTATCACTTCGCGGGCTGGCGGTGTGAACACTGCGGGATGCAGTTCGAGCCGGGCAGCACGAAGGCCATCACCGAGCGAAACGCCGACGGCAAGCCGGTGATCTTGACCGTGCACCATCTGGACGGCGACCCATCGAACTGCGCCTGGTGGAACCTGCTGGTCTGCTGCCAGCGGTGTCACTTGCACATCCAGGGAGTCTGGAAGCCGGGAGGCGTGCTGCCGCTCGAATGGCGGAACGAGCCGCCGGGGTGGCTCATCCTGCGCTCGCTGCCATACCAGCGAAACCCCCAGCTAGACCTGTGGGGAGACGAAAGAGACTGACCGGGGCCGGAGCACATCCGGCCCTTTTTTGCGTCCTATCCGTGTTGGCGAAAGGAAGCCCCCATGCCTGACGAAACTGCCCGCCCGTTGCGCGACCTGACCCCGCTGGAGGAAGCCCAGGCGAAAGAGGCCGCGCTGAATGGGTTTCGGGCCGAGTACGAGCTATTCAGTCCGCGCCCTCAGAACGTCGAACTGACCGGCCGCCTGCGGTGGGTGGTCAACAACTTGGCGACGCTGCTCCGGGTGATCGTGGGCAGCGTCCCGTTCTGGGTCGTGCTGGTCCTGCTTGGCTCGGCCATCGTGAGCATCGACAAGAACGTCGCCGCGTTCGAGGCTGCGGCGGCGCACCGGAGCATCAGCGGGATCGTTGCCGCCGGTGGCGTGCTGATGGTCGAGTTCGGTCTGCTGTACCTCGCCTTCGCGGGACGGGCCGACACTCTGAAACGCAGCCAGGACAGACACGCGATCACGCTGGTGTATCTGGTCCAGGCGGTGCTGGTGTTCACCTTCGGCGGAATCCGGTTTCCCAGGATAGGCCGGTTTGGCGGCTGGCGAGTCCCCAGCAAGGGCAACCTGCCGGAGATGCAGCGCCCTGCCATGAC
>JARKOC010000292.1 GCA_029975915.1 Bryobacteraceae bacterium
ATGGAACGAACAGAGCGGCTACGAACTGGCCCACGAACTGATGACACTCCCCCAGCCGCCAGATGCGATCTTCTGCGCCAGCGACAGCATGGCGGCCGGCGCGCTGGATGCACTGCACGAGCTTGGGGTGCGGGTGCCAAAAGATGTGTCCGTGGTCGGTTTCGACAACCGTTATTTCTCCAGCCACCAGCGGCCGCCCCTGACCACAGTCGCCCTACCCCTTTACGAAATGGGTCTCCTGGCCGGGGAACTGCTACTCAACACGATCCAGGGAGCGCCGCTGCGTGCCGAGCTGCACCGGGTGCCCTGCGCGCTGGTGAAACGTCTGTCCTGCGGAGCGCCGGCGGACTGACGCTGGGCAGCCCATCGGAAAGGAACTCGCCCGTGACCATTTACGATCTCAGCTACGATCCTCGCGATCCGTTCTACGACATCCCAGGACTGCCAGGGGCACAGTGGGGCATCCAGATTTTCACGACCCGCAACCTGTACGGCCTGGACCCTACCCGCGTCACGATCACACCCGAAGGCGAGGGGTTTCACCTGGTCTGCGATGGATTGAGCTGGGGCGGACAGCAGCAGCATGCCGAAGGCTACGTCGAGGCGCACCTCGCTTGCCAGCAAGGGGCCTGGAACTGGCAGATTTCCGCCCGGCATGCCGAGCCGCTGAAGGTCGTCAAGCTGATGCTGCGCGGCCTGCCGGAACAGGCGCTTGCCCAGGGCTGGTGGCAGCCCACCTCGGCCGCCAACGACCCGCGATCGGGCCTGATCCGGACGGACTTCGGGGCCGGGCACATCAACGAGGCCAACGAAGTTTGGAAGACCAACCGGGTCCGGCCGCTGCGCTGGCGCTATCCCTGGCCGGAATGGCTGACTCCCTGGGCCTGCGCTGGGGAGGCGGACGGGGCCTCCTTCGCGTGCGTCAGCGTCCACGATCCCGAAATCCGGGCCAAGCGCCTGTACGTCCACCAGCCGCCCTACACCCACGAGCAGCCAATCGTCGAGCTGATCTTCGAGGAAGACGCCGCCCGGTGGGGCAGCTCGATCGAGACTCCCGCCCTGCGCCTGCGCGTGTGCACGACATTCGCCGAGGTCGAGGCCGATTTCGAGGATCACCTGGCGTTCCTGGAAGGGGCCTACGACCTGCGCCCCTGGGAGACCCGGCCCGATGTGCCGGACTGGATGCGCAACATCCGGCTGGTGCTCAACCTGCACGGGCAGCACTGGACCGGCTACGTTTTCAACACGTTTGACCGGATGGCGGAAGCGGTCAGGCTAGTCGCCCAGCACATCCCCGGCGAGCAAGTTCTCGCGTACATTCCCGGCTGGGAGGGGCGTTACTACTACGCCTATCCGCACTACCGGCCCAGCCCTGACCTGGGCGGCGACGCGGCCTTCCGCCGCCTGCTGGCGGTTGCCCGCGACCTGGGGGTCAAGGTGATGCCCATGTTCGGCATGCACGGGGCCAACATCCAGGTCTATCCAGATTGGGAACGCTCGGCCTTCTACAGCCGCACCAGGTCCTACGTCAAGCTGGTCAACTGCCCCGACTGGGATACCGACCGCGCCGGTGAAGAGGATCAGGTCTTCCTCAACCCCGGCGAGCCGACCTATCGCCAGCACCTCCTGGAACAGGTCAGCGCCGTCGTGCGCGACTACGACGTGCCCGGCGTCTTTCTGGACACGTCCGCCTGCTGGTTCAACGATCCGAACTTCAACCTTTACGAAGGCTACCGGCTGCTGGTGAGCGAGCTGCATCGCCGTCATCCGGGCCTGCTCATCGCCGGGGAAGGCTGGTGGGACGGCCTGCTGGCCGTGCTGCCGGTCAACCAGAGCTGGCTGGGCGTGAACCGCAAGTATCGTTTTCCGCAGCTCCTGACCCGCTATGCGCGGGCGCTGGGTCACCTTGCTGAAGGCGCGCCTTGGCCGGTCAGCACCGGCGTCCACGAGCGCGGATTCACCTACACTCCCATGCCAGACCCCACCCCCGGCCACATCCGGGCGCTGGGGATCGTGGATGACACTCTGGACACGCATCGCGAGGACATCATCCAGGCCTGTCGCACCGCAGCAGCGTGCAGTCACGATGGCTGAGGTCTCCGCCTGACTCAGCCGTCGAGAGGAAGAGAATTTCTTGAGTGACAAGGAGAGTAGACGATGAAACACCTGTCCCGTTACGCCAGATTGGTGACCGCGATCGCGCTCCTTCTGGCCACATTGGCGATTTCCCTGCCGTCATCGGCCCAGGAACCGGTGACCATCTCCTTCTGGTCGCGCGACAGCGCGGCGGCCCTCGTCCAGTCCCTCGCGGACGCCTGGAACGCCACCCACGACAACCAGATCGAAGTCACGCTCATCCCGGCCGCTGAATACGTCACCAAACTGGGAACCGCAATCGCCGCCGGCGAGCCGCCCGATCTGCTGGCGATCGACCTGATCTATGTGCCGCAGTTCGCCGCCGCCGAGCAGTTGACCGAGATCGGCGATCTCGCCGCCACGCTGCCCTTCTTCGATACGCTCAGCCCGTCGCACATCCGGCTGGCGACCTATGAAGACGGCCTGTACGCGCTGCCCTTCAACGCCGAGGCCTCGGTTCTGATCTACAACAAGGACCTGTTCGAGCAAGCCGGCCTCGACCCGGAAGTGCCTCCCACGAACTGGCAGGAAATCTACGATGACGCCGTGGCGATCTCGGCCCTGGGTGAGGACATCGACGGCTTCTACTTCTCCGGGGCGTGCGCAGGCTGCAACGCCTTCACCTTCCTGCCCCTGATCTGGGCCAGCGGCGGCGACGTCCTGAGCGAAGACGCCACCGAAGCCACGCTGACCGATCCGGCCGTCAAGGCGGCCCTGGAGTTCTACCATCAGATGTGGACCGAGGGCCTGATGCCCGAAACCGCGACGGTGGACGCGGGCGCAGAATTCCTGAGCGTCTTCTTCTCCGGCAAGATCGGCATGATGGGCACCGGCGCGTTCGCCATCAGCACGATCAAGAACGACCACCCGGAAATCAACTTCGGGATCACGTTCCTGCCGGGCCAGGAAGGCGGCGTCTCGTCCTTCGCTGGCGGCGACTCGATCGGCATCCCCGCCGGGTCGGCCCATGTCGAAGAAGCCTTCGAGTTCATCGAGTGGGCGCTGTCGGAAGAAGTCCAGCTTGAAATGTATGCCGCCAGCGCTTCGCTGCCGGTCCGCACCGACCTGGCCGAAAACGAGTACTTCGAGGAAGACCCGCGCCTGATGACCAACGCCGAGGCGATGGCCTTTGGGCGGACTCCGTACAGCCTGGTCTACAACCAGCTCTTCAATGACTCCAACGGCCCTTGGCTGGCCATGATCCAGCAGGCGGTGTTCGACGGGCAGATCGACGAGGCCATCGCAGCCGCCCAGGAGCAGTTCACGGCGATCATGACCGGGCAGTAAACCCACGCTGGGTTCCAGTTCGATGGCAGAAGCCTTATACTGGGTTTGGTCGCTGAGCGGCCAAACCCAGTCAGCCTGATTGACAAGCGAGGCAGTGATGGGGACTTCCAGGACATCCATGCAAAGCGCAGCAATGGTTCAGACCAGCCGCGTCGCCCTCCGGCGACAGTACGCCGGCTTGCTGTTCGTGCTGCCCGCAGTCGCGTTCACCCTGTTGTTTTTCATCCTGCCTCTGCTGATGACAATCTGGATGTCTTTGCACGATTGGCCGCTGATCGGCCAGTCCAGCTTCATCGGCCTGAACAATTACAGCGCCCTGACTTCGGACAAGCAGTTCTGGGTCAGCCTGGGATTCACGGTCAAATACACGCTGCTGGTCACGCCGCCCATCTTCATCCTGGCGTTCGTGCTGGCCTTGCTGGTCAACCTGCCGCTGCGCTGGGTGGGTCTGTTCCGGACGGCTTACTTCATCCCGGTCGTGATTGGCCTGGGCGCCTCCAGCCTCCTGTGGATCTGGCTGCTCAACGACCGGGTGGGGGCCATCAACACCCTCCTGCGCCAGTCCGGTCTGCTCCAGGGCGCTTTGATCTGGCTGGGCAACATCGATTCGGCAATGTTCGCCATCATCGTCTCCGTGGTCTGGAAAACCGTCGGCTTCACGATGGTCCTCCTGCTGACCGGGATGCAGGCCATCCCGCAGGAAATCTACCAGGCGGCCATGGTTGACGGCGCGGGGTTCCTGGGCCGCCTGCGCTTCATCACCCTCCCGCTGCTGCGCTCGACCATCGCCCTGGCCCTGGTGCTCTCGGTGATCGGCTCCTTCCTGGCTTTCGACCAGTTCTATATCATGACGCGGGGCGGCCCGCGCAATCAGACGATCACCGTCGTCTACTGGATCTTCAACAACTCGTTCACGTACTTCAAGATGGGCTACGGCGCGGCGCTCTCGATTGTACTGCTGGCCATCCTGGTTGTGCTGAGCATGCTTCAACTGCGCCTGCTGCGCAGTGACGTCGGATATTGACCGGACCGCCAGGAGGATCGACCATGAACACCACCCCGATCGCCCACACCCAGCCTCGACGAGTCTGGCCTGCTCTTTCCAAGGCCCTGCTCTACGCGATCTGTATCGCTTTGTTGATCGTGTTCCTCTTCCCCATCGTCTGGTCGGTGATCACATCGCTCAAGCCCCCGGCGGAAGCGGCGGCCATCCCACCGACGGGCCTCCCCTCGCGGGTCACCTGGGAAAACTACCAGAAGCTCAACGAGTTCGGTGCAGGGGCGAGCCGCTACCTGTACAACAGTGTCTCCGCCGCGACCATGACCGTGATCGGCACGATCCTGCTCAGCACCTTGGCGGGGTACGGATTCTCCCGCTTCAGCTTCCCGGCCAAGAACGCGCTGTTCCTGATGATCCTGGCCACCCTGATGATCCCGTTCCAGACGATCCTGACCCCCCTCTTCCTGATCCTGAACGCGATTGGGCTTGACAACACGCTGCCCGGCCTGGCCCTGGTCTACATCACCTTCCAGCTCCCGTTCGGCGTGTTCGTCATGCGCAACTCGTTCGATACCGTGCCGCGCGAACTGGAGGAAGCCGCCCTGCTCGACGGCTGCACGCCGGTCAGCCTGCTCTACAAAGTCATGCTGCCAATCGTCCTGCCGGGAATCATCACCGCCGGGATTTACGCCTTCCTGAACGCCTGGAACGAATTCCTGGCCGCGCTGATCTTCATGAACCAGCAGTCGATGTTCACCTTCCCGATCCTGCTCAACAGCGTCAACACGGGCCTGTACGGCGCGGTCGACTGGGGCGCGCTGCAAGCCGGGGTCACGCTCTCGATCGTGCCCAGCATCGTGATGTTCCTCCTGCTTCAGCGCTACTACATCCAGGGTCTGACCGGGGGATCGGTGAAGGCGTAGGCCAGACTCATTCGGCCGCCCAGCTATCCTACCGGTCAAACGGATCCGCTGATCGCAGTACAGCCAGCCATCGGAGCGGTAGCGCTTGCGATACCATAATCATCCCATGAGAACGCGATGCTCGTTGCGCTCCGCGGCGGATGCCGCCCGTCAAGCCTGTCTTGAGCTGGGGCAGGATCGTCCATCCCCGGGAGAAGCTGCTGGACAAGGCGATCGAAGAGAGGTTTATTCATTCCGGGCCGCCGCTTGGGGGCATCGCTGGAGCATGATCCTGGTGTAGCTCAGGTACACATTGCGTGCATGCCGGGCACTTCTCGCCATGAGAATGCTGGAGGAAGACATTTACCAGGCCATGCCACTCCCCCACAGGGGTTGCGTTTTCCCCCAGGCGCCTCCGGGTGTAAACTACCCGCCAGTGAAGCAGTAATACACTCCCAGCCACCGCCCAAGGGATGAAGCCATGCCAGACGTGACCGCTCCGCAGGTGATGATCTCCTATGCCCGCAAGGATGCCAGGGATTTTGCCGGACGTCTGGCCGCCGAACTCCGGCTGCATGGCATCACCGTCTGGCTGGACACTTCCGAGATCGAAGGCGGGGCGGAGTGGCTGCGCAGCATCGAGCAGGCGATTGCGGGCTGCACGGTGTTTGTGGCAGTCCGCTCCCCGCTGGCCAGCGACTCGTTCTGGGTCCGGAACGAACGACTGTACGCCCTCAACCGGCGCAAGCCGCCGGAGAAGCCCCATCCGCACATTGTGCCGGTCCTGGCGACGCCGTGTACGGTAGACGACCTGGAGTTGATTGGCTTCCAGCCGGTGGATTTCACCCACAGTTTCGAGCTGGCCCTGCCCAGGTTGGTCGAACGCATCCGCGAACTGAGTAACGGCCACGCGCCGGAAATTAAGGACCGCCGCACGCTTGAGCTGGCGTACCTGGGGCGGATTCTTCTTGAACACTCAGTCTGGCAGGACCTGTACACACCGATGGCGGGCGTGGCGCGAATGAGCCAGCACGGATCGAAGCCCGACAGACCGAAGATGGTGACCGTCCCCAATCGGATTGGGCAGAGGTTCAGCGAAAAGGTGCGCGAGCAGTTTCACCACGAAGAGAATCTCGAAGTCGTGCAGCGCGAATATGAGGACATCCTGCCTGCGGTCGAGCAGCTGCGTCAGATGGTCATCCTGGGCGATCCGGGCTGCGGCAAAACGACGACTCTCTGGCGTATCGCCGCCGAGTACGCCGGACGTGCGAAAATCGATGAGACGGCTCCGCTGCCCGTGTTTGTGCGGCTCGGCGCGCTCCGGCCTGACGAAACGCTGATCTCGCAGATACAGGCAACACTGGGCGAACTGGGCGAACACGATGAAGCCCTCCTGGCCGAAAAGCGCCTGGTGGTGCTGCTCGACGGCCTGAACGAGTTGCCGGCCGAAAATCGCTCCGAACACGTCCGGCAGGTGCGGACGTTGGTGCAGCACTGCCAGCAGAACAATCTTCTGGTGGCGGTTACCTGCCGCGAGTTGGACTACAGCGGCGAGCTGGACTTGAACATCCCCCGGCAGGTTCGCATCACGCCGCTGGATCCCCCGCGCATCCGGCAGTTCGTGAACGGCTACATCAAGGAGCCTGCCGGCGCGGGCGATGCGCTGTTCTGGCAGTTGGCCGGCGGTGACGAAGTACGGGCCACCTGGTTTACCTGGGAACGAGCCGGGGCCACCTTTGAATTGTTCTGGACTGCGAACGACGTTCCCCGCGAAAACCCGGATGTGTACAGCAAGACGTCCAGCACACAGGATGCGCTCTGGCGCGAGGCTGTGCACGGCGATCGCAGTATGATGCAGTTGGCGCGCAACCCGTACATGCTCTACATGATGACCCAAGTCTTCACCGAAGAAGCCGCCATCCCGCAGAATCGGGGTAAGCTGTTCCAACTTTTTGTAGATTTTCTGCTCCGGGAGCGCGAAAAGCTGGAGGATGCCGCCGCCGAAGACCTCACGACGCGGCTGGCCGAGCTGGCCTACCAGATGCAGGCCCAGGGTGAAGCCGGGACCAGCATCCGCCGGGTAGATGCGCTGGCCGTCCTGGAGAACGAACAGCGGCTCTACCAGGCCCAGAGCGCCAACATCCTGGGCGGCACCGACGAAATTCGCTTCACGCACCAGCTCTTGCAGGAATTTTTTGCGGCGCACAAACTCGACCGCGAAATGCAGTCCGGCAGATCCGCCGCGGACTACTGGCCGCCAGCGAACTGGTGGAAACCCCAGGGCTGGGAAGAAACGGCGATCCTGCTGGCCGGGCTGTACAACGACGACTGCACGCCGGTCATCGAGTGGCTGCGGGATGCCAACCCCGAACTGGCGGCGCGCTGTGTGCTGGAAAGCGGCGCACATACGCCGGGCGAAACCCTCCAGACGCTGCAATCGCGCTGGCTGCCACGCCTGACCGATGTGACGCAGGAACCACGCCCGCCAGCCCGCGCGGCAGTGGGCCGTGCTGCAGGCAGGTTGAATCTGGACTCGCGTCCCGGCGTAGTCGAGTTCGCCTGGTGCGAAGTCCCCGCCGGGAAGTTCCGGATGGGCGGCGACCCGGACGCCTGGGGTGCCTGGGCCGGGGCGGAGTTCGACCTGGCTTATCCCTTCTGGATCGCGAAGTATCCGGTGACCTATGCCCAGTATGAAGCGTTCATGGCTGCCGGCGGCTACCGTGAGCGGCGCTATTGGACCGATGCAGGCTGGGAATGGAAAGGCGAGCGCGCGGAGCCTGTCCTCTGGAACGATCCCAAGTGGCACATCCCCAACCACCCGGTGGTGGGCGTGACATGGTATGAGGCGTATGCGTTTGCCCAATGGCTCAATAACCAACCGGGCGTCAGGCCGGCGAACATGCCGGCGGGGTATGTGATCCGGCTGGCGCGGGAGTGCGAGTGGGAGAAAGCGGCACGCCACCCCGATGGGCGATTCTTCCCGTGGGGGAATGAGTGGGACCCGGCGCGGCTGAACTCGTCTGAGGGCGGCATCGGGCGGACGAGCGCGGTGGGGCTTTTCCCGAACGGGGCGAACCCGGCGCACGGCGCACACGATCTGTGCGGCAACGTGTGGGAATGGTGCCTGACGCAGTGGCAAACTGAGTATCAGTCACCGGACAAAGAAGGTAACGATCCAGGCGGTGCCGCGCTGCGGGTGTTGCGGGGCGGGTCGTGGGACCTCTACCAGTTCGATGCCCGCGCCGCGTCTCGTTCCTGGCTCAGCCCTGTCGACTGGGCCGACCTCGGGGGGTTTCGGGTGGTGTGCGCGTCCCCCATCTAAAGGTTTTTCTGGTCTCTGATCGGCGCGTTAGCGCCATGCTTTTGTCTTTGCTTTTGTCTTTCGCGCGCAGCGCGATCAATTTTTGCAAATCCGGGCGGTTGGGCGTATGATGCAGGCTGCCTGCCGGGTCCGCCCGGCGGGTGGGGCTCCCTGACAAACGCGCGCTGCGGGTGTTGCGGGGCGGGTCGTGGAACAACAACCAGAACAATGCCCGCGCCGCGTCTCGTAACAGGAACAACCCTGACAACAGGAACAACAACAGGGGGTTTCGGGTGGTGTGCGCGTCCCACATCTTCGTCCCCCTTCAAAGGCACGGCGGCGGCCCATTGCGCTGGCACCGTGCGAGCGCCCCCTGTGATCGCACGGCGGGGCGCTTCCAGAAATGCTCGGCGGCCACGGCTTCCGAGACGCGGCGAAGGCATCTAGATGGCGCAGGGGTGTCCCGTCCGCGCCCCTGAGCAGCGGCGGCGTCGCCACTGTCTGCAAGAGGGGGCCGGGCACATACACAAGCCTGGGCACGGCCTGGAGCCAGCAAGGTTCCCGCCGTGCCCGCCCGTTCATGAGGATTGCACCTGGCTCATCCACCCGCCCAACAACCGCCCGATTTCCGCGACCATGACGCTGACATGCCGGTACTGCCCATCGTTGAGCCACTGCCAGCGGTGCGCCAGCCGCAGGTACAGCCGGAGCTTGTTCAGGTCTGCGTCCGCCTGGCGCAGGTGCTTGTGGCGAGTCGTGCCGCCCTGGCTTTGCGCGTCGAACAGCGCCTCCTGAAAGTCCAGCGCAGCGTCCATCAGGCGCTGGGTGACGGTGGAACGGTAGACTTTAGGGAAATCCTCCGCCTTGGGCAGCAGCCAATCCAGCAGGTCAAACGTGCGGGTGAGAATGACCATTTCGTCAGCCACGAATCAATTCTCCCTTGGTCAGTGAACGCTACGCCCAGGTGATCGCCTGGCCGAACCTGCTGAAGGCCGCGCGCAAAGCCGCCAGAGGCAAACGCGGGTTTCGGCCTGCGGCGACCTTCGAACACCAGGTTGCGGACCGCCTGCTGGCGCTCCAGACCGAGCTGGCGGATTTCACTTACACGCCCGGCGCGTATGTCAACTTCATGATCCACGATCCCAAGCGCCGGCTGATCAGCGCCGCGCCATTCCGGGATCGGGTCGCGCACCACGCCCTGTGCAACATCATCGAACCACAATTCGAGCGCCGTTTCATCGCCGAGAGCTACGCCAACCGAGTCGGCAAGGGTACCCACCGCGCGGTCGACCGCCTGCAGGGGTTCGCTCAGCAATTTCGTTACGTGTTGCGCTGCGACGTGCGCCAGTTCTTCCCCAGCATCGACCACGCCATTCTACATGACGGTCTGGCGCAGGTGCTCCGGGATGAGGATGTGCTTTGGCTGTGTGATCGAATCATCGCCAGCGGGGCGGGCGTGCTGGCGGATGAGTATGACATGGCGTGGTTTCCCGGCGATGCGCCCGACGCGATCCAGCGGCCCCGCGGACTCCCGATCGGCAACCTGACCAGCCAGTTCTGGGCCAACTGCTATCTCGACCCGTTCGATTGGTTCGTGTTGCGCGAGCTGCGCTGCCCGGCCTATCTACGCTACGTGGATGATTTTGCCCTGTTCGCGGACGATACGCGCGTGCTCTATCGCTGGAAGGCGGCGCTCATCGAGCGGCTCGCCCGGCTCCGCCTGACCATCCATGAGAATGCCGCGCAGGTCATCCCGTGCGAGCAGGGCATTCCCTGGCTGGGATTCGTCGTCTACCCCACCTACCGCCGCATCAAGGCCCGCAACGCGGTCAAGTTCTCGCAGCGCTTGCGCCAGCGCTGGGCGGACTACTGCGCCGGCGCGATCCCATTCGCCGAATTCGATGCCAGCGTCCAGGGCTGGATCAACCACGTGCGCTACGCCGACACCTGGGGCCTGCGCGCGCACGTGCTGGGCGGCGGGCTGAGGTACCGGCGCCCGTAGAAAACCGCCCGCGACTCGCCTTCGGCGAGAAAGGCAAAAGGCAAAAGCAAAGACAAAAGCCTGGCGCTAACGCGCCAAACAGAGATCAGAAAAACCTTTAGATGGGGGACGCGCACACCACCCGATACCCCCCGTCGTCGTACCTGCTGACAGGGCTGAGCCTGTCGCGAGACGCGGCGCGGGCGTTGCCCTGGGAGTCGCCCCACGACCCGCCCCGCAACACCCGCAGCGCGCGATCGCCTGGATCGTTACCTTCTTTGTCCGGTGACTGATACTCAGTTTGCCACTGCGTCAGGCACCATTCCCACACGTTGCCGCACAGATCGTGTGCGCCGTGCGCTGGGTTCGCCCCGTTTGGAAAAATCCCCACCGCGTTCGTCCGCCCGATGCCGCCCTCAGACGAGTTCAACCGCGCCGGGTCCCACTCGTTCCCCCACGGGAAGAAGCGCCCGTCGGGGTAGCGCGCCGCTTTCTCCCACTCGCACTCCCGCGCCAGCCGGATCACATACCCCGCCGGCACGTTCGCCGGCCTGACGCCCGGTTGGTTATTGAGCCATTGGGCAAACGCATACGCCTCATACCATGTCACGCCCACCACCGGGTGGTTGGGGATGTGCCACTTGGGATCGTTCCAATAGGCTTCCGGCTGGCGCTTCTTGCCGCGCCATTCCAGCCCGTCCGGTGTCCAGCAGGCGTCGTTCTCGTATCCCCCGGCGGACACAAACGCTTCGTACTGCGCATAGGTCACCGGATACTTCGCGATCCAGAAGGGATAACCCAGGTCGAACTCCGCCCCGGCCCAGGCACCCCAGGCGTCCGGGTCGCCGCCCATCTTGAATGGACCACCGGGCACTTCACACCACACGATTTCCGGCATCCCGCCTGGAGCCAGCACACCCGGCCGCGAGTCGCCCAGCAGCCCCAGCATCCGCCCCGCCTCGGCCCGCTGCTCCGGCGGGAGCGCCAGATCGGTGATCAGGCTGAGGCTGGCCGCCTGCAATCCCTTCAGGATGCCCGCCTCTGGCGAGTATTCATCCCAACCGGCGTGGATCAAGTCCTGCTCCGCCGCCATCTTCAGGGCCAGCATCGCCGCCTGGGCGCGCTCCTCGGTGCGTCCTTCTTTCAGCAGAGGCCGGACCAGCTCCGCCAGTAACCTCCAGAGGCTCTCGTGACGGCCAGATGTCTTCAGCTCGTCCGCCGCCAGCAACGCGACGTTGCCCCACAGGTCGGGCTTGCCCAGCACGCGCTTCGCCAACCCGTTCGCAAACCGGTCCTCGGCCGCGATGGGCGGCCTTCGGCGCTGCGGCTCCGGGCAGCTCAGGTAACAGGCCGCCAGGTGCTCCTGGAAGCTGCGATGCACAAACCGGAAGTGCTCCGGCCGGCCGGAAACCAGGATGCCCGCCCGCTGTTCCAGGTGTTTCCAGACCTGGGCCGGCGGCACCTCGCCTTCGCTGAAGTCCTCCACCGCCTGGCTTAGCACGCGCCGGTGAAACTCCGTCGTATCGCCCCCAGCCTCCCCCAGCCCGTGCACCTGGCAGGCCACCCCTTCCAACACCTGGCGCAACTCCGGCCCGTTCAGGTTGAGCAGCGAGGCGGTGGGTAGCGAGTATCCCTTACGCTCAGTCCAGCGGGCCAGCATCAGGTCCAGCCCGCGCCGGTACAGCGCGCCGCGCGCCTGCGGCAGGTCGTGCTCCGGCGTTTCCAGCCAGATCGCGGCTAGCAGTGTGAAAAATAACGGGCTGCGCTGCAAGTCCTCCGGCACCTTCTTCAGCGCCTCGAAGAACGCCTCGCTCTCGGCCTCGGCCCGGTCAGGCATCAGGACGCGGAAGAGCGCCTCGGCCAACTCTTGCAACCGTGAGGGGTATAGCGGGCGCAGAGTCGCCCGTCCGAAGCCCGGCAGTGCCCACTGCCCGACCCGGTAGGCATGCGGCCGGCTGGTCACGATCACCCGCGTGTGGGAGAAGCGCTCGACCAGGCTGGCGATCAACGCCTGCACCTGCTGGCGGCGGCGGTCGTCGGCAGCATCCGGCACCTCATCCAGGCCGTCCAGCAGGAGGATAGCCTCTCCGCTTGCCGCCGACAGACGCCGCAGCAGCTCCGGGCCATACCCGGCCAGCGTCTCACCCAACACCCGGCTCTGCACGTAACGCCAGAAGTCATCAACCGTGGGAAACTTCGGCGAGGCCCCGTCCTCCGGCAGCGGCGGGAAGGCCTGCGTCACCAGGTCGCGCAGCTCGATGTAGACTGGCGTATAGGCTCCCAGCAGCCAGTCACGCAGGGCCGCCAGGCTGGCATTGTCCGGCACGCCCGTCTCGCCCAGCGCGCGGAGCTGCTCTCCGGCCATGCACAGCGTCAGGTGGCGCACGAAACTGCTCTTGCCGCTGCCCGGATCGCCGACCAGCACCATACGCGGCTGCACGCTGGCCGCGTCGTGGGCCTCCATGTACCAGTTGATTTCGCGGTCGTTGCTTTCACCACGTCCATCCAGTCTGGTCTGAACACCGTCGACGATTTGCTGCAAGCCAGCCTCTGCCACGCCCAGGGCTGCCCACTGCCGGATTTTCATCCGGCGCTGGGCTTCATCGACCTCCGGCTCAAGCCCGCGAGGCAATTTGTCCTTGGAAGCCTCTTCGTCCTGCTGAGCCCACCAGTCGACGATCTTGCCCTTCTCCGTTTTGGCGACGATGGCGAAATCCACCGGCAGCGGCACGTACACGTCCAGCAGGCTGACCCGCTCGGAACGGTTGGCGATGTCGGCCAGGGGAACCGTCGCCCAGGGTTGGCCAAACCAGTGCGCCAGATAGGCGCGATGCAGGCTGTCGATATCAGCCCGATCGACCGTCTCCGCCGCGATGTACTTCTCGACAGTCCCGATCTGGGTCACGTGGCTGGAGCCAATCACCGTCTGCTGGATGGACGGAGGGGCAATGCCGCGCTGGGGCTGTCCGCAAGGCGGCGCGGGCGGCAGCGCCTTGAGCAGCTTCGCATAGCCTCGCTCGCTGCCCAGCGCCACGAAGTCGATCGCTTGCAGGTCGGCCAGGCCAAGCCGGTCGAGTGCTTTCCAGAGGTCATCGAAGCGGGTCATCACCAGGGGAACGATCCGGGTGCCTTTCTCTTTGGCGATGCCGATCTCGCGCCCCACCCATTCCGAGTCGATCGCCCCCTGGGTGACCACCACCAGCAGCGCGTGCGCGCGCTGGATGGCCGACTCAATGGCCTTCTGCCAGACATCGCCGCCGATCAAGCCGTCCACATCGATCCAGGCTTCGTAACAATCCCGGATCAGGTCCTGGGCCAATCGCTCGGCCAGGTAGCGGTCATCGTGCGAGTAGCTGATGAAGATCTGGGGCATTGGGGATCATCCTGTCGGACAGGCGTAGCTAGCTGCCTTCTTTGTAATACAATTCGCCAAAGAATGCACGTGCCGATCCTCAGGAGAATCGCGCTATCTGGACTGGCACCTCGGGTTTCCCCTCAAAACGTGACAGAATTGCACGTTGGCGAGCCGCAGGCTCCCATCCCTTTGGAGGAGTGAATCCCCTGGTGTTGACAGCCACCGCGCATGCGCCTACAGTACAGGCATGCGCTGCTAATATCAGGGAGAGCCTCGATGCAGCATCTGACAGGCAAGACCATGATTCTGCTGGTGGGGGAGCAGCCGGCACCCAATCTGCTCCCGGTGCGGCAGTTGCAGGCCGGGTGCGTCGTGCTGGTCTACAGCGATCGGACGCAGAAGGTGGCCACCAAACTGCGCAGCGTGATGGACTGCGAAATCGTACTCTGCCATGTCCATGCCTACGACATCCCCGCGATCGTGGCCAGCCTCCGGGAAATCATCGCCCAGAATGAATGGAGCCACACCGATCTGGTCTTCAACCTGACCGGCGGCACCAAGATGATGATGCTGGCCGCCTACCTGCTGGCCCAGGAACTGGGCAGCCCGTGGATTTACCTCAACAGCGAGGGCAACCTGACGCCGGAGCTGCTGTGTTTCGCCCCCGGCGATCTGACCAGCGCCAGTCTGCCGGTCAGCGTCATGGTCGAGCTGGAAGATTATCTGCGCATGTATATGGGCACGTATGGCCAGCGAAAGATCAAGGATGCGTTTGAGATAGCGATCAGCCAAGCGATCGCGCCTGAGTTCTGGCCTGAAGGCCTTGACGAGTTTCTTCTCGGGGTCTGCCCAAAAGACGCCGGGAATGTTGACGTCGATGCAGTGATGCGTGCGGGAACCCAATTTGGCGTCGTGGAGATCAAGAACAGGAAGAGCCTGAACGACGAGGGGAACAAATTCGCTATCGACCAGCTCACCACCGCAGCCAGCCAGGTCGGCCTGGGAACCTATGTTCGTAAGATCGTGATCACCACCGAGCCGCTGGATGTCAACAACCGCAAACTGGCCACCAAAGAGCGCATCGACGTGATCGAGCTACCGGGCTTCCGGCAGACCAGCACATTGAGCGCCGAGGAGACCGCCCACCTGCGTGAAGAAATCAGCCGGATCATGGGCATCCGGCGCGGAGCCAGACCGTGATCGTCCTCAACTTCGCCCACCCCCTCACCCCGGACCAGATCGCCGCGATCGAGGCCGCCGCCGGGGAGCCGGTCACGGCCGTCCACGACCTGCCCAGCCAGGTGGACGTCCAGCAGCCGCTGGAGCCGCAGATCGCGGCCCTGCTCGATGGACTGGACATCCTCCCCGCCGAGTGGCAGACCCACCGCTGGCTGGTCAACCTGCCCTCGCTGAACTTCAGCGCGGCCGTGCTGATCGCGATCCTGCACGGGCGGCTGGGCTACTTCCCGGCCTGCCTGCGCCTGCGCCCCGCCGACTCGCCCATCCGCCAGTTCGAGTTCGCCGAAATCCTGGACCTGAGCGCCATCCGCGACCGGGCGAGACTACACCGGGCCTGACCCCACCACCCCACGCAAAAAGCCACCGCGCCAACCGGTGGCTTTTTTCATGCCGAGTGCCCTTGCGGGCATTGGGATCACTTCCACGGACATCGTGGCGACGAAGTCGTTCTACGACAACGCCAAGTTTCAATGCCCTTGCGGGCATTTATTTCATTTCTACACCGCCATGATCGCACAAGCCACCAACCAAGCCCGCGCCACGTTTCAATGCCCTTGCGGGCATTTGTTTCATTTCTACGGATCAATGATCCCAACGCATATGTTCGCGTTGAAACAGTTCAATGCCCTTGCGGGCATTTATTTCACGTCCACTGGACGCGGATCGGGAAAGCCGCGAATTACCTGCGCGTTCACGGGTTTTAGTGCCCTTGCGGGCATTTATTTCCTGTCTACTGCTCGAGTGGTCGGGAGCGAAGCCAGTCGTCGTCGACCTGCCGTTTCAATGCCCTTGCGGGCATTAACTTCATTTCTACGCTGGCGAACCCGGACGGCGTACTGACCGCGTACATGGCCCTGGCTTCAATGCCCTTGCGGGCATTTATTTCATTTCTACCAGCGACCAACTTGTGCCCCTCCGTCGCCCTGCCCCGCGTGTGTTTCAATGCCCTTGCGGGCATTTATTTCACTTCCACTGGACGCGGATCGGGAAAGCCGCGATTTGCCTGCGCGTTCACGGGTTTTAGTGCCCTTGCGGGCATTTATTTCATTTCTACGCGTAGTTTGTTTGCGAAGTTGGCCGGCGTGGTGCTGGCCGTGTTTCAATGCCCTTGCGGGCATTTATTTCATTTCTACTCTCGTCAACATCCACGGCCAGTGGTGTTCACGGCAAATCAGTTTCAATGCCCTTGCGGGCATATTTCATTTCTACGCGGATTGAGCGGCGTACTGAACCCCGCCGAGCCGGGTTTCAATGCCCTTGCGGGCATTTATTTCATTTCTACCAGCCCAGAATACAGGATCTCCATCAGGATGGCCAACGTGTTTCAATGCCCTTGCGGGCATTTATTTCATTTCTACAGGCATTGAGCACCATGGAATCGGTCCAGCTCAACGGGTTTCAATGCCCTTGCGGGCAGTTATTTCATTTCTCCTCACCGCCGACTGCGGTGATGTGGATCACTATGTTCTCCTTGGTTCAATGCCCTTGCGGGCATTTATTTCATTTCTCCCGCGCACCTGACGGTGCTGCGCTGGACCGGTACGAACGTGCATGTTTCAATGCCCTTGCGGGCATTTATTTCATTTCTACCCCCAGTTCTATCGGGTGGGCTATGATGAGGCCGCCGGCCACGCAGGTTTCAATGCCCTTGCGGGCATTTATTTCATTTCTACTCGGGCAGAAGATCATCATAGCCGGTTATTGCTCCGGGGTTTCAATGCCCTTGCGGGCATTTATTTCATTTCTACGCGCCTGAGCGACGTCCAGGTCTATGTGCCGGAACCGGAAGACTGGTTTCAATGCCCTTGCGGGCATTTATTTCATTTCTACAACACGCTCCCTGATGTGCTGGCGCTGCTGGCGAAAGACGGTTTCAATGCCCTTGCGGGCATTTATTTCATTTCTACACACCCTGGGGTATTGGCTGGAACTATACTCTCCAGCGGCCCGTTTCAATGCCCTTGCGGGCATTTATTTCATTTCTACGACATCCACGTCTCAGGCTTTTCATGTCCAGGGCGAATATTGCCCCGGTTTCAATGCCCTTGCGGGCATTTATTTCATTTCTACGGACAACGTCAGCCCTGGCTGTGAAAAAATTCGACATCCTCGTTTCAATGCCCTTGCGGGCATTTATTTCATTTCTACATGGCAATGATCGGTGCGAGAGTGAGCAGTTCGTCTTTGCCGTTTCAATGCCCTTGCGGGCATTTATTTCATTTCTACCCGCCCATCAAACCCACGTGGGTTCCGGGTGGAGCACGTGTCAATGCCCTTGCGGGGATTTATTTCATTTCTACCGGGCTCATCCGGCGGCTCCGGCTCCGGCTCGGGCTCATCCGGCGGGTTTCAATGCCCTTGCGGGCATTTATTTCATTTCTACAAGGTGACACCATCACCTACTACCAGCCGACCGAGCGTGGTGTCGTTTCAATTCCCTTGCGGGCATTTATTTCATTTCTACAGTATGACGGCGCACCTAACTGGTACGCGCTGGCAAAGTTTCAATGCCCTTGCGGGCATTTATTTCATTTCTACTGGCCGGACGTTCGAGTGCCTGGAAACGGGCAATTGGGGTTTCAATGCCCTTGCGGGCATTTATTTCATTTCTACTCATCTCAATCTCCGGACCGTCCCTGGCCTGGAGGCCGGTTTCAATGCCCTTGCGGGCATTTATTTCATTTCTACCGGGTGCAGCTTTCGCCCAGGGTTCGCCTGAACTGGTGGGCGTTTCAATGCCCTTGCGGGCATTTATTTCATTTCTACTGTACGACTTTCTTATTTTGTTGTCAAACAAGCCGCCCAAACCGAAGAAACGTCACCAGCGAGCATGCCTGCTCGAAGAGTCTTCCAAAAGACGGCCTTGCGAGCACGACATCGAAAGCATCGCTTCGGGTTCGCGCTCGCAGTAAGCGCCAATCAAAGCGATTCACAAGCAAGAGATGGGCCGTTTCTGGCCCCAGCTTGCACTTTCTGCGCCTTTTTTGCCACTCAGTCGGCCGTCTGGGGAACTCAAGACCGTCCCAAATCGCCTTGCGGCGGCCTTCACAGCCCATGCCGGCCCTGTTTTCGCCCTCGGATGGCCCGGTTTCTGCGAGCGCGACCGGGGGTAGAGGCACTTTTGGCCGCGCTCGCAGACTCTTTATGAGTCGCCTACCGCTACGGCCGGGCGTGAGTCCAGCCGCGTCCGGCCCAGGCCCAGGGCCGTGCTCTGCCCCACCCCGGCGTAGAAGCTGTAGGCCGCCAGGCTCCACACCAGCCCGCGCCAGTAGCGATCCCCACGCAGGAAGACGAACCGGCACTGCCCCGTGAAGCCGTGCTGCTCGATCTCCCGCCCGCCCAGGGGCAGCGTCACCGCCTGGGTGCGCAGCCGGAAGCGCGAGACGCCCATGCACTCCGCCACGTAGCGGCGGGTCTCCTCCGGCAGGTGGATGTCGCAGAAGGCGTTCCAGCGCGCCAACAGGCTCCCAAAGACCAGCTCCGGCAGCGGAAAAAGCACCGGCTCGCCGCTGGCCGCCCGGAAGGTCACCGGGCTGCTGAAGACCAGCTCCAGCCGGCGGGCGAGCGCGCCCGGCCTCAGTGTGTGTTCCTGGATCAGGGCGGCATCGGTGGTCGTCCCCGCGCCAGGGTCAGCCGCAGAGTCGACCGTTGCGCCTTCGATCGCGAAGGTCTGCTCGCCAAGGGTCATTTGCTGTCCAGGCAAATCAGGAAGCACCTGGCCGGTCAGCAGGCCGGTCAGCGCGTCGTAGAGGGTGGTCACGCGCAGCCAGCAGCGCGCCTCGGGGGTCAGGCGGCCCTGGGACCCGCCGGCCCGCCGCGTGCCCAGCAAGCTGGAAACGGTGTAGGGTCGCGGGCCGGAACCCGCGTTCAGCGCTTCGGCCAGCGCAGGGTCATGCCGGCCGATCTGGTCGAGCAGCCAGGTTCGGGTCTGAGGGCCGGTCCAGCCGGGGACGGGGCCAGCTTGCAGCGGTCGGAGCGTGATGATGGCGGCGGCGAGATGAGTCAAACTGAGATTGCATCCTCGATACCACTTGGGGCAAAAAGAGCACTGAGTTCGCTACGGATTCTTGCACTCCATCTATGTCTGATGTCATCGGGATTGTACTTTGGATCGTTCTCATCCTCGGGAAGACGATACGTAACCTCGTCCAGAATCGCGCTCAAGCCTTCTTTGTCATGAGCATATGCGTAGGTTGTTCTTGCATCAAACAAGGCTTCCAAAAGTCTCTCGCGGTACACAAGATACCGAGGGTCTTCTGCTTCATTTTTGATTTCTTCTCGATATTTCTGTGAAAGCGCCAGCAGTTTGCTTGTTTCACTCTTGTTACTATACTGTTCGACCAAGTTCTCCAGAATCGCGGCCTCTAGCTGCCAACCGAAACGGATCCGATCCGAGTCGCCAGATGCAGTGGATTTGAGGAACTCAAGCAGATGCTGGAAATCTTTCAGGTGCTGGGCATCGATATGGCTGCCCAAAACGGTTAGAGCTTCTTCAAGCATCTTATTGCCAGACTTCAAAACAGCCGCATAGCCGACCAGAAACACCAGACCATCAACACGTTCTAGAAGATCCAGCTCCTCAATGATACGCAAAGCCCTAACTGAAACATCCTCCTCCTCATCGAACAACAGCCCGATCACTCCGGCAAGAATTCGAGGGCGAGATGTGGACTGGAAATCAGGATACAGCTCTTTGACCTCAATGTCTCTTTGGCGGGCCTCCCCTAAACGATCAGCGGATACTTTCCATTCAGATACACGACTCCCGACAAGGCTCGGAACAGCATCCAGGGCCAAAAGAACATCCCCAAAGTTCTCAGTCACTAGCAGGCTGCCCAGAATAGGAGAATCCATCGTCTCAACGGAGAGTGCCCTGTCATGACTAACTTCACCACTGGCTGCAATACCTGCCCGAGATACAGAAGGGGGTTCTGGGGTAGACACAGAAGGGAGTGCAATACTTAGAGCATCCGCTTCTGAGAAGGAGTGGCTCTCATAGTCCGCTAGTGATGAAACAGGGTCACTACCCTTGCTGCATTGTGCTTTCAGATCTCCGGCAGAACCGGGGGATATGGGCTTGCAACTATCCAAGTCAGCGTGGAGATAAGCGACAACCTCCTCTTTGAAACCATTCGAAAAATCCAGATATTGTATTTCCAGGTTGGGCTTGAACTTCTCCTGGTACGTTACAAGTAATATCGGCTTTCGTAGATCAACTGCCTGGTCAAATTCCCACCAACACCATTTTGTCAGATTTGGTGACAGGATATAGACAAAGACATTACTTCTAGAAATCTGCCTACGGAGTTGGCTCTGCCACTCTTCGCCACCCACTAGGCCGGAAGAATTCCTGTCAAGCCAAGGCTCACGCCGATTCAACTGCAGCCTTTTCGCTAGCTCCGTGGCAAAAGCCTCATCGTTGTGGGCGTGGCTTATGAAAACCTTCTTCCTGGACATGACCTAATCCACCGTGACCAACACCCACCCCATCGGGCGCACTGGATTATCATTCCAGCGAAACACGTGGCGGCTGGCCGGGAAACGATAGCCGGGCTTGAAGCTCTCCGAAAAACGGCTCAGACGATAGTCTCGCACAATCTCCGCAAATCGCACCGGATCACCCGTCAGAAGGTCATTGAGCGTCTTGCTGTTCCAGCCGGTTCCCCAGCCAATCTGGGCTAGAAACTGGTTCTTCTCCAGACCTTCATGAAGCTTCACCAACTGAGCATAGAAACTCAGGACCTGCTTTGGGCCACCCTTAGCCTGGAAGTAGGTGATCTCCTCATTCAGGCGCTGTCCGGCAAGGGCTCTGCCAGTTTTCGGCAGGCGATCCAGCTCCCGGCGCAAGCCGCCCCATTTGGGCAGCCGGGCGGTCAGGCTCTCCTGAAAGCCATACTCCTCGATCGAGAGGCGGGCGGTGAACTCGGTCTCTTCACGGAGTGCTTCGGTATCGATGATGACGCCTACCTTACCATCTTTCCCGGTCGGATACACGCTGACCGGCGCGACGCGCAGCTGTTTCGCATCGACCGAGTTGCTGTCGGTTACATGCACCGCCCGGAACACGTCCTCGTTCGGGTTGCCACCGAGAATCTCGCGCTCGATGGCTTGCGCGGCCCAGGAGCGAGATCGGCCCAGCTTCCTGAGGTCCGGGGTCTGCTTTCGCCGGTGATACGCGCCCCACAAAAACACCGTACGCAGCAGGCCTTTCAGCGTGCTGCCGGGCAAATAGGGACGGCCTTCCACTGTCTTGATATGGGATCGAATCGGGCGATTCACCGGCGTGCCGGCCAGCACATAGCGGAATAATTCCGGGTTGCTGTAGTCCTGCGGCGCGAGCAGCTCACTGATCGGCCGACCCAACATGGCATCGCTGAAGTCTTCGGCGTCGCCCAAGATATGGTCGAATAGACGATCCTGATTCACGACCCACGTGCGCTGCTCGGTCGTCACATAGTCGAGATCGCGCAGCAGCTCATGGCCGTCACCAATGTGCACCGGGGACAGCACGCGCACCGTGATCTGCGCGTGGGTATGCAGCCGTTCTTCGCTCATCGCCCTGCCCCCTTGCCACTGCCTGCGCCCTCAAAGAGCCGGACTCCGATTGGCAGCGCATAGCCATACCGGTAGACCGGGTGTGATCCAGGCTGCTTCTTGAATTCGCCCGGCGTGACATCCACCAGATCGCCGTAATACTTCTGATCAGGTACCACCGGAAGGACGCTCCCAGCCGCGATCATCCGCACCGCCTCGCGCCTGAGTGCGCTGTTCTCCGGGCTGGCCATCCATCCCCGCCGGGTCTCCAGTTGACAGACCGCGTCGCCGCCCAGCACGCCGCGCTCTTCCCGGCGCGGGTGATAGTGCGAGAGTGAGACAAAGTGACCTTGGCTTGCCACATCGGGCATTTCCCGCGTGATGGGCGAGACAACCGTAAACTGTCCGTGACCCGAGGAACGCTCGCCCCCCAGCCCGGTCTCGCCAAGCTGTTCCAGAAGCCGCTCCAACCGGTCCAGCCATTCACGCCGCTGGATTGCGAAAGCGCACCACAGACCACATCCAGGTTCAAAGACAAGCCGCCCTACCTGGTAAACCGCGCTAGCGTTCGATTCCCGGTCGACTGTGACCCGCGGCGCATCGCTAACCTGCCAGGGCCTCTGGCCTTGATACGCTTTCTCCAGGGCCTTGTCCTCATCGGAAGTCACGAGGCATCCCGAATAGAGGCACAATCTAGCTGGCTCGAATCGGCCCTGTATCCAGGCATCAAACGCCATCTCGGACATCCAGTGAGCCTTGCGGACATCTTTGCCCTTGTCCTTGGCCCTATAAGGCTTGACCCAATCTTTGTCCTCGATGAAACGGAGATTGAACGGCGCGGGGTAGAAGCGCACCACCCGATCAGGAAGCTTCGCATACGGATACGCCCCGCTGCACAGAAAGGGCGGCTGCCGGGCCGGGCCAAACTCGGCCAACATCTGCTTGAGGACGTCTACCGACTCGATCAAACGAACCATCGTGCAGAGCGCGCTGAACAGGGTATCCGAGGGCGCGTAACCCAGGCTCTCTTCAAGACCCACGCCGCGCTCCCCAATATGAAACGGGGCACGGGCCTCCAAATGGAAGAGTTGGAGTTTCATAGGCTGCCGGTCTCTCACCCGCCAAAGGCTTGGCGTAGTTGCCGGATCAGATCATCCCTGGCAGGCAGGTCACCGAGGAACGAAGCATTTGTGACGACTCTGACCAGATCGCCATATTTCTCACCGCGTTCACCGGTCAATCGAACAAAAATGGACAGATTCCGGAAGCGCACTTGTCCTGACCCGCGCGAGCCGCTGCTGCCCAGATAGTCATCCTCGACCAGGTAGAGCATCGTGACCACGTCATAGAACCAGCTGATATCTTCCTTCTTGTTTCCCGCAGTCCCGTAGACCGAATACACCAACCGCGCCGGGCCGAAAACCGCTCCCGCTGGCACGCGCTCCATCTGTCGGGGCACTGCCGCACTGGTCACGCGGTCGATCACAGCCTCCCACTTAGTCTCGGTATAGGGTTGGTCAGTCGCAACTGATTCCAGCCGCTGGGCAGTCTCTGGCGTAAGTGGCACATCATACACAATCAACCGTGTCGGATTAGGGACTTCAATATCCCCGGTCACGCCGAAGATGCGGCAGACCACATCCTGCTCATAGTTGTCGTTCTCCACAATTGCATGGATATAGACGGAAGGCGATTCCCTGCGAATTGGATAGTTCTGGGGAGCGCCCGTTGCTTTTTCCCACAGACTGCGCATCTTGCCACGCAAAGACGAGCCTGGAATGTACGGTCTGCGAGTCACAGGATCACGAATGACCGGGTTGTCCAGATCACCAATGCCGAGACCAGCAGGGGACCCGCCAATACGCAATCCCGAAACTGCCTCGATATCCATTTCAAGGATGATGCGCCCATGCAGCTTGATCCGCTTTTCCTCAGCCATTTACCGTCGCCCCTCCTCTTGCTTGCCGCCCGAAGCTGTATGATAGGCCAGTACCGCCTCAAAGAAGTCAACAAAACGGCCGAACCGAACAAAACGCACCTCATCGTTCGGATCCTTCCGCACCAGCGTAATGGCCTCGACCAGCCATTTCTCAAGAGGACCGACAGCTTTGTGTCGGGCGGCTTGGTAGCTCAACTTTGGCTTGAGGAGTTCCAACTCACGCTGTGCCTGCGCAATCGTTGAACCGGTTGGAGAAC
Source organism: Bryobacteraceae bacterium (assembly GCA_029975915.1). The sequence goes on from JARKOC010000292.1 coordinate 23,932, forward strand.
TCCACTTGCTCTGGATCACTCGCACCGCGCCAAAGATGTTACGTATCTGGCTTGTGGTCAAACCGCCCGCCACCAAAGACTCCCCCAGCTTTTTGGCCGTGTCAACCAGAAGCTCCGGCTCGTCTTCTGTGATAATTTTCCTCAATCCCGCGCTATCAAGTTGCATTGACACACCTCCCTAGTCTTCTGCTTGCCCCTGACTGCGCCGCTCAAGCACGGTCCATCGGGCCGCCGAACCCATTAGACCGATATGTTTCTTGGTCAACAGTCGTTTCTGCAACGCCGTAATCTCACCAGATACTTCTTCATGGTGTCCTGCTAACCGGGTTAATTGGTACGCAGCCAGCCATAGGTATGGTCCAAATTCGATGTATTTTTCCCCCCTATCTTTGTCTTTCTCCCAAGTCATATAGATCCGTATCACATTCTGTGAAACGGTGTCACTATCGATCTTGGCCGCAATCTCCTTCAGGGCCGTCTGCTCCTCCGTCAGAACCGCCCACGCCTCAGGCTCCACGGAGTCGCTCTTCCAGCCATACACCTCACCGAGGAAGCCAATCGAGTCTTTGGCGTCACGGCGGTGCTTGGCTTCGTCGAGCATGCCTTTCGCGTCGTCAGCAGCGCGATAAAACGGAAAGTGATTCGGAACCAGCACAATCCCGGCCGAAATGGAAAGGCTGTAATTGCTGTATTGGGCGAACTCGTCGTGGATCTCTTGCGCCAGCTTCGGCAGGACGTCCCATTCACCGACGATGAACAGATCGTCTCCGCCGCCGTAGATGAGGTACAGGCTTTCGTCACGCCCCTCTTCTGCCTGCAACTTCTCGCACATCTGGGGCAGATATCCGTCAAAGAACAACCCCAGGGCGTCGCTCGCTGCAATCAGACGCGTAAGTGTTTCAGGCTTGAGCCGCGATTTGAAAACATCTCCCAGATTATCGACATCCATCCGCAGCACACCCAACCGGGCAAATGCAGCCGTGCGCGGACTCTGATAGGCCAGCATCTCGAAGTTGCGGATATCGCCCGCCTTCGGAGGCTGATCCTCGCCCTTCTCCAACTGAGCATCGGGATCAGGATATCGTTTCGCCCACCAGTCCTCATCCTTCGCTCGAACCCGCGGCGTATGGGCCGCAAGCAGACGGAATCCATGCTCGCTGTCTGGGTTGAACTCGATCTCGTTGAGCCGGAGAATGCAGCTCCTGGTCGCCAGCGGGCCGCGCGGCAAATCGTCGACAACCTGACACGACCAGCCGGTCAGCCGGTGCAAGATCTCCGAGTAGTGATACTCCTTCACCCTGCCAGGCAGAACCGGCTCAAAAACCAGGAAATGCCCACGTGCGAGATCGATAGCCAGTTGTTTGAAGGCCTGCTGCTCTGGCGCGACCCACGGCTGGCCGTCTCGTTCCGCTCTCTGCGCTTCGGCCAACTCGCGGCCCGGTCTCGGCTCACGCTGGGATATGAGGCAGGCGAACTGTCCCCCTGTACCCTGTGAATCGAAGACTTGCTTCCACCCTGCTTCATCGGCCAGGGCAATGTCGGCCAGCGGCTGCATCTTGCGACGCCCCATGGCGGCATGCACCTTTTCCAGCACACCCCTCACGTCGTCCGGCGCCGTGATCTGCCTGGCGGAGATCGGCTCGCTTGCAGTGACCAGCGACAGATCGCCGAAGAACACCTCCAGCAGCGCGCGGTTGATGGCCGTCGTCGTCGCCTCGACCACGGCCGCAGCCCCAGCAGGCAGCAGCAGCAGGAAGTTGCCGCCGGCGATATACAGTGCATTCGTAAGGGAGAGATGATCGAGGGCGCCACCCAGGGCTTCGCTGACATCCTGGAGCAGGCGGCGCACCACGCAGTCGGCCAGCAGTTGCAGGAAGAATGACCGGCCGCGCACGCCTTTGGTCGCCCCATCCGATCCAATGGTATAGATGGTTTTCTGCACGCCGGGAAAGTCCCCGCTGACCAGCACGAACTGGTCCGCCTTGCGATCGGGATTCAGCAGGGCCGCGTGAGCCAGCGCGCTGAGCAGCTTGAACTCGTGGTACAGCGATACGCCCGGCTCGCCGGTCGTCGCCGGGACCGCGAAAGCCAGCCGTTGCAGCACGGCGGCCCAGCGATCGAAGTCCACCCCTGGATCGCTGGTGGGAAGCCCGATTCGAGCCGATTGGGCATTATCCCGCCGGACATACTGGCCTGGATCGGACAGCACCACGGCCGGCTGGCCTACCCCTGGCGCGCGCGAATCGAGCGCCGTAAGAATCTGCTCCAGGGAGGCAGCCCGTTTGGGAGTGACCGGCAGGCAGCGCCGAACCTCCTCCAGCACGCCAGGATCGCCTGGATAAGGCGACTCCATCTTCAACGGGGTTAGCACGGAACTGACGAGCGCACACCGAACGCGGGGAAGATCGTCTATCATCTTCGGTTCCTGAGGCAAGGAGAGACACAGCAGGCGGCAGCGATGGGGGGGCAGCGAAAAACTATTATCCAGAGTATAGTATAAAATTGAGTTGGTTGGCAAGCCCTATGAGCATTGTCTTGCTCTCAGCCGGGTGAATCCAGTCCGGCGTTTGCGGCGGAATCGAGGAGGATCATGAAACGGCTCAGCGATTTTCCACGCCAGTTAGGCCAGTTTCTGGAGGACCTGTTTGGCCACAGCGGCGAAGGATTGGGAGTCATCCTGTTCACGGCGATCGGAGTGCTGCTGATTGAGAACGCGGTCAACCTCTACCAGGACTGGGCGGCCGGGACGCCCATCGGAGTCGACCGGCTGCTGACCAACGTCCTTGTCCCCCTCGTCATCGCGGCGACCGTCTGGGCGATCCTCCAGCGCCGGCGGCGCGGCGTGGACGTGATCACCGACGAGGAGACGATCCTGCCCCACCGCGGCCTGATCTGGCTGCTCGGCCCCAACCGCGACGCGGTGGAAGTGATCGTCGGCGCGGTGCGCCACCACCAGCCGGTTCTGAGCGACATCTGGCTGATCGGCATGTTCAACTCGCCCGATGTGGCGGCCTGTTACGAGGACGCCGTGCAGCGCGTGGCTGCCGCAGGCCTGGACGTGACCTGGCACAAGGTCCCGATCGAGCGCTCCACCATCCGCCAGACCCACCTGGCCGTCAAGCGAATCTACACCGAATTGCTCCCCCGCAGCTTCGTGGCGAACGACGTGGTGGCCGACCTGACCGGCGCCAACAAGCTGATGACCACCGGCCTGGCCACCGCCTGCGTGAACAACGGCTGGCCGCTGAGCTACGCCGAGCGCCCCTGGGATCCCCGGACACGCCAGCCCGATCGGGGCCAGCCGGTGCGCTACCTGGCCCTGAAGGTCAACTTCCTGCGCCCGGGCCAGGACGAGCCAACCCCGCCCAACGAAGGCGAACCTGCCGGCTAATCCCCACGCCCCAAAACCAAAAGCCGCCGTACACCCCGGCGGCTTTTAGTTTACGCCCTTGCCCTGACGGGCATCTATTCCATTCCAATGTACCACATGCAGGCCAAGGCCCGCCTGATCTTGGAATCGTTTCAATGCCCTTGCGGGCGTTTATTTCATTTCCACGTGCTGTCGATGTACGCCCTGATCGCGGAGTGCGTGGCCGAGTTTCAATGCCCTTGCGGGCATTTATTTCATTTCCACCGCCAACGGCGAACAGTTCGTCGTGCTGGGCTTCATGCCGTTTCAATGCCCTTGCGGGCATTTATTTCATTTCCACAAGGAAGAAGAAGACGCCGCTGGTGACTTCGACTTCACTGGTGTTTCAATGCCCTTGCGGGCATTTATTTCATTTCCACGATGTGTGGCATCGGAAAAAGTGTGATGCTAATTCACTGTTTCAATGCCCTTGCGGGCATTTATTTCATTTCCACGAAATGGATGGCGAACCCTTTACGGGAACACCGCCCACCGTTTCAATGCCCTTGCGGGCATTTATTTCATTTCCACACCAGATGACCATGACCTGGCAATCCGCCACCGAAACGGTGGTGTTTCAATGCCCTTGCGGGCATTTATTTCATTTCCACGACGAGATCGGAACTGCCGTGGAGCAACAGAGCTTCCCGGTGTTTCAATGCCCTTGCGGGCATTTATTTCATTTCCACGACGAGATCGGAACTGCCGTGGAGCAACAGAGCTTCCCGGTGTTTCAATGCCCTTGCGGGCATTTATTTCATTTCCACGAGAACAACCATGAGTGACAAACTGACTCCGGAGCAGATTGTTTCAATGCCCTTGCGGGCATTTATTTCATTTCCACAGGAAATCGGTGTTACGGTTTTCATGGTCTTTGGCGCTTCGGCGTCTGGTTTCAATGCCCTTGCGGGCATTTATTTCATTTCCACAGGCCTGTTCTTCGCAGTTGTGTTCATCATTATTCTTGTTTTTGTTTCAATGCCCTTGCGGGCATTTATTTCATTTCCACACCGCGAAATCGGCTTCGAGCCGGGTTATGTGGTGATGGTTTCAATGCCCTTGCGGGCATTTATTTAATTTCCACCCTACGAACTTTCTCCAGGTGACGCTGGAAGAAGCGCTGAAGGTTTCAATGCCCTTGCGGCATTTATTTCATTTCCACCGCTCGCATGCGGGCGCTTCTTCTGCATCCAAACCCCAGAGTTTCAATGCCCTTGCGGGCATTTATTTCATTTCCACTGGCAGATCATCTTGATGGGTATCCTCATCAGCTGGATCCGGGTTTCAATGCCCTTGCGGGCATTTATTTCATTTCCACGGACACGCTGTCAGGAGAGTTTGCCGCGTGCGACTCTCGGGTTTCAATGCCCTTGCGGGCATTTATTTCATTTCCACTCAATAAGGTAGCATCCGGAACTCTCGCGGAAGCAAAGGTTTCAATGCCCTTGCGGGCATTTATTTCATTTCCACGGCCACTAACAATCCGGCGCAACCCGCAGGCGATCCCATGTTTCAATGCCCTTGCGGGCATTTATTTCATTTCCACGAAACGAAATTGGTTGGTGGCTGGTAGTCTTGTTTTCGCTCTGGTGTTTCAATGCCCTTGCGGGCATTTATTTCATTTCCACGGATGCGGACGTGCGCGAGAACGTCGCGGCCAATCCCAAGGTTTCAATGCCCTTGCGGGCATTTATTTCATTTCCACGTCAACGACGGCGACTACGACTGGATCTTCGTCGAACTCCCCGTTTCAATGCCCTTGCGGGCATTTATTTCATTTCCACCCGTCCAGCACATTCCAAGGAGTCTCTCGATGTCTAAGTTTCAATGCCCTTGCGGGCATTTATTTCATTTCCACTCTACGACTTTCTTCTTTTGTTGTCAAACAGGCCGACTCAACCGAAGAAACATCGGTCATGTGCGCCTCCCTCCAACGAACCTTCCGAAAAACGGCCTTGCGAGCGCGACATCAAAAGCATGTCTTCGGGTTCGCGCTCGCAGTAAGCGCTGATCTAAGCGATTCACAAGCAGGAAAGGAGCCATTTTGGGCCCCAGGTTGCACTTTTCACGCCTTTCAGGGCCTCCGGTCGGCCCTTCTGGACGCTCCCGGCCGTCTGGAATCGCCTGCCAGTGGCCCGCAAAGCCCGTTCCGGCCCTGTTTTCGCGCCAGAATGGCCCGATTCCTGCGAGCACGACGGGGGGTGAAGCCACTTTTCGTCGCGCTCGCAGAGTCCTTATACAATGATGACAGGCTTCTCCTGAAGCTGCTCCGGCCCGCCGGTGGCTTCGATCTTGCCCTGGCAGGCCGCGCACAGCTCGTAGTAGCGCACGTGGTCCAGGCGCGGCTTGATGAGCTTGCCCACGCGCTGCTTGAGCCGGGCCAGCTCCTCGTCGTCGACCAGGCACTCGAACACGCTGTACTGCACCGGCGTGCCGTAGTCCTGCAGGGCGTCGTACAGCTTGGTACGCCGCCGATCGTTCGGGATGTCGTACGCCACCACGACGAAGTGTTTGCCCATCGCTCACCTCACCACGAACGGCCGGTATTCCGGCAGCTCCCCCTCGATCACCTTGCGCAGCCGCCGGGCCTGGACCTCGAAGACCTTGAGGTAGCTCAGGGCGCGTCCGGCATCCGGATGAAAGACCTCCGTATAGAGGCGCTGAGTGTAGGCGTTTAGAAAGCGCTTCAGCCCGCGCTGGGTCAGGTAGAACCCGCCTGCCCCATCCTCGACGAAATCCGCCCGGCCAATCCGGCGGTTGTTGATCAGGCTCAGCACGACCGAATCGACGATGATCGGCCGGAACTCCTCCACCAGGTCGAGCGCCAGCGCTGGCCGGCCGTACTTGTCCGCATGGAAGAAACCATCGTACGGGTCCAGACCCGCGATCTCCGCCGCGGCCATCAGGTTGGCGGTCAGCAGGCTGTAGCCGAAGCTCAGCAACGCGTTGACCGGGTCCTTGGGCGGACGCCGGGTTCGCTTCTCGAGGGTCAGCTCGTCCGGCAGCGCGCTGCGCAGCACCGAGAAATACACCTTGGCCGCGCTGCCTTCCACCCCGCGCAGGGTCGCCAGGTCGCCCACCGTGGAGACGTCCGCCAGGGCGCGCCTGATCATCGCCAGCGCGCTCCCGTCTCCACCCTGGGCATGGATGATCCGGCGAGCCATGGCCCGCGAGTTGCGCAGCTTGCCTTCCACCACGGCCCGTCCCAGGGCCAGGCAGAACTCAGGATCGGAGGCGTGTTCGAACTGGTTGTGGCGGAGCGGCAGATTGAGCTTTGACGCGGCGTGCAGCCAGCCGAGCATCTTGCCGCTGCGGGTCATCAGGGCCAGGCTCACCCCGTTCCGCAGCAGGGTCTGCATCGCTGGAGTCGTGACTCCCACATTGCCCACCAGCACCACGGCGGTGACCTCGTTGAGCGGCACGCGCATCAGCCGCTGGTCGTGTTTGATCACCTCCAGGGTCTGGTAGCGCTTTTCCAGGCGCGCACCCTGTTCAACCACATACAGTGTCGCCATCATTCGTACCCATCCGGCCCGGTCCACGGCCGCTGAAATTCGCCTTTGATCTCCACCCGCTTCCGCTGCCAGGTGTAGGCGTACATATCCTCCCAGAAGCTCACGCCAAGGAAACCGAACCCGGTCTCGAAACACCCAATGCGCGTTTTGATCGGCTCAAACTCGAGCTTGAGGTCCTGGAGGATGCGCTCGCAGCTCGCATACGCGATTTCGGCATGGCGTTCCGTGTGGCACATCACGATGAAATCGTCGGCATAGCGGATCGGCATGAAGCTCTGTTCGGTTAGCGCGAGATCCAGGCGGTGCAGATAGACGTTGCACAGCAGCGGCGAAATGACCGCGCCGAGAGCGATCCCTCGATCCTGTTCGGGCGAGGTTTTCATCTGATCGAGCCAAAGGTCCACCAGGCGGCGCAGATGGTAATCGTCCACGTCCTCCCCGAAGAACGTCTGAAGCAGGCCGTGATCCAGGCTGGGGAAACAATCGTCGATGTCCGCGTCCAGCACCCAACCGAATCCTTTGTCGCGCAGTTCCACGATGCGCTCCACAGCATCGCCCACGCCGCGTTCGGGCCGGTACCCGTAACTGCAATCGAGGAACCTGCGCTCGAAGACCGGCTCCAGCACGTTCAGCACGGCGCGCTGGATCACCCTATCCCGCACGGTGAGAATGGTGAGCACACGGAAACCCCGCACCCGCTTCTTGGGGACTCGAAATCGGCGCAGAGGAAGGGGACGATACCGGTTCTCCAGCACCTCCTGGCGGAGTTCGATGAGATTGGCTTCCCAGTCCTGCCGCCATGCCGGGATGCTCACCTCGTCGACTCCCGGCGCCCCGCCATTGGCCGCCACCTGCTCCCAGGCAATTCGAAGGTTGTCCATCGCCAGGGCATCATCAACCAGATCCACCGTTGGCCTCCATTTGCCTGCTAATGAGAACTGGTTTAGAGTAAACGACTGAAGGATCGGCTTCGGTGCTCTGAGGATGGCTTCACCGCTATGATGGAAGATACGGACCTGGTTTCGCTCGTGCTATCCCTGCGCCCACGGGCCGCAGCAGACGGTCCCGCCTATTGGGGTCGCGCCGTCCACGCCCAGAGCATGCGCCTGATCGACGCCTGCAATCCCGGCCTGGCCAAATGGCTGCACGATCTGGACGCGCGCAAGCCACTGACCTGCTCCAACCTGATGGGCACAGCCGTCAATCATGACAGGCGCTGTGTGGTGCGGCCTGATCAGGTCTACTGGGTGCGCGTGACTGCGTTCACACCCGCGCTGGCAGCGATACTATTTCAGATCGAACAGGAACGGCCGACCGAGGTCGAGCTGGATGGGATTCGCTTCAATGTGGAGGCTGCGACCACCGATCCGGCCGTGCATCCCTGGGCCGGGCGCGCTTCTTATCAGGGTCTACACGAATATTATAGGGGCAAGGCTGAAGCACTGGCAAGCAGTGTGAACCTGAACTTCACCAGCCTGACGTCGTTCCACAGCGGCGGCAAGACCCTGCCGTTTCCGCTACCGGAGCTGGTGTTCGGGAGCCTGGCTGACTCCTGGGATGCCTACAGCGGCCGGCAGCTTCCCACCGACGTCCGTGCTGCCGCGCCCCAGCACGTGGCGGTCAGCCGCTATACCCTGGCCACACGGGCCGTTCAAGCCAAAAGTATGCACTGGGAAATCGGCTGTACCGGCGACGCCACATACCGAGTCCTCGCCCAGGAAGCAGAACTCGCCTGGCCGATCCATCTCCTGGCACACTTCGCTTTCTATGCTGGCGTGGGATATCAGACGACGATCGGGTTCGGCCAGGTGCGTGCCGCAGACCGGTAAACAAACGGCGTCCCCGTGTGCGCGAATAACGCCCAATGGAAGAAGTCGTTTTCCCCGAAATCCTCTCTCACCAACACCGGCTGAGCAGTCACCAGACAGCCACCGGTCAAAAGAAGCTGAACAGCAAGCAGTTACGCTGTGGCCGGCCAAGTCAAACAACAAAAAGAGGGAAGCCCTTTGCCCCCCCCTGACGGCCCTGATTGTGCCCTGCCTACCCTGACACGCCTCTCTGCGAGTTGACCCACCGCCAGTACGCCCGGTCGAGCGCCGCCTGGTCAAGCCCGCTGTGCTCCTCGACTGTCCCACCCCGGGTATCGCTCACCCGGTACCCGCCACACCGGCTGGCCAGGTCCAGCCACGCCTCAAACATCCCCGGCCGTCCCTCGGGTAACGTGATCCGCCGCTCCAGGTGCGGCCGCGCGCCCTTGGTCCTAGTCCTCGTCTTCCTCGACCTCGAAGTCCTCATCGTCCTCATCTTCCGACTCCAGCTCCGCCACAGGCAGCACGCCCGACCGGATGACCTCCAGCCGCTTGGCGCGCACGCCAGCACCATAGCTCGGAGTCTCCTGGTAGACCTGCTCCAGGAACTCGGCCGTCACGTGTTCCAGGCCCGCCAGTTCGTCCCAGAGGGCCGGTTCGATGTTCATCCGTTCCAGCGCGCGCTGGAGGCCCTTGCTGTGCCACAGCGGCTCCGGGCCGGGATCGGGCAGTGGCGGGATTTTGCTCAGGTCGCCGTTCGTGCAGTCCACCGGCAGGTACGTGGACGCGCTATCCAGGGCGGCATAAAAGACCAAGCGGGCCGCGTCGAGCCGCATCCGCCCCGGCGCGTTGTAATCGGCAGCGCGCCAGGAGTCGCACTCTTTCCAGGTCTCCTCCTGGGGCAGCTGGACGTCCGCCGGCAGGATGACGATGCATTGCCGCACGTCCGACCGGGCCACTTTGAACAGCGGCCCGCCGTAGTAGATCACTTCCCGGCCGTTCTGCTCCAGCGCGTCGTCGACCGCCGTTTGGACCTGTTGCCGGGCCATCTCCAGCAGGTGCACCCGCACGTCTTCCGGGTCTTCCCCCTCCTCGACGGCGGCCGTCATCGTTGCCGCCATCTTGACCCCGCTGTAGTCGCCCAGGTTCTGCCGCAGTTCATAGGTGATGGTGATCGTCGTGATGTCCATAGGTCTCCCCGCCATTCGGCGGAATCTCACTGCACAAGCCAACGTGATCGAACTAAAACGGAATGTCGGACAGATCGGTCTTGCGTCGCCGCCATAGCCCGCGCCACCAGCGGGCCAGCCGCCCCAGGATCGGCCGCCGCCAGCGCCCCGTCCGCGTCTCCGCCTGGCAGCGCTTCAGCCGGTACTGCTCGAACCAGCGCGCGGCCTTCTCGTCCAGCGTCGGCAACAGCCACAGGTACGCCCCCGGCGCGCTGGCGTTGAACTCGAACAGGTGTTCCCGTCCGGTGCGATCCTCGCGCATCCACACGCGCACCCAGGTGGGCGAGCGCTGGACGCGCACTTCCTCCAGGATCGGCCACAGCGGTGAGCGCTGCGGCGGGTAGTTGTGATAGATGGGCTGGTTTCTCATGCCTTCCTCACCTCGATCTCGAACCCGCCCCCGTCGTCCCTGGCGAGCTGCTCCAGCATCCATTCGGAGAACCTGAGCCA
>JARKOC010000308.1 GCA_029975915.1 Bryobacteraceae bacterium
CTGGAACAAAAAGGTGGTCGCAAGGATTCGGGCGACCCAGCGGGTCGGCCATAATGAACGCACGCATTAAAATCGGGCGACCCAGCGGGTCGCCCCTACCATCGTCATGACGGGACTTGAAAAATACCTTCGGCTGTTTGCCAATCTGCGCCGTGCACCCGGTGCCAGTTGGACCGCGGCAACGAAAAAGCGCGCGCCGCACAAGCCGATTCTGCTGCTGGCGCTTCTGGACCTGGTCGCGCGGGGCGCGTTCACGTCGAATTTCATCGAGGTAACCGGCGACCTGGTGGAGCTGAACGAGCTCTTCACCGGCTATTGGCGACGGGTTGTGCCCATCGGACAGACCAACAGCATCGCGTATCCGTTTTTTCACCTGAAGAACGAACCGTTCTGGGAGCTCGTGCCGGTGTCGGGCAAAGAGACGAAGCTGGAGCACATGAATAGCGTCGGCAGCGTCAGTCAGCTCCGGACCTTGGCGCTTGGCGCGCTGCTCGATGAGGAGCTGTTCCTGCTCCTCCAGCAGCCGGACGGCCGTGCGGCCTTGCGGCAGGTGCTCGTGGAGTCCTGCTTTTCCGAGGAGGGCCAAGTGGCGCTTCGGGATCAGTCGCTCATCAATGCGGAAGCATATGCCTACAATCTGGAACTGGTCAGGATGGCCCATCAGTCCATGGTGAGGGAAGTCCTTGATACGGAGATGTACAAGCCTGCCGTGCGCGACCAGGGATTCCGGCGGGCCGTGGTCACCACGTATGATCATCGGTGCGCACTGTGCGGTGTGCGGATTGTGACAGCGGAAGGCCATACCGTGGTGGATGCGGCCCACATAGTGCCGTGGAGCCTGAAGCGCAACGACGATATCCGTAACGGCATGGCGCTCTGCAAGCTCTGCCACTGGGCTTTCGATGAGGGGATGATGGGGGTGTCGGAGGGCTACAAGGTTATCACCTCGCGGCAGATTGCGGCTGATCCGAATGTGCCGGGATTTTTGCTGACCCTTTCCGGGAGGGGGATTATTCCGCCGGCCGATAGTGCATTGTGGCCGGGGCAGGAGTATTTGAAGTGGCATCGGGGGGAGTGGAGGTTG
>JARKOC010000326.1 GCA_029975915.1 Bryobacteraceae bacterium
GATGCGACGGAACAGCAACGGGTCGTTGGTGAGCGGCGTGGTCAGGTTTTCCAGTGCCACGGCAACGCCGTTGTGTCGGCCGTGCGCCGCCAGAACCGCCAGGTTCTCGATGGCGCGTTCCGCGCTGATGCCCTCTCCGGACGGATTGCCGAGCCCGGAATGCACGGTCATGTGATGCCCCCCCGCGCGGGCAACCTGATCCACGGTCCGCATCAGGAGTGCCAGGGAGTCGTCGCCTCTTTTGTCGGCGTAGGCGGGGTCCACGCCGAAAAAACGGCAGTGGAAACGTACCTGAAATCCGTGAAGGGACTTCATCAGGGAGAGGAAATCCTTTTCGGGCAGGGATGGATCTATGGACCAGTCTATGCCGCCAAAGCCCTCAACGGCTGCATAGTCGGCAAGTTTTTCCGCGTCCTGGTCGAAAATGTTGCATATGGCGATTGTCGGTTGCATGGCCTACGAAGATATCTGATGCAGATGGTTAAATCAAATCGATAATTACCACACTATGTATGTTCCGGATTGAATTTATCGATAGCACGATGTTTTTCGAACCGGACAGGAAGCGCCCGTCAGTTACGTAGTGTCGCTATAATACGGTGAGGCCGCAGCAGCAGATCCAGGGCGTCATTGATACATGTACATACGATATGAGCGGCCTGAAGCGCGTGCATAGAGGCGCCTTCGGCCTGGATAACGGCGATGCCCAGGGCTGCGTTCTTCAGCAGCAATGCATCGTTTCTCCCGTTGCCGATCGCTGCGACGTTGGCCAATCCCAGGTTTTCCGCACAGGCGAGCTTTGCCTGAGCCTGTGCCCGTGTCCCGATAATCTCCACCCGGCATGGGAGGCCGGCGAGCTGAGCGCGGGCGGATTCGTTGGTGTCGGCAGTGACCACGTGAATGGCGACGCGAGAACTCAAGTCCCGGAGCCTGTCCGCGACGCCGCGGATCAGGACGCCGTCCACGGCGAGGGTGCCGTTGAAATCAAGAATCAGGTGCTCGATGACCAGTGTTTCCTTTTCCGGTATATCGCAGCGTACCATGGTGGAAAACCCTCCTTCTTTTTATCCGGATACGATGGTCTCGTCGGAGAACTCGACCACCCGGTCCGAGATGCGGACCACCTGTTCCAGGTAGTGGGAGACGACCAGGATGGTCAGGCGCTCCTTGAGACCGGTCAGGAGTTCCTCGATGATGGCGGTCGATCTCCGGTCCAGGGAGGAAGTGGGCTCATCCAGGAGCAGCACCTCCGGCTCGAGAATGAGCGCGCGCGCGATGCAGAGACGCTGCTGCTGCCCTCCCGAAAAGGCGCGGGCATCGTCGTCCAGACGATCCTTGACCTCGTCCCACAGGTTCGCCATGCGCAGGGCCTGTTCGAGCTTCCGGCCGATGACCCCCTTGTCTCTCTCTCCCGCCAGCTTCAGGGGGAACGCCGCGTTCTTCCGGATACTCATGGGGAGCGGGTTGGGCGTCTGGAAGACCATCGCCACCTTTTTCCGCAACTCCGTGAGGGCCATGGAGCGGTCGTAGATGTCCCGCAATCTTCCCTGAAGCCTGATTTCGACCTTTCCCTCCATTGACGCGCCCGGGAGGTCTTCCCAGAGGCGGTTGAGCGTCATGAGAAAGGTGGACTTGCCCACGCCGGACGGTCCGGTGAGGGCGGTAATGGAATTTTCGGCGAAATCCGCGGTAACGTTTTTGAGCACCGGCCGATTCCGGTAGGAAAAACTAAGGTCGCTTACGCGTATCTTGATGGTGTCGTGGGCTGAATGGTTCATGGTCTGTACAGGGTAAAATGGGTCAGCCCCTTCCTGATGCCGTAGGCCACGGAGAAGAGCGTTGCGCACAGGAACAGGAGGAGGATGGAGGCGCCGTATCCCCTGGTCAGCTCCGCGGGATCGGTATACTGGGACGAGATGTAATAGATGTAGAACGGCAGCGCCTCATACTGGGACAGGAGCGATCCGGGAATACCAGCCGATGCGACGGCGCCGGTGAGCATGATCACCGCGGTGTCTTCGGCGCAACGTCCGATGGCCAGCACGATCCCGCTCATGATCCCTGACAGGGATTTCGGCAGCAGGACCAGGAAAATGTTCTGCAAGCGGGTGGCGCCCAGGGCGAGCGCCGTGAGGCGGACATCCCGGGGGATTCCCTCCAGGGCTGCCTGGGTGGTGCGGATGATATAGGGAAGCACCAGGAACGAGAGGGCTATGCTCGATATGAGCAGGCACGGACCGATTCGCTCCGAAAAGTGCCGGTGCAGAAACACTGCAGACGCAAAGCCGAAAAGTCCCACCACGATGGACGGTATCCCGGCCAGGACATCGAAGAAGGCATCCAGAGCCCTTTTCACCCGGCCGCCGGCATACTCGGACAGGTAGATGCCGGTGCTGATGCCGACGGGTATGGCCCAGGCAATGGACAGGGTTATGAGAACCAGGGTCCCGGCCACGGCGGGAAAAAGGCCGTCAAAGACCCGCTCCCTGAGAAGGAGCGCCCGCAGGGGGGGAGTCTCGCCGAAGATAAGAGCCGGATTGAGCGCTTCATGGCCCTTCAGCAGAAGATAGCCGAGCAGGACGGACACCGCCGACAGAAGCATTAAACCCGCGGCCCAGGAAAACCAGACGGTCATTTTTTCAAGGATTCCGCGTCTCAAATACTTCCTTCCCCCCTGCGGGCAAGATAGCGGACCAGGAACGTCATTACCATGGTGGACAGATAGAGGACAACCCCGCAGGTGAAGATGGAGCGGAATTCGGGGCTTTCGTAATCGGCTGCGATGACCAGGGCGATATGGGCCGTCAGCGTTCTGGCCGGATCCATGACCGACTCGGGGACCCGGGCGGAGTTGCCCGCGAGCATGAGCGCGATGAGGGTGTCCCCCACGGCCCGGCCCAGCGCCAGGATGACCCCGTTGAGAATCCCCTTCTTCGCCGCCGGCAGCATGACATGGATCAGCTTCTGCGCCCGGCCGGCACCGAGCGCGTCGGCTGCCATGAGGTAGGAGGAGGGTATCCGGTCAAAGGCGTCGCAAAAGAAAAGGGTCATGGTCGGAGAGATCATGACGCCGAGCACCAGTGCGGCCGTGAGCACGCACATGCCGGAGCCGTGCCGGAAGAATTCCCGGATGATGGGGACCAGGAGGAAGATGCCCACGAAACCGTAAATAACGGTCGGGATGCCGGTCATCAGTTCGATGACGCGGCGCAACGGCGCTCGAAGCGGTTTCGGGGCGATGCCTGCGGCGAGAAAAGAACAGCCGATGCTCAGGGGAAACGCCACCAGCAGGCTCAGGAGTGATATGGCGAGGGTTCCCGCAACCATCGGCAAGACGCCGAAGGCTCCCCGGTACGGCTCCCATGAGTTGAGCAGCAGGGCAAGGAACCCTCCCTCGCGCAGCAAGGGTAAGCCCATGAACACCATGAAGACGAGAATGCCCGCGGTTATGGCGCAGCTTGTCAGGGCGGAGAGGAGGAACGCCCTCTCCGCCGCCTGTTCCCGGAGGTTTTTCATCGAACCGGGATGAAGCCGTGTTTCTCGATAATCTTCATGCCGTCCGGAGTATACAGGAAATCGAGAAACTTCTTTTTCAGACCGGCCGGTTCCCCTTTGGTATTACTGAAGAGACCCCTCGCTATTTTGTAGGTTCCCTTGCGCACGGTTTCGATGGTCGGCACGATCCCGTCCAGGGCAACCGGCGCCACGGTCCGGTCGATGTGGCCCACGGACACGTAACCGATGCCGTATGGGTCCTGGGCAACGGCCGTTTTCATGGCGCCGTTGGAAACGACCACATGGGCGGACTGCGCGATGGCGCCCTTGTCCAGGCCCTTTTCCCAGAATACCTCGCGGGTCCCGCTCGCCTCGTCGCGGGTGTAGAGATTGATCTTCCTGTCCGTTCCGCCCAGCGCTTTCCAGTTGTCAATTTTTCCGGCAAAGATGTCCATCAGCTGGGTTTTGGTCAGCTTCTTCACCTTGTTTTTCGGATTCACCACCGGGGCCACGCCATCAACGGCCCACTGGAACAGCTTGAGGTTGTAGCGGGCAATCTCGTCACCGGTCGGTTTCCGGCCGGTGTTGCCGATATCCACCAACCCCTCGCCCACCTGTTTGATGCCGACTCCCGACCCGCCGCCGGCGATGGTTATCTGGATTCCGGGATTGGCGGCCATGACCTGCTGGGCCGCGTCTTTCATGACCGGGATGTGCGCCGTGCCCCCCGAGATCTTCAGCACGCCCTTTTCACCCTTGAAAGCGTCGAGGCTTCCGCAAAACGCCGGTGAGCATGACAGCAGCAGGACGGAGATGGCGAGCGCCGTTTGCAGCAGAGAGACTTTCTTCATACGTTGCTCCTTGTGGGATTAATGAGTGTGTGACCGGATTAGAGGCTAGCAAATAGAGAGATGCATGTCTAATTGATATTCGCAATCATAATGAGGGTATGTATTGATTGAATCGATAGAGCGGAAGCGTGGTGAAAGGTTCAGCGGATCTCCACGGCGTGGCCGCGGCATGGCGCGATCTCGCCGATGCGGACCGCGAAACAGCCGACATCTGCCGACATCCCGAGAAAGTCGGTCACGCGTTCCGCGGGGAGGGCGATCAGCAGTCCTCCCGAGGTCTGGGGATCGAAGAGAGGAATCAGGTCGTCCGCGGGGGGCGTCGTTTCCGCGCTTCGGGGATAGCGCGCGTCAAGGAGGAAGCGTGAATAGTAGTCCCGATTCCGGTAGCAGCCACCGGGGATAAGGCCGTCGTTCATCAGATCTTGCACTCCGCTGATTACCGGTATCGCATTGCGTTCCAGCGCGACGGTTACCCCTGCGCCGCGGGCCATTTCCGAGGCGTGGCCGATGAGGCCGAAACCGGTCACGTCGGTTACGGCATGGGCGCCGCATTCGGTCATGATGCCCGCCGCCGTGCCGTTGAGGGTGGTCATCCAGCGGCATGCCTCCTTCACCGTGGCGTCATCGACCATTTCCGCCTTGATCCCGGTGGAGACGATGCCGGTGCCGACGGGTTTGGTAAGGACCAGGATATCCCCCGGCCGGGCCGTTGAATTACGGACCACCCGTTGCGGATGGACCAGACCCGTAACCGCCAGGCCGTATTTGATTTCATCGTCCTCAACGGTATGCCCACCCACCAGGCACGCCCCTGCTTCCCGGATCTTTTCCGCCCCTCCGGCCAGTATCTCCCGCAGCATCTCGGGAGGGATGCTGCACTTGGGAAAGAATACCAGGTTCATGGCGGTCACGGGTCTACCGCCCATGGCGAAGACGTCCGACAGGGCATTGGTGGCGGAAATGGCGCCGAACAGAAAGGGGTCGTCCACCAGCGGCGTGATGATGTCGGTGGTCTCCACCAGGGCGCACTCGTTCCCGATGCGATAGACGCCTGCGTCATCGGAGGTCTCCGGCCCCACAATCAGATTCGGGTCCGATACGTCGAACAGTCCTGACAACGCTTCTTCCAGGCCCGCCGGGCCCAGCTTAGCGGCTCAACCGGCCGCTTTCACCATGTGGGTCAGTTTAATTGTCTGATTTTTCATGCAATTTGTTCCTGGAACCCCATTGCCGCGGGTGGCTCCACTACCACATCCCGGCAGGCGCGTGGAATGTGACTGATGATTTCAAGTATCTGGGTGGCCGGGTTCGGCCGGGCGTAGCTGCCGGCCAGCCGGTTGACGCGCATGGCGGCGACCGCCGCCCGTCGTGTGTCAAACCCGGCTTCGATGAAGACCGAAACAAGGCCGGTCAAGGTGTCGCCGGTTCCGCCGATGGCCTCCAACGCCTCTTCAACCGGGCTGTCGACCGTTTCCAGTATCCCGGTTTCATCGGCCAGGTAATCGGCCTTTCCCTTCACCAGCAGGTAGCGGGCGGCGTTGCGGTATTGGTAGGCCCGGGCGATGAGGTCTGGGACGCGATTGTCTTCATGGAGGATGAAGCCCCTCGTATAGAACGGATGGGGCGCCTCTTCGTCGGCCAGAAAGGCCAGTTCCCCCACGTCGGGGGTGAAGAGGTCGTAGGCCGGCGCCTCGCCGCTCATTTTTGCCATATACATGTATCCGGCGTCGGCAATCAGGAACGGGCGCGGATTCATTTTTTGTAGGACTTCCAACAGCCTGGCATGTCGATGCACGATGGGCTGCAGGTAGTGAAAGGTAATGGTACGTAAGGTGGCGCCGGACAGAGTATCGGTCAAATGAGCATACAGGCGGTGGCTCCCCTTGCCGCTTCCGGTATCGCCCGCCAGATAGGCGAACGGCGCCGGGAGGCCCAATGCCTCGCAGGCTTCGGCTGCGGCGGCGAGCAGGGCGGGCGTTCCCCGGTTGACGTCGATGCTCAACCCGCCGACGCGTAACTGTTCACCGTCGAGCGAAACGTCCCCTTCCACCAGGGGAAAATCATCGGCTGGAACGGTTCCGGCTATGCAGAGCATCGGCGTCTGATCTCCTCGTAGGCAAGCTGCAACGCGTATCCGCACAGGGTGTGGCCGATGGAGCGGGGACTCGGCGCGTCGGCGATGGTCCGTCCCACCATGGAAGCCGCCAGGTAGGGAACATCCGGGCAGCCGCCCCCCGAGACGTTGACGAAGACGCCGGTTTTCTTGTCGATGGTAAGTTTCATGTTGGCTGCGCGCACCATGAGGTATTCGCCGAAGTCTTTGACCTGAAAGATATCCACCGGCTGGAGAAGCGGACCGGTTACGGGCACTATCCTCAGAGGCGGCAGCTTCTCCGCTTCCAGAATTCTCAGGATATCCAGTTGCTCGATGAGGGGGAATTCAATCACCAGGTCACACCCCTGCCGCACTTGCGGCGGTGGGCCCATGACGCGGATTGTCCAGCCTTCCCTTTTTAGGACCGTTTCCGCCTGGATGACCTCGCCGGTATTCTCAAACAGGAGAATCCCCCTGTCGCTCTGGTCATCGGCGCAGGGGGTTTCCTTCTTGACCTTGTTGCCCTTCAGAAAATCGAAGAGTGCCAAATCGCTAGCCTTTCTTTATGATAATGATGCAGCCATCAGCCTCGTCGCGGATATCCGCGACATTCCAGCCTTTGCCTGTAGCCGCGCGGCTTACGTTTTCTTTTGCGGTCTCGTTGTCCACGATAATGCGGATTTCATCCGATTCGCCCGATTTGACGGCAGTCAAGGTCATGAGAACCGGTTGCGGGCAGGAGAGCCCGCGGGCGTCAACTGTTATAGCCATTGTTGCCTCCCTTAAGCAATTCTTTTTCTCATGGTAAAGCCGATGAACAGGCACACCAGCAGCCCTACCGCGACCGCCTGGATGCCGAAGGGACCGACACCTTTCGGTGTGCTGGCCAAGCCGAAGTTATGGCTGAAGGCGGCGCCGAAAACCATGCCCAGGACGAAAATGGCGGCATCGCCGTCTCCCTCGCCCGCCAGGAACAGCTGGCGGCCGGGGCAGCCTCCGGCAAGGCAGAAGGCCAGGCCGGAGAGCGCCATGCCGGCGAAGTTCCACAGATGCATGGTGTGGGCCACGGGCTGTCCCTGGAATCCGGGATGAAACTGCCCAACCAGGAAGTTGAAGACAAAGGCGGTGACGATGAGGGCGATGAACCCGGAGAGGAGGTGCATCTGCCGGAACAGGACGAAGTCGCGGATTGCGCCCATGGTGCAGAACCGGCTCCTCTGGGCGATAAATCCGATGAGAAGGCCCACGCCAAGGGAGATAAGGAGCGGCGCGTGCATGGATCCGGGTCCTTTCAGGCTGTAGAAAAGCACTTCGCTTTTTGCCTGTCCGGGGACCTGCGGGTAGACGAGCATCAGAAAGAGAAGTCCCGCCATGAGTATGGGGAGCAGAAGGCCGGCCGTGAAATGGGTCTGCTGGGTTCTGCCGAGGGAGTAGCCGTCTTTCAGGAAGAGCGTGCCGATCCAGATGCCGAAGGCGAGGCCGGCAAGGCCTATTATGGCGGTGCCGTCACCGCCGGCGAGCCGCAAGGCAGCGCGCCATGGACAGCCGAGAAACACCAGTGCGCCGATCATGGCGAAAGCGCCGAGCACGAACCGCACCACCGGGGCGGAACCGAGGCGGGGCCGGTATTCCTTGAACATCAGGGCCGCTAGCAAGGAGCCTAGGACGAAACCGATGATCTCGGGACGGACATACTGTACCACATCGGCCCGGTGAAGGCCGACGGCGCCGGTGATGTCGCGTACGAAACAGGCGACGCACACCCCCATGTTGCCCGGGTTCCCCAGTTTCTGCAACAGGGGCGCAAGAATACCGATTACAACACCGACGGCGATGATGCCCCAGCGTCCTGCGAAAAAATTCTTTAAACCGGCCATGCATTCCTCCTTATTTCATGACGTTTACAGCAGTGTGGACTTTCTCTGTCAACGCCCCGCTTGTTGCGCTGCAGTCGCTTTCGCGGGAGAGAAAGAGGGTTTCTTCTGTACCATGGAGTTAAGGCAGTGATGTAAATATATAAGTGATATTTACACTTGGTATTAAATAAGTAACAAATACATTTCAGGATGTCGAATTGATAATCTCAATAAAAGCAGCCTGTATTAATCGGATGTTTCGATGTAGTTGTTCCGAGTCCCTCAGAAGAATACGTGCCCCGCCGGGCGCGATGAACGCCCGGCGGGGTTTGTAGCGGAGGTTACGCGAGTTTTTCCAGCTGAACAGCGCAGATTTTGTACTCGCCCGTCTGGCTGATGGGGTCGAAGGCGTGTACGGTCAACTCATTGGTGGGAGTCGAGGCGTGGTGGAAGCTCATCCAGATCATGCCCGGCTGCACCTTGTCGGTTACCTGCACACCGGTGGTAACGCTGCCGCGGCGGGAGGTGACCCGCAGGCGGTCGCCATCGCATACGGACAGGTTTTTCGCGTCCGTGGGATGGACCATGGCCGCCTCTTCCGGCACGTACTCCGACAGTGCGCCGGATTGACGGGTAGTGACGTTATAGTGGGACAGGATGCGGCCGGTGGAGAGGAGGAAGGGGTATTCCTCGTCGGGCAGTTCCGCGGGCGGAATGTGCTCGATACCCTTCAAGAGCCCAAGCCCCCTAGTGAAGGTCTTGGTGTGTAGGATGGCCGTGCCCGGATGGTCGAGGGACGGGCAGGGCCATTGCAGGCCGGCATTATCAAGGCGTTCGTAATTCATGCCGGAGAAGATGGGGGAGAGGGCTGCCATTTCGTCCCATATTTCGCCCGGCCAGGAGTACTCCATGGGATACCCCATGCGTTTCGCGATTTCGCAGACGATCCACCAGTCGGGACGGGTGTC
>JARKOC010000333.1 GCA_029975915.1 Bryobacteraceae bacterium
GGCGGCCCGCACCGAAGATCTGGCCGCCAATTCGTATAACTACTATAGCATGACACTCACGGTCGACGGGGTGTCGTATGGGGAGTCGAGCAGCCGCCGCTACGACCACACCGGCGACGCTGAGTGCCCGATCTCCGTGCACAGCTCGTGGACGGTGCCCGGCCTGCCGCCGGGGCAGTATACCCTGTCCGTGATCTTCAACTGGTTCCAGCACTGGCCGGATAGTCATCTTGATCGGGATGAGTCCGAGGGGGCGAACCCCGGTGGCTCCGGGGTGGATACCTGCCCGATCACGGTGCGGTAGGTTGCGCTGCCTCCGGCAGCGACGAGGCCAGGAGGCCAGAGACCGGGAGGCCAGAGAAAGCAGGGTCTCCCGGTTTTTGAATAGTGGCCGCCTATTCCAGGCTGTCCAGCAGAATCTCCAATCCTCTGTCGAGGACTTCATCCCGGCCTGCGAGGACTCCGGCCATCGTACGCTGGACTTCCCAATCCGGCTGGATGCCGATGCCATGGAAGGGCGAGCCGTCTGGCATGAGCACGTACTGGCCGGTCCAGACCAGGACATAGCCGAAAGGCAATGGGGCTGCGTCGACAACCCCATTGGTTCCGCCCGTGATGTTGCCAACGATCTCACCCAGATCGTGCGCGGCGACGAAGGTGAGAAGATTCTCAGCGGAACTGTGCGCCCGTTGATCGGTGAGAAAAACGACTTTCGCGTCGAAATGCATATCCGATGGGTTAAGCCACACCGTGATGCAATCGGTGACATCCATTTGTTCCGGGGCGGTGATCGAGGGCGTGCACGTCTGTGGGCCAGAAATCGGATGGTCGATCAGGAACGAGAGGAGGTGGTGGATCGATACCATGCCCACCCCCCGCACGTCGATGATAAGCCCACGCGCCCCCGCCAGATCGGGCAGGGCGTCCCGAAAACTTAGCTCGTCGAAACGCAGGGTGTCGATGTAGTAGACGCCGGGAGCCAGTTCCGAAAATGGGTCTGGCCGAGGCTCCCTTAGGAGCCAGGCTTCCCCAGCATTGCCCTGGGCGAAGAAGTCCACGCTCCGTTCCTGGGTGATGCGGATAGGCTCGTCTTGCTGCACGGGGAGGACGTCCAGCGTCAGCAAGGAACCAGGTTCCCCTCTCAGCAGGCCAAGCAGAACCAGTTCCCGTCGGCGCGCCGGCGTCGCACCCGAAGCGAACACCATGTCACGGGCAATGGCGTTTTCGGTTTCCACACCATCGATCGCCAGGATGACATCGCCCGGATGCCATCTCACTCCGCCGCCCGGCAAGACCCGCGTGACCACGAGCTGGTCTTCCACCCAATCCCAGACGAACGGCGGGATCGCGGCGACGGTCTGTCGGGTAGCCGGAAAGTAGAGAGCGGCATGCCCATCTTCGATCTGCGCAATCATCACGTACAGACTCGATTTGAGCGTCTCGGCATCGGGCGCGGCCGCTGCCGTCCGGAGCGATTCGCGCAGGAGGGACTCCCACGCCACACCCATCACCTCGCCATAGGGATAGAAGTGGCGCAGAATGGCCCAGGCCTGAATGACGATCGCCAGTCGTCCAGCGCGGGCTGGGTAGTCGTCCGGCTTGAGGGATTCCGTCCCAGGCCCATCGGTCTCGGCGCCCGGCGGTAATGTCGCCTGGTCGATGGCAAACAGCGCCAGCGGCACCCGGCAGGCCACCGTGCCGGTCAGCACTGCCTGGAATGGCTCGCCGGGCTGGGGCGCGCCCTCAGGCACGCCGTCGGGGATGCGGCGATAGGCGCGCCGGCTGCTGTATGAGCCTGAAGTCGGGGACAGGGCGGTTTCCAGCCCTTGAAGCCGCCATGTCACCAGGCGGGTCTCCTCGTGTTGCGGATAGGTCAGCGCGGAGTCGAGGGGCGGCTCCTTGCCCACGACGAACACCTGAAGGGTTGGCCCCAGCGCCGCAAACAACCGTTGCAGGGTACCGGCCAGCGATGCGTCGTTATCCGCCGCGATCACGTCGGGGATGGCCGCGACGACGAAAGCGTCCCAATCGGCGTTCGCCGCCTGGTCGCTGGGGTGGAAAAAGCGCACGTATCCGACCAGTTTGGCGAGCGCGACGAGGTTTTCCACTTCACGGTCGGTA
>JARKOC010000123.1 GCA_029975915.1 Bryobacteraceae bacterium
CGACGCTCTGGAGCGACAAGCGGCAGGTGACGTCCACCGCCGGATTCATCCGCGACGAGGACAAAATCCTGCGGGTGCTCACCGGCTACTACGGAGGCGGAACGGCCTTTCCGCTCCACGTGCTGCGCGACACCTATGCCGTGCGAAAGAGGCATGACCGGCCCGTGCATATCCTGGTCATCTCGGACGACGGCGCTTCCACCATGTTCGATACGGATGAGAAGGGGAACAGCGGTTGGGACCTGGCAGCCATGGCGCTGCGCAATGGGGGCGGAGGAGGGACCCTCGTGCTCAACATGCCGTCTGACTGGGAACGGCTGAAGGGATATGACGACGCCTTTCAAACCATCCGCCGGGCACGGGACGAACAGGGATGGGAGGTCTTCCGGGTGGCGGAGTGGGACGACCTGGTAGATTTCGCGCGCCGGTTCAGCCGCGTCCGTTACGGGGACGGCGACAAAGAACATGGGAGACGGACATGATTGAGGAGAATCGGGGAGAGCACAGTGAGGAACAGGGTCCGACCCTGGAACTGCTGACCCGCAGACTGGCCGAGACACCGGAGGTCTTTCTCGATGAACCCCGCATCGGCTCTTCCGGCCGCGTGCATGTGGCCGCCGTGGTCCAGGATCTTCTTGCTTCGCTTGGCTCACCGGCGCATCCGGGGCGGCTGGCGCCCTTTGCCGGCTCCGATGCGGGACGGGACCGCAACCGCCTGTCCATCACCCTGATCCTGTGCTGGCTGCTGGCTGACAGCTGGTTCCAGAAGGAACGGATCAGGGAAAACGAGGCTCTGGAGCTGCTGGGCGAAGGCGCGGCCGACCTGGCAAAGCAGGTTGCCTCGCGAAAATTCGTGACCGACCCGGAGCGGCGCGAGGAACTTGCCCGCCTTTCACTTTCCCGCCTGGGATACCGACCCGAGGGAGAGACCGAGGCGCAGTCCCGGGACCGCCTCATGGCGCTCAGCTCCACGGAGCGCGCCCGGGTGGTACGGGCATCCCGCGAAGCGGAGGAACGGTC
>JARKOC010000343.1 GCA_029975915.1 Bryobacteraceae bacterium
CCGATACCTTTGGGCGGCTGACCCGGCATTTCGAATCAAGGACATAATCGTCAATAGCGTTCAGAGCCAGGGGCAGCCGGTCAGGGCGGCTCGCGAGGCACCCCCGACACGTCAAGTCAAACACCCAGATCGCGTTGGTCGAGCAGATCACGGTCCGGATCTCGATGTCGTAGTCCAGGAACGGGATGAACTCTTCCCACGCGGACTCCCACAACCGGATGATCGCGCCGTACTTCTTGACCCATTTCTCGTCGAGGTCCTCCAGCGCGGCCCGGGCGGCGTTGGGGTTCGGGGCGGTATAGATCGGCTTCACGTCATGCTTGAGGGCGTCCCAGTCCTTCTTCGACGCCAACCGGAACGTGTTGCGGATCAGATGGATGATGCAGACTCCCGCTGTCAACCTCGGCGCCGAAAGATGGGGCTGGGCGGGTGGGATCGGCAGGCGGCCCGGTTGGGGACGTCTGCAGCCGGAGCGCGACGCGTCAGCTGGCGATCGGTGTGGCCGCGGCGGGGAACGCCTGGACCCGGTGGGTGTGGAGGTCGGGGTTGTAGTTGGTGTGGTCTTGCCAGCAGCGCCAGAGGATCCGGGTCCAGCGGGCGCCGACTCCACGCAGCGCTCGGTAGTGGCCTTGGCCTGCGGCGCTGTAGAGCGCGCCCGACCAGTGCGGATCCAGGATCACAGGCGCTCAAGACGGATCAGATAATTGAGGCACCGGAACGTTAAGATCGGATCATGCACTCCCTCCGAATCACTGTTGTTGGGCTCGGGTATGTCGGGATCGCCTCAGCAGTCCTGCTGGCGCGCTATCACGACGTCACCGGGCTAGACATCGACCCTCGCCGTGTCGCTCGGGTTAATGCGGGTGCCTCCACAATCGAGGATCGTGACATCGCCGAGTCCCTTCAGCAAGGTGGCCTTTCTCTCCAAGCCACGACCGATCCGACCCGGGCTTTCGCCGAGGCGGACTTCATCCTCATCGCCACCCCGACCAACTATGACTCGGAGCAGGACGCATTCGATACTTCCTCTGTCGAGTCGGTTATCGCGCAGTCCGCGACCAACAATGACGCTGTCGTTGTGATCAAGTCCACTGTTCCGGTGGGATTCACAGCCCGCATGCGAGAAAAATATCCCGCCAGGCGGATCCTTTTCTCCCCAGAGTTTCTCCGTGAAGGGCGGGCGCTTCACGACAATTTGCATCCTAGCCGAATCATAGTCGCAGATCCAGGGCCGGATGCGGAACTCTTCGCCGCAATTCTACGCGAAGCCAGCCTTGATGATAACGTCCCGATCCTGTTTACCGGCGCCTTCGAGGCCGAAGCCATCAAACTATTTGCCAACACGTACTTGGCGCTGCGCGTCGCATACTTCAACGAACTCGATACCTATGCCATTCAAAGAGGCCTAGACACGCGACAGATCATCGAAGGTCTTGGCCTAGATCCGCGGATAGGCGATGGCTACAACAACCCCTCCTTCGGCTACGGGGGATACTGCCTCCCCAAAGATACACAGCAGCTATTAGCGAACTATCGGTCCGTGCCGCAGAACCTGATCCGAGCAATCGTCGATTCAAACACGACTCGCAAGGACTTCATCGCATCAGACATCATCGAACGCAATCCTGCAGTAGTGGGAATTTATCGTCTCGCCATGAAGTCGGGCAGCGACAACTTCCGTGAATCATCAATCCAAGGCATCATGAAACGCGTCAAGGCCAAGGGCATCCCGGTCATCCTCTACGAGCCCACGCTCGGTGACGACTCGTTCTTCGGTTCAGAGGTGGTACCTGATCTTGGAGACTTCAAGTCCCGGTCCACGCTCATCATCGCCAACCGCCTGCACCAAGACCTTGATGATGTCGCATATAAAGTCTACAGCCGCGACCTGTACGGAAACGACTGAAAATGTTAATAGTACAGCCCGAAATGGGAGTTCCTTTGTCATCTGAGACAATTTACCCAATCACCAGCCCAGCGACGGTGCTCGTCACTGGAGCGGCAGGTTTCATCGGCTACCACCTCACAACTCGGCTGCTATCCAGCGGCTACACCGTGATCGGGATCGACAACCTGAACTCCTACTATCCTGTCGAACTCAAGGAAGCGCGCCTACGACAGATAGGTAATCTGTCAAACTTTCGATTCCACAGAGCCGACTTGACTGATGAGGCGGCACTGAATTCGATATTTGAGCTCGAAAGACCTACGATCGTGGTCAATCTTGCCGCGCAGGCCGGAGTTCGCTATTCGATCGACAATCCAGGAGTGTACATCCAGAGCAATCTGGTTGGCTTCGCAAATGTGCTTGAAGCATGCCGTCATCACGACGTCACACATCTCCTTTATGCATCCTCGAGCTCGGTCTATGGTGGCAGCACAAAGGCCCCGTTCGACGAAGCAGATCCCGCAGATCATCCGGTCTCACTTTATGCCGCGACCAAGAGGTCCAACGAGTTGATGGCAGACTGCTATGCACATCTCTACCGGCTCCCAGCGACTGGGATGCGGTTCTTCACAGTCTACGGCCCCTATGGGCGTCCGGACATGGCTTATTACAGCTTCACGGACAGCTACTTCGCTGGACGGCCCATCAAGGTGTACAACGACGGCGATACTCGACACGACTTGTTGAGGGATTTCACTTACGTTGATGACGTCGTCGAGTGTGTGGTCAGACTTCTGCACCTTGCACCTGCCACAACACATCCTCACGAGATCTTCAACGTGGGAGGTAGCAGACCTGAAAGCCTCACCAACTTGATCACTACCCTCGAGAACGCTCTCGCCGGGGCTCTCGAGCGTTCCGTCTGCTTTGACAAGGTCTACGAGAAGATCAAATCCGGCGACGTGAAGGCCACGCATGCAAACGCAACACGGCTGAGCCAGCGGATTTCGTACACACCGCAAGTGACCCTAGCTGATGGTCTCCGTCGATTCGCGGAGTGGTATGTCCGCTTTAATCGACTCGTCTAGCGTCGAGCGCCGGAAACAGAGATCCGACGCTGACCCGCACGAAACAACATCGCTAATAAAGCAATGGCGGCGAAGGACGAAAACAAGGCATACGTCTCACCGCGAATTGCATAGAGACTCTCGTAGGCGACAGCCACCGCAACGCCCCAGTACAGCGGAGACTCTCTCCCCTTGTCAACTAGATACAACTGGAGCACGCCAAGCAACAGATAAACAACAAATATTCCAACCATGCCGGCATTCATGTAGGCCTCGGCCGATAGCGAAAATCCGTAGGCTGCGCCTGAATCAACACTCCCTGTGAAGACTACGGAAAACCACTCGGAGAGAGTCCCATAGTCCGATGCATTAGAGCGCGTGAGCGCAGCAATCCACGAGTGACTGGGATAGGGATCTCCTGATGCTATCCAGCTCCGCACAAATGTGTCAACGAACAGAACCGACCCTTGATTTAGAAGGGAGGCGACACTCAGACGATCTCCGGCTCTTACGACAAAGATGGTCGTGCCAGCAACAAGCGCAACGAATGCTATTCCAATATAGGCCGCGATGACGCGGCCGCTCCTTTTACCAACGACAAGGAGCGCACCGAGGGCATAGGAGACCAGCAGGAAGTCCCGCTCGGCAGTCGCTAGGCAGTAGAATATGAACGCCACCCAAGCGGTCACAACTAGTCGACGGGCATGGCCTCCGGATCTCCAGACAACTGACGTCCAGCACAATGAAATCGACATACATAACAGGTATTGATAGTGGACCGGACCGGCAATCGCAATAGCGACAACCTTGTTCGTTCCAGCGCCTCTAGACAGCACTCGAAGGCCTTGGACTGCACCGTACAACGACCCGACAACTAGCACGGCCTCATAGGTCCACGACGACCATGTCGTAGCCGTCGGGCGTCCGAATCCGGGAGCAGTCATTCTTTCCGTGCGGCCAATCCAAAGAGCGTCGGCAGCCGCCCAACCTAGTAAAGCAATCGAGAAGCCCAACATAGCGCGCGGAATGAAATCTACGACCGTCCCCCTGTAAATATCCCCTCCAAGATAGAAGAGCAGCGCTGGGCCGAACGAAAAGTAGACAAAATAGATCAGAAAAAACCCGAGCGGGCTGGGGCCACCGCGCCTAACGAACAGCCTCCACGTCGCAAACACTGCGAGGCCCAAGCTCAATCCTAAATCGGTCACTGCGCGCCCTCAGGACTGCGTCTGGCCAGAAACACCAAACCCCCATGACGCACCAAGGCCACCGCGATAGTCGCCAACAGAACCGCGATTCCCGCGCCTCTAAGCCCGTTCAATTCGACGAGCAATGCCGACGCGACCACCGCCGTAACCGCGCCCGCTAGCGCTGCCGCCATCTGAATGACAAATGCCCGATGCACCACTAATGCCATGTCCCAGATCCAGGAGACTGCACCCACCGCCCAAGACAGCCCGAGAAACACAAGAGTTGGGCGATCCTCGTATCCCGAGCCATAGAGCAGCGTGACCACCCGACCTCCCCAGAGCGAGATGCCTATGACCACGGCGGCTCCGAGAATGGCCATTCGAGATGCAAGTAGTCTCACGCGCTTATTCATCGTCCCCATTCCACCGCTGTGAAAGAGAGTAACCATTCGAGGGAGCTCAAATTGCACAACCGCGCTCACCACTGTATTGCCCGCAATTAGCAAGTACGCCATGGCGCTAAAAATGCCAACGGAAGCCATCCCTGTCGTTCGTTCCAGTACATATCGCGGCGCTGCCTGCATCGCTGAGTTCAGGCAGCCCGCCACACCCAAGGGAGCTGACACCAGCGCTAGACTGCATATTCTTCTCGCGCTTGCGCCACGCGCGTGCCAAGCGAAACCGTCTGATCGAGCTCCAATCGCGAATCGGCCAACGTGAAGTGCGTATAGAGCTGCCGAGAGCGAGCCCAGAAAAGACATCGCTAGCGCAAGCACGGGGAGCATGCCAAGCGAAAGTCCCATGGCAAAGAGCACTAGCGATGCTCCCCCGTTAATCATCTGATATACACCCAACGGCCGCACAGTACCGACCGCCTGTGGCGGCGCCAAATAGATCTCTGCGGTAAGATCAACTGCCTTTATCAGCGAGACAAGAATATAAGTAGCGGTCAGAGAATCGCTGAACAGCCCGAACAGAAGAACAACCACAAACGCACCGGCGCTTGCGATGATCCGAAGCATCAGATAATCGCGCCATGCATATCCTTCTCCACTCGAGGAAACATACACCTGACGTAGAGATAAGCCGAAAAAAATGAAGAACGGAGCCGAGACGGCGAGTGCGTACGAGTATTCGCCCAACTCCTCAGCTGACGTGACACGTGCGAACAGCACGAGAATTAGCCACTGACATAGCGAGTAAATGGCCGTCCCACCCGCAACAATACCGACTTGAGCGACCGCGCCTCCACTCCCCTTCACTGAACCCATTAATCATCGATCATCTGAGCCAACTGACGTTGCCACAATTTCATATTCTTCTCCATTATATCAGCGTTGAAATGACGGCTACTTTCTAGGCATTCATCGGCAGCCCTCTGCCGGAACACGTCGTCAGTAAGCACCCTTATCAGCAGTCTCTCCAAGGGTTCCACGCTCCCGCGCGGAACCAGCAGGTGATGCGGCAACAACTCTGGGATACCCGACGCGTCACTCCCGATACACGCCACGCCGAGAGACATCGCCTCGAGCAAGGCTCTTGGCAGCCCCTCAGCCATTGAAGGCATTGCAAACACATGAGCGCTGAGCATCATGTCAGAGACATGAGGCCACCCGTCCAAGAAGTCGATAAACTCGACACTTCCGCTCACACCGATATCGGCAGCCAGCGCGACAAGTTCTTCACGGCACGACCCTTTGCCAACCAGTACAAGATGAGCGCCCGGCACCTGCTCCAAGACAGCGGGCATTGCACGGATCAAAAAATCATGCCCTTTGTACATCCGATCTTGCGTCCCGATGGCCACGATGCGTCCCGGCACATGCATTGATTCTGCAACCGAATGATCGACTGCAGTAACCCCAGCATCCGTATACCAGAACTCCCGGTCTGGCCTCGATGCAGGATACTTCTCCTGGAGAAACGACCGGGTGGGATACCGCACTGCGCCAGCTTGGCGAACTGCCCACTGCGACAATCTGCGCGCTATCCACTTAATCTGTCTGGATGAGGCGGAATTCCGAGAGTCGGACACCGAGTCTTCGATATCGCCAACAAAATGCATAGCAACGGGTCTTCGCAGAGCCCGCGCGGCAATTAGCGCGGTTGTCCCAACGAGACCCGGGCACTTGACCACCACTAGATCCGCACTGCGTGCGATGAGAAGCGTGCGCCAAAAGAGCCTCGGGAGTCTTAGCATCCCGCCAAGAAGTCCGCGGTAGTAGGGTAGCCCAGAGATCTCCCCATCAACTTGATGAGCAGCGCTAGGCGCATCGACGCGCGTAATCCGGGCGCAAAGCACCGAATCATGACTCTCAGGACCCAGGTCCCTCCAAGTCAGACCCTCGAGGTGTCGATTGAACGTCAGGACCTCAGATCCCGAGTCCTGGAAGAGTCTGTCTTCAACGAAGACTGCCACCCGTGCCACAGCCTGGCGCTCCTTCCCCTGAGACCACATCAACGACATGTTGGGCACAGCGCTGTGCGCTGAAGTGACGCTCGACGAAGATGCGAGCCAACTCGCCCATATGAGGGAGTTCCCCGCCAAGCCACGCCGCGTGCGCTTCCCTCAGCCTACCGGCGAGTTTCTCCGCATGCCCACTGGCAAATACCCAGCCAGCGCCCGGCGCCAATGCCTCGGGCAATGCCCCGGCGTCCGACACGACTGAAGGCACGGACATCGCAGAGGCCTCCAACACTGCCCCGTGATTCTCCGAAAGCGAAGGGCTGATACTGAGGTCGGACGCCGCGTAGACGGTGCGAACATCAGCTAGACTCTCAATCCACCGAATTGGCCTAGCCAAGTTAATACGTCTTGCCTGCGCTACGAGAGCTTCTCTATGCGCCTGCCCATGCGAATCGAATCCTGAGCCGACAAATATCAGCTCCGAGTTTGGAAACTCCTTCGCGAACTCCATCCACGCTTCCAAGGCCAGTTCGTGTCCCTTGATCCCAACACCCGGAAAGACGAGGGACTTTGGGGCATAAATATAGGCAACCATGACTACCACAAACACGCCATCGTCAATATCGAGGGCCTTCCTCGCGCTATCACTAGACACGACCACCTCAGGGCTGAATCGTTCTGTGTCTACGCCATATGGAACGACGCAAATTCGCTTCGCAGAAACGCCGAGCTCGACGTACCGACGATAAGTATATCTGCTGCCAGCGATTATCATTGTGTCCAGCCTCCACAGGATGCGCTCCACCCATCGAATAGGGCGGCTTTCAAGATACAGGGGACCAGCCACCATATGAACTTTGCGTACTCCTTTCAGCCCGAATGTCGCCAGACGCGTGACGAGCGCTGACGCATAAAGATGATAGAGAACAGTGTCAGCGTCGCATTTACGCAGTATTGCTCGTACCTGCAGGACGCCCAGCATCGTAGCTAAAGAAAGTTTCACTCTGAAATCAAACCGGATGGGACACACCCGCAGATTCGGCTCCTCATCCATGATTAGTGCCAATGCACGTGCGAGCCGCCCATCTCCGTCCGGCAATATGACAATGACGTGTAGGCCCCGGTCGAGCGCCTCGCGTACCTGCGGAACGAGCCACATTCCCCCCTGATTTGTCTTGATGACAATGCAAAGGCATCGAGTTTCACTCCATTTCATGCGCAGGAACCCCCAAGACCGTGACGCCGCGCCGGACAGAGCGCGTTACGCAAGCGGCCGCGCCCACGAGTGCATCGCTTCCCAACGTCAGCCCTTGCAACACGACCGCACCCGCGCCGACAAGGACCCTTTCGCCAGCGGTGACTTCCCCGGAGATGGTTGCTGCCGGATTAATCGAGACGTTGTCAGCGAGAACCGTATCGTGCCCCACTGTCGCATTCGGATTGATGTGCACATGACGGCCAATTCTCACGTTTGTGGAGATGACGGCCCCAGCGCAGACCACTGACCCCTCTCCAAGAGTGGAAGATTCTGCAATTCTAGCTGACGGGTCGATAACGGTTTCGAACCGGGCGCCCAAGGCAGCCAGCCGATCTACGAGGCCAGCTCGAATTGCTGGCGATCCCACCCCGATCACGAAGCTATATTCGTCAACCCAGCGATGAGCATCCTGAAATGCGCCGAGCCAACGCACGTCCAAGGCCGCCAAACGTGCCAAATTCACGCGGCTCGGGGCATCATCAAGCACTGCTATCTCATCCAGTTCGGCATCGCCTTTCTCCGCGCTGGCGATCAATGCACAGATGGTTTCTCTTCCAAATCCCCCACAGCCGACTACGATAATTCTGTTCACGACGCGTTCAGTCCTCGCATTACACTTTATTGGGAGCACAACAGACCCGCGGCCGATCACGAGTCGCAATGCCCAACCCGGCTGAGGGGCCGCTCCTCCACATGCGCTTGCCTCAGGGTGTCCTCAGCGCAATCGGGCAGCCTCATCACACGTCCTTCCGGTGGTGCTCACCCTCAAATGCGGGCATCGTGGTATGTCCTTCGTGGTTGACGCCTTCTCGACCGAGGACAGCATGCACGGTTAGAAGCAAGATCCGCAGGTCCAGAAGAAGGCTTCGAGTGTCGACATACTCTACATCCAGGCGAAACTTTTCTTCCCATTGGAGCGTATTGCGACCTGACACTTGCGCGAGGCCGGTGATACCAGGACGCACCTCATGACGCCGTGCCTGCTCCCGGTCGTAGAGGGGTAGATAGTCCACGAGAAGCGGACGCGGCCCCACTAGACTCATGTCACCTTTGAGCACATTCCACAGCGTTGGAAGCTCGTCGAGACTCGTGGAGCGTAAAGCACTACCCAGCGTCGTCAGACGCGCAGCATCGGACTGATGCGCGGGATCAGCGTGGCGCATCGTACGGAACTTTACGAGCTCAAAGACTTCCCCTTTCAGCCCACCACGTTGCTGCCGAAAGAGAACAGGTCGACCAAGCCCCGCTAGGACAACCACCGCAATGGCCAGCTGGACAGGCGCCGTGCAGATGAGCCCGATCACGGATATACCAACATCGATCATGCGCTTCATGATGTTGTAGGTTCTCCTCTTAGGCGTCATGTCCCCGACTTCACAAACGATCCGACTGCAATGCTCACCCGCATAAGAAGGAAGTCGGATAGCACTGAGCCACTTGGCAGCGACAGGCCAGTTTCAAAGAGCCGGGCACTCGTACCGTCGGCGAATACTTTCGCGCTTTGATACACCGGCTGAAGATGCATGGGCTTCCACAGCGGGCGGGCCTCGATATTGGCATTTGCCAGGGTCAGCCGAAGATCCTCGGTGGTGAAGCCGGCCTTAGCCGGATCGATCAGAACCGAAGTCAACCAGAAGTTGTCGACGGTGTCTCCCCCGTCCACGCCAGACGGTTCGCCAAAGACGGTCACGCCCGGGACTCCGGCGAAGAGATCCCTGTACGCGATGCGATGTTGCCGGCGCCTCTCGATCATCGATGGTAGGCGGCTCAGCTGTGCCCGTCCCATCGCTGCCAGCAGATTCGACAATCGGTAGTTATACCCGATGTCGGTGTGTTCATAGTGCACAACGGGCCGCCGGGCCTGAGTCGCCAGGTAGCGAACGTGATCGGCGCTCGCCTTGTCGTCGGTCAGATACGCACCGCCCCCGGAGGTCGTCATGATCTTGTTACCGTTGAACGACACAGCGGCAGCCACCCCGTAAGAGGCCGCGGCGCGACCCTTGTACGTCGCACCGACAGACTCCGCAGCATCACTCAGCACCGGGATGCCATACTCAGTCGCGAGAGCATCGATACGTTCGTGATCTACG
>JARKOC010000350.1 GCA_029975915.1 Bryobacteraceae bacterium
TTGAGCACCCATCGTCGCGGCAACTCCTACATCTTGTGGTTTCACGCTGCGATTGCTTTCCTTCAAAATGGTACATTGTGTTCCTGTCCCGGTTTACAGGTCGATTGGTAGTACCGGTTCATGGCGTAATCCAGCCCCGACGCCGCGTCCCGCGTATACGTCCCGAACTTCGCCGTGTCGTTCGCCGTTGCCGTCCCGACCTCCTGCCCGTACGGGTAATACCGCATCTTCACGCCCGAAGTCGCCGTCGCGCCACCCGGCATTTCCACATCGTCCCACAGCAGCGCGCCCGTGGTGTCCCACTTCGCCAGAAAGACCCAGGCCGTACCCTTGCTGGTGGCCGTGAATGTGACCGACAGCAGTTGCCAGTCGGTGGTGATGGTCCGCACGTTGGTCCAAACGAAGCCGCCGCCCGCCTGGTCGCAGACGGCAAACGCCCCGGTGTTGGTCCCCGACTCGGCCCGCACCCACGCCTGGAATTGGTAACTCATCCCGGCCACCAAGCCCTTGACCTCCTGATAGACACCGCGGTCCACAATCGGCGTGGTCACGCGCAAGCTCCGAGCGCCGGTCCGCGCCACGGTGGAGATGGTCGCCTGGCCTCCGCCGTACGGAATCCACGGATCGATCACACCGGTTTCGAATCCGCCATTCTGCATCTCCAGGCCCGTGCCGAACTTGTACACCACCGACCCGAGCCGGTCCGTCGCCACAAACTTTCCGCCCTCGAACACCAGCCGCCCGGCCGCATAGACCCGCTCTTTCTCCGGCAGCCGCACGGGCTTGGTGTAGGAGGAATTGCCATTCTCCCAATCGATCCGGTACACGCCAATCATCTCCCCCTTCGCAATGTTACGGAACGTTACGCGCCGCCAAGAATAAGCTCGGGCCACAGACAAACCGACTTCGCCTCGCCTCTGCGCTAACGAAACTCAGGACTATCCTTGCTTGCTGGACTTCCGTCCCAAGTGTGGCGGATCTTTCCGAGTTCATCAGTGTACAAACTGATTCTCGCTCTTCCGCCCGCCTTTGGCACCATGCGAACACTGTAGCCATCCGCGCGTAATTCATACTGTATATAGAAATTCTGCTCCACCGTCTTAATCAGGCGAGAAGAATGATTGTTCTGCAGTTTGCCTTGCGCAATCCTTGGGTGAACATAAGCACCCGTTGATCGAATTACCTCGGTCTCTATTGTGTTAATATTTGTCAAGTATATCACGCCTTGGAAATCCTCGCTTGTCCTGTGTTCCGTTAACAAGCCGCATCCAGCCGCACAGAGGAAGATTACTGCGCTCGCATGTCGACGTGACTTCCAAGTGCACAAACAGCTCAGTAACCGAGGGTTCATGGGTACACCACCGGGCGAGTACATTTCTCCTCGACGAGACTAGTATTTTTTGCTGAGGCGTCATCACTCCACGCGTCGTTGAGAATGCTGTTCTTCGGCAGAAGACCCGCGCTGAGTTTATTCAGAGCATGGCCAAGTTCATGCAATAGCGCTGTAACGTTGAAACTCGAGTATCCATAATTCCAACTGGTTATATCAAACCTAATTCCCACAGATTGGTAGTAGGGACCGGCAACACTTAGTCGCCACCCAAATCCTTTAGTTGCGCCTGTCACTGCTGCACCCAGATTGGCGAATCCGATGCTCCCATATCCGCGTTGTGTTCCTGTCAGAGAGCCATTGACTAGACTTCGAAGTACAGTACTCGGATCTAGAGTTCCGCCGGTGATTGGGTCTCTAAGTTGACCCGACTCGGGAAGGAAAAGAGATCGGCACTCTGGGATCTCCAATGCTTTCAATGCGAGGTCTCGGGCTGTGACGAGATAGCCTTGCGCCTTCTGCAGCGCCTCATACCACCCGCCACCGTTTGATGAGTTGCCAGTGTTGACTTCGCCATTTGAGGTCGGGGCCTCTGGTTCTCCATCGTCATCGTAGTACGTCCCGTCGATCGCCTCGCAACTTCGATCGTCGGCTGGGCCTGTGCAGTATCTTCCCCACCAGTAGATCTGTCTCTTTTTCAGCCCACTCGGGTCCCAGTAGTTCACCGGATCCCCCTGGACATACGCATACCGGTTCCAACTCCCTGGATTGGCCGGCCCGCCGCTGGCGCGGTACGGGTCCGGACTCGTAAACCGCCCCCACGTCGACTGGTAGTACCGGTTCATGGCGTAATCCAGCCCGCTGCTGGCGTCTCTTGTGTACGTCCCGAACTTCGCCGTGTCGTTCGCGGTCGCCGTCCCGACCTCCTGTCCGTACGGGTAATACCGCATCTTCAGTCCCGAGGTCGCCGTCGCGCCACCCGGCATTTCCACATCGTCCCACAGCAGCGCGCCCGTCGTGTCCCATTTCACCAGATGAATCCGCGCGATGCCTTTGCCGGTCGCCGTGAAATAGACTGACAGCAGTTGCCAGTTCGTGCCGATCGTCTGCACGCCGGTCCAGGCGAAGCCGCCGCCCGCAGGGTCGCAAACCGCCAGCGCGGCCGTGTTCGTCCCCGATTCGGCCCGCACCCACACCTGGAACTGGTAGCTCATCCCGGCCACCAAGCCCTTCACATCCTGGTACGCGCCATAGTCGCTCACCGTCGTCGTCAACCGCATGCTTTGTCCGCCTGTGTGCGAAACGTTTGAGATGCTGATCTGCGCCGAGCCATAGGACGCCCACGGTGCTAACTGATAGGACTCGAACCCGCCATTCTGCACCGCCAGCCCCGTGCCGAACTTGTACGCCACCGAGCCCAGCCGGTCCGTCGCCACAAATTTACCGCCCTCGAACACCAGCCGCCCGGCGGCGTAGACTCGCTCCCGCTCCGGCAACCTCACCGGCTTAGTGTAATACTGGTTGCCGTTTTCCCAATCGATCCGGTACACGCCAATCATCTCCCCGCCGATGCCGCGCATATGGACTTCGCGTGTGCCGTCGAACTTGTTCACAATCAGGCGCTCGTTTCGGGCCGTGTACCGGAGGACCGGCATGCCCTGGACGCTCGCCAAACGGCTGGCCAGATCGTATGTCATGTTGCCGCCGTAGAGAGTTGACGTCAAGTTTCCGGCGGCGTCATAGCTGTTCCCCGACCCGGTCACCTGGTTGTTGGCAGGATTCACGTTCAGCGTCATCGACGGCGCCGACCCTTTCGTCACCACCTGCTGCGCCAGGTTGCCGAATCCATCGAACACGAAGGACTGCCCCCATTCATTTGACGTCGTCTCGGCCTTGATCAGTTGCCCCAACACGTTGTAAGTGTAGTCCACCGCGTCGCCCGCGGCGTTGTCCTTCCGCTGCTTCACCGTGCCGTCGCCCGCATCGTCATAGACGTACTCGTCGTCCACAAAGTATGCTGAAGCCGAGGAAACCTTCATCCTATGCTGATTCAACTGACCCTGCGTGGTGAAGCTGAAACTTTCCGTCAGCAGAGTGCCCGATCCCGAGGCCAGTTCGGATCTCCGCTCCCACTGCGTGAGCTGCCCGGCCACGTTGTACGCTGGCGACCGGGCCAGTTCCGTCTGCGTGTCCGTGTTCCGCACGCGCAGCAACCGCCCCATGTCGTCATACTCGAACGAAAGCCCCAGGCCCTGCCTTGTCGTCCCGAGGCTCGGGTCCCAGTAGCTGGGATAGCGCATTGAGAGCAGACGGCCTTCCTTGGTCGTGGACGTGTCGTAGGTGTAGGTGATCCCGAGCGTGCCGATCCGGTAGCTCGGCCAGGTGAGCGTTTTGCCGGTGGGCAATCCGGAGGCCGTGTGAAACCGGGACAGCCTGACCCGTCCCAACTGGGATTGCGCGTCGGTCCACATTGGTCATTCTCCTGCCGGTCTCCATCAAAATGCCTCGAAATAGCCGTCCGTCGTTGTCTCTGCCCGGTCATCGAAGCGCCTCACCGCAACGGATTGTCCCGTTTTCAGCTTCTTTCGGATCTCCTCAATCTTCGCATGAAACTCCTTCGATCCCAATGGCTTACCCGCATGGGTCGCACGCCTCAGCCGAGCAAGTTCCGCCTCCTGCTCCCCGTCTTCCAGCAACTCGCGCCACCGCCGCGACCCGCCCGACTCCGCCCAAAACCCCATGTCCACGACATGCCGGCTGTCGGCCCCCTTCAGGTGTGCCGCCGCGCTCGACCACTCATATTCTTCCGGCCTCGCCGCCAGGCCCGCCCTCACCGGATTCA
>JARKOC010000358.1 GCA_029975915.1 Bryobacteraceae bacterium
TTGAAGCGCTACCCGTTTCTAGGCCAACCGGAGCTGGAAAATTCCGGCCTGCGGCCTCATCCCGGCGGGGCTGCCGGAAGGCCATTCATGAACACGATCGGCG
Organism: Bryobacteraceae bacterium; assembly: GCA_029975915.1. The sequence continues at coordinate 104 of JARKOC010000358.1, forward strand.
GCTTGTTGCCGATCGCGCTGTGCGGTCTGACCTCGTTATAGTCTCTACGCCAATCCTCCATTTTCGCCCGCGCGTCGTCAAGGCTCATGAACCAATGGGTGTTCAGGCACTCGGCGCGGAGCTTGCCGTTAAAGCTTTCGATGAACCCGTTGTCGGTCGGCTTGCCTGGCCGTGAGAAGTCGAGCACGACGTCCTTCTGATAGGCCCACAGATCGAGATCCCTGCTAATGAACTCACTGCCGTTGTCGACCCGAATGGCCTTCGGATAGCCAACGCTCCGGCAGATCCGCTCCAGCGTCTGAACGACGTCTTCTCCCCGATAACTGAAGCGGGGATCGACCGCTGGAGAGAAGCGTGTGAAGGTATCGACGATCGTCAGGATACGGATCTTGCGCCCTGTCGCCAGTTGGTCATGGACAAAATCCATCGCCCAGGTCTGGTTGCCGTGCGTTGCCGGACAACGGTCTTCTCGCAGCTTCGCCTTGACCCGCCGCTTGGGGACCTTGTTCCGCAGTTGCAGGCCCAACTCCTTGTAAAGACGATAGACTCGCTTGGGATTGACCGCCCAGCCGTCACGCCGCAGAAGCACGTGAACGCGCCGGTAGCCGTAGCGGACGCGCGTCTCGCAGATCTCCTTGATCCTATGTTTGAGTTCGGCCTGCGTGCCGCGCCGAGACTTGTAGACGTAGAGCGCGCGGTCGACGCGCAAGGTCGAGCAGGCACGCCTGATCGACACCTTCCACTCGCCGCGCACCCGGTCGACAAGTCCCCGCTTCACCGCAGGCCTCAGATTTTTTTTGCCAGCACATCCTGCAGCATCGCCTTGTCGAGAGACAGGTCGGCGACAATCCGCTTAAGCTTGGCGTTCTCTTCTTCAAGCTGCCGCAGCCGCTTCATCTCAGACGGCATCAGGCCTGCGTAGCGCTTGCGCCAGTTGTAGAAGGTGGCGTCCGATATACCCGCCTTGCGGCAGACCTCTGCCACCGGCGTCCCGTCCTCCGCCTGCTTCAGAACAAACGCAATCTGCGCTTCCGTGAACTTCGATGCCTTCATGGAACTCTCCTTGTCCCGTTGCGGGATCATAAGTGGAAAATTCCAGTTCAAACTGGCCTAAATCAAGGGGAGCACGTCA
>JARKOC010000377.1 GCA_029975915.1 Bryobacteraceae bacterium
ACATCCCCTTGCATGTGCCTTGCTCCTCATTTACTATTGCATCATGCTTTTTCAGTCCCCATCGAAGTGAGGAGATCATGATTGCCCGCTTCCAGGCCGCCGCCGAGGCGGTCGGCGCCGTTGTCAGGCGTTTTTCCTCCGTGGCCGATGCCGCGGCGTACGTTCTTCAAATATCGGGGCCCGCGATTGCGGCATCCCATCTCCCCGACGATATCCACCGAGCCCTTTCCGGCTTTACTTTCGCTCCACCCGAAGAGCACCGCAATGCCCCGGTCTGCGTGAGCTTCGCCACGGCCGGGGTTGCCGCCACCGGCAGCCTCCTCCTGGAACTCTCCGATGCCGTTGAACGGAGCGCAACCGCTCTCCCCCCGATCCACATGGCATTCCTCCGGGCCTCAGCCATCGTCCCGGACCTGCCGTCGCTGACCGGGGCCATCGACAGCCTCCTCTCCTCCCGACCCCACGCCTACCTGTCGCTCACCACCGGGCCGAGCCGCACCGCCGACATCGAGCGTGTGCTGACCATCGGCGTCCACGGACCGAAGGAATTGCATATCCTGATCCTTGAAGGAGAATAGATTCGTGTCGAAAAAGATCATCAGGCAGAAGATCCATGACTCCTTCCTGCGCACGGCCCTGAAGAACTTCGCGGCCCAGTATCCGGCGGCGCGCGCACGTGCCTTTGAAGGGGACGATTTCGAGTCGCTGCGCGACCGGGTCTCCGCGATCCGCGACGACGCGCTGCGCGACCTGCCCGACCTGGTGGAGCGGTTCCGGGAGAGCGCGGAGGCGGCGGGCGCGACGGTTCACCTGTGCGCAAACCCTGAGGAGGCCCGGAGCGCAATTCTGGGCATCATCCGGGGCAAAGGGGCGGAGTGCGTCGTCAAATCCAAGTCCATGACCTCGGAGGAGATCCGCCTCAACCCCTACCTGGAAAAGGCGGGCATCCGCTCGCTGGAGACCGACCTGGGCGAGTGGATCATTCAGCTGGCGGGCGAGCGGCCTTTCCACATGGTCATGCCTGCCATCCACAAGAACCGGCAAGAGGTGGCGACCCTGTTCTCCCGCGAGACCGGCCGGGACTGCCCGCCGGACATCCCGTTCCTGGTGGAAACGGCGCGCGAGGCCCTGCGGGACGGCTTCCTCACGGCGCGGGTCGGGATCTCGGGGGCAAACGTGGCCATGGCCGACAGCGGCGCCATCGGACTGGTGACCAACGAGGGAAACGCCCGGCTGGTCACCACCCTTCCCGAGACCCATATCGCCCTTATCGGCATCGAGAAGATCGTCCCCTCCCTGGCCGAAGCCCTGGACATCATTTCCATCCTGCCCAAAAACGCCACCGGCCAGAAGATTACCTCGTATGTCTCCCTGCTCCGGGGGCCGTCCGAGGGACA
>JARKOC010000398.1 GCA_029975915.1 Bryobacteraceae bacterium
GATTACTGTGGCCAACGGTCAATATGCGCTTCTTGCAGGAACTTTCACCAACAACGGCATCCTGCAGTTAAGCTCCAGCGGCTCCTTGGCTGACCTGCGGATCTCCGGCCCGGTTACCCTGGCGGGCGCCGGAACGCTCACCCTGGGTGGCCTGAACAGCGATCGCGTGTTCGGGCTGGAGAGTACCCCCACCACCAACGTGCTCATTAACAGCACGACACATACCATCCAGGGCGGCGGGCAACTGGGCATCAACCTCATGGGATTGGACAACCAGGGCCTTATAACCGCCAACCAGAACGGAACGACACTCGTCATCGACCTGCGCGACGACAACCCCACGCGGTCCAACAGCGGCACTCTGCGGGCCGAGAACGGCGGCACGCTCAGACTTATCGTCTCGGAAACCATCGCAAATACGGGGGGCGCCATCGAAGCTCTCGACGCCTCAAGGGTGGAAATCAATAACACCGCCATCAGCGGCGGAACGCTGCAGACATCCGGCAGCGGCATCATCGAACTCCAGAACGCAACCCTGAAGGACCTCGCAAACAGCGGCCAGGTGGCGGTACAGAACGGACAGACCGGCTATCTGGAAGGGACCATCACCAACAACGGTGTCCTGCAAATGAACTCCAGCGGCACCCTGACCGATCTGCGCATCAATGGCGACATCACCCTCACCGGCCCCGGCAGCCTGACAATGGGCAACAGCGATCGTAACCGGATACTGAACGGGTCATCAGTAGGCACGCTCACGAACGCCGCCGGACACACCATCCAGGGCGCCGGCCAACTGGGCGTCAACCTCATCGGCCTCAACAACCAGGGCCTGATCGTCGCCAACCAGAGCGCCGGCATGGTCATCGACCTGCGGGACGCGCTTGATGTCAGCCGTGTGAATACCGGCACCCTGCGGGCCGACGGCGGCACGCTCACCATCTTGAGCACGGACCTGGCCAATGCGTCGGGCGGTACGGCCGGCCTGATTGAAGCCGTGAACGGCTCCACGGTGGTTATCTCGGGCAGCACCATCACCGGAGGAACGCTGAACACCTCCGGCGGCAGCATCATCCAACTTCAGGGCTCGACTCTGAAGGACCTTGCCAACAACGGTCAGGTGGCGGTGCTGAATGGCCAGTCCGGCAACCTGTCAGGGACCATCATCAACAATGGCGACCTGCAGCTGAACTCCACCGGCTCGGACACCAACCTGCGCATTATGGGTGATGTCACCCTGACCGGCCCCGGCAGCATCACCATGGGCAACAGTACTCGCAACCGCATCTACTACGATACCTCCGTGGGAACGCTCACCAACGCCGCCGGCCACACCATCCAGGGCGCCGGCCAACTGGGCGTCAACCTTATCGGCCTCGACAACCAGGGCCTGATCCTCGCCAACCAGAGCGCCGGCATGGTCATCAACCTGCGGGATGCGGTCGATGTCAGCCGCGTCAACACGGGTATCCTTCGGGCCGATGGCGGCACGCTCACCATCTTGAGCACGGACCTGGCCAATGCGTCGGGCGGCGCGGCCGGTCTTATTGAGGCCGTGAACGGCTCCAAGGTGGTTCTCTCCGGCAGCACTATCACCGGCGGAACGCTGAACACCGCTAGCGGCGGCATCATCGAACTCCAGGGCGCTACCCTCACCAATCTTACCAGCAACGGCCAGGTGGCGGTGCAGAACGGCCAGACCGCCAACCTGGAAGGGACCATCATCAATAACGGCGACCTGCAGATGAACTCGACCGGTTCCGATACCAATCTGCGCATCAACGGCGACGTCACCCTGTCCGGAACCGGCAACCTGACCATGGGCAACAGCGATCGTAACCGGATTTATAACGGCACGACCGTGGGGACCCTCACCAACGCCGCCGGACACACCATCCAGGGCGCCGGTCAACTGGGCGTCAACCTCATCGGCCTCAACAACCAGGGCCTGATCCTCGCCAACCAGACCACACCGCTTATCATCAACCCGCGGGACGACCTGGGATTCACCAACAGCGGCACCCTCCGGGCCAATGCCGGGAGCACCCTCCAGGTCACGGACCACCTGGCAAACTACAGCGGCACGACCCTCACCGGCGGAACATATGCGGTCTACGGAACAGCCGGAAGCCCGGGGAACCTGCAACTGCCGACCGGCGCCATCGTCACCAACGCCGCCACCATCCTGCTGGACGGCGTCAACTCCAACCTGAAACAGAACAACGGGACCGATGCGTTGACCAGCCTCGCCACGAACAGCGCCGACGGCAGTTTCACCATTCGGAACGGTCGGAACTTCACGACAGCCGGGGCGTTCGGCAATGCCGGGCTCGTCCAGGTCGGAGATTCGAGCACCTTTACCACCAGCGGAGCCTTTACCAATACCGGAGCCGATCCCGGGGGTCTTCAACTCCGCGGCGGAACCATCAACGCCACGTCTCTGGACAACAGCGGCGAGGTGAACGGCTTCGGAACCATCGGCGTGGCGGTAACCAACAGCGGAACGGTCCGGGCATTCGGAGGCGTTCTCAGTGCCACCGGCGGCATCACCGGACCCAGCGGCACGGTGCAGGTTGATCCGGACGGCGGCCTTGCCCTGGGCGCCGCCAGCAGCGCGGGCACCCTGGCGCACAACGGGAGCGCATCGGACAGCCTTGCCCTAGGCGCCAACAACATCACGGTCTCGACCGATTACCGCAACGCCAACTTCGGCACGGGGAACGATTTCAACCGGCGGGCCAATGTGACAGGTTCAGGACTGATTCTGGCTTCCGGCGCCGGCGCCGTCACGGCGCAGCAGCTCTCCGGCGACATTGCTGGCGGTCCGACCTCGGGAAACGCCACCCTAGCCTTCGGCAACGTCCATGTCGGTGATCTGGTAACCATGAACTACCAGGTCGGCAATGCCAATACCGGCGGCCCGGCCCTGCGCGGCGCGATCCAGACGGCGGCCAACGGCGGCAGCATCACCGACGGACGCCTCTCGGGAACCGGAGTAACCGCATCGAACTGGGGCCCGGTCTCCGCCGGAGCGACGACCGGCAATCTCGCGGTATCGTTCAATGCCACGGGCAGCGGAGCGCTGACCGGTCAGCAGGTTGCGATAGTGAACAATTTCGACAACACCAACAGCCAGGTCCTGACGATTACCGGCGCCGCCTATAATCTTGCCGCGGCCGGCGCACATGCCCCGGAGCCCGTCACGCTGGGCAATGTCCGGGTGGGCGGGACA
>JARKOC010000132.1 GCA_029975915.1 Bryobacteraceae bacterium
TCCAACGCGTGCAGCCCGGTAAACGGCCGCGATCTGTGCGTCAAGGGACGCTTCGGCATCGACTATGTGCACAGCCCGAACCGCCTCACCAAACCTCTGATCAAAAAGAACGGCGCCTTTGTCGAGTCCTCCTGGGACGAAGCCCTGGACCTGGTGGCGAGCAAGCTCGGTGAGATAAAGAACAGATTCGGCGGCGACGCCATCGCGTCACTCTCTTCCGCCCGCTGTCCCAACGAAGACAACTATGTCCTGCAGAAATTAATCCGCGCCGTGTGCGGCACCAACAACATCGACCACTGCGCCCGCACCTGCCACGCCTCAACGGTCACCGGCCTGTCCATGAGCTTCGGCAGCGCCTCCATGACCGGCTCCTTCGAGGACATACTCCACGCCGACGTGCTGTTCGTCATCGGCGCCAACCCCACCGAGGCGCACCCCATGGTAGGCGCCAAGATCCTCCAGGCGGTTGCCAAGGGGGCGAAGATGGTAGTGGCGGATCCGAGAAGGATCGAGCTGGCTGAAAAGGCTGATTACTTCATGCAAATCAGGCCCGGCACCGACATCCCGCTCATGAACGGACTGATGCACATCATCCTCAAGGAGAATCTGCACGACAGGAAATTCATAGAGGAAAGGACCGAAGGCTTCGCGGAATTGGAAGCCGTGGTGAAGAACTATACCCCGGAAAAGGTTTCCCAGATAACGGACGTCCCGGTAGACGTGCTCTATGACGTGGCCCGGCTCTATGCCAAGGCCCCCAACGCGGTCATCGTGTATACACTGGGCATCACCGAACATATCTGCGGCACCTATAACGTCATGAGCTGTGCCAACATGGCCATGGTTACCGGTCATATCGGACGGCTGGGCTCCGGTGTAAGCCCGCTGCGAGGCCAGAACAACGTTCAGGGCGCCTGCGACATGGGCGCGCTCCCCGGCGATTTCCCCGGTTACCAGAAGGTGGCGAATCCCGAGGTTATAGCCAAGTTCGAAAAGGCCTGGGGCGTGAAGCTTAATCCCAAGGTCGGCATGATGATCCCGGCCATGATGGACGCGGCCGTGGAAGGAAAGGTGAAGGGGATGTATATCATGGGTGAAGACCCGGTCCTCACCGACCCCAACGCCCACCACATCAGGAAGGCCATGGAATCTCTCGATTTCCTGGTGGTGCAGGAGCTGTTCATGTCCGAGACCGCCAAGCTGGCCCACGTGGTCCTGCCCGGCGCCAGCTTCGCCGAAAAGGACGGCACCTTCACCAACGCGGAACGGAGAGTGCAGCTGGTGCGCAAGGCCATCGAACCCATCGCCGACACCCGTCCCGACTGGTGGATCGTCTGCGAAATCGCGAAACGCATGGGGTATCCCATGGAGTACTCCTGGCCGGGCGAAATATGGGACGAAATGGCAGCCCTCTCCCCCATCTTCTCCGGCATGAATTACGAACGCCTT
>JARKOC010000430.1 GCA_029975915.1 Bryobacteraceae bacterium
GTCGGCCTGCTGACCAATGCCTACCGGAAAGGACCGGGAAAGGCCGTCGTCGAATTCTTCGCTGCACCTGCCATGGTCTTCAGCTACTTCCGACAGGCGGGTGACCTGGCCATGGCCGGACTCCTGAGCGGGGCCGGCATCTCGCTGGTGACCGGCTCGCTCCTTACGGGATGCGGAAATGTCGCCATGGCCATCGGTGTCAGCATGCTTCTCTTTTCGCGGGCCGGGCAGGTGCTGGCGCTTCTGCTCCGCTCCGCCTGGGCCTCCACCTACGGGGCCGTGCAGGGGGTGCGCGGGGTGGAGTTCGACATGGCGGCTGGCCATGTGGCCCTCATGGGAGCGGCGCTGGGGTTTCTGGTCAAATCGGTCCTGCCGCGCTCTGGTGCCGCTCTGGGAATCGCCTTCCTGATTGTCGCGCTGGTGCTGGCAAAGGGGAAGGGGAAGAAGTCGCCTGGTTCGATCGGCATGTTTCTGTTGTCACTGGCGGTGTGCGGGGCGGCCTGGGCAGGGTGTGCCTGGTCCCACGACGGCGGCTGGAAGGAAAACAAGGAGAATTTCTGGATATGGGTCAAGACGCTCGGTGCGCTGATTTCCCTGCTCACCGGCCTGGGGCCCGCGGCCGGCATCATGCTTGGACCCGCTTTTGTCCGGGCACTGCTTCAGATCGCCGACGACGGCCTGCCGCCGGAAATGACCGGGGAAAAGCCGCGCCGGGAAGATTCCGAGCCCCAAAAACAGCCGCCACCGGACCTGACGCCCCTGATCGATCCAGAAACGGGCCAGACGCTCCCCATCCAGGACGGCCGGTACGAGGGGGGGATGCCCGGCCAGGTCCTGTACGACGGTCGGTGGATGGACCGGTCGGACGTCGAACGACTTTTTTCCGAAAAGGAGGAGGCGTTGGAGCGCGACCGCCGGCGCTGGTATGACGAGCGATCAGGGGAATGGGAACAGCGGGTTAAAGATCAGCGGGAGCGGGAGGGGTTCGTTTATGACCGGGACAGGGACGCCTATGTCCCCGGTGAAAGTCATCCCGATGTGATTGAAGAGCGCCGCCGCCGGGAGGCGGAACGGCTTGACGACTTCATCGAGAGGAATGTCAAGGACCTCAAGCGCCAGGATTTCCTCCAGGAACTGGTGGATCGGGTGCGCAACAACGGCGGCGACATGGACGCCCTGCGCCGGGCGATCAAGGACACTACCGTGGGCGCGGAGCAGCAGCTTTCCATGGGAGACGCCGAATCCAGCCTGGCCGAGGCCGATGCCTTGCAGGAGTCGGAGGAGTATGCCGTTCAGGTCCGCAACTGGGCGCAGCGCGCAAACCGCGCCATCGGGCATTTCGTCCCCGGCATCGGCCCGATCATCAACATGGTGCAGAGTGGGGCTTCGGGCGCGGCGCAGGGGTACGAGGAGGGTGGATGGCGTGGGGCGTTCACCTCGGCGACCGCCCAGGGGGTGGACTTCCTCGTCCAGCACTACACCGGCGTGCCCGGCAGCGGGACGGCGTTCCGCAATGCCTACGGCACGGAATATTCGCGGGACAAGGACGGCAACCTCGTATCGCCGCTGGACCGCCTGGTCGGCGGAATATGGCATTCCACCGTGGATCAGTACGACCCGAGGGTCTACTACGAACGGTACCAGCGGGCTCAGGGCATCGGCGATTACGTGGACATGGGCCTGGATGTCTGGGATGCCAAGGATGATGTGGATAAACTCCGGGAGAAGGTGCGCGATCTGACCCGGGGGGATGTCAGCGGAGATGCGCATGCGGAACCGGAACGGCGGCGGGAGCCGGAAGCCGAAGAGCCGACGCAAGGCCGGCGGAGGCCGCGTGACACTTCGGAGCTGGGTGGCGACTACGAAGAAAAACCTCCCGTGCGTCCGGACGGGAGACGCATGGGAGACAGGGGCTCGGACGGCGTCTATGACCTCGACCTCGACAACCAGACCGATCCCCTGAACAAGTACCGACGAAGCGGCGTGGATGGGGAGGTGTTTCAGCCGCAGGTGGCGCACAAGGACTGCTCGGTGGCGATTATTTCCAAGGTCACGGGGCAGTCGTACGAGGAGGCGGAAGCACGCATCCGGGACCTCAGGGGGCATCTGCGGAACGAGAAGGGAGAGATCATCGGGGAACACGAGGGAGGCCTCAAACGGAGAAGACTGGCGGAAGCCCTGGAGCGTTCGCCGGACGTGGATGTGGAGCCGGTGCAGCCGAAAAAGGGCGGCCCCATTGACCTGGAAAATGAGGAGCATGTCCGGAACATAAAGGAGCGCCTCCAAAGAGGAGAAAGAATTGCCGTATCCATGAATGAACCTGATTTGAAGGCCGGCCATGCGGTCGAAATCAAAGGGGTCATAACCGAGGACGGGGTGACCAAGCTCCAGATCGATGACCCTAAGCGGGGTCCGCTGGTTATCCCTGTTTCCGATGTGAAGGAACAAAACCTGCTGGACCTGGAGCACAGCCACTTCGTCAAGAATAACGAATTCCACGAAGACTACCGGGCCATGCAGGAAGCAAGGAGCGCCGGAGACCAGGGAGCCGCGGACCGCCATGCGGCCCGCATGCTGGCGCGGAATTACGAAAAGTTCAAGGGGATGGTTGCGGAAGGGAGAATCGACAGGGAAACGGCGGAACGCGCCGTGCGCGTTCATCAGGATATCATCAGGTCCGGAGTGGGCGAGGGGGCGGAGCGGACACGGCGCATGGGGATGCTGCTGGGTGGTGAAACGCCTGACGGGCAGGAAGGCGGCAAGCCGGTCATCAGGCACACCTGGAGTCCCGGCGGCGGCATGGAACCGTTCGATCCGGCCAAACCCAAGGTGCCGGGCGACACCGACCTCACCACCGTCCTGGACCGAGGCCTGGTCAAGGATCGGCAGCTCGACCCCGACCAGGTGCGGCAGCTGGCCGCCGGCCACACCAAGGACGCCATCAACGAGGAGGCTGCCCGGCGCCTGGGAGAGGACATCGGCGACTACACGAGAAAGACCAAAGTCAAGTTCACGCCGGGAAGCGATGAGGAATACCTCTCGTTCCAGGCCCATAAGCAGGAGGGAAGGGTCGTGGAGCACCCCGGAAGCGGAAAGACGACCCTTGGTGAAGAGATGGGCTGGTCCGGCAGTCTCGATCGCAAAGTGGAAGGGACTCCTACCGGCATCGCCATGCACCGGGCCGACGAGCATAATATGATCGGCACTATCCTGAATGAGCGTCCCGCCACGGGAGACAGGTACCGGGACGGCGAGACCGCGCGGGAAGTTTCCAAGCATTTTGACAGGATGGGAGAATACTCCACGAAGGAGCATGATCCGGCCAACTGGAAACCCGAAAATGTGGACACCTCGAAGCTGAACTCCCCGGAAGGCTTCGAGAAGACGCTGGAGGCGTCAAGGACCGGAAAGCCCAGGGATGTCCAGGATGCCGTGGACCGGCACTACGGCGGGGACTACGACAAGTTCTTCACGGACCTCCACGAGGCCAGCAGGCAGGGCGCCCAGGAATCCCTGGACGAGGGAGGAAAGGTATGGGACGCACAGAAGGAGGGGCTGCGGACGTCCGGCGTGGAAGTCGGGAGAGATCAGGTCGTGCGGCACGCCGCGGACCCGCTCACCCAGCCGGAGCAGCGTCAGGCTTTTGCCGCGGACGTCGACCTCCGGCCCGGCGCCGGCGGGGCGGACCTGGCAACCGGCCGGCAACAGCAGCGCCAGGAGGCGGATCTGCTGCAGCGCATGGGCTTAACGGAGCGGGATACCCTCAAAACTCCGGAAGGCAGGAAGCTGTATGATGATCTCATGACCCGCATGCCGGCCAGGGATGAAAAGGGAAGAATAACCGGCTGGGGGACCCCGCCGACGGCAGACCCCATACAGCGGGTCACAGACCCCGGCGCCCGGGCGTTTTCCGAAAGGCTGGAAGCCCACCGCGATGCGGACCCCGTGTTCAGGCGTCTGGATGACAAGGTACGGTCCGCTGAGATGGAAGGGTGGAGCGAGCGCATACAGGACGTCGAATCCGTGCGGTACGGGGAGATGGTGAAGGAAGGGACTTGGGGCGCCCCCGAATCCGACGCCTTCCGGGAGGAATTGGGCAGGAGGGTCCGTACCATGGAGGTTCCCGAAGGTGAGGACCGCTTTGCCGCCCTCAAGCACCAGGAGCATATACTGGTGCGCAACAAGGTGGACCAGGACCAGATGGACACCTGGCTCAAGGTGAGGGATCAGATCCGGCGCGGCGAGGCCGTTGAGCCGTTGCAACCCTTGAAGCAC
>JARKOC010000435.1 GCA_029975915.1 Bryobacteraceae bacterium
GCGAAGGCGACATCGTGAAAGAGTTCCACGAGCACGCCGCCCAGGCCGAACATGACCACGGGGCCGAACTGGGCGTCGATGATGCCGCCGACGATGACCTCGGTTCCCGGTTGTGCCTGTTCTTCGAGGATGACCCCCTCCGCGTTTTCAATCCCCATCAGGTCGGCCACCGCGGTTGCGACGCCGGTGCTGTCTTTCAGGCCGAGCCGGATCCCGCCAACATCGCTTTTGGAGCGGATCCGTGATGAAGACACCTTGGCCGCGAGAGGGTACGAGAGGCGGGAGCAGTCGGGGAGTGGGTCGCCTGCCGGAATGAAGAAACCGACGGGCACGGGGAGGCCCGCTTCACGGAGGAATCCCTTGACGGCGTGTTCCGGAAGGAGTCTGGTATCCGGATATGCTCCGAGGAAACGGCGCAGGCTCTCCCGCCTATCCATGGGATCCTCCTTTCCCCAGTAGAGAGGCCAGCCCGCGGACCGCCCGTTCGGGAGACGGGTAGACGGGGATTCCCGCCCTCTCCGTCAGACGGATGAGGCGCGGCGCCACCCCGCCCTGCGCGATATGCACGACGACCGGCTTGCCCGCCTTTTCCCGGAATTCGCGGAGATGGTCCGCAAGGCGCAGCGTCACTCCCGCCACCCCGGTCATGGCAATCACCAGGAAACCGTCGCACACGTCACGCACCGCGAACAGGGCCTCCCGGTAATCGTCCACCCGCACCTGCCCGGTCAGGTCGATGGGATTGGCCACAGTGTAAAAGGAGGGAAAGGCTTCGCGCAGGTCCCGTCGCACCTCATCAGGCAGGTCGGGAAGAACCAGGCCGCGGTGCGCGCACTCGTCCACGGCCAGCACACCTGCGCCGCCGCCGTTGGTGATGATGCAGACCCGCTTCCCCGGAACGGGCCGCTGGTAGGAAACGGCCTTGGCCCCGTCGAGCAGTTCGTCGAAGCAGGCCACCTCATGCAGCCCGTAATGGTTCATGAGGGAGTGAAACACCTCGTAGTTGCCCGCCAGCCGTCCCGTGTGGGAAAACGCCGCGGCCCCACCGCCGGCGCCCTTGCCCGCCTTCAGGATAAGGAGGGGCTTGCGGTCGGACAGGAACCTGGCCGCTTTCAGGAACCTGCGGCCGTCTCCCACCGACTCCAGGTAGGAGACCACAACCGCGGTGTCGTCGTCTTCGGCCAGGTATTCATAGACCTCGGGCGCGTCCAGGTCAACCGCATTCCCGTAGTTCACCACCTTGGAGATCCCCGTGTTCGCCATCCGGATTGCTTCCAGGAGGCAGATCATCACCGCGCCGCTCTGGGAAACCACGGCAACGTTCCCGCGCTTCGGCCTCTTCAG
>JARKOC010000442.1 GCA_029975915.1 Bryobacteraceae bacterium
CTCATCGAGGCCAGCGCAGGCACGGGGAAGACCTATGCTATCGCCTGCCTGTACCTGCGCCTCCTCATCGAGAAGGGGCTGATGCCCGACCGGATTCTCGTGGTCACGTTCACCGAGGCTGCGACCGAGGAACTGAGGGGAAGGATCCGCGGCAGGATCCGCGAGGCGCTCGATGTCTTCGCGGGGCAGTCCACGAAGGACCCGTTTCTGCAGGGGCTTGCCGCAAACACGAACGGCAATGGCCCTGAACGGAACGTGGCCATGGATCTCCTCAACAGGGCGATCACATCCTTTGATACCGCTTCCATATTCACCATCCACGCATTCTGCCTGCGGGCGCTCCAGGACAACGCCTTTGAGAGCGGCTCCCTCTATGACACCGAACTGGTCACCGATCCCTCGAGCATGTTCCAGGAGACGGTGGATGATTTCTGGCGCATGAAGTTTTTTGGGGACCAGGCTCCGCTGCTGGACGAGGCTCTGCGAAACAAGTACTCTCCGGAAACATTCGCGGCCTTTGCCAGGAAAATGCTGGAGAACCCGAAGATGAAGATCCTCCCCGACTTCGGGTCGCGCAACCAGGAAAGCATCGACCGGGAGTGCCTGGAGGCCTTTGAAGTGGTTCGGAGGCAATGGAAGGAGCGCCGGGAGGAAATCGTCGATCTGCTGAAAAACGACAAGGGCCTGAGCCGAAACGAAAAAACATACCGGGCGGACGTTCTGCCGGGGCTCTTCGAGGGAATGGACTCCTTCACCGGGGCGGACAATCCCTATAACCTGTTCACCGGCTTCGACAAGTTCTGCGTCTCGGGCATCCTCAGGGGGAAAAAGCCCACGGGCACGGCACCGAAGCATCCCTTCTTCGATGCCTGCGAACGGCTTCTGAAGCTGGTGGAGGAACGGTTGCTGCTCCTGAAGTGGGAACTGCTGGAGTTCTGCCGGCAGCGCCTTCCGCTGCGCAAAAGGACAGCCAACATCCGATTCTTCAGCGATCTCCTGAACGACCTGTATGCGGCACTGTACGGCGCCACCGGCGACGGGCTTGCCGAATGCCTGAGGGGCAAGTATCACGCGGCGCTCATCGACGAATTTCAGGATACCGACCCGGTGCAGTATGACATCTTCCACAGGATATACGACCGTCCGGAAACGCCGCTCTTCCTGATAGGCGACCCGAAACAGGCCATCTACAGCTTCCGCGGCGCCGACATCTTCGCCTACATGGAAGCCTCCCGGTGTGTCGACAGCGACAGGCGCTTCACCCTGACGAGCAACTGGCGTTCCACGCCCGCCCTCCTCCGTGCCTTCAACACGGTCTTCGACAACGAGGGGAAACCCTTCGTTTACGATGAAATAGCCTATCATCCCATCACCAGCGGCGAGTCCGGCGCCAAAAAGGTTCTGGTCCTCGAAGGGAACGATGGAGCGCCCCTCCAGGTCTGGACTGTTCCGTCCGGAGAGGATGGACAGCCGCTCGGCGTGGGCAAGGCAAACAACGCGGTACAGGACTCCGTTGCAGCGGAGATTTCACGGCTGCTGCGGGACGGGACCGAGGGTCGGGCACGTATCGAGGAGCGCGAGAACGGGGTTGTCAAGGAGCGTCCGGTGGCGCCGGGCGACATTGCGGTTATCGTCCGGAGCCATCGCCAGGCGGGCCTGATACAGGACGCGCTGAGGGGGCTGGGCATCCCCAGCGTCATGCGGAGCGATGAAACCATTTTCGCCACCGACGAGGCCCTGGAAATCCTCATCCTTCTAGCCGCAATCGCGGACCCGTTGCGTGAATACAAGGTGAGGGCGGCGTTGGCGACACGCATCATGGGCATGTCGGGAAACGACATCGCCGTTCTCCTCGACGACGAGAAGGCGTGGGAGGAATGGCTGGAGAAGTTCCGGGACTACCACCAGCAATGGCTGGATCGCGGCTTCATGGTCATGTCGCGCACCATCATGGCCAGGGAGGGGGTGCGGGGCAGGCTCCTCAGGAGGCCGGACGGCGAGCGGAGGCTGACCAACGTGCTGCACTGCTTCGAGGTCATTCACCAGTCGGCCCACGAGGGGAGGCTCGGCATGGAGAGCCTGCTCAGCTGGTTCAGTGAGAAGGTAGCCGCCCAGGAACAGTCCGACGAATACCAGATCCGCCTTGAGACCGACGAAAAGGCGGTGAAGATCGTCACCGTCCACGTCAGCAAGGGTCTCGAGTACCCGATTGTCTTCTGCCCTTTCATGTGGGGAGGGATAAAGACGGACGCCGATGTCGCTACCTTCCACGACAGCTTCGTGATGGTGCGAGACTTCGGATCGGACCAGCTCGACCGTCACCGGATCCTGGCGGACAAGGAGAACCTCGCGGAATGCCTGCGCCTCCTCTACGTCGCCCTGACTCGGGCGAAATACCGCTGCTACCTGGTGGCCGGCAAAGTCAGCGACAAGACGGGAAAAAACAGGCCCGAAACCTCACCAATCTCCTACATCTTCCACGCGCCGGAGGAGATACGGAGCGTGGACGATCTGGTAGCCATGCTGGCAGCTGAGGTCAAGACCCTTGCGGCAGCGGATATGGAACACCAGCTGGAGGAGGTCGCCGGCAAGGCGGATGGCGCCATCTCCGTGGTCCCGATGCCGGCGGATGACGGATCTCCACCCTATGTCCCGTCCGTCGATGACGGGAAGCCTCTGGCGAGCAGGGTGATGGAAGCCGTCATCGACAGGGAGTGGCGGGTTGCCAGCTTCACCTCG
>JARKOC010000472.1 GCA_029975915.1 Bryobacteraceae bacterium
GCACTTTCTCGTGACATGGTGGTGGTCTTCTCCAGTTGGTGGTTGTTCTGTTGGGCAGCGATCCGCCGGGTCGCCGGATGTGCTTTGACTGCAACGACCGAGGTGTCAGGGTTGGCCGGGACCGGGACGAAAGAGGCCTCATATACGCGCACCCGTCGTAGCTCGTTCGCCTTGCGCCCGTCTTCGAGTTCGACCTGTCCCTCATCGATGGTGTCGTAGGCGAACGACAGCTTGGTGAGGCGTCGGCCCTTGACCAGCCGCCATACCTGAGCGGCCTTTGGTGACTCCAGGTCGAACTGGCCCCGGATCCACCAGCCATGCTCGTCTTCGCCTTGGTCGAGGACGCTCCCAAGAATCATGTCGGGGTCGTCCATCCGATGCCCGTAGAGCACGGGTAACGCGTCGCCCGATTTCTGCCACGCGGCGATGGTCTCTAGGAACGCGCCTGGGGCAACAACGTCGCCGTATGCGTCCGGCTCGCGAGTGAACGTCGAGGGATAGGCAATAAATTCGCCTTCAGCCAGGCCGGATCCGGATCCGGTCTTGACTTGGATATTGGTTTGCTTGTGTCGCATGAAATTAGTCCTCATGTGTAGTGATTGAGAGGAGGACCGGCGGCAGCGTCGCGGCCCTTGCTCGCGGGCCTCGTGGCCGGCGTTGGGCGGCGGTTTCGCCAGTTCGCGGTGCTCCGATAGCGGGCCGTTCCGAAGAACTGGCGGGCTTGGGCTCCGCTGATGCGCGCCACGGTGGCTGCTCCGGCTCCTCGGACTTGGCCCTGTCGGGCTCCTCATCGTTGGCCTGGGCCACAACGCTTCCGCGCTGATGCCAATAATAGCAGCGATGTACGGCGATTGGGCATCAACCTTCACGGTCCGGCCTGCTTTCCGATTGTCGGAGTGGGCGGAATTGTCGGTTGTGTCGGTTTGTATGAGAGGTGTCGGTGTCGGTTGTCGGTTCACCATGGGGGGTCTTTCAGTAACCGACATAACCGACAATTGCGTCATAACCGACATCATT
>JARKOC010000494.1 GCA_029975915.1 Bryobacteraceae bacterium
CGTCCAGCCGCCCGGCCTGGAGGGCGCGCAGGTTGATCACGGTGTCGATCTCGCCCGCGCCGCGCGCCAGGGCGTCCTGCGTCTCGCAGGCTTTGACCTCCGGCGTGTTCTGGCCGAGCGGGAAGCCGATCGCCGCGCCGACACGGACGGGCGTCCCGGCCCGCAGCCGGACGCAGGTCTCGACCTCGGCCGGGTTGATCGCCACCATCGCGAAGCCGTACTGGCGCGCCTCGGCGCACAGCTTCTCGATGTCGGCCGGCGTCCCGAACGGCTTGAGGAAGGTGTGATCGATCATCGCCGCCAGCGATGCGGGGGTGAGGGTGGGCGCGATCATTGCGCCGCCGCGTTCTTCAACTTCTCCAGCGCCACGTCAATGGTGCCGCGCAATCTAGAATCGCTGGTAGCGGAACGAATGAGGGTCAGCGGCGCCACTGCCCGCGCATCACCGATGTTGCCCAGGGCGTTGACCACTATCCTGTAGAACTGTGAATCTTGCTCGACCAGGCTGTTCATCACTGATCCCAACCCCATGGTCTCCATGTAAGCCTGGCGAGACTGCGTCCCTGCCAGATCGCCCAGATCGAAGACGCTCAGGAGAGGTTCCACGGCGCGCGAGTCGCCAATTTCTCCCAGCGCATCCGCTACCGCCTGGCGCACCTCGAACGCAGTGCGGCGGCTGCGGAACAGATCAATCAATGGCTCCACCGCCTCATTGGCCTTGAGTTTGCCCAGCGCTGCCGCCGCTTTCTCCTGCCGGTCTTTGTCTTCATCGAGCAGGGAGAAACCGTCGGTGGAGGGGTCCGGTTTCAGGGCTTCAATCAGCGGGCCGATTGCCTGCGGGTCGCCGATCTCGCCCAGCGTCTTGGCCGCGATTTCGCGCACTTTCCGGTCGCCATTCTTGAGCAGGGTGATGAGCGGCTCCAGTGCGGCGTTCAGCCCGCCGATTTTTCTCAGGGGCTTAATTGCCGAGAGCCGGCCGTCTTTGAGGGCCGCGAGCAGTGGCTCGATGGCGCGTTCGTCAACAATCTTTTCGAGGGCTTCGGCGGCATATTCCGCGTAGCCCACCCTATCATTCTTGAGGGCGGCGATCAGCGGTTCCACCGCGCGCGAATCGCCAATCCGGCCGAGGGCCTTGGCCGCCAGCCACCGTATCTCGATTTCCGGGTCGCTCTGCATGACGGCGCTCAAGGGCTCGATGGCCTGGGGATCGCCCAACTCCATGAGGGCTTCGACGGCCGCCTTTCGGATTTTGGCGTTCTTCTGATATTCCAGCGCTTTGAACAGTCCCTTGAGATCGCGTTTGGCCTTCAACTTTGCCACGTTTGGCGGTCCGCCAAAAAGAGACATATCTGTTACTCCTTTTCAGCCGGGATCAGGTCTTATTCACCGGGGTTACAACCTCCGGTTTTTCTGCGTCCCCATTGTACGCGTGGCCATGAATGCCGCTACCTCGGCCAGGGTGGGCAGGGCGGGGATCGCCCCGGCTTTGGTGCAGGTCAGCGCGCCGACCGCGTTGGCGAACGACAGCGCCTCGTGCACGGTCGCTTCCGGGATGGCCTTCAGCGAGCCAAGCTGCTCGTAGAGCGGCAGCAGGCGGGTGATCATGGCCCCCATGAAGCCGTCGCCCGCGCCGGTCGTCTCCACGACATTGATCCCGGTCAGGGCGGGCAGCTCGATCCGGTACTGGCCGTTGGTGGCCAGCGCCCCGCCCGCGCCCCGGCTGACG
>JARKOC010000497.1 GCA_029975915.1 Bryobacteraceae bacterium
ATGCTGGACGCGCTATTCGATGCCCAGCGCAAGTCGCCGCCGGATCGCATGGGCGACAACGCAACCCAGGATTTCATTCTCCGTCATGTGTTCGGCATTGCGGCCGTACTGAGTGGGGGCGAGGTGGAGCTGCTTCGCGCCAAGCTGCGCCTGCACTACGGCAAACTCCAACTCCCGCTGATGCTGGCCGAGCGGCTTATCCAGGTTCTCAAAGGGCATGATGGATTCAAGGCTTGGCCGCTCTCTGAAATCGTTCCGGACGATGAGGCGTTCTTCGCCTTTTTGCAGGAACGCTGGCCGCTATTTCTTTCCAGGCTCGGCAGCGCTCATCAGGTACGGGAGGATTCGCCGGACAAATCGGCAGGACAGCCGATTTGGACATCGCAAAGCGATGCCCTTGCGGTGCGAACCAGGGAGGGTGAGCATCCATACGGCCTCAAGTATCCCGGCCCTGATCGCCTGCCGTTCGACCAACAGGACATCAAGGTCTACATCGACAACCTGTTCCTGGAGGGGAAACTCAGCCCTGTCGAGGCCAAAGGCATTGAAGTGGATGCCGGGTCCTGGGTCCGAAGCGGCATCGCCACCTCCGGCGTGGACGATGACGAGCTGCGGATCTCTCGCTTGTTTGGCCTTGTCGAGAAGGAACTGCCCACTGCGGAAGCGCGTTACTCGGACTGGACCGCCTTTGCGTTGAAATGGGCCGAACTCTCTTCGCTGGTTCATTGCGGCAACAGCACCGAGTATCAGACCCGGCTCAGGGAAATCGGCGATGCACTGAACACGACCTTTGCCGCTTGGCTGGCGGACCACTACTCCAGTCTGATCAACTCGCCGCCGACCAATCCTGCTATGCTTCACCATGTGCCGCGCCGCCTGGCTCGGGATATCGAGGATTCGGGTAGCAGCCGTGCGGCGTTGATTGTGGTTGACGGCCTGGCCTTGGATCAGTGGGTGACCATTCGCCAGCTTCTGCAAAAGCAGGACGCCAATCTGGTCATGCGCGAATCCGCGACCTTCGCCTGGATTCCGACGCTGACCTCGGTATCGCGGCAATCGATCTTCTCGGGCAAGCCGCCGCTCTATTTCCCGTCATCCATCAACTCGACCAACAGCGAAGAGAAACTCTGGAAACAGTTCTGGGAAGGCCATGGTCTGTCCCGGCTGGATGTCGCTTACCAGCGAGGTCTTGGCGACGGCGATGCTGCGGGCGTCCTCGACTCCGCAATCCACCCTGGAAAGACCAAGATGGTGGGGTTGGTCGTGGACAAGGTGGACAAGATCATGCACGGCATGCAACTCGGCTCGGCCGGGATGCACAACCAGATCAAGCAGTGGTGCCATGCAGGATTTCTTTCCGCGATGGTCGGCCAACTGCTGGATTACGGCTATGAGGTCTGGCTGACGGCCGATCACGGCAACATCCAATGCGACGGCAAAGGCCGCCCGTCTGAAGGTGTGATTGCCGAAACTCGCGGCGAGCGGGTTCGTGTTTATCCAACGCCGGAACTCCGCGCTCAGGTGGCTGGGGCCTTCCCGTT
>JARKOC010000505.1 GCA_029975915.1 Bryobacteraceae bacterium
GGCAGGGCGGGTGTTCAGCCAGTCCTGGACATCGGAAGGGGCATAGCGGACCAGTTGGCCGACCTTGCGGTAGCGGGGGCCCTTTCCTTCTCCGCGCCAGTAGCGGAGCGTGGCCACGGAGACGCGAATCCACCGCGCCACGTCCCGCTCGTCCAGCAAGGTTTGAATCGTCGGCTCGCCTGTTTCTCGGCTCTCCGCGTTTGTTCGATTCGGTTCCACGCGTCCATGATCGGGCGAGTGGCCTATTGGGGATCAATATTGGGGGTTTTGGTGGAAATTTGGGGCTCATTCCGTGCGGGTCTTATAGCCACGCTGCAGCAGCCGCTCGATCCGAAGTGCGCGTTCGCCTCCGTCCGGGATCAAATGACTGCCGTTCTTCCAACGGCTGAGATCACCTCGATCGACGTTCGCCCAGAAGCAGATCTGAGTGACCGTGCAGTTGTTGTGATCTCGGCAGAAGTGCTTTATCAGCGCGTCGCGTTCCGCTACAGGCGTAGCTTGCAGGGGCCTTTCCAGATCGTCTGCTAGTTGGCGGTGAAGATCTTCAAATCCCTGTAAATGCAGTGCAAAGTTGCCATTCTCAAGCTGGGCCCACTCACTGAGACGAAGTAGCAAGCGCCCGTTTTCGCGCCACTCGGCATGCTCAGGCAAACGATCAGGAACAAAGACGATGGGAGCCGGAGAGCTTTGTAGCCGCACCGCAGTTCGGAGTACATCGAGAGAGTCGGTCCGGGAAAGGCCGTGGGCCAGGAAGAACTCAGCGGTTCGATTGGTCACTTGTCGCCGCCCGAGAAGCCAGACCCGTCCCGGAGTCACTTCCTGCACAACGCCGTGCAGTCCCAGCGTACCGGATAGCAGCTGCGCGAGTCTCACAAAGTCCACTTCCCATTGCCGGAGCCGGTCAGCGCCAATCCGATAGAGCCCAACATCTGGGCAGTAAATTCGCGGATCATGGCCGCAGTCCCGAATGACCTCTGCATCGTGGGGATCGTCGCACGCATCGCAGGTCAAGTACTCTGCGTCATCTGCTGGTCGAAGGATTCCCAAATTGACGAGTGCGCCGCCGTCGACGGCCGACCACTGCTGGGCTTCGTCGAACCCGATCGCATGACCTTCCAACTCAGCCCGTATCAGAATCTGCTGAAGTGCGTTATCCACGTAGGATCTCGGATCGTTTCAGGCACTCCCGGATACCATTGTGTTCGGGCGTGTCCTTGAGGTTGCAGGAATTGCTGGAGCTGAGGTTGAACGTAACGGTCATGGGCCTCGGGTTCCCCTTCAGCATCTCGGCCTGGATTGTCACATGTTCCACATTCAACGTGGCCAACGGGTAGTTGGTGTTGTTCAATCCGCGGTCGATGAATCGATGCAGGCGGTATTCCCTGGAGCGCGGCGGAGCTGTGAAGGTGATGCGCCCACCATCAATGCCGGCGGCCCCCAACCGCATGGAGCGCAGCTTCATCGACTTGATCCCGTCCGAAGGGTCGATTTTGAATCGGAACTCAGGATCCTTCAGGCGATCGAGGTCAAACACTGCGTGTGCGTCGTCGCCGAGCGCCGCGGTTTCCCCGTGGATGCTCCGCACGAGAATCCCGGCGAGATCCTCCCGTAACTGTCGGGTTCCCTCGGCGTAAAGTTCTAGTCCACCCGACGCGCGGTCCAGTTTGAACACAACATCAAAGGCCCGCCGCTGGAAGCTGCGCTTCAGTTGATTCGAGCCCTCGAAACAGACGATTGCGGAAGGATAGTCCGCGAGATAGACCATCACGTAGTCGACACCGTTCCGTTCGTGAACCTCGACCTGACAAAACTCGCCCCGGCCCTCGTTGGTCGAATAGTACGCCGACAAAGCACTTTGAAGCGCTGCGATTGAGGGTTCTTTCAGACCGGAAAGCGGCGGCGGGAAATCGCGGCGGCGGTACCAGTAACGTTGGAGCCCATCGGCCCAGACGAAGCTGCAAGCCAGTTGAAACACGGCGGGGTGATCGATCAAAACCCGAAATACCTTGTCAATAGAGGCCCGCCCTTTCTCCACTGCAGCCAGATCGACTCCTTGCGCTCTCCCTGCGTCGATGAGAGTAGCAATGCCCTTCTTACACGCCAGAACAAAAACGTTCTGGAAGTCCACTGAAACCGCCTGCCG
This sequence comes from Bryobacteraceae bacterium, assembly GCA_029975915.1. Next base: position 2,144 of record JARKOC010000505.1, read on the forward strand.
GACATCAGGCGGAATCTCAGACAGCACTGCGAACAGGGATTCGGCATCACTGCTTTCCCAGTTGTAGGACTCAAGCAAGCCGCGCTGCTTGAAGTACGTCTGCAGCAAGTCCGGCGAGGCGAGCCGCAGGAAATTCTTGGGATTGTACTCGTGTTTCATTCCTTTCTCCTTAGGGCTGCCGGTGGGCCAGCGGCTGCGCGCCAGGCCCGCCTCTCGATCTGATCAGTTCACGGCCGCAGCAGGGATCCCACCCACAATGCGAGCGACGCTGCCCCTAACCTGCGGCACCACTTCGATCCGCGTGCTGATCCGCTCCTTCAGCTCCGCAACGTGGGAGATGATGCCGATGGAACGGCCTCCTTGCCGCAACTCCGTCAGAACCTGGAGCGCCTGATCTAATGCCTCCGCATCCAGCGAACCGAAGCCTTCATCGATGAACAGCGAATCCAGGCGAACGCCACCGGCGTGGCTTTGGACGACATCGGCGAGCCCCAGGGCAAGCGACAGCGAGGCCATGAAGCCCTCGCCCCCAGATAGTGAAGACACGGGCCGCGTCGTCCCGGTGTGACTATCGAGAACGACGATGTCCAACCCGCCGGACTGGCGGCCATCGGCTGCGCGGAGCGCGCGTTGAAGTTCAAAGCGCCCCTTGCTCATCTTCCGCAGCCGCAGAGAGGCCGCCTGGAGTACATCCTCGAATAGCGTCCCCTGGACAAACCGCTGGAACGTGATCCGCATTTGATTGTCGCCGCAGGCAACGTCGGCGATCTTCCCGTACACGCTATGCGCGGTCTCCAGGGTCTGCAGCTTCTCGCGTGTCTCTTTGAGCTGGTTCAGAAACCGATCGGCGGCTTTGACGATTTCGGAACACTGGTGCTGGTCCGTCACAAGCGCAGCAACGTTCTCCTTGGCCGCCTGCAGTCCCCGCTCGAAGGCTTCGATGTCGGGCGGTTGAAGTCCGGCGGCATTCTGGCTGGCGAGCTCCATCCGGGACTGCACAGCGGCCAAGTCCGCTTCGAACTGACGTACGTCACTTTCCATCTGCGCTACCTGAGGGATGGTCTTCTTCGCCGCGTCAAATTCAGCAGAACTACTGAATCCAAGTTCGGCAAGCCGAGTCATGAACTGAGCCTGAACCTCCCGCACCCGGTCCGCTGCTATGGCGGTGGCACTGCCGGCCGCCTCGTGGGCAGCAATACAGCGAGCGGCTTCGCGGCCGGATTCCTCTATGGCGGTTCGTGCAGTCTCGTATGCCGAGGTTAGTTCCTGGAGCCGTGCAGCGGCGGTGCCGATCGCGGCATCGAGCAACTCCACCGTCCGCAACGCTTCGGACACTCCATCCTGACGTTCTGCCAGTGCCTGGAGAGCCGCAGCCTGACGGTTCGATGAGCCCTGCAGGCGCAACCTTGCTGCGCTCATCTGCGTTGACAAGTCGGCCAAGGTGCCACGATCGCGAGTCTGCGCTGCCGCGAGGGTGTTCGCCTGTTCGCCGGCGCTACGGGCGTCGCCAAGTTGCTGGCGGGTCTGTGCCAGTTGTGCCTCAAGCTCGTGCACCGCCGCCACAGCGGCTTCGCCCAGTTGCGCGGTGAGGCCTGCAGCCTCCGTCGTCAGCCGGGTGACGTCGTTCCCGGCCTGGTCCGCCAGCTTCCTGTGCTGCTCGGTCTGCGCCTCCAGGTCACGCAGCCTTACCTGGAGCTGTTTCAAATCCTGCTCAGCGGGAAGCGCTCCCTCCGAACTCGCGGGTGCCGGGTGCTCCGTCGAACCACATACGGGGCAGGGACACCCCGAAGTGAGTGTGGAGGCGAGAATCGCAGCCTGGCCCGCAATCCATTCACCCTGCAGCTGCTCCAGGCGCTGCCGGGCTTCACGCACGGTGTCGTTCTGCTGGTGGAACGCTGCTTCAGCTTTCTCCAAGCGGCGATTGGCGCCGCCCAACTCGGCGTTCACCTGATCCAGGCGGCGCCGGCTCTGGAGTGCACCGTCCAGCTTCTGCTCCTGGAGCGACAAGAACTCTGCCCGTTGCCCCGAGGTCCTCAGTGCCGTGATCCGCTCTTCGCGCGAGGCGACCTCCTCAGTGAGGCGCTGCACCTCGGATTCAAGACGGCTGCACTCGGCTGCTTCCTGTTGGTGCTGATTCTCGGCCTGTTCAAGCTCGGTGCCTGCGAGGACGATCTTCTCCACGCGTTCCCGCAGCTCCGAAAGGCGTTGCACCTCGCGCCCGGCTTCGGTGCGCTCTTCCTGGCGCCCTTCTTCCGCAGTGAGCTGGTCGCGGGCTGTCGACTGTGCCTGTTCCGCTTCGAGGCGTTCGCGCTGGCAGGTGGTGCTTTTTGCCTCCGCTGCAGAATGCTCTCCGATGCGGGTCTGCACCGAACGTTCTAGATCGACAAGCTGTTCCGCCCTCCGCGCAGCGGCCGCCTTGGCCTTCGTCGCCGCCACGGCGGAGTGCCGACCCTGAACCTTCGAGAGGGCAAATTCGGCGGCCCCCACTTCAGCCAACTTTTCGGCGGTGCTGCGGGCGACCTCCAGGGTCTGCTGCGCGTCGGTCTCCGCTTGTCGGGCAACGGCCAACTCACCTTCGACCTCCTGCAGACGCTGGTGCGCAGTGTCGCGCCGCTGGCGCAGTTCATCCTCTGACTCGACCTGTGCGGCTTCCAGGAAGGTGCCAACCCGCTGGCGAGAGGTCTGAATCTCCTCTTCGATCGCCTTGGCCTTAGCCTTCAGATCTTCCTCGATGTGGCGGAAGGTCTCGGTTTGAAACAAGACCTCGAGAATCTGCTCGCGCTCACGCGAAGTGGCGGACAGGAACTTCCGGAACTCGCCCTGAGGCAGTAGGACCACCTGGCGGAACTGCCCGCACTCGAAGCCCAGCAATTCCGTCACCTTTTCGGTCACAGTGGTCGGTTGGGAGGCGAGAACCTCGCCGTCGCTGTTCAGATCCGTGACTCCGGTCCGCCGCCAGAGCGTTGCCGTCGGAGGTTCTTCGGTGGTCCCGGTTCCACGCCGCCGCGGCCGCACTTGGGCCGGAGTACGCCGGACCCGGTACGACTCCGGCCCGATGTCGAGGTCGAAGGTGATCTCGGTGACCTGGGTGGGCTGGAGAAAATCACTCCGCATCTGGCGCCCATCGCGCCCGCCGCCGGAGGTGTCGCCGTAGAGGCTGAAGCAAATGGCATCCAGCAGGGTGGTTTTCCCGGATCCGGTCGGCCCGGTGATCAGGTACAGCGGTGCGTCCTTGAGCTGGAGGAAGTCCACCTCCTGCTCTTCAACATATGGTCCAAATCCCTTGACGGCTAAACGTACGGCTTTCATTAGGCTGCCTCCCTCATTTCAATCTGGGACTGCTGGCAAACTTCCGCGAACGCCGCGGCCTCGGCCTCGGTCAGATCCTGTCCCGTGACCTGGCGGAAGAAAGACGAGAACAACTGTTCGGTGGAGATGCGACGGTGGTCAATCCGCACCGTTGCGGCTTCACCGGAGATGACGGGTTCCGCCCGCTGGACGTGAAGCAGATTGGGATAGATCTGCCGGAGTTGCCCCATGGCATCGAGCACGGGGCCACGGTCCTGGAGCGTAATCATGAGGTAGTCGTCGATCGCGTTGCCGGCGGCCGTGCCCTTCTTCAGGTCCTCGAACAGCCCGGTTGCACAGCGGACCGCATGGCGGGGCCGCAACGGAAGCCGCTCGACCTTACAATCCCCCCATGCACCGATTTCCACCAGGTTCACCGACTTGACCTGGCCGGCCTCGGCAAAACTGTATCCCAGGATGGACCCGGCATAGTGGATATTCTCCTGGCCTGCAGTTTGGGGCCGGTGCAGGTGCCCGAGCGCGACATAGCTGAATCCGGCCAGCCCAGCGGGCTCAACAGCTCCAGCGCCACCGATAACCAGGGGCCGCTCCGATTCGGTGGCCTCCCCGCCCGCGACGAACCCGTGGGCGAGCAGAACGCTCCTCCGGCCCGCGACGCTGGTTTCCCGAATACGGCGGACAACCTCTTGGATGGCCGTGTTGTGATCCACAACCGCCGGGCAATCCAGCTCCTGCCGGGCAACTGGTGGCTCGGCGAACGGAACGCTATAGATGTCCACTGGACCGTGCTGGTCGGCGAGGGTCACGATGTTGGTCGGCCCGAACTGCTTGAAAAGATGAAGGTTGCCAGCCTTCAAGAGTCGGGCACCAAAGGTCAGCCGCTCCGGGCTGTCGTGGTTGCCGGGCACCAGGATCACGGGAAGCTTGCAGTCCAGTGTGAGCCTAGCGATCACATCGTCCAGAAGCGTTACTGCGTCTGCGGGCGGAACGGCCCGATCATAGATGTCACCTGCGACGAGGAGGATGTCAGGGCGTTCCTCACGCGCCATGGACACCAATTGATCCAAGACGTGGGCCTGATCTTCCAGCAACGACTGCCCGTGAAGCGAACGGCCCAGGTGTAGGTCTGCGGTATGCAGGATTCTCATAAGTTCTCCGGATGGTTGGGTTGTTATTCTTGGCCTTTGCCAACGAATTACTCAGCTCGAGGTCGGTCGCTGACGTCGCCGCGATGGTCGGGACATACGGGCAGAGAGACGAGATGCTGTTTCCTTGCCACGCCGGGTGCGACGGAAGGCGAAGAGATGAACCAAATCCCCATCGACGTTCAGTGCTCCCCCATCAACCTCGTCAGACTCGATTCGAATGTCTGCCCCGATTCCAAGTGCTGCCACCTTCATCGCATCCGCAGCGCCGACGCTCTTCAAAAACTCCGCGGCCGCATCGGCTGAAGCCTCGGCAACTCCGGGCTGCGGTTCATCGATTGCATCGAGAGCGTAGCCACGAACCAGCTTTGGAAGCGCTGCCCGAAGAGTGTAGGAGTGGTCGAAAAGGTCGATTCCTCGGACCTCACCATTGATGGCGAATACGGCTCCGCACTGCTGGGCGCCGGCATGAAAGGCCTGGGCGTACTCTTCGATCTGAGGCGCGTGGTCCAGGTACATGGCCATCATGGCGCCGGTCGCAGAATGCGTTCCGAGCCGACTAGCCTTCTCCTCCAGGTCCGCCCAAACATCGACTTGATTCGACCTGCGCTCTCCCGACGACCGCATGGATTCCGTGACGTGTGCGGCGCGAGTTGCCCTCCCTCTCGCGTATTGGGCATGAGGCGCGGATCGGAACGATGGCGACTCATAGGCCCACCTGCCTGCCTCAACGCAAGAAACTGGGATTCGGATTGTTGAACGCGCTGGGACGAGCACGGTCAGATTCAGAACGCGGTTTTGTTTCGCTCCGACCAGTTCCTCGCCGTCTATGATGAGGACCGGCCGATCAGCGGAGTTGATCACTTGCAGATCCGGGACTGACCCATCCGCTGAGACCTCTCTGATCAGCAAAGCTCCCTGATCAATTGCTTCGTCAAGCAGGATGTACGGCGGGCAGACGGCGGCATCAGGACATGAGAGAGCGATGATGCTCAGATTCCGGAAGGCGACTGGCGGGCCTATGTGAAGCTCGCCGAGCCTCTCGTGGATTTCGTAGCTTTGCATACACCCAGCGAATGCAAGTTCCTGCCCAACAACCACACGCAGTGGAATCAATGCCTTGCGAAGTACCGCTAGCCAACTCTAGTTGATTCCAATCAACTCTGGTTGATATGCTTGGTCCTTCGGGCAGGTCACCGTGAGGGCTGATATCGAACGAAGGGGTGCATACCTCTTCAGCCATTCCGAGATTCCGCGCGGGGGCGCGCCGCCCTTGCGGGTCGAGTGCTACGCCGGTGACATCCTCGCAAAGCACTCCGACGCGCTCATCGTCTCGGCGTTTCAAGGCGACTTTCTACCGATTCCGAGCTCAATCCTTGGAGCCATCCACCGTCGCTTCGACATATCTTTCGGAACTGGACTTCCGGCCGGTGTCGAGTCAGTTCACCCGAACCTACATCGGTTTCCAGCACCGGCCTGCGATGCGTTTTCGAGTCTCTGGGTCTTGGAGATCTCGCCGTTCGAGTCCTCGCCAGAGTTCGACTTGACCCCACTGCTCTCCGTTTTGCGAACGCACATCAGGGATATTACGCGGCATGGGGCTCGTTCAGTAGCGCTGCCATTGCTGGGTACAGGATTTCAGGGTCTGGACATCAAAGATGTCACGATCGAGACGCTGAAGCTGATTCGCGCATGGTCGCTTTCGGAGCCTGAACTGAGGGTTGTGCGCGTCTTTGCTTACGATTTTGAGAAGATCGCGGTCCTCAATCGCATCATCGGCGATTTCTTCAATGTTCCGAGAGAGTCATCGGTGAGCGCTCTTCTGGCGGCAGCCTCGGCTGAGCTGAAGCAGAAGATCCCGCTGTTCTCGAACGAAAGGGTTCGAGAAGGTCTCACAGAAATCTGGCAACTTGCCGCGGCTGCCGATGCCCATGCTGACAGCATTGCCACCCGCGGCCGCGTTTTCGCGGAGACCTGCTGCAAAATGCTGTTCTCCCGATACCTGCCGAACCAGATATGCCCAGACTCCCTCGGGCCAATGCTCTTTGATCTACAGCCGTTCTTAAAAGCCAAACAGAACTGGATCCTCGCTTATCTGCGGTTGCTTCAGTTCTGTGGCAACATGGGCGCCCACGATACGGTGGCACGGGTGACACTTACCGATGCCTCCGCGGTGATAGTTTCGGTGATCCGAGTGGCCGAGTTCACATCTCAAGAGCTCGCGGCGTCACTCAGCGGAGATTGATATGCCGAAGGTTCTTCTGACATTCACGGGTTTCCACGATCCCTTTTCGAAAGGTCTGGTTGGCGAGGAAGAGCAGCCTGGGCCCATCGTTACGATTGCACGCGAGATGCATTTTGACCGGGTCGTGCTCTTCTCGACACCAGGAACCGCGAGCCACTCTAGTGCCACGAAGGAGGCCCTCGGCATAGCCAGCCCGAAAACCGATGTTGAGGTTGAGGACTTTCCGCTCATCGACCCTACCGACTATGAGGCGATTAGAAAGTCCTTGCAGGCGTGGATTCGCAAGGAAGCAGCACGCAAGAACAAAGAAGAGTATTTCGTTTCGATTGCTTCTGGAACACCCCAGATGCACGTCACTTGGCTCGCACTTGTCGCCTCCGGGGAGTTGGAAGCCAGGATCCTGAACACGCGTCCGCCAAGGTACGTGACCAAGGACAAGCCACTTGTATCTGAAGTCAGCGTCGTGCCGCAACAATTTCCAATTGCCAGTGCATCCGTGCGCCGCGCTATGCTCGCAGGCCCTGACACGGCTGCCTCTATCCCGTCTGGGGGTATGTTCTGCCTCTCCCAGCAGGAAAGTGTGTCGGCGGATGAGCCGATGCAGCCCGATTTTGGGAAGGCTGCCCAGACGATCGGGATCATTGGTGACCACCCGGAGTTTCTCAAGATCCTCCAGAAGGCCAGCCTTTTGGCTCCAACCCGCTATCCCGTACTCATCCTTGGTGAAACCGGAACAGGCAAGGAACTGCTCGCGCGGTTCATCCATCACCTAAGTGGTCGCCCGGCTGACCGTTTTGTTCCACTGAACTGCGCCGCCATTCCAAAGGAACTCGTCGAGAGCACTCTCTTTGGACATAAGAAGGGCTCCTTCACAGGCGCTCACGAAGACCGCAAAGGCAAGTTCGATGCCGCGCACGGCGGCACGCTCTTCCTTGACGAACTCGGAGAGTTGCCGATTGAGATTCAGCCGAAGTTCCTACGCGTTCTCCAGGACGGCGTTGTCGAGCCGGTGGGTGAAGCCAAGGGGCACAAAGTTGACGTGCGCGTCATCGCCGCAACGAACGTCGACATCGAGAAGGCCATTCGAACCGGCCGACTCCGCGAGGACCTCTTCTATCGCCTCAAGGTCGGGATATGTCAATTGCCCGCACTACGTGAGCGCCGCAGCGACATCCAGAAGATCGCCCTTTACATACTCGAACGCGTGAATGCGAGTGTTCGCCACCCGAAGAGATTCTCACGGGAGGCGCTTGCCTGGCTGATGGCCCGTCCTTGGACCGGGAACATCCGCGATCTGGAGAACACCATCGAAGGTGCGGCTATCCTGACGGCCGGACCGGAAATTGGCATTGCCCAATTGGAGATGGTCGGAGGTGATTCCGCATTCGGAAGATCTAGTCAGTCGTTGCCGGAGCCTGCCGAGGGCTTTTCAATGCCCGAGTATCTCGGCGACATGAGGCGTCGCTTGATCACCCGAGCGATGGAGATCGCCGGCGGCAAGCAGAACATGGCCGCCAAACTACTCGGCATCACGCCGCAAGCACTGAGCAAGCAAATCAATGCCGCCGACTAAACTCCACTTGTCGAGACGACAACCAAAGTTGATTGACGCAGTCGGCTGCGGGAACGCGCGTCCAATCCTTTCAAGCAGTTGCGGGTGTTCGCCCTCTGGCATCCCACGTGCCTTTCTCGGCCTGAACGAATCAGCAGAAACGGTTGTCGAGGGAGGCTCGCACTGATATGGCTCGGCTCGAAGAGTTGACCAAGGGAACATCGGTCCGTGGAATTCTACCGGACTCAGCCGCGACTGTAGTAGACGTCCGGTGGTTCGGATCGAATGTCATCGAACTGACCTTCAAGGATCGAACGGGACGACTCCACAGCGAACTCCTGTATCGCGACCGAGAGTCTTCACTGGAGATCGTTTCAGCCGGCCTACCCTGGAGCTTCGACGGAGACGGTGAGGTCTTCCGCCTGGTCTCCGAGGCTCAGCGGATTCGCCTCGCACATCTCTTCGATCCTCTTCTGGCCGTTCATACCTCGTTGATCGATCCCTTGCCGCACCAGATCACCGCCGTCTATGGCGAGTTGCTGACACGGCAGCCCCTTCGGTACCTGCTGGCCGACGATCCGGGTGCCGGCAAGACTATCATGGCCGGCCTATTCATCAAGGAACTGGTCGCTCGCGGTGATTGTCGCCGGTGCTTGATCGTCTGCCCGGGGATCCTTGCTGAGCAGTGGCAAGACGAGCTCGATAGCAAGTTCCATCTGCCGTTCGAGATCATGACACGCGACAAGTGGGAGTCGGCGCGCTCTGGGAACTGGTTCGAAGAAAACCCGATGGCGATCTGCCGTCTCGACAAGCTGAGTCGTGATGAAGACGTTCAGGCCAAGCTCGCTCGAACTGACTGGGATCTGATCGTGGTCGATGAGGCCCACAAAATGTCCGCCACCTTTTTTGGCGGCGAGATCAAGTACACCAAGCGGTATCACCTCGGCCGCCAGTTGAGCGGACTAACGCGGCATTTCCTATTGATGACCGCTACGCCGCACAACGGCAAAGAGGAGGATTTCCAGCTCTTCCTTGCGCTCCTGGACGGCGACCGATTCGAAGGGCGATTCCGAGACGGCGTGCATGTAGTGGATACATCCGACTTGATGCGGCGCCTCGTGAAAGAGCGGCTGGTGACCTTTGAAGGCAAACCGCTCTTTCCAGAGCGCCGGGCCGCCACCGTCAATTACCAGCTTTCTGAAGGGGAAGCCCGCCTCTACCGTGCCGTCACGGACTATGTGCGGCAGGAGTTCAACCGAGCCGAAGCTCTACTAAATGAGGGCCGCAAAGGTACGGTGGGCTTTGCCTTGACAATCCTGCAGCGCCGCCTGGCTTCTTCACCAGAAGCGATCTACCAGTCCCTTCGCCGTCGACGCGAGCGTCTCGAGCGGCGTCTCCGTGAAGAACAACTGAACCAGCGCGGAGTGGATTCCGAACTTTCCGCCACTGACCTGCCTGAGTTCGACCGGGATGACATCGACGAATTGGAAGACGCAACAGAGAAGGAGATCGCCGGAACTGAAGAGCAAGTGGTGGACCAGGCCTCGGCCGCCCGGACCATCGCGGAACTCCAGGCGGAGATTGCGATACTTGCTGACCTCGAGGCGCTTGCCAACGAAGTGCGTCGAAGTGGTGCGGACAAGAAGTGGGAAGAACTCTCGCACCTGCTCACCGAGGGGCAAGAGATGTTCGATTCCCATGGCCACCGCCGCAAGCTCATCATCTTCACCGAACATCGCGACACTTTGAACTACCTGGCGGAAAAGATCCGCCGCCTCTTGGGGCGCCAGGAGGCTGTGGTCACGATTCACGGCGGTATGGGCCGCGAGGAGCGCCGCAAGGCACAGGAATCGTTCAGCCAGGAAAAGGATGTCGAGATCCTTGTGGCGACTGATGCCGCGGGTGAAGGCATCAACCTGATCCGGGCGCATCTGATGGTCAACTACGACCTCCCGTGGAACCCGAACCGACTGGAGCAGCGCTTCGGCCGCATTCACCGCATCGGACAAACCGAAGTCTGCCATCTCTGGAACCTGGTTGCCGGCGAAACGCGTGAGGGCGATGTCTTTCGGCGACTCTTTGAGAAGTTGGAACAAGAGCGCTCCGCACTGGGCGGGCAAGTGTTTGACATCCTCGGCCAACTCACCTTCGACAATCGTCCCCTACGCGATCTCCTGGTCGAGGCCATCCGATACGGCGATCAGCCAGAGATCCGCGCCCGGCTCGATCGAGTTGTGGATGAGGCACTGGACCGTCACCATTTACGTGATCTGCTTGAGCAACGGGCCCTCGCGACGGACTCCCTGCCAATGTCCCGCGTCCGCGAGATTCGAGAGGAAATGGAGCGAGCCCAAGCCTCTCGATTGCAGCCGCACTACATCAGTTCCTTCTTCCTGGACGCGTTCCGGCGGCTGAATGGGAACATTTACGAGCGCGAGCCTCGACGTTGGGAAGTGACGCACGTTCCTCCTGCTCTGCGCGCCCGAGATCGCCAGATTGGAACAGGCGCTGCGCTGCTCGCTCGCTACGAGCGCATCACATTCGACAAGGAACTGGTGAGCGTTCCGGGAAAGCCGCTTGCCGAATTCGTCTGCCCGGGCCATCCCCTTCTCGAAGCGGTCTCTGACCTGACCCGCGAAAGGCACCGGGATCTGCTCAAGCGCGGAACGGTGCTCGTCGATTCAAATGACACAGGCCAGTCGCCTCGCATGCTGTTCTATCTGGAGCATTCCATCCTCGACGGAGCAACGCTCCCCGATGGAAGCCGCCGGACCGTTTCACGCGAGATGCACTTCGTCGAGATCAGCGAATCGGGAGATGTGAGGGATGCCGGACGTGCTCCCTACCTCGACTACCGGCCACTGAAGAATGACGAACTCCCGGCGGTCGCATCGGTACTGGAGGCGGATTGGCTGCGCACGGACTTCGAATCCAAAATCCTGGAATACGCCGTCACTCATCTGGTTCCGCGCCACTTCAATCGTGTTCGGCAGCGCAAGGAAGACCTGGTTGATCGGACGCTCAATGCCGTTCAGGACCGGCTGACAAAGGAAATCAGCCACTGGGACTTCCGAGCTGAAGAACTCCGCCAGCAGGAAGCGGCGGGCCGCACCCCAAGAATGAACTGGCAGAAGGCGCGCCAACGCGCCGACGAGTTGGAAGCTCGCCTCGAACGCCGCCGCAAGGAACTGGCCGAAGAGCGCCGTCTGGCGCCGCAGCCTCCGGTCGTGACCGGCGGAGTTCTCGTTATCCCTGCTGGTTTGCTCGCAAAGGTGAGCAATACGACTCCCACCGAGTCTGCCGATACGGCCGCAAAGAAGGCGGTGGAGCTGGCGGCGATGGCGGCGGTCATGAATATCGAGCGCCTGCTCGGAAATGAGCCAGTGGACGTCAGCCCCCTAAACCGCGGCTGGGATATCGAATCTCGCCTTCCTGAGGAGAAAGGACTTCGTTTCCTTGAGGTGAAAGGACGGGCGGCCGGAGCCTACACGGTCACGGTCACGCGGAATGAGATTCTCCGCGGGCTCAATGCTCCTGAGCAGTTCATCCTCGCTATGGTCCAAGTTGATGGCGATCAGCAGAGTGTGCGCTACCTCTCGCGTCCCTTCGTGCGAGAGCCGGATTTCGGAGTCACCAGTGTCAACTACGACTTCGAAGAGCTTTGGACGCGGGCCTCGGACCCGCTTGCTGCAAAGGAGGTCGACGCGTGAACACCGAACCGCCAACTTTGACCATCGAGCGGGCACCACTGCAGGAGAGCCTCCTCCGGTTGCGAAAGACAGGAAAACAGTCATCGGAGCCCGTGTGCCTGAGCTATGCGAATGGGGCCCTGACGATCTCCTGGGCAGGCTCCTCGGAGCAAGTACCAGCGAAGGGGCGATGGCCGGCCACAGTCTTCGTCCCATCCGGTTGGCTTCGCGCGCTCGTGAAGGCGTTACCGGCCGCAGATCCGTTGAGCATGCGACTCGACGATGGCCGCGTGATCACCGAGTCGCTTTCGTGTGTCGTTGTGGATCCGGGGGCCCAAACCGAGCTTGTCAATGCGCAGGATCGGGCGCGCCGGATTTCCAAGGCAACAGCTGCGTTGAAAGCGTTCCGTGTCGGTGAGGACGACATTGAGCACCTCATCGACAGGTCCGAGTTGGAGGGAACGCACCGGTATCACCCCGACGAAGATCGTTTGCTGAAGAGTGTCGCCGAGGCATGGACGGCATTGGCCGTCTTTGGCGTCAGTGCCGACGAAATCCACAAGCTCGTGCAGCAGCAGATCCGCCAGGCTTGGAACACAGGAGGCCGCAGTGTCTAGACCAGAACCCGGATTCGACATCCCCGGTGTCCTGCTGGACGGATCGCTTTCGGGGGACTTCAAAAAGCCATGGGACGCCATCGCTGCCGACAGCAGTTCCATCACGGCGGTTGTCTCCGGCCTCGACGAACATGGAGTTCGGTGGCTGCGTGCATTGACCTCCGGCTCCAATCCGCCGGCGGTTCGTGTTGTGCTGCTGGTTCACGCAACCTGTCCCACGAAAGAAGAGCATCTCGCCACCCTCGCCAGTTTAGTCAAACCACCCCAGTTTCAGGTGTGGATTCTGCCGGTTCGCGAATGGGGGCAACGCTGCTCCTGGGTTATGGCTGTGCGCCGCCAAGCACCTGTCCACGTCTTCTGGACAGGGTCCGCAGGCAACTTTGGACTGTCTGCGCCGGCACTAGACGAAGCACACGCCGTCTCGGAAGCCGACCCGCTCATCGTCGACCAATTCCTGGCCTGGTTCAGTTCACTCGCGTTTCAGGCGGCTCCGCTCTCCACCGAGACCGCAACAATCCCTGCGCTGGTCCCGGCACAAGGCACCAAAGAAGCCGCCCAAATGTGGGACGAATACGAAGCCGCTTGCCGGGCGGCAGCCGAGGCAGCCAGGCGCAAGCCTGAGGCCACCCAAACCGAGGCGCCAAAGTCTGCTCAACAGGTAGAAGAGCAGATCCGGCAAGAGCTGAAGATCCCGAAGTCAGATCCGATCCTACAGCCCCTGGTTCAACTCTTTGAGCGTGGGGACCTGGTCACCATCGACAAGGGCAGCCGCATCCCTCCTTTGGAGCTTCCGATCAAGGCGGAGTGGTTCGGTATCCCGAGCTTCCGGGAAGTCGGTGTCGTCTCTCGCGAAGTCCGGTACAAGATCTCGGTCCTCGACGACAAGACCAACAAGCAGCTCGACGCGCGACGCAAAGGCACGTCGGAACTCCGCGAGAAGTTTTCCTTCCCGCTCGCTGACGGGTCGCGCTGGATGCCGCACAAAGCGAAGCCGCTCTTTGAAGCAGAACTGAAGCGCCAAGAGGAGGAAGGCAAGAAGCTGCTGGGCTCCATCGTCTCTGGGAGCCCGGAGGAGTGGGTTCAAAGCAAGCGCGACCTTGTGACCCGCGACGCCAACCGCCAGTACGAGGAGTTCCACCCGGGCAAATCGATGCCATGGACCACCATCGATGAGGTCCTAAAAGCTCTCAGTGAGCGCTTCAAAAAGGCCACATCCGGGAACTTCCTCCCTAAAGTGGGCTACGTCCGGACCGGTTTCCGGCCGTCCGCCGATTCCGATCACGTATCGGACTGGGCCACTGCCCGCACTCTCCTCCGGGCCATTGCCGAGTATCCACGCGCCGCGCTTAAGAGCCGCGCCTATTTTCTGCGCGGCCTCAAGGTGACCGAGAAAGATCTGCTTCAAGCCATGAATGTCGCGGAAGACCGCTTGGTGGCCGAGTGGTTCCAGCCGGATTCCCTCGAAATCGCGCTGGCGGAACTGGATGTTCTCGGTCAGATCGACGAATCCGAGCGGTCAGACCGGGACAAATGTGCGCTGATCCTGGATCTACTGCATCGCAGCCGGCCGATCGAGATCATCCTGCATCTCACCCAGAACAAGACGGAGGACCTGAATGTCGCCAGCAGACCTTAGAAGCTCGCTTCGTCAAACCCGGGAACACCTGTCGAACCGCCTCGGCCGGTACCTGGGCGACGACCATGTCACGTCGCTGCTCCGCCAACTCGACACGCTGGAAGAAGAACTGAAATCCGATCCCGTCGTTCCGGTCGCGCTTCTCGGTTCCACTGGCAGCGGCAAGTCGACGCTTCTGAACGCCCTCCTGCAGTTCCAGATCCTGCCGGTAAGCGCGATGAAGCCCTGCACCTCGGTGGTGACCACGGTTCGCTCGGTGGCGACCGCCTCGTATCGCGCTGAGGTCCGGTTTCTGACGCAACAGGAGTGGGAGCGCGAACTCGGCATCTCTGAAGAGATCCTCGCGTCTGAGGCGGACGATCCCACTGACCCCGGAGATTGGGATGCGATTCGGAAATCGGTCAAGGCAAAGCTCAAGGCCGTTTATCAGGTTGACGAATCCAAGCTCGATCACCCGCACGAGGTCCGCACATTGCCGCTGCCCGGGGACTTGGTCGAACTGATGCAGCCGGGGGCGCCGCCTCGCATCCTGACCAGCCCGGACGCGAAAGGTCTCAAGGAGCAGCTGCGCGAGTATCTCAGCGGCGAGCACCGCTATTGGCCCCTGGTGAAGATTGTCGATATCACAGGCCCGTTCGAGACCCTGCCGCGCGGCATTCAACTGGTGGACCTGCCCGGCGTCAACGATCCGAACGAAGCACGCGAGGAGGTCACACGCCGCTATCTGCGTGAGTCCCCCTATCTTTGGGCCCTCTTCAACATCAAGCGCGGGCTGACCAAAGACGTCCGCACGCTGCTTCTGGAACAAAAGCTCCTCCGCCAACTGCTGCTGGACGGCAAGGTCCACGCGCTCACTCTGATCGGCACGCACGCCGACGAAATCGACACCGACGATGAGACGCTCGCTGAGCTGGGGCTGGATGGGGATGCCACGGTCCGCGACGCCATTCTGGCCCGGAATGACAGAGTGAAACGGGACTTCCGGGACGAGTTGCTGGACATCGCTGCTGAGCTAGCCCGCCAGGCTGGAGAGGGCGCCGATGGGCTGAGACGGCTCCAGGAATCCCTCTCCCAAACCTGTGTCTTCACAGTCTCCACCAAGGCCTATCTGCGCCTTTGTGGCGCCCTCGGAGGCCAGAAGGACTACGGCCTCGAAGACCCGCCCGACACGCAGGTCCCTCAACTGCGCCGGCACCTCGAAGAGATCGCCCGGCACCAAGGAATTGAAGAACGAAATCAGGAGGTGATGACAAAGCTGGATCTCTTGCTGCAAGAGATCCAGGCGCAGTTTCGCTCCCGCCGCGCCATCCTCTCCCAGCGAAGCGAAGGACTCGCCGAAGAGCTCCAACGGATTCAGAGCCAGATTGAAGGTCCCCGGGAGCAGTTGGCTCGCGACTTGGAGGAAGTCCAGCACGATGCCGATGGGGATTTCCGGAATCGTCAGGAACATTTGGATGAGCGTCTGGAACAGGCTGTCGAACGGGCGCTGAAACATATCGGTTTGCAGGTCGAAGGTTGGGGCTCCCTGCACTGGGCCACGTTGCGGGCGATCGTTGCGCGCGACGGCCAATTCCTCAGCCCATCCACCGGCAAACGGCATGACCTCAACGCCGGCCTCGCAGAGCCCCTCCTGCAGAGCATCCCCTTCGCCTGGGATGACTTCTTTGGCCGGCAGCTCGAGCGCATCACGACATGGGCGCGCGGCAAGCTGGAGCGGCATATCGACGTTTACCTGGAGCGTCTGAAGCTAGAGGTAGTCCGCAGCCAGGGGTTCACGGACGACACCGTGAAGAGCCTCGACGACGACATGAAGACCGCGCGGCAATCGCTGATGCTCCAGATCGATCAGGCGGAAGCCGGGTTGAAGCGCACGATCGAAGAACGGCGCCGGCAACTTGCCGCCGGGATCCTGCCGACGGTCAGCAGTATCATGACGCCTGCCTATGAACGTTGCCGGCAGGAACGCGGTTCCGGGATGAAGATGCGCATCCTCGGCGTGGTCCAACGGCACGCAAAAGACGCCGCGGAGAGGATCTTCACGACCATCCGATCTGACATCCGTGAGGGGGTGACCGAACTGGGTGTGCAGCTATCGGGCGAGATCGCGCAGGTCGCGCAATACGCCTTGCAGCAGGCCGACCGGGTACGCCAAAACCTGGGTGGTGGCCGGTGGCTGAGCGAGGTGGGAAACGTGAAGACGGCGATACAAGAACTGGATGAGATGTCAGAGCAGGTCGAAGGTCTGAGGCCGCCGAAGGTACAGCACGCCCTCGCCGCTGCTGGCTCGAAGGAGGAACTGTGAAGAAGAAACTGATTGAGGTGGCCTTGCCACTCGACAAGATCAACGCGGCGGCCGCAAAAGAAAAGAACATACGTTTTGGCCATCCATCGACGCTTCATCTCTGGTGGGCGCGACGCCCTCTCGCGGCATGCCGGGCTGTGCTGTTCGCCTCCCTTGTTGACGATCCTTCGGCAAATCCGGAGCGGTTCCCGACACCCGAAGCTCAGCAAATCGAACGAGATAGGCTGTTCGCCATTCTAGAGCGACTGGTTCAATGGAAAAGCTCAAATAACGAATCAGTCTTGGCTGCTGCCCGGGATGAAATCATGAAGTCCACGGGGGGTGACCCACCACCGATCTACGATCCCTTCTGTGGTGGTGGATCAATTCCACTGGAGGCCCTTCGACTCGGCTTGAGGGCGTACGGAAGTGATCTGAACCCTATTCCAGTGCTTCTTACCAAGGCAATGATCGAATTGCCGGCGAGGTTTGCGCACCGGCCGCCAGCAAATCCCCGATCTGACGCGCAGAGCGGCCTGGGGGATTGGAGGGGGACTCGTGGCCTTGCCGAGGATGTTCGCTACTACGGCGGCTGGATGCGGGCCCGCGCCTGGGAACGAATTGGGGCCTACTATCCGACAGCGCAATTACCTAAGGACAAAGGAGGCGGGAAAGCCCCCGTTATCGCGTGGCTTTGGGCTCGGACGGTGCAGTGTCCGAATCCAGCTTGTGCTGGGAGAATGCCGCTAATGCGCTCATTCTCGCTGTCGACGAAGGTCGGAAAAGAAGCTTGGCTTGAACCAATCGTGGACAAGCAAGCACGATCTGTGAGGTTTGAAGTGCGCTCAGGTCCGGGTACGC
Organism: Bryobacteraceae bacterium; assembly: GCA_029975915.1. Next base: position 19,479 of record JARKOC010000505.1, read on the forward strand.
CTCCAGCGTCCCCAAAACTGGGTCGAGGTGCCAAGTTTCGATGTCTCATCTGCGGCGAGCCGGCGCCGGAGGACCACATCAAAACAGAGGGTGCTGCTGGCAGGATGGGCAGACAGTTAACCGCGATTGTTGCGGACACCCCTGGCGGTCGAATCTACCTTCCGGCTGCTTCAGATCACATAGAAGCTTCGGAAAGAGCGACCCCGAACTGGCGGCCCGAGGAGGCAATCGCAAACGATCCCCGCAATCTCTGGTGCATCCCTTATGGTCTGCGAAGGTTTTGCGATTTGTTTACCGATCGTCAACTGCTCGCTTTGACGACGTACGCGGACTTGGTCCAGGAGGCACGATCAGAATGTGTGCGGGACGGGGCGACGGAGGAGTACGCGAACGCGGTGGCCACCTACCTTGCGCTTGGCGTCAGTCGCCTGACGGACATCTGCAATGCTCTCTGCCGCTGGGAGAACACGAAAACTCAAGTGCGGAATCTGTTTGGACGCCAAGCAATTCCGATGGTTTGGGACTTCGCTGAGACCAATGTCTTCGGCGATGCTGCTGGCGACTATGAGACTTCCTTAGGCAACCTGGTCAGAGCTCTCGAGGCACTACCGCTCGGGCAACCCGGCTCTGTTCGGCAGTCCGAAGTGGCATCTGCTGATGTTCCGCCCAGAGTAGTCTTCTCTACCGATCCTCCCTACTATGACAACATCAGCTACGCCGATCTGTCGGACTTCTTTTATGTGTGGCTCAGGCGCTGTCTCAGATCTATCTATCCCGATCTCTTCGGTACGGTCCTTGTGCCAAAAGCAGATGAATTAGTGGCCAATCCTTATCGCTTTGATGGGAGTAGTGCCCGTGCGCAGGAGTTCTTTGAGAGCGCATTTGGGCGGGCATTCGGTCGGTTGCGGGCTGAACAGAATCGAGAGTTCCCCTTGACCGTGTACTACGCGTTCAAACAATCCGAGACCGACGACGACGAAGATGGCGAGGTAGTGTCCTCAACCGGCTGGGAGACGATGCTGGAAGGGCTTTTGAAGGCAGGATTCCAGGTGACTGGCACTTGGCCGATTAGGAGCGAAGCTGCTAACCGGCCCATTGCTGATGGTACCAACGCGCTGGCGTCATCAATCGTACTTGCCTGCAGGCCACGAACTGAGAGCGCCGTCATTACGACGGAGATGGATCTTCAACAAGCGCTTCGGGCCGAGTTGCCGACGGCACTCCGCACTATGCAGCAGGAGAGTATTGCCCCCGTTGATCTGGCCCAGGCTGCGATTGGACCTGGTATGGCGATCTACTCGCGCTATTCAAAGGTCTTGGGGCCAGATGGCAAACCAGTGTCGGTCCGAAAAGCCCTTGAGATGATCAACCGGGTCCTCGACGAGGTTCTCTCCGAACAGGAAGGCGAGTTCGATTCCGACACCCGCTTTGCCCTTGCATGGTTCCAGCAGTTTGGCATGCGTTCTGGCACCTTCGGCACCGCGGACGTCCTCAGCCGCGCCATGAACATCGGCGTGACCGGCATGGAGAACGCGGGAATCCTCGAAGCGAAGGCCGGCACCGTGCGACTCCTCAAATGGGAGGAACTCCCCGAGGACTGGGATCCAGAAAAGGATCACCGGCTCACCGTCTGGGAAATGACCCATCACCTGATTCGCCTCATGTACAAGGAGAGCGACGCGGCTGCTGCACGCGTCTTGGCGAAGTTGGGTGACGACGGTGAGAAGGCGCGGGATCTTGCCTACCGTCTGTACCAAGTCTGCGAACGAAGCAAGTGGTCGCAGGAAGCTCAGCCTTACAACGCGCTGGTTGTCGCGTGGCCGAACCTAACGGCTGAGGCGCGGCGGCTTGAGAAAAGATCGACACCTGAGCAAATGACGCTGTAACGAGGAGCCGAGGAAACAAAGAGATGGCGATCACGAACTACGAACGAATCGGCAAGGCGATGGAGTTGCTGCGGGACGGGATTCGCCCGTACGTGGAGCGCGAGATGGCGGCAGCGCGGGGCAAGAACTGGCTCCAGGAGGCCATCCAGGCGGCTCAGATTCCCGATGGTCCCCCGCTGAAGCAGGAACTGAGTGACCCTGCCTTCCTTCTCAAGATTCTGTGGCAGGGCTGGAACGACGTGTTCCGCGTAAAGCTCGGCCAGGGTGAGAGGACCCTCGTCAGCGAACTGATGGAGGTGCGAAAGAAGTGGGCCCACATGGGGACGTTCAGCTACGACGATACCTACCGGGCACTCGACAGCATCGAGAGGTTGCTGACGTCGGTTTCAGCGGGCCAGTCTGACGAAGTGAACCGCATGAAGCGCGACGTCATGCGGGTGAAGTTCGATGAGGAGCGCCGGTTGGAGCAGCGGAAGTCCGAACGCGCCGGCCTCAAAATGGAAGCGGATAGCGCGCTGAAGCCATGGCGCGAGATCGTCACGCCCCACAAAGATGTCCAAAGCGGGCGATACCTGCAGGCCGAGTTCGCGGCAGACCTGTGGCAGGTCTACCTTGGCGAAGGTTCGGAGGAGTACAGGCTTCCAGTTGAATTCTTCCGCCGGACGTACCTCACGGAGGGCCTTCGTCAGTTGCTCGTCACCGCCCTGCGCCGGGTAAGCGGCAAGGCGGCGGACCCCGTAGTGGAACTTCAAACGAACTTCGGCGGCGGCAAGACGCACTCGATGCTTGCCCTGTTCCACTTGTTCTCCGGAAAGGCGAAGACCGAACTGCCTGGCCTTGAGGAAGTGTTCACCGAGGCCGGTGTGGACAGCATCCCGAAGGTGCGGCGGGCGGTCCTGGTGGGCACGAAAATATCTCCAGGGCAGCCGTCGCGCAAAGAGGATGGGACGTTGGTTCGAACACTGTGGGGCGAGATCGCCTGGCAGTTGGGGAAGCGGGAAGCATACGAGATGCTCCGCGAATCCGACGAGAAGGCTACCAATCCCGGCGACGTCCTACGCCAGATCTTCAACAAGTACGCGCCCTGCCTGATTCTCATTGATGAGTGGGTGGCATACGCGCGCCAACTCTACGGACAGGGCAACGCGCTGCCGTCCGGTAGTTTCGATACGCAGGCCAGTTTCTGCCAGGCCCTGAGTGAGGCGGCGCGGGCTGCGAAAGACACCATCCTTGTGGTTTCGATTCCGGCATCGGAGGCAATTCCCCCTTCCGGTAGCGATCCCACCGAATTCTCCGATAGCGAGATTGGGGGCGAAGGCGGTCGGGCCGCGCTCGACATGCTGGAACAGAAAATCGGTCGCATCCAGTCTCCGTGGCGTCCCGCCGCGGCTGAGGAAAGCTTTGAGATCGTTCGCCGCCGCCTGTTCGACGAGATTCACGATCAGAACCTGTACCGTGCGCGGGACGCCGTCGTGCGGGCCTTTGCGGACATGTACCGGAAGGACTCCGGAGAATTCCCGCCGCATGCAAGCCGGTCGGATTACGAACGCAGACTCACCGTCGCGTATCCGATCCATCCGGACATGTTCGAGAGCCTGTACAACGACTGGTCGAGTTTGGAGCGGTTTCAGCGGACCCGTGGTGTCTTGCGCCTGATGGCATCCGTCATTCACAACCTCTGGGACAGCGAAGATCGCAGCCTATTGATTCTGCCGGCGAGCATCCCGATCAATGAGCGCACCGTCGAGTCGGAGTTGCTGCGGTACTTGCCGCCGACTTGGGCGCCGGTGATCGAGAAGGACGTGGACGGAGGAGACTCTCTGGCGACAGAGATGGATCGCGAGAACCCGAACTTCGGGCGATACTCGGCGTGCCGGCGCGTGGGCCGAACACTGTTCATCGGTTCGGCGCCGACTCACGATACGGCGCGCAGGGGTCGTGAAGAAAAGCAGATCCTTCTGGGGTGCGTCCAACCGGGCGAGAACGCCGGAACGTTCACAACAGCGTTGCGCCGCATGGCGGAGCGGGGCCAGTATCTCTATTCAGATGGTCAGCGCTACTGGTATTCGACGCAATTGAGCGTGAACCGCCGCGCCGAGGACCTGGCAAAGGAGCTCCTGGATCGCCGCATTCACGAAGTTCACAAGGACATTAAGGATCGAGTGCGAAAGCAGTTGGAACGAAGAGAGAACCGCGGCGAGTTCGCGCGGGTCCATGACTTTCCGGATTCGAGCGCCGACGTTCCGGACGACATGCAAGCGCGGCTTGTGATCATGGGCCCCTCTCATGTTCACGTTCGCGGAGCGGAGGATTCGGAAGCGAGGAAACAGGCAGCCGAGATCCTACGAAGCCGCGGGGCCAGCCCTCGGAACTATGCGAATGCGCTCATGTTCCTCGCGGGAGACCGGACGGGAATGGCCAGCCTGGAGAAGGCCGTCGCCCAGTACTTGGCGTGGAAAGAGATCTGCGCGCGTGAAGACGAACTGAACCTCGACAAGTACAACCGAGAGCAGGCGAAGAAGCGTCGCGAAACGGCTGAAGAGACCGTCGATATCCGACTCCCGGAAGCCTACTCGTGGCTCTTGGCCCCAACTATGCCGGACCCGAAGGACGGCAAGACCGAGTGGCGAACCACGCAATTGCAGGGCAAGGACGCTCTGGCGGTGCGCGCGTCCAAGAAGGTGACCGGCGAGCGTCTGCTGCTGACCCAGTATGCCGGCTCCGTGCTCCGGCTGCAGATGGACGATGCACGCGCGCCGTTGTGGCAAGGCGACCACGTCAGCGTCCGCCAACTTGCCGAGTACTTTGCGAAGTACCTCTATCTGCCGCGCTTGAAGGACACCAAGGTCCTCATTGAGGCGGTGGCGACCGGTGTGGCAACGCTGAATCCTCAGGCAGAGGGCTTCGGGTATGCCGACGGATACGACGAGGCCCGAGGCCGTTACCTTGGGCTCAAGATCAGCAAAAACGTGGACGTCGACATCAGCCAAGGGCTGGTGGTGAAGCCTGAAATGGCGATCCTGCAGCTCGATATCGAGGAGGAAGAGAGGCGCAAACGCGAGGCTGAGAGACGGGGAGACGGCGGCGGCGGGCGTGATGAAGGTGGCGGCCGCGATGAGAAGGACGAGAAGAAAGACGAAAAGCGGGACGACAAGAAGGATCCCGATCCGCGGCCAAAGCCCAAGCCGAGACGCTTCCACGGGTCGGTAACTCTCGATGCACGCCGGTTCGTCCGAAACGCCGGCGACCTCTCGCAAGAAGTGCTTCAGCACCTGGCGGGTTTGGCCGGCGCGGAGGTTGAGGTGCGCATCGAGATCGGCGCGAAGATTCCCGACGGCGCGCCCGATCACGTTGTCCGCACGGTCAGCGAGAACTGCCGGACCCTGAAGTTCGGGTCCTTCGGCTTCGAGGAGGAGTGAAGGCTTGTGGCATCGACCGCGCGGTGGCCCGCGCGGTCGGAGAGCAGGAGAGCACGCGGGGACGTAGACCACGCCCTTGTTTCGAATTCGGTTATTACTAGTTGCCTGCTTCTCGAACACGAGAGGCAGGGACATAGCCTTTCTCTTCGAGTTGTGCCAGAGCGAGGTCGATTGCGCCGACAGAAAAATGCGGCTTCACGTCGTGAACCTGTTGAATCAACTCGTCCCGGGACAGGCCAGGTCTTGAAAGGTAGATCAGCGTCGATCGCAATTCCAGCTCTTTGGCGCTCAACCCTCCAAAGTCAGTAACCACCTTCTCCAGCGCTTCACCTGCGTTTTGAAGAAATGAACTCGAACGCTCACGAATCTCTTGGTTGCTCGGCCCTGGATGGATCTCGTAGCCGCCATAGCTTGGGTCGTGGAGCACCTTAGCACCACCGTAGGCTTCAACCACATCCAAGTCCCTGGCTACATCCGAGCAGAAGGGGCCGTAGGTGTACAGAGTGTAGCCGTAGTCAACATCAACTCCGAACGAACGCTGGAGCAGAAAGACGATTTTCTGCAAGGCGGTCTTGCCGAGGCGGAAATTGGCGCCGTGGAAGCGATCGACGACTTCCGCGATCAGAGCGTATCGTTCAAGAGGGACTTCAGTGTGTGTTGCCATGTGAGCCACCATGCTATTGTAATATTATATTCGCTTTTTCTTTGCTGTCCAGGGGAACGTAGACTCTTGCCTGAAAAACAGGATCGAGCCCCTTCACCACCGCCGACCGATCAGGCAGTTCTGCAGCGCGTTTCCCATCCGTAACGAAGATGCCCGCCTTGTCAAACTTATACCAAGCGCTATCGGCGAGATCTAGCCACCCTCCCAATGGGGCGACCTTCGGCAATGTATCTCGTTGTAATTCAAGAACTTCTTTCGGTGTTGGAGTAGCCGTTGTCCGAGCCACAACACGATCGTGCCGGCGCTGACGGATGACATCGCCGTGTGCCCCGGCCATTCCATTGTCGATCAAATCCCAGACGACTGGGTCGGTCCACGCCAGATAACGATCGAGGTTCTTCCTGTTCTCCGCGTCCTTCATCTCCTCAGCCTTGTCCGCGATTGGGGGGAGGAAGGTTTGTACTGGCTGCTCCTCACGTTGCCGATAATCCTGTTCAAGGACGAATTTCAAAACTCCAGTGATGTGGTGATCGTAAGCGCGGCGGGTGTGGTGAAAATAGACCTGCGTGAACATCATGTATCGCGCGATGATGAGTCCCTCCACAGCCTGTATTCCGCCCTCTTCGACGGCCACGGTAAGTTCCTCAGTTTCGGGGTGATCGGCCACCGTAAGGGTGGATACAAGGCGATGAAGATCATATCGCCCGTAGGCGACGCCGATGTGGTGTGAGTCTCGGAGCAAATAGTCCGCACGATCGGCGTCCATCTGGCCCTTGACCAGTTCGCGCCAAAAGAGCATGTTCTTGGGTGGCTTGCCATGGCCCAAGAAGGCACACAATTCTTCGGCTGTGATCCTGTGCACGTTGTCGGGATGGTTGTTGATAACATCGGCGAAGAAGTGCCGGATGATTGCCGCTGAGTAGTCTTCGTGGTCAAATCGTTTCCGTTTCCCCGGACTTTGGGGCATCACGTCCTCGCCAGCATGGGAGAACGGAGCGTGACCAACATCGTGAAGAAGAGCAGCGAGACGCACCATTACTTCCGCACGGTCTAAGTCGTCCTTCGTGAAAGATGGGTTAGAAGGTTGCAGACGTTCGATTTCCGACCGAACCTGGTTGAACATCAGAGTAGCCACGTGCTTGACGCCGAGCGAGTGTTCAAATCTGGTGTGGTTCGCGGCCGGATACACCATATCCGTCAATGCAAGCTGGCGAATGCGACGAAGTCTCTGGTAGACCGGATGGTCGACAATATCCTGTTCAAGCGGGGTGAGCTTCACGAAACCGTGAATTGGACATCGAACCTCTTTGTCCCGTCTTGGCATTGTGATCTGAGGCCCTTGGCCTGCCTAAAGGCGCAGTGTGAGCCTTCTGAGAAGCGTATCATATCCAAACATTTCTGCGCTCAGTTGTTTCATTCGCGAATGCTCGGCTGGTCCGGCGAGCTGCAGTCTTCTGAGAGTCTAGGCGGCGGAAGTTCTACAGCGGGCAATTGGGCTGCAATAGTTCGGTAAGTGTAATCGCTACTATCACTTGCATTCCTCCAACAGAAAGGCCATATATATGATTTTGGCCGTGTCCCGGTCCTGGCCGACGGTGCGGCCCAGAGCCTTGCCTTCGCGCGGACATCGCCATGAGTGACCAAACAGGAACCGGCCCCGACCAACCTACCCCAACCATCCGCGCGGCGGAGTATGCCCGGATGTCCACCGAGCACCAGCAATACTCCATTGAGAACCAGGGTGAGGCCATTCGACAGTACGCCGAGCGGCGTGGAATGACCATCGTTCGGACGTATGCCGATTCCGGGAAAAGCGGTCTTCGCATTGACGGTCGTGAGGCACTGCAACGGCTGATCCGGGACGTTGAAAGTGGCGAGGCAGATTTCTCTGTCATCCTGGTTTACGACGTCAGCCGTTGGGGGCGGTTCCAGGACGCCGACGAGAGCGCCTATTACGAGTACATCTGCCGCCGTGCCGGAATCAGCGTGCACTACTGCGCCGAGCAGTTCGATAACGATGGCAGCCCGGTCGCCACGATCGTCAAGGGTGTCAAACGCGCGATGGCAGGCGAATACAGCCGGGAGTTGTCGGCCAAAGTGTTCGCCGGCCAGTGCCGCCTTATCGAGCTCGGGTACCGGCAAGGTGGCCCGCCTGGCATCGGGCTGCGACGAATGTTGCTCGACCAGACCGGAGCGCCGAAAGGCGTCTTGTCTCGAGGTGAGCAGAAGAGCCTGCAGACGGATCGGGTGATTCTCGTTCCGGGGCCGCCGGAAGAAATCGCCGTCGTCAGCCGGATCTACCGGATGTTCGTTGAGGAAGCGAAAGTAGAGAGCGAAATTGCGCAACGCCTCAATGCGGAAGGTATCCGCACGGACCTTGGCCGGGACTGGACGCGGGCCACGGTTCACCAAGTCCTGACGAACCAGAAGTACATCGGCAACAACGTCTATAACCGTGTCTCATTCAAGCTGAAGAAGAAGCGGGTGGTCAATCCTCAGGAGATGTGGATTCACCGCGACGGAGCGTTCGAGGCCATCGTGGACCCCAGCCTGTACTTCATGGCGCAGGGAATCATTCGCGAGCGGAACCGCCGGTACTCGGACGCCGAACTGCTGGACAGCCTGAAACGGCTGTTGCAGAAGGAAGGCCGGTTGTCCGGAATCCTCATCGACGAGTCGGACGGCATGCCCACTAGTTCCGCCTATCGCTCCCGTTTCAAAAGCCTCGTGCGCGCCTATCGGCTCGTAGGCTACACGCCGGAGCGTGATTTCGAGTTCATCGAGACCAACCGGCGTCTGCGTGCGATGTACCCGGAGATCGTGTCTGACGTGACGGCGAGGATCGAGGCTCTCGGCGGAGCCATCGAGAGGGATCGGGCAACTCAGATCCTCACGATCAACCGGGAGTTCACTGCATCACTGGTCATCGCGCGATGCCGGCACACGGCCGCGGGCGCCTTGCGCTGGCTGATTAGGCTGGATGCTGGCCTGCAGCCGGACATCACAGTGGCTATCCGACTCAATGCCGCCAACTCCGAGCCGATGGATTACTACCTGCTTCCGTCGATTGACCTTCATTCCGGTCGGCTGCGGTTCGCGGAGGAGAACCGCCTGGCCCTCGATGCCTACCGTTTCACTACCCTCGACTACTTCTTCGGCATGGCCGAACGGATTCACATTCAGGAGGCAGCATGAGCTTAAACCAACCCGTGGTGCAGATGATCCCCATCGACAAGATCCATGTGCAGAACCCCAGGACGCGCAACAAGGCGGTGTTTCAGGGGATCGTCGACAATATCTCCCACGTGGGGCTGAAACGCCCGATCACCGTCAGCCGCCGGAAGGGATCCGGCGAGGACAAAGAGTACGACCTGGTGTGCGGCCAAGGACGGCTTGAGGCGTGCCTCGCGCTCGGCGAACGCGAGGTCCCTGCTGTTGTCATTGATGCGTCCAAGGAAGAGCAGCTTCTGATGAGCCTTGTTGAAAACGTCGCGCGGCGCCCCTACTACGCCACGGAGTTGATACGGGAAGTTCGGGCACAGAAGGCTCGTGGCTGCAAGCCCGAGCAGATCGCCAAGAAACTTGACCTCGACGTGACTTACATCCACGGCATTGTCCGGCTGCTGGAACACGGAGAGGAGAGGCTGATCCGCGAAGTCGAAAACGGACGTGTGGCCCTGACTGTTGCGATACGGATCGCCAGCTCGAACGACGAGGAAATCCAACGAGTGCTGTGTGAGGCGTATGAGGACAACAGCCTTCGCGGGCAGAAGCTGGCCACAGTGCGCCGCCTCATCGAGGAGAGGATGACGAAGGGGAAGGATGTGAAGGTCGGTGGGCCCAAGAAGCAGCGCGTCAGGCCGACGAAGGAGACGCTGTTGCGTGCCTACAAGGAAGAAACTCAGCGCCAGAAGCTGATGGTCAAGAAGGCGCGCCTAACGGAAAGCCGCTTACTCATGATCCTATCGGCGCTCAAGACCATGCTTCAGGATGAGAATTTCATCACGATGCTTCGGGCCGAAGGGCTCGACAACATGCCGAAATACCTGGCGGACAAGATCAAGTACGGAGGACAGAAATAGGGATGGCCCAATCAGTAAAGAAGGCGTTTCGCGTCGAGGGCATTAGCCTCAGGCTGGCAGATATCGTTCCCTCCAAGCAGCTGAAGGCCTTCGTGCGTGCTGGCCGAAAGTATAAGCAGATTGCATCCTCCATCGCCGAGGTGGGCATTATCGAGCCGCTCGTAGTGTTCCCGCTGAGTGGCGAGGCGGGAAAGTTCATGCTGCTGGATGGCCATCTCCGCTTCGACGTCCTGCAGCAAAGCGGCGCCACAGAGGCGCCATGTCTAATCTCTACGGAAGATGAGGCCTACACGTACAACAAGCGTGTCAACCGCCTGGCGACAATCCAGGAGCACTACATGATTCTCAAGGCGATCGAGAACGGTGTTTCCAGCCAGCGTATCGCCCGCGCGCTGGACGTGAACATTTCCGCCATCCGGCAGAAGGTCAACCTTCTGGATGGCATCTGCCAGGAAGCCATCGATCTACTGAAGAACAAGCACATCGCGACGCAGGCGTTCAAGATTCTGAAGAAGATGAAGCCGCTTCGCCAGGTCGAGGTGGCGGAGATGCTCGTGGCGGCCAACAACTATTCCATGTCCTACGTGAAGGCCCTATATGCGGCCACGAATCGCGCTCTCCTTTTGGATGAGGACAAGCCGAAGAAGGTGGATGGTCTGTCGGCGGAGCAAATGCTCCGGATGGAACGCGAAATCGAAGGACTGCAGAAGGACCTGAAGCTGATCGAGGAGTCCTACGGGACGGAGATGCTGAACCTCGTCCTTGCGCGCGCCTACCTCCTGAAGCTACTGAACAACACCCGCGTAGTCCGCTATCTGGGCCAGAACCATGCCGATTTGCTGTCGGCATTGCGAACCGTTGTGGACTCAGTGTCGTCTGAGGGCCAAGTCCTGGAGGCTGAGGGGAGTGTGGTAACGCAATGACCCCGCTTCGAAACTGGGTCATTCTATGGGTTTGTGTAAAGCAGAATGTACCCGAGCGTGGTCCCGGCAGGCGTCTTGATTTTGAGTACGCCGGACCAGCCGGATGGATTGTTGGCGGCCCCGAGTTCAGCGAACCGATAGCCGTTTCCTGAGCCAGCGGCGAGGATGAGCTCGCCGCTGCCGGTGAGTTCCAGGAGTGAGTTGTCGGCGAGATTGGAGCCAGGGCCGTGGATTTTGAAGGGTGATGTTGTGGAATCCGTGGCGGCGATCACGGTTGGACCGGCGGCGACGCCGGAGGCGACGTGCGGGGCCTGGGAAGCCCACGTGCGGGTGTAGGCGGCTTGCGGGTCGTCGCCCTGCTGCAGGCAGGCACCCCACAGGTGGATATCGCCGGTGGTCCAGTCGTCGCCGTTGGCGGCGTACTGGCGGACGACGATCCAAAGGCCGGTTTGGCCTGTCGCGAGTGTGCCGGTGATCTTGAAGCGCTGCCAGGAAGTCGTCAGCGTCACCTGCGTCGGCCCAGCCAGGTAGGCGGCGTAGGCGTTGTTGACGATGGCAAGGGAGATCTTGCGCGTGCCAGACGCCACGCGCGCCCAGACGTAGAAGGTGTAGGTGCCACCGTCCGTCAGGCCGGCAACCTGCTGCTGAATGACCGGTGTCGTGGTGACGCCGGTGATCACGTCGGCGGTCTGGTTGCCGTCCGGCGCGATGATGGCGTTCGAGGTGACCGAGCAGGAGCCACCGTTCTTGTCCCAGGCGCCCGCGGCGAAGTCCTCGGAGTGCTTCGCCATGTTCTCCAGCGGGCCGCCGATGGTCTGGTGGGGGCCGCAATCAACGGGGCCGGTGAAGTGGTCACCCGCGCGGTCGGCGGGCACGTACCTAAGGGCGTTGGTGATCTCGCCGGCAACCGGCGGCGCGGCGTTGACGACCACGCTGACGCGATCGTTGGTCGGATCGTCGGCGGCGTCGAGCGTCACGCGCGTGCCCTCGACCAAGTTGATCGCACTGCGGGAGCCGACGTCGGCGCCGTTGTGCTGGACCTTGTGGGGCAATTCGCCGCTCACGATGTCGCTGGCGGTGTGGGTGTGGCCCGGAAGGTCGGCTGCCGCGAGGTTGGCACCCGCCGTAACGCGTCCCTTCGCATCCACAGTGACCTTCGGATACGTGCCGGGCGAGGCGCCGGAGGCGGGCAACGACAGCACACCCGACTCGACGGCCAGGCCACCAGCGGGATCGACCTGCGCAATGCCCTTGCTCGCGTAGCCGGCGTCGGGATAGGAGAACGTCCCGAAGGTCTGCCCGGGCGCGAAGTCTACGATGGCGTCCATGGCGAGATGGTTCTGGGCGTTCAGAGCCATCCCGAGATCACCCGAGTCGTCGGCCTTCCGCCACTTCACCGCGCCCGCGTTCGGCAGACGGACGAGGCCGGTGCCGGACTTCGCGCCGGACCCGAACTGCGCGCCATCCTGGAACGTCTTGGCGCCGGTGACGACCTGGTCGCCGGCGGCGCGGACGTAGTTGCGCGCGGCCGCAGTGCCCAGTTCGTTCTCGATGGCGATAACCGCGGACTGGAGTGCTGTGAGGAAGCCGGAGACCATGTTGGCCCGGACGGTGGAGCCGTTCTGGTGCACGGCAGCAACGGTCCCGAAGGCGCCGCGGATGCAGCCCGTAAACTGGGTGGCTGTCTTCGCCATGTAGACGATCAGTTCATCGTCGATTGACAGGATGCCGCAAGCGTCGGCGAAGCCCACCGACGTGGATTCCACGCTGATGGTCGAGTCGCCCGCCCCAATGGCATTCGTCGCCGTGGTTTCGAGCGGCTTCGACTGGAAGGCATCAACAGGTGTGAACAGGCTCGATGCGTCGTCGATCGCGGTTGGGAACTTAGCCATTGAGACCTCGGCTGTTGCAGGGGAACCGGTTGAGGGCGCCGTCCGCCGGCGGCGCGAAGGGCACCGCGATGATGACGGGTTCGGCGCGCACCGCCCGCGGCTTGTGGTAGATCGCGCTCTGTGGCACTCTCCCGTTGAGCGCCGTCAACGGCACCGGCCTGCTGTTCAGGCAGAACTGGTCGAAGGCCCAGAAGCACAGCGATCCGATGTCGGTCTGTTTCCACATCGAGTAGGCCTGGAGATATGGCGGATCGGCGGTGCCGAAGATGCCCGTTAGGTACATGCACTCGTCGCCTGGACGGCCCAATCCCAGTGGGAACCTCATGGTCTGTTTCATGAGCACGGCGTTCTTCTGCCGGACGTCGTAATCGAAGCCTTCCGCGCGGAAGTACTTCACGCCGTAGCTGGAGGTCTTCCACTGCTCCGGCAGGTTGACGTGCATATTGAGGCGGCGGAAGCCAGCGTTCGGCGCAGGCATGCCTTGGTTGGCGTCGAGCGGCCAGAGGCACTCGAAGACGGCGGACGGATGATAACGGCGCACGTAGTCAATGACTTCGGAGCAGTACTCCCAGATGTGATCGCGTAGGAAGTCGGCGGACTGCTGATCGTCGGCTGGATTGTCAGTGTTGGCAAGGAAGCGGTGCATCGGGCGGCCGAAGCGAGCGAAGAAGTCTGCCTTGGTCCCGTCGTCGTAGAAGGGCATCCCGGAGTCGTTCGGGAAATACCACCATTGCGTCTCACCGAACTGAAGAACGATCGGCTGCCCGGCGGCCGCGAGTTGATCGGCGCACTCCTTGTACATCTGCTTCAGATATGCCCGAACGCGCGAGCCGAAGTGCATCTGTGTGGACGGCACGGGCAGATCTACAGGAGCGCCGTCCCAGTAGCGTGCGGCCATCGCTACTGGAGGCCGGTAGCACTCCATCGAGAAGGCGAAACTGGACGGGATGCCAGCCTGGTGGAGTTGCGACGCCAAGTCACGAATCCAGTTGCGGGCGCCCTGCGTCATTACCGGCGAGATGGTGTCGATCATCTCCCAATCGCCCTCGGCACCGGCCGTAGAGAGATTCGGAGTCCCCTGGACAGCGGTCAGGCTGGCGCTCGTCGTGATGGAGAAGGTGTAGCCCGGCGCGCGTGAACGGATGTTGAGGCCGCCCGAAGAACTCGTGCACCAGACGCCGGGGAAGGTCACGTTGAGCATCGCGCGAAGGTGGCCGGCGACGTCGGCGTCGCTGAGCCCTGCCCCCGGCGAGAAGTAGAGCGTTGTCCCCGACAGGCTGATCCACAGCGGCTCATCCGGCTGCCAGGCGCCGAGGCTCACGGCGCAGTTCGGGTAGGTCGCCTCGACGCGCCGCCGCTTGTTGTTCCAGAAGACACCCATGTAGACATCGGCGTGGCCGCGGAAGCCGAGCGTGTCGAGGTGCCAGACGTGCCAGGCCGGCGGCTTCTTGTAACCATGGTCCGTATCGAAGTCGATTGCGAGCGAGATGTTCTCGTACACCTCCGGAGCATCCGGCACATCCTGCGGGCCTAAGGGCCAGAGGTAGTCGTAGTAGAAGAAGTAGCCGGTGCTGGCCGCGTTCTTGTCGAACAGCGCCGTGATCTCGACGAGGTGCGCGCCGGGGGCGATGTCCGCGCCAATCCTTTTCATCGCAGCGAGGCCGTTGTAGTCGTTCAGGTAGAGATCGAAGACCTGCGGTGCGCCGCCGTCGATGACGACCTGAATCTTGCCTGCGCTTGTGCCGAGCCAGGTCCCGACGTAGAGATCGTGGAGCGCGTCGCGTTGATAGCGGACGGTCACTCGGCGCAGGTCCTTCGCCGACGACGGCGCGCAGCGCTTCGCGTGGCCGCCGCTCCACCAGCCTGCCCCGTAGGACGCCTCCTCCCAGTAGCCGGCATAAGTGGCACCCTTGGTCTCCTCTAGGCGGTCGTTCTCGTTTGGACCTCCGACCTTCAGCGCCGTGGGCCCGGAGAGCGTGATGTTCGAGATCGCGACCTGCCATTCCACATCGGAACGGGTTCCAGTGATCGTTGAGATCCACTGGACGGGAGTACCGGTGCTCCAGGCCTGGGGAGCCGAAGAGTCTTCGCCACGACGGACCAGGATGCGGTAATACCAGGTGGTCGGTACATCCGGGTCCGGCTTGACCAGGCCGAAGTTGGCGAGGCAGGTGATGCGCTCCTCGGTCGTCGCATTTCCGACGTAGTACTTCGTGCCGCCGGACATCGACTCGGCGTTGGTGAGGCGCCATTCCTCCTGTGTGCCGACCGGTGACGCGGGAACCACGTCCATGAGGAACCCGCCGTTGGCCAATCCGAACTCCACATCCTCAAAGCGTGGCGCGAAGGTCAGGTGCACTTTCACGATGTCCGTTGCTGGCACCGCCACGAGCGACTGCCGGTCGCCGTTTTTGTATCCCGGCAAGGAGCCGAACGGGAACTGGAAACGGTACGTCCGGTCGTTGCGCGCACCCTGGACCATGCTGGCCGCGGACGTCACACCATCCGCGAGGACCACGATCGCGTTCTCCGGGTTCACGGACTGGCGCACCGGGATTCCGTTGGCCTCACGCCCCGATTGCCCCATCTGTCCGGTAAGCCCCAGGTTGATGTTCGCCGACGTGTTGGTCGTCCCGAAGCCGGCGACAGCGAGGCTTGCGGGCTGTTCGCCGTAGTCAGGTAGGGGGTGGTCCACGATGCGGTCTCGGAGCGTGCGGCCGAAATGGCGCGCGCGAGGCAGCACACGGCAGGTGATGTTGTAGATCTTCCCGTAATGCGGCTTGGTGAAGTACGCCGTGAAACTGCCTCCCCCGGCTGAGAGAACCTTCACGACTTCATCGTGCGCGGTGCCGATGTCGACGCCGACGTAGTCGCCCGCGCGGATCTCGGCTGATGAGGCAACCTGCGCCGTGTAGATGCCCGGCACGAAGCGCGTGAGCGTCGCCGGCGCAGAACCGCTGTTGGTCGAAACCCGGACCGGACCATTTACGCCGGCCTCAAGGCTCACCGTGATGACGTTGCCCGCAGCGCTGCAATCGACCAGGTAGCTGGAGATGCCGACCATCGACGCCAGGCGGGACGCGATGTCGGCGGCATCCGTGGCGCCCGCCTCTTGGATGCCTGCGCCGCCGCCGTTGACCAACAGGTAGTGGTAGAAGTTGGGGTCGTCCTGCCACCAGATGGACTGCTCACACGAAGGCGCGTCCACAGCGCCGATGTTGTTCAACAGGCGAGTTTCGAGGCTGCAGAACGCGATGGCCTCGGGCGACGTGCACGACCAGCGCGTGCCCATGAAGTAGACGTAAGCCGCGTCCGTGAGCGCTGGCGTCGGCCCGCCGACGAGCGCATCCAGGTCCTCGGCCTTCTTGTCCTCAAGGGCGATATGGAACGAGCCCGGCGTGAAGCCGCCGGAGAGCACCGAGCAGTGTGCCATCAACGGGACTTCGTAGATGTCACCGTTGCCGGTGGTGATTGTCAGTTTGTCCCACCCGACCGACGGGTACTTCACGCAGTCCGGCCGGACGTTGCCCTCCTCGCCGTTCACGGGCACCACCTGCATGTCGAACTGGAGCGTGACGCCGGACAGATCCGTCACCGGAAGCGGCTTCAGGCGCAGGTGGTTGTAGTAATCGTAGGCGCTGAAGAGTTGGACATTAGCAAAGTCCTCGGCCGCCTGGAAGATGCCGGAAATCTGGAAGCCGGTCTCAGTGGCGTCATGGATGGTGGTGGTGGCGGCGCGGCCGGAGAATCCCTGCAGTTGGATGGTCCTGCGGGGATCGAACATGTGGAGGGGCTCAGCGGACATGGTCTCCAGTAGGTAGGGAGTAATCGCCGATGCGCATAGATCATCGGTCTGCGACAATTCGTTCATGAGGGAACAGGCGAAGGTGCCCCGCCTCGCAAAGGTGGGGGACAAGACCGAGCGGGACCATTGGGGTCACATGCGAACGCTGATTCCCCACTACGAGACATTCTGGCAGCTGTTCGTTTACCCTTTGCGCTCGGATGGGTCGATTTGGTTTCGGGACGGAGTTGACAGCAGCCTCGAAGGAATCGCCATCGCCAGCTACTCTACGTTCGCAGCGTTGGCTCGTGCTCGTCACAAGATATTCGTGGACAACGAACAATATCGACACGTGGAGGAACTCTACGCGGCAATACAGCGGAGTGCGGAGATCGGTGTCAAGCTCATGCAGCAGTTCGCCGCCTTCTATGCTGCCCTTGCGAGTCGCAGCCCGGCCTTTTCCGCTGAGCCATTGCAGGGTTTCATCGATGACCGACTGAAGCGATACCGCAATCTACTCCATGACGCGATCATGGCAATGCCGAAGGATTCGCGCGGGAGGCGCCTTGTCCCACTTCCTGACAGTATCGACGAGTATCGATCCTGGACGAAGACGATGTACAGTTTCCGTCCAGAGTGTTTTGTGGTAGCGGCAGACCAGTTGAAGAGCGACTTTCGTGCAACGTGCTCCCGTCTTGAGGAGAACTGGAAGATGATGAGTGCCGCGCATCAGGACTTGGTAGTATTGCCGGCTTTTCAAGCCGCTCTGTCCAAAGGCCGCCACGTTCCCCAGTTGATGGCCGCGCCGCCGGCATCGGGTGCGTTCTTCCTCGGTGCTAGCAGCGCGGGTGGCCAGCCAACTTCGGGCGCTTTCGCTTTTCCTGGAACCAAGCCAAGAACGATGTGATCCGGTTGGTGAGCGCTCTTCTCGAAACCGATGCTATCATCCATTGCGAGACTCTCGGGATCCGCCAGAAGTAGTCAGTAATCGGAAATCTGGAATTGGCAGGCGCCTCCACCGCAGCATGTTCCAGGCCTGCGGATTCCCGCAACGGTTCAGGGGAGTGCGGCCCTGCTCACGTTTGGATTACAACCGTCAAGTCCGAACCCGGATTTGGCGATGCCACTGCCTTGATGTCGAACGTGAGGTCGTTGCCCTCGTGCAGAATCGGTGTTGGCCAGATGCAAGGGCGGATCGAGCAGGCCGGGTGGTCCTTTGTCACCACGGCATCGAACGTCTGTGACTCTGGATCGACCGCGAGGACTTCGACGCACTCCTCGTTCTCGGTGCCGAGCTCCAGGAACACAAACCGGCCTACCTCGAGTCCGGTGGTCGAAGCGTCGTAGGAGGCGGTTGCGATGGTTTGCGCCGTGCCACTTCCGGTGATCGCGTTGAGGGTGAACAGCCCGTAGTCGGCATACGGCAGGCGGCGCGTCTCCGGCGGACCATAGCCGGCGTCGACCAGATAATCGTAGGTGGTTTTGTACCCGTCCGGCAGCTTTTGTGCGATGCCCATCTTCTCCAGCACTTCCCAGGTCCCGCCACCGTCCCGGCTGATCTTCACGACATATGCGGACTGCCCGTCAGTGGTTGGCTGCTGCACGTAAGCGAACACGCAACGGAGCGAGGCCGGATCGTGGACCTTCATGGGGATCGCCACTTCGTCCTGCGCCGCGAGAGCGCCGGGAATCTGGAACGTGTAGGCGCCGCCAGAGCACGTCCGTTCGCCAGGCATGAACGGCTCGTTGTGGTGGGAGAGCGGGAAGACGGTGAATGGACCGTAGCCGAAGTGATTCGCCACTCCGACGACTGCGGCCACGATGCAGGCCGACGGGAGCTTTGCTTCGATGCGCGCGGGCAGTCCCGGCGTCCGGAAGAACCCCTTCTTCACGGCCATGGTGAACATCTTCATG
>JARKOC010000526.1 GCA_029975915.1 Bryobacteraceae bacterium
GCCTCGAAGCCCTGCTGGGCAACGACAGCAAGGTGAAGGTCGAAGTCACCGAAATTGACAAGCCCGACCTGGACTCGCAGTTGGTGGCGGAAAACATCGTTGACCAGCTTCAGCGCCGTATCGGCCACAGCCGCGCCATCAAACGCGCGATCAGCCAGGCCATGCGCCAGGGCGCGCAGGGTATCCGCATCGAGGTCAGCGGTCGGCTGGCCGGGGCGGACATGGCCCGCCGCGAGTGGGCCAGCGAAGGCCGCGTGCCGCGTTCGATGCTGCGTGCCAACATTGACTACGGTCGCGCGGAAGCTCTGACCACCTTCGGGCGGATCGGCGTGAAGGTCTGGATTTACAAGGGCGAAGTCCTGGTGGAAGAAAAACCTGCCGAGCCGAAGAAGGAAGTGTACGTCAGCCCGTAACCTGCTTCCGGTGGATGGAGCGACACGGTGATTGGGCTGCAAACCTAAGGACAGAAGATCATGTTAATGCCGAAGCGAATGAAGTATCGCAAGCAAATGCGAGGCAACTTACGCGGCAAAGCGTCACGCGGGAACGTCGTGTCGTTTGGCGAGTACGGCCTGCAGGCGCTTGAGCCGGTGTGGTTGACTGCCCGGCAGATCGAGGCCGCCCGCCGCACGATGGTGCGTTATACCAAGCGGCGCGGTAAAGTGTGGATTCGGGTCTTCCCGGACAAGCCGTACACCCAGAAAGCCGCTGAAACCCGTATGGGTAAAGGTAAGGGCGCGGTGGAGTACTATGTCGCGGTGATTAAACCCGGTCACGTCCTGTTTGAAATGGGCGGCATCTCGGAGGAAGAAGCTTTCGAGGCGCTGCGCCTGGCCGGGCACAAACTGCCCATTCGGACGAAGGTCGTCCGGCGGATTGACCCGATTTCCGGCCAGCCCGTCACGTTCGAGTCGTAGCGCCGGACGCGAGGAGATGGAACGATGAAACTCAGTGAAATCCGTGCATTGACCGACGAGCAGATTTTGGACGCGCTGGAAGACCAGAAGG
>JARKOC010000527.1 GCA_029975915.1 Bryobacteraceae bacterium
GGTCATTGCGCCGCTGCCGAAAGAAGTAGCCAGACCGGCTACAGTGGGAGCGTGTCAAGTTCGGGCGCAGTGATCGACATTGTTGGTGCCGATCCCCGCGCGCATGAATTTCTGCATGACGTAGTTGTCTTCGTTGGTGCAACGGGCCGAAGAAAGCGCCGCGATTGCATCGCTGCCGTACTTGGACTTGATTGAGCTGAATTTGCTTGCCACCAGGTCCAGGGCCTCGTCCCATGAAGACTCGACGAATTCGCCGTTCTTCTTGATCAAAGGCTTGGTGATGCGATTCGGGTTGTGGACGTAATCGGTACCGAAGCGACCCTTGACGCACATGTCGCGGGAGTTCGCGGGGCTGGCCGCGTTCGATGTGACGCCGATAACCTTGCCCTGGTTGACGTTCAGGTCAAAGTTGCAGCCCACGCCGCAGAACGGGCAGGTGGTGCGAACCTTCTGCACTTCCCACTTTCTTGCCTTGCCGAGCATCGCCTTTTCGGTCAGTGCGCCGGTGGGACATACGGCCACGCAGCTTCCGCAGGAGACACAGACGGAATCGGCCAGCGGCTTGTCCATGGCGGTCGCGACCTTGGTCCTGAAACCGCGGTAGGCGAAGTCGATAACCGCGCGGCCCTGCTTCTCTTCACAGGCGCGGAGACACTTGCCGCACAGAATGCACTTGTTCATGTTCCTGACGATAAAGAGATTATCGTCCTCGATGTCGTAATCCTTCTTCGCGCCGCCGAATGCGCCCGGCTTCACGTTGTAGAAATACGCGTAATCCTGCAGTTTGCAGTCGCCTGCCTGGTGGCAGGTAAGGCAGTCTTCCGGGTGATTGTCGAGCATGAGCTCGAGGATGGTCTTCCTGGCTTCCACAACGGCAGGGGACGCGGTTTCAACAACCATGCCTTCGGCGCATGCGGTAACGCATGACGCAGGCATATTGCGGGCGCCCTTGATTTCCACCACGCAGATGCGGCAGGCGCCCGGCTTGCTGAGCTCCGGGTCATGGCAGAATGTCGGGATGAATGCTCCCGCTTTCCACGCGGCTTCCAGGACCGTTGTTCCAGCGGGAACA
>JARKOC010000532.1 GCA_029975915.1 Bryobacteraceae bacterium
CGCTACTCGCCCGATCTTAACCACGATTACCCCCGGCGTCAAACCTTTTCCGCAAGTTCAGAAAAGTACGTAATCGACACCATCCAAATGGGTTATCGATTCAGACACAGTCCCGCCCCGGTCCATTCCATACCCTCCCGCATGGCCCGATTCTCGGGCCATGAAACGCGCAAATCTCCTCATCATCTTGGCATGCACACCCTTGGCAGCCCACGCCGCTTCGCCCGAAAACACACTCCGCATCCGATTCTGCGACGAGGTCGGGCTTCCGGCTCCCGCGTTCGCGAAGTTCCAAGATGAAGTCTCAGTGACGCTGAACAAGGCCGGCGTGCAATCGACCTCGACGTACTGTTCAGTGAGGAATTCCGCAGAGAATCCAAGCGGGTGCCGGGAGGCGCTGAAACCCAACGAGATAGTTGTGCGGCTTCTGGCGAAGGCGAACAAGGACCGCAACCAGGCTCTGGGCGTTTCAATCGCAATGAAAAACGGCACTGGAGTGCACTCGTCCCTGCACTATGCTCAGATCGTGGATCTCGCGGAGAGGGCCAAAGTCGAATCGACCCGCGTCCTGGCGCTCGTCGCACTGCACGAGATCGGCCACCTGCTCATGGGTCCCGACCACTTTCCGATGGGCATTATGCAGGCCCACTGGAGCGAGAGCCAAGTGGACGAAACGATACAGCGCGACTTGTTCTTCACTCAACCCCAGGCAATAAAACTCCAGTCCAACCTCGCCGCACGATCCGTCCCTCTTTTGGCGCGTTCTTACTGAAGCCGTAGCCGCCGCGCCGATCTGTGCAGTTTCAGTCCCTTTCGCCTGCGATCTCCGGAAATCCTTGTCCCAGGCAGGGCGGCGGCGTAGACTGGGGGCGGCAGGAGGTGTGCGATGCGCCGTATCGGTTTGTGCGCCGCTTTGCTCCTGCTCCTGGTGTGGCCGGTTCAAGGGCAATGCATCCAGAAGGTGGAAATCGGCGGGGTGATTCATCCTGTCACCGTCGACATTTTGGAACGCGCTTCCGCCCAGGCGAAGCAAGCCGGCTGCACGCTCCTGCTGATTACGTTGAACACTCCCGGCGGTTTCGCAGACGCGACGAGACGCGCGGTGGAGGTGATCGTCTCCTCGGGTCCGCCGGTTGCGGCATTCGTCGCCCCGAGCGGCGGCCGGGCGGCGTCGGCGGGCTTCTGGATTCTGGAAGCGGCGGACGTGGCAGCCATGGCGCCCGGAACCAACACTGGGGCGGCAACGCCCGTGCTACTGGCCGGCCAGCCCGACGAGGTGATGAAGCGGAAAATTGAAAACGATGCCGCCGCATCCATTCGTAGCTTGGCCGACCGCCGCGGACGCAACAGCGTGGAAGCCGAGAAGACCGTCCGGGAGAGCACTTCCTTCACCGACACGGAGGCCCTCAGCAAGAATCTGATCGATCTCGTCGCCGCCGACGAAGCCGAGTTGCTGAGGGCGCTGAACGGGCGCGAGGTGAGACGGTTCGACGGGCGCCGCGAGGTGGTGAAGACCGAGGGGCTGAAGGTAGTGGTCTACGAGCGGAACCTAAACCAGAAGATACAGGAGGCCCTCAGCGATCCAAACCTTGCCTTGGCCGTGCTGGTGCTCGGACTGATGGGGCTCTATATTGAGTTCACGGCGCCTGGGGTGATCCTGCCGGGCGTCCTGGGTGGCATCCTGACACTGCTGGGGCTTGCCTCGCTGAGCGTGATGCCTGTGAGTTGGGCAGGCGTGGGATTGATCATTCTCGCCATTGCGCTGTTCGCGCTCGAGGCAAAGGTGGCCTCGCACGGAGTTCTGGGCGCGGGTGGTGCGGTGGCGATGGTGTTGGGAAGTATTTTGCTGATCGACAGCCCGCTACCGGAAATGCGAATCCGGCTGTCCACGGCGCTATCGCTGGCCGCCCCGTTTGCCGTCATCACGCTGTTTCTGGTCACCATCGTCGTCAGGGCCCGGCGGCGCAGGGCCGAAACAGGAGTGGAAGGCATGGCAGGGCTGCGAGGAGTCTCACTTACCCGGATCGACCCGCAGGGACAGGTTATGGTGCGCGGAGAGATCTGGCAGGCCCGCGCATCCGCCAGCATTGAAAAGGGAACACCCGTGCGGGTGATTACAATTCAAGGGCTCGAACTGACAGTAGAACCGGATCCGTTTCCTGAGGAGCATCCGAAATGACATTCAACTATTGGCTTGTCGCCGTCCTGATCATCGTCATCTACATCGTCTCTTCCATCAAGATCCTGCGGGAATATGAGCGCGGCGTGATCTTCCGGCTGGGCAGGGTTCTCGAAAAGCCGAAAGGGCCGGGCATCATCCTGGTCTTTGCGCCGGTGGACCGGATGGTGCGCATCTCGCTGCGAATAGAGACTCTCGAAGTGCCGCCGCAGGATGTTGTCACGCACGACAACGTCACCGTGAAGGTGAATGCCGTGGTCTTCTTCAGGGTTCTCGACCCGAAACTGGCTGTGTTGGAGGTCACGAACTTCCTTCATGCGACTTCGCAACTGGCGCAGACCACATTGCGCAGCGTCCTGGGCGAAGTTGAATTGGACGAACTGCTGAGCAACCGCGAAAAGTTGAACGCGCGGCTGCAATCGATCCTCGACCGACACACGGCGGCCTGGGGTGTGAAGGTCGCCATGGTTGAAGTGAAGCAGGTGGAGTTGCCTGAGCAAATGGTCAGGGCCATCGCCAAACAGGCGGAAGCCGAGCGTGAGCGGCGCGCGAAGGTCATCCATGCCGAAGGCGAGCACATGGCCGCCGAACGGCTCCAGATGGCCGCCTCGGTCCTCCAGCAGCAGCCGATCGCGATTCAACTCCGGTACCTGCAAACGCTGGTGGAGATAGGAACGGAAAACAACACGACGGTGGTCTTCCCGTTGCCAATTGATTTGCTGAGCGGGATCACAGACACGCTGGCGGCGAAGAAAAAAGCGGAAGGGGCGGCGTGATGTGGAGGCAACGGCGGCCGGCGCGGAGGTATAAGCGGAATCAGCCGGGAAGGCTTTCCGTTGGGAGGAAATTGAGCGAGCGAGGTGTCAAATGATTGCGGATCGCACTGCCAGCGGGAAACGGATCAGGGCGTACGGCCATCAGGAAGTGACTGTCTCGTTCTCAAGATACGAGAAAAGCGGCAGGATCTGCCTCATCCTTACGGCGGTGGAAGACTTGGTCGAGGCTGGCCCAATCGCGGAATGCACGGTCGAGTTGCCGGATGTTGAACTGGGCGAGAACGAAGTCGCCATCAAGACCTGGTCCGAGAACATCAGCTTCCTGGAGTGGCTGATGGATGAGGGCATTGTCTCGGCGCCGCTGCGGTATGTGCAATTCGCGGGCGTCTACCTGCCGGTGTGCAACCTGCTGATCCAGGATGACAGCGTCGTCTGAGCAGGTTCTGGGTTCAGCCGCAGATGGACCGCCCTCGCGAGTAGGTGGCCGGGACAAAGGCGAAGACATGCCTGCGAGGCAGACCTGGTGGTCCGCGCAACGAGGGTTTGTATTGCATGCGAAGTGAACGGGCTTACCGGGGCGGGGCAGCGGCTAGATTATAGGTAAGCGGCAAACGGGTGTCTTTGCCGTCTTGGATTTTTTCTAGGGTGATGGTGAGCGAGTCGCCGATTCGTTTGAAGACTAGGCGCGAGCGCTCGCCGGCGAGCAAGAAGACGGCGTGGCCGGGCCCAACCGATTCAGCAGTCCAGACCAGCGGTGTGTCTTTGTCCTCTTGCGCGATGAGTCCGGAGGAGAAGTGGCGCATCACGAGGACTGTGCCGGAATCGCGCCGCTCGATTGTCATGAACTCGGTAAGGCGGGTCTGCCCGTTTGAAGAGAGACGGAACATGCCCATCATGGCGTCTCCGTGTGGACGGGTCCAGACTTCCTCGATCGAGGATTTGCCCATGGCCCCGCGCCAGTAGCCTGAAATGAAATCGAAATCGGCCAACGGCGCGGGTGGGGCGAGTAGCATCGTGAGGCCCAGTGCGATACCAGTCATGAGGAACAGGGTAGCGGAAAAGAGGTTCCCTCCGCGGCGGCGTAGTTCGGGGCCTTGAATCGGATGTGCATGTCTGATAATGTGCCCGCATGCCGATCAATATGTTCACCCGTCGCGATTTCGGACTTCTGTGCGGTGCATCGGCGCTGAGGCTGGGCGCCGCATCGGGCGCTGGACCATGGGATGGTCCGGCAGTCGTGCACAAAGTCTATCTGGCGACGCCGAACCCAACATGGCCATACCCCACGCTGGATTTCAAGAAGGAAATTGCGGGCATCGACGCCCGTCTGGCCGACCTCGAAGCCAAGCATCCAAGTCTGGTCCGCTTCACAGGCGGAGGAATGCTGATGACGGGCGAAAACCATGAGCCGTGGATCAAATCGACAGCCGGCGCGGACGTCATTCTGGTGCTGGATCTGACATCGAGTACATCCCCGCTGTTCGACACCCTGGACAAGGTGGAGACGCCGATGGTACTTTTCCAGCGGCCATTGACGGGTTGGTCCTACATCAATTTCGCCGGCTACATCCAGAAAGGCAAGCGGGCCGACATGATCAATTCGAGCGAATACGCCGACTTGATACCGCATCTGTACATGTTCCGCGCCCTGCACCATATGCGCAACAGCAAGGTGCTGGTGGTGAGGCCAGGCAGTTCGAATCCGGGGTCTTATCAAGCCTGGACCGAACGTTTCGGCACGGCCGTGGAACTCCCGCCGTATCAGGAGTTCAAGGAGGCGTTCGAGCGAATCGGCGTGAAACAGGCGACAGAGGCTGCCAACGAATTTCAAAAAGGCGCGCTGCGGGTGATTGAACCGAAGCCGTCCGACATCCTCGACTCCACGCGCTTCTACCTCGCTTCCCTGGAGGTGCTGCGCGCCCGCAAGGCCAATGCGCTGACCATCGACTGTCTGGGCGGATTCCGCCGTGGCGACCTGCCGGCGTATCCGTGCGTGGCCTTTTCCAAGCTGAACGATGCCGGCTTGTATGGTGTTTGCGAGGCCGATTTCCAGTCAACCATGACGCAGTTGCTGGTGACGTCGTATTCCGGAAAACCGGGTTTCGTTTCCGATCCGACGTTCGACACAAGCCGCAATGAGGTGATCCATGCCCATTGTGTCGCGGCGACGAAGATGCGCGGAATCGGCGGGGAGGCGTCGCCATATGTCCTCCGGACCCACATGGAGGACGAAAAGGGCGTTTCGATTCAGGTGGAGATGCCGGTCCGCGAGACCATTACATGCGGCAAGTTTTCCACTCCAAACACATTTCTGGTCTCAACCGGCGAGGTGACGGCAAATCTGGACGACCGTCGCGGATGCCGGACTAAGATCGTGACGAAGGTGGCCGACGCGCGCAAGCTTGCCGAAGGCTACACGGGCGGTCTGCACCGTGTGATCTTCTATGGTGACCACACGAAGGCGATCGAACGCATGGGCCGGCTGATGGGCTTCAAAACAGTGCAAGAGTGCTGAAGGAGAACGCCTGCCGATTCTTTTTGCGGACGCATTCGCTCCGCTGCCTGCGATACCGTCCCGGTGATCAGCTTGGGCGAGGACCGCCCCGCGGACCAGCTCTCGCTGTTCGCCTATCTTGGAGGCGATGGACATGGTCTGGTCAATATCGCTGGCCGTGAGCGCGACCATCAAGACTCTCTGAGGTGCGTGGCCGGTGTGGTGTGTATGAAGCCTGCCAGATGGGACGGGCGAGGTCGGTCCAAGAAGGGTGGCGGAGGGCGCGGAATCGGGCCCGAAACGGCGCACACAACAGGTCCGAGCGCTGGTTCCGGTCCCAATCGCCAGCCGCCCGGATCAGCCTCGCGCCTCTGCAAAACCGCTTTCCGGCGAAACACGGGCTCCATGCGCCGAATACTGTGATATACGTGGGCCGAGGCGTCGCCCACGGGCGAGTGCGTGGGAAGGAGGAGTCACGATGGTCCTGGCATCGCAGTTGAGACCCGGTACGGCGATCGCGTATGACGGACAGAAATTCAAAGTGCTCGTGGCGGACTACCATCCGGGCCAAGGCAAGATGGGCGGCGTCACGCATGTACGCCTGCTGAATCTGGACACCGGAACGCAATGGGAAACCAGCCTGCGCGCCGACGTGAGACTGGAAGAACTGCCGCTTGAGAAAAAGCCGATGGAGTTCCTGTACTCCGACGAGGCCATCGGTTACTTCATGGAGCCCGTGACTTGCGAGCAGGCCGAGGTCCCGCTCGCATTGATCGGAGAGCGCAAAAAGCTGCTGGCGCCGGAAATGAAGGTCTCGGTTGAGTTCCTTGGCGAACGCCCGGTCAACGTCGAATTCCCGATCTTCCTCGAACTCGCCGTCACAGACACTGCTCCTCCATCGCATTCGGGAGGGACCGACAACACGTTGAAAATCGCGGCACTCGAAAACGGACTGGAAGTGATGGTTCCACAGTTCATCAAAGCGGGGGATGCCATCCGGGTGGATACGAACTCACTGAAGTACATGGATCGAGTGAAAAGATAAGGTTTCCGCATCAGCAGCCACTCCAGTGCGTCGGCATGGGCGTGAGACGGGAAGCGGCCGGCTATCGGGTTGTGGACGGGCACAGGTTCTTTTTGTGCCATGCGGCCCCGACCGACCCGCGCTTCAAGTACTTGCCTCCCGAATCAGGAAGCTGGCTGTCCGAGGCCGAGGCCGTCGATGCGGACGTCGAGTTGGTTGGACACACGCATCTGCCGTTTGATCTTCGGCTGGGGGGCCGACGCGTAGTGAATCCCCGCAGCGTGGGGCAGCCGGAACACGGCGCACCGGAGCCTTGCTATGCCATTTGGCGGGATGGCGTTGTAGAATTGAAGTCGGCGGTGTACCAGAGCGGCGCCACCATTCGTAGACTCATGGCGCTTCCAATCGCTCTTCGCATAAGGGAGCAGCTCGCCGGGATTCTGAGCAATGGACATCTCCCCGCCTGAGGCTGAACAAATTCTGTTCCATCTTGCTGATGTGGAGTGATTTGCGGCCCTGCCATCAGGTGGGCTACATTGGGTTTTCACATTTGAGTGGTGATGGGGCCTCACCCTTAACCGTCCCGGCAGCTTCGGGAATGATAGCTCCTACGGAGAAGGTAGGGGCTTTTTTAGTTTGGGCCCGAATATGATGAGGAACTCGACTTGTGCGCCACATCATTTTAATGGCGGCTAGCCTACTGACCGCACTCGCACCATGCGCGCCCGCGCAGCCCCCCTCACAGACTCTCACCCTCCAGGACTGCATCCGGCTGGCGGAATCGGTCCCCTCTCCCGTAACCATCGCGCGGCAAGAGCGTGATATCGCGGCGCGGGACGTCACCCAAGCCCGTTCTGGCTTCCTCCCCCAGTCCCGATTGATCAATGGCTTCACATACAACAGCCCTCTGATTTACAACCGGCAGTCCTTCAGCTTCATCCCGCTGAACGGCATTCGGGAGTACGCGACGCTTTTCACCGTCAATCAGGAGTTTGACACCTCGGGGCGGCTGCGGGCGGACATGACGCGGGCGAGGGTGGCGCAGGAGATTGCCGCGACCAGTGTGGCGCTCACGCAGCGTGATCTTCGTCGTGCCGTCACGACAGCCTACTACCGGACACTTCTCACCCGCCACCTCGTACGGATCATCGAGGATGCCCTCACAGAGAGCCGAAGTTTCGAGGGCAGGACCAGGCTCCTCTTCCAAAATGGTGAAGCCGCGCAGGCAGATCTGGTCAAAGCCTCCGCACAGGTGGCGGCTTTGGAACAAGCTGTGAATGCGGCAATGTTGGAATGCGATCTCGCAGGGCAGGAGTTGGCGTCATTCTGGACCCGGGAGGTTGCAGTGCCCGTAGAGCTTGTGGACGTGTTGGATGACAGTCCGCCGCCTCCCGAACCGGAGGTCCCGCAAGCCTCTCCGTTTCTGAAGCGGCTGGAGTTCAGGCTGTTTGACGCGCAGAGAAAAGGATTGCAGGCCGATGTTCGGAGGGCGCGTTCCGCGCTGTTGCCGCAGCTCGGCGTTGTCTTCCAATACGGAATCGACTCGACCGCCCTACGAATCAACGACCGCGGGTATGCGGCGTTCGCAAATCTGACGATTCCACTGTTCGACTGGAACAAGGCCCGTAGCGCTATGCAGCAGGTGCGCTTGCGCGCACAACAGCTTGAAGCGAACCGCGCGATATCCGAACGCACCTTTTCGAAGGAGTACATATCCGCTCTCGCCAAAGTGAAGCAACTGTTCAAGCAGATCTCTCTCGCGCGCCAGCAGGCGAGATTGGCCGAGGACGATCTTCGATTGAGCCGTATCCGCTACGAAGGTGGTGAAGGGTTTGCCCTCGATGTCGTGGCTGCTCAAAACCAACTCATGCAGGCACGGAGCATTTACTACACAACCGTGGCCAACTACTTGAATGCCAAGGCTGAACTGGAGGTCGCAGCAGGACGATGAAACCGCAATACACTCTTTGCCTAGGCCTTTTGGCCCTCGCCGGTTGCGGATCCCCTGAGGAGGCGCCTCCGAAGCCTGTCGTGGCAGTGGTGGTCGCCCAGGCTGAAATCGCCGACGTTAAGTCCACGGTGCATGCCCCTGCTTTCGTCTTCGCTCGTGAACAGGCAAACCTGGGCTCTCGCGTCACAGCACCGATTCGGAGGCTCCTCGTCCGCAAGGGCGATAGCGTCGTAGCGGGTCAGCTACTTGCGGAACTCGACAACCGTGACCTTCAGGCACAGCGTGATGAAGCCGCTGCCGCCGTCACGGATGCCGAAGCGAATCTGGAGCGTGTGACATCTGGAACGCTTCCCACCGACATAGAGCGGGCACGTGGGCAACTGGCCACTACTGAGGCTGCACTCAATCAGGCCCAGAAATTCTATGACCGGCGACGGCAGCTTTTCGAACAAGGCGCGATACCTCAGCGAGATCTGCTGGTGAGCGAAACGGAATTGGCGCAGGCCAAAGCGAATCATGAGGTAGCGAAGAGGTCTCTGGACTTGCTCCAGAATCAGTCCCGCGAGAAAGACATCCTGATGGCGAAAAGCAAGGTGGAACAGGCTCGAGCGCGGCTTGCCGCAATCAAGGCGCAATTGGACTTCACCGAGATTCGAAGCAGTTCGGCTGGAACGATCACCGAGCAATTCATGTTTCCGGGCGACATGGCCAAGCCCGATGCTGCGATCTTTACCGTCATGGATCTGTCAATCGCGGTGGCGCGCGCACAGATTCCCGGTTCCGAAGCGGCGGCTGTGCGGATCGGTCAACCGTGCACATTTGTGCCGGGCGATGCTTCGGATACCTCGTTTGCCGGTCGAGTTTCGGTCGTCAACCAGTCTATCGACACAGCCCGGAGGACCGTTGAGTCGTGGTGCGAGATTCCCAACCCGAACCGGACTCTGCGGGCAGGAGCGTTTGGGCAAGTCTTTATCGTCAAGAGCGTTATGCCAAAGAGCGTCGTCGTGCCCGTCCCGGCGGTCCAGTTCACCGAAGGCGCCCACAAAGGGATCGTCATGGTTGCCAGCAACAAAGGTGTGGCCGTCAAGCGAGAGGTGGAAACCGGAGAGGTTTTCGATGGTAAGGTCCAAATCAAGAGCGGCCTGAGCCCGGGAGAACCTGTAATCGTGCAGGGAGCTTACGGATTGGCCGAGGGCACTCAGATCCGGGTGCAGGAGGACAAGAAACCGTGACCGGCCGCCTCGCTCAATTCGTTCACGCGCACGCCCGGGCAATGGTAATCATCGTCCTGGCCTTCGCTCTGGCGGGCACGGCGTTCTTGTTCCGGCTGCCGATCGCCATCTTCCCCCAGACCGACTTCCCACGAATCGTCATCCTTGTGGATAACGGCATCACGCCGGTCGACATTCAGATGTTGCGCGTGACGCGTCCGATCGAGGAGACCATCCGGATCGTTCCCGGAATAACCACGATCCGGTCGGTCACCGCTCGTGGCTCATCAGAAATCAGCGTGTTCTTTCGCTGGGACGTTGACATTCTGAACGCGCTACACCTGGTACAGGGCCGCATCTCTCAGATCACGCCATCCCTGCCGCCTACCTGCCGTTTCTACATCAACCGCCTCACTTTTTCAGTCTTTCCAATGGTCGGCTTCAGCATCACGTCGCCAACCAGCTCGCAGTCCGATCTGTGGGAACTGGCTTATTACAATATCGCGCCGCGTCTTTATCGGCTGCCAGGGGTGGCAGAGACCAGGATTGTGGGCGGACGTCCACCTGAGTACCACGTGCTGGTCGACCCGCAGAAACTCAACGGTTATGGGATGCCGTTGACCAAGGTGACCGACGCGCTCCGAAGCAGCAACATGATCTCTCCTTCCGGAATGGTGCAGGAGAACTATCACCTATACCTGAC
Organism: Bryobacteraceae bacterium; assembly: GCA_029975915.1. The sequence continues at coordinate 10,339 of JARKOC010000532.1, forward strand.
GACCGTGACAGGGCTGCTGCGCACCCGTGAACAGATCGAGGACACCGTCGTCGATGTGGTGCGAGGAACTCCAGTCGCCATCAAGGATCTAGCCAGCGTCGTGCCAGGTGAACGCCCAATCTACAACATTGTCACGGCCAACGGCCGCCCTGCAGTCCTCGTCAACGTGCTGCAGCAGCCCGACGGTAACGCGGTTCAAATCGCCGACTCGGTGAACGCCGAACTCGCCGACATCAAGAAAGGCTTGCCACCTGACATCGAGTTGTCGACCTACTACGACCAATCCGTTCTTGTGCGGGATTCCATCGCCGGCGTAACGGAGAGCATCCTTATCGGGCTCGGCTTATCCGTGCTCGTCCTGTTGGTTTTTCTCAAGAGCTGGCGCACGACGATTGTGGCGGCCGCGGTGATTCCAATCGCCGTGCTCATGGCGATCGTCTTTATGAAGTTCTTCAACATGAGCTTCAACCTCATGACCCTCGGCGGCCTGGCGGCATGCATCGGCGTTGTCATCGATGATGCCATCGTCATGGTGGAGAACATCATCGTCCACCTCTCCACAGGTCAGGCGCCGATGGACGCCGCCAAGAGCGCCATCACCGAGCTCACCCCGGCATTGACGGGATCAACGCTGACGCCGATCGTCGTGTTCGCTCCGTTGGTTTTTCTCGGCGGGATCACTGGTGTTTTCTTCCGTGCTCTTGCGATGACCATGGTGACCGCACTGCTCGCCTCTCTTTTCTTGGCGATCTTTTTCACGCCGGTCCTGGCGGCAGTGTTCTTCCGGCGCCCCCCTGATACGACGGCGACGGATCTAGAGCAGGCCGAACAGGCGGGCGAGGGCCGAATTTTGCGATGGCTAACGGCACGGTACGAATCCGCGCTGCACTGGTGTCTGTACCATCCGAGGGCCATTCTCTTGGCTGCGTCGCTGCTCGTTGTCGGAATGGTTGGCGTCTATTCCCAGCTCGGCAGCGGATTCTTGCCGGAAATGGATGAGGGCGCGTTCGTCCTTGACTATCGCATGCCCCCGGGCACCTCCCTTCATGAGACGGACCGGGTACTGCGGCACATCGAGCAGTTCATCAAGGAGACCCCTGAAATCGAGAGCTATTCGCGTCGCACCGGGGCACGTCTGGCTCTCGCGATCGCCGAGCCAAATACCGGCGACTTTCTGATCAAGCTCAAAAAAGATCGTAAGCGTGGCTTGGAGGAAGTTACTTCAGAGTTGCGGCGCAAGGTTGCCTCCTCAGAACCCGCGATCGAGGTAGAATTTCCGCACATTCTGGAGGATCTGATTGGAGATCTCGCATGGTCTCCACAACCCATCGAGATCAAGGTGCGCCACGACGATGAGGCCACCTACAAGCGGATCGCAAGGGAAATCGAGGAGTGGCTTCCCAAGGTCAAGGGTGTCGTGGACATCGTCAACCGGACGATTGTGATCGGGCCTTCGCAGAATTTCCGGGTTGACCCCGAGAAGGCTCGATTGGCAGGCTTCGGGGTCAAGGACGTAGCGGACCTTCAGGCTGCGATGCTCGACGGCGAACTCGCGTCAGATTTGATACGAGGAGAACGCTTGGTTGGGATTCGCGTCAGGTACCCTCCCGAGTACCGCTCGTCGACCGACAAACTCAAGGCGCTTTTGTTGACCTCTCCTACAGGTCAGACCTTGCCCATGTCAAGCATTGCGACTGTTGAAGTGGACGAGGGCACCACGGAAATCCGGCGCGAGAATCTGCGCAATATGTCGGCAGTGACCGCGCGGCTGGAGAAACGCGACCTCGGTTCCGCCATACACGAAATCCAGCAACGGCTTCCGAATGAAATCTCCCTTCCGCCGGGCACACACATCGAATACGGGGGGCTTTATGAGATGCAGCGTGAATCGTTCCTGGGGCTAACCCAGGTGTTGTTGCTCTCCATCCTTCTGATCTTTGTGATCCTCGTCTTCGAGTTCCGCTCGTTCTCGCACCCAATCGCCATTCTGGCGGCGACCATCCTTTGCGGATCGGGCGCGCTGGTGGCACTGTGGGTAACGGGAACGACGCTCAATATCTCGTCGTTCATGGGCGCCATCATGGTCGTCGGCATTGTCCACAAGAACGGCATTCTCATGTTGGACTCAGAGCAGTATTTTTCGGAAAAGGGCTACGAATTACGCGAAGCCATTTTCCATGCCGGACGAAGACGTCTGCGGCCGATCCTCATGACCGCGCTCGCCACGATTTTCGGCATGGCCCCGCTAGCCGTCGGAGTGGGCTCGGGCGCCCAGTTGCTTCAGCCGCTGGCTATTGCGGTGATCGGCGGTGTGACCGTTTCTCTGGTCCTGTCGCTGCTCATCACTCCGGTGCTCTTTTATCAGCTTCGCCAACGGGGGCTATGATCTCTCTGCGTGCTTGCGCGATGCAGTTGGACCGTTGACCGACATTGTTAAGGTAGTTGGCCCGCAGTTGTTGGATTCGCGTGGCAACCCCACGGATATCACTCACTCATGCGGCAGCGCTGGATACGCTGCCTTGGCCTCTGTCGCGCCCGCTCGAGAGAAAGAGGCCGTCGAATTTCGAACGCTGTTGCGGTCGGGTGCCCCGTCGGCGTCTACGCTCTGCCGCTTCTGCGAATCAGTGGCCGACGTCAGCCAGCCTGTCGCCCCGGCTAGAATCTCCCGCCGTCCACATCCTTCAGGAATTTCACGAGCCCGTTCACATACGTCTCGGTATCGTCGAACATCGCCAAATGACTCCCGTTCGGACAGTGCAGATACCGGCCCTTTTGCACCTTCTTTGCGATCATCTCCATGTGTTTCGGGTCCATCGTGTCGTGCTCGGCCCCAATCACCAGCGCCGGCGCCGAAATCCTGCCCAGATCGGCCGTCCGGTCCCAATTCAGCAGCTTCCCGCTTGCCCCCAACTCGCTCGGACCTTGCATCGGAACGTAGATCGACATGTTCATATGCTTGAATGCCCTGTTCACCGGGTCCGGCCACTGCGACGCCGGCATCCGCAGTAGGTGTTTTTCGTAGTGGTGCGGAATCAGCAGCTCCATGTAGCGGGCATCGGTATGCTTTCCTGCCTTCTCCAGTTTCTTCACCTCCGCCAGCACCTTTTGATCCATCGCCGGCATCAGCACCTTCTCCGCGTACTCGTTGTACGCCGGAATGCTCGCCATCATGTTCGAAATAATGACGCCTTTGAGATTCTCGCCATGCGCCAGGGCGTACTCCATCGCCAGGATGCCGCCCCAGGAGTGGCCCAGCAGGAAGAAATTGTCTTTCGTCAGGCCGAGCGCCTTCCTGACCTGTTCCACCTCGTCCAGGAATCGGGCCGTCTCCCACAGCGAATCCTCGTTGGGCTGGTCGCTATATGCCGACCCCAGTTGGTCGTAATAGTAATACTCGATTCCTTCGCCCGGCAGATAGCTGTCGAACACCTCGAAACACTCATGCGTGGAGCCCGGCCCCCCGTGCAGCAGCAGCAGTTTGATTCGCGGATTGTTGCCCACCCGCTTGGTCCAGACCTTGAACGTCCCTTTGGGCGTCGACACCGGGATGAGTTTCACCCCGCCGCTCAGCAGGTCATCGCGGCCGGTATTGTCGAAATAGGAGTTCGCTGGAGGAGTTTCCACACTGGCCCGCGGTGCGCAACCAGCCAGGCCAGCCATCGCCCCCGTGCCCAATTTGAGTATTGTTCGTCTCTGCATCCGTCCTCCAGTCCGCCCATTATAGTCATCTTTGAGTTTGACAACGAGTCAACATGCGTTACAACGGACACCGTTGCCACGCGAATCCGCAAAGTGCTCACGAAAAATGACTTATTGAGAAAGGAGTTCGTTTGGTCAAAAATCCGGGCCTGCCTACCGCAGCCGCTTCAGCTCTGCCAGCACCGCATCGATCCCCTTCCGGCGGTACATCTCGGCCAGCCGCTGCTGCTCCCCGGTGACCAGAGAAACCGGTCGCGAGGGAATCCAGATCTCCCCATCTTCGAATTCGACCAGCCCGACGAAGCCGCTTACTTCGGCGAATTCGACCGGTCCTGTCGCGGCCGTCACCCGGTATGCCTGGCCGCGCTCCAGCGTCGCCTTGCCCATTCCGGCGAGTTGAATGGCCGCTGGCAGGCTTCCGGCGACAAACTGGCGGCCGTCCCGCCCGCGCGCCTGCCAGCCGACATCGACGAAGCGGATGGCCCTGGCGCTCCGGTTGAGCATCTCCACCTTCGGGAACCTCAGTTCCTGTCCCGAAGCGATCACCTCGGCGCCCGTCAACTGCACCGGCGCCTCCGGCATCGACAGGGCAGCGAACCGCACTGGCGTGCCCGATTGAACGGTCGCTCGTCCGGCGCGCGCTACCTGGATGTCCAACCTCGGCATCGCCGCAAGCCGCCCGAGCGTGGCGACCATCTCGTCCCGGATGGCTGCTGCGCCGCCGCGTTCGAGCGCCGCCAGCAGCGTTTTGCGATCCCGCCGTGCTTCGAGTTCCCAGGCCGTCATCGTTCGGCGCGAATTCAGCTTGTTGGGTCCATAGAAAGTCAGGTCTTCGAACAAAACGCCGTCCAGCTTCACTTCCACCAGCGCTCCGGCTCCTCCCGCCGGACGCATCAGCCGGACGTCCACGCGTAGCGGAAATGCCTCTCCGGGTGCGACATCGAGCGCCGGCACAGTCACCGACGCCTTGCCTCCTGCCGCCACTTCCTGCGCAAGCACAAGGACCGAGACCCCACGGATCCGCCTCGGACTACCGTTTTTCAGCACCAATGTGGATCGTAAATCCACCTGCAAGGCCCCACCGCGTGGCGCAACCTGCGACTGGCTCCAATCGGCCGACACCAGCGACAGCGGCGCCCCCTCGGGCAGATCTAGCCTGAATGCTCCGCTCGGCGGAGGAGACTGCGCGGCCAGCGCCAGGACCAAAACCGCCAGCACGGTCCCGAGCCGGATGCCCGCTTTCCCTTCACTCTTCAAGCGCCACATGATGGATTGTCACCTGTCCCGTTTCCGCATCGATGAACCGCGCCCGGGCTCCACCGGAGGTCCCGGCCAGCATCACGGACGAATCCTTGGCGGGCGTCAGAAGCATCAGCCCAGCCTGCCCCTCGTGAATCCCCACGCCCTCGGCGCTCGCCTCGGCCACCGCCGGACCCCATTCCGGACCCGCCACTCCCGGCGCTGGCCGCCTCAACAGCCAACCGCTTGCCAGCACCACCGTCAAAGTCGCCGTCACCACTGCCAACCGCCAGCCTGCCGCTTCCATCACTCCAGCATCTGCACGGCTTGCCCTGGGTTCAACAATCCGTCCGGCCGCCAAACCCAGGCCGATGTTGGCCTTCATTTCTCGCTCAAGCGCCGCCCAATCCCCGGCGGCGAACTCCGTGTCTTCCTGGCTGTTGCGTAACCCGTCCCTCAGCCGGCGGTACTCATGCAGAGTGGCCGCGCAATCCGCGCAGCGCCTGACGTGGAACCACACTTTGATTCGCTGCCGCCAGTCCAAATCCTGTGAAGCCGCCAGCGCCAGAACCGCTTCTTCGATGTGATGGGCCCTCATTGTCCACCTCCCATCAGCCTTCTGAACTTCGTCCGCGCATTGGCGATATGCGACCGCACGGTCGCCTTCCCGCAATTCAAGACCCGCGCCACTTCCTCGGCCGGCATGTCATCCACGTCGCGCAGCACCAGGGCGGCGCGTTCCCTGGGCGTGAGCTGGTTCAAGACGCCCTGCAACTGGCCTCGCTGCTCTGAGCGGAGAAGCCTTTCCTCGACGCTGTCGCCAGTCACGGGCAACATGTTTTGGATCGGTTCGTCCAGTTCAGTCCAGGTGATCCGTTTCCGGCGCCGCAAGTGGTCGATGGCCGCGTTGGAAGCGATCCTGGACAGCCAATGGGCCGCTTTGTCCAGGTCCTTGAGCTGTTCCTGCCGTTGGAGCGCCTTGATGAAAACATCCTGGGTGACGTCCTGCGCGTCCTCGACATTGCCGAGAATTCGATAGACGATGAGGAAGATCCGCCGCAGATGCGCCTGGACGAACTCCTCCTGGCCCGTCTCCCAGGATCCGGATTCGCCATCGTCCACGCGCCGGCGGTCTGCTTCGTTCATGGCGGATTCCACGGCCGTCGGACGGTATCGCAGCAACACAGGCATCTCGGCTTCCTAGAAAAGATGACGAATGCCGCCACGAAACCGTGCAAAGCCGGGCCGCGCCCGGCTATGCTGAAATTGTATGTGACCTGGCTTCAGGGCGAAACCGGAATTCTCCGGCCACCCTTTCAGATTCAGAGTCCACATGCGCACGATCTTGGCCGCCCATCCGGAATCCGGTTCCAGGCCGAACCGGGCCTTCCGAATGCCCCGGCTCGACAAATATGGGTGAAGCACCTTATCAGATTAAAAAGAAAGGCAAACCATGAAGTTAGCCGCCGCCATGAGCCGGCTCGGTACCGAGACGGCCTTCGAAGTCCTGGTTCGCGCCAAAGCGCTTGAAGCGCAGGGCAGATCCATCATTCACCTGGAGATCGGCGAACCCGATTTCGAAACTCCCCGCCACATCATAGACGCCGCAAAACAGGCCCTTGACGAAGGCTGGACCCACTACGGGCCAACTCAAGGCCTGCCTGAACTGCGCGAGGCCATCGCCGCTTATATCACCCGGACACGCGGCATCGATGCCGATCCGGCCCATGTCTGCGTCGTGCCCGGAGGCAAGCCGATCATTTACTTCCCCATGGTGGCATTGCTCGAAGAGGGCGATGAGGTCATCTACCCGAATCCGTCGTTTCCTATTTATGAATCGATGATCAGGTTCACCGGCGCGAAGCCAGTGCCGATCCCCCTGGTCGAGTCTCGCGGATTCAGCTTCGACCTCGACCTCTTCCGGTCCCATCTGAACGACAGAACAAAGATGGTGATTCTCAATTCGCCCGCCAACCCGACCGGCGGCGTGATTCCAGAGCAGGACCTGGCCGAGATCGCCTCAATGCTCGCTGACCGCGATGTCGCCGTGCTCTCCGACGAAATCTACAGCCGCATGAGCTACGACCACAAACACGTGTCCATCGCCACCTTCCCAGGGATGCGTGAAAAAACTATCATCCTCGATGGTTTCTCGAAGACTTACGCCATGACCGGTTGGCGCATCGGCTACGGCCTGATGCCTCCCGCCCTGGTGGAACCCGTCAACAAGTTGATGGTGAATTCCAACAGTTGCACGGCGAGTTTCACGCAACGAGCTGCGATCGCCGCGCTCAACGGACCGCAGGAACCGGCTGAAGCCATGATCTCAGAGTTCCGCCGCCGTCGCGGCGTGTTCATCAACCGCATCAACCAGATCCCGGGCTTCCGCTGCCCGATGCCGGAAGGCGCTTTCTATGCTTTCCCAAACATCGAGGCGACCGGCTGGAAATCCAAGGCGCTGGCCGACGCTCTGCTCGAAAAGGCCGGCGTGGCCTGCTTGAGCGGAACTGCTTTCGGGGCGTTCGGAGAAGGCTATCTTCGGTTCAGCTATGCCAACTCGGAGGAACGGTTGATGGAAGCAGCCGACCGTATTTCGCGTTTTTTCGCATCTTAACGTGTCGTTATCGCTAATTAGCGTCTAGCAGGTCGTGAACTTCGGGTGTACCCATGTGGGTATGGAACTGAGCAGTGTGGGCGTCCTACTTCTTGACAATACTGGCAAGATTGTCTTTTCTAACCCGCTTGCCACCGAGTTGTTACGGGCCACACCTGATTTGAAGTCGCCTGACGGAGCTTGGCTGGGACCCTTCCCTCCGGAAGGAGCAGTAGAGGAACTGGTTGCGGACGATGGAACGGCTCCATGCAAGGTGAGCCGGACGCGCCTGACGAACTGTAACCCAGGGACTGGCTATGTCGGTCTTTTGGTGGGACGCGCAGGCCTGTCTCGCGAGCAGCGCCGGGCGCGCCTGCAGGAAATCTGGACATTTACCCCGGCCGAACTGCGTCTGGCTGAAGTCATTCTGGACGGCATGACCCCGGAGGCTGCGGCCTCTGCACTGGGGGTAACCATTCATACTGTCCGGACATACCTGAAGAGGCTTTACCGTAGAGCTGGCGTCCATTCCCAAGCGACGCTGGTTTGCGCGCTCAACAGGTCGCTGAATTGAAGAAACCACACCCGGCCCGCGTGTGGGCTGGACCTTCCCCGGATCAGGACGCTTAAGGCTGGCAGGTTCGATCATCGAGAACCGCGACAACCAGGACAATCCACAGGGCATTGGCAAGCAGCAGGTGAACTAGTTGGAGCCATATCGGCGCCAAAAGTAAGACATCGGTTACGCCAGCGACAAACTGAACCGTCACGAGCGTAACCAGTCCGGCTCCCGCGCGGCGTGATGACGGCGAACCCGTGGCTCGGAGCAACCCGAATCCGATCCAAGCCAGGAAGATGCCGGTCGCCACGGCCACGAACGGGTGAACCAGGCGCAGACGGAGCAGGGCAGGGGCATCCGAGGCAAATTCGGCCGACAAGCCGGCGGCCATGGAGGTGGACGGGAATACCGTGTCTCCGAGCGCTGCGACCGCGCCGGTTGCCCCTGCGGCGAGAGCCGCCAGCAATGCGACCTTCCAGCGACCGGATAGCCCAGTCCATTGAGGGGAACGGCGGCGGCCGAACCAGGCGGTCGAAACCAATGCGCCGACGAGCAGCAGTGTGTTGGTCAGGTGGGCGGCCAGATAGATTGCCCGGCCAAAACTCTTATTTTGCTCGACGTACTCCAGCAGGACGAGACCGGCGCCGAGCAGCGCCTCGATCAGAATGAGGACCAGTGCCCAAACGCTCGCCTTGCGGGCCAAATGGCCTTTCGGAAAAGCGCGCCACGCGAAATAGACCAGGGCCGCCACCGAGAGCAGCGCCAATCCGCTTGTGATGCGGTGGGTGAATTCAATCATAGTGGCGATTTCCGGCGTGCGCGGCACCACTTCGCCGTTGCAGAGCGGCCAATGGCTGCCGCAGCCGGCGCCTGAGCCAGTGGCCCGCACTGCCGCCCCCCAAATGATCACAAACAGGTTCCAGACCACCACGGCCCAGGCATAACGGCTGAATCTGGGATTCGGTGTGCCCGTCATTTCGTGCAATCCTCCACGTCCTTCCACTTCAACACATTAGAATGACATTGGTGACACCGACTCTGAGAGATGTGTGGCGGAACGGCGTAACGGCAGCCGATTATGAGACACATATGGCGGCCATCGGGCAGGCGCAGGCCAACGCCGCTCACCTGGCGGACTTCGCCCGAAGGGGTGAGGGTCGAATGCTGGTGGCTGGATGCGGCCCAGGTCAGTTCTTCGAGTACTTGGAAAAGGGCACGCTAGACCGCTGGCGAGTTGTCTATTGTGACATCAATCCCGGTTACTTGAACGTACTGCGCCAGCGGTGTCCCGGGGCGGTTTGTGTGGCCGACGACCTCGAATCAAGCTCAATCCTGGGCGGTTTTGATGCGGCCTCGGCCACGCTGGTGTTAGAACATACCGACTGGAAGCGTGTTGTGGCAACCCTGGCCCGGCTTGCCCCGAGGCTCATGCTCGTGATCCAGATAAACCCGGCCGAGATGGCCACAGCGGTCTCGCCCGGCCGGACGCTGCCGGAATCGATGGAGAGGTTCAGAGAAGTCCATCCGCAACTCATCGACGAAGCTGAACTTGTCGCGGAAATGGGCCGGCTTGGAAGGCGGCTCACCGCTCGAAGGCCTCGCCCGGTGGCCGATCATAAGACCATGCTGGCGCTGGAATTCGACCAAGATGCGGTCGAACCGTCCGCCATTTCGGAGTAGCTGGTCTGGTGCGCCGGCCAGCGGTTGAGGCGAGCCGGGCATATCGTGTTAGGCTGCCGCCTGGCCAGTCATAAACGGCGAATACTTGACGTCCGACTGTAGTATGTGGCTGGAGAGCCAGCTTTTAAGAAACTGCATCAGTGGCACTGAGAGCGCCACGCGGCCGGCGCGCAGGTCCTCGTCGAAGCGGACGACGGTCGCTGTGAGGCTCTCGTGCTCACGCAGGTGTTCTTTGTACTCAGGAAACCGGTGCGCCCGCATCAGTTGTTCCTCAGTCTGAAAGTGAAACCTGGTGTAGGACACCAAGTCCGAGAGGATGCGCTCCAGCGCGGGTTTTGGCGCCCCGATCTTCATTGCGTCGTGCAAGCTGTTGATGATCTGGATCAGGCGCTGGTGCTGCCGGTCAAGTTCCTCAACGTGGACGCTGTAATTGTTTTTCCACTCCATGAATGCCATCGGAGGACCTTATCGGTTTCATGCGTTTGAGTTTGAGCGTGATTCCCCGGAAACATTCACTCTCCAGACGGGGCACAGGGTTCCATGCGGCGGGTCGAGGCGATAGTCTAGGGTAATGGCGCGCAACACGGAGAGGAAACTCAATCGCCGGGAGTGGCTGTTCTCGGCGGCGGCGCTTGGATCGGCGGAGCAGAGCGTGGCCTTGCAGGGATCGATTCTGGTGCATGAGCACATCCTCGTGGATTTCGCGGGTGCCTCGGCCGATTCCAGGTCACGCTATTCCCTAGAGGAGGCCTTCCGGTCGGCGCTGCCGAAGCTGCAGGAACTCAGGTCATACGGGTGCGTCCGCATGCTTGAATGCACTCCAAACTACCTCGGGCGCGACCCGCGGCTGCTGCGGGGGCTGCAGGACGCCTCCGGCATTGAGCTGTGGACCAACACGGGCATTTATGGAGCGGCCAAGCGCGTTGCGATCCCTGACTACGCCTACACCGAGTCCGCCGAACGGCTCGCCAAGCGCTGGGTTGAGGAACGCCGGAACGGGGTAGAAGGGATGAAGCCGCGTTTCATCAAGACGGCCGTGAACGGTTTCCCGCTCGAGGAGATCGACGTGAAGCTGGTCACCGCGGCTGCCCTGACCTCGCTCGACACCGGTTTGCCGATCTGTTCGCACACCAACGGAGGCGGCCCCGCGGCAATGGCTCAACTGGAGATCCTGGACAAGCTGAAATGCCCGGCCCGGCGGTTTGTCTGGGTGCACGCCCAGGCCGAGAAAGACACTTCCTATCACGTTCGAGCGGGCCAGGCCGGAGCTTGGGTCGAGTTCGATGGCATCAACGCGAAGAGCGCGGCTTGGCACCTGGACTGCGTTCAGTCGATGGAGCAGAAGGGCTTGCTCGGAAGGACACTCATTTCGCAAGATTCAGGCTGGTTCCGCGTGGGAGAGCCGGGCGGTGGGCAGTTCAATGGATATACGTTCGTCTACACTGACTTCCTGCGAAAGCTTGACTCCAAAGTGCGGAAAACGCTGATGGTGGACAATCCGCGGAAAGCATTCAGCGGATGAGCGGTCTGCTGGATCCGGATTGAAGTGTGAAAGGGGACGGGTTTGTGCGGGCAGAGCAGTGCTTCGTCAGGCGGCCCTGAACGGCGAAGCCGCCGTCCGGGCCGCCCACGAAGTACGCGGGGGAGCCGGGATTGGACCCCTACGGGGCATACTCCCGCTCTGAGGAGGTTGCAGTCACCATCAAACGGCCGGCTGGAGCGCGCATTCCTGGGTACTGCTCGGAGAGGAGCCGGCTCCAGACCCCCTCAAGATATGCGACCGGTTGCCGTGCCAAGCCCGGTTCGGCTCGGGTGCAAATCTCGAAATGATCCGTTGCGTACCACCGCCATTGAGGTTGTTCAACCTGCCATCCGCCGGCCAGGTACACAGCGGTGGTCCAATCGAGTTGAACCGGCAGGCCCAAATGCTCTCCTCACTTTGTCTATCGGCCTGGATCGAACTCGTGTGGAGTTCGGAAATATACCGAGTTATTGCATGAGGGAGAAGCTGTAGACCAGGGTTAATGCTTCGAAGGTGCTATTCGGTTTCCACTGTCGTTTCCGGGGCGGACTTAGCAGTGGCCCATTCGGCGACGACAGCCGTGGCGTGCAAGACGAGGAAGGCGACTCCGCCCATGGCAGCCGGCACGATGTGCTCCTCCGGCCCCCTGACGGAGAAGGCCAGAAAGAAAAGGAAGCCCAGACTCAAGAGGGACAGCACACCGCTGTAGATGACAACCCACCGGTTTCCTAACCAAAGCAGGACGGCCGAGCCGAGCAGAGCGGCGGCGACGAGGAGGGCAAAAGCAGGAGAGTCATTCCAAAGAAGAAAGCCATAGCCCGGCGCAGCCAATAAGTGCAGGATGGAAACAGCTCTTGTCCACTTCATGGCGGTATCAACATTAACACCATAGGAGTCAGGTTCAAAGACTATTCTCGCCGGGAGCGAAGCTGTTCGAGGCGTTGGGCTGCGGACGCGCGGATGGCGGATTCGGCCATCGGGTGCCGGATGACGGATTCGAGCATGGAAGCTGCCTTCTGGTCCTCCGAGCGTCGGAGGTAGATGGAGGACAAGCGAAGCGAGGCCTCGACTGCCGACGGGTGCCGATCGGCGGCGAGTTCGGTTAGAGCGGCTTCCGCCTCGGCGATGCGGCCTGCTCGTTGAAGGCAATCGCTCCACTTCAGAATCACCTCGTGGCGAGGGATACCCGATTGGGGCAGTAGTCCAAGAAGTTGACCAAACGAACTCAAAGCTTCGTCGAACTCCTCGGCGGCGAATTGGAGAGTGCCGAGACGCCAGAGGAGCAGGGCCCGGTTTTCGGGCCAACCAAACGAACCCTCGAGAGCCTGCTGAAACGACAATTTAGCCTCTGACCAGCGGCCAAGTTGTTCTAAGCACAAGCCTGAGCGTACTTTTGCGGCCGAACGCAGATGCGTCTCTGTCCGGTTGTACAGGATCGACCGGGCATAGAGTTCGATCGCCATTGGCAGGTCTGGGATGGTCTCGGCCGCCAATCCGAGATCGTATAAAGACCAAGTCCAGGCGTTGAACTCCGGCTCGGTGACCGGGCGTTGAACGAGTGGCAGGCGAACTTCGATGATCCGGCGGATCTCAGCCGCCGGCGCCCCCGCAACGGCGGACCTGAGTTCCAGGATCTCGAGTGGATCGCCCACCGAACACTTAGTGGACTGACACAGGCGGACCTCTCAAGTGAATGTGATCATTCGGTTATTGGATCGCGCCTTCAACAGAGCCCGCACGTTCGCCGGCAGGGGCCGGAGGCGCCTAAGATCTGGCGATTGGGCTAAAATGAAACAAAGTTGACATCAACCGACCTCTTGCCGCGTCTAGAGATTCTGAAGTGCCCGCGCTGGCATCCGGGGACGGCCGTGAGGGCTGGCGGGAGAATCCTGGCCGGTGTGTCCAGGAACCTCCACAACTGATCACAGAAAGAGGTGACGATGCAGGCTGGCGATATCATGCGTGCCTGGGGTATGATCCTCAAGGGTCAAAAGCCCACATTGTCGATAGAGATTACGAAAGAGTGTCCGCTAAGGTGTCCTGGATGCTATGCCTACGAAGAGCAGCACTTGGGCACGGGCGTCAATCTGAGGCAGTTGAGCGACTTCAAGGGCGATGAACTGGTGCGCCGGATACTGGGTCTGGCCGACGAACTGAGGCCGCTGCACCTGTCATTGGTCGGAGGCGATCCTCTGGTTCGCTACCGCGAAGTGGCCGAGGTTCTGCCGCAATTGCTGGCTCGGGGCATCCACGTTCAAGTAGTGACGAGTGCATTCCGAGAGATGCCCTCGGTGTGGAAGAGCTACCGGGGGTTTACGCTGTCTGTATCGGTGGACGGATTGCAGCCGGAACACGATGAGCGGCGCAAGCCGGCCACTTATGAGCGGATCCTCAAAAACATCGCCAACCAGCGGGCGACGATCCACTGCACCATCACAGGGCAGATGATGAAGCGGCCGGGGTATCTTGAGGAGTTCATCCGGTTCTGGAGCGGCGTGGATGCGGTGGAGAAGGTCTGGTTTTCGATGTTCACGCCGCAGCGCGGCGACGCGCTGCCAGAGATTCTGACGCCGAAGGAGCGGGCCGAGGCGATCCGGCAGATCCACGATTTACGCGAGAAGTATCCGAAAGTGGCGATGCCGAAACGATTGGTGGATCATTTTGCGAATCCGCCTTCGAGTCCGAAGGACTGCATCTTCTCGCAGGTAACCGAGACGATTTCAGCCGATTTCAAGACGTCGATTACGCCTTGCCAGTTTGGCGGCGATCCCGATTGCGCGCAGTGCGGGTGCATGGCGTCGATGGCGCTGGCGGCGGTGGGGACCTACAAAGTAGGTGGGGTCATTCCGGCTGGCGCGCTGTTCAGGGGGTCAGTGAAGATCGGCGCGATGCGCAGGGCGATGAAGCAGCCGCAAGCGGCGCAGCAGGATCCGTTGCGGGTGATTCAGTAGGCGGTCCGCGGCTTTAGATCCAGCTTCGGCGGCCGTTTGTCGATGGCGCACAGCACCAGGTGCTTCACCGCATCGAAGCTGATCGCCTGCAGTAATTGCGCCTGCCTCACGGCCGCGCTCACTTCACCTATCGAAAACGTCTCCATCAGCCGCAGCAC
>JARKOC010000535.1 GCA_029975915.1 Bryobacteraceae bacterium
CGATGCCGGACAATACGACTTCCCCATCAATAGCTTCGCCAACCGCTACACGCTGACCGTCGTCGACGCAAGCGGTAATCCCATCAGCGCACCGGTCACCGTCGAGCACCTACAGGGCTATGGCGGTGATTCTCCGTGCCATACAGTCGTCTGGCAGGCATATTGAACCGCGCAGGCCCTGAAGCGCGTCAGGGATTCCAAATGTAGAATCGGGCACAATCGATTAGAATGAGAGTGTCGGTCTGCCGCTGTCAGTGAGGCGGGTGATATGAGCCAGACGCTTTCGTTTGACCGGTTGCGCTCGATCCTGGTTGCCACAGTCACACAATTGCCGGATCAGCGGACCCGGCCAAACACCAAGTACGAGATGGCCGATGCGGCGTTGGGTGCGTTCGCCGTCTTTTTCATGCAGTCACCCTCGTTCTTGGCCCATCAGCGCGATATGCAGCGCGCCAAAGGGCAGAACAACGCGGCGAGTCTGTTCGGTCTCGATCAGGTGCCCTCAGATCCGCAGATCCGCAACTTGCTGGATCCGGTCTCGCCGGACCATTTAGCAGTCCCCTTCTGGCAAGTGGTCGAGCATTTGCGGGCGGGCAATTACCTCAAAGCGTATCAAGGCCACCTCGGGCCGTGGTTATGCGCCTTGGATGGCACGCAGTACTTTGGTTCTGAGAAGATTCATTGTGCCCAATGCAGCACTCGGGTGGCGAACAACCGCACCTACTACTTCCACAGCCTGGTCGCTCCCTTGATCGTTGCCCCCGGTGAGAACCGGGTGATTGCGCTGGAGCCGGAGTTCATCCGCCCGCAGGATGGCCACGAGAAGCAAGATTGCGAATTGCGGGCGGCCGAACGTTGGCTGAAGCGCAATGCCAGACGCTTTGCGCCGGGGTCGATGACGTTCTTGGGCGATGATCTCTACTGTCATCAGCCCTTCTGCGAGTTGCTGGTCGGCTACCAGTTCCACTTCGCTTTCACCTGCAAACCCGACTCGCATCCGGCCCTCTACCTGGAAGTGGAGCTATTGGGTAAGGCGGGCGGCATCCACGAAGTCACCGAGCGCCAGTGGCATGCTGGCCAGACCCAGATTTGGCACTACCGCTACGCCAATCGGGTGCCCTTGCGGGCTGACACGAAGCCGCTGTACGTCAACTGGTGCGAGGTGACGATCACGAACGAAGCCACGGGCGTCTTGATCTATCACAACACCTGGGCCACCGACCATCCTCTCGATGACCCGTCGCTACACCGCTTCGTCACCGCCGCCCGCACCCGCTGGAAGAGCGAAAACGAGAACAACAACGTCCTCAAGAACTACGGCTACCACCTGGAGCACAACTTCGGCCACGGCGCGCACTACCTGGCGATGGTCCTCGTCATGCTCAATCTGCTGGCCTTTCTGTTTCACACCGTGCTGGACCTGTGCGACGAGCCGTATCGCCGCGTGCGGGCCGAACTAGTCACCCGCCAGACCTTTTTCAACGATCTACAAACCCTGACTCGCTACCATTTCTTCGCCAACTGGCAAGCGCTGATCCGCTTCATGTACACCGGCCTCGAACTCGACAAGCCTCCCCCTGCGCCGCCCCGACGACGGAGCCAGCGCCGCTGAGAACTGAGCCGGCTTGCTGCTGAACGCACGCAGCGCTACTTCCACGCGGCCACAGCCGGCTACCACGGCCCAAACACAGCGCACTGCGCGCCACCTAAGCCGACAACGCGCGTCGACGGCCGCCCAGCCGCCCCAAATGCTGCCTCACCCTTCATCTCAGTTCAGTCGGCCTCGGCCGGCTTTGTCTTCTCAGCCCACCGGCCGCAGCCCTGGGCAAAGGCCACCGCCTGCGTTACATTTGGAATCCCTGGAACCCAATCGACTCCACTGGATTTCGAGTAGTAGAGCAGTCGCGACGGCGGCGAAGTCCGCCCCCTTCGTCTGCGCCACTCATTTACCATCGTCGCTGCCGAGGTAGTCGTCGAGGAGGATCACCTCGGGCCGCGCCACGCGTTCACGCCACCGCGAATCATTCGTCACGATGGCATCGACGCCGTGCAGGCGGCCCGCCGCGATCTGCAGTGCGTCCG
>JARKOC010000003.1 GCA_029975915.1 Bryobacteraceae bacterium
TTTAAACCGCCCGCGGGCTCCGCGAAAATCGTTTTTGCTCCCACCCTGTTGAGGCAGGCCGGGGAAACCGTGAAGAAAGAAGGTAACAAGCCATGAGAGCGAAAAGATGGATTCAACGGACGGCTTGCTTGGGGTTGGTCCTGATGGGCGTTTTTGTCGCTACGCACGTTGACGCCGCCCGTGGCGGTGGTGGCGGCCGTAGCGGTGGTGGTGGCGGTGGCGGCGGTTTTTCCCGAAGTTCCGCCGCCAGCAGCGGGAGAACGGGCGGTGGCGGTGGCTACTCCCAGGGCGGGGCCGCGGCCAGCGGGAACATGCAGGCCAATCGCTCCAGCGCGCAGTCCAGCCGCCAGTCTTCGGCTCAATCGATGCAATCGAGTAGCGCAAGCGCGCAATCCAGTCGACAATCCTCAGCTCAATCCATGCAGTCAAGCGCTCAGTCCGCTCAGACGCAACGGCAATCATCAGCCGAATCACGCCAGACGCAACGGCAGGACTACGGACAACAACGACAGGATGACAGGCAGGAATACGGACAACAGCGGCAGGATGACAGGCAGGATTACGCAAACCACTACGACGATTACCATTATTACGGCTATCGCGGGGGCGCTGTCGCGGCCGGGGCTGTTGCCGGCGCCGTCATCGGTTCAACCATGACGGCCGCGGCCTTCGCTGCGCAGCCGGTCCCGCCGACTACCGTGGTAGTGAGCGGCGTCACCTATTACCAGGTCGGTACGACCTATTACCAGCAAGTGTACCAAGGGGGCACGGTGACGTATGTGGTAGTGAATCCGCCGCAGTAAGTCAAGGGCGGAATTGGGCGGCAAGGAGCCGGCACGGAATGCACGGAGGATGCACTGAATGGGAGCGACAATTCAACAGGACAGAAGCGGCATTTGGGTACTGAGAGTTTCCGGAGCTCTGCGCAAAGAGGAATTGGATGCCGTCCAGGCTGCCGGTCTCAAGGGAATGGGCCCCGACGAAAACGCTAGGGTGCTGGTTCGGGTAGAGGATGATTTTTGCGGCTGGGTTGGGGGTGAAGAGTGGAACGATATGACGTTTTTCGTAGAGCATGGCGACAGGATCGAGAAGATTGCAATTGTCGGCAACCCCGAATGGGAAACGAAGATGTTGATGTTTACCGGAGCAGGCCTTCGGCGCGCCCCGGTCAGGTATTTTCCACTGGCGCAGCTTGCTGAAGCCAAAGCCTGGCTGCGTTGACCGGCAACGGGTGACCGCGGCAATCGGGTTCGTGATAGGCGCTTTGCACGAGAGGTGAGACCAAGGGGGGGGGAACAATGCCGGTAGCGGATTACACAACGTATTGCGCGATGCTCGATCGGGCGCGGGAAGGGCGTTTTGCCTATCCCGCCATAAACGTCACGTCACTGACCACCGCCAACGGGGTACTGAGGGGACTTGCGGAAAGCGGGAGCGACGGCATCATCCAG
>JARKOC010000008.1 GCA_029975915.1 Bryobacteraceae bacterium
CTTCCTGCTGGTCTACGGAGCGCTGGCTTTCCGCTCCGCGCTGCGGCCGGGGGCGCTGATCGTGGAGCAGACCAACGGGGCCGGGGCGACCACGCGCCGGGCCGTGATCCTGACCGGGCTGGCCGTCAGCGCCCTCAACCCGCACGCCTGGCTGGATACGGTCGTGCTGGTCGGTGGAATCGCCGGACAGTACGCCTGGGGGGAGCGGGTCTTCTTCCTGGCGGGGGCCATGCTGGCCTCGACCGCCTGGTTCCATCTGCTGGCCTTTGGCGCGGCGCTGCTGGCCCCGATCTTCGCCCGGCCGGCCGCCTGGCGCGTGCTGGATGCCGGGGTCGGGCTGGTGATGTGGAGCATCGCCGTGTCGCTGCTCGGCGGGGCGCTGGGATAAAAGCTGCGTCGAAGCGGCAGGCAAAAACGCCCGCAGACGCCCAGAACGCATTGCTCCGCTTTCCTATGGGTGCGCGGCGGCGCGGGCTGCGACGGGATGGAGATCGATAATCGCCTGATGGGGGCAGACGCGCACGCAGCGCCGGCAGCCCTTGCAGGCGTCCGCATGATCGACGTGGGCGTGGCGGTGCTTGAACACGCTGACCTTGCCCAGCACGTGCCGGGGGCATGCGTCCACGCACTTCCAACAGGCCTGGCAGCGGCTCGTATCCAGCCGGATGTAAGGCGTCACGGTATGTCTGGGCAGAGGGAAATGTAGCCGCATGATTCAGAGTCCTTGCTGCAAACAACGATCAGCGATTAGGGGTCAGTTAGCCGTTTTTTCTGGTCTCCGGTCTCCCGGCCTCTGGCCTCCTTACTACCCGGCGCGATTCGGGGAATTCAGCAGCCGCTTGAACTGGGCCTGAATCCAGGGCAGATGCATCAGGAGGTGCAGGCTCACCACGAGGCACATCCCGATTCCGGCGACCTCATGGATACGGTTCAACATAAAACCCGAATGCCCGCTCGCAATTGGCTTAGCGTGCCCCAGGAGCGCCGTCAGTGCCAGCGTGACCAGCAGGCAAAACAGGCAGATATCGAGGATTAGATGTGTCCTCGGCTTGACTCCTTTAGACATTCCATCCCTCTTTCTCCGGCTCGCCCACAAGAATCCCGTATAGCAGCGTATCCTTGACGATCCGGAACAGTTCCGTGTCGGAAAGCCTCACCTCGGCAAAGTGGGGATTGTCGAAAATGTTCACCAACGCATCCCAGAACAGGGCGCGGATCAACGGGGGAGTCAGGCCCGGCCGGAGCACACCTTTGCGTTCAGCCCTGGCGACCAGCCGTTCGAAGATGCCGTCCAACCCCGTGACGCGCGCCGCCTGGAAGTCCACATACACATCGGGGTACAGGCGCTTCAGCTCACTTAACCGGGCGGCGAGATCGCCGGAGGGCAAGGCCGCCAAGCCTTCGCCTATCCGGTCGAGGATGCGGCTCCAATCGGCGTCCGGATTGCGATCCATCTCCGCCACGCATTCCTGGAAAACCGACTCGCTGCGGATGAAGGCGGCGCGCACCAGGGCTTTTTTGTCCGCAAAGTAACGATAGATTGTGACCCGCGTCACACCGGCCTGATAGGCAACTTCCTGCAAGCCGGTCTTCTGGATACCCTGCTCGTAGAACAGTTCCCGTGCGGCCAGCACGATTTTGTCCTGGGTATAGCTCTCGGATTCGATCATGATACAAATATGTCACTGATTGTATCATTTGTCAATGGACTGGCCGCCATCGGGAGACCGTGGCGTGGGGTTCTCGATCGTCATGGCCGGAAGCTTCGCCACCCACGGCTGGCACGGCGCAACGCGGCCAGCCCTGCGTGGTGCACGTACGCGCTACTGCCCCCTCCCCGGAAAGAAAAAAACCGGAGAATCCGCGGACTCTCCGGCATGCTTTCAACCCAGCGCCATCTCACCGGGTGACTTCACAGTCCCGGCCAAAGGATCGGGAGGCTCCCTTGCGCCCAGGCCATCACGGAAGGCGTGTCAGGAGGAAACTGCCCGTGCCATCGGCCGAGTCCCAGGACAGGCTGTCTCCATCACAGGTGATCGCGCCATCGGGCGACCACAGATCAATGCCGCCCATGCTGTAGAACGCACCGGTGAAGTCGCTTTGCGATCCGTCTTTGTAGGTCGCCGTGTAGCTGCCGCCTGGATTCTCGAACGCCCAGGCGAATGACTGCACCGCGAGTTGGGTGGGATTGCCTTCGACCGGGCTGACGGCATATGTTCCACTAAATGGGAAATCGAGATCGAGCGTAATTCCGTCCGCCCGCGCGATGATGTCATAAGCTCCGCTCAGGCTACCATCTTCGCCGAACATGAAGATGAACTCGCTGGTGTCGATGCTGACCCCTTCAACCATCACGACGGATGCAGGGAAGGTGATGACCTGCCAGTCGCCAAAGATGCACGAGGCGTCGCCTTCGGATTCGTCCGGTGCCTCGGTACAGGGATTCGGGCTGGGCTGCTGGGCCCACGTGACAGACAGTGAAGCCGTGCTGCCACGCGCCCCTTCCGCCCGGCTCATGATCAGCATCAGCCCGTCATCGGGCGGGCAGAACTCGAAGGGCATGTTGTCCTGCAAGCGCTGGGTGCCGCCACCCATCCGCGCGCTGACCGCGATGTTGCCCGCCTCCAGCCCTCCGACCGTCAGCACGGCGACCATACCGGGCTTGATGTCGAAGCTGATCAGGTTGCGGTAATCGACGGAGAACGGCGGCATGTTACTCTGAATCGATCCGCCCGGCCCCGCCTGGAGATCGACATCGGTCAGATCGAGAATCGGCGGGCTGGGAAGCTGGCGATCAAGCAGCACCTGCGCCCAGTTCTGGAACAAATCAAGCGGGTTCGTGTTGAAATCCAGCGGGAAAACGCCGTCCTCGCGCAGCACATTCATCTGAAGGACGACATTCCGGTCACTGCCCACCCCGCGCGCCGACGACATGAACTCCCAAAAGAAATAGGCATCGTAACGCGCGCGGCGAATATCCTGGCGCGGATCAAAGAAGCCGATGTGATAATCCTGCGGGTACTGCTCCGGGTAGACGCGCGACGCCGCCCATTCCGCTGTGCCTTGCAGCCACCAGAAGTTGAGCGCCACATCGAGGAAATCGCCGATCTGGGCAGCGCCGGTTTCCATCTGGAAACAGTGGAAGAACTGCCTGGCGACGACGGACTCGAAATTCGGGATCGTGTCCCACCCGGCGAAAATCAGGATGTGGCAGCTCATCGGATCGGCGGCGAACAGGGCGGCAGGCTCGCGACGCGTAACGTAGGCTTGCCGGCTGTCCATCATGCGCCCAAAGACCGTCGCGCCACCGTTACCGGTGTAAACCACGTTGACGCGCCTGGACCAGGTGAGGCCCGTCAGTTGTTCATAGACGGGAATCGCGCGGTTGAGAATCCCGATGACTCGGTTCCAGTCCGGACTGTCGGGTGTGTAGAAAATCCAACTGTCATCGCGCGCGCCAATCGTCACGCGCACCGCCAGGCGATTATCTTCTCGGTCAGGCACGCCCTGGGCCGCCACAGGGACCACGCCCGTCACGATCAGACATAACAACAGCACCGCCAACAACAATCGTTTTGCCAGCATCTATTTGTCTCCAGGAAAGGAAAGTAGAAGAGGTGCTGGATCATTATAGATAATTCATATCCAATTGCAATCATTAACGCGGTGCTGCTGGCCCCGATCTTCGCCCGGCCGGCCGCCTGGCGCGTGCTGGATGCCGGGGTCGGGCTGGTGATGTGGAGCATCGCCGTGTCGCTGCTCGGCGGGGCGCTGGGATAAGCCAAAAGGCAGACGCAA
>JARKOC010000014.1 GCA_029975915.1 Bryobacteraceae bacterium
GTCGACAATCTCCGGCGCGTCTTTCAGGTCGTGCATAGTCATTCGAAGAAAGCGGAGCGTGAAACGGGCCTGACGGGTCCCCAGCTCTGGGCGATCAAGGTGATAGCGGACTTCGCTCCCATCCGGGTGTCGGATCTGGCCGAGCGCATGTACCTGCACCCAGCCACAACAGTAGGGATTCTCGACCGCCTGGAGAAAAAGGGGCTCATCGTGCGTTCACGTTCGTTGAAGGATCGCCGCGGTGTGGAGGTGGCGCTGACCGCCGCCGGCAGGGACGTGGTCTTGAACGCGCCGGAAGTTGCCCAGGGGCTTCTCGTAGCAGGGCTCGAAAGACTGTCGCATCGGCGTCTGAAATCGCTCGATAGCGGGTTGACGCTGATGGTGGACATTCTGGGGGCTCAGGAATTACCGGCGCGGCTGTTCCTTTACCATGAAATCAATCGACCGGGGCCGGGACGTCAGAGCGGAAGGGACAGCGAAGGTGAGAACGAAGGAACGGTTCCCGGTTCAGGAGTTGGTGAGTGAATACACTTCCCATGGAAAGGATCTGGTTCTTCGACTTCGACGGCACACTCTCAGCTATCGTGCCGGATCGCGCTCACGCGGAACTGCATCCCGCATGCCGCGCCATGCTCCTCGAGCTGGTGGCGTTGCCGCTGCAGCATGTGGCAATTCTGTCCAGCAGGAGACTGGACGACCTGGCCGTCAGAATGCCGGTGGAGGGGGTCTTCCTGGGCGGCACAAGCGGGACGGAATGGCAGGTGCCGGGAGGCCACAGGATGACTCTTTCCGGCAGGCCCGCGGAGACTCTGGAAGAGGCGCGCACGGAACTGACGCCGGAAATCATGTCGCTGGCCGATCTTCCGGGTGTTGTGGTCGAGGACAAGGTATGGTCCCTGGCGTTGCATACCCGCCATGCGCCGGACGGTTCGCGGGTAAGGCTCGCGGAACGGTTGTCGTGCTGGCGTCCCGGCCGCAAGGTCCGGGTCTTCCGCGGACCGGAGGTGTTCGAGATCCAACTGGTTCCCCGCGTCAACAAGTCGTTCGGGGTGCGCATGCTGTGCCGGTTCCTGAAATTCACCCCCGGGCCGGGTACGCTCTTCTATGCGGGGGACGATGAAAACGACGCCATTGCCATGCGACTCGTGACCAGGCTGGGCGGTATCGCGGTCACGGTCGGGGAGCGCGGTTTGATACCCGCATCCCTGGTAGCAGAAGATCCACCTGCGCTTGCGGACGAGGTTTGCCGTCTATTGAACAACGGCGCATTTCCTGAAAGGGAAGGTGCGCGGGAGGTGAAGACATGACACCATTCGTGGTTATGGACTGTGTGTTGCTGACCAGGATGAGCGGGCTCCCGGAAGCGGCCAGCCTACGCGAACTGCGGGAGAGGGTCGCGGTATGCGGCGAGAATGTGCTCTACCACCACTTCTATGAGACCCTGCTTCGCCCCTCCTTCGATTACCCTGATTATCACAACGATTTCGCCGTGTGGGCAAAACTGCATCTCGCGGACCCGGTGCTGGCGGAACGCTTCGGCGTGCTCGATCCGTACGCCTTTTCCTCCATGGAGGAGCTTCGCGGAGTGATGCTGGATATCATTGACGAGCGCCTCACCACCCGTGCCGTCGTGCCGGCCGGGTCGCGGGGATCGGAATTCTAGTTCTTCGAGGCGGATACCGTGGTTTTCGATACGGGCGATCGCATCTGCTCTCCTGCTGATCTGGCGCCGGCCGTAGCGCGGATGACCACCGGCAGCGTCTTCTTTCATTTCATCGAGGCCCATCGCAGGGACCCGGTGGGCATGGACGATTTTTCCGCATGGCTGCTGCATTTCGGCGAGGAGACGTCGGCCTGCCGTGAGGCGCTGCGGACCATTGATTTCGCTTTTCTGACGCTTTCGGAACTGAGAAGCGAAATATGTGAAAGGCTGGCGGCACAATGCCTCTGATTCGGAAAGGGGGAAAACGTGGAAAAGTCATTGCTGATGTATGAGGCATGCGCCGGTACCGCGGCCATCAGGCAGCTGCGCATGCTGGGAGAGAAACTGAGCGGCAGGCGGGTCGTGCACGTGAACTCCACGCGGGAGGGGGGCGGTGTCGCCGAGATACTTTCCTGGATGGTCCCCCTGATGCGGGATCTGGGCCTTG
>JARKOC010000024.1 GCA_029975915.1 Bryobacteraceae bacterium
ATCCGCGACGAGTGCCTCAACATCAACAGCTTCTACTCGCTGCTGCACGCACAGGTCATCATCGGCGACTGGAAGGACGAGTACAACCACCACCGCCGGCACTCCTCGCTCGGCTACCTACCCCCAGCCGAGTACGCTCGACAGTGCACCCATCAAATGGAAACCGACGACTCACAGAACGTCCGGACCGAATGAAGGGGGCGGCTCACTCCACCCAGCGCAATACGCACTCGTGGAGGCCGGCACGCTCTGCGAGTCGCATCACCGCGGGCAGGCCCGACGGGATCAGGTTTGGGTCAACGAAAACTGCTCGAATGCCGTGGCAGACTAGCTGCAACCGGGCTCCTGTCAGACGGCGAAACGGAACCTTCGCTAAGGCGCACTCTTGATTGTCGCAGGCTCGCTCGTTCTATCAGTACTCGCAACGCGTCCGGGTATCGAAGCTGGTGACTCCGGTCTGCACAGCGGGGGACGCAAGATCCCTAGATTTTCCAATATGCGCTTTCTGGTCTGCAGGTGGTGGCTTAGCAGCGATTGATCAGACCAATTCCACATGAGATCGCGATCTGAATCCTGAGCGTCGAGGAAGTGACGCCGCAAGAGCTGCGATGGCGTTCTCGTCGGTTGCGCCAACCAAGCTCGGCCATCCATGCTGCGCACGAACAGATAGTGCTCGCCCCTCACGACGTCGTCGAGAGCTGCCAGTCCGCCCTCGTAAGGCTGGAAGTCCACGCCACTGATCGATTCTAGATCCAAGACTGGGGAGCGTGTGGTCGCAACCACGTGCAGGTGGGCATGCACGATCGAACACCCGAAGGGGTGGTCATCTTCGGACCGCTGGCCATGTTCAAACATCACAAAAGGAAGGTCAGTCGCTCGAAAAATCACCCCCCCCATGGTAAATGCTAAGTCCTCCACATCGTCGATCTCGGACTTGAGGCAGTCCGCCATAGATAGACGATGTGCGCGGGACATTACGATGCAGTGGCCCAGTCCGACTGGAGCGACGTCGACGGCAGCAAGCGCGAGCGAGCGCTCAGCTACGATCTGATCTTCACGTTCTAGCTCGGGGAAGAGATACTCGAAGGGTGTCGCAGCCTGGCCACCTGCGATACAACACAAGGGGCACTGGATGACTGCCATGTCAGCTCCTAGCAACTCTCGTCCATTTCTAGTTCAGTGTACTGCGCTAGACACCTTGTGTTTGTGGATTGTAGCGCAGCGGTCTTGGCCGCCAGACGAGAGGCCCCTCGGCCGAGACTGCAAGCGATCCCCCTCAACTGAACCCGCTACCCCGGGTCCCATGCCCATGGCAGGCGACATGGAGGGCCGGATCTCCTCAAGGCCGAGGTGCTCGGTCAACCGGATCGATGTATATAGACACGGGGGGTCCTCTTGTCGTCGGTGCCGCCGCGGCGGCACTCGGTCGCGATCCTGACATGGACCGTCGAGGAGCGCTCGGCCGGGCTTCCCGTCGATGCAGCGACGCGGCCGTGGACTGAGCAACTCTGAACAAGCTAGAGTATAGAATGCAAACGGCAATCGACCAAGGTTGAGGGCAATGACTATTGATGCGCAATGGCCTTCGCCACAAGAAGCCACTAGTGAATTGCCGCGTGTTGTTTATGACTGTAATGGTATACCCATGGTTTTGCCCCTGATGGAGGCGCTGAAGACAAGGCTGGCGGTCGATCGACTCCAACCTCTCCGCGGGTTTATGTTGGTGGCGATTCAACACCTGCAGGGGTCGGTGGTGCCTCTCGTTAACGCCCTCGAATCAGCTGGCATTGAGTACGACAACATGTTCCTCGTTGGGAAAGCGTACTCAGCGCACGGCGCAGTGCTGAGGCACCTGGTGCGGCTGGGATGTAATGTCCGATGCAGCCGGAGTATGCGGTCCAGCTCCAATCCATATGAACGAGAGATTGGGTGGGATATCGAATCGGTCCTAGATCATGCCGTTCGGCTGATGGACGTCCGGCCTGGGTGCTCGGCACTGGTTCTCGACGAAGGTGGTAAGGCCACTGAGCTCGTGCATGCCAAATACGCGCGATATCTTTCACGATTTCATTTTGTTGAACAAACAACTCGGGGCATTAGAGCGATTGAGCGCTTCACACTCCGAACACCCGTGATTGATGTCGCGAGGAGCGACACGAAGAAGGAACTGGAGGCCCCCATGATAGCTACCTCCATGGCCGACCAGCTCGAATCGCAACTGAATCGGTGGCTCAACATCATCGAGCTGCAGACGAGGACGGTCCTGATCATCGGTTACGGGGTCGTGGGGCGTCAACTGGCGCTCCAGTTGAAGCTGCGCCACTACGACGTATTGATTAGTGAGCGCGATCCAACTACTGCTAGACAAGCATCCGCGGATGGCTTCCAAGCAAGCGAGGAGTTGGATAATGCCCTTGCCTCTGCGGAAATTATCATTGGCTGCACGGGCTCGATGTGCATTCCGTTCGACAGCATGCCAAGCATAGGGAACAACGCACTCTTGGTCAATGGGGCGTCTTCTGACATCGAGTTTTCCGCATGGAAACTGCGGACGCGTGCCGAGGTAATTCACACACGCTCAACGGGTGAAGTGGATGACCCCCTCCTGAAGCCGTGGATGAATCTATATCGAGTGAATAATCGGGATCGAACATACTTCCTGAGCAATGGAGGATTCCCTGTGAACTTTGGTGGCCAAATGGACACGATTCCTGCCGAGCAATTTCAGATCACGAGGACTCTCATGTTCATGGGCGGACTTCAGGCTGCTGCCACCACAACACCAGGAATAGTCCCCCTGAGTCGGGGGCTTCAAAGAACCCTCAACGAGTACATGTCTATGATCAAGACGCACTCGGTCTGAAGGGATGCCGTAAGTGTTCAACGTATTCATCTCATCCACATATGAAGACCTTAAGTCATACAGAGCGGAGGTTCGCGAACTGGTGTCAGCACTTGGACTGGTTGACATCGCTATGGAGAGCTGGCCACCCGGCGCAACGCCGCCTAGGGAAATGGTCAATGCTGCTATGCAGCGAAGCGACATTTATGTGGGAATCTTGGCTTGGAGATATGGGTCTCGTATGGAAGGCGATTTGGCCTATACCGAATACGAGTACCAATTGGCCAAGGAGCTCCACATTCCGCGACTCATCTTCCTACACGATCCAGAGGGGCAGTGGCCCGTGAGGTACGTCGATACTGACGAAGATGGCGGAGCATTGCGGAAGCTGCGCGCAGAGATCATGCGAGACCCGGACATCACATGGAAGTACTTCAGAAAGGAAATGGACTTGGTTCGCTTCTTGAGCGGCGGACTATTTCGACTCATTACGACCTCGAACAAGTATCAGACCATCAATCCGATTGAGCGGGCGATCTTGGCGATACGGCAACGAACGCACGAGGATTTAGTGACGCGAAGATCTGAGATAGACTATAGTCTCGTTGAAACTGAAAAGAAGTGGTTCATCAGTGAGGTTGCGCGCTGCAACGTAGGTAAGTCTTACGTTTCGAGACAAAGCCTACGCAACGAGATTGCCGGCTGGTTCCTTGAGAACAGTTCTCCGTTTCTCTTCCTCCTCGGCGCAGCAGGCAGTGGAAAAACCAACTTCCTGATCACGGAGATCATCTTTGGTCTTGTCGGTGCGGAGACTGTGGGGCGCAAATCACTCCCAGTTCAAAAGGCGGTGATGTTTCTCTCTCTTGGTTCTTACGATCCAGAAATATCCTTCTGGGACAACTTCGAGCCCATCGCTGCCAAATGCCAGTTGACGAAAGAGACTGTTAGGCAACTGATAATCAGTGGTGCCGCACTGCTGATAGCAGATGGGCTTGATGAGTTTGTCCGGAACCACGGAGAAGAACAATGCGTTGCGCTCTTTGCGGAAATCAACGAAGCTGTCGATCATGCCAGTTCAAAGGTGATTGTTTCCTGTCGTGATCACATATATGAACGACTGGTGGCCGCGGGAACGTTGCAGGCAATGGAGGCCGCGCCGTCGCTCCTCATTCCTCCGCTATCATCGGAAGAAGTGAAGCGACTGGTCCAACAGAGGCTTGGCAAGACCAGTCCTGTGTACTCTGCTCTGACCGTCAATCAGGCGCTAGTACGGTTTGCGCAGTCACCGCTGCTGCTGGAAATGATGTGTCGGATGTCAGCCGATAGCTGGAAGAGGTTCGTAAGAGTTCAGACGATGGGTAGCCTGTACGACCTGTGGTTTCAGGAGATCATCTCGACGAGCGCTAGCCCAGCAGAAGCGCTGCTCGACGAATTCGTGCCCGACACACTGACGAAGGTCGGTCGTATAGCTGGAATCATGTTGCGAAAGAGATCGGACCTAATATCTGTTCGTGAACTCAACGATAGTGGGCTTATGATAGACGACCTACGCACGTTGACGCGACAGCCCTTCGGGATCTTCATCAAGCAAACGCCAAGCGAATGGGGATTCGTTCACGATTCCTTCCGGGAATTCGCCCTGGCTAGGACTACGGCTATCGAATTGACCTCAAGTAGCCTTGATCTGTTGGCCAGCACGTCATCGTTCGATTATGTCGGGGCGGAGACCTATCGCTTCCTTAGGGACATTCTACCACGCAGCCATGACTTGTTTGAACACGTACAGGCGGCGTTGACTAGCACGAGGAGCGAAACGTCTGTTTGGAACAACGTCGTTCGGAACTGCTTCGAGGCGATTGGCATGATTGGTGAAGAGACAGAGGAGGAGTACGTTGACAAAGCGGTCGATATTCTCATGATGAGGGACGCCCATGCGCCGACTGATAGTGTGCCCACGCTGAAGACGCAATACAACCTGGCCCGTGCGCTCGAGAGGATGCATCGTTCCAGCGCGAGACCATATTACCAGCACGTTCTGAATAAGGGCTGGGGCAGCGTTCCATCTTGGTCGTGTTTTGGCGCGGCGGCCGTGAGGGGGTTTCACGCTACAGAGGCTTACGTCGATTGGATGCCACCAATGGTCTACAGGCTCGATAGGAATGCAAGTGATGGTCTCCGGCAACGAGAGGTATCGTCGTGTCTGGTGGATCTCCTGTCGGACTCAGTTCAAGGTGGCACCAGGAGCGAGCAAGAGTTCCTTCAAGTGAATGTAACCTATGCACTGATTCGATGGTTACATATCGATCACTTGCCTGACGTGATGAACCTGTTGGGAGAGAGATCAATTTGCTCTCTCGCGCTTGGCAATTTGTTCCATGCCTTTTTGCGCTTCAAGCAGCCTGAGCTGTTCGACGGTTGTGCCAGTTTGTTCTCAGGCATGCAGCTTTGCTGGGTGTACTTGTCGCGAGAAATGCTTCCTGAAGACTATATCTTTACCGGGGTGGTGTTTCACAAGTACCATGAATGCAGACTGGAAGGCTTCGCGCCATCGTCCTTTTCGAATTGCGAGTTTCGATGAAGCGTAAGTGTCTGTCGCTTTCATGTGTAGTGCGGCCTATTCATATCCGGTTCCGGATCGCTGGACACAGAGGGCTGACCGACGCCTTTGTGGGGCGTCGGGATGCCCCCGTCACTCGGCCGCTGTTCTGCTGAGCCGGGTTCGCAGTCCTGGTAGGGGACCTGTCCTGCTGTTGCCCTATGTTGCATCGTGAAGGAGTGATTGCATTGGAGATCGGCGACGGAAGGGAACTGATTGCTTCTCGTTTTGCATCGCCTACTCGTGGTCGTCCTCAGAGTCGGAGTTTACAAGCCAACGTTGTCAGTATCAATGCCAAGATCGCGGAAGAGGCGTTGGATCGCCGTAGGAACGAACTCAAGATTTCCCCCGCCGATACGAGCGCTCGTTCTGCGAGGCGGATGAAACGATTCCTGAAGGTTTCTTCTACGCAGGGTGGGCGGCCGCGGTTTGCACCTTATTACGGTTTGACCTTCATCAGCTTGCTACCGGCTGAGACGCAGCGTCAGTTGCATATCAGAACACGGCAACTGGAGAGGGCGCTACAGGATGCGGGGTACGTCGATGATTTCGTCTTTGTTCCGTCCGACTCTTACCACGTCACGTTTATGAGCGTGATTGAGCGCATCGTTCCGGATATTGAGCAGGAGGAAGTCGACTTCTACTATCACTCCGTCGTCGATGGGCTCCCGGCTCAAGCAATGTCCGACTTGCCATGCCCCTTATCTGTTTCCCGATTTGCTATGTATCCGAATCTGACTCTCTACGCAAGGGCACAAGCCGATCACCTTCCTCGACGGGTAATCCAAGGCCTATCAAGCAGACTAGGCAGCCGCGTGAATCCGGGTCCAGGGGGCTTGCCCTACTTTCACGTGACTCTAGCGTACTTTGCGAAGGAGTTGAGCGGTCCTACCCTCTGTGCTATTCGGGGTGTCGTTCGCGAATCATCTCTCCGGGCTTTTGTCGACCCTGTGAAGTTCGAGATTGACGATGCCTGCATGTGCTACTTCCAGCAGATGGGAGAGTTTCTTCCCATCCCTGGGACTTCTTTGCGCGCTGGGGTAATTGGCTAACGCCATCGTGCCCTTATTCGTGTACGACATCTACCCGCCCGACTTGAAGGGCACCCACGAGGTCGTGGTGATCGCGAAGGCCGAACTCGGCGACCTCGGCCCGAGGTCGGGCACCGGGAAGGTGATGGCCGGCACATTCGGTATGGGCTGACCCCGTTTCGTAGGTCCAGTCGTTATGAGGGTCGTCCTGTTGCCCGCGGTCGCGGGCAGGGAGACTGGTCAGATCATGACGAACAGCAGGAAGCGTCACACCCCGGAGCAGGTCGTCCGCAAGCTCGGGCAGGCCGACAGGATGCTCGCCGACGGCAGCGACATCGCCGCGGTGTGTCGGGAGCTTGGGATATCCGAGCAGACGTACTACCGGTGGCGGAACCAGTACGGCGGCCTCAAGGCCGACGACGCAAAGCGCCTGAAGGAGCTGGAGAAGCAGAACGCGACCCTGAAGCGTCTGCTCGCGGAAGCGGAGCTGGAGAAGGCTGCGCTCAAGGAGCTGGCCGAGGGAAACTTCTAGGCCCGGGCAGGCGCCGCGCCGCCGTCGATCACCTCAAGCGCAAGCCGCGGGTGAGCGAGCGGATGGCGTGCCGTCTGGCCGGGCTGAGCAGGTCCGCGTACCGTCGCCCGCTCAAGGGCGACACGGTCGCCGACCCTGATCGCGCGTTGCGTGACTGGCTGCGCGCGTGGGCGAAGAAGCATCCCCGCTACGGGTACCGGCGGGCGTATCACGACGCCCGGGGTGAGGGATGGGTGGTGAACCACAAGAAGATCCAACGCCTGTGGCGTGACGAAGGGCTCCGGGTCCCGCAGCGGCGACGCCGCAAGCGTGTCGGATCCTCGACCGTCGACGCCCCGGCGGCAGTCGCACCGAACCTCGTATGGGCGGTGGACTTCCAGTTCGACGCCGACGAGCAGGGCCGGCCGATCAAGATCTGCTCGATCGTCGACGAGCACACCCGGGAGTGCATCGGCGGCCTCGTGGAGCGCTCGATTACCGCCGACCGGCTCACCGCCCACCTCGAGGACCTCGTCGCCGCCCGGGGCGCCCCGGCGGTGCTCAGGTCGGACAACGGGCCGGAGTTCATCAGCGACGCGATGGCCGACTGGGCCGGCACCCGCACCGGCCTGTCCTACATCCCGCCGGGATCGCCGTGGCGCAACGGGTACGTCGAGTCGTTCAACAGCCGCATCCGCGACGAGTGCCTCAACATCAACAGCTTCTACTCGCTGCTGCACGCACAGGTCATCATCGGCGACTGGAAGGACGAGTACAACCACCACCGCCGGCACTCCTCGCTCGGCTACCTAACCCCAGCCGAGTACGCTCGGCAGTGCACCCATCAAATGGAAACCGACGACTCACAGAACGTCCGGACCGAATGAAGGGGGCGGCTCATCAACCCGATGTGAATTCACAGTGAGTGTCGGCCGGACTCTTCGTGTCCAAGAAGGAAACTCTCGTTGGCCTGTTGTTTACCCCGCAACTACACGTTCCACGAACCAGTACAGACCTGTGATGGCGACAAGGGCGGCGAGCCCGCCGGTCACCCACAGGGCGGCCTGCGGGGCGCGGCGGCGCAACAGCGCGAGCAGGGGGAAGATCATCACGATGATGCCGACCTGCACCGCCTCAATGCCGAGGTTGAATACGAGCAGCGACCACAGCAGGGTCCACGACCACGGTTCGTCAATGCCGAGCGCTCCGGCGAAACCCAGGCCGTGGATGAGCCCGAAGAGAAACACGACGCCGAGACGCAACCATCCGGCCCGGTCGATACCAATCGGGCCGGCTGACCTGTCCAACTCGTTCGCGTGGGCGCGACGCTGCCAGATCAGCCACAGGTACCAGGCGGCGACCATGCTGATCGAAAGCGCGATGACGGGCTCGACAACGGCGTCCGGCACCTTGACCACCCCTGTGGCAGCCAGAATGAATGTCACCGAGTGGGCCAGCGTGAAGGCCGACGCCGCCAGGATGACTTCGCGCAACCGTCTCGACCCGGCGATCAGGGCGAGCAGGAACAAGATGTGGTCGATACCGGTGAGCAGATGCTCCGCGCCCAGCGTGAAGAATTGGACGAATCGCTGCCCGGCGCTC
>JARKOC010000028.1 GCA_029975915.1 Bryobacteraceae bacterium
CTCATAACCGAAAGGGAGGCCCGCCGGCATTCCATGAGGCATGTGGTGCTCCGGGCGCTGGGAATCCATGAGCCTCTCGCCCTTGATCTGTCCCGCGGGACGTGTCGCGTCGGCGATGTCTTTCTGCTCTGTTCGGACGGGCTGACCGACATGGTGGAGGATGGGGTGATCCGGGATATTCTTTCCTGTTCCGCAGGGCTTGCCGTATCGGCCGACCGTCTTATAGAGAGCGCTAAATCGGCGGGCGGCGCCGACAATATCACCGTGGTGCTCTGCCGGGTTCTCGCCCCATGAACGGTTCGACCGGATTCCCGGCTCTCGTCATCGCGTTCCTGTTATTTTCTTCCGCACCCGGCATCGCGGAACCCGTATCCGTCGGCGTCTATCCCGTGCCGGTCGCTGAGATGGAGGAGCAGGTAACGGACTGGCTCCAGGGAGAAGGTTGCAGGGTTGTGCGGGAAGACCCGGATGACGGGGGTGTGAGCCTCGCATGCGAAAAAGCACGGCAGGCATTCCGGATTCGGATTGAGCCCCGCTCCGCCACGGCATCCAGTGTTCTGATCGAAAGCCGGCCGGGGTACGGGGATGAGGAGGGGACCACTGCCGGACTCAGGGCATTTCTGGCTGCCCGCGCGCCGAATCCGGGCATAGAACGGCAACAGGAGTACCGTGCTGTCCCTCAGAGCGTGGAACGGAACCAGAACGCCGTATTCTGCCTGAGAGCATCGTCGCGCGGCGCCCCGGTCGGGTTTTCCGGGTTCGCCGTAGACCGGCGGGGCTTCATCATCTCAACGGCCCATGACCTCGACGGGATACGCCGGGTAACGGCGTTGTTGAAAAACGGGGAGCAGGCACGTGGCGAGGTTGTATGGCGCGACGTGCGGCGAGACCTCAGCCTCATCAGGGTGAAGGCGACCTTGGGCGATAGTGTATCACTCGGGAACGGGCGACGGAACCCTCGGGCGGGAGAAAGGCTCTTTCTTCTCCCCTGTGTGACGGATAGCCGGGGTTGGGTGCGGTTCGGGACGGTCGGCGAGAAGCCGGCCATGGTGAACGGGCAGCCCCTGTGGCAGGTGAATCTGCGCGTATCGCCGGGCGACAGCGGCAGTCCGGTTTTCGACGCCGACGGAAGGCTGGTGGGGATGGTTAAGGGACGATTTCGCGGGACCGGCACTCGGGGGTTCCTGATTCCGCTGGATACGATCCGGGACTTTCTGAGAAAGGACGGACAATGAACTTTGGCCGGTATCGTGTCGTAAAGGAGATCGGCAGGGGATCCATGGGGGTGGTCTACCAGGCCGAGGACCCCAATCTCGACCTTCTGGTCG
>JARKOC010000029.1 GCA_029975915.1 Bryobacteraceae bacterium
GCCAACGTGGTGTTCATCATTGGCACGGCGACGCTGTTCTCGTTCATCCTCACCAACCTCGGCATCACCAAGGTCATCGCCAGCTTCATCCTCGGCATTTCGACCACGCCGTGGGTGGTGCTGGTGATCATCAACGTCGTCATGCTGATCCTCGGCATGATCATGGAACCGGGCGCAATCCTGATCATGATGCTTCCGGTCTTCCTGCCCATCGTCAATCAACTGGGCATCGACGTGGTGCACTTCGGCGTGGTCATGGTGCTCAACCTGATGATCGGGCAGATCACGCCCCCGTTCGGCATGTGCCTGTTCACCATCGCACAGGTCGGCGGCCTGAACGTCGAGAAGATCTCCCACGCCACCCAGCCCTGGGCCGCGCCGCTGGTCATCGTCCTGATCGCCACCATCTTCATTCCCGAACTGATCGTGTGGCTGCCCACCGTCTTGATGCAATGAAAGGAAACGCATGAACCGCAAGG
This sequence comes from Bryobacteraceae bacterium, assembly GCA_029975915.1. Next base: position 480 of record JARKOC010000029.1, read on the forward strand.
ATGTTTTCGACGTCACCGACCGGGTGGTCGTCATCACCGGCGCGCTCGGCCAGATCGGCCGGCAGTTCGCGCTGGAATTCATCGACCGCGGCGCCAAGGTCGCCGTGTTCAACCGCAGGATTCCGGACGAAGCGACGCTGCGCGAGCGTTTCCCGGTCGATTCCGGCCGTGTGATGTTCTGCCCGGTCGACATCACCGACAAGTCCTCGATCCAGGCGGGGCTGGCGCAAGTCGAAGCCAAATGGGGCGTGCCGCACGTGCTGATCAACAACGCCGGCATCGACACCCAGCCGAGCGCACCGCCCGAGGTTTCGGGCCCGTTCGAGGACTTTCCGGAGGACGTGTGGAAGGAAGTGCTGGAGATCAACATGACCGGCACCTTCCTGTGCTGCCAGGTCGTCGGCGGCGCCATGGCCAAGGCCGGGCGCGGCTCGATCGTCAACATCGGCTCGATCTACGGGATGCTCTCGCCGGTGCAGGACATCTACGCCTACAAGGAAAAGAAGACCGGACGCCCGTTCATCAAGCCCGTCGCCTACTGCGCCTCGAAATCCGGGCTGTACAACTTCACGCGCTACCTCGCCACCTACTGGGGACGCAAGGGCGTGCGGGTCAACATCCTCACGCCTTCGGGCGTCTGGCGCGAAACGCAGGACGCCGAGTTCCAGGCCAACTACTGCGCGCGCATGCCGATCGGCCGCATGGCGCAGGAGGACGAATTCAACGGCGCCGTCGTATTCCTCGCTTCCGACGCCTCGCGCTACATGACCGGCTCGAACCTCGTCGTCGACGGCGGCTGGACGAGCTGGTAATCACCGGAGAAAGACAATGAAAGACTTGCGTGGCATCTACCCCGCCCTGCCGACCCCGATGCAGGGCGACGGTGCGGTCAATTACGCGGGGCTCGAACAACTCGTCGACTTTGAGGTCGCCCAGGGTGTCGATGGCCTCTACGTTGGCGGGTCGACCGCCGAATCACTCCTCCTCACCGAAGAGGAACGGATGAAGATCGCCGAAACCGTGCTGCGGCGCGCCGACGGCAGGGTCAAGGTCATCGTGCATACCGGCGCCGGCGGTACCGACGCGGCCATCCGCCTGTCGCGTCATGCCGGCGCGCACGGCGCGGACGCCATTTCCTCCGTGCCGCCGATCTACTTCAAATACACCACCGAGGAGATCATCGGCTACTACCGCGACCTGATCGACGCTACCGAAATGCCGCTGGTGGTCTACAACATCCCCGCCTTCACCGGCATCAACATGACCCAGGGCGGCGCGCGCGAACTGTTCAAGCATCCGCTGGTGGTCGCCCTCAAGCACACCAACACCAATATGTACGAACTGGAGCGTATCCTCGCGCACAATCCGAATCTGGTGGCATTGAACGGCTACGACGAGGCCTTCCTGTCGGGCTTGTCGATGGGCGCCACCGGCATGATCGGCAGCACGGTCAATTTCATGGCCCGCAAGTTCATCGCCTTGCGCGACGCGTTTCTCGCGGGAAAAAATGCAGAAGCTTTCCGCCTGCAGCGAGAAGCCAACGAGATCATCGAAACGCTGGTCGAGGTCGGGGTGTTCAACGCCGTCAAGTACGCCATGGAACTGCGCGGCGTCGACTGCGGCCGCTGCCGCGGCCCGTTCAAGCCGTTGTCTGACGCCGACAAGCGAGAAGTGAAGGCAGTTCTGGAAAAAAACCTGGGCGAAGCGCTGTCGCCATGCAAGTAGAACCCCATGGCTTTCGCCATGTGCTCAAGGTTCCTGCGCTCAGCATTCCTTGACCGTCTTGGCTTTAGTATGCTTCACACCCACGATTTCCCGCCCCCAGTTCGCCATGACGTGTCCGGCCATGGATAAAGAGTGCGGGCAAATCTCAGTGTCGGCGGTAATAAGATCGATGATGACCGATGTCAAGCGGAGAATCATGATCTTGTCAGTCACTTCGGACAGGAGGAGGACGAAAACGTCGAGAGACAGTTTTCGTTCAAAGTTGTCCGAACGCTGACCGGTTGTCAGGAGATCGTCGCAGTACTCATGCAAAACCCGATCGAAACCTGCTTCGGAGATCCCGATCATTTCGGTGACGTGTCTGCGCTCCAACAGATCGATTTTGGAGCTATCCAAACTCCCGTCCGCCAACAGGACTGCTGTGACAATCCGTGCCATGGCTTCCGGAGAATTTGTTGGGTACCTGCGCATTTCAACCTCGTCTTCAGCATGGATCAGCGATGGGAATGGGACTGCCTCTATCACGGCACGCCCTGCCCATGTCCCGCGACGTCCAGCCACGCATCATTCTAACCCGGACGAAGCGAGGCGTGGCAATGCAACGCGCGACTCGGCCAGACGCCGACATCTCATGCTATCGTTGTCGCCATGCCGAGCATCATTCGAATCAACCCGATTTTTTCACAAAAGCAGGCGAATCTCGTTTAACCCATTGATACAATTGGGGTTACGCCAATAACACTTTGTAAGAAGCCTAAACGAGACCGACCATGGAGAATTCTACCCCGACCCAGCTTCGTTTTCCCGCCAG
>JARKOC010000035.1 GCA_029975915.1 Bryobacteraceae bacterium
CGCTACTCGCCCGATCTTAACCACGATTACCCCCGGCGTCAAACCTTTTCCGCAAGTTCAGAAAAGTACGTAATCGACACCATCCAAATGGGTTATCGATTCAGACACAGTCCCGCCCCGGTCCATTCCATACCCTCCCGCGTGGCCCGACTCTCGGGCCATGAAACGCACCATAATGATCGCGGGAACCTTACTGCTGAGCGCAGCCCTCCACGCCCAATGCCCCAGCAAGGCCGATGTGACGGTGTTCGTGAGGCGCGGAGGTGAGGTGCCGTGCGCCGTGGACCAGGGCGCGAGGAATACTGTCACCTGGATGTACGCCAGAATCGGCGTCCGCCTGGGATGGCGCAACGGCGAGTTAGATGCCGGAGCCATACCCACCGGTTGCATTGCCCTGCGGATTCGTTACAGCAGGGCAGGCTCTGACAAGGCCAGCCCGGCCGCCTTAGCCTACGCACTGCCATTCAGAGATGGCGCCGCCGAACTGACCATTTTCTACACGCGTGTGCGAACTATGGCTGGTGAGGCCAGCAGGGAGCGGGCCCTTCTGAGCCATGTGCTGGCGCACGAGATTGGCCATATTTTGATGGTTTCGGACTACCACTCACAAACAGGCATCATGAAGGCGAGCTGGGACAATCGCGACCTGAACGACATGCAAAGGAAGCCGCTCGAGTTTGCCGCAATGGAAGTCAATCTCATTGGGGATGGATTGGATGCGCTGAGGAGTCGTGCCGGGCATGTGGCATCTCTATCCACCGGAACGCTCGCTCAATCCCGGTGACAGCAATAGTGAATCGTTCTTCGTATTCAAATCAACTACTTCCACACCCGCGCCGCTTTTGGCCCCCCCGCGACACCACACCCTCTCCATGCTGGCTTGGCCTGCTTCCACTTCTGCGACGGCGCCCCCTCTCTCGTAGCGCAGGCACTCGTGCCTTCCGTCTCGACAATCGTGGCGAGACCTCCCGCCGGACCAGCTCGCAGTGCACCCTAAAAGGCCGATTCACGTCTACACCTCCTCCGCCCGCCACCCATCCATCAATTCGTCCTCCTTGCTGCCGCTGGCTCATGCGCAGGCTGACCAGCCGGAGCATGCGGCCTACCTCAGCTATCCCAAAAGGGATACCTCTCCCACGGCGCCTCCCTCACGCCTCGTCACATTGATAACAGAACAATTTTCGGCCTCGAATCAAAAACTTCCGCGCCATCCTCAACCGGTAGTCCTCGCAACTCCCTATCCTGACCCATGCTGGCGGCTTCTCACCGCGGCCGAAAGGACTTCCAATGTCAGATTCACTCTCCCCCGGCCCCCGCACCCCTGCCGGCAAAGCCCGCTCCTCGCGCAACGCCCTCAAACACGGCCTCCGGGCAAAGAAGCTCGAAAATGCCGTCGCCCCCGAACTCCGCGCCGCCTACGAAGCCCTCCGCAAACAATACCTCGACGAATTCCGACCCTCCGGCGCCATCGAATCCACCCTCCTCGACATGGTCATCGTCGCCGCCTGGCAACTCTACAAAATCCGCGAAATGGAGCTCTTCGCCGAAATCGACCTCGGCGCGCCCGGTTCGTTTGGTCGCAGCGAAAAACTGGCCCGCTACCGCGGCTCCCACGAGCGGCTGATGTTCCGCAGCCTCAATCAACTCAAGCAGATACAGCAGGAACGGCTCCTCCGCGAAACTGACTCCCAAGCCGCCCTCCCCGCCCACATCCCGCCCGCCGTCAAGCTGAAACCCCTCTTCGCCCACCTGAAATTCCTCTCGAAGCACCCCAAAACCCACACCGCCAGCGCGCAAACCTCAAAACCGGCGCTCGCCGCTCGCCTCGGCCGCCATGTGATGCCGGATGCACGGCTCAGGCTAGGGCAATCCTGACTCCTCCCAGCCTACCCGTGGCGGATCACAAGCACGTCGCCGTCTTTAACGATGTACTCCTTGCCTTCGAGCCTCAACTGCGCCTTCTCGCGCAACCCCGGATAGCCGCCGTTATCGACCAGATCCTTCCAGTTGCAGACTTCAGCCCGAATGAACTTCTTCTCGAAATCTGAGTGAATCGCCCCGGCCGCCTTTACCGCGGTCGAGTGAATCGGGATCGTCCAGGCGCGGACCTCGGTTTCGCCGGCAGTGAGAAAACTCATCAGACCTAGAAGCCGGTAGACGGCCTGTACCATGCGGTTCATGCCTGATTCCTTCAGCCCGTAGCTGGTGAGATATTCCAGGGCCTCCTCGGCGGGCAATTCGACCAACTCCGCCTCCACCTTGCCGCAGATCGCGGTGACTTCGGCGTTCGGACGTCCGGGCAGCAATTTCGAACGGTACTCCTCTTCGATCTCGTGCAGTCGCGGTGCATCGCCTTCGCCGAGATTCAGGACGTACAGGATAGGCTTCTGCGAAAGGAACTGAAAGCCGCGTAGCCGCTTCTCGTCCTCGTCATCGAGTTCCATCGTGCGTAGAGGTTGGTTGTCTTCGAGACGAGCCTTCGCATCGATCAGGAGTTCGTATTCGAGGTCGAGGCCGGGATCTTTGATCTTCTTTCGGTCCTTTTCAAGGCGTTCGAGCCGCTTTTCGACGACGACCAGATCGCTGAGGATGAGTTCGAGATCGACGTCGGCAATGTCGCGCTCCGGATTGACGTCGCCTTTTTCGTGGGGGATGGCCTGGTCGTCGAAAATGCGGACGACGTGGGCGATGGAGTCGGCCACGCGCAGGCTGGCGAGGTAGGATGGCTCGCGCAGGGCCTCCTTGGATATGGACGGGAAGTCGACGAACTCGATGGTGGCATGGGTGACCTTCGGCGGCTCGTAGATCTTCGCCAGAGCTTCCACTCGGGCATCGGGAACCTTGGTGACGCCGATGCGGATCTCCATTGCTCCGACACGTCCGGCCTCGTGGACACCAGTGAGGATGGTGAACAGACTGGTCTTGCCGACCATGGGCAAACCGATAATGGCTGTCTTCATGACACTTTTTCTCGCTTCATTCGACCGCTTCTAAAGGGGAACCTCGACGCGGCCAAGGATCTCTTCAATCAGTCGCTCCGCGGCCTCGGACGAGCGGGCGGCAAGTCCCGAGCGCTGGTGCATCACCACGCGGTGAGCGAACACCGGGACGGCGAGACGTTTGATGTCGTCCGGAATAGCGTAGTCGCGGCCCTCGATCATCGCCAGGGCCTGGCTGGCGCGGTACAGGGACTGCGCGGCGCGCGGGCTGACGCCCAGGGCGAGCTGGTTATGCGTGCGCGTCTGGTCGACGATCGAGAGCATATATCCAACCAGAGAATCGTCGACACGAACCTGCTCGACGGCGGCTTGCAGTTCGAGCAACTCCTCGCGGTTGAGCACGGGCGCCATTTGGGAGGCGCGTTCCAGTGCGTGGTTGCGGATGATGTCGCGCTCGCTCTCGGGGTCTGGATATCCGACTTTAATGCGCATCAGAAAACGGTCCAGTTGCGATTCGGGCAATGGATACGTCCCGTGGTGCTCCACCGGATTCTGCGTGGCGATCACCAGAAACGGCTGCGCCAGCGGCAGAGTCTTCGCGTCGATGGTGATCTGGCGCTCGTTCATTGCTTCGAGCAGCGCCGACTGCGTCTTGGGCGTGGCGCGGTTGATCTCGTCGGCTAGCAAGAAGTTGGTGAAGATCGGTCCAGGCTTGAACTCGAACTCGCCGGTCTTCGAGTTGTACACCGTCACGCCCAGGATGTCGCCGGGCAGCATGTCGGAGGTGCATTGCAGCCGGTGGAAACCGCAGTCGACAGAACGCGCCATGGCCTGGGCCAGCGTCGTCTTGCCGACTCCGGGCACATCTTCGATCAACAGGTGGCCGCGCGCGAGCAGACAGACCGTGGACATGCGCACCACTTCGGGCTTGCCGCGCAGGACAGACCCCATGCCGGCTTCAAGTTGAGCCAATTTTGAATCGCGAGCAACCGTCGCCTGCGTTTGCGGCATGCACCTTTATGATAGCCGCCGTACGGGGCTTTGGCGAAAGTTCCTTCAGCGGGACGGCTCCTCGAGCGGGATTCGCAGCAGCCGGCCCCTGCCGCGGCGGTCCCAGATGATCGCCTGGCCGCTCTCGACAGCCAGAAGCTGTGCGCCTCGTGGCAGCAGTGCGGATGAGGCGCTGAGCCACTGCCGCTGATTGGGGTCCACAAGGAAGAGGGCGTAAGGGGTGGTGAAGGTCTCTTCCCCTCTGTTGCGAACCGGCAGCAGGGCGGCTACCCGATCCCCATGAACCGCCATGCTTATGCGCGAACGCCCGGCGGCCGGCCCGCCCGCTGACAATCGGATCAGTTCCTTCGGCTGTTCGCTGAGCCGGTAGAGCAATGCCGCCCCAGGGTGCCAGATCCAGACCGTGCCGCCTGACGTCATCAACTGGGCGTCCCCCAGCGCGGCTGACTTCCACGGGGGGCCGGCATTGGCGGGAAACTGGCTGCGTTCCAGGACCGGAGTCAACTCGCCGTCGAGGCTGAGCCGCCAGAGGACGCCGTGGGGTTGGTTGGCGACCATTTTGCGGAAATCCGGTCCCATGCACCAGAGAACCTCTCCGCCCCAAGCCAGGTGCTCACAGAAGACATCGCCTGTGATAAGAATCCTGGGCGGCTCATCTGGCAAAGCAGCGTTGAACAGAAGAACGACGTTCGTATTCACGCCGGCGCTGAAGGACGCGGATGCGCTTACGGCGAGCGCGCCTTGGCCGTTGAGTGAGAAGTCTCTGATGGTCAGACGGCGGAACTGTTTCACCGCGCGGGCGGCCTGGACCTGTGTTTCGCCAACCCAGACGCTCTCGTCGCGGGGGTCGAGCCGGAGCAATTGGCCGTGTTCGTACTTGAGCGTGGCGGCAGGAATGGACGGCGCGCTGGAGGCTAGAACAAGAACCGCTCCGATCGCTGCCCTGCGGATCACCCTTCGAGTCTACCCTCGTATGGGATAGAATGTGCCCGACATGCTACCCGACTACATCACCAAGGCCGTCCCCAACGCGCAGTCCAACCGCGCGCCATGGTACAAGAACACCGCGCCGAGCTACGCCGGCACGTTTCTGTGGATCGCATTCTACAGCGCCATCGGCATCGGCACGCTCACGCGTGCGCCGCTGGGCCTCCTGTTGTTGGGCCTCGCCGCCGCGGGCCTGCTCTGCTACATGTTCTATTACGTCCCGGCAATGCTAGGCATGAAGACCGGCTACCCGCTCTATGTTGTCGCCAGTTCCACCTTCGGCGCCAAAGGCGGCTACGCGATGCCTGGCCTGCTCATGGGCGTCTTGCAGGTGGGCTGGTTCGCCGTCGGAACGATGTTCGCCACAAAATTCGTTCTCGCGGCGTTTGGCTCCCAAGCCGGACCGGGGACGCTGCCGTTCATCGTGGTGGGCATCGTGTGGGCGCTTGGGATGGGTTATGTCGGCGTGCAGGGGATCAAATATGTTGCGCGCGTCGCCCTGCTGCTCAATTCGATTCCGCTCCTCATGCTCATCATCGTTTTCGCCAAGACCTCATCCGGCCTTTCGCAGAGCCAGGTGACCGATCCGGCCCCCTATGTTGGCGTGACGCTGATCATCCAGATGGTGGTCGGCTTCTTCGCCACCGCTGGCGCGGCCGGCACGGACTTCGGCATGAGTAGCCGGAACGCAACAGACGTGAAATATGGCGGCTTGACCGGTATTGCCCTGGCGGTCCTCATCGCCGGCGGTTTGGGTCTGATGGCTGTCGCTGGCGCGATGGCAACGATTCCGGGCCTCGCTTCGTACACGTTTGAGAACGTGATCGGCGGCATTGGCGGCTGGCTGGCATCAGCCATGTTCATCCTGTTCATCGTGGCCTCGATTCCGCCGAGCTGCTTCTGCGCATTCATCATCGGCAACTGCTTCGCGACAATGGTGCCAAGCGTGAGCAGAATGGCCTCGACCATGACAGGCGTGGCGATCGCGGCAATCCTCGCCGTTACCGGGGTAACGCAGAACCTGATTGGCATCTTCACCATCGTCGGCGCGTCTTTCGGTCCTGTTTGCGGCGCAATGACCGCCGACTACCTCCTCAGCGGCGGCCAGTGGAAAGGGCCTCGCGAAGGCATCAACTGGGCCGGCTATGGCGCGTGGGCCGTCGGATTCATCGTCGGGATTCTCACCTTCATCCCCGGCATGGAAGCTTATAAAGATTCGGTCCAGCCGCTGGCGGTCTGGAGCTTCGTCGCCGGTTTCATTGTGTACGCCATCCTGGCCAAGGCTGGACTTGAATCGAAGACGATCCCGATGCAGAAGTAACAGCCGCAGGGAGTGGCTTACTCTGTTTGCGAATCAGGACGTTGCCCTCAGCACACCATGGCCCGGCAGACTGCTTGCCGTTTCGCAACTGGGGCGGGATTCGGGTTAAATATGCAGGTGGAGCCCCTCTGTTGTATATTGAAAGTTCCGGCCCGCCTGGGGGCGCGTAGCTCAGCTGGTTAGAGCGCCTGCTTCACACGCAGGAGGTCACAGGTTCGAGTCCTGTCGCGCCCACCACTCTTTTCAACAACTTACAGGAAATCACGAAGGGCCTTAGATGTGCCTTGTGACGTGATTTGTGACGTAACCCCTGCGACCATGCCCGATCAGTTCGGCTTTCCTGTTGCCCGCTCGCTATCCGGCTCCGCCACGATCAGCCCGCCGCCAAGGGCTTGAACCGCCTGCCGTTTCGCCGCCATGCGGACGTGCGAGTAGTGGTCAAGCATTTTCTTCGAGAGATGCCCGGCGATACTCTGCATGGCCGCTTCAGGGACGCCCGCCTCTGCCATCTCGGTAATGCTCTGGTGGCGCAAGTCGTGAAACCGGAAACCGGCGAAGGCTCCAGCCGCCCGCTTCCACGCCGCCCGCGCTTGCCAGATGCCACCGCCCGCCGCAAGTGCGGCCCGCGCCGCCTCCCGGCCCGCCAGCTTGCCCGCCGCCTTCACCAGACTCCGCCATGAGGTTCTGAATCCCTTTTGCGGCTTGGTGAAGTCAACCGTTTCATGCTCACAGGTCGGAAAGATGAAGTGCTCGGATGCGCCCCCGCTCAGCTTTTCGGCTCGCTGCCTGAGGCGCGAGAATGCGGCCATAGCCTCATCGTTCAACGGAATGGCCCGGTGTCCGGCCTCGGTCTTGCTCCGCCGAACGAACAGCACCCGCTCGAACAGGTCCACATCCGCCCATCTGAGGTTCAGGAGTTCCACCTTGCGGCAAGTCGTGTTCACCGCCACCACTCCAGCGCAATAGGCTACCTCCCATTCCGGCTTCCTGGATGCGGTCTGGAACAGGAGTAGTTTTTGCTCCCGCGTGAGCACTCGCCCCACGGTGTTCCGGTTCTCTGGCAGGTTCTCAACCTCATCCGCAATCACGCTCCAGCGTTTCGCCCGTTTGAGAATCTGGCGGATCAGGGTAACTTCGAGGTTGATGGTCCGGCCCGAGACGCCCTCCGCCTTCCGCGCCTCCTGATAGGCCCGAATCGCCGCCGCGCTGATCTTCCGCACGAGGGTCTTTCCCATGATCCGCTTGAGCACCTTCGCCCGCTCGCGGTCTATCTGGCTCGTGCGCTCCGAAACGCGCCCAATGCGCCCCTTCACAAACTCCTCAAGAGCATCCTCAAGCGGAAGACTGGCGAAGCTACCCCGGCCTGCTGGTGGCGCGGCCTTCCCCTCCAGGATGCGGGCAATCAGTTCCTTTTGCTTCCGCTGAGCCTCCTGCCAGTTCCCGGTTTCAAGGGACTGGCGGTAGCGCACGCCGTTCACCGTGACATCCGCGTGGTAGGTGTTCTTCCGCTTGTAGATCACTGCTCGCGCTCCTCCGTCTCCCGCTTGAGTCCGTCCAGGTCCAGGGTGCCCGCCTCCAGCTCCCGCCGCAATCGCTCCTGTCGCTCGGGCGGTAGCAGTTCGATCAGCCGCACCAGTTCGGATACCTTGCGGGAGTATTCCTCATTCACTTCCGGCCCTCGGTCGGTCATTCGGCCTCCGCTTGACTCCGCCATCGAATGTAAGCCAGAACATCGGCCAAGTGGGCGGAATGAACGCGCACGAATCGCGCCGAACTCCGCTTGAGGTTCTGATTGAAGGCAGTCTGAATGCACATCAGCCCGTCTTCCGGCCCGTTGCCCCGAAGGTCCAAGGCATCCTCGATCACCCGTAGCAGAAACTCCTGTTCGCTTGGGTGTGCGGATTGCTGGAAGTCTTCCAGCGCCGCTTTCAGTTCGCGCCGAAGTCGGCGGATTGCGGGCTTTCCACCCGCCAGAGTATGAGTACTGCTCATGCCGTTGCTCCTGATTGAAGGATCGAAGCCACATACTGAAACCGCCACGCCGAACCGCGCCGATTGCGGTAGCCCTCGCTGTTGAGCGTTTCGGTAATCCGCCGGGTGCTGTGGCCTTCCTGAGATAGTGCCCGGATGCGGCCAATGATCTCTTGCTCTTTCGGCTCGGCTTCCAGGTGGACGCCATCCGCCGCCAGCCGGTAGCCGAACGGGATGGTTCCGACACGCTCCCCATTGGTCCGCTTGTGGCTCATGGCGTCCCGCGTGCGCTCGCCGATGGCTTCCCGCTCCCACTGGGAGACGGAAACCATGATGTTCAGAACCAACCGGCCCGCCGCGCTCCCAGTGTCGAGGGATTCGGCAACCGAGATCAGCGACACGCCGCGCCGCTGGAAGCGCTCCAGCAGTACCGCGAGGTCTTTCACCGAACCGTCACATGACAGGCGCGGCCCCTCGGGAGGGTCCGGCAGAAGGTAGCGCCGCATAATGGCCGTGTACTCCGCCCATGTTTCCGCCCAACTCTCCAGCCCGACGCGCTCCGCCGCATCGACCGACGCGCCCCACGCGCACGCCTCCGCTACCCTTTGCCGCATGATGGCACCCGCGAGGCTGAGCGCCAACTGTTCGGCATCTTCGATCACATCGCGAGGAAGCAACCCTGCCAGTAAGGGAGGCTCGCCCCGCCCGATCCGCCTCAGGTGCTCCACCGTGTCGGAATAGTCTCGCTCGGGACGGCCCAACTTGTGGGCAGAGTGCTCCCAAATGTCAGCCAGCATCAAGCACGCGACGGCGGAGCAATCCTGCTCAGTCACTCGCAGAGAACCCAACACGTTCTGAGGCTTCGCGCCTCTCACCGTTCCGTCAAGCATCCCCAAGAGGTTGATGGGGTGGTCCCTGTCGCCATGCCGCCCCCCGCTGTGCCTGAGGATCATGCGGTAGCCTTGCCGACAAACCACGGATGCGCCCGCCTCCCGGCAACGCCGCGCCGTCGTGGTGAGGCACATGGCGAAGGGCGAGAGCCCCGCATCGGGAACCGCCGCGCCCATGTCAGAATCCCCCCAACATCGAATCCAGCGCCTCGTTGTGCTGGTCGCTCTTGCGGTCGATGAGTGCGCTTCTCATGGCCTCCAGTAGCTTCAGGATGGTTTCGGCTTCCGATGGCGTAATCTCACCCGACGCCACCGCCTCAAGCGCCCGGCGTACCGCCTCCGCCACGTCGGAAGGCTGATTCATGGCGGGAAGCTCAAGCGAAACCGGACGATCCTTCATCGGCGGTAGCAGCCGCTCAGCCACCAGACGCAACGCGGTCGGATCACCTTCGAGAGCGAGCGCCACCATTCGGCGGATGACCTTCTGGCCTTCGCCTTCGAGCAATTCCTGAAGGGCGAGGGTTGCCCGGTTCCGGCTTCCCTCGCGCCGCCCGGCAGGGTTGCCAGACACGCCCGGCAGGAATTGCCCGCGCCCGTTGCGGCCTGCCGCCTGTTGCCCGCCAGCATTGGCAGGCTCACCCGATGCCGTGTTTCTTTTGCTCTCGCTCATACTCCCTCGCTCCCTCCCGCACCTTCGCCTTGATCCGCTTCCACGTCTCAGGGTCAAAGCATTCCGTGACTTGCTGGTGCGCCTGTTCCTCAATCTCAGCGATCAACTCATCCAGGGAACGGGGTTTGCGCTTCCCCCCGCCCGGTGTCTTCTCATTCGGATTGCGTTTCATCGGTTGCGCTCCCATTCCGCACGCTTCCGTAGCTCGGCCCGCGATTGCTCATCCAGGGGCGAATCGTCGGAGTGCATCAGGAACGAGTGAATATCCGCTCGCAGTCGCTCAGCCTCCGCCTTGCTCATCGGCTCGTTCGGTTTCGGTTGCGAGTGCGCCGCGCCAAACGGCGGTTCGCCGTTGTAGGGAACCTCACGCTTGATGAACCGCTCGACAATGCCGGTCTTCGGGTCAATCTTGGTGAACGTCTCATAGGCGCGTCGCGCCTTGTGATCGTAGTAGGTCGATCCCATGAAATCTCCTTGTCTGAAAATGCGAAGCGGGAAGGCTCACAGGATGCCCCGCCGTTGCGCCACAATCGCCCGTAGCGCGTTCGGATGTCGGCTCCTATGCTCAGCCCTCCCGCTGTTGTTCTTGCGCTTCTGAATCGCCCCTGTTGCTTATACCGCCCAAGCCGTTTCGCGCCATGACTCGAAGGACGGCCACGGCTCAAGCAACGCGGGATTCTCCGTGCATCGCCCGAGATAGACTTGCATGCGGTCCTGTCGCGAATCGGAGAGCGCCGCCGCCAAAATCGGCTTGGTCTGCGCGGTCGGCAAGGGCAGCCCATGGGCGACCAGGGAAGGAACGAAATCGGAGTAGAAATCAGAACGCCGCCCGCGGTCCAGTTCAGCTTGCCAGCGCTCCGCCTCCAGTGCGAGGAATCCAGGTGCGCGGTTTTCGATGGCTTCCAGGACGGCATCCCGGTTGTGCCTGAGTCCGCAGACCGCCCACAGGCAGAACGCCTGCCAGCCAAGGATGTTTTCCACGGTCGGCGCAACTCTACTCTGTGTCTGGTTCTGAATCTGAGTCTGTATCTGTTCTGGTGCCGTCACCGTGACGTCACGGTGACGCCGCCTTGCCCGATACCTCCGCATGCGCTCCGCCGAAGAGTCCGATTGGTACTGCCGCCCGGCCCAGTTGTGCGGCGAAAGCCCGCCCGGTCCATCGTCCAGTAGGCCCGCCGCCCGCAGTTCACCAATCACCGCATCGGCCTCGCCGTCCGTCACCCGAAGGGCGAAGGCCACATCAGACACCGACGGGAGAACTCCGCCGCCCCTCGCCGCCAGACACAGACAGTTCACCCACGCCTTGAACAACGGCCCGCTGAGCCTTTGCACCTTCGGATCATGCAAAGCGTCGGCATAGAAACGGAACCACTGGAGGCTCACCTATGCCACCTCCGCCGCCCGCCCGTTATCGTGCCGAGGCGTCGGCTTTACCGCGTGCCTCGCCGCAAACTCCAGAAGTGAGTCACGCCGGTAGAAAACCCGCGAACCGATCTTCACATACTCAGGCCCCGCGCCCCTCCAGCGCTCTTTGGCGAACCACGCCCGCGACATGGGCAAAACGCACTGAGCCTGTTCGATAGTCAGAAGCTCTGACATAACTTTCCATCCTGAAAGAGATTTCGCCCGCATCGGAGCACGTCGGCGCGTCACGGGAACCCCGCGCCAACTCTTACAGACAATCAGTCGGTAACACCCGGCTTCCGCTTCACACCGAAGGGCGAAGCTCTTTTCGAGGAATCCGGCTACCCCGGAAGGGAACCAACTTGCTCCCTCCACTCCCAGGTTATCAGCCGACATCAAGCGCCCTTGGCGTAAAACACTGGAAAGACAAGGCAAATCGCGTGTGAACGTCGTCTACGCAAGTCAACCCCAATACAACATCCGGGCTATCAACGGCGCGTGGCCTTGTGACGTGATTTGTGACGTAACCCTCCATACAACCCCCTGTTTTACGCCGTGTGACGTGGGATTACGCGCTTTGCTTAATCTGGCGTATCTGATTGGATCTTTATAACGTTATCAATCGGCGTCAATCGCCGGAATTGTCCGAAATCTCAATTCACACGCAGGAGGTCACAGGTTCGAGTCCTGTCGCGCCCACCACTTCTCAACAATTTATATACCCAGCATCGTCTCGCCCTCACCTGGATTGGGCGGCGAGGGCGACGGGCTTGCCCGTCTTGATCGATGTTTTGGCCGCATCGATGATCTCATTCACCGCGACCGTATAGTCGAGCGATACGAGATCATCGACTGGAGTGTTCGTCTTCAGGCAATGAACCATGTAGGCGATTGCGCCCGATTTCTCCGCCGGTAGTGGCGCTACATCCAGGGCGGTGGCAGGAGCGCGCCCTTTGCGGACCTCTAGTTTGCCGCCCTCCATCCGGATTCCACCCTCGTAGCTCACAATCTCGAAGCCGCCGCTGTTCGGCGGCAGATCCCAGCTCTGTTCGAGGATCGCCACGGCGTTCTTGTAGCCAAGCACCATCGTGACGCCGTCCTCTACATTCGGAAAGTCGGTTGGCCGCAGATGCAGGGCATAGGCATAGACCGTCTCCGGCCGGCCAAGGTAGTACAGCGAATAAAGCGCGTTGTAGCAGCCAAAGTCCATCAACGCGCCGGCGCCGTTTTTCACGGGATCGATTAGCCACTCATGGAAGATCCGGTCGCGGCCAGTCTTGGCGAAGATCCCGTTGTGGCCGGTGGTCACGCGCAACCGCCATGGCTTTCCCAATTCGCCGGAATCGAATTTGGCTTTGATGGCGTGATAGGCCGGAGAGAATGCCGGAGCGAAATTCGTCATCACCTGAATGCCGTGCTTCCTCGACAAGTCGCGAATCAAGAATGCCTGTTGCGCCGTGGCCGCCAGAGGCTTCTCGAAAATCACATGGATCTTCCTCGGCCCGCACGCCTGGACCACTTCGTGGTGCCGGTTGTTTTCGACGAATGCCCACACCATGGTGGGCTTCACCTCGTCGAGCATCTGCTTGTAGTCGGTGAAGTAGCGCACCTCCGCCCCAGTCAGCTTCTTGGCCTCGGCGACGAGTTCAGCATCGGTTTCGGCGATGGCGACCAACTTTGCGGGAGACGATTTCACCATTGACTGCAAATGGCCCCAAGTGTGCGAATGCCGCAGCCCCACCAAGGCGATGGTCGGCTCCTGCGCCCCGAGCGGCAGCGTGAGCAAAGAGAGGAGGAGAAGGAATGAAATTCTCATGGCGTGTCCGCTGCAATCCTATCAAGAGGAGCGGCTCTCTGTGATAGGATTCCTCCGGCGGGTCCAGCTCGCCCGCCCATGGAGGTTGTTGTGCCCCAGATCCCGGGCGCCATTACGCGCCGTCAATCGTTGAAAGCTGCCGCGCCGTTCCTAATTGTGCCCGCCGGACTGGCCCGCGGCTACGCCGCCAACGCCCGCCTGAATCTCGGCATTATCGGCGTCGCCGGCATCGGAAACGTCAACGCCAAGACCTTCAAGGCGCTCGGCCAGAACATCGCCGCTCTTTGTGATGTCGATACCCGGATCCTAGACAAGCGCGCCACCGATTACCCGGAAGCTAAACGCTACACCGACTTCCGCAAGATGATCGAGCGGGAAAAGCTCGACGGCGTCATCGTCGCGACGCCCGACCACACACACACCTACATCAGTGTCTGGGCCATGAAGCACGGTCTCCACGTTTACTGCCAGAAGCCACTGACGCAGACCGTCGAAGAGGCCCGCATCATCGCCCGTGTCGCCGAAGAAACCAAGGTCGTCACTCAGATGGGGACTCAAACCAGCGCCGAAGCTGGCGTCCTGCGCACGATTGAGTTCATCCAGTCCGGCGCGATCGGTGAGATCACCGAAGTCCACATGTCCACAGACCGGCCCATCTGGCCGCAAGGCTTCGAACGCCCCGCGGGAGAGGACGCAGTTCCGCCGGAACTCGACTGGGACCTCTGGCTCGGCACTGCCCCGGCTCGTCCTTTCAAGAACAAGTGGCCCGACGGGCACGCCGTTTACGATCCGGCCCGCAAGAACCAGTTCCGCTCCGGCCCCACCGTCTATCATCCGCTCACTTGGCGCGGCTGGATCGAATTCGGCAGCGGCGCGCTCGGCGACATCGCCCCGCATAGCATGAACGTGATCTTCATGGCGTTGGACCTAGGCGCGCCATCGGCCGTCGAGGTGGTCGCAACGTCCGGCATGATGCCCGAGATGTATCCCGACTGGACCCACCTTCGCTTTGACTATGCCCGCCGCGGCACGCATCCGCCGCTCTCGATTCACTGGTATGACGGCCAGATGCCTCTGCCCGAAAGTCTCCAGCCGCCGCAACCTCCGCCTGCGCCCGGCGCCCCTCCTCTCCGCCGCGGCGCGGGCGGCATGGTTTGGATCGGGACCAAAGGCAGCTACCCCGCCGGCCGCGGCCCATTTGCCAATTCGGGCGCCGTGGACCCGCCACCGCCTCCGCAGCGTGACTGGGGACGCGAAGAAGTCCACAAGGACTGGATTACCGCTATTCAGAACGGCAAACAAGCGCCCTGCCACTTCGGCTACGCCGGCCCGTTTACCGAGGCGTATCAACTGGGCAATGTCGCGCTGCGGGTCGGCCACCGCATCGAGTGGGATCCGCTCGCTTTCCGCGTCACCAACTGCCGCGAAGCCAACCAATACCTGACCCGCGAGTACCGCAAGGGATGGGAGTTGAAGGCAATCGCCGGGTAGATGGGCTTAAAGGAGGCGAGCGCCAACATCACCGCCACCCGGAACTCAGCGTCCAGGATCGAGACAAGCGGTATTGAAGCGCCTGCGCCCAGGTGGAGAACCGGATCGGCAGAGGCCTGGCCGTCTATCCTGGAGCAGGAGGCGTGTCCCACGCAGGCAGACTGAGCCTGCTCTGGTTTCATACATTTCGGCGGGCAATCACACCTGCGTGGCGTGTCGAACCTGTGCCGGAGGGGGTTGATGGCATTCAGCACCAGGGGTTCCGGCGCCCAAAGCCGCCAGCGCAGCCAGAACTGGTCAAAATCTGCGTTCCCGCAGAAGAAGACCCAACCGGCGCGCATCTTGGATTTGTTTGTGGGTTGAGGAGGTTGGTTGCGGGGGAAGGATTTGAACCTTCGACCTTTGGGTTATGAG
>JARKOC010000036.1 GCA_029975915.1 Bryobacteraceae bacterium
CACCCGAGTTCGACAGTTAAACGCGTAAGTCGTTGTTTTATATGAACAGCAGTTCAAAAACGTGTACTACAAGAGAGAAAGTTGCTGTGGTTGCGTCGGTTTTTTTAATCTCAAAGCGGCAAAAACGCGGTCCTGTATTTCGGAGAGACGAGAGATGCCAGTGACCGACCGTTCGGCCTGATTGATGCGAATCTGATGATGCTGAAGCTTCTGCAACTCTTGCAGCGCCCGCTCGGGCGACAGTTGCGCATCGGCGCTGCTCAGTCGCTGTCGCATGACGCGGTAAAGGATCAGTGCAACGAAGCAGATGGCGGCGTGTGCCTTGATCCGCTCCGGCAGCCGATGAAACACCGGACCGATTTCGATCTCCGATTTCAGCACCCGGAAACCGCGCTCGATATCGGCGAGCGACTTGTAACGATCAACCACGCCCTGCGGCGACAAATCCGGGGTATTGGTCACCAGCAGCAACTTGCCGTCCATCAGTTCAGCCAGCGCCAGGGCATCGGGGTCGATCTCGTAGGCAAAGAGCTCATTCTTCAAATCAACGCGGATGATGTTCGCCAGATGGGCCTCCTTGACCGCGTGATACAGCCGCGCCTTGGCGCCGCTGTCAGAGAGCTTTTTGCCACGAGCTTTCACCCCAGCATCCTGCGCATCGAGCTTGCCGACCCACGCGTTCGCCTGAGCTTCCAGCGCTTCGATTCGTTCGCGGCGCAATGCCTGGGCATCCTTGGCGACGTCAGGATCGTGGGCAACGACCAGGCGTAATCCGCGCCATGGCAATTCGCTGACGATTTCCTGCTCGGCATCGACGCACTGCGCCTGAAAGCTGTCGAGCAGTTGGGCAAATTCGCTGTAACGCCGACCGGGAACGGCCAGCACGAACTCCAGCGGCTCACCGCTTTCCAGGCGGATCTCGGAGAGCGCCTCCAGGTTGTCCAGCGACAGCAAGCCCCGATCCGCCACCAGCACCACCCGGCGAATCGAAGGGAAACGTTCAAGCACCGTCTTCAAGGTCGGCAACAGCGTTGGCGATTCCGCCGTGTTGCCGGCAAACACCTCGTGGTAGATCGGCAGGCCATCGCCCGTTTGCACGACACCGAGCATCACCTGGCGGGCGATGAGGCCTTCCTTGGCCATGCCGAACTGGCGGACATCGCCGTCCTGGGTAGAGCTCCCTTCCGTGCGAATGGTGGTCATGTCGTAGAACACCACCGACAACTCTTGGTCGATCAAGGGACGCAGAAGATTGGCGACCACGGCATCGACCTCGGTTTGATGATCAACCAGAGCATCCATGCTGCGCAGCAAATGCTGGTGGGTAATCGATTCCACCTCAACCCCCGGCATCGCCACCGTGTCCAACCAGCGCAAGACACCGAGTTTCGATTCCGGATCGCACAGGCGATTGAACACCATCACACGGATCAGTGCCTCGACATCGATGCTGTGCCGGGTCTTGCGGAATACACGGCGCAGCTCGCCAAAACCCAGCGATTCCCACAGTTCGTTGAGCGCCCAGACGTTGCCGAGTGCACGCGCCGATTCGAACTCGATTGCGGGCAATGGCGCATTCAGGAAATCCGGCCGACCGGTGACCTTGAGCAGGCCAGAGATGACGGAATCCAGGCTGTCGGTCAGTTGATCCAGGCGCCCGAGCGTGACCAAGGTGCGATGCTTGGCCTTGCCGGCGTCGTCGCGGAAAGCTTCGACAAGCTGAAGATATTGGCGCGGACCGGAGCGGGTGATCTTGAGGAACATGCCAAGACTTTACCAGCCAAGAAATGCTTGTCAAATATAGCCGATAAAACCAGCGACGTGCCACTACACGACTTTTTGGAAAATCGCCTTGAAACCCGCATGGCTGCGTGGGCAACTTCTCGAAAATGGCCTTTTTTGGGCTCGAACTGTCGAACTCGGGCGGACATAAACCTTCCCATTCGACGCGGATACGATTTCCTTAGTCTTGTACATCGTTAGATGCAAGACAAATCCGGGTGCTTCGGCAGAGCCAAGAAACTCGGCATCGTAATGATTACCAAGGGGGCTCATATTTTCGATGACTTGGACGTGTGCGTTTGCGGCCTCTTGATTCGTAAAGCCGTTCCAGTTTCGTTCTTTACCTTTTTCTCCTTCAACCTCATCGATTCCGATAAACAGTTCACCGCCGCTCGTATTGCAAAAAGCGGCCGCTGTTTTGGTTAGAGCAGCCGGTGAAATGTCGATACTCTTCAAATCGATGAAATGAGACTCTTCGATTTGTAGCAGAGCGCTTAACTGCCCCGCACTGATAGTTCTAAGCGGAATAGGCATAGTGTGTCCTTAATGATGGAGGGCTAACAGTAATTTGGGCGCTGAAACGTTATCAGGCAAAACGGGCCAGACTCATTGTTCGGAGGTGAAAGCACTTAAAACGCCTAAAGCATATCTGTACCGGGATTGATTGTCTGCCACCGGGGCAGGCGCAACAACCGCACCGGGGAGGGAATCATTCCCGACGTAATGAATTGCCAGCAATCATTCACGCCTTTCTTTGGCTGCTTTCGGCTCTCCGGCTTCATCTGCTAATGGGACGCTTGCTGGGTTCCGGCGGGGTCATCAACTGACGAATCGCCTCAAACACCTGCTTGAGTTGAGCGCGGGTGGTGTGCGCGAAGTTGTCCTGCTGGAGGGCCAGGGCTTCGGTTTTTTCCTCCAGTTCATTGAGGGGTTCTGCCAGTTCGCCGTGGGTATTGGCCAATTCGCGGACACGCACGAAGGTGCGCATGATCTCGATGTTGATCGCCATGGCACGCGGGCTGTTCAGCACCGACGAGAGCATGGCGACGCCTTGTTCGGTAAAAGCATAGGGCGCCGTCCGGCGACCGCCATGGGTCGAACTTGAGATCACAATTTGTGATCTCAAAGCGGTAAGGTCATGATTTTCCAGAATAAACATGAAGTCTTCGGGAAAGCGCTCCTGGTTGCGCTTTACCGCCTGAACCAGCACACGGGTTTCGACGCCATAGAGTTCTGCAAGATCGCTGTCGAGCATTACCCGCTGCCCCCGCAAAACAAAAATCCGGCTACCGATCAGCGCCTGCACTAGCTCGCGTGCTTGTTCCTGGCTCATTTCACTTCCTCCTGTCAGAAGTTGCAGGACTGGCCTGCCCATGATTCAGCATCGCGCCAGAATATCCCAATTGCATTTTCAGGACATCCCAATCACGGCGGTTTGTCGGAAGAAGATGGCTTTGCCAGCCAGGATTTCGTGACGCCTGGCCATTGTCCGCTTAGAATAGCTATTCGCTTATCTATTCATTGATCCATTCAAATCATGTCGCGCCACGCCGACGCCATTCGCCTGCTGCTCGCTCAGGGCCCCTTGAGTGCGCGGCAACTCGTAAAAAAAACGGGGATCAGCCAGCCGACGGTGTCGCGGGCGCTGGCGGTGCTGGGTGACGAGGTGGTTCGGATCGGCGCCGGGCCGGCTATTCAGTACGCGCTGCGCGATGCCGGGCGGGGGGCCGTCGCCGCGCCGGTGTTCCGAGTCAGCGACGAGGGGCAGATTCTTGAACTGGGCAGGCTGTTGCCGATGCGGCCGGCGGGTTTCGTCATGCTCCAGGCCGATGGCGTCACGCTGCACAGCGACGGCCTGCCCTGGTGGCTGTTCGACATGCGGCCGCAGGGCTATCTCGGCCGCGCCTACGCGGCGGCCCACGCGGCCGGCCTCGGCCTGCCGTCGAACCCGGAGCAGTGGAGCGACACCGACGTCCTGCAGGCGCTGCTGGCGCAGGGCCATGACGCCATCGGCAACCTGCTCATCGGCGAAGCGGCGCGCGAGCGCTTTCTGGCCATGCCGGCGCCGCAGTCGGTCGACCGGGCGACGAGCTATCCGGCGCTGGCGCGCGCCGCGAGTGCCGGCGAACTGCCCGGTTCGTCGGCCGGCGGCGAGCAGCCGAAGTTCTGCACCTATAGCGAGCGCGGCCATGTGCTGGTGAAGTTTTCGGCGGCGGACGACAACCCGGTCAGCGAACGCTGGCGCGACCTGCTGCTGGCCGAGCATCTGGCGCTGGCGGTACTCGGTGTCGCCAGCGAAATCTTCGATTTCGCCGGCCAGCGCTTCCTGGAAGTGCCGCGCTTCGACCGCGTCGGGCTCT
>JARKOC010000042.1 GCA_029975915.1 Bryobacteraceae bacterium
CGGCACCGGCGGACGCGAGACTGAGCAGTTCGTGCGGGAAGTCCTTTCAGCGGCCGGCAAAGGGGTGCAGGTCGTGATGGTGAACGAGGCCGGGGCCAGTGTCTATTCCGCGTCGGAGATTGCACGGGACGAGTTTCCCGAGCTGGACCTGACGGTACGTGGCGCCATCTCCATCGCCCGGCGTCTCCAGGACCCGCTCGCGGAACTGGTGAAAATCGATCCCAAGAGCATCGGCGTGGGCCAGTACCAGCACGACGTCAACCAGACTCAGTTGAAGAAGAGCCTGGACGCAGTGGTGGAGTCGTGCGTCAACTACGTGGGTGTGGACCTGAATACCGCGTCCCGGGCGCTCCTCTCCTATGTCTCGGGCCTGGGACCGTCCCTGGCCAGGGCCATCGTGCGCCACAGGGACGAAAACGGTCCCTTTGCGGAGCGCGCGGCGCTCATGGCCGTTCCCCGCTTCGGCGCCAAGGCCTTCGAACAGTCGGCCGGCTTCCTGCGCATCCGGGACGGCATCCACCCCCTGGACGCCACGGCTGTCCATCCGGAGCGCTATGCACTGGTGGAAGCCATGGCCGCGGATCTCTCCGTTCCACTGGCGGAACTGGCGAAAAACCCGTCACTTGCGGGAAGCATCGACCTGTCGCGCTACGTGACCGAGAGCGTCGGTCTCCCCACCCTGCGGGACATCCTGGAAGAGCTGAAGAAGCCGGGGCGCGATCCCCGGAAAGAATTTCAGGCCGCCGCGTTCCGGGACGACGTGCGGGAAATGTCGGACCTCAAGGAAGGGATGGTGCTCCAGGGTGTGGTGACCAATGTAACCGCCTTCGGCGCTTTCGTTGATGTCGGCGTGCACCAGGACGGGCTGGTGCACGTGAGCCACCTGGCGGACCGGTTCGTCAGGGACCCCCACGAAGCGGTCAGTGCGGGGCAGGTGGTGAAGGTGAAGGTACTGGCGGTCGACCGGGAACGGAAGAGGATCTCCCTTTCCATTCGCGAGGCGGAAACCGGCTGCGGTCAGCGGCAGAAGAGGGAAAAGAAACAGACGGAAACAAAGAGAGAGGTTACGGGCGGAATCGACCTGAGAGGGTTGGAAAAAGCGGGGTTCCGGGTTCGAAAGGGGTGACTACCCGGAAAGGCGCGGCCCCTCCGTCGCCGGCGAGGCCGAAGCCCGCGCTTCCCGTTCGAAGCGGTTGTCCAGGTATAAATTGCGGCCGCGAACGAGCTGGACAAGACTTGACCCGCAATAGAGCGGAAAGAACAGTATCCCCCACCGTTCATACTGCCGGACATGGACGTGTTCGTGG
>JARKOC010000050.1 GCA_029975915.1 Bryobacteraceae bacterium
CCGGGCCGTGGTCACCGACCCGACCATCCTGGTGGCCGACGAGCCCACCGGCGACCTGGACCGCCAGTCCGCGGCCGAGATCCTGGACCTCATGGACCGCCTCAATCGCGAATCGGGAAAGACCATCATCATGGTGACCCATGATCCCCGGGCAGCGGAAAAGGCCCATGCCATCCGCTACCTGGACAAAGGGATCCTGACCGATGTACGTCCTTAAACTCCTCTGGAGAAACGCATTCCGTCACCGGCTGCGCACCTTCCTCACCGTGCTGGGGATAACCGTGGCCATCCTCGCCTTCGGCATGCTGCGCACGCTGGTCGATATCTGGTACTCCGGCGTGGAGGCCTCGTCGGCCACCCGCCTCGTCACCCGCAACGCCATCTCCCTGATCTTCCCCCTGCCCATCTCCTACAAGGAGAGGATTCGCCAGATCGAAGGGGTGAAACTGGTTTCCTGGGGGAACTGGTTCGGCGGTATCTACATCGACGAGAAGAACCTTTTCGCCAATTTCGCGGTCGACATCGAAAGCTACCTCAAACTTTACACCGAGTTCATTCTCCCGCCGGACCAGTATGCGGCGGTGGTCAGGGACCGCAAGGCATGCGTGGTCGGACGCAAGCTTGCGGACCGATTCGGCTGGAAGATAGGCGACACCATCCCCCTGAAGGGAACGATTTTTCCCGGCACCTGGGAGTTCGTGGTGCGCGGCATCTACCACGGCAGGGACAAGAACACCGACGAGACCCAGATGTTCTTTCACTGGGACTACTTGAACGAAGCCCTGAAGAGGACCGTGCCCCGCCGCGCCGACCAGGCGGGATTCTACATGATAGGGATCACCAGTCCGTCCGTGTCCGCGGATGTGGCCACGGCAATCGACGGGACCTTCAGCAATTCCCTGGCCGAGACCATGACCGAGTCGGAAAAGGCGTTCGCCATGGGCTTCATCTCCATGACCGAGGCCATCCTCATCGCCATCAAGCTCGTCTCCTTCGTGGTAATCGTCATCATCATGGCGGTGGTGGCCAACACCATGGCCATGACCGCGCGGGAGCGCATCGGCGAGTATGCGGTGTTCAAGACCCTGGGATTCGGCGCCTTCCATATCGCCGGCCTGATCTTCGGCGAATCCCTTGTCATCAGCATGACCGGCTGCGCCGTTGGAATTGCGCTCACCTTTCCAGCAGCCCGGGCGTTTGCGTCGTACCTGTCCAACTATTTTCCCTTCTTCAACGTGTCCTCCACGACAATCATCATGGACGTGTCCGCCGCCCTGCTGGTGGGGATCGTGGCCGCGATTTTTCCCACGTGGCGGGCGGTGAACATCCGCATCGCGGACGGGCTGCGGCGGATCGGGTGAGGTTTTAAAAGACCTCCAGGTTTTCAAAACCTGGAGGTCTGAGAAAGTATTGAATATGTCCATCCCATTCTCCTACAGCCTGCGCAACCTCTGGACCCGCCGCCTGACCACCGTCCTGACCGCGGGCGGCATGGCCCTGGTGGTGTTCGTCTTTGCCGCCATCCTGATGCTGGCCGAGGGATTGCGCAAGACACTGGTGGATACCGGCTCCCCGGACAACGTGGTGGTGATCCGCAAGGGCGCCGGCACCGACGTGCAGAGCGGCGTGGAGCGGCTCCAGGCATCCATCGTGGAGACCGAACCTGAGGTGGCCTTTTCCTCCGACGGCCGACGTCTGCTGGCCAAGGAGATGGTGGTGCTCATCCACCTGCCGAAGCGGGGGAGCAACAATCCGGCCCACGTGGTCATTCGGGGGATACAGCCAAGCTCCCTGCAGCTGCGGCCCCAGGTGCGCATCACGGAAGGGCGCATGCCCCGCGTCGGGTCGTCGGAGATCATCGCGGG
>JARKOC010000074.1 GCA_029975915.1 Bryobacteraceae bacterium
CATCATATCGTCGAGGTCAAAGGTCTGCGCCATGTCTACCCGGACGGCACCGAAGCGTTGCGGGGCGTGTCGTTCCGCATCACCCACGGCGAATCGGTAGCAATCATCGGCGCCAACGGGGCCGGGAAATCGACACTCCTCCTGCACCTGAACGGCTGCCTGGTCCCAACGGAAGGGGCGGTTCGCGTGGGTGACTTCCCGGTAACCCGTTCGACCCTGCCCGAGATCCGGCGCACCGTCGGCATGGTCTTCCAGGACCCGGACGACCAGCTTTTTCTCCCCACGGTGCGCGAGGACGTGGCTTTCGGGCCGCTCAATCTCGGGCTCCCGCCCGACGAGGTGGAGAGGAGGGTGGAGGATGCGTTGGAGCGGGTCGGCGCCGCGCACCTTGTGGACAGGCCGCCCTACCACCTTTCCGGCGGAGAGAAGCGACGCGTCGCCATTGCCACGGTGCTCTCCATGGAACCGTCCATCCTGGTGCTGGACGAACCCACCAGCGGACTCGATCCCCATGCCCGCCGCCGCCTGATGGGGCTTCTCGGGGAATTTCATCATACGAAGATCTTTACCAGCCACGACCTGGACATGGTGCTGGATCTGTGCGAGAGGACCATCGTGCTCCACGAGGGAATGGTGAACGCGGACGGGCCCACGCGGGATATCTTCCTCGACGACCGGCTTCTGGCAGACTGCCGACTGGAGAGGCCCCTTTCCATGCAGGGGTGCCCCATCTGCGGCATGAGGAGATAGTCTGCATGATGTTTTTATCCTGAATCCGTGACGCCTTCACGCCTTCGCCTTCGCGAAACGTCTCGGTTTTCTGCATTCGCATTGGTTGAGCCGGCCCGACGAAGTTCACCCGGCGTAACCGGCGTGAACCGGCATCGGCGACGTTCAAACCCCGGCATTCCGCTCGTCTCGGCATTCAGGCTTCATGGATTCAGGTTCATGCAAAGGAGGGTACATGCGAGGACTTTTTTCATTTCCGGTCGCACGCACGGCTTCTGATGGGGCGGTTCGAGTCGCGTGCTGTTCCATGGTTCTACTGCTCGGGCTGATGCTGTTTTTTCCTCACCCTGTCGGGGCCGGGGAGCAGGCGGTGAAGAATGAACAGGCGGCACCGGAAAGCGAGGAGCCGCCCTTTGAGATCAAAGCAGGCGTAAAGGGCTTCGTGCGCGGCGAAGGGGCGGGCAATTTCCGCTTCCCCGATCTGGCGTACAATCCGGGTCATGCGGAGGCGCGGCTCGTCTACAGGGTGATGCCGTATGCCTACTGGCACC
>JARKOC010000081.1 GCA_029975915.1 Bryobacteraceae bacterium
CGGAGAGTTCGGGTCGTTCCACTGGCACCATGACAGCTTCGACCTTCCGGATGGCGGAGTTCTGCTGGCATCATCGGCGGACTGCCCCCACCATGCCTTCCGTGTCGGCGAATGCGCCTGGGGCCTCCAGTTCCACCCCGAAGTGACGGAAGAGATCATCCGCGACTGGTGCGCCCTGGACGGGGCCGTATCGTCCCGGATCGGGGAAATGGTCGCGGCTTTCAAACTTCGGGAAAAGGAATACCGCGCAACAGCCGCATGCCTGCTGGACAATTTCCTCGCTACGGCGGCACCCGGATAACCCTTGCAACGGCAGGCGGAGTCGAGCAAGGAGAAAGACTCCGCCTGCAGAATCGAGGACACGAATTCGCAACACATGAAAGAACGGGGGATCCCATGGCCAGACCCGACTACTATGATGCACCCGAGTGTGACACCCATCAGGACAAAGGCGCTCCCAAGTTCTGCAGAAAGTCCGAGCCGGGCGAAGGGGCCGAGCGCAGCTGCGCCTATGACGGAGCCCGCGTGGTGCTCATGCCCATTACCGACGTCATCCACCTGGTGCACGGCCCCATCGCCTGCGCCGGAAACTCCTGGGACAACCGGGGCGCCCGCTCCAGCGGTTCCCAGCTCTACCGCCGCGGCTTCACCACCGAGATGGCGGAAAACGATGTCATCTTCGGCGGAGAAAAGAAGCTGTACCGGGCCATCCTGGACCTTGCCGGCCGCTACCCGGAGGCCAAGGCGATGTTCGTCTACGCCACCTGCGTCACCGCCATGACCGGCGACGATATCGAAGCAGTCTGCAAGGCAGCCGAGGACAAAGTGCCCATGCCGGTCATACCGGTGAACACCCCCGGCTTCATCGGCGACAAGAACATCGGCAACCGTCTGGCCGGCGAGGTCCTCTACAAATACGTCATCGGCACGGCCGAGCCGCCTGTGCTGGGCGAATACCCCATCAACCTCATCGGCGAATACAATATCGCCAGCGACCTGTGGGGCATGCAGCCTCTGTTCGACCGGCTGGGGATCCGGATCCTCTCCTGCATCAGCGGCGACGCCCGCTTCGAGGAACTGCGCTATGCCCACCGGGCAAGGCTCAACGTGATCATCTGCTCCAAGTCCCTCACCAACCTGGCCAAGAAGATGCAGAAAAACCACGGCATCCCCTACCTGGAGGAATCGTTCTACGGCATGACCGACACGGCCAAAGCCCTGCGCGACATCGCCCGGGAGCTGGACAACGCGGTCAACGGCCTGGAGAAGAGGACCATGCAGGACCGGGTGGAAAAGTTGCTGGAAGAGGAAGAGGCCAGGTGCCGTGAACGGATAGCCCCCTTTCGGGCCCGGCTGGAAGGAAAGCGGTCAGTGCTCTTCACCGGCGGGGTCAAGACCTGGTCCATGGTCAACGCCCTGCGGGAGCTGGGGGTGGAGGTCCTGGCAGCGGGCACGCAGAATTCCACCCTGGAAGACTTCTACCGCATGAAGGCCCTCATGCACAAGGATGCCAAGATCATCGAAGACACCTCCACCGCAGGACTCCTTGGAATCATGCGGGAAAAATTGCCCGATCTGATCGTGGCGGGCGGCAAGACCAAGTTCCTGGCCCTGAAGACCAAAAGCCCGTTCCTGGACATCAACCACGGCCGGTCCCACCCCTACGCGGGGTACGAGGGGATGGTGACCTTTGCCCGGCAGCTGGACCTGACGATCAACAACCCCATCTGGCCGGTGTTGAATGCACCGGCGCCCTGGGAGAAGCCGGAGGCGGAACTGGCGGCTGACGCGGCCTCGGCGACGTGCCATGCGGAAAGGTTCTTCAGCGAAGACCTGTCCGCATCGCGGGTCAAGGTTCCGACCAAGCCCGCAACCGTCAACCCCCAGAAGAACTCGCCGGCGCTCGGCGCGACCCTGGCCTTCCTGGGCATCGACCGCATGCTCGCCCTGCTGCACGGCGCCCAGGGGTGCTCCACCTTCATCCGCCTCCAGCTGTCGCGGCACTTCAAG
>JARKOC010000083.1 GCA_029975915.1 Bryobacteraceae bacterium
TGTTGAGCCGGGCAGATACAGCCGGGCATAGGCCAGGGCTTGAGTGCTTTCGGATTCGGGCTGAAACGGCTGAGGAAGGGACTGAAAGTGATCCGGCCGGAGCGGCGATGAGCCGGACCCAGTCTCTGGCGAGACGGTCTCATCGGTACCGGCGTCGCGCAGGGCGATGGCTTCGAGGAGCCACGGCCCGTATGGACTGCCCAGGACGTCGGCCAGCAGGACCAGGGCCGTGGTGGCCTGGTGTTCTGGGGGCAGGTGTTTCCATTCGTTGAAGATGGTGTCTTTGATTGCCCGCAGGTATTCGGGGTTGGGCGCGGGCCGAGGGTGTTCCGGCATGGTGGCGGCAGCTTAGCAGAATGGCGAGACGAAATCAAGCGGAATGGGTTGGCTGGCCGCGGCCATTCCGAGCTCTCCAGGTGATGGACCAACTGCTGCTTGTTACCGGCTGGCCCGTCTGCTATGGTGCCTGTACAGAATAGGAGGATGCCCATGACCGATGCAGAGCAGAGCAAGACCGTGCGAGCCGGCAGCCGCACGTACTTCTTCGATATCAAGCCGACCCACCGGGGCGACCGCTACCTGGTCATCACCGAGAGCCGCTTCAAGAGCGATGACCAGACCCGCGAACGCCAGCGGATCACGGTCTTCCCGGATGCCCGACTGGAGTTCCTGGGAGTGTTGCAGAAGATGCTGGCCGAGTTGTAGACTGCCCGGCAAATCTTGCCCCAGTATGCGGCGTGAAGTGCTTATTGACTCTGGGGTAAGCCGCTGTATAGACTCCGCTTGTGAAACAACCCTATCGCATAAGCAGAGTCTATCCGCTACGGAATCGCTGGTTGGCTTTCCAGGCGGTCTACTGCTGTCTGGCCCGGCAGGCTGAACTGAAGCGGCTGGTGCAGTGGGCCCGGCGCAAGCGTCTTCCAGGCCCCGAACGGGCTTACCGGGGCCGGCTGACCGACGGAGAGGCGCGGCTGGCGGCCTACACCCTGCGCCATCCAGGTCTGGTGAGGATAGCCACCGGGCTGTTTGTGGTGAACAACTGGCTGGTGCCGCCGCCCCGCTACTG
>JARKOC010000086.1 GCA_029975915.1 Bryobacteraceae bacterium
TGCCCTGGCCTGGATCCTGGGACTCCTTCTGTTTCGTCTGCACGTGCGGGCGGAAGGGTTTCGGGAGGAGATGGCGCACCGTCGGAGGCTCGCCCAGCTTGGCGAGATGGGGGCCGCCATAGCCCATGAAATCCGAAATCCGCTTGCGGGAATAAAGGGCTATGCGCAGTTGCTTCAGGAGAATCGCTCGTCGGCGTCGGTTGCGAGGCCCGCGGCCCTTATCGTCGAAGAGTCGCTGCGCCTCGAACGGTTGGTAAACGACCTCCTCTGCTTCGTGCGCCCGTCCGCATCGCCCCATACCCCTGTGAATCCCGGCGATGTCATCCGCCGTTCCCTGGAGATTGCGGAGCCTGAGGCTGCGCGCAGGAGGGTCGCCGTCATTGCGGCTCTCGCTGAAGACCTGGTGATCGCGGGTGACGCGGACGGATTGGAGCAGGTCTTTCTCAACCTGCTGAGAAACGCCCTGCAGGCAATGGGCGAAGGCGGGATCTTGGAGGTGCGAATGGCCGAACGGCGAGGCATGGCACGGATAGAGATCCGGGACACGGGGCACGGTATCCCCGAAGCGGAGTGGGAGAGGATTTTCGAACCGTTCCACACGACGCGTGCCCGCGGAACCGGTCTCGGCCTGGCCATATGCAGGAAGATTGTCGAAGATCACGGGGGAGTTATCAGGGTCGGCGACAGTTCCGCCGACGGGACAACGATTGTCGTTGAGCTTCCCCTTCTTCGGCACAAGGGATAACGACCGCCTTCGGCAAGGCGACACAGACGATAGGATGGAGCTGAGAATGGAACGAATCCTTGTAGTGGAAGACGACGCCACCTTCAGAAGCCTGCTTGCCACGATCCTTGACGGAGAGGGGTACGAGGTCGCGGAGGCGGAAGACGGCGAGAAGGCCCTGGCAATGCTGCGGCACAGCGAGTTCGACCTGGTCGTCTCGGACCTGCGGATGCCGGGCAGGAGCGGCATGGATCTTTTTCGCGAGACGAGATCGTACGCCGCGCCCCCTCCCTTCCTGCTGATTACCGCCTACGGCACGATTGAGGAGGCGGTGTCCGCCATCAAGGAAGGGGCGGCCGACTTTCTCACCAAACCGTTGAAAGACCCCGCTGCATTGAGAACTCTGGTGAAGAAGGTCCTC
>JARKOC010000094.1 GCA_029975915.1 Bryobacteraceae bacterium
GGTCATCTTCCCCAAGGCTGCGTATGTGACGTGGGATGGCCAATCGTATGAGGGACGCGGGATCGCGCCGGACATTGAAGTTGCCTGGTCGTCCGAGTCCTTCCGGCAGGGAAGGGACAACCAGTTGGAGGCCGCGATTGAAGTCGTCAGCGGACTCTGACGTCGATCCAGGCCCAGTCAGCTCCAGGTCGTCGCACTCCGAAACGCAGCGGGCCGCTTGGCGCCTCCGTCAGGTCCAGCTTGGCCTGTAAGGATGTCTCACCGGCACTGACGCTGGCATTTGCTGTGACTGTCCGCGAGAAGTCCTCGTCCAAATCCCGCACAGTGATCTCGTATGGCCCTGACGGGCTCCCAACAGGCAGTAGGACTCTGAGGTCGAGCCGCCCGCGCGCCAGGTCCCGCGTTCGTGGTTGTGTCTCGCCTTCACCACGTGAGCCCGAAAGTTCTCGCAGATCCAGGGTGGCGACCACCCATTGATCGAGCTTTGAAGCAGGCGTGGCGCGATCCGGCTGTGCCCGGGGTTGACTTTCAGTTTGTGCCTTCGATTCGGGCACCCCAGGCGGGACACCGCCTTTGGAAATGCCGGTCTGGCCGGGAGCCATGGTGAGATTGCGGACCGTGAGAACGGCGAACACAAGCAGCAGCACGGCCGCCGTCGAAAGTGCGGCCATCTTCAATCGATTCCGACTTCTCAACTGTTCTCGACAGGCCGCGTGCTTTCGAAAGCACGGAGAGCAAGTGACGATATGTGAGATCAGTCCGTCATTGCGAAGCAGGTCCTGGTCCTCATGGGCAAGCCTCTCGATGGCTTCATCACTCGGACAGCCCACGCGGTCCGGGTTTGGGTACTCGTTCAGGCAGACGTCCTTGGACCTGCGCACAAGCTCGTCAACCTCAAACTCAGTCAATGGCCTCTCAGGATCGGTCATCGGCGTCCGAATCCTTTCTCGGGAGCATGGTTGGCCACAACTTTTTCCCCTTCAGTCGCTTCAGCGCGGCATTGACTCCCTTCCGAAATTGAACCTCCGCGCTGTGAGCATCACTGTACTCCAGCGCTCTGGCAATACGCTCCCACCTGTAATCGAGGCAGCGAAGTTCGAACATCCTCCGGGTCTTGTCATCCATGCGGGCCTTGAGTTGCTCCACCAACACTCGAAACGTGGCTCGGTCTTCCGAGTCCTTCCATCGCGGTGGGTGGAGCCTCTCCAGGAGCGCCTGGTCCAACGGGACGAAGCGCTGCCGCTCCCTGCGTTCTCGTAGCGATTCTCGTTTGACCGCCGTGATCAGATATCTCTCAGGCGTCGCAACAGGACCGTTCCGTTCAAGGGCCCTGGAAGCCTGGTGGACGGCGATTTCAACGATCCGCGGGGCGTCTTCGGCGCTGCCCAGAATGCCGACCACGATCTTTCGGGCACGCGGCCACACCTGATGCGCTACCTCAATGAGCCGCTGGTCAACTACATTCCCGCGGTCGTCGGGGTTTCGGATCCATAGTTCCGCGCGTGGCTCGTCACAATCACTCATGGCGATCACCAGGAGTCGCGAACCGGAAGACCCCCAAAGAAATAGGAGGTTTCCAGCGGGTCAAACCTCACCCAATGTTTCTATGCAGGCCGCCCGCAATTCGTTTCACCTTCACAGAGTCAAAACAAAACTGGTGAGATTCACTTTTCCACAGGCCTCTTATCTGTCAAGGAAGGGGCTTACCCACCGTATCGGTGGTTTCACCTAGCAATGGAGTACTCCGGAAAGGAGGCGGGCATGCAGGCAACGAATTTCGTGAACGGAGCAGCCAGAATTGGAGCCGAGGCGAACGGCGGCCGCGCCTCCAGTTGGCACAACGGCCGCGGTTGGACTCCAGCCGAGATCGAGGAACTGCTGAACCTTTCCTCCACTCAGACCATCCGGACGATCGCCCGCAAACTCGGCCGCACGGAGAAGTCGGTCCGCCGCAAGCTTGAGCAGTTGGGGCGGACACAGGAACTTCTGACCGGCTTCAAAACGAAGGATCTCGCCCGCGACCTTGAGGTGAGTGTGCGCCAGGTTCGTCGATGGCGAGCGCGGGGATACCTCGACTGTGTTGCCGGGAGGATCACCGAGGAGTCCTTCGAGAAGTTCTGCCGCAACCATCCTGAGAAGATTCCGTATCGGCAGTTGAGCAGAGAGATGCAGTTGTGGCTCGACGGCTATGGGTATCCCGCAGGACAGGGTCTCCGGGTCAGCGAACTGGCATCGATGCTGCACGTCAGCCCGAAGACTGTCCGCCGCTGGATCGGCCTCGCATGGCTGCAGATCAAGCAGAATCGCATTCCTGAGGAATCGGTTGCCAAGCTGTTCCGCCAACATCCCGAACTGATTGCAATCGAGGCCCTGTCTCCGGACGTTTGCGAGTGGCTGTCGAAGATTGAGCGACCCGTCTACGCGACGATTCGGGAGCAAGTCACTCTGCAGTCACTGGCTGCAGCCGGGCTCTGAGAGTATGGTGCGATTTCAGATGGCGCCATCGCGGCCTGGCTTTATGAACGGGCTCTGGAACAACTGGAACAGCAGGGGTCTGATTTCCCCATTGGGAAAATCAGCCTCCGGCAATCCGACATTTCGACTATGTCGCTTCTGCGCTGAGGCGATGTTCCGCTTCATCGGGCCGCGAATCGGGTTCGAGTCTCTGATTCCCAAATGCTCTCTCTGGCCAGAGGGATGGGGTCTGAAATCCCCAATGGGAAAAACGCTCCCCGGCCAGCACCGGTCTCGGCGGGGATCGAGACGGCCGGCACCGCTACCAAACCTGCTACCACTTGCCACAAAAACCACCCCAAAACACGGTGAACGAAGGGCCATCAAGATGAGCTAAGTGCTTGAAGAACAAGGAACAGCAAGAACCAGCAGACACGTGGCGTTGGGCTCATAACCCAAAGGTCGAAGGTTCAAATCCTTCCCCCGCAACCAACCTCCTCAACCCACAAACAAATCCAAGATGCGCGCCGGTTGGGTCTTCTTCTGCGGGAACGCAGATTTTGACCAGTTCTGGCTGCGCTGGCGGCT
>JARKOC010000100.1 GCA_029975915.1 Bryobacteraceae bacterium
CGTGGACGACCTCAATATGCAGATCCAGCGCGAACTGCTCACCTTCATGATGGAAGACCCTTCCACCATCAGCCGCGCGCTGAAACTCAACTACATCTCCAAGTACCTTGAGAGGATAGCGGACCACTCCACCAACGTGGCTGAGATGGTGATCTTCATGGTCAAGGGCAAGGATATCCGCCACACATCAATGTCATAGACACCTTCCTCTTCTCTTCTCTGGAATGCGCGCGTTGCAACCGACTCTTATCCGCTCCGCAACGCAGGTGTAACGCGCTTATGGAAAAATGGCAACCATCCCAGAGAAGAGAGGAGTAAGCGCATGCCCCCTGCCGTAATTCCGTCGTTTCTCGAAAACGTCATTCGCCGCTATCCTGCCGTTGTCTCCGCAGCATCCGCGGCCACCGGCCTGCTCCGAAAAATGTCCATCAAGCCGTATCAACCTTCCGTGCGGCGCCGGGAAGCGACCGCCCGGGAGCGGGTATCCAGCCCGCACGCCGTCCGCTGCCATCTGTTCCGTGAAAAGGGAAACGGCGCCATGCCCACCATCGTCATTGCCGGCTTCGTTCCCGATGCAACCGAGGTTACGGAATTCCAGCGCGTACTGCTGAGGAACTACGGCAGCATCTACTACCTCAATTATCCCCGCAACGGCTTCTCCCCGGAGATGTTCTCCGCGCAACTGGGCGATCTCGTCGAACACCTCAACCGCCGGGGCGAGAGCCCGGTCCTGTTCGGCATCAGTTTCGGCGCCGGTCTGCTCGCCGGCTTTCTCCGGAAGCGGGAAACCGTGGAGGGATTGCGGATACGGGGGATGGTGTTGGTCAGCCCGGTGCTGTGCACCGGGGACCTGGTGCGGCCGGACTGGGCGCGCACCGGAGGCGTGCGCATCCTGGAGAGCAATATGCGGCGCATCCTGAAGGCGGACCCCGCGGGCGGCGACGACGTGACCCGCCAGATGGAGCGGGCGCGGCGATGCTTCCAGAGCCTGTTCGAGGCGGGAGCGGAGAACCGCGCCCTGTCCCGGCGGCACCTGACCATCCGCGGCAAGATCATGGAGGTCATCGGCAATACCTCCTGCCGGGGCGGGTACGAGCGGGTGCTGGCCCTGAAGGACTTTGTCATGCCCGACGGGTCCCGGCCCCTGTTCGAAGGGCCGCACCTGACCCTGCTCGCGGAAGCGGAGGACGCCATGCTCGTCCCCGGCTCGCCCGGCCTGGCTGCGATCAGGAACCCGCAAACCCTGCGCCGCGTCTTCCCAGGCGGAACGGTGCGCACGGTGACCTCCCCCGACCCCGGTGACACCGTGGCCCATGCCTCCCTCATCTTCCACCACCACTGCTATAACCCGCTGCTCAAGGACTGGTATGACGACATTGCGGGAGTGAGAATGGTGCGGGCAGGGTGAAGAGTGGTAAGGGGTGATAGGTGATAGGTGATGGGTGATGGTTGAATAATTAACGATGAAAGAGAGTATTCCATGAACATTCTTATCGCAGCCGCCGCTCGTGCTCGGACGGAGCGGTTCACGGCCCGCGACCCGCTCCGGAGCCAGCGGGAAATCTTTCACCGGCTCATTGCCCGCGCACGGCATACCCGCTTCGGCAGGGACCACGGCTTCAGGGACCTGGCCGGGCTTCCCTTCGAGACGGCACTCCGACGCTACCGGCAAAACGTGCCCATCCGCACCTACGCCGACTTCTGGAAAGACTACTTCTCCGTCTGTTTCCGAAACGACGGAGATCGGGTGAGCCTCCGTCTGGACAACGTCACCTGGCCGGGCCGCACCCCCTGGTACTGCGAGACCTCCGGCACCACCGCCCCCACCAAGTTCATCCCCTTCAGCAGCGAAATGTTCTCGGAGAACCGTCGTGCGGCCCTGGACCTGACCGCCTGCTACCTGGCGGGGAATCCGTCGAGCAGGCTCATGGGGGGAAAACTGCTGTTCATGGCGGGGAGCACGGATCTGAAGGAGGTGGGAGACGGGGCATGGAGCGGCGACATGAGCGCGATTACCCTGCGCAACCGTCCCTTCTGCCTGCGGCCGTTCGTGGCGCCTGATATGGCAACGTCGGCGCTTCCCTGGGAAGAGAAGGTCGACGAAATGGCCCGACTCCTCCTGGAAAGCGACACCATCCGCGGCATATCCGGGGTCCCTCCATGGATACTCCTCCTCCTGAAGAGGTGCTCCGAGATGGGGGGGAAGGAGGTTGCACAACTCCTCCCCCACCTGGAACTCATCATCCACGGCGGTACCGGCATGAAGCCCTACCGCGCCGAATTCGAGCGCCTGTTCGGAGAACGGCAG
>JARKOC010000111.1 GCA_029975915.1 Bryobacteraceae bacterium
GTCAGGGCGTTGTCGTTGAGAGCCCTGGCCAGGTCGTACCCGTGTGTTCGTCCCTTTGTCTTCAACAGGTACAGGGTTACCGGCTCCACAAAGCGATACAGGTTCCCCATCCCGCAGGAGCAGGGGTTGTTCGGGCCGTGGCGATGACATATTCCTCGGGGCATCCGTTTTCTCCTTCGCTATTCTTGCCGGCCACTCGTGCGTACCGTCATAATTCTAGCCATTTCTTCCGAAGAATACACCGATAGGAGAAGAGCATCAATTACAAAGTTGCGCCCCGCTTACCGCGCGGCATTGACCAGGACCGTCTCGAAATCCACGTACTTCTTCATGAGCATGGTTCCGCCCCCTTCCGAGACGACTCGGAGCACCGCCTCCGCGTCCCTGACCCGTGAACCCGCTACATGGGTTATCCTGGTCCCGGCGAAGACATCGGCGCAGAGCGGCGAGGAAGGCCCGAGGAGAACCGCGGCGCGGGGATTGCCGAGACTCTCGAGCAATTCGTCGCAGGTACCGTTGATAAGCGACGTGCCGGTTAGGATGGCGACATCGCACGCCGCCAGGACAGCCTTTCCCTGCTCCGGTGATATCGTCTCGGCGCCGTGATGGGGATTCAGCTCGACAATATCGAGGCGGCAGCCGATCTTCTTCAGTTCGGCCACAATCGGGCCGAAGAAACCGACCATGGCCACCTTGTCCTTGGGGGTAATATTCAGCGTGGATATGACCTCATCCCGCGAGATCGTCGGACGGGGCAGCGCGGACAGCAGTGCATTGGCCGTGGCCAGGCCGAGGGCTCGGGCCAGGCCGGAGTTTTCATCGGCAAGAAAAGCCAGAAGCTCCCCCGCCGGTCGTCCGGTCAAGGTGCCGGCGGCCTGAAAATGGGTGCAGCAGGGCGCGTCCGATTTTGGCGTCCATGCCACGCCGGCGTGCCCGCTTTCCAGACGCACGGCGGTATATCCCAGTCCGATGCGGACATCGGCGACAACAGCGCCCCCGGCCTGGGGTTTCAGGACCTCCAGCAAGCGATTCTGTACGTGTAACGTCATCATCTTCTCCTCCTCATCAATCACGTTGTTTTCCACTATCATTCATCTCGGAATCGTCCGCTTCCAGCAGTTCGGCGGCAAGCTCGACGCACTGCGCACACGTGACAATCTTCTTCGCCCTGATTTCGCGGCACTGCTCAGATCCCGCCCGTTCCACGAAAGACTCGCGCAGTGACTGCTTCGTATCGTAATTATCGTGCAGCAGCAGGGCCGCATGAAGGGCGCCGCACACGCCGCCCGCCGCCTTGCCGCCTCCCAGCGCCCGCGCGGAGTCTATCTCGTTCTGCGTAATATCTTTTCTATGCCGAAAGGCGCTCAGGATGCTCTGGGCACA
>JARKOC010000127.1 GCA_029975915.1 Bryobacteraceae bacterium
ATCAGTCGCAGCTCCGGGAAGGTGATGCCGTCCTTCAGGGCCAGGTCGGCCAGGAAGATGAACAGGGTCGGCAGGCTCATCATCACCGTGGGTTGGAATTCGCGGCAGAAGCGCAGCACCGTCTCCACCGGGATGTTGGCGGAGATGGGGAGGTGCAGGGCGCCGATGCGCTTGATGATCTCGTGACCGCCCAGGAACGAAGGCCAGAGACTTCCCGCCACCAGCAGGTTCGCCACCCGGTCGGAGGGGCCCACCCCGATCAGGCGCAGGGCCCTCGACTGTTCGTCGCAGAAGCGGTCCCACTCGCCGTGGGTGAGCACCGTGTAGCGGGCCATGCCGGTGGTGCCGCCGGTGGACGTGACGATCATCCCTTCCGGCGGCTGGGTAAGCATCTCCCCGGAGCGGGGCCAGGCGTTGTCGTACAGCTCCTGGCGGGTGAGGGGCGGCAGTGCCCTCCACGCTGACCAGTCCCGCGGTTCGGGGCATCCATCGTATTTCCGGCCATAGAACGGCGCGGCCCGGGCCGTGCGCCACAGGGCACGGGCGTACTCAAGCCTGCGGTCATCATCCAGGCATTCGAACATGGGGCTACTCCTCCTCCAGAAGAAAGCGGTGCTTGACCGTGGGGTCAAGGGTTGCGATATCGCGGAGCTCTACCCGGATCAGCGGTTCGCCGGCCGCTCGGCAGAGGTTGTCGTACTTGGCGGTAAATTCCAGGCTGTTCTCCCGCAGGAATGACAGTAGGGCTCCGGTGTAGTCGTCCGCCGGCGGCAGGCCGTCGAGTCCGTGGGTGAAGACCGTGAACAGGAAGCGGGTGGCACCGTCCCCTTCGGAACGGCGCACCTGGAATAACCCGGCGTACCGGTAATCTTCGGGAAGGGACAGCAGGAAGTCTCCGATGGCGGGGACTTTCAGGTTGGTGCCGTAGAACACCACGCTGTCGCTGACCCGGCCGTGGACGAACAGTATCCGCTCCGGGAGCTGTGCCGTCAACTCCCCGGGAACACCGACAACCGCAAGAGACGAGCGTTCCAGCAGGCCGCCGTGGTCCCGGGTGTTGTAGCGCACCAGCGGGATCATCTGGTCTTTGGTGGCGACGATCTCCCCGTCGATGATTTCCAGGTGCGCCTTGGGCGTCGGCGCCAGGAGCATGGGTGTTTCCCGCGCGCCCAAGACCTGTTCCGAAAGTTCCGGCCTGCGATAGAACCACTTGCGCAGGGCAACCGTGGATGCCGTCTCCACTCCCAGGTCCCCGGTGTCGGCGGAGCCGTAGCCGGTCCAGACGCAGAAGGGGGTTTCCGGGGGGTGGCCGAAGTCGCGGGCCACCCGTTCCCGGAACGCCTCGCTGAAGAATTCGCCCACCACGGGGAAGAAGACGCTGGCAGGCGGCAGGTCCGGGCTGGCGCGGCGCATCAGCGCGCCCGCCAGGTTGATGTTGGAGGGATTGGTGAGTACAAGGCACTGGTCGAAGCCGCGATGGAAGCGCTGGTGGATGGCAGCGGCCTCCCGCAGGTTGAGGCCGGGCGTGGCCACGGTCAGGGGGTAGCGGCCGGTTCCGGCCAGGGTGCGCAGTGCCGCGGCGATCTGCATGCCGCCGATCCAGGTGCCGAAGGCCAGGCACACCAGTGCCAGGGTGCGCCTGCGATCGATGGCGTAGTGTTCGGCAAGCATCCGGCCGATGGACGCCACATAGTCTCCTTCGTCCTCGGGCCTCTTCGGCCAGAACAGTGAACCGCTCCGGCTGAACCCGGAGGAAGCGCCGATGAGGTGGCAACCGTCGAGGGCGCCGCCGTGGCACAGGTCCTCCACCGGGAAGGCCAGCAGGTAGCTCTCCTTGTCCATGATCGGCACGCTCTCCCAGTCCGGCACGGCGGAGAAGCCGGCATCCGCCAGAAAGCGGCGGTAGGCTGGCGCGGAATCGAACACGGAGCGGGCAAACGACGCGGGATCCATTCAAACCTCCTTAAAGGACTTGGAGCAAACAAATTGAGAAATGAAATCGGCAGGCCATCCGGAGTGAACGAAGGAGTACTCCGCCTGCCTGATCCGAGGCTAGCCCAGCTCTCTCAACTCCTTAAGGGTCGCGATACGCAGCGTCACCAGCAGGATCACCGTGCCGCTCGCCAGCAGCGCGCCGGACGGTTTCAGAATATCGGTGACGAGGCCCATCACGCCGTAGGCCACCGGCTGCAGCGACAGGGCCAGGGCGGTGACCAGTGCCATGATCTTGCCGCGGGTTGCGTCGTCCAGCAGTTTCTGGAACAGGGTGATGAGCGTGATATTCACGATGCTCAGCCCGATGCCGACCGCGGCAAGGCCCAGCCCGGCCGCGGACAGCCAGGGACTGAGGGCGATAACCGGGAATGCGAGTCCTATCAACGCAAAACCGGCTAGGGCCGCGCTTCGCTCCCGCCGACCGTGACCGATGGAAAGGAGCAGCGATCCCGCGAAGAGACCGCCGCCGAAGCAGCTCATGAGGATGCCCAGCCCGGCCGCGCCGGATCGGAAGACGCTCTCGGCAAGCACCGGCGTCACCACAGGTATGGCGGCGAAGAAGAAGTTGATGACCACCACCGGACCCAGGAGGGCTCCGATGAGCGGAGCGGAGCGCAGGGCGTCCCGGCCGGCGCGCAGATCGTCCAGGAAACCGGTTGTGCCGGCCCTCCCCGTTGCAGGTTCGCGCACCAGGGCGATGAAAAGGGCCGAGCCGAGAAAGGAGACGGCGTTGATGGCGAAGGCAAGCGGCACGCCGATGAGGGCGATGAGGGCGCTGCCGAACAGCGGACCGGCCACCGCGCTCATGCCCGCCACCAGCTGACTGGCCGCATTGGCCCGGGTCAGGTCCTCCCGCGCCACCAGGCCGGGTATCATGGCCAGGGCCGCGGGATTGAAGAAGGCCGACGCCAGGGCAACGGCCACGGTCGCGGCGATCAGGCCCGGATATCCCAGGGCGCCTCGTGCGGACTGCCAGGCCAGCCAGCCGACAACGAGGAAACGCGCCAGGTCGGCGCCAATCATGATGCGTCGCCGGCTGAAGCGGTCGCACAGAACCCCGGCCAGGGGAGAGATCAGAATGCCCGGCAGCGAGGTTGCAACCAGTATCATGCCCACGGCAAGCGCCGATTCCGACCAGTGGTAGACCAGCCAGATGAGCGCCAGGGAGTGCACCCGGTCCCCCACCTGGGAGACCGCCTGGGAGAGCCAGAAACGGAAGAAGTCGGGGCAGGCGCGGAAGAGCGGCACCATTACCGTTCAACCCTCAACCGGTCCGCTTCCACGTAGGACGCGAGCCGCACGGCAAAGGGACTCTCAACGACCAGCCGGCTGAAATCCAGGGCCGTATCCACGTACTGCATGCGCAGCACATCCTCTCCTTCGTCGAAACAGGGGGCCAGGCCGCCGTAGAAAAACCCGAGGCGTTCGGCGGCATCGCAGGCTTCCGCGCTTCCCGGACGTGTCAGGCGCACCGTCAGGTAGAGCACCCGCGCCCCGGCCTGCCGGCAGAGGTCGTTGCGCGCGGAGCGGAGGACCGGCGAGATGTCGGCGCCCACCGTCTCGATACGGATCATCCCCAGGTCCAGGGAAGACAGGTAGCGGGCGCTGACCCGGCTTTCCCCCGTCACGGGCGGGCTTTCCTCGGCCCTTACCGGGATGCCGCATTCATGGTAGGTATCCAGCAGCATTGACCGATGCCGGGGCGGCGGAAAGATCCTGCGCGGTTCGGGCGTATCCAGCGGCTTGAAATAGAGGAGGCAGCTTTCCCGCTGTCCGGAGC
Organism: Bryobacteraceae bacterium; assembly: GCA_029975915.1. The sequence continues at coordinate 3,776 of JARKOC010000127.1, forward strand.
GGTCCCGCGCCATGGCCCGGAAGCGCAGGTTGTCGGCCAGGAAGGCAAGGGACAGCGCGCAGCACCGGCTCCCGAATTTTTCGTTCACCCGCTGGCTGGCGGCGTGACTGGTAACCGGCTGGCCGAACAGTCCGCGCAGGCCCATCGCCCGCGCCTCACTTTCCAGGTATTCCCGCATCCGCTCCATGAGCCCCCGGCCGCGGTGGGCCGGGTCGACCACCGCCATGCCGGTCTCCGCCACCGTGCAGCGCCCGGCAGCCACCTGCCCGAGCCCTCCCAGCTCCAGGGCGTAATGTCCGACGATCTCGTTCTCAACGGTGGTCGCCACCACCGAGACCAGACGCCCGGCATGGTTCAGATCCCGCAGCCGGTCCGGGCAATAGATGTCATCGCTGGGATGGGTATAGCCGTATGCGTGGTAGATGACGCGGGCAACCTGGAACCAGTCCGTTTGCCGGCCTGCGCGGCGTACCAGGTATTCCTGTTCCTGCGCGCGGGGGATGTCCCGTCCGCTCGCCTCCGGGGTTGCCCGTGCCGCCTGGATCACCCCGGTGGGGCGGGAACGGAGGAAGGTCAGACGCAAACGGTTTCCCTCCCGGCCCAGGGATTCCCACAGGGCCTCATCGGCCGCTGCGCGGATCAGCATCCGTCCCAACCCGCCCAGTTCGATATCGTCCAGTCTTTCCGCATCCAGCCGCGGTACCGCATCCTCGTCCGGCGCGGGAAGCATCTCCCGATCGCTGAAGGTCAGTGTCAGGCCCTGCGGGGTCGCTTCGCCTCCGATGATCACCGGTTCCTCCGAATCGGGAGCGGCCCGGTTGACGATCGATACGAACGACTCCTCCCATGCCAATAGAATGGCGCTGATGCGCGTATCATCGAAACCCGCGAGAAGAGCCATTTCACGGGCAAAACCCTGGCCGAGCGGCAGGGCCTCGATGCGGGCCGGGAGGGTAAGCGTGCTGTTCAGGTTCATGGAAAATACGTTCCTTTTCTTGCCGTTCCGGCATGTCCCGTCCCGCGTGCCGCGCACGGACAGGTTCCTTTTCGGCTGCCGTTCCCTTATTCTTTACTCCTTTTTCAGCCTCTCCTCACGTGAGGATTGGAGAGCCTTTCCCGGCCGATGGTGGATGAGGGGCCGTGGCCCGGATAGACACGGGTCTCTTCGGGGAGGGAGAAAAGCCGCTCCCGGATCGAGCGCTGGAGCGCCTCGGGCGACCCGCCGGGGAGATCGATCCTGCCGATGGCGCCGTTGAACAGCGTGTCGCCGGTCAAGAGGACTCCCTCGCTCGGGCAGTACAGGCAGCATCCGCCGGGTGAATGCCCCGGTGTATGAATGACTTCCAGGCGATACTCTCCGAACGGGATGGTCATGCCGTGCGACAGGAACCGGTCCGGCTCCGGAGAGTTTTCGGTTCCGCCGCCGAATTCCCTGCCAATCTCGGCTGCCAGGGGAAGGAAGAAGGTGTCGTTTTCATGGATGAGAAATTCGGCCTCGACAGCTTCCAGCAGGGCGCGGTTCCCCCCGACATGATCGAAATGGCCGTGGGTGTTCAGGAGGTACTTCACGGATAGACATGAAGCGGATATTCGTTCGAGTATCCTGTCCACGCTCCCTCCTGCGTCGATCACCACTCCCTCCCGTGTCTTTTCGCAACCGATGATGTAGCAGTTCGCCTGCAGTGGCCCTACCTGCACCGATTCAAAAATCATGTTATGTTCTCCCGCTTTCCTGGCTGACACTTTCCCACGCGCGGGTGTCCGCCTCTTCTCTCTTCGCGAGGTAAAAGTACAATACCGGTTATCCGCGGGCCGCGCAAGATCGTTGAAGACCGGGGAAGAGTTTCCATTGCAGCGGGAATGCAGCCCGAGAAAAGGAAAACGCGCTTGACGGCCATCCGTTTTTGAATAAAGTGTAACGAAAGGTTTGGAATGGTTTGTGCGACTTCACGCCGCCGGTCTCCAGGAGGAACCCCATGATTCGACACGTCAGCACTCCGTCACTCGTCGAGGCGCAGGGAAACAAGCCGAAGATCATCGAAGAATTCATCGGGCGCGTCAATACGGACACGCACCAGGTAAGCATTGCCCGCATGACGAGCCCTCCCGGCTGGGTCGAGCCGGGACAGGCGCCTGAATTCGATGAATACACCGTGGTGCTCAGGGGAATGCTTCGGGTTGCCACCAGGGCGGAATGTATCGATGTGAAAGCGGGCGAGTCGATTTTTGTGGAAAAAGGGGAGTGGGTTCGCTACAGTACACCCGCGGAGGAAGGCGCCGAGTACATAGCCGTGTGTCTGCCCGCCTTCTCTCCGAAGCTGGTTCACCGGGATGAAAAATAACAGCCGCTTCGCCCATGATCAGTCCTGTCATGGGCGGACGAATGTCGTAGCAGGGCATACCCATGCATCGTAATGCCATACTCTTCTGGATTGTCATCGGAGTCCTCTGTTCATCGTCGCTTTTTTACGGCGTCAACGCTGCACGGCAGAGCCGAAGTATCCATCACAGCGGCGGCGCCCTGGCGAGTGGAGACGTTGTCCGGCTCGACAGGGTCATCGACGGCGATACCATCACGGTCGTGAAAGAGGGGGATCCTCCCGCCACGATTAGAATCCTGGGCATAAAGGCCCTGGAGTCGAAGGTGGCGAAGGACCCGGCCTCAGTCTTCGGCAAGGCCTCCATCCTCGGGCTTGAGCGTAGTATGGCGGGTCGGCCGGTCCGCATAATGCTCAACAGCAACCCGAAAGACTCGCGGGGAAGGTATCTCGCCACCCTGTTCGTGAATGACAAGGACATCGGGCTGGAACTGATCCGGGAAGGGTTGGTGCTCGTTTACTCAGTCTATCCGTTCCCTGCCATGTCCATCTATCTCCATGAACAGGAACTGGCCCGGGCGGGCAAGAAGGGGCTCTGGGGAGACCCGGAAGTCAAGAGGCGAGCCATCGCCCTGATTGAGGAATGGCAGGGACAATCACAATGATAATCCAGCTGATCCGCTACTTCAGGCATGCGATTTTCCTCAATCCCAGTTCGGTAATCCGGGTTTCCGTCCTCCTTGTGGCGATGCTCGCCTACGGGACCACCGGCTTTCTCTATTTCGAACTGTCGGAAAATCCGGACCTGGTTTGGACCGACGGCCTCTGGTACACCCTTGTGACCATGACCACCGTGGGGTACGGCGATTTCTTCCCCAAGACCTCGGCCGGGAGGTTCCTGGTGGGATGGCCGGTGATGTTTTTCGGCATCGGCCTGCTGGGGTACGCCCTGTCCATGATCGCTGCGGCCCTGGTCACGGAAAAATCGAAGGAGTTGAAGGGTATGATGACGTTCTCTCTGAAAGATCACCTGGTGATTTTCAACTTTCCCGGCGTCACGATGATCGAAAGGGTCATCGAGGAATTGCGGCTCGATTCCTGCTTCGGCAGGGAACGGCAGGTGGTCCTTATCGACGATGACCTTGCCGAACTCCCGGCGGAGCTGCAGAAACTGCATGTACATTTCGTCAAGGGGAACCCCACCCGGGATGAGACCCTGAAAAGGGCGTCCATCGACGAGGCGACCCATGCTGTCATCCTGAGCAAGAAGCCGGGAGATCCCGCCTCCGACAATCTGAACATCTCCATCACGCTTGCCATCGAAGGCCGGAGCAGGAAGGTGAACACCGTTGTCGAATGTATGGACCCCGCAACGGAGGAACTGCTCCGCAAGGCGGGATGCGACCGGATCGTCTGCACCTCGCGTTTCGGGGCCAATTTCATGAGTCAGGAGCTGCTGAATCCCGGGGTTCAGGAAGTGCTGGACGACCTGCTCAGTTCC
>JARKOC010000134.1 GCA_029975915.1 Bryobacteraceae bacterium
GCTGGTCGCTTCCTCGACCCGATCCATCTGGGCGTTCAGGTCCGGATCGTCGTTTTCCTCCCAGAAGGGCGTCGGGGTGACTTCGCCCCCACCCTGGGCCAGGACGGGCATCCCCGCGCCGGCCAGCATCATCAGCGCCACCCACACCGCCAACCAATCCCATCGCTTCATATCCGGTTCGCTCCTGTAATGACACAGCCAATGGGTTGATTGTAGCTCAGGTCGGCCTTCCGGCTCAACCGCCCAGTGCCCTTGAAAGCCACCCGGAGCACAATCTCAAGAATAGATCGTTCGACTTGAACCCATTAACACTTTACTTATAATGATTAATTATTTCGGAATTCCTGTAGGATTATTGAGATTCGCTGGTACATTAGGAGTAGACGTCGATCCGGAAATCGGCGAGCCATGCATCCGGATCAGACAGGCAGAAATCGACTTCTGCACTTGGGCGGCCCCTCCCTCACACAACCCGCCGCCTTCCATCACACCGGGATTTCCCTACCCATTCATCGCTCTTCCCCCCAACCGGCATGCAGTCACGGCAGTCCTCGTTCGCTCGATGAGTGAATTTCCATCCAGTCCCTTCCGACCCCGCGGCAGACCGCCCCCGGCGGCTGGCGTGATTGTGAAAGGAGTCGTCTGAACACGATCGGCGGAATTTCCGCGCGTCTCGCGGAGCATCCATCGACCGGCCCCTGGCGGGCAACTGTTCAACTTCCAATTGATGTTTGAGTGTGCAGAGGAGTGTTTGCGATGCGAACAAAATCCCTCACGACATTGATCGCCCTCGTGGCGATCGTAAGCATGCTGCTGGTGGCAACCCTGCCCGGCCTGGCACAGGAAGGCCCCACCACGGATGTGCCAGTCGAAGTGACCGAGGAGCCGCCTGTTGAGCAGGCCCCGGAGGTGACCGTGGACCTGCCAGTCGAGCCAGCCCCCGAGGTAATCGAGGAAGCGCCAGTCGCGCCCATGATGCTGATGGCCGCACCGCTTGACCAGGGCCAAAACGGCACGACGCTGACGGCGGACAAGACCGCCGTGGGCTACTGGCAGCGCGAGTACCACTGGACGATCAGCAAATCCGTGACACCGGCCGCCTGGAACCTGTTCGTGGGCGACAGCGGCACGTCAACCTACACCGTCACCGTCACCAAAGACGCGGGCACCGACACCGTCTGGGTCGCCGGACAAATCTGCGTGACCAACGGCGGGGCCGTGACGACCGAGAACCTGACGATCTTCGACCACGTCCAGTACAAGACCGGCAGCGGCCAGTTCCAGGAGCTTGGCGCTTCGACCACAATCGTCCCGGCGCCGCTTGGCCCTGGTGAAACCGGCTGCTACGACTACACGATCCCGTTCACACCGGTCGCCGGCGCAGCCTACCGCAACGTGGCCACCATTACGATCACCAACCACTCTGGCCACCTGGGCGAGCCTTTCGGCCCGGAGCCTAAAGCGGACTTCAGTCTGCCCGGCAGCCCGACTCTGATCAACGACTCGATCAACGTCAGCGACAGTTTTGCGGGCAGCCTGGGCGCCTTCAACGCCAGCGGTTCCGCCACCTACAACCGGACCTTCACCTGTGGCGATAGCGGCACGTACGGCAACACGGCCACCATCGACCAGACCGGCCAATCGGCCAGCGCCTCGGTGACGGTGGCCTGCTACGCGCTCCGGGTGACCAAGGATGCGGCCACCGCCTTTGATCGCACCTACAACTGGACGATCGACAAGACCGGCGATCAGAGCGCGCTGACCCTGTCCACCGGGCAGCAGTTCCTGGTCAACTACACCACCGTGCTGAGCGCGACCTATACCGACAGCGACTGGGCGGTCGAAGGCGCGATCCTGATCTACAACCCCGCGCCCATGGACGCGCCTCTCACGGCCGTCAGTGACGTGGTATCGCCGGATATCCTGGCGGACGTGGACTGCCCGTCGCTCGTGGTACCTGCCGGCGGCAGCCTGACCTGCACCTACGGCACGGCCCTGCCCAACGCGAGCGACCGCCTCAACACCGCGACCGCCACGCTCCAGAACTACGCCTACGCCAGCACCGGCGCGGGTGCGCCATCTGGCACGACCGGCTTCAGCGGCACCGCGAACGTGAGCTTCGGCAATGCGACCATGACCGAATACGATGAGTGCATCGAAATCGCGGATGACAGAGTCGGCTCCCTGGGGACGCTCTGCTATCCGGACGCGCCCAGGACATTCCACTACAGCCTGTACATCGGCCCCTATGACACCTGCGGCACGTACGAGTTCGTCAACGTGGCCTCGTTCGTGACCAACAACACGGGCGCGGCCGGCTCCGATAGCTGGACGGTCACGGTCAACGTCCCCTGCGGCGGCTGCACGCTGACCCCCGGCTACTGGAAGACGCACTCCGCGTATGGCCCGGCGCGCTGGCCGGATGCGACCTGGGCGCTGATCGGCGGCCCGGACACCGCGTTCTTCCAGAGCGGCAAGTCCTGGTATCAGGTGTTGTGGACGCCTCCTTCGGGCGGCAATGCCTACTACATCCTGGCCCACGCCTACATCGCGGCCCGGCTGAATATCCTCAACGGCGCGGCCACGACCCCAGCCGTCGACACGGCGCTGGCCTGGGCAACCGGCTTCTTCAGCACCAACACCCCCGCATCGAACCTGAGCAAGACGGTGCGGAATCAGGCGACCACGTACGCTGCGCTGCTCGACAGCTACAACAACGGCGCCATCGGCCCCGGCCACTGTAACGAGTAATCCGTTCCGAGTCTCCCCTTCTGCGGGTGGCAGATAGACTGCCACCCGCAGTCGATTCTGCCCCTGAGCAAATCCTCCCGATCTTGTTCGGCCCCCCGTCCTATGTTACAGTCTGAGCGCGCACAATTGAGCACACCTTGCTGTTCCGGCCGCATGCATGTGGACGCGCTTAAGAGGGAGAAAGCCATGGTTGTCAAAGCCATCCAGCCCCAGGTGG
>JARKOC010000147.1 GCA_029975915.1 Bryobacteraceae bacterium
TTTTCCCCTTCTGCTTCATCCGCAAGGCCCGGGAACCGGCTTCGTCGCCCAGTCCCCAGAAATAGTCGACCCGCACCGCGCCGCGAATGGCCCCGCCCGTATCCTGGGCCATCATCAGGCGGTTCAACGGACGGTCCGACATGGGCCACGAGGTGGAGAGAAATACCGGCGCGCCCAAAGGGATATAGCGGGGATCCACGGCGATGGAGCGTCGTTCCGTAAGGGGGACTCCCAGTGCGCCCACCGGCCCGGACGGCGAATCGGGAAGCCGGCGGAAGAAAACATAGCTGGGATTCTCGTTGAGTGCCGCGGTCAGCTTCTCGGGATTATCCTTCCCCCACTGCCTGACCCTGTGCACGGAGGCTTCGCCGGCCGTCAACTCCCCCCGCTCGACGAGTGTCCGGGCCACGGATCGGAACGGATGGCCGTTCTGGTCGGCATAGCCGATGCGTATCCGCTCCCCTGTGGGGAGCTCGACGCGGCCGGAGCCCTGTATCTGCAGGTGCAGGAGATCTACCGGGTCCTCGACCCAGGCGATGGGTTGACCGCTGAAGGCGCCGTCCGCATCGTCAATCTCCGCACGGCTGAAGTAGGGGACAAGGCGGTTGTCCACCACCCTCCCCCGCAACCGCATGTGCTTCAGTTCCGGATACAACGACGACAGGTCCACCCGCACCAGATCGGGAGGCACGCCGTACACGGGATAGCGGGCGCGTTCGGTCCGTTCCAGGTCGCCATGGATTATCGGCTCATAGTACCCCGTAACCAATCCTTCCGTTGTTTCATCCGGGTTCACCACCTGATACGGCAGAAAATTGCCCGTGAAAAAAACCATGACGGCCCGCCTGTCCGCGCCGTTAATCCGCCACGACCTCTCACACACCGCTTCCCAGCCGGGCTTTTTTCCGAGCGCGGCGCAGGACCTGAGCCAGGCCGGCCATGCTTCCGTCAGATCGTCATCCCGCCAGTCGGGGAGGTCATCCCATCGGGCCGGGCGGAGGATCGTGGAAGAAACGGCCGTCCCGACGGATGTCGGAGCAGGCGACGCCACCGCAACAGGCGATGGAGAAGCCGCGGGGCGCGCCGGCGATGTCTGACGGTGCGGTTCGCGTAGCGTTGCGTGAGGAGCGGAACAGGCGGACAGGAACAGCGCCCCGAAAATACAGAACGACAGGAGCCTGGATTCGGCAGGTAAAGCCATCCTTAGTTCTCTGCGGATGCCTCCAACTGCCGCTTTCAGGATGGATTCCGCCGCTGTCGAATGCCTTCTCATCGCGGCCAACTATACCGCCACCCTGCATACCGTCTTGTCGGCGATCATTTCCTGGAGCTGGCTGAGCAATGCCCTCTCCTCGGGGTCGATAATGCCGTCCTCGTTGGCGATATGGAGGATTTCCTCGTATTCGGCGTTGGTTATCCTGTGATCCTCGATGGCTGCATGGATTACGTCCGCAAGCCTGCGCGCGCTGCTGCTCGGTTTCATGGGCACCTCTCTTTCCGGAAGTTTCGCGCTTCCGTTCGGGATGGAATGACCCGGCCCTGCCCGGGCCGGGGGTGATAAAAAAGCCGAAAACCGCCCGGAGGGAAATCGGCGGGAAACAGGGGGGAATATGCCCCCGCCGGGGACG
>JARKOC010000154.1 GCA_029975915.1 Bryobacteraceae bacterium
TAACAATATGAGACGTCGCTGACAATGTCGATGCGTTACATTACGTGACAAATCGCCACCATGGCGCGCGAGGAAGCGAGCAGGACGAGGGCGCCCGATCCCTTGTGCCGTCCCTTCTCCTGCCGTCGGCTAGCCGAGAGCCGGCTCGACCGAGGCCTCGCGGACGTGCTCGCCGGCAGCGAGGCTGCCGAGCAGTGCCAAGGCGTCGGCGCTCGTGAAAGCATGTGGGCTAGCTGTATCAAGGCTGTGGAGAGCGGGGGCAATCATGTGGAGTTGGCTCACAGAGCAAGTGGCAATCATGTGGAGTTGGCTCGCGCAGCAGTTCTCTGGTTTCGTGATCGGCTTCGTCGGCGCTTTGCTGCTGGTCCTCCTAGACCCAGTGAAACGCGCGCTCATGCGACTCTGGATGGCTATATCCCCGATCAGACCGCTCACGGTCCGCGTGGAATCGCGGCCTGAGCGTATGTGGGTTGGTCACCCCCACCCGCCGCTGGGTTCCAGCTTCTACGTCCCCGAAGCAGACCTAGCTATGCAGCCACCTGGGACGCAGATTGAATGGCCGGCATGGATCCGTAAGCAGAATGGATGCGCTGAGGGGAGCATGATTGTCTCGGTTAGCCTCGCCTGCGACGCTGATACAACCGTTGTCGTTGCGCCGCCAGTTGTGGGAAAATGCACGCGAGTCGATCTAGAGGCGTCAGCTGTAGGACTCGCATGGTGTCCTCAAGGCGGGCCGCCGGTGGTGCCGGTCGCAACCTTCGAGTTGGACCTGTCACCGGCCGGCTCCACCGTCTGGTTCAAAGGTGACCTGGGCGACGACCAACCCAAGCCTTTGAGGTGGTTCATGAAGAAGGGAGATGTGCTCGATCTCCTCATCCATGTCAGGGCAAACCAGCCAGGAGTCTACTCGTGGACGCTGCACCTGCCACTAATCATCGGAGGGCGCAGCGTGCTCCACAAGATCAAAAACACCAAGCGCCATCCGCTCAAGATCGCTAGGGTCGGCCCTGACTACCCAACCTACGGCTGGGTGGTCAGTGTTGGATGGGTCAATCAGCAAGCAACCAACTCGTCAGGCCAAACAGGACCGTCCGAACACCCACTAGGTGGTGGAGCCCGCCGGTCTGAGCCAGTGATCTAGGGTATTGACATGATGCCGGATCGACGGAGACCAACGCAGTGACTACCACCATCAATGATGTGATCGATGCCTTGTCGACCGCGCCTTCGACGGTGGAGCGGGGCACCCGGTTCGAGGAGTTGATGGTCGACTACTTCACTTTGGATCCGACGTTGGCGCACCAGTACATGAACGTGTCGCGCTGGGTGGATTGGCCACATCGCGGCAAGTCCCCGGATGTC
>JARKOC010000171.1 GCA_029975915.1 Bryobacteraceae bacterium
CACGTCTGCGGCCTTCGGCGCGAATTGTGGGTCGGTGCTGATGCACCAACTCCGGCGCCGCTGAAGCTGGATCCCGTGCTTCCTCAGCACCGCCCAGACGTGATCGGCCGACACGTCACCAAGCGCCTTCGCGACCAGGCCCCCCGTCCACGTCGCGTACCCAGACGGCGGCTTCTTGTCGAGTTGCGACAGGATCCGCTTCTCGGTCGCCTCGTCGTACCGACGCTTCCTGCCACGCCCCGGTTTGTCCATGACCCCCGCGATCCGCTGCTCCGCAAATCGCAGGCGCCACTTGCTCACCGTCGCGGGCCTGATGTCCAGTTGCTCGGCGATCGCGTTGGTGCCCTGGCCACTTGCAGCGGCAAGGATGATTCGCGACCTCAGCACCAGCCGCTGCTCGGTCGCTTGGCCGCCCGACCACGACTCCAGCATCGTCCGCTCGCCCTCGCTCAACTCGATCTGGGTGGGTTTGTAACTCATGCCCACCCACTAACACGTTACGCTCTATTGGTCAAGCAAGTACTAGAGCAATTCGTGCTGCAATGGTTCTCGGTGGGCCCGTCGAGTCCGCGATAAGGCAAGGTCGAGTTCACGAATTCCCTCATCAGGCTGTCTCGCTTTCGCATCGCTTGTCCAAACACCATGATTCACCCACAAACACCCCAATTGGCCTCTCTCGGCGTTAGTTTGGCTCTTCCTCCGAAATGGCGGCCCAACAAACGGCTTGAACGGTCAATCCCCTGCCGACACGGTCCCTGCACCGGCCCCGCCTCGATGGCCCCAGTGGTTTGAAGGTCCGGCTTGGCGGGGCCGCAGGGACCGCGCCGGCTGCCGCCTCCGGCGGCACCGGGGCTTGCCGTTCAGCCGCAAACCGTTGGGCACACCAGGAACAAGATCAATCCCGACGTCCCGCTCGAACAGGTCCCTCGGCGATTCGTGACAACGAAATCCTGTCATCAACGCCCCCCCTCTTCGCCTTGTCGCACGAAAGGGGTACCATCCTCGCCATGGAAAACCCAGCCCACGCCATCGGCGAGTTCGTCAAATACGTCAGGACGTGCAAGGGCGACGAGAAGGGCGAATCCCAGGTCTTTCTCGACCGCCTTTTCCAAGCCTTCGGGCACGGCGGCTACAAGGAGGCCGGCGCAACCCTTGAGCAACGCCTGAAGGGGAAGGGGCGCGCCACCAACTTCGCAGACCTCGTCTGGAAACCCCGCGTCCTCGTGGAAATGAAGTCCCGTGGCGAAAAGTTGGAACGCCACTTCCAGCAGGCGCGCGACTATTGGATCAACCTCGCGCCCAACCGCCCGCGTTACATCGTCCTCTGTAACTTCGACGAGTTCTGGATCTACGATTTCGACACCGAGCCCGGCGAACCGATGGATCGGGTCCGCACCGAGGATCTGGTTTCGCGCTACTCCGCATTGAACTTCATGTTCCCCGACAACCGTCGACCGGTGTTCGGCACCAACCGCCAGGCCGTCACCGAAGACGCGGCACAGTCGCTTGCACGCGTCTTCCGGCTGCTGGTGCGACGCGGCGTCGAACGCCGCGCCGCACAGAGATTTGTGCTCCAGTGCATGGTCACCATGTTCTCCGAGGACGTGGGCCTCATGCCCAAGGATCTGTTCTCTGAAATCCTGGCCCTCTGCAAGGCCGACGGCCACGCGTACGACCACATCGGCGGCCTCTTTCGCCAGATGGACAACCCGATCCCGGCTCGCGGCGGACGATACAAGGACGTTCCCTACTTCAACGGAGGCCTCTTCCGCGGCGCAGAACCCATCGACCTGACGGCGCAGGAGGTGGCCCACCTTGAGGAAGCGGCCTCCAAGGAATGGCGTTTGGTGAATCCTGCCGTGTTCGGCGCTCTCTTCCAGTACAGCATGGAGTCAGATGAACGGCACGCGCGAGGCGCCCATTTCACAACTGAGGCCGACATCCTCAAGGTCGTTCACCCTACAATCGTCAAGCCCTGGAACGACCGCATCACCGCAGCCACGAAGATCGAGGATCTTCTGACACTGCGCACCGCTCTGCGCGAATACCAAGTGCTCGACCCGGCATGTGGCAGCGGAAACTTCCTCTACGTTGCCTATCGCGAACTCCGCCGCCTGGAAATCGAACTCCTGTTGCGAATCCGCGATGCCGCGTCCGGCAAGACCGCGCGCAAGCTCGGAATGGGCAACGTCAGCCTCCGCCAACTCCATGGAATGGACGTCCTGCCCTTCGCGGTCGAACTCGCGAAGGTCACCCTACTGATCGGAAAGCAACTCGCCCGCGATGAAGTCGAGGAAGCCCTTGGTACCGACCAGCGCGAGCTTGGCCTTGACCTTGATCCCGCCCTTCCCCTGGAAAGCATGGACGACAACATCCGCCCCGTCGATGCCCTTGAAGCCGAGTGGCCGCGCGCGGATGCCATCATTGGGAATCCCCCCTACCAGTCCAAGAACAAGGCGCAGCACGAACTCGGCGCCGCATATCTGCGACGCCTCCGGGCACGCCATCCTGGCGTGCCCGGACGTGCCGACTACTGCGTCTATTGGTTCCGGCGCGCCCATGATCACCTTGCGCCTGGCGGTCGTGCAGGTCTCGTCGGCACCAACACGATCCGCCAGAATGAGTCACGGGAAGGTGGACTTGACCACATCGTGGCCAACGGCGGCACCATCACCGAAGCGGTTTCGACCCAAGTTTGGTCCGGCGATGCGGCCGTGCATGTCTCAATCGTCAACTGGATCAAGGGCGACGCGCCCAGCAAGAAGCGTCTGTTGACCCAACTGGGCGATCGCGACGACAGCCCATGGCGTGTGGAGGAAGTCGATCGCATCGGTCCCACGCTCGCATCGTCCACGGATGTGACCGCCGCCAAGACTCTCAGGACGAACCGAGAATCATCCACTTGCGGCCAGGGACAAACCCATGGCCATGAGGGCTTCCTCCTTGACCCGGCCGAGGCGGCGACCTTGCTTGCAAAATCGCCCCAATCGCGGGATGTAGTCTTTCCCTTCCTGACCGGCGACCACCTTTTCACCAATCTTGGCGGCAGACCCTCTCGATACGTAATCGATTTTCATCCTCGCGACTTACCGACTGCGCAACGCTTCGATCTTGCCTTCAAGCGATTGCAAGAGCGCGTCCTTCCTGACCGAGAGCGCGCTGCCGCAGAGGAGGCCAAGCGAAACGCCGACGCAAGGGCCGATAACCCCCGCGCCAAGGTCAACAATCATCACAGCCAGTTCCTGAAGCGCTGGTGGCTGATGTCCTACCCACGCCCTGACCTCATGGCTCGAATCGCACGCCTCCCAAGATACGTCGTTGGCTCGCAAGTCACCAAACGTCCAATCTTTGAATTCGTTTCTTCGACTATTCGACCCAACGCCGCTCTCATCGTCTTTTCCTTTGCGGACGACTACTCGTTCGGAATCCTCCAATCAGTGTTCCATTGGGAATGGTTCAAAGCTCGATGCTCGACATTGAAGGGAGACTGGCGCTACACCTCCGAGACCGTGTTCGAATCCTTCCCTTGGCCGCAACACCCCACGGAGGCGCAGATTCGTTCGGTCGCTGCAGCCGCCCTCGCGCTGCGGGCCGTGCGCCGCGCCGCGATGGCAGGCGGCCTGAACCTGCGCGACCTCTATCGTGGCGTTGAGATGCCCGGCGCCCATCCATTGAAGGATGCGCAGTCGAAGCTCAATGCGGCTGTCTCTGCTGCCTATGGAATGCCCGCCGGTGCCGACATCCTTTCCTTCCTTCTCCAGTTGAACCTGGAACTCGCCGAACGTGAGGCTCGCGGTGAACCTGTTCTTCCCCCTGGTCCTCCCCCGTCGTTCCCGGATTCCTCCACCCTCGTCTCCGACGACTGCGTGAGAGAAACCTGATACGACCTTTGGGAATAAGGGGTGCCCAACAAACGTCTATGAACAAGGGCTGTCAAGCCCCGTGACCGAGATCCTCGGCTCTTCCCTTCCTTCCTTTCGTTCCTCCTCTCGACGACACCGTCCAGGGTGACGGGCCGGCCCCGGCCAAGCGTCTATTCGGGGTC
>JARKOC010000181.1 GCA_029975915.1 Bryobacteraceae bacterium
GCGGACGCGACTCAGGGATGAGGGGAATTCCGTGGGAATTAACGAGGTCATCATATGGATCTTGATGATTTGTATGGTGCTGGGCGGCTTGGACCGCGCAATAGGTAATAAGTTTGGCCTGGGGGAAAAGTTCGAAGACGGGATCAATGACATGGGGCCATTGGCGCTCTCCATGGTAGGTGTCTACGCTCTGTCGCCGATTCTGGCGAAAGTGTTGGGCGTGGTCATCCGTCCGGTTTATGGCTTCCTCGGTGCCGATCCTGCAATCTTCGCAGGAACTCTGCTGGCCAACGACAGGGGTGGCTGGCCTCTGGCGCAGGCCCTGACCGACAACCCGGACGCACAGAAGCTGTCCGGCCTGGTCCTGGGCGCCATGATGGGTGCGACGATCGTGTTCACGATTCCGGTCGCGCTGGGCATCATCAATAAGGACGATCGCGGCTTCTTGGCCCGCGGTGTGCTGGCTGGCATCGTCACTATCCCGATCGGTGTGGTGGTCTCAGGTTTGATCGCCGGTATGCCGGCCGGTTGGGTGCTGCGTCAGACCGTTCCGATCATCTTGGCAGCCGCGCTGATCGCTGTCGGCTTGTGGTTCAAGCCCGATGCCATGACCAGAGGATTCGAGGCATTCGGCAAAGGCTTGGTCTTCATGATCTCGGTCGGCCTGGTGATTGGGATTTTCCAGGAGATGACCGGTGTGATGATCCTCACCGGTGAATGGGAAATGCTGCCGGTGACCGACGGCTTCGCCATCGTCGCATCGATCGCGATGGCTTTGGCCGGCGCGTTCCCTGCAGTTCACCTGATTGTCACATTTGGCCAGAAACCGCTGTCTGCTTTCGGCCATTTGATCGGAATCAATGACACCGCAGCCGGTGGTTTGATCGCGACACTCGCCAACAACATCGCGATGTTCGAGATCATGAAGAACATGGATGCCCGGGGCAAGATTCTCAACTGTGCCTTCGCGGTGTCGGCGGCCTTCACCTTCGGCGACCACCTAGGCTTTACCGCCGGTGTCATGCCAGACATGATCGCAGCGGTTATCGTGGGCAAGCTCGCCGCTGGCGTCACCGGCGTGCTGGTGGCGTATCTGCTGTTCGCCAGGACGTTCCCTGCTGTGGGAGCGGGCGAACAGGTCACGGTGGCCACGGATGGCACCTCGGAGGTCGCCGGCGACGACGCACAACCGGAGAGTTGATCGGACATGCGCATCGCACGAGTAGTCGGATCGGCAGTCTCGACGATCAAGGTCGACAGCCTGAGGGGCAGCAAACTGCTG
>JARKOC010000186.1 GCA_029975915.1 Bryobacteraceae bacterium
AGCAGCTCATCTCCACCCCCCTCACCGGCGGGGAAATGATCCTGGGCAAGCTCATCCCCTACTTCACCATCGGCATCATCGATCTCGTCCTGTCGGTGCTGGTGGGAGAATTCATCTTCGACATCCCCCTGCGCGGCAGCCCGGCGCTCCTGTTCGGCCTGTCCATGCTCTTCCTGGTGGGCGCCCTGTCCCTGGGGATCCTCATCAGCATCGTCACCAAGAACCAGTTCGTCGCCAGCCAGGTGGCCCTGGTGGTCACCATGCTCCCGGCCTTCCTCCTCTCCGGCTTCATCTTCCCCATCGACACCATGCCGACGGCTGTGAGGGCCATCACCCACATCGTCGTAGCCCGCTACTTCGTCACCATCCTGCGGGACATCTACCTGAAAGACGTGGGCCTGGGCGTGATGGCCGGCGAGGTGGCCTTGTTAGTGGTGTTCGCGGCGCTGGTGCTGGGGTTGTCGGTGAGGAAGTTCCGGAAGAAGATCGAGTAAGCGCGGAGTTTGCATGTTCGAACGTCTGAGAGCCATGCTGATAAAAGAGTTCATCCAGGTGCTGCGCGACCCGAGGATGCGCTTCATCATCTTCGTCATCCCCATATTCCAGACCGTGGTGTTCGGCTACGCGGTCAACACCGACGTGCGGGACGTGAAGACGGCAGTCTTCGACCTGGACAACAGCCCGGAGAGCCGGGACCTGACGGCCCGCTTCGCCGGATCCGGCTATTTCCGGATCGTGGAGAATATCCATGGCGAGCGGCGGGTGGGCGAACTCCTGGACCGCGGCGCGGTCAAGGTGGTGCTGCGCATGAACCGGGGATTCGGCGAGGCGCTGCGCTCCGGCCGGGACGCGCCGCTGCAGATGATCCTGGACGGGACCGACTCCAACACCGCGGGTATCGCCCTCACCTACGCAGGGCGGATTGCGGCGCGCTTCAGCGACCGGGTGAGAATGGAGCAGGCGGCACGGGCCTTCGGCCCCGCGTACCGGGTGGGCGGGGTGGAGACGGCGAGCCGCGCCTGGTTCAACGAGAACCTGGAGAGCCGCAACTTCTACGTGCCTGCCGTGATCGCCAACATCGTGTTCATCATCACCATGCTTCTCTCCAGCATGGCCGTGGTGCGGGAAACGGAGATCGGCACCATGGAGCAGATCATCGTCACCCCCATCCGGCGGGGCGAGTTCATCCTGGGCAAGACCGTGCCCTTTATCATCATCGGCTTCATCGACGTGGCCCTCATCACCCTGGTGGCCGCCTTCTGGTTCCACGTCCCGATCCGGGAGAGCATCCCCCTCCTGTTCGGCGCCACGGCCCTCTTCCTCATGAGCAGCCTCGGCTTCGGCCTGTTCATCTCCACGGTGAGCCGCACCCAGCAGCAGGCCATGATGAGCGCCTTCTTCTTCATCTTTCCGGCCATGCTCCTCTCCGGCTTCGCATTCCCCATC
>JARKOC010000188.1 GCA_029975915.1 Bryobacteraceae bacterium
CACCAGGAGGCGCGCGCCGCTGTCCTCCAGGATATGGACGAAATCCTCCTCCCTGAGGGCCGCGCTTGCCGCGACCGCCGTGACCCCGGCCAGCAGGCATCCCAGGAAGGCGACCGGGAAGGCAAACGTATCGGGCAGGACTATCAACACCCGCTCTCCGGGCGCTATGCCCCTCTTCCGCAGAAGGAGCGCAAATCGTCGGCACTCCACGCCAAGCTCACGATACGAGATACGTTGTTCGCCGCAGAGATAGGCTGCTTTCTCGGGATGGCGTTCCAGATTGCGTAAAAGCAGTTCGACTGCCGCATTGGCGATGCCCATCTCAGGCCTCCGGAAAACTGCACAAAAAAACCCGCCTAAAAGGCGGGCGTAGCGATCCGGTTTCGATCGGACGCCACTTCGACAACCCCTCTATCCGCCAGCAACGGACAGGTAGCTTTGCGTCGCCCGGTTACCCGGGGTTTGCCTTTTCGGTGACATCATTCTTATAGAGAATGTACATTTTCAGGATTTAATTATCAGACAAGCTACACAGTGTCAACATATATCCTGTATGTCATAGCCGCTTTCCCACTCGTCCACCACCATACGCCGCAACGCGGCAACCTGTTCATCGCCCGGAAGATCGGGATCCACCGTGGTGCGGAAGCGGTGATTCACCCCGCTTGCCCGCACCAGGGCGGCGCTCCGCTCCGCCGCCTCCCCGCAGCCGGGCACGCCGGTTATTCGTTCGTAGTCGGGAAAGGTGGTCTTGATGTCCATGCCGACCCAGTCCAGGTGGGGGAGGAGTTCCTCAATCGCCTCGGGAAAGGCGCCGCCGGTATGGAGCCCGATCCGGAACCCCAAGCTCCCCACTTTGCGTACCGCATGAATGAGCCCCGGCTGCATGGTGGGCTCGCCTCCGCTGAACACAACGGCATCCAGCACGCCGCGCCGCCGGCCGAGAAATGCCAGGACTTCATCCCAGGGGATCGCGCCTGGAGCCGTCGCATCCAGCAGCTCGCGGTTGTGGCAGTAGCGGCAGCGCCAGGGGCACCCCTGGCAGAACACCACCGCCGCCAGGTGGTCCGGGTAGTCGATAGTGGTGAAGGGGACCAGGCCGCCGACCTTCAGCATGCTTTTTCCGCTGCGGGTGTTTCCCGGAAGAAGCGTCGCTGGCGGTGCTCGGCCTTCTTGCCGATGTTGAACGATTCCACCGGCCGGTGGTAGCCCATGACCCGGGTCCAGACCTCGCAGGGCTGAGGAGAGGGGGCGCACAACGGACAAATGGGATGCTCCCCCGGCAGATAGCCGTGTTTCGGGCAGATGGAGAAGGTGGGCGTAATGGTCAGGTACGGAATGCGGTAGTTCTCCAGGGTCCGTCGCACCAGCCTGCGGCAGGTCTCGGCGCTGGAAACGGGCTCGCCCAGGTAGAGGTGGAACACCGTGCCGCCCGTGTACTTGCGCTGAAGCTCCTCCTGCAGCTCCAGGGCTTCGAAGGGGTCGTCCGTAAAGCCGACCGGCAGCTGGGAGGAGTTGGTATAGTAGGGCGCTTCTGCGGTACCGGCCTGGAGGATGCCGGGGAACCGCTTGCGGTCCTCGCGGGCGAAACGGTAGGTGGTCCCTTCGGCCGGGGTCGCCTCCAGGTTGTACATGTGGCCGGTCTCCTCCTGGAAAAGCAGCAGCCGTTCCCGGATGTGGTCCAGGCAGCGGCAGGCCAGGGCGCGCCCCTCGTCCATGGCGATGTCATGGCGGTCGCCGGAGAAGTTGCGGACCATCTCGTTGATGCCGTTCACGCCGACCGTGGAGAAGTGGTTGCGCAGGGTGCCCAGGTAGCGCCGGGTGTAGGGAAACAGGCCGCCGTCCATGTGGCGCCGGATCTCCTTGCGCTTGATCTCCAGGCTGGTTCTCGCCAGCTCCAGCAACCCGTCCAGGCGGCGGAACAGGGCGGTCTCGTCTCCCTTGTGCTGATATCCGAGCCGGGCGCAGTTGACCGTCACCACGCCGATGGAGCCGGTCTGCTCGGCCGAGCCGAACAGGCCGTTGCCCCGCTTCAGCAATTCCCGGAGGTCGAGTTGCAGGCGGCAGCACATGGAACGCACCATGTTGGGGGAAAGCTCCGAGTTGAGAAAGTTCTGGAAGTAGGGGAGCCCGTAGCGGGCGGTCATTGCGAACAGCAGCTCGGCGTTTTCGCTCTCCCAGGGGAAGTCGGCGGTGATGTTGTAGGTGGGGATGGGGAAGGTGAAGACCCGCCCCTTGTCATCCCCGGCGGTCATGACCTCGATATAGGCCCGGTTAATCATGTCCATCTCGGCCTGGAGCTCTCCGTAGCTGAACGGCATCTCCTCGCCGCCGATCACCGGGACCTGGGCGCGCAGGTCCGCGGGGCAGACCCAGTCGAATGTCAGGTTGGTGAAGGGTGTCTGGGTACCCCAGCGCGAGGGAACGTTCAGGTTGAACACCAGCTCCTGAATGTGCTGCCTCACCTCTTCGTAGGAGAGTCCGTCTTTTCTCACGAACGGCGCCATGTAGGTATCGAAGGAGCTGAACGCCTGTGCCCCGGCCCACTCGTTCTGCAGGGTGCCGAGGAAGTTGACGATCTGGCCCACGGCGCTGGACATGTGGCGTGGCGGACCCGCCTCCACCTTGCCGGCCACGCCGTTGAACCCCTCGGTCAGCAG
>JARKOC010000196.1 GCA_029975915.1 Bryobacteraceae bacterium
ACCCCCGACGGCAGCCGCGCGGTGGTCTCACGCAACGCGGCCGCACTTGAGTCCGCTGGGTCACCGGGCGCCGAGGTGCTCAAAGATGTCGATGTCGTGTTGCATGATGGGCATCTGTTGGACGCCTCGCTGCTGCTGGCCCAGAACCCGGCACCGATCCAGGTGCTCGATGGCGGCTCCTGGAAGCCGGGCCTGGAACTGCTGCTGCCGCTGCTCGATGTGGCCGTCGTGTCGGCTGATTTCGCGCTTCCCGGCAGCACACCGGACCAGGCCCTGGACGATCTCGCCGGCTTCGGAATCCCACGGCTGGCACGCAGCTGCGGCGCAGAGCCCGTGCAGGCGATGATCGGCGAGCAACTGGGCATCTTCCCCGTCCCACAGGTCGAGGCGGTCGACACCACCGGCGCCGGCGACGTGCTGCACGGGTCGCTGATCGCCCAGCTCGCCGGCGGAGTCGATTTCACCGCCGCACTTCGGAACGCGATTGCGCAGGCTTCCGAATCGGTCACCCACTACGGGGTTCTCTAGGTTGGGAGGCATCTCTGCCAACACACGCGAGCCAGCACCCACCAGGTGGCCGCGCAACGCGGGATGACTGCCGAACGTCAGCACCGACCCGGTCACCACGATCTCCACACGATGCAGCTCCCACACCGCCTCGTCGAAACCGTCGACGACGCGGCTCAGATTCTTGACGTCCCCTGAGGTGCCCACTGTTTCGTTTACGCTCACCCCACGCTCAGGTCATAAGAGCCAAATATCCGGCAATCCATGGGCCGGGCCAAGTTCTGCTGCTTCGACTGTTAGTCCTTCTCAGAAAGGCGTATCAAAGATATCCTTGTCGTTTTCACCTACCTGACATGTTGCAGCAAAAACAAGGTGCCGGCAGTCCTCTGACACCAGCACGTAGACCTGGCCAGGGTAGTTCTCTCCGGTAAGCGCGGTCACCGACATACGATCGTCGTCCGTGCCAAAGTCAAGCAGCACACCGTGCAGCCGACTAGGTAGCGCCATGTAGTCAACACCAACGAACACCAGGTCAACGTTCCTCTTGACCCCAGTCCCCTTCGGGCTGCGGATTAGCAATGACCTATGACTGACCCGATATTCCCATATCTTAAACTCGCGGTCCGGATATACTGCAATCACCGGAATGACTTCCCAGTTCGCTGAACACGCTGCCAGAATTCAAGATTCACAAGATCGCCTTTTCCAAATCTGAAGTAGTTCCCAGGTTGTTTCCGATATTCTAGCAATTGGGGGCCATGGTCTGGAATCAATCCCTCACCTCACCTAACCCTTGACACGTAGGGAGGCCCGAAGGGCCGCTCAAGTCCGGCCATCACTCGAAGGTATCGGACGTAACAGCGACGCACGCTGCAGGTTCTGCCGAATGGTCCTCACGGCAGCTTCATCGACATCCCCGAAGGTTTGCGCTGCCCGAATAAAGGCGCCGCCGTCTGCAGGTTCGCAATCAGCGACCTGCACCGCATCAGGATGCACATCGGCCAAGTATGTTAGCCACCCGACCACCGGCTCCTTTGGCGCTGGCATCTGGGCTTCACGTAACCTGCTGGTCGTCCAGGTGGCCCATGCTGGTTCCCATGCCTCGATCACCGCACGAAAGATCTGCAAGGCTTCGCTCGGCGAATAGAGGCTCGCAGAACGCTCATCAAGCACAGGTAAGTCCAGTACAAGGCAATTTGAGAACGCACGTGTCTTGGGATGAGCGCCAACCAGCACACTCAAACCCACTTCAGGCTGTGCGCCATTCCACATGCCGACTCGGAACCCCACAGACTCGCTATAGTCACGGCGATGACGATCTCGATCAAACAGCTGGCTGAGCGAATCAGGATCGGCCTTGATCGGCATCATCAATGCTGAGGCTCTGCTGTGTCCTTTCTCGAACCACGTGCCTAGCAACCGATCGATATCCGCGAGAGCCGCCAAGAAACCAGCCAGCCGCTCTCCCGCCCACTCCACCGATACCCACTGGTTGCCCCAATAGGCCCCAATGTACGACGCTTCACTTGGCATGACTCACCTCACAGGAACATACCTGACAGTCATACCAGAGATGTTGTTCCTCGTGAACAGATTGTTGATCGCCGCAGCCGCTCTTCAGCAACCGACCACGCACGATAAGGCTCGTACTGATCCCAGTTCTTGTTCAACGGACCCCAATTCCCACAGCTCGAAGCTCAGCCTCCAACGGACCCGTAGGGCCGTCCCTCCCGGTGATGAGACTAGTGCCAAAGTGCCAGTCAACCGAGGATACCCCGCTCAGGCGTGCGAAACCTGGCGCCCGGCTAGGGCGCCGGTCGGTAGTCCTCAAATTCCCAATGGCCAATTCGTGAAAGCCTTCTGGCAACCTCGGCCCAGTCGCTGCCCTCACATGCTTCCACACGACTCTCTAGATACGCTCGAATAGTCGGCCATTCAAAGGAACCCACAACCAGGTGGTGGCGGGCGTCGATCGGGCCGGATAAGGCTGCTTCTTTTGCCAGCCAGCCTCCCGTGCACACAACGAGATCGAAGGACTCTTCGCCAGGACTGCAGGCCGGGCCGATCATGAGCCGAATCATCAGTCCAAAGTCCGGATCTTTGGGACACCAATCCGCAAGGTTGGCGACACTGAAACTCATCACTGACCGCAAGGATGCTCTCATGGTATATCGATACCATCGAGGTGTCCGTCACCTGTCATCCTGGATGGTCATAGCGTCAGGATCTCAATCAGCTGACAGATCAACTCCTCGTCCCGCTGGGCGCGGGCTGCATCGCGACCCGCTGCACCGTCCCCAGCGCGACACCGAGTTCAGCCCGCAGCGTCCTCACCATCCGCACCGCAGCAGCCTTCTCCTCAACCGAACAGCGACCCGTCGTCAGCTGCCCATCCGCCAGTTCCCTCCACATCACCCATCCCCGTTTCCAAAGTCAGGAGCCTCCAACAACCCAAGGCGCTTCACGAGCGACGACACCTCGGCCTTGAGCCTGCTCAGCTCTGCGTCGGGAATCATCGCCTCGGCCAACGGCTGTCAAGAACGTCACTTCGCTCGCTAAAAAATGGACCTAGCTCGCTTTGCTTCGTCAACGACATCCAAAGGTGGCACCTATGGTCACCACAACAGCAACCCCAGCAACCCCGCTGCGTGGCCCAGGAAGCGAGCCCGTGACCGACACCAACTTCGCCGCACGCCTCACCGCCGCGCGCAAGACCCAGTCACTCATCCAGCAGCTCGCCGACCGCTCCGGCGCCCACGTCGCCCAGATCCGCCGCTACGAAGCCGGAAGCAGCCAGCCCATCCTCGAAGTCCTCCGCTCACTTGCGCTCGCAAGGTAGCGGGGCTCACTCATCTGGTCGCATGTTTGCCAATCCTCCGTTCGGATTGCTGAGGTTGGTCGGACCACCACCCTCCCGGATGTAGAACTCCTCCATGCGGTCTAGCTGGGTGCCAGGCTTCGCACGCCCAATGATCTCGAACTCGAAGTCGGCGTCGGGGTGAGCCCGCGCGTGCTCTGCCTGCCTCGCGACATAGCGTGCCTCGTTCTTGGCGTGCCTAATGTAGGGCTTTCCGTCCATCAGATCCGTTCGACGGTCACAGATCCCAACCGTTTGTACCGCCCTGCAGCGTCAATCGCGAAGGGCGGCTAATCTCCGATAAACCAAAGATAGCGATGAGGCGATTTTAATGCCACTTTACATAGCTGCGCCAATTCATCGAGCGGAGCAAATTCCTCTGATCCGAGATATGCTGCGGAGAGGCGCGCGACTTCTATCTGAACCCATGGGATTTGCCAACTATTGAATATAGTGTTCGCGTAGGGATCCACCATCGATAGCATGTGGTACTGTTCGGATTGCCACATGACAGTCTCTTTTCTAAAAGAGTATTCGCCTAGCACTAGGTTCTCACCATTCTCCCTGCGAACGGCAGTCGAAATCGGCACCTATTTATCTCCTTAATTTTAGTGTCGCAATAACTTCTTGACTGCGAATTGCCTTAGTTAGAAGACGGCCAATATTTGTCGTATATCTCGCTCTGGGGCCCGTCTCCTCAACGGGAATGCTATGCCCTTGCCACTGAGGTAGCGGCGCGGTCGGAGAACCCGGAAAATATCTAGCAGGACACCACCGGGCTACCCAACTCGTCCACAACAAGTGGCAATCGGCAGGAATTCTGGCACTCACTTGTCATTTCCTTCAAGAACCAAGTATCTGCCGGGGCCTCTTATTGATATTCTGGCGAGTGCACTCGCTTCGTCGAGCGCGATCCGTTGTTCCGGATCGGTCGAGGCGTCTGTCAAAGCCTCTATCTCGGATAGGAGCCAAGGGATGTGTAGTGTGTAGAAGAGCGTTACCGCGCTGGGATCAACTGCCGACAATAAGGGGTACCGTTCCGGGTCAAGCAAAGACCAACTGATACTAAGCTGCAGCGCTCCTCGAACGATTTCCATACCCGCTTCGGTGCGGACGATTGCTGTGACTGACATGACTAACCTTTAGGCCTTCCAGGGAACATGGTAATGAAGCTGTAACCTCTTCCATTGGTGATCACTCTTTCAGTCTCGTTCGTGCTGTCATTCACTCACCGGGCGGAGTCCGTATTGGTTCCCGTGGATGACGATATCAACCCCACCTGTATCGAGAGCACCCCACCGGAGTCTACCGAATTCCTCCAGCTTACGATTTTCTGTGTACAGAATCGACGCCAACGTCTCATCTCCTCCTTCGACAGCTGCAACAAACGGCACCTCGCGAGAACGCCAGCGGTCAAGCAAACTGGGAAGAAGCCACACAAACGATTCTCTCACCAAAGAATCAACCGCGCCCTTCACGACCATCAGATAGCCGTTGGTATTTCCAATCCAATCAAGATCAGACAGCAGATCCAGGATTGCGTCAAGCCCTCGGATTAAATGAGGAAAACCAAACATGTCAGAAAGATAGCTGGTGAGCTCTGCCTCATCAACGATGCTGGACAAGTCGACGACGTAGACAGCCATTCCGGCACGTCTCGCTTCTTCTTGGAGCCGAGCCAAAGGCTCGGCTTCCATCCGAATATGAATCACGTAAGGTTCCATAGCAAGACTACCTTTCTATCGAATCCTGATCGGGTTGTTGACATGATCCCAGTAGTAGATCGCATTCGGCGAAGAAGGATCATCACCCTCAATGATGGCACGATGTGGGCCTTGCGCGCAGCATAAACTGGAATGCTGCCCGTCAGGGCGAAGGTTGCTACAAGCCGGCTAATCTTGTCAATTTGTCCTAGCTCAGTCAATTCCACAACCTCACGATCGCCTAGACAGGCGCATATGTCCTAAGCTACATTTTCTGATCACCTTTGGCCCGGCTAGAGTCGGTGGCGAGCTACGGAGCGTGTTCGGTCTCCAGCGAATCACGGCAAACGGGAGGTCTCGGTGAAGCGTGACGGGGGAGGTGCTCGGTGTGTCGAAGATCTGATTGAGGTGCAGAAGTCGGGCGTCCGATTGAAGTTTGTGTTCTTTTGGACTCACCGGGGCGGGCGGGCCGGTGAGTTGGGTGCGGCGGTTTTCAGTCAGTGGTGGCCGGTGCAGTTCAGCGCCGATGGTAGGGCGTTCGGTTCGGCCGAGCAGTACATGATGTGGCGCAAGGCGGATTTGTTTGGCGATCGGGTTCGCGCGGACGCGATCTTGCAGGCTCGTTCGGCTGCGCAGGCGAAGGATCTGGGTCGGACCGTCCGCGGTTTTGACGAGGCAGTGTGGGAGCGGCATCGGGTGGAGATTGTGGTGACCGGCTCAGTGCTGAAGTTCGGCAGTGATCCTGCGTTGTGCGCTTATCTGGTGGGTACTGGCTCGCGTGTGCTGGCGGAGGCATCTCCGCGGGATCGGATCTGGGGCATCGGTCTGGCCAAAGACTCTGAGTTTGCGGATCGGCCGGAACGCTGGCCGGGCTTGAATCTGCTCGGGTTCGCGCTCATGGAAGCTCGTGCACGTGTGGCTTCGGGAGACAGGCTTTGAGTAGGGCACAACACAAGTAGATTCGCTTACACGCGATGCTCCTATTGCCTGCCGTAGCGAGTGAAGCGCCCCGGGTTTCTTGCCGCTCCCATGTGGGTTGCGACTGTCGGGTGAGAGTCGCGTAGTGGGTTGCTCGAACTCGGCGGGTGGGATGTCGCCGAGGTAGCCGTGGAGACGCTAGGTGTTGTGCCAGTACACCCATCCGAGGGTCGCCAGCTCGAGGTCTTTGACCGTCTTCCAAGGCCCCGGCCGGCCCGGTTCGCAGACGAGTTCAGCCTCGTAGTAGCCAGCGACCATCTCGGCCAGGGCATTGTCATACGAGTCACGACGGTTCCAATCGACGGCGCGACGCCGATCTCGCCGAGGCGTTCGAGCATCATCTGGTGTCCACGCTCGGGACCGAGATCAGCCGGGAGACGATCAGCAAGATCACCGACGAGGTCCTCGACGAGGTCATGGCCTGGCAGGCCAGGCCGCTGGCCTCGTTCTACCCGGTGATCTACCTGGACGCGATCATCGTGAAAGTCCGTGACGGCGCGCACGTGCGTAACAAGATAGCCACCAGGGCAGCGGGTCCTGCCCGGCCCGACTTGGGCCAATTTAGTGCGCATCTGAGTTTTTGATCTTGGTGAGGGTGTCGGCTTCGTCTGCGGGGATGGGCTGGCTCGCGGTGATGGTCTGACCGGCGACCGAGAGGGTGACGTCGCGGTATTGACGGAAGGTAC
>JARKOC010000197.1 GCA_029975915.1 Bryobacteraceae bacterium
AGAGACTCCGCTCCCTCGCCCCTGCACTTCGCAATCAACTCTGCATACAGGTAACTCGAAGACTTCCGATCTTCCTTCTTCGATCGAATCGACCGCAACATCTGGTCCACTGCACCCTCGATCTTGCGCCGAGAATCGAGAGAGTGGACGGCGACTCCGGTGTTGCGAACCGCCAAGCAATAGGAAGACGGCTCGTCCAGCACAAACTCCAGGACGAGTTCGCCGGGCCGCAAGCCGGACTGGAATGCCGTTAGTTCCACGGCACTCTTGCCGAGAAGCGCCATTTCCCGAATACTCTGACGATTGCGGCGCGACTCGACTCCCGACAACTCGGTCTCGGCATCTTCGAGTTGGAGGAGCAGTTGCTTGATCTTGGAGGGCGAGCGCGTCTGCCGCATTTCCCTCTGGATCGCGGCAATGCGAAGCTCCGCCGGCACCGGCGGCTCCTCAGCCCGGCGCTTTCCATAGCGCAGGGAATCCGCAAGGCCTCTCCCCCGCGCACGCTCAACGATTCGGAAGGCATCGGGGTAGCTCTTGGACTGTTCGATCGCAAGCCGGAAATGGCCAGCGTAAACGCGACTCATGGCGGCGATCATCGAGGACTTCGCCATCGAACTCGGCATGTTCACGAGCATCCCCTCAATCAATGAGGCCGCCTCGGCGTAGAGCCGTCCGGCTTCGCCCACTTGCCCGCTGGCAGCGCGGACTTCGGCTTTCTTTGCCAGATGCTGGGGCAGGCTGTAGATCTCCTCAGGCCGATGCACTGCATCCACAGCCGCATCTGCAGCCTTCGCCGCTGCCTCCAAGTCCCCCTTCGCTTGGTACAAGTCGACAAGCCCCGACTGAGCCTGTGCAACCATCCGTGGCAGAGAGGCTTTGCCGGCCACCTGTACAGCCTCCCTCAGGGCAGCCTCCGCAGCGGCGTAGTCCTTCATGTTGACCCACGAGAGCCCGGACTGAACGAGCAGTTCGGCCTGTGCGCCGAGGATCTGTTGCGCTCGGGCGAAGGTGAGGGCTTCAGCGATCATCTTTTGCGCTTCTTCGTCGCGCTTCAAGGCGCGAAGCGCCCGGACCTTGCCGATCACGGGAAGCACCTGGAAACCGGTATCGGGGGATCGTCTCCCAGCGTCAATCGCGGAATCGAAGGCGCTGATCGCCTGGTCGGCACGGTTGTTGGCCGTGAGTCCATTGCCGAGGAAGGTCTTGAAGTAGATTTCTGCGGCAACATCCTTCTGCTCGGCGGCTTTCTTGATGGCCCCCAGCAGAGCGGTCAGGGCGGTCGCGTAGTCCCCTTCGAGTCCTGCGAGGATGCCCAATTGTCCTGCGGCTCTGTTGGACCAGCGAACCTCGCCGAGTTGGTTAGCGATGGCGCCGATCTGCTGCCAGTCGCGTTTGGCCTCGCTGGTGCTGAGGTTCATGTTGATGGAGGCGCGAACGGAGAGTCCACGCAGCCTCAGTGCAGGATCAGCGCTCACCTCGGGCGTGGCCAGATCCGCGTCAATCTCCCGCAAGTACGCATCGTAAGAACCGGATTCGACGTCTCTTCGGAGCCGACCGAACTTCGCGTAGAGCGCTTGCTTACGGTCACCCAATTGGGAGAAAGCCTGTTCAGCTCTGGCGTACAACGGCCGGGCGGCAGCCAAGTTGCCGGCATCGGCCAACTGGTTCGCCTGACGGAGGAGATCTTCCGGCTGAACCTGCGCCCGCAAGTTGCCGACAAACCCAGCAAGGCCTGCTACTGTAATGAGATAGCGGAGCGTCACCTGGATCGGAGGATGGACAAGGCCCCCCCGAGCCCTCCGAAAAAGCGCTATGCGACCGGGTCGAAACGGTCCCATACCCCTAAGAGGGTTGGGCAGAGGAAATCCTCACCAGCTTTCTTTTCATTCGAGATTTCAATCAGGTGTCCCACGAGGCAGTGCAGGCACTCGCTGACTTTGCCCAATTCGCCCTCCTACACTCGACCACAGGATGGAACGGGATTGCCACTGCGGCATCACGTCAGCGTAACTTCAGTACCCTCCAATGGTTCTATACAGACTGCTATGTTTTCAATAACTTAGGGAATCTTCTCTCGCTCGGTCAGTAACCTCAAGGCGCCCAATCGGATGGGGTTTTGGCTCAGTTTTGCTACAGGACTTGGACTTCAGCCTGGAGGACCGGCGGCAGAACACTGCTTCCGCCTCTTTTGGTCTGCGCCTCTGTTAGTCCATTCTGGCCATCTCCTTCTCCGGGCATTTTGGCTGTGGCCTTTGTGTGCTCAAAGTCACTTGCCGATGTCCAGCACACGTACACCTCCTCGAGCGCAGATCGACTCCGGTCAGCCCGGATCCATATCCTGACGACGCGGTAAGATATGAGAACGTGCGCAGGACATTGCATCTTGGCGTAACAACCAGCCTCCTGCTGGCCTTTGCCCAGGCTCCGTTCATGCATGTCCATGATCGCGATCCAGCGCATGAGCATGCGCACGGGTTCACGCACGCACACTGGGCCGGTGAAGACGCCGATGGTCTGGCGCTCAACTCTGACGATCACATCGGCGATGTTCGCTCGTTGAGTTGGATTGCCGGTGACGGCAAGTCTCCCGTGAGACTCGCAGCTGCGCTTCCGGAAGCGATCTCGATTCCGGAACCGCTCGCACAGCCCGCGCTCGTAACGGAACTGATCCCCCACAGCCACGATCCTCCGTGGCAGCTTGCCCTCAAATCCCGCGCCCCTCCTGCCTAACCACCCATCAGGCGCACCACTCGTGTGCGCGATCCCCATTCAGTTCCTAGAAGTTGATTTTGATGAGGTGGCGCAATGCATTTGCCCAATCGCGCCGCCACTTCTCTGCTGTGCGTGGCCGCACTTTCGGGCCTATGTTCGGCGCAGGAGTGGACGGAAACGAGCGTAGTCCAGAAGTTCCTTGAGCAAAGTCCATACGCGAGGGAGGCTCGCGCCCGCGCGGCCATCGCACAGGCGGAGGCCAAAGGCCGTTCTCTGTACGCAAACCCCAGCTTCAACTACACCCGGGAAGGGGCTGGACTCACTGAGTTCTTCCAGGCCGAGCAAGCCATCCCGATCAACGGTCGTTTGAAGCTGCTGCGCCAAGCCGGCGATTCGGCTGTTCGTGCCACCGAGGCAGAAGGCGCCTTCGACATATGGCAAGCTCGCACGAGTCTGCGTCTGACGTTCTACCAGCTCTTGGCTGCGCAGGAACGGGAACGGGTCTACTCGACCGGACTGAAGGAAATCGAGAACGTCATCCGGGTGCTCCGCGATCGAGAGCGCGAAGGCGAGGGCTCGAAATTCGACCGAATGCGTACCGAGCGGGAGCGGGCCGAACTGCTTGCCGAGCTTGCTCTCGTCCGGGCCGAGATGGAACTGGAGCGATCTCGCCTGGTCGCCTTTCTTCCGCCGGCGACTGAGATTGCGACGGTCGCGGGTCAGATCGAGACCGTCCTCGGACCGCTCGACGGAACGACCCTGGTGCAACGGGCGATGGGTGCGCGAGAGGATTTCCGGGCCGAACAACGCCGCCTGGAACAGTTCCGACTGGAAGAGCGTGCGGCGGACCGGTTGAAGATACCCGAGCCGTTGCTGAATGCCGGATTCAAGCGCGCCGATGTCGGTCAGAACAGAATCGCGAACGGAGGCGTGGTTGGCGTTACAGTTCCGCTGCCTCTCTTCAACAAGGGGCAAGCCGAGGTCGCTCGCTACTCCGCCGAGCAAGAGCGGATCTCGGCCCGGCTGCAAATCCTCACTCAGCGGATCCGGGCGGCGGTTGAAGGGACCGTCCGCGCTTTCAACGTTCGCGTCCAAGCGCGCGACCGTTACCGCCAGGAACTGGCCGACAGCGGGCCGGAGCTGATCAGGATAGCAACGGTCGCCTATCAGGAAGGGGAGATCGGAGTCCTGCAACTACTCGACGCCTACCGCTCCCAACGCCAGGCGCAGTTGCGAATGCTTGACATACAGGCAGCGGTGAAGGAAGCGCAGATCGAACTGGAGCGGGTTGTGGGAGAGGAGCTCGGGAAATGAGAAGGCCGTTCATTCTTTTGCTGGTGATTCTCACCGTGGGATGCCAGAAGCAGGAACCGGTCGCTCAGAAGGCGACTGAACCGGAGCCGCATCCGGAAAGTTACACGAACTGGACAACGAAGACCGAGCTGTTCGCGGAGTACGCGCCGCTGGTGGTCGGCCGGACAAGCCGCTTCGCCGTACATTTCACTCGACTCGACACGTTCAAGCCGGTTACCAAGGGGAAGGTTGAAATTCACCTCACCTCGACGGAAGGCAAGGTCGAATCGTTCAGCACGGACGGGCCGTCCCGTCCCGGCATCTTTGGCGTCGACGTGAAGCCTGCGACGGCCGGAGAGTTCCGGCTGTCCGTGCATCTCACCAGCGACGGCTTGAACGATGTACACGAACTTGGTGAGATCGCGTCGTCGGCAACAAAGGCTGCGGCGGTGCACGAGCATGGGGCTGAAACCGAAGAGAAGATCGCCTTCCTGAAAGAACAGCAGTGGACCCTGGACTTCGGCACGGCGATCGTCGGGGACCGGCACCTGCGGTCGAGCATACGGGTCCCAGCGGAGGTACTCCCACGGTCCGGCGGTGAGGCGGAAGTGACTGTACCATTCGACGGCCGGCTCGTGGCCGACAACCTTCCCGTCATCGGCGCGCGCGTATCGCAGGGGCAGGCGCTGGCCAGCCTACTGCCGCCGACAAGCGCGCCGAGTGACCTTTCCTCCCTGGAACTGGCAAAGAACGAAGCATCGCTCGCGCTGCAGTTGGCCCGCAAGGATCGCGAGCGCGCCGAGAGGCTCGTGCAGTCAGGAGCAGCTCCTGCCAAGAGGCTTGATGAAGCGCGGACTGTCGAAGCAACGGTGGAAGCACGGCTCAGGGCAGCGGAAACGCGCATTGCCCAGTACGAGGCATCCAGCACAGCCGAAGCGAATCCGAAGGGGGCCAGACTGTTCGCCTTGCGCGCTCCGATTTCCGGCATCGTGGTTGAGACCACCGCGGCTCCCAGCGCCAATGTGAAGGCCGGCGAAACCATCTTCAAGATCGTGGACGCCGATTCGGTTTACGTTTCCGCCATTGTGCCCGAGGCGGAACTGCCGCAGATGCGCAATCTCAGCGGCGCGGAACTGGAGGTTCCTGGTTCCCCGCAGCCGAGGCCGCTGAGCCGCCTCGTATCCGTCGGGCGAGTGGTGGATCCGCAGTCGCGGACGTTTCCCGTCATCTATCAGGTGGATAACCGGGACCGGAGCATCGCGATTCATCAGGCGCTCCACGTCCGGTTGCTCACCAAAGCGTCGGGCGCGGCTCCGGTCGTACCTGAATCGGCCCTTGTGGACGACGGAGGCAGACCGGTGATCTTCATTCAGGAATCCGGTGAAGCATTTCTTCGCAGACCCGTCAAGCTCGGCATCCGCGAAGGTGGGTACGTTCAAGTGCTCGAAGGGGTCTTCCCCGGCGAGCGGGTCGTCACCCGAGGAGCGCATCTGATCCGGCTTGCGGCGATGTCCAACCAGGTACCGGCCCACGGGCACGTTCACTAAGGAGAGGCCAGATGCTTGATTCCTTAATTCGCTGGTCTCTTCATCATCGAACCGTCGTTCTCTTCATGACGGCAGCCCTGCTGATCTGGGGCGGATACTCCATCCGTGATACACCACTGGATGTGCTACCGGACCTGACAGCGCCGACTGTCACTGTCCTGGTGGAGGCGCGAGGCATGGCGCCGACCGAGATGGAAGCGTTGGTGACGTTTCCTATTGAATCCGCGATCAACGGAGCCCCAGGTGTCCGGCGGGTGCGCTCGGCTACTGCCGTGGGTGTCGCTGTGATCTGGGTGGAGTTCGACTGGGGACAGGAGATTCATCGCGCCCGGCAGACGGTGAACGAAAAACTCTCGCTCGTTTCTGCCGCGCTGCCTTCCAATGTCGACAAGCCGTACCTCGCCCCCATCTCCTCGATCATGGGCGAGATCCTGTTCGTGACGCTGGAGTCGGATCGCCATTCAGGAATGGAACTGCGGACCGTGGCAGACACCGTGCTCCGCCGCCGCATTCTTGCAGTGCCAGGAGTTGCTCAAGTGGTGCCGACGGGTGGAGACCAGAAGCAGTATCAAGTGCTGGTGTCACCGCAGTTACTGCGCCAGTTCTCGGTCTCGCTCAACGACGTCGAGAACGCCTTGCGGCAAGGGAGCCAAAACGCATCCGCGGGCTTTCGCGTTGCAGGTGGGCAGGAGTATTTGATCCAGGGTGTTGGACGGGCTTCTTCGGAGGAATCGATTGGCAGCATCGCCGTGACATCGCGAGACGGACGGCCCATCTTCGTGCGTGACATTGCCCAGGTGCGGATCGGACCTGCCCTGAAGCGCGGCGAGGGCTCGCACAACGCCGAACCCGCGGTCGTACTCGGCATTCAGAAGCAGCCCGGGGCGAACACCCTAAAGCTGACGCGCCGGCTGGACGCGACCTTGGATGAGATTCAACGCAGCCTTCCGTCGGGGATGAAGATCGACAAGCAGGTGTTCCGGCAGGCGGACTTCATCGAGAGATCACTCGAGAATCTCACCAAAGCATTGCGGGACGGGGCCATTCTCGTCGTGATCGTGGTGGTGCTCTTCCTGATGAATGTTCGCGCCGCCATGATTACGCTACTCGCGATCCCCGTCTCGGTTCTGACAGCCGTGCTGACCATGAATTGGTTCGGTTTCACGATCAACAGCATGAGTCTGGGCGGCCTCGCCATCGCGATCGGCGAACTCGTTGACGACGCCATCATCGACGTCGAGAACGTGA
Source organism: Bryobacteraceae bacterium (assembly GCA_029975915.1). The sequence continues at coordinate 6,801 of JARKOC010000197.1, forward strand.
TGCGGCGGCTCCGCGAGAACACCCAGAAGCCAGATGCTGAAAGGTTGCCCGCGTTGGAGGTGATTTACCGCGCGAGCAGTGAGATCCGAAGCTCGGTCGTCTTCGCGACGGTGATCGTGGTTCTGGTCTTTCTTCCGCTGTTCGCGCTGAGCAGCGTCGAAGGCCGCCTCCTAACTCCCCTCGCCTTCGCGTATGTCGTCAGCCTCACCGCTTCTCTCGCAGTGGCGCTCACTGTCACGCCGGCGCTTTGCTCGTTCCTGTTGCCCAATGCGCGCTCGATTCTGAAAGGCCACGAGCCTTGGCTGGTGAGCCAGCTCAAGCGGATGTACAGGCCTACACTGAACTGGTCTCTGGATCATCCGATCTTGGTCGTCATCCCTTCCATACTCGTGATCATTGCCGCGGGAGTGGCGCTCTCCCGAACAGGCCGGGCGTTCCTGCCGGAGTTCAACGAAGGGACCTTGACCATTAGTGCGGTGACGCTACCTGGCACGAGTCTCGCGGACTCGGACAATCTCGGGCGCGGCCTGGAACGGATTCTGCTCGGCATTCCCGAAGTGGTTTCTACCGCAAGAAGGACAGGACGGGCGGAACTGGACGAGCACGTCCAGGGTGTCGAATCAGCCGAGTTGGACGTCACTCTGAGAATGAAGGATCGGTCAAAGGCCGAGGTGCTGAACGAGATCCGCGAGAGGGTCACGCTTCTTCCTGGAATGAATGTCACGGTCGGCCAACCCATCTCGCACCGAATTGATCACATGCTCTCCGGAACACGCGCCAACATCGCGGTCAAAGTCTTCGGCGATGATCTCGTGTCGCTACGATCCCTGGCCCGGCAGATTGAGACCGCAATGAAGGGAATCAACGGGGTGGTCGACCTCTCCGTCGAGCAGCAAACCGACATTCCGACGGTGCGTGTGCGCGTGAGGCCGGAGGATGCCGCTCGATTCGGCCTACAACCTGGTGATGTCGCAACCAAGATTCAGACAGCCTTCGTTGGCATCGAAGTCAACCGTATCCTCGAAGGCCAGATCAGCTTCCCGCTGGTTGTCCGCTACCCGGAGACACGCCTGGAGGATCTCGCCGTCATCGGCAAAACGCTCATCGACTCCCCCTCGGGAGCCAAGGTTCCGCTCGATTCCGTGGCCGACGTCTATGAGGATCGCAGCCCGAACTTCATCAGCCGTGAGGGAGTCCAGCGCAAGATTGTCGTGCAGTGCAATGTCGCGGGGCGCGACCTGTTAGGCGTGGTGAATGAAATTGAAGCGGCAGTGGGAGCGAAGGTCAAACTGCCGCAAGGATACCGTGTCGAGTACGGCGGGCAATTCGAGAGCGAAGCGGAAGCCTCGCGCCGCTTGCTGGTCCTCGGCGGCGGTGTGATTGTCGCCATCCTGCTAATTCTGGCGACCGCGTTTCATTCCACCCGCGACGCTCTGATCATCATGCTCAATTTGCCCCTTGCCTTGGTTGGCGGGGTTGCCGGCGTCTATTTCGCTGGGGGCGTTCTTTCCGTGGCCTCCATCATTGGGTTCATCACGCTGTTCGGCATCGCCACTCGAAACGGCATCATGCTCGTCGCCCACATCCGTCATCTTCAGGAAGCCGAGGGCGTCACCGATCTTAGGCAGGCGGTTGCCATGGGGGCGACCGAACGCCTGGCGCCGATCCTGATGACCGCGCTGGCTGCTGGCTTGGCGCTGATTCCAATCGCCGGGGGCATGGGGAAGCCCGGGAGCGAGATCCAGGCGCCCATGGCGTTGGTCATTCTATTTGGTCTACTCACATCCACCGCACTGAATATGGTGGTGGTCCCGGCCGTCTTTCTCGCTGTTGGACGGCACAAAATGAGGAGGGTTTGATGTGGGAAACAGTGAAATCATGAGGAGACGGCCGCGGGGCCACGCGCGAAGGTGGGATTCCATCTGGTCCTCTCCTGAAGGCGTGACGGTCCGCAGCGAGATCAGGAGAGCCAAAAGGGGAACCTGCTCGCCGACCATCGCTGCACTCACCATGTACCCAAGCGCACCACGACTCCCGTGGTGAACGAAAAGCTGTTCTCGAAGCCCCGTCCGCCCACCCAGGAGTGCTTGTACTGCAGGTTGGCCAACCGAATCGCGAGCGCGGGATTGATTCGGAAGTCCAAGCCTCCGCACATGGACATCGAAAGCTTGGTGCTCTCCCATCTCGTCGTGAATTGGTCGTGCGTCGGAGGGTCCGCGCCACGTTGCTTGGCAGCCTGCGTCAGCTCTTCCATCAACTGCGGATACATCCGCTCTTCCGTCACCTTCAGACCCCCGACGAGGAACTGGGCGAAAGGGCTCCAACGCGATGAAAGGCGCGGAAGCCATCTCGGTCCCATCTTAGAATTAAGACCGTCTCCCGTTACGTTCGGCGGCATGTTCATGATCTTGCAGCCGCTCACTTCGAGCACCATCTGCATATCTTTGTAAGCACGGAACCCAGTCTCGCCGCCGCCGCCCAGGCAAGCACCCGTACCGCCAAAATACCAGACAGGCCGAATACCCATGCTGAACTCGAATGGAGCAACGCCGAATTTGCCCTCCAGTTCGGGCTTTGGCATTTTCGGCATGTGCATCCGACCGTCGCGCTTCGCCCCGATGTAGCTCGACAGCGGCTGGCTCCAGACGCCGGGGCGGTTGTCGCGATGCCACGGATACCGCAGCGCCATCGCGTTGGCGAAGGCTCGAGCCGGATTCAAGCCGCTACGCACCAGTGCGCGGAGGTGTCGGTTCTGGAACTTTTGCTCAAATCGTTCGATCACGTACCGGTCGAGCGCGTCCTCGGCGAGCATCCACCCGGAGCCGACAAACGGGGTGATGACATGATCGACGAATCCCTGCTGAGGGAAGCTGGCTTGAATCTTGCCAATTGACGCTTCGCTGGCGGGCCCGATTTCAAATTGCACTGTACAGATATGTGAACGCCGCAGCGCGCAGGCGGCTCTTCCAGTAATACGAGTTCCTGCCGAACCCCGCCATGCGATAGTCGCGGTCGTTGTGAGCCCAAATGAGGCCGGACACGGCCCCCTGCATCGAGTGGCCGACGTAGTTGACGTAGAATTTATCGCCGTCGGCCCAGCCGTGCAGGTTCCCCGCGGATTGAATCCAGCCCTTGAAGAATGGGCCTCTCATCCCCTCTCTGGTTCCCGGCTCAGTGGCTAAGCTAAGCGAAACGCGTGCTGCGCGCCGAGAAAAAGACCGGACTGCCAAGCCAGCCCCTTCCAGTCAACTCCCTTCTTTGCGCCCCCCATCAGCCACGGTTGAGACACCCGGGGCGCTGGGTCGATGTAGTTGTCCGGCAGTATGGGGAGTTCGCGACCCGGACTCGAGGGGGTTACCTGTTGCTGGTAGGATCCCTCCGGAGGCGGCCCCAAGAACGGCGAGGCAGAAAGCTCCGCCACCCCAGCAATGAAACTGAGTGCGAGCACGATGCAGCCCAGCCGAGATCCGGATCGCATTTGACACCATCTCAGGAGAAGCCCGGTCACTCGCAACCTATGCTCGCGCCTCTTCGATAATCCGGAGCACGATATCTTCCACCTCGGCCGCCAGGTGCTCGATGCCAGCCTCCGGGTAAAACTGCGAGATCGAAGAGGGGAGCAACGTGCTGATGTATGTCTTGTCCTGTTGGATGAAGACGCTGATCGGACAGGGCAGCATCAGGGAGATCTTCACGTCCCGAGCCAGCACCTGGCTCGCATACTTCGCGTTGCAGATCTCGATGATCTTCAGGGGTGATCGCGGGAATCCTTTTTCGGCCAGCGTTGCCGCGACGTCGTGCGTATGCAGGACGCGAAAGCCCTTTTCGGCGGCCTTCCTCTCGACCGCCTCGACCGCCTCATCAAATGTCTTCTCTGTAGTTACCGTCCGCTCAAATGGTTGCATTTCAGTCTCCTCAGATAGAATTCTATGGCTTCGATTGCAGCAAACGAAGTGCGTTGAAGATCACCAGCAGCGAGACTCCCATGTCCGCGGCGATGGCGGCCCAAAGCGATGCATGCCCGGCGAATGTCAGGGCGACAAAGACGAACTTGACCGCCAATGACAGGAAGATGTTCTGGCGGATGATCGCAAGTGTCCGCCGGGAGTGGCCGATAAGCCATGGCAGTTTGTGCAGGTCGTCCGACATGAGCGCGACGTCGGCAGCCTCAATTGCCGCGTCGCTCCCGATGGCGCCCATGGCAATTCCAAGGCTGGCGCGGGCCATGGCCGGTGCGTCGTTCACGCCGTCGCCTATCATGGCCACCGACCCGTGTTGCTGAACGAGGGACTCGATGGCGGCCACCTTGTCGGCCGGCAGGAGCTCAGCCCGAATTTCATCAATTCCTGCCTGCCGGGCGATCGTTCGGGCGGTTCCTTCGTTGTCGCCGGTCAGCATCACGATATGGGGGACACCGAGGGCGCGGGTCGCAGTCAGCAGCTCCGGGATGTCGGGCCGAAGGCGGTCGGACAAGGCGATGAACCCGCATACGTGGGCTTCGTTGCCGATGACGACAACGGAATGCCCTGTAGCCGACAACTCCCCGAGCAGTGAGTGGACTTCGGGCGTCTCTTGCCCGCGTTCCTCGAGAAACCTGTGCGAGCCCAGCCAGAAGGCTCTGCCGTCAAGACGCGCTGTCGCACCCTTGCCGGGAATCAGTGTGAACTCAGTAGCCGGCCCCGGCTGCAGGCCGCGCGCACCGACGTAGTCGGATATTGCAAGCGCCAGAGGATGCTGGCTTGAGGACTCCAGTGCGCCGGCACGCTCAAGCAGCTCCTCCTCAGTGTGGCCGTTCAGAGCGACGACCTTGGTCACCGACGGCTTGCCCTCCGTCAGCGTGCCGGTTTTGTCGATGGCAATCGCTTTGAGCCGCGCCGGTGTTTCCAGCGCCAATCCGCCCTTGACGAGTACACCATTCCGGGCTGCGGCAGCGAGACCAGCGACGATGCTCACCGGCGTTGAGATCACGAGTGCGCACGGGCAGCCGATCACCAGAAGTACAAGCGACTGGTAGATCCACGTCGCCCATGGTTGATGAAACAAGAGCGGCGGAACAAACGCGGTCAGAATCGCTACCGCGAAAACCGTTGGCGTATAGATGAGGGCAAAGCGATTCACCCACTGTTCCGCGGGAGAGCGGCGGCCTTGGCTCTCCGCTACGAGCCGGATCACATGCGCGAGGGTAGTGTCGCTTGCGCTCTTAGTCGAGCGCACATCGATCACACCGTTTCCATTGATGGTCCCGGCAAAGACGGAGGCACCCGGCTCCTTGGTGATGGGGATACTCTCCCCTGTGATCGGAGCCTGGTTGACATCAGTTGTCCCTTCCACAACCGTGCCGTCCAACCCGATCCGCTCCCCCGGCTTGACTCGGAAGAGCGTACCCACCGGAACACTCGCCGAGGGTGTTTCACGGATCGTGCCATCGGATTCCAGCACACCGACGGATTCCGGGGCGATCTTCATGAGAGCTTCCACCGCACGTCTGGCGCGTCCAACGCTCCAGGATTCGAGGGCCAGAGACAGTGCGAAAAGGAAGGAGACTGTGGCCGCCTCGAGCCACTGCCCAAGAGTGACGGCTCCAATCACCGCCACGGTCATCAGGAGGTTCATGTCCGGGCGGAGCCGCCGTAGGGACAACCACGCCTTCGGCAGGACGTACCAGGCGCCGGCGAGAACGGCAAGAAAATAGAGCATTCGAGCGGGCACGGGAACGGGCGTCATACCGCCCGCGCCGGCATGCTCCGAGGACAATGCCGTCAGCAGACTGCCGCTCAGCACGGCGTGGGCACAGAAGCCTACAACGACAAGCGAGCCGCTAAGCACCGTCGCAACGGTTCGGGCATCCCGCCACCAGCTTCTGGTCTCAGCCTGTCGTTCACTGGGGCCGGGGCCAGCCCACAATTCGGCGGTCATGCCCGTCTTTGCCACACTCTCGATGACCTGCTGGGCCGAGAGGTGGCCGGTGTTCCGCAGAGTCATCCGTGAGTTGAGGACGTCGAACGAGAGATTCGACTCGTCCCCGACCAGATCGCGAAGTTCGCGCTTCAGAATGCCAACTTCCTCCGCGCAATCCATACCGTGGATTTTGAACTGAAGAACATCAGGCATTGGCGGGTAGTCTCCTTTCAACTCTCAAATAGCCCATCGGTAGTTCAACTAGTGCCGCAAGCGCTGTGGTGACGCGGTGCTGTCACTAATGCCGCTCGCGCCGGCCTCGCCCCAGCCAGCCCCGTTGGCGCAATAGCTGGGCAACGATTCCGATGATGGCCAAGATCGTGGCGGCCACAATCACGGCGATCGCGGCTCTGCGCGATTCGCTTTCCACTGCGCGTCGACGTCGTGATCCGCCCATATGGCCTCACAGTGCGTCCTGATCCCTTTCTCCCGTCCGAATCCTGACAACTTCATCAACCGTGGAGACGAATATCTTGCCGTCTCCGGGACGGCCCGTATGTGCAGACGATCGTATGAGTTCGACGACGTGATCGACAAGCGCGGTTGGGACGACGATTTCCAGTTTGACTATCGGTGGTGTCTCCGAGAGCTCCGCATCCTTCTCGGACCTGCCAAACCCTCTCACCCGCGAGACCGTGAGGCCCGGAAACTCCGGATGCGCCCGCAGCGCCTCCACGATCTTCGGCAGCATGAATTCCTGAATGACAGCTTTGATCTCTTTCATTTGTTCCTCAAATCTCCGGCTCGGCCTGTTCCTTGGTGAACCATCCATAGATCGCTGGCAGCACCAGGAGCGTCAGCAAGGTGGATGTGATGAGGCCGCCGATTACTACAGTGGCCAAGGGTCTTTGAACCTCAGCTCCCGCGCCTGTGGAGAGTGCCATCGGGATGAACCCAAGGCTTGCGACGAGTGCCGTCATCAAAACCGGCCGCAGGCGGACTTCCGCACCGTGGAAGGCTGCCTCTTGCGCACCCATGCCTTCCTGGCGCATTTGATTGATGTAGCTGACCAGCACAACCCCGTTCAACACCGCCACGCCGAACAAAGCGATAAAGCCGACTCCCGCGGAGATGCTGAAGGGCATGCCGCGAATCGCCAACGCAAACAAGCCACCGGTGGCTGCCACTGGCACGTTCACGAAGATCAGGAGAGCCAGTTTCACGGAGTTGAACGTCGTATAGAGCAGCACGAAGATCAGGAAGAGCGCCAGCGGAACGACGATGCCCAGGCGTGCCGATGCCCGCTGGAGGTTTTCGAACTGGCCGCCCCACTCGATCCAGTAACCAGGGGGTAGCTTGACCTTGCGTTCGACTGCCCCCCGGGCCTCGGCCACGAAACCCGCAAGATCCCGGCCGCGGACGTTGGTCTCGACTGCGATCCTACGGTGGATATTCTCGCGGCTGATCTGAGCCGGACCCTGCTCGACCCAGATATTTGCCAGTTGGCTGAGGGGAATGAGTCTGCCCTGCGGGTCCGCGACCTTCAGATTCCGGATCTGCTCCAGATTGCTACGTTCATCCTCCTGAAACCGCACCTGAAGCCCGAAGCGGCGCTGCCCTTCCATCACTTGACCGACTGTCTTTCCGCCCATTGCTTCCACAACGTCGAGTACCTGCGAGGCGTTGATCCCGTAACGTGCTATTTCTCCACGGTTGATGCGGATGCGCAGATATGGCAGACCAGCAATCTGCTCGGCCTTGGTGTCGGCCGCGCCGGGAACCTGAGACACTGCGGCGACGATCTCGTCCGCCTCGCGCTTCAGGACATCAAGGTCCTCGCCGTAGAGCTTGATCGCAACGTCCGAGCGTGTGCCGGCAATAATTTCTTGAACCCGCAACTCGATCGGCTGGCTGTACCCAAACGTGTGGCCAGGCACGTTCTCCTTGAGAAGTTTGTCGATCTTTGCGATAAAGTCTTCTCTCGATTCGCCTTCAGGCCATTGGTCATGCGGTTTGAGAATCAGGTACACATCGCTCATCTCCAGGCCCATCGGATCGGTTGGAATCTCGGCCTGTCCGGTACGCGAGACGATGGTCTGAACCTCCGGGAGTCCTTTCAGGGTCTTTTCGATGAGCGTGCTGCTGTTCACCGAGTCCGTCAGCGATACGCTGGGCAGGCGCCACGCGGCGATGGCGATCGCTCCTTCATCTAATCTCGGGATGAACTCCGCGCCCATCGTCAGCGCCAGTGCGACGCTCGATAGAAACGCGATGGTAGTGATGGTAACTACGACGGCCGGGTGGGCCTGCGCCCTGCGGAGGAGCGGGCGGTAGATCTGCTTCGCCTTGTGCATGATCCAAGTCTCGTGCTCCCTCACGCCTTTGCGAAACGCCAGCGACGCGAGAACGGGCATCAATGTCAGCGAGAGCACCAGGGCGGCGCAGAGAGCGAAGATGACCGTGAGCGCCATCGGTTTGAACATCTTCCCCTCGACGCCTTCCAGCGCCAGGATTGGCAAGTACACGATGATAATGATCCCGACCGCGAATACAACCGGCCTCGCTACCTCACGGCCAGCCTCGATGATGGCGGGAATCGGATCCTGCCGTTTGCCGCCGTTCTTCTCGGCCAACTTGCGCACGATGTTCTCGATCAGCACGACCGAGCCATCCACGATCAGTCCGAAGTCGATGGCGCCCAGGCTCATCAAGTTTCCCGAGATGCCCGCATACGTCATGCCCGTGAACGCCACCAGCATGGAGAGCGGGATTGCGGCTGCCACAATCAGACCGCCACGCACATTCCCCAGCAGGAAGAGCAGCACCGCGACGACGAGGATGCCGCCCTCAAGCAGGTTCTTGGAAACGGTGCGGATGGTCTTCTGGACAAGCTCCGTGCGGTCATAATATGGCTCGACCGTCACGCCGGCAGGCAAAGATTTCTGGATCTCTTTCAGTTTGTCCTTCGCTCTCTGAGCGACGACGCGGGAGTTCTCTCCCATCAACATCATCACGACACCGGAAACGATCTCGCCGCGTCCATCTCGGGTAACTGCGCCTTGGCGAACACGCGGCGCAAACGCCACGGTGGCGATGTTCTTTACGTACACCGGGACTCCGCCCTGGGAAGCGCCAAGCACGATATTCTCGATGTCGGAGAGGCTCTCGATCAGGCCCTCGCCACGGATCACCTGCTGCTCCTGGTTGTGCTCGATGTACGCTCCGCCGGTCGAGAAGTTGTTCCGCTCGAGAGACTCAATTACCTGTTGAAGGGACAGGTTGAAGCTCGTCAACTTGTCCGCATCAATCTGGACCTCGTAAGTCTTCAACTGCCCGCCGTACGTGTTAACCTCCACCACCCCCGGGACGGACCGCAGCTTGAACGCGATGTCCCACTCGAGAATGGATCGGAGATCCATCGCCGAGAAGCCGTCACCTTTCACCTCAAACTGATAGATCTCCCCCAGGCCGGTCGTGATCGGACCCATCTCCGGGCTGCCGAAACCCGGCGGAATCATCTCTTTCGCCTGCGGCAGCCGTTCCATGACCAGCCGCCGACAGAAGTACATCTCCATGTCTTCCTTGAAGAAGACCGTCACTGACGACAAACCGAAGCGCGAAACGGAGCGAATGTCCTCGATCCCCGGAAGGCCGCTCATGGCGGTTTCAACGGGAAAGGTAATAAAGCGTTCCACCTCCACGGGCCCAAGACCTGGTGCGCGTGTAAGGATCAGCACCTGGTTGGGGGTGATGTCGGGAACGGCGTCGATCGGAAGCCGCTGCAGGCTGCGTATGCCGATGCCAATGGCGAGGCAGGTCAGCACGATGATGAGGAACCTGTACTTCAGCGAGAACTCGATAATGCGATTCATCCGGCGCTCCTATTCCTCGCCACCGATTTGTGATCGGAGCAGCGTCGACTTGAGGAAGAAGCTGCCATGCGCGACGACAACCTCCCCCTTCTTGACACCGCCCGTGACCTCGACCCAGCCGTCGCTCTGGGTTCCTAGTCCCACATTGCGTGGTTCGAACTCGGTCTCGGAGATCCGCACAAACACGACCGGCCGATCATTCACTTGCTGAATGGCGGCCGCCGGGACCAGAAGCGCCTGCCTGTTCGCTGGGGTGGGCAACTGCACCGTCGCGAACATATCGAGCTTGAGTCTTCCGTCGCGATTCGGGACCTCGCAGCGAACCTTTGCCGTACGGGTCTTCGGGTCCAGGAAGTCGCTAACATACGTGATCCTTCCAAGGAACGTCTCCCCTGGGTAGGAGTCGGTGACGATGCGGGCTTCCTGCCCGGCGTGGATGAGGGCGATGTCTTTCTCGTAGACATCGGCCAGGACCCATGCCGTTGAGAGATCGGCAATCGTAAACACCTCGTCGGATGGACCGAATGCCTCGCCTTCGGCGGCGTTGTACTTGATCACGATTCCGTCGAAAGGCGCGGTCATCCGGCTGTGCGACCCCTCACGGTGGGATCCCGCCCCCTCACGCGGGTTGATTGCCTTGACGGCAGCTTCGTCAAGTCCGAAGCGGTGGAGTTTCTCCTCGGTCTTGGCGAGTTCGGCCTCCTGGCTCTCAATCGATGCAAGAGCGTTTTTGTATTCCGCGGTTCGCTTTTCCAGTTCGGCTCGGGCTAGCGCTCCTACATCAACCAGTGCCTTGGCACGATCGAGCGATCGTTGCGTGACTTCGGCCTCCGCCTTCGCTTTGCCGAGCGCCGCGACAGCCGCGCTGTACTGTCCGATGATTTCGCCCAGTTCGATATTGTCGTAGACGAGCAGAACCTGGCCCGCCCGGACACGATCACCCAAACGCACGTTCACCTTCTCAATGCGTCCTTGGGCTAACGGCCGCACATGGGCTACGCGGGATTCATTAGGGCTCACGACCCCCGTTGCCTGCAGTGAGCGCGTGACCGACCGCAGTTGTGCAGGCTCGAAACGCAGGCCAATATTCTTCTGCGCGGCGGCATCCATCCGAAGCCGTCCACCTGGCTGCTGCTCCTCGCCTGGCTCGTCCTTCGCCGACGCCCCTTTTGCGCGGTCGGAATGCGACAACCTCTCGAAGACGAAAGCGCCCGCCGCCATTCCACCGAGGAAGATCGCGATAATCCAGAATTTCCGAAGTTTTGTAGAACGATCTGTCATGGTCAATCCTTCTCGATCTAGAAGATGGGGGCTCCCGTTGCCCTTTCAATTTCAACCGCGGCGAGGAAGCCCTCGCGCAGGAGGTCCGTGTAGGCGCGTTGCGTGTCGATCAGCCGGCGCTGCTCGTTGATTACATCCAACAGCCTGATTTCACCTAAGTCGTATGCCGCCCGGAGGATCCTGACGTTCTCGCGCGACTGTTGCAAGACTCCCTCGTCGAACACCGCCAGCGCTTTCGCGGCCGTTTCATACCGCGTGATCGCCGCCTGAATCTCCTGCCGGATCACCCGCTCCAGGTACTGCCGTCGCAGCGCCGCATTCTGCTGCCTGGCTATCGAGGCCTGAATGTTTCCCTGGTTGCGGTTCCTCAGTGGCAGGTTGATAGAGACACCCGCGGTCAGCATGTCGTCGGTATCGCGGATGGGAACGGATGGCCCCACCGGAGTTCTGAGACCAAACTGGTCGAACTGGGACTTAACTCGCGAGTACCGTGTGAACCCAACCAGATTGGGAACGGCTTCTGACTTCGCAAGCCTGGTTTCCGCATCGGTCAAAGACTCTTCGATTCGCACGGCTTTCAGATCAGGTCTCTCGGCCAGTGCGCGCGCGACTACCTGATCGAGAATCAGGCTCAGCTTTGGGGCTGCCAGCGCGCCGGCCAGTTTCAGCGATTCGTCGGGGCTGAAGCCGGCAAGGGTTTTCAGTTCGAGCAGCGCACGCTCGATCTGGTTCGTGAAAATGAGCCTGTCCGATGCAATCCGGTTGACCTCCACCCGCAAGAGCCCCTCCTCTAGCGGCGTGCCTTCACCCTGGCGAGTCCGTGCCTGAGCGATCTGATAGCTTTGGCGATTGAGCTCATAGAGTTGTTCCGCCGATGTCAGATCGCGCGCGGCGGCAAGTGCTTCGGCAAAGCGCGCCTTCACGTCGGCTTTTAGCAGGCGTTCGCGGTTGGCGATCTCCAGCGTTGCGAGTTCCACACCAAGACCTCCCACTTCCACCCGGCGATCCCGCTTGCCCCCGAGTTCGAACGTGTGCGAGTACCCGATGCCGAACTCACTTTCACCGGGACTGTTCAGAACCTTCCCGCTCGCGAAACTCGTATCGATCGACGGGTTGACCCGCAACTTGGACTGGGTGAGCAGGCCTTGCGCTTCGGCGATCCGTTGCCTCGCGGCCACGAGATCCCCATTGCGTTTCAATGCTGCCTCAACCAGCCGATCGAGCGCCTCGCCGCCGGTTTCGGACACGTATTGTGCGGCGGATGCCGGCGCAAGCGTTTGCGCGGAAGCGGACGGCAGCCAAGCCGGCGCGGCGGCGCCAACCGTGGCCAAAAACATAAAGAAATCACGTAAGAGCATATTTGAGGACCTGAAAGTCAGTGATTTTAGATACAAACGGCTACACGACCGCACGTGGGCTAACTGGGTCGGTTCGAATCAGCTCAGGGGAGAATTCTCAGCAGCGAAGGGAGGTAGTTGGGCGTGGAGAGAAGGTGGGATGCTGCAGGAGGTCGAGACTAATCGCAGACGCGATGGCCGTCTCTTGGTTGAGCCGGGATGGGGTGATCACGGCGAAGGCGGAATTCGCGAAGGTGACGAGACGCGATGACTCCGACTGTGTGCTGTTAATCCCGATCGTTGGCGTGACAGGGTAGTCCGTGCATCCTTGACAAGGAGTTGGTTCAGACAAGGAGCTACCGGAGGAGCCGGCGCCACGCACACAGCAGAGAGCCGCCCAATCCTCGATAGTGTCGTGACCCGTGGAAGAAACGCAAACCACTTTGAACGCGCCTGGAGCCCCCACCAGCAACAAGGCCGTGATGAGGAGGCGAACCAGGTGGGTGTTCCAGAGCATGGTCAGCGGGTGCACTCTTTTCCGCCCTTATCGTACCACGGCGTACGGGCTTTGCGGGTCTCTCAGTCTCTTGCCTTTTGCAACCCTCGCCTGCTGTTTCGGAGTGAGTACCTGCTGATGTTCGACGCCCGTCTCATCGATCGTCACGGGGCCGGGGTGGTCCTTAAGCACGCGATCGTGACGCACTTCGAACAGCAAACCATGCCCCGACGCCGTCAGAGCAGCGACAGAGAGCAGGATGGCCCTCATGCTACGACCTGTTGCTTTTTGACTTCGGTGTTCCATTTCCAAACCTCGTAGATTGCCGGGGAGACCACAAGCTCGAGAATGAAGGACGCGAAGATGCCGCCAATCATGGGCGCAGCGATTCGCTTCATCACGTCGGCCCCTGTTCCGGCCGACCACATGATGGGTAACAGCCCCATGACCATGCAGGCCACGGTCATGAACTTGTGACGGAATCGCTTCACGGCCCCGGTGTGAATTGCTTCCTACAGCTCGGCCAACGTCCGCATCCTTCCTTCCCCCTTCGCGCTCTCATAGGCGATGTTCAAGTACAGCAGACAGATGGCGCCGACAGCGGAAAACGGAACGGCGAGTACGATGATGAAAGTCTCGGTGACCGATTTCGTGTTGATGTACAGGAGCATGATGATCAACTCGGTCAGGAGACACCTGAGGTGCACGAGCAACTCGAATCGCTGTCCGCAACCGGCCACACGGTCGTCGTTGTTGGAAATGACGCGCATGTGTGTGGGTTCTTCGCCCTGGCGGACCGAATTCGACCTGAGGCCGCGACATCGATCAGACGACTCCGCTCGTTGGGTGTCGATCATCTGGTGATGCTGACTGGCGACAACCGAGGTACGGCGGAGGCCATTGCGAGAGAGGCCGGCGTGATTGAAGTCGAGGCGGAGTTGCTGCCTGAAGAAAAAGTGACCGCGGTGGAGAGCCTTGTGGGCAAACACCAGACTGTGGCGATGGTCGGTGACGGCATCAACGACGCACCGGCGTTGGCGCGCGCCTCGCTTGGCATCGCGATGGGAGCCGGTGGAAGTGATACGGCCATCGAAACCGCCGACATCGCGCTGATGTCGGACGACCTCACCAAGCTTCCCTGGTTAGTTCAGCACTCCCGGCGGATGCTGGCCATCATCCGCGTGAACATTTTTCTATCCCTGGCGGTGAAGGCGCTGTTCGTCGGACTCACACTTGCGGGTCACGCGTCACTTTGGGCGGCCATCGCGGCGGACATGGGCGTATCGCTACTCGTTATGGCGAATGCGCTAAGGCTACTTCGCGATAGCTGTCGGGCGGCCTGACTTGTTCAAGCCGGCACTAGGAGCGCACTAACGCTCGCCACTTCGCCTACGTCGGATTCTCCCGGAAACTGCCTCTGAGTCGGGCTCTCCTCGCCGCTCCAGGATGTATCGCACCGGCAACCCTTGTGGGCGCCGGTGCGTTACAGGTGATTCAAATGCTTGCCCGAGAGTAGCTCGGACGACTCCTGCTTGTGTCGACAAGGACCGGCGGGGCCGCTACTTCCCGATCTCTTTCGCCATTGCCTCGTGGGCCGTGGCCATGGCACGCATCTCCTTGGCCGCCTTTCGGCAGTGTTCGGCGAAGTACTTGCAGTGCTCCGCCGAATTCGGCGACATCGGAGTCTTTGAGGAACCCATCCTCGGATTCCGCGTGTACTCAACCGCCAGCGCCTCATGCTCCAGGGCCTCGGCCTCGTGCTTCTCGGCCATCGCGTTGAAATGGCGGGCCAGTTTCATGTGGTCGGCCGGCGTCTTGGCATTGGCCACAAGCGCCTTGACCTCCTTGGATTTCAGCATCCCTTTCATTTCCACGGCCGTTGCCTGCGGGGCTGAGATCGCGATCACTGCAGCCAGAACCATCGCGGAGGTTATGGCTTGTTTCCAATTCATTCCGTTTTTCATTTCAGTCTCTCCTTGTGTTGCCCGCTCAGCGACTTGGTGAGCTCTGACACCCTGGCCAAATGCAGCTCGCCTGCCAATCCTGGAACGATAGATAACGTGTTGTAGACAGGGCACTTGTGAGTGGCGGGCCGAGTGAGAACCATATGCGGATGGACTAACAGGGCCAGCGATTGGAGAGCCAGGGGCAGCGGAGACTAAGCGGTAGCCGGACTCCGGATTCCGCAAGTGAATTGCTGGGTGTACGATGAGCCCAAGAGGGATTGCAATGCCGAGAAAGAGCTTGGTCTTGGGATTCGTTGTTATTGTTGTGCTTGCCGGGCTTGGATTCGCGGGCTGGCGTTACGTCCAGGCGCGGAACGCGCAATCCTGCAAGGCATGCACGCGTCCCGTCCACTCACACATGAAGACAGTGGGACTCGTTGACGGCAAGCGATCCGTATACTGCTGCCCGGCGTGTGCGCTATCAGTTCATCAACAATCTGGCAAGCCGGTGCAGGTCGTCGAGTTGACAGACTACCTCACCAATAGCCCGCTGAAGCCGGAAAGCAGCTACTTGGTCCGAAACAGCGACGTGAACCCGTGCCTGCAGCACAATCCTGCCGTCGGCGAAAGCCAACAACCCCTTGAATCGCACTTCGATCGTTGCTCGCCGAGCGTCCTCGCCTTCAGTGACCAGCGGTCGGCGAGTACCTTCGCAAATGAGCACGGAGGCCAAGTCGTCAGGTTTTCCGAGTTCGCCTCGGACTTCCAGCGGTAAGATTCAACTACTTTTGAGGTGCCCCTCATCGAGGGTCGCTGTTACCCAGTTCGCAGAACGGTTCACGCCCTTGCGCGCCGGAGGCGCAGGGCGTTGCCCACCACTGAGACTGAACTGAAACTCATGGCGGCAGCGGCGATCATCGGACTCAACAACAACCCAAAGAATGGGTAGAGCACTCCGGCCGCCACGGGCACGCCAAGCGCGTTGTAGACGAAGGCGAAGAACAAGTTCTCCTTGATGTTGCGCATCGTGGCACGGCTCAGCCGGCGCGCGCGCACGATGCCTCCAAGATCGCCTTTGACGAGAGTCACACCGGCGCTCTCCATCGCGACGTCAGTGCCCGTTCCCATCGCGATGCCGATATGGGCTTTCGCCAGCGCTGGTGCATCGTTAATCCCGTCGCCAGCCATTGCAACGAACCGGCCCAAGTCTTGGAGCCGCTTTACCGCGTGGCTCTTGTCTTCCGGCAGCACCTCGGCAACCACCTCGTCGATCCCGAGTTTGCTGGCAACAGCTTGGGCAGTTGTTTGGCTGTCTCCCGTCAGCATGACAATCCGGATGTTTTCGTTGTGCAACTGCCGAATGGCTTCCGCAGTGGTCGCCTTGATCGGATCCGCAACGCCGATCAGCCCTACGAGTTTGCCGTCGACTGCAACGAACATGACGGTCTGGCCGTCCGCGCGCATCGTCTCAGCCTCGCCAGTCATGCTCTCCGGAGTGACACCTGAGTCCTCCATCAACCGGCGGTTGCCGAGGAGCACTTCCAACCCATCCACACGTGCCCTAACGCCTTTGCCCGTCACAGATTCAAAGCTCTCAGCGGCGAGAACCGAAATGCCGCGCACCTCCGCTCCAGCGACGATGGCGGCTGCAAGGGGGTGTTCACTCGCACGCTCAAGACTCGCAGCCAGTTGTAGCAGCCGCGCCTCATCAAAGCCGGGCGCAGGTTTCACCGCTAACAGTCTCGGCTTGCCTTCGGTGAGCGTTCCGGTCTTGTCTACAACAAGGGTGTCGACTTGGCGCAGGAATTCGATGGCTTCGGCGTTCTTGAACAGCACGCCCATGGTTGCGCCTTTGCCCGCGGCAACCATGATCGACATCGGCGTCGCCAAACCCAATGCGCATGGGCAAGCAATGATCAGCACCGCCACCGCCGCGATCAAGGCGTGGGCCATTCGAGGTTGCGGTCCCACCACAGACCAAATGACGAACGTCAATACGGAGACACCGACCACGATGGGTACAAAGTAGCCTGCCACCTGATCGGCGAGCTTTTGAATCGGTGCGCGGCTCCTCTGCGCTTCAGACACCATTCGCACGATCTGCGCCAGCATAGTCTCCGAGCCGACGCGGTCGGCCCGCATTACCAGGGTCCCGGTACCATTCAAAGTGGCCCCCGTCACCCGATCACCAGCACCCTTTTCAACCGGAATCGGTTCGCCGGTGATCATGGACTCGTCCACACTGCTCTTCCCCTCCACAACCACGCCATCCACGGGAACTTTTTCTCCTGGCCGGATGCGGAGATGCGCCCCAACCTGCACATGTTCCAACGGGACATCCGCTTCTGAACCGTCGTCGCGTACCAGGCGTGCAATCTTCGGTGCAAGGCCGAGAAGGGCCTTGATGGCTGACCCGGTCTGGCTGCGTGCCCTCAGTTCCAGGACCTGGCCGAGCAGAACCAACGTGACAATGACAGCGGCAGCCTCGTAGTAAACTGCCACGTTGCCGCCGTTGTCACGGAAGGCTACAGGGAACACTCCGGGCGCCAGTGTGGCGATGAGACTGTACGTATAGGCAACCGACACGCCGAGGCCGATGAGCGTGAACATGTTCAGGCCCCGGTTGACAACCGAATGCCAGCCGCGAACAAAGAACGGCCAGCCGCCCCACAGGATCACAGGGCTGCTGAGGAGGAGTTCAATCCATGTCCAGGTCCCCTTCGAGGCAAGTTGTTGCAGAGGCTGTCCGGGGATCATCTCACCCATCGCGGCGATCACTACCGGGATGGTCAGGACGACGCTGATCCAGAAGCGTCGGGTCATGCCGGCCAGTTCGGGATTCTGTTCCTCGTCGGCCGAAACCACCTTGGGTTCAAGCGCCATGCCGCAGATCGGACAGCTTCCTGGCTCGCTCCGCACGATTTCCGGGTGCATGGGGCAAACGTACTCGGTGCGGCTGGCCGACGGCGGCGCAAGAGGTTCTAAGCCCATTCCGCACTTCGGGCAGGAGCCAGGTCCTTCCTGGAGGATTTCAGGATGCATCGGACACGTATACTCAGCCGCAGTTGAAGCGGAACCCGATGCCATTGCGCGCGACGGGGCAGGTGGCGGAACGACGTACCTGTCTGGCTCGCTCCGGAACTTCTCCAAGCAGTGCTGGCTGCAGAAGTAATAGGCTCGCCCGCCGGACGATTCCGTCAGACTGGTGGACGCCGGGTCCACGCTCATGCCGCAGACCGGATCACGTGATGGTTCGCTTGGCGGCAACTCGCGGCGATGCGCGGCGTGCCCCCCTTGCTTGTGCTCCATACGACGACCTCCTTCCTCTCGATTCCATCGAGACCAGGCTCTACATCTCGACTGCTCTCGACTGGATCCACTGGTGCCCGTGCCGGCTTACGCCGGCACGCTTGTTCGCAACGGCTGGAACTAACTCCGTCGACACAGGGTGCCGGTCAGTGTTTGTGGCTGGTGTCGTGCTTTGGGGCAGCGGCGGGCGCGCTGTTGTCGAGCAGCACCTCCTTGGCGATGAACTCGCCACTTGCCAGAGTCGTGCCAAAGACGGCGACGCGATCACCTTTTTTGAAGGCCGACAGGGATGCCTTGGTCTTCCCGCGTTCAAACGTCGTCTTTTCGTTTACCGTGATCGACTTCACGCCCTTGTCCGTCTTGACTTCGATCCGGCCATTGGCGATTGACAGCACTTCGCCCTTGGTTGGGGTTCCCTTATGTTGGCTGGGATCGTGGGCTCTCACTACAGTAGCGCCCATGAAACCAGTCAGAATCAGCGTCGCAATCAACTTGTGAAACATTCTTCCCTCCCTTGGTTCGACCTAATGAGATTCGCTGCGGTGGATATCGAGGCCGTTCACTTCCTTCATCAGCTCGAGTTCCTTGGCTGTGATGTTCGGCAGATGGCGGATGAACGCTACGAGCTTCCAGTTATCCTCGTCCTCCCCGCCCCACCCGGGCATCCCAGTGAAGCGGATTCCATTTTTGATGATGTAAAACAACTCCCCGTCTGAGAGCCCTAGCGTATCCGCACCCCTGAGGTCGGGCGCCGGCGGATAAAGTCCAGCGTTGATCTGGGTGCGGCCACTGCCGTCGTTAGCATGGCAGACAGCGCAATGATCGGCAAAATGGTCGCGAGCTTCTGCGATTGCCAAGGGGGCGGGGTTCACAGGGTTCTTCAGGTCTCTTGCCCCAGGCGGGGAAGCGATTCGCCTCGCATGCCTGGCGAGAACCGCCTCCAACCTTGTCGGCTTCTCTCGCGCGCTGAACCCGTGAGCGGTGACAAACCAATACACCCAAAGCCCGGCGGACACGCACAACGCGACGCTGAGCCACCCAAACAGCTTCGGTTTGCTGCTCATCGCGCTCTCCCGCCTAGTGGGAATGCCCCGGGTGCCCGGTTGGGGCGTCCGCCGCTTGAATTTTGTCGACTTTGAGGACCTTCGTCTTCTCGAACAGAGTTCCGGTTACGGTCACCTTCTGGGCCGCGAACTTCTCCGGGGTCTGCTGGTCGCTCAACACGTAGACGTTCTTGCCCACGAGTAGCGCGTACTTCGTCTTCGAGTCCATCTTCACGCACTCCCGGACGCACTTCTCGTCCGGTGTGATGCCCATCGTGTGCTTCGCGCCGCACATCGTGTCTGTGATGATGCCCGTGAACGTTTGTGGTTTGTCGGCGGCGGCGAGTAAAGCCGCGCCAAAGATCAGAGTGCAGATGGTCTTCTTCATTTCGAGGTGTTCCTTTCTTCGATTGATGTCAGATACTGAAGTCCCTTGTCCTGGTTCAGCCGTTTCCAGAGCGAGTCAAATCGCTTCTCGTCCAGCGGCTGTTTGAGCTGGAAGTTGAAACCCTTCATGCTGCCGTAGTGCGTCTTGGCCCGTTCGTAGGTCGTGAGCGTGAGTTGATAACGGTCTGAGGTGCTGACGTTCTCAATGTCCTGATACCGCCAAGTGCGCGATTGGCGAGGACTGTCCGCCTTGTAGACGATTCCGTCGGACCCGACCAGAAGCACGCCCTCCGAGCCCTTGATCGCCCCCAGCAACTTCACGGGCAATTCCCACGAAACGCCAGGCTCGGGGGCGGCCATGGCCGCGACGAACCGTCGATCCAGCTTGTCCTTCAACATCGCGTAGGCGTCTTCGAAGGACTTCCCCTTGGGCAAGAAGAACTCGAACTCTTTGTCGATGCCGAGGAGCCACTTCCGATCCTTGTAGGTGACGAGTACCAGCTTGTCCGGAGACACCCAGAGCTCCTGGATGTCCTGATAATCAAACCTGAAGCTGACCAGTTTCGGTGGCTTCTTGGGGTTCTTCTTTCGCTTCTCCTCGGGGATTACCTGCTGGTAGCCGACACCCTGGTCGTTGATGGTCAGCACGCCTTCGCTGACTTTGGTTTTGAAAATTCTACGGTGATCGTGCAGCGGGCGATCGTGGCGAACTTGGTAGGTGAGTTCGGCCGCCCCCGCTGGGACGAGCGCGAGGACCGCTGCGACCAAACCTACGAAACGACTAGTTTTTTGACTTCTGTGTTCCATTTCCAAACCTCATAAATTGCGGGGTAGACCACCAATTCGAGAATGAAGGACGTGAAGATTCCGCCGATCATCGGAGCCGCGATTCGTCTCATCACATCCGCGCCGGCTCCCGTAGACCACATGATCGGGACCAGCCCCATGAACATCACGGCAACCGTCATGAACTTCGGGCGGATGCGTTTGACGGCGCCGTCGTGGATCGCGTTTTGAAGATCCGCCAAGCTGTTCATCTTGCCCTCCTTCTTCGCGCCTTCATAAGCGATGTTCAGGTAAAGCAGCATGAAGATTGCCGTTTCGGCATCGACACCAAGCAGAGCGATCAGTCCCACCCATACCCCGATGCTCATGTTGTAGCCCAGGAAGTACAGGAACCAGATCGCACCCACCGCAGAGAACGGCACGGCTAAGATGATCAGCATGGTCTCCGTCAGGGACTTGGTATTCATGTAAAGCAACATCATGATGAGGAAGAGCGTCAGAGGAAGAATGACGGTGAGCCGTTCCCGGACGCGCTGCATGGCCTCGTACTGTCCGCTCCAAATCAGGGTGTACCCGGCCGGCAGCTTCACCTTCTCCCGAACGATCTGTTTCGCCTCCTCCACGTAGCTGCCCACGTCGCGCCCAGCGACGTCGACGTAAACGTAGCCGTTGAGCATTCCGTTCTCGTCCCGTAGCATGGCGGGGCCGCTCGAAAGCTTGATGTCGGCCAATTGGGAAACGGGGATCTGGGTCTTCCCGTCCATCGTAGGCACAAGCACCCGACTGAGCCGGCCGATGTCACTGCGGTAGTCCTGCAGGTACCGCACATTGACGGGGTAGCGCTCCCGTCCCTCAATGGTGGTCGTTACGTTCTCACCGCCCACCGCGCTCATCAGCACCGCCTGAACGTCCTCGATGCTGAGCCCATAACGAGCAATCTCCTCACGCTTCCAATCGAAATCCAGGAAGTAGCCACCGCCTGTTCGCTCGGCAAATACGTTCCGTGTCCCGCGTACCTTCGGCAAGAGACCCTCGATCTCGGTTCCGATCTGTTCGATCTGTTTGAGATCCGACCCGTATACCTTGATGCCGACGGGCGTACGGACGCCTGTGGTTAGCATGTCGATGCGGGCCTTGATGGGCATCGTCCAGGCATTCGAGACACCAGGCATCTGCAATGCCGCGTTCATCTCGTCAACGAGTTGTTCGCTTGAGATGTGGTCCGGAGTGATGTGCCCGAATGCGTCCTTGAGCCAGCGAGGCGCCCAGTTCCACTTCGAGTACCAGGTGTCAACTTTGCGCCACTGGTCCTGCGGCTTCAAAACGATCGTGGTTTCCATCATCGAAAACGGCGCCGGATCCGTGGAGGTTTCGGCACGGCCAGACTTACCCATGACCGTAAGAACCTCCGGGAAGCCCTTGATGATCCGATCCTGCACCTGCATCAACTTCTGCGCCTCAGCCACGGAAATGCCGGGTAGTGTGGACGGCATGTAGAGCAGAGTGCCCTCATACAGCGGCGGCATGAATTCGGAGCCGAGCTTCTCGTAAATCGGAACAGTGACCGCCACCATGGCGATCGCGCCGGCGATCACGACGTATTTCCAGCGTAGAGACCAACGGCAGAT
Organism: Bryobacteraceae bacterium; assembly: GCA_029975915.1. The sequence goes on from JARKOC010000197.1 coordinate 28,784, forward strand.
CGGATCGTAAATCCGCATCAGGACCCGGCTGATCGGGTGCGTTTCTTCCGAGTGGATCTTTCCCACAAGCACCGCGTTCACTACGCGCGCCAGCCAGCGCGGCCGGAACTGGAAGTTGTCCATGTGGGTGAAGAGCAACCGCATGGCCGGATCCAACGTGATGGCCAGGACCGCCGCGATGATCATCGACAGGTTTTTGGTGTAGGCCAGAGGCTTGAAGAGACGGCCTTCCTGCGCTTCTAACGTGAGCACCGGCAGGAACGCCACGGCGATCACCAACAGCGCGAAGAAACTCGGGCCGCCGACCTCCTTCACCGCATCTATCACCACCCTGTGATAGTCCCGCTTCCGCCCGGTGCGGTCCCACTCCTCCAGGTGCTTGTGGGTCTGCTCCACGACGACGATGGCCGCGTCCACCATCGCGCCGATGGCAATGGCAATGCCACCGAGGGACATGATGTTGGCGCTGACGCCCATCATCTTCATCGGAACGAACGAAATGATGATGGCGATGGGGATGGTGAATACCGGGATCACTGCGCTCGGGAAGTGCCACAGGAAGATGAAGATCACCAGCGACACGATTACCATTTCCTCGATCAGAGTCCCCTTCAGGTTCTCGATGGAACGGTTGATTAGGTCCGATCGATCGTAGGCCGAAACGATCTTCACACCTTGCGGGAGGCCGGGTTCCAGGTCCTTGATCTTGGCCTTCACTCTGTCGATTACGTCGAGCGCGTTCTCACCCTGTCGCATCACAACGATGCCGGAGACGACGTCACCCTCGCCATTCCAGTCCGCGATGCCGCGACGGATATCCGGGCCGAGCACAACAACGCCGACATCCTTCACGCGGACGGGCACACCGCCTTGAGAACTCAGTAGAACGATGTTGCCGATATCGTCGACGTTCTTGGCGTAACCGCGGCCACGAACCATGTACTCCGTCCCGCTGAACTCGACCAATCGTCCGCCAACGTCGTTGTTGCCGTTACGAACCGCATCCACGACCTTCATGATGGGGATCTTGTAGGCCTGGAGCCGGTTGGGATCGACTTTCACCTGGTACTGTCTGACGAAACCGCCGAGGGGCGCTACCTCAGCCACTCCCGGCACGGACTTCAACTGGTAACGGAGAAACCAATCCTGCAGGGACCGGAGCTCGGCGAGCGAGTGCTTTCCGCTCTGGTCCACTAGCGCGTACTGAAAAACCCAACCGACTCCCGTGGCGTCGGGACCCAACTCCGTCTTGACGCCCTGCGGGAGCCGTTGGAGGACGGCAGACAGGTATTCGAGGGTCCGCGATCGCGCCCAATAAATGTCTGTCCCTTCCTCGAAGATGATATAGACGAACGAATAACCGAAATCGGAAAAGCCGCGAACAGCTTTGACCTTCGGCGCTCCCAACATGCTGGTCACGATCGGGTAGGTGACCTGGTCCTCCATGATGTCGGGGCTGCGATCCCAACGCGAGTAAACGATCACCTGGGTGTCGCTGAGATCCGGAATCGCGTCGAGCGGGATGCTCCCCATGGAGTAAAGGCCTGCGACAACCGCAAATCCAATCAGAATGAAGACCAGGAACTTGTTCCTGCCGGAGAACTCGATGATATGGTCAATCATGTTTGTGCTCCGCAGGTGCCGGCGCATTAGCAGCAGGTTTGGATGGTGCTGCGCCATGTTGATGCCCGGCCATGCCGGCAGCCGATGACTTCAATTGGCTTTCAGAATCGATCAGGAAGTTGCCAGAGATGACGATCCGCTCAGTAGGCGACAGGCCTTTGATGATCTCAATGCGATCACCGATGCGCTCGCCTGTTTCCACCTGTCGTGGTTCAAGGTAGCCGTTTCCCCTGTCCACAAAGACGGTCTTCTTCAGGCCTGTGTCGAGCACGGCCTCGGCCGGCACGGTCATCCTGGCTGGCATGGACACGTTGAACTCCACGTCTACGAACATGTCGGGCTTCAACGTCAGACCCGGGTTGTCGGCCTCGATGCGAACCTTCAGCGTGCGCGTCATGGCATCGACCTGGGGCTGGATGTAGCTCACCCGGCCGTTGAATGCCCGTCCTGTTCCGTACGAGAGCTTGACCCGCGCGGGCATGCCCACCTGGATCATGGATGCCTCGTTCTCAAAGACATCGGCCATGATCCAAACCTTGCTCAGGTCAACCACGGTGTAGAGTTCCGTCTCTGGCGAGATGCGCTGTTTGGGGAACGCATTGCGCATCATGACGTATCCGCTGATCGGCGAGTAGATGGTGATGTTCGTCAGCGGCTGTTGCGTCCTCGTGATCTCCTGAATCTGCGCTTCGCTCAGGGAGAACAGTTCCAGGCGCTTCCGCGCGGCATCTACAAGCGAATCGCTCTGCTGCTTTGATTCGCTCAACGGGTTGTCCTTCATGATCTCCCGGCTGCGGAGAGCAAGCAGGTATTCCCGCTGGCTCGCCAACATCTCCGGGCTGTACATCGTCAGCAGCGGCTGCCCCTTCTCGACGAACTTTCCGGTGAAATCGATGTATACCTTCTCTATCCAGCCGTCGATTCGGGTTTGAACCTTGGTGAATCGGGTCTCGTCCATTGAGACCTGTCCAACCGAGCGGAAGGAGTGGACCCCTGAGCTCGGAGTCACCTCTCCGAACTTCACGCCGATCATCTGCTGCTTTTCCGGGCTGACGCGAATCGTGCCCATCGGCATTGCCGCCGGATCGTTCTCGTAAACCGGCACGAGGTCGCTGCCCGTCTCCGGATTGACGCCCGGTTTATCCGACTTGAAGTTGGGAGCCTTCGGGTCGCTGTAGTAGAGGATCTTGCCGGCCGGCTTCTGGGCTTGCGCGCCGGCTGGATGTGATGAGTCGTCATCCGGCACCAGCTTCATGCCGCAGATGGGGCAGTCACCGGGCTTGTCGGAGTGATAGTTCGGATGCATCGGGCAGTGATAGCCCTTGGGCTTCGTCGTCGTGGATTCCGTGTGACTGTGCGGTCCATACCATCGGCCGTACCCGAAGCCGCCGACAAACCCGATGGCGACCAACCCAATGAAGAGAAAAAGGCGAAGAGTTTTCATGTTGTCGTTCCTCATTGGACCAGCGGACGCCCCGTCATCTCTTCGAGTCGGGCGAGCGCGAGATAGAAGTTCTGGAGTTCGTCGTAGTAGTTCATCTGGTACTCAACAACCGTGGTGTAGTTCATGAAGACGGTCAGGAAGTCGACCGTTCCGGTCTCGTATGAGGACAGGGAAGATTCCAAGGCCATACTGGCTTGCGGAATCACAGCCTTGTCATAGAGCTTCACGAGTTGCGACGCCGTCTCCGCCATCGAATAGTCATCCTGGATCCGGTAGTGGATTCCTTGATTGGTGGCTTCGTACGTCTTTCGAGACTGCGCCAGCGTTTGGGATTGTTCTGTTACGGCAGCGCGTTGTTTGCGGAAATAATAGAGCGGAATCTTGAAATCTGCCCGGAACATGTACATCGGGGCCATGCCGCCCATGTTGTAGTAGCCACCGTTCAGGGTGAAGTCCGGATAGTATTCTTTGCGCGCCATGTTGACCGCCAACTCAGAACGCTGGATCATCTTCTCGTCGCGGCGCAGCATCGGAGAATTCTCCCTCGCCGAGGTGTAAAGGTCCTGGAGTCCGGCGGGCAAATCGAACACTCGAAGATCTGCCGGCCGGCCAAAGGGCGACCCGGGTGCTCGGTTCACTAAGCTGTTGATCTCCGCCGCTCGGGCTCGTTTCTCACGCTCGAGCTGCACCCGTTTGGTTTCGAGGATTGAGATTTGCGTCTGCGCCTTGAAGATATCCTGCTGCGCTGCCTTCCCCACCGAGTACCGGGCCTCGGTGATCTTCAAGAACTTCCGAAGCAAGTCGAGGTTCTTAGTCAAGACGTCAGCGGCGGCGAACGCATAGGCCCTGCGATAGTACGCCTGCTTGATGCGCGAAACGACGCTGAGCTTCGTTTGCTCATACAGTTGCCACTCCGCCTCTGATTCCTTAACGGCCATATCCCCGGCCAGCTTCCGCTTGCCTGGGAAAGGGATCTCTTGCGAGATCATCACACCAATGTTGCTGGTGACCTCGGTGCCCAGCCCAGCGCCAGGCCAGGGTCTGCCACTGCTGTTGTATCCTGGCGAGAACATCGGATCGGGAAGACTGCTCACCTGACTCGGCCTCTGTCGCGAAGCCTCATAGCGCTTTTGCGCCGCTACGATCTCCGGGTTGTTGCTCAGGGCTTCGGCCAGGAGATCCTTGAGATCCGTCCGATCTGACTGCGCCCAGAGCCCGGAGGCGAGGAATGGCACGAGCAGAAGCGCCCGGCTCACTAGAGGTGATCTCACCGTGTTGTCCTTCCTGGTTGCCACTCGCCATCTAAAGGCACGATCGGTTCCAATTCGGTGAGGGGTGGGCCAACCTGTTCACCTGCAAGCTCTTATCGGTCGGCGCGGAGCGCCGTTGATCGCATTTGGCCGGCCCGAATTGGAGATTCTCGGACTCCAGTTGGACAATATTCGGCACTGGACAGTCGAAAACGGCGGCCACCGCCGGTGTGACTAGGCGTAAGCGTATGGAACTATGCCGGTTAGCGATCTGGACAAAGAGTGGCGGTGGAAGTGCTGATCCAACTGCTTGGAGTATTGATGAATTCGAAGAGCATCTTCCTTGGCCGCCTTGCGCCGGCGTTGTGGCTCCTCACTACGCTTTCAGCGCCGACGCTGTTGGGCGTGGAGGGCATCCCTCGATGGGAACACGTGCTAAATGAAGTGCTCGACCGCGCCGAGCAGGAGCAAAGGTCCAGGGATAGGACTAGTCCGCGAATTCTGGCTATTCCGGATCGAGGCGCTCCCACGTCGACGACTGGCAATCGGGAACTTCGTCCCGACGTCGATGGCTTCGTCCGCTATTTTCGAGGCTCGGGTGCAAATCACTACCGGGCGTCAGTGAATCGGCTCCAGGCGTACCGTTCGATGATCGCCCGGGTGCTTCAAGAGGAGGGGCTTCCGCCGGAAATGATGTGGATCGGACTTGTTGAAAGTGGTTACGACCCGGGCGCGAGATCGCCCAAGAACGCGCGCGGGATCTGGCAACTGATGCCGGAAACGGCCGCGACGTTTGGGCTCACCGTCTCCCCGCGGGACGAGCGAACGGACCCGGAGAGGTCCACGAGGGCAGCGGCACGCTACCTCAAGTTTCTCTATGGCCGGTTTGGAGACTGGGCACTCACGCTGGCTGCCTACAACGCTGGCGAGGCGAGGGTTCGAAACGCCATTGAGCGAGTGCAGGATCGCGACTTCTGGCGCCTCGCAGCACTCGGCGTGCTGCCGCGCGAAACCCAAGCCTATGTACCAGCTGTTCTGGCGGCGCAGTTCCTCGGGGAAGGCTCCACGATGGAGAATGAACTAAACGCATATGGCGACACAACCAAACGAGCGGCCAAGATCGCACTCGCCCCTTTCTCGCTCTCGCGTTGATGCCGATGCGCTGGATGAGGTGACGCGGAGTATGGATAGCGAACGTCCGACATTGAATTGGCGGGCCATTGCCCTAGTACTCGCAGGGATCGCGCTGACCAGCGCGGGCCACTACCTCACGCCTCGCGACATGAGGCTCTGGCACGGCATCTTTCAGCGGCTCTACTACCTTCCGGTCGTCTACGCAGCAATCGCTTTTGGATGGATCGGCGGCCTGGCGGCGGCCGTCGCCGCAGCCCTCCTCTACATCCCACACATCGTCATGATGTGGGGCCACGAACAACACTACGCGATGGAACAGTACGCGGAGATCTTCATGTTCCTCGCGGTCGGCATTGTGACCGGGGTGCTTTCGGATCGGGAGCGGAAACGACGCAACGAGCTTCAGATCACGGCGCGAAAACTGAGTCAGGTGTACCGGGAACTCCAGGACACTTTTGAACAGGTCAAGCGGGCCGACCGCCTCTCAGCGATAGGCCAACTGGCGGCAGGTTTAGCGCATGAGATCCGAAATCCTCTGGCGAGCATCGACGGCGCCGCCGAGGTGCTGGACGTGGCTGACGAGCGGCCCGAGTTGCGGAAGGAGACGGTGAGCATCATCCGGCAGGAGTGTTCTCGCCTGAACCGGCTTCTGACGGGTCTGCTGGACTTCGCGCGGCCCCGCCGCCCCGAGTGGCGCGAAGTGGAACTCTGCCGGGTGATGGACTCGGTCATCGATCTGGTGAGCCACTCCGCAGGGAAAGGCATCCGGTTCCACAAGGAGACGCCGCGCGAGATCCTTCGACTCGTTGGGGATCAGGAGCAATTGACTCAGGTGATGCTCAACCTGACTCTCAACGCCGCCCAGGCGATGCCAGAAGGTGGCGATGTCTGGCTGACGGCACGTCAAGACGAGGATGGCATCATGATCCAGATCAAAGACCAGGGGGCGGGAATTCCCGAGGAGAACCTGGACAAGATCTTCGACCCGTTCTTTACGACAAAGGACACGGGGACCGGCCTTGGGCTTTCGGTGGCTCACCAGATCGTCACACAGCATGGAGGGACCATCATGGTGAGCAGGAACCCGGATAAGGGTACAACATTCAATCTGTTCTTTCCGCAATCGCGAGGTGATCTGGCATGATTGGCAAACGAATTCTGGTCGTGGACGACGAGGAGAACCTCCGCCGGGTCACTCAGTTGAAGTTGCAGCAGGCGGGCTACGAGGCCTTGACCGCGAGCGATGCTTCGCAGGCTCTGGACGTCCTTTCCAAGCATCCCCAGGACCTCGTTCTCACGGATCTCAAAATGCCAGGAATGTCGGGCATCGACCTGCTGCGGAAAGTCAAGGAGGAGTACCCCGAGATCATCGTCGTAGTCGTGACGGCGTACGGCACCATTGAAAGCGCGGTGGAGGCGATGCGCCTGGGGGCGTACGACTACATCATCAAGCCGGTCAATTCCGACGCCTTAAAGCTGATCGTTTCCAGGGCCTTGGAGCATCATCGGCTCCAGGAAGAAGTCAGAAACCTCCGCTCCGCAATCGACCGCAAGTTCGGATTCGAAAATATCGTTGGCCAGTCCAAAAGCCTCCTGACGACCTTGGACAACGCCTCGCGCGCTGCCCAGAGCGACTCCACCGTCATGATCCGTGGCGAGACGGGCACCGGCAAGGAACTCCTGGCGAAGGCCATCCATTTCAACAGCCCCCGTCGTGAGCGGCCCATCATCGTGATCAATTGCGGTGCGATCCCCAAGGAACTACTGGAATCTGAACTGTTCGGACACACCAAGGGCTCATTCACCGGGGCGCTGGCCAACAAACAGGGCAAGATCGAGATGGCCGATCAGGGCTCTCTCTTCCTCGATGAAATCGGCGAGATGCCCCTGGAACTGCAGGTGAAGCTCCTCCGGCTGATCCAGGAGCGAGAGATCGAGAAGATCGGGGCGGCGGCTCCGACCAAGGTCAATGTCCGCATCATCGCGGCTACCCATCGGAATCTTCAGGCCATGGTCGAGGACGGTACGTTTCGCGAAGACCTCTATTATCGGCTCAACGTGATCCCTTTGACGCTACCTCCGCTTAGGGAGCGCCCCGACGACATCGCAGAGCTGGTCGCCATCTTCTTCGCGAAATTCAAGGAGCGCCTCAATCGGCCTGGATTGAAACTACCCCCGTCATTGCTTCCGTATTTCTCCACGTATCGATGGCCCGGCAATGTGCGCGAACTGGAGAACGTCGTCGAGCGCTTCGTAGTTCTGTCGCCCGGGGACGAGGTGACTGTGACCGACCTGCCCGACTTCCTTGTGCGGGAGCGGCCGGCAATGGAGGCCATCCGTCTGGAGTTGCCACCCCAAGGAATCAGCATCGAGGCTGTCGAGCGAGAACTTGTTCTCCGTGCGCTCCAGCGCTTCAACTGGAACCAGACCAAGGCGGCCGAATGCCTTGACATCAGCCGCAAGATGCTGATCTACCGCATGGAGAAGTTCAACCTCCGGAAGGATGACTGAATAGGTACCGGCTGAGGCGGACCATCTAAACCGACACTCCCTTTGCTCCCCGTGTCGCGACTCAACGACTCAACGACAACTTCGGCACGCAAGTTGCTGCATTACTTTTCACGATGAAGCTCAAGACAAAAGTGCTACTCGCAAGTTCCCTGGTTGTCCTCGGGGTCCTTGGAACTGCCGAATGGATCGGCTTCCGGCAAACGAGCCTGTTCCTGAATGCCCACGAGACTAATATGGCAACCGAGATGAACCATGGGCTGGCATTGGCGGAACTGCGGCAGGGTGGTCAAGTTCTCCTTTCGCGACTCGCGACATTGCACCTAATCCACGGAATTCTGACCGTAACGGCTCTGGTCGTGGCGCTGAACATGGTCTGGAGTCGAACCGTGTTGGGGCCGTTGACTGAATTGCTGCGCCACATCAACTACATGAGGCGCGGAAACTGGCACACCCCAGTCCCGGTTCGCAGCAGAGACGAGATCGGCGAATTGACGGCGGCGTTCAACGATCTCGGCGGGCAACTCACTATGACAGTGCATCAGTTTGCTGCGACTTCGAAGCTGTCGGGAATGGCCCTCTTGGGACAGTCACTGGTGAGAAAGGCGGTGGCGGCCGCAGATCTCATACGCGCGTCCGAACGCAACGTGGGCAGCTGCGAAGTCTGCGTTGACGACGCGAACCGGGCGCGCCTCGACCTCGCAGCCAAGCTACTGGACGAGATCCCTGTGTTGTTCGAGCAGGAGTTTCAGCGTGAACTCAACCTGCAGTCGATTCGACCGGCTCCGGGTTCGCCGGAGTTGCCGGACGTCAAGGTCGATGTTGCCGAAGCTCCTCACGGCACTCGATAGCCGGTACGAGCGTAGATCTGATAGGACCGTGGAGCCGCTGGCAGCTTCACCCGGATTCTCCGCCATTTTCCCGGCACTGCCGGCGGCGTTGGACGGTAGCCCAGCAGATACCTGTCATGCAACGACAATCCCATTGTCGCAGCCAAGCCAGGCAACTCGCCGGCGTCACCAACCATGTGGTGCTCTCCTCCGGTCATCTTCGCGAGGTCCTCAAGAATCTGAGGTCCCCATGTGTCCCGCATGCCTGGCCCGCGGTCATGGATTCCCAGTGCGTGAATCTGAATCTCCGTTTCTTCAACGACTCGCCGCAGTTCGCGTTCGGAAAAGCGGCTGTGATTGTCCTCTCCATCAGAGACCACAAGCAACACCCTGCGATCATTCCGTGCCTTTCGCATCGCGCGAACTGCAATAGCCACGGCATCGAGTAGAGCCGTGCTGCCGTTAGGCTGCGCAAAGAGAAGTTCATTGAGGATGGCGGTATCGTCGGAGGCGAATTCGGTCCGCTGTTGGGCTCGATCGCTAAACGTCACCAGGAAGACCTCATCCTGCACCTCGATGTACCGCAGGAACTCTCGAACTGCCGATCGCGCCTTCGCAATCTTGTTCGTCATGCTCCCGCTGAGGTCGAACACGATGCCGATGGATACTGAGGCATTCTCGTGTGAGAACGACACGATCTCCTGAAGAGCCTTTTCGTCCGTCAGGACGAAGTCTCTCTTATCAAGACCGAGGACAGGTTTGCCAGAGTTCTCAGTGACGGTAACAGGAACAAGCACAAGGTCGGCTGTGACGCGAATTGTCGCCTCGGGAGAATCTCGTTTCGCGCCACGCGGGCTCCTCACCGGCTGCGCAAGCAGAGTGAGCGTGGTCACTGCGAAGATCGGGAATAGGAACGATACGCGCACCGCTGGTTCTTCCAGCAGGACTGATACCACAACTCGCCGAGTGGGTCGACGTGGGCCAAGTGAAGGCCACTCGCCCAATCACGGGCCGTCGCCGGCCGGCGAGTTGGGTCGCGACGGTCAGAGAACATCCGTGCACCTCGGGCGAACTTGGAACTTGTCGAACTGGCCGCGAGAACCATAACAATCGAGTCTTGATTCCAGATTGAACTGTCCAAAATTGCGCAATCGGTGTACTGCCAGGAACAGTCGTCGGGCACAACGCGTTCAAACTCCGCCCGTTAATGCGACATGGAGTGGTCGTATGCCTCGCAACTAGTTGACATCGCACGATATAAGATCGTCGCCCCCGAAATCCCACCGGGCAACTTCGATTGGGCGCCGACGTGCAAACTCATTTCCGTACGGGAGAAGAGGCAAAGATGCCAGATCGGATACCACTCCTCCAGTCCGATGCATCTTCCCTCGCTCTGGCTTCGTACTCTTACGTCGCCGGAGCTTTGCCAGGTGGCCGGTAACCTCCGAACCGGCCGCCTGGCCCTTTGAACGGAGGAGAACGACTGCACTTTGGAGTATATGTATGATGCGTTCAGCCATTCTCCTTTTCGCCGCTGCGATCCTAACGTTTCAAGAACCAGCGCTGGCTTGCGAGCCTCGCGGCAAGAAGTCGGTCCGGATCGAGGGTACGGTCGAGTCGGTACAGCAAGGTCAAATTGACATCTCGGTCGGTCGCCGCTCCGAGTCGCTGCTAGTTTCGGAGCGGACCCGAATCCTCCAGAGCGGTGCCGAGGTCGATGCGTCGGCGCTGCGGGCCGGAGACCGAATCGTAGTGCAGGGCGTTCGGCTTGGCTCTACTCAGATCAAAGCCCGCGAGATCCGAACCGGTGGCCAATCTGACAGAGCCCCGATGGGTAGCGCCCCGGCGTCGGGTGGACATAAACATTGATCTCAGATGGGAGAGGCGCTTGATGACTCGCCAACAATTCCTCGTTTCCATTCCATTCGCCGCATCGGTGCTCAGTGGTGCTGAGGCAACCAGAGAGGCACCCGAACTCTCACTTGCCGACGCGGCCGGCAAACCGTTCCGGCTAAGCGCGCTGCGTGGCAAGATTGTCGCACTCGAGTTCATGCTCACGACGTGTCCGCACTGCCAGAACACGGCAAAGCTCATGAGCCGGCTGCAACGCGAGTATGGCCCCAAGGGCTTCCAGGCCATTTCGCTCCCGTTCAACGACGATGCAGTCGCCGCGGCGCCAAGGTTTGTCTCCGAACATGGCGTGACCCACCCCGTCGCGGCCATTCCGAGAGAGCGGGTCTATGAGTTCGCCCAGTTGTCAACCGTGATGCGGCATTCGGTGCCGATCATGGTCTTCGTCGACCGGCGGGGCAGAATTCGAGATCAGTTTGAGGGTGACGCCCCGTTCTTTCAGAACGAAGAGGCGAACTTCAGGGCGAAGATCGTTGAGTTGCTCAAGGATCCGCCACTGAGACAGGACGGAAGCCGACCGTCAACCCAACGCCCCCCGGCCCGGAGTATCAGCGCGCTGCGCCTCGGCGCCTTTACGGAGGCGCGATGAGCTTTCGCCGCTTTCCGGTGGTCCTCGTGATGCTATCCCTTTGGCCACTCGCCAAGGCGGAGCAGAAACAACCATCAGAGCAGTCCCCGCTACAATCCAAACCTGCTCCCAAGGAGGATTGTTGTGTCCTGGAGTTGACTAGTCCTGCCAATCTCGCTTCTGGAGAAAGGGCTAGGACGCCTAAGCCCCAGCGCCACGTGGAGGGGAACGCAGCGAGCCGAATCCGCGTGATCATCTACGAGGATCTCCAATGTCCGGATTGCGCCGTATTCCGGAAAGCGCTGGACGAGACGTTGCTTCCACGCTACGGCGCAGTGGTGGCGTTTGAGCATCGTGACTTCCCACTCCCCAAACACTCGTGGGCCAAGGAGGCGGCTGTTGCAGCTAGGTATCTTCACGACCTGGACCCCGGAGCCGCTGCAGAATTCCGCCGGCGGGTTCAAGGGCGGATCAGCGAGATCAACGCCCGCGGCTTCCGCGCCGAATTGAGCGCATTCTGCCGCGACAAACGCCTTGATTCTGAGAAAGCGCTGGCCGCCCTAATGAATGATTCCTACAACCGCGCAGTCGACGCGGAGTTTCGAGAGGGTGTCGCGGCGGGCATCCGCAGGACACCAACCGTTGTAGTGGCTGGCAAGTCGTTCGTCGAGACCATCGACGTCAGCGAAGTTCAGAAGGTTCTCGACGCGCTGGTTGGACAGCCTCACGAGAGTCACCAATCAGAAAGGAAATAGCACAATGCAACGAAGATACTTAGCCGTTTTGTCCCTGGCCGCCCTACTGCTCCCCGCAGCGGTCCTGGCCTCAGACGCTCGCAAACCGAAGGAGGAAAAGTCCAAGGGCGAGATCCTCTCGGTCGGGGAGGATCGTCTGCAGCTCAAAACGAAGAAGGGCGCTGTCACGGTCCTGCTGACGAAAGAGTCACGAATCACCATGGGGAAGGCGGAATTGCCGACCGCGGCTCTGAAGCAAGGCGCGAAGGTGACCGTTGTGGGGACCCCGCAACCGAACGGCGAGATCATCGCGCGCGAGATTCAGCTACCTTCTCCGGCTGCTCCCGCCCAGATGACCATGCCATCAGGGCACAGCGGACACTCTCACTAGGAGGCGTGAAAGAGACTATGTCCAAGCACCAACAAGCAAGTCCACAATCCATACGGGAACAAAAACGTGCTGAGTTTTCGGGCTCGCGACGAGCCGACACCAGACGCAAGAGAGTCCTACTCGGGCTGATCGTAGCCGCCCTTGGCGTCGGAGGGTACTTCGTCGGCGGCAATTTGAATGGACAAGCCACGCAGGCGAAACCGATCAGCGCTGCGCCTGGGCCGGCGGCAGTAAGGATCCCGCTTGCCGATCTCGATGGGGGCAAAGCAAAGTTCTTTGAGTACAAGACGGCGGACAACAAGAGCATTCGATTCTTCGCAATGAAAAGCTCCGACGGCGTCTATCGGGCGGCGTTGGACGCGTGCGATGAGTGCTGGGCGGCCAGGAAGGGCTATGTACAGGATGGAGACGACATGATCTGCCGCAAATGCGGGCGGCGCTTCCACTCAGCAAAGATCAATGAAGTGTCCGGCGGGTGCAATCCGGTGCCTTTGACTCGCGCGGTCGCCGATGGCCACCTTGTCATTACGGCCAGCGATCTTCAGGCCGGCAAGTCCTATTTCTAGCCAACGGGATGACAACTGACTATGCGGATCAGCACAATCGCTTTTGCGAACCTGCGGCGCAGGAAGGGGAAGGCATTCTTCCTTGTGTCCGGGATAGGCATCGGCATCGGAACAGCAGTAGCCCTGTTGAGTCTCAGTGGTTCCCTGCGGGAAGAGATCGGCTCGCAGATGGACCGATTCGGAGCCAACATCGTTGTGACGCCCCATTCCGACAGCCTTGCTCTAGACTACGGCGGCGTCTCAGTCGCAGGTGTGTCCTTCGATCAGCATCAGCTCTCGAATGACGATGCCGCGGGCGTTCGACGGATTCCCTATCGCAAGCGGTTGAGCGTAGTGGCGCCGAAGCTGCTAGGCACGGTCGATGTGGATGGCCGGCGAACACTCGTCGCAGGTGTCGACTTCGCCAGTGAACTACGGCTCAAGAAGTGGTGGCGCCTCGTAGGCCGGGCGCCCGAATCGGCCACTGACGTCCTACTTGGATACGACGTAGCCCGCGCCGTGTCCGCAATCGAGCCATTTCCAGGGACCTCCGCCGACGCCGACAAAAGCTCGGCCCATCATTCCGCCGCACCGGAAGAGTTCCGCATCACGAAGGAGCGGGTCACCATCGGGAGCCGCGAACATCGAATCGCGGGTGTCATCGGTCAAACTGGCGGGCCTGAAGACCGCATGGTGTTCGCCCAACTCAGCCAAGTACAGCATCTGCTAGGCCGGCCAGGTCAACTGAGCGTTATCGAAGTGAGCGCGCTCTGCAAAGACTGCCCCGTCGAGGATATTGTCACCCAGATCCGGAAGGAACTCCCGCACGCGAACGTTTCGGCAATTCAACAGTCGGTGCGGGCGCGCGCCGAAGCGGTGGACCGGCTGTCACGATTCTCCTTGGTTGTGTCGGCAGTGGTCCTCGCTATCGGCGCGTTGATGGTCTTCACGACAATGATGAGCGCGGTCGTCGAGCGGACCAAAGAGATCGGCGTGCTTCGGGCGATCGGTTTCCGCCGCACGCACATCATCAAGGGCCTCATGATCGAAGTTGTGATCATCAGTGCCGCTGGAGGCATCGTGGGCTGGCTCGCAGGTTTGTTGGCCAGCCGGTTGGCACTGCCATATTTCACCGAGGCCGGAGCGCAAATCGAATTGCGTGTGTCGCTGGCGGTATTGGCGATCGCAATCGCGATGCTCACCGGCATCGTGAGTAGCGTCTACCCGGTGATTCGCGCTTCGCGCCTGGACCCTTCTGAAGCAGTGCGATACGTGTGAGGGAGCAATCAATGGCTTTCGTGGCTGTCGAGAACATCAGCAAGACGTACAACGACCAGGGTTCCAGAATCGGGGTGCCCGTCCTGCGTGACGTCAGTGCGGAGATCGGCGAAGGGGAGTTCGTCTGTTTGATGGGGCCGTCTGGTTCCGGCAAGAGCACTCTCTTGACGATCCTCGGCGCAATGAACCATCCATCACAAGGGCGGCTCGTCATCGATGGAATAGACGTGTATGCCCTCTCCGATGAGCGGCGTGCGGATTTCCGCGCGCAGTACCTCGGATTCGTGTTTCAGCAGCACCATCTGATGCCGTACTTGAATGCCATCGAAAACGTGATGCTTCCGCTGGCGACGCTTCCGCTGGCGGCCATCGAAAAGCGGCGGAGAGCACTCGAAGTGCTGGAAAAGGTCGGTCTCGCCAAGAAGTGGTCGCGCATGCCCAATCAGCTTTCCGGTGGAGAGCAAGGAAGGCTTGCCATCGCCCGAGCGCTGGCGAATGAGCCGCCTCTTGTTCTCGCCGACGAACCTACGGGAACTCTGGACACCAAAACCGGCGATGAGATCATGAAGGTCCTTCTGGATCTGAGTGCGCGAGGCCAGACCATCTTCATGGTCACGCACAACCCTGCCAATGCCGCGCTGGCCCGCCGCGTCCTCTATCTTCGTGACGGAGAACTCGAACCAACGCCTGGCGTGGTGGAAGCACGGTCTGAGTACTGCCGTTCCGGACAAGGGTGACCAATTCCAGTTGCTGTCGTGGGAAGCGATCAAGCCGCTAGGACAAGTTGGCGTTGAGCGCTGGATCATAGCTCTCCGCATCTCCGCGTAAGCACGTTTCCGGCCTGATGGCCCGCTAGTCCGAAGTTCCTGACACGAGAGGATCTTCGGGCTAGTCTCGCACAAGTGTGTGGATGATCGGACAGCCCTGCGCGGGCTCCCCTGCGTCGCACTGCCGGATGAGAGACGCCAGAGATTTCCGCATCGCGCTCAGGTCCTTCAACTTTCGGTCAATCAACTCGATCCTGTGCGCGGCCAGGGCGCGAGTTTCCGCGCAGGCGCAAGAGTTTTCCAGCCGCAGCAGCCCGGAGATTTCCTCCAGTGTGAAACCGAGCGCCTGCGCGCGCTTGATAAAGCGGATGTGCTTGACCATTTCCGACGGGTACCGCCGGTAGCCGTCGAGGGGCTTCTTCGGCTCTTCGAGCAGGCCGCGCCTCTGGTAGTAGCGGACCGTCTCCACGTTTACGCCAGCCAGTCGCGCCATCCGCCCGATGGTCAGATCTCTAGTCATGAAGAATCCTCTTGACTCCGTACCATAGTACGGAATTTAGACTGGAATTAGGAAGGCCAAAGAGGAAAGACGTACATGAGCAAATCGTTGACGGAAGGACAGCTAAGGGTGGCTTCCGCGCCGACAAGCAGCCGGACCGCCCTATTTCTCGGTGGCTTGGCGGCCATCCTCGCTTCTACCTGCTGCCTCGGACCCCTGGTCCTGGTGTTGCTGGGTACCAGCGGCGCGTGGATTGGCAACCTGACGGCGCTCGAACCATACCGCCCGCTCTTCATCGCCGCGGCGCTCATCGCCCTCACCTTCGCCTACCTGCGCATATTCCGGCGCGCGCACGTTTGCAGGCCGGGCGAGGTCTGCGCCGTCACGCAGGTTCAGACGACGTACAAGTTGATCTTCTGGGCGGTGGCGGCCCTGGTTGTGATCGCGCTGGCCTTCCCCCACGTCCTGCCGCTCTTCTATTAAAAAGGAGACTCGACTCCGCTATGCGCAGACTTGTTCGGATAATCGCCACCTTTCCGGCCGTGCTCCTCGCACTCGCCGTTTCCACCATGCCTGCTCTGGCCGCGATAAAGACCGTCACGCTTACCGTGTCGGGCATGACTTGCGCCGCCTGCCTCATCACCGTGAAAACAGCACTCACCAAAGTTCACGGCGTCGAGAAAGCCGAGGTCAGTTTCGAAAAGAAAAAAGCTGTCATCACCTACGACGACACGAAAACGAACGTCGATAAGCTGAAGGAGGCCACTAAGAATGCCGGATTTCCTTCGACCGAGGAGCGATAAGCCGAATAACCGACGATCCGGGAGTGTACGGTATGGTGCATGAGTGCTGTATTGCTGAGAGTGCTCCGAAGAATGTCAATTCTCCGGTGAAGAACGACAGGCAACCCGATGTTCTCATCATCGGCGTCGGTTCGGCGGCGTTTGCCGCTGCCATCGCGGCAGCGGAGAGCGGCGCGCGAGTAGTGATGGTCGGAGAAGGCGTCATCGGCGGCACGTGCGTCAATATTGGCTGTATCCCCTCGAAGGCGCTGATCCGCGCCATGCAGGCGGTTCATGACGGCAAGATCGCGAACCGCTTTGACGGCGTGAACAGCGCTGCGGGCGTCTTTAACTGGAAGGCCCTTGTACAGCAGAAACAGACCTTGGTCCAGGACCTCCGCAAGGCCAAATACGAAGACCTCCTTCCGCAGTATTCGAATGTTACCTACGTCAAGGGCTGGGCGCAGTTCACAGGTAAGAGCACAGAAGTGGAAGCTGCTGGGTGGCTGTATCACCCGAAGAAGGTGATTCTGGCGACCGGGTCTTCCCCTGCGTTGCCGCCCATTAATGGCATTCAAAGCGTGCCGTTGCTGGACAGCACCAAGGCGCTTGAGTTGGAGACGTTACCGCAGTCGCTTCTCGTCATCGGCGGCGGGATTATCGGATGCGAGTTGGGTCAGATGTTTGCGCGTGCCGGCGTCAGGGTCACGATCTGCTGCCGCAGGCGGCTTCTGCCCGCGGCTGAGCCCGAGGTCAGCGAAGCGCTGGCCGGGTACCTACGCCAAGAAGACATCACCATATGCCAGGGCCTTGGATACCAGAAGATCGGGAGGAGCGCCAACGGCATCGCGCTCACTTGTCAC
Organism: Bryobacteraceae bacterium; assembly: GCA_029975915.1. The sequence goes on from JARKOC010000197.1 coordinate 45,911, forward strand.
ACGTCGGAAGGCGAGCGGGTTATCGAGGCCGACCAGGTTCTCGCTGCCACCGGCCGCAATCCGAATACCGGGAACCTTCATCTTGAAAAGGCTGGTATCGCCCTGAACCGCAAAGGCGGCGTTGGCGTCAACGCCTACATGCAAACCAGCCACCCGGACATTTATGCCGTGGGCGACGTGACCGGACAGGACATGTTCGTGTATATGGCTGCCTACGGCGGAAAACTTGCGGCGCACAATGCCCTGAACGGCAATACGCACCGGTACAGCAATGATGCAATGCCATGGGTCGTCTTCACCGATCCCCAGATGGCTGCCGCCGGGTTGACCGAAGTTGAGGCAAAAGCCGAGGGCTATGATGTCATCACCAGCACCATCACGCTCGACTACGTCCCACGCCACATCGCAGCCCGCGATACGCGCGGCCTGATAAAGCTCATCGCCGAACGGAAGACCGGCAAACTGCTGGGCGCAAGCATTCTCGCGCCCGAGGCCGGCGACAGCATCCAGACTATCGTCATGGCCCTGAAGGTAGAACTGTCAACCGAGAACCTTGCCGATACCATCTTCCCCTACCTCACCGCCGTCGAAGGGATCAAGCTCGCCGCGCAAGCCTTCAAGAAGGATGTCAAGAAACTTTCCTGCTGCGCGGGGTGACCGCCTGCCCGACCTGTCCCTCTTAACAAACCGCTCCGCCCTGACGCGGACATCTCGAACTCACCGAAATACGTCAGCGAGATTCCAAACGGCGGCAACGAGTCTCGATTTAGTCCAGCGCTTTGACAATGATCGTGCCGCTCCGCTCCCAGGCCAACGCCGCCCCTGCGCCAGGCAGAGCCACAATGCTCGGGAAGGCAGCATCATTGTCCAAAGTGGCAGCGTCCTTGTGACCTGGCGCTTTCACCTTCAAGAGCTTACCCTCCGTCCAAGCGAGGATGGGCCCTCCCGGCATCGCTGCCACGACGGGTTGGCGGCCCGGACCGATGATCTGTTCTGGATGCGCACTCGTGGAAAGATAGACCTCTCCCTCGCGCCGCCAGATCGTGAGGGGCTTGCCGTCCGCGCCAACCTGAAGCGCTCCGCCATCCATGGGACAGGCGTTCAACTTCCACGTGCCAGCGCCGAGCTTGGCCGCTGCGCCGAAAGTCTTGCCTCCATCATCGGAGCGGACCAGGTACATATCGCGATTCCCGTCAATCGAGTTCCGAAACATGACGAAGATCCGGCCCTGTGCATCGACGGCCGCCGTTGGATGGCAGCACTCGCACACCGATCCAGACGGAGATTCGTACACAAGGGTATTCGGCGACCAGGTCGCGCCCCCGTTATTTGATGTCGAACCATACAACCGGGTGCCTTTCCCGCGCAGATCGAGCCATGAGGCGAACAGAATGCCCTTGCCGCCAGCACCCATGGTGTGGAGTCCCTCGCGCGCCGAGGACGAGACATCATTGATCGCCTTGCCGGCGGACCAAGTCTTCCCGCCGTCGACAGAACGCCACGCGACGAGATCACCATCAGCGCCGCGGCCCTTCTCACCTACCACGGCTGAGATGACAATAGCCTCCGGCGTCATGGCGATCCTCGGTCCTCTTCTCATGCCGAGCGAGAGTTTGCCCTGAGAGGAGACGACCGCCGGCTTGCTCCAACTCCTGCCGGCATCTGTGGACCCAGCGAAGAAAACACTATTGCCGGCACCGTAGGTCAGCACCAGGCGGGTTCCATCGGTAGCCAGTTGCGGCTGGCGATTCGGCAGGTCGGCGGACTGTGGCGCAAACTGCGCCGAGAGGAGGAGAGTGAAGAGTAGCATCGTGTACCCAGTGCGGCTGTTTCCTCCATTGTAGACACGTCGGTGTCTTGCGGTAGCCGCCGGAGCGGTGCGGGCACGCCGTTGTGCCCTCTATGATCGGCAGGCAATCCATGGGGCGTCTCAAGTCATTGAATCTGCGTGGACTCCTGGTGGCACGATGCTTGCACTACAAGAGCCGTGTCAGATCGAACTTCATTTTTAGGAGCTATTAAGATGAACAGACTCTTTTCTCGCGCGGCGTTGCTTGCGCTGGCACTCCCGACCCTCACTTTCGCGCAGATGGGCGGAGGAATGGGTAACGGTACCGGCGGCGGCATGATGGGGCCGGGCAACTCAGGAACCCCAGGGACAACGGGCATGAACTCAGGCCAAGGCATGGGCAGCGGAATGGGCATGAGCGGCGCCATGGGTTCTCGCGAAATGATGGACGGACCGACCGTCGGACCGGATGGCACGGTTTACGTCGTGCGTCTCGCTTCAACGTCGACCACCAACCAGGGCATGATGAATCCCGGCACAGGCACTCCACAGTACGAACTGGTAGCGCTGAGCCCGGTGAGCGGGTCAGCAAATTGGAAGCTCGCCATCACGGGCACCATGATCTCAGAGCCGGTGTTGGGCAAGGACGGCAAGATCTTCATGACTGCCTCGGACTTCGTGATGAACGGCCAGACCCAGTCCGGCGGCGGGATGATGAACCCTGGGACAACGACGGCCTCGACCGGCAAGTCCCGATTGATCATCGTGACCGCGTACCCCACCACGGCGACGATTACCGCCACGATCACGACTGATTCCAACGTTCTTTCAGCTCCGAAGATTGCCGATGATGCAGGCAGCTATGTGGTCTACGTGACGGGCTTCGAGATGGGAGTCGATGACAAGGATTCGGTTGCCAGTGGCCAGAAGACGTTGTATGCCTTCACTCCCGCCGGCGCCACCAAATTCAGCGTCAAGTTGAACTGACCATGCGCCGACCTGTCGGCGTCGTACTAACCCTCCACCGTTCTCGAGGCGGGGCCGCCAACCCCGCCTCCTCGTGTCTTGTCATGCGATCGTGGAATTCCCCTCTGCTGGCCAATTCTGCACACTGGGTGCCCTAAACTCTCCAGATTCAGCCCCCAGATCGCCTTCCACACCTCTGGAGAGAGGATTGCATAGATGCATTCCGGGGACGTCAATGAACCTCGAATGCACCCAAACCCTGGTCCTGGACCTGCCCTACGACCAAGCCCGGAAGCGCATCATAGCGGCGTTAAAGGAACACGGCCTTCAGGTGGCCTTCAACTTCGATGTGGCCGACGGCATCTTGCGATCATCTGGTGTCAGTTTGCCGAAGTCTTCCGTGCTCGGAGTCGGATGTCCATACCAGCTTCTGGAAGCACTTGTCGCGGATGGCTGCGCGGCGGTTTTCCTCCCGCTTCACGTGGTCCTCTCCGAGCACGGGCCGGAGTGCGAGGTGCGCCTTCTCGCGCCGCAAGTACTTCGGGCAGCGGGACTCACCCCAGCCGTTTCCATTCCCGCGCATCGCACGTTGAGGCGTATCCGCGAGGTCTTGATCTCAATCGGAGCTTGTTCGACAAAGCGAGCCTATGAAGGTCGACCGGTGGTGGAGATCGAGGCAACTGAGGAGTCCTTTCAGGAAGAGGCCACCGGAGTATGAAGCGCGGAAAAGAACGCCGTTTGACTCCGCAAGAGCGACGATCGTTGCTCCTGGTCACGACGTTTCTGCTGGCGGCTATCGGACTGGGCACGTGGTTGCATTTGAGCCAACACGAAATCCTCCCGGCTAAGGAGTTCGCTGCTCGCGCTGGCCAGGACCTGCGTGTCCCATTGGCCGACCTCCGTTCCGACAAGGCGCGGTTGTATCGAGTTGAGGACGAGAGAGGCGAACCGATTCGCGTTTTCGTGAAAGCGCGGGGCAATGATCGGCTTGTAGTTACGTTCGCTGCCTGCCGTCGTTGCAACAGGGCGGCCCGCCCAAGCCGCCTGTCCAACGGCGAACTCATCTGTGGTCATTGCGGCGAGCCGATGCCGCTTCTTGAAGAAGGCGCTACTCTCCCCGTCGAGAAGGATTGCACGCCCGTGCCAGTCCCGTTTCGAATTGAGGGCGATTCCATCGTCGTTCGTGCGGCGGACATCGACGCGGGAAGGCCGCTGTTCGCGAGGAGGGCCGACTGAGCAGACCGAAAAGATCAGCCTTGGATCTGCAGTGTACCCATCATCCCGAGGTCCTCATGGTCGAGGATGTGGCAGTGGTACAGAGCCATGCCGGCGAAATCGCGAAAAGCGGTTCGTACACGCACCCGGCTGAAGGCCGGCACCAGGGCCACGTCCTTCCACGCCCGAAGTGGCGCTCCATCCGAACCGACAACCTGAAACGGATTGGTGTGGACGTGCATGGGGTGATCCATCATCGTCGGGTTGATGAAGTCCCACTCCTCGACGGAGTTCAGAACCACTCGGGTGTCTACTCGGCCTGGATTGAAAGTGCGCCCATTGATTGTGAACGTCGCGCCACCACCGCCCATCATTCCCATTCCCATGCCCATTCCTTGGCCAAGCTGGAAGCTGCGGCGCACGGAAGGTTCGGGCAGTGGATCGATGTTGACGAGCCGCTGAGGCAGACTCCACGTGCTACCCGCCTGGCCCTGATAGACCAACGTGGCCAGCACTGCCGGACCGGACGACGCGCCCCCCATCATCCCCATTCCCATGCCGCCCCGGTTGTAGGGCAAACTCACGAGCCGGTAGCTTCCACCGGGCCGCGCACCTTGAACCATCACTTCAATGCGTTCGCCTGGCGCGAGGAGGATCTCGTCGCGCTGTTCCGGCGATGGAAGCGCGCCGCCATCGGTAGCAATCAAATAGAGGGGATGATCTTCCAATTGGAGCCGGTAGAAACGCGAACTGGAGGCGTTCAGGATGCGCAGGCGCACCCAGCCATCACGATCGAGGCCTATCGAAGGGTTGGTTTGACCATTGGCGGTGACCAAGTTGCCCTGACGACCGGTCATTCGCGCCATCAGGCTGGGTTCCACTGGAAGCCCGCTGCTGGAGAGCGCGAAGTCCTGCAAAACGAGGATCGCCTCGGGCGCTTTCGCGATTTCCGGGATCTGGTCCAATTCGCCTCGTACGATGAAGACTCCCGCCAGCCCGCGCGACACCTGGCGTGCGACGGAGCCATGCATGTGAGGGTGATACCAGAAGGTGCCACCCGGATGGTCCGTCGGAAGGTCGAATTCGTAGGTCAGACTCTCGCCCGAGCCGACCTCAAGGAAACTGTTGTCGCCGTTTCCGTTGGGCGTCACGTGCAGGCCGTGATAGTGAAGATTGGTCATCTCCGGCAGGCTGTTCCGAAAGCGGATGCGAACGTGGTCGCCCGGATGAGCCTCGATAGTTGGCCCAGGAACCTGACCATTGAATCCGAACAGATAGGCGTACTGCCCAGCGACGTTGATCCACGTCTGTTGGGCTTCCAGATCCACCTCCACGAGGCCGGCGCTCGTGGCCAGTTCAGCGCCCCGCAACGAAGTGACCAGTCCGTAGCCCGCCGGCAGTCCGATGGCGGCTTTCAGGAAACCTCGACGATTGCACGCGAACATATGTCCCTCCGTATTTGGATAATCGCTTCCCAGAGGCAGACATCGCAGTTCCCCTGCCAAACGGCATGTCACTGTTTTCAGTTGCTTGCATCATCATTGAAAGAGTGGCGTGAGTGCTTCGGGCACAGTAACGTGCCCAAAGCGCCAGTAACTGGGAGCAGGAACTTCTGATGACGGCCATCACGATGAAGGCACGGCTCGTCCGAGCGCTTTACGTGCTCATCGTGGTCGCGGTATTGCCATTCCTCATCTGGAATGGCTTCATCCAGCAGGTCAGTGCGGAGTGGAATGACATCATCGTCCGGCTACGAGGAGCGCAGGCCACAGCCGCAACCGGAGCGGTGGCGTTGGTAGCCATCGATGATCAAACCGCTGCGCGCTACGGACCATTGCCCCTGAACCGTGCCAGACTCGCCGAGGGACTCGAAGTGCTCGCGCAGGCGCATCCACGCGTCGTCGTGCTGGATTTGCTCCTTAGCGAGGCGGGCGAGCCGTCGCAGGATACCAGCCTGGCCCGCTCGCTTGGCCTCTTTCCCCATGTTGTCCTGGCTGCGGCCCTGGAAGGCGATGCCGGCGAGAATCCGCGCTGGATACTGCCGCTGCCTGAATTGGCTCATGGCCGCTCCACTGCCCATGTGCACGCGGCGCCAGACGCAGATGGCGACGTGCGCTCCGTTTTGCTCGTGAAGGCCGGGAGCGCGCGGCGATTCTGGGCGCTCGGTTTCGAGGCGGTACGTCTCGCGACCGGCGCGGACAGGCCACTTGAATCCGCCGAAGCCGTGTCGTTGGGCTCGATCCGAATCCCGGCAACTGACAGTGAAAGCCGCCTGATGATGATCAATTATGCCGGCCCGGAGGGTACGTTCCCTCGGGTGAGGTTCGGAGACCTGCTGGACGGTTCGGCAAACCTCACACAGTTCCGAGACAAGATCGTGATTGTCGGAGTGACTGCCCAGGGAAGCGGCGATCGCCTATTCACTCCGCTGTCAAGCGGCATCGGAATGAGCGGAATCGAGATTCACGCCAACGTGGTCCGCACGATTCTGGACCGCACGTTCCTGGTCCCCTTGGGTGTCGCGGGGGAACTCGTCGGCAGTCTCCTGCTGATCGCACTGTGTGTCGCCGCGATCATATGGTTTCGCGGGGTGCGTTTGTTCACGGCATTGACAACGGTCCTGCTCGTTCTTGTAGCTGCCGGATTCCTCTCGATACGCGCTGGATACATCCTGCCGCTCGGGTCATTTCTTGCGGTGTGCCTTGCGGCCTCCGGAATCGGCGGCATCAGCGAATACGCATTGCTCAGCCGGGCGCTCGCCGGAGAGACAACGAAACGGAAGGAATACGCCTTCCGCGTGCAGGCGATCGCGCACGAGATCAAGACTCCGCTCACCGCCATCCAGGGATCCAGCGAGATGATCTCTGAGGGCGGCATGCCGGAACAGCAGCGCACCGAGATGGCGGGACTCATCCACAAGGAGTCGAAGCGGCTCACGGCGTTGATTCAGACGTTCCTCAATGTCGAACGCCTGGCCTCGGGCTCACTGAGCCTTCAACACCAGCAGGTCGATCTTGGTGTGCTCTGCCAGGAGATCGTGGAACGAGGGCGACTCTTCGCTGCCCGCAAACGGATTCAAATCGATACAGCGATCGCCGATGTCCGAGTGTCCGCCGACCCCGACCTGCTGTCGTTCGCGATCTACAACCTGATAACAAATGGCGTGAAGTACAGCCCGAAGAACACCACGATCAGGCTGTTTGTGGAGGAGTCCGATTCGGAAGTTCGAATCTCGGTGGCGGATCAGGGGTACGGCATCGCGACTGCCGACCAGGAAAGAATCTTTGAAAAGTTCTATCGTTTGAAGAGAGACGAAAAGAGCGCAGAAGAGGGCACTGGGATTGGGTTGGCCCTCGTGAAGGAGATCGTCCAACAGCACGGGGGGCAGATCACCGTTGAGAGCGCGCCCAACACAGGTTCCAGATTTACGATCGCCCTGCCGGGAGGGTAACGGATGAGCAAGTCAGATGTTCTAGTCATCGATGACGACGAGTCGATCACTTCGACGGTGTCTAACTATCTCGCCTCGAAGGGTTATTCCGTCACCGTTGCCAACGACAGCGAGGATGCTCTTGAACTGCTGAGCACGCGCCGATTCGCGATCGTTCTGAGCGATATCTACATTGATCGCCTGACCGGTCTTGACATCCTTCGGCACGCGCAGCAACAGGCTGCTGGCACGCCTGTCATTCTGATGACGGCACGCGGTTCCGTTCGCACGACCGTAGAAGCGGAGACGGGCGGCGCCTTTGACTATCTCGCCAAGCCGTTCGACTTGAAAGACCTGCTTGCGGTGATCCAACGCGCGGAGCTTAGCAGACAAGCTCAACCCGAACCGGAAGCGGAGGAAGATCTGGAGCAATTCGGGGGCATGATCGGGTTCTCCGGGCCTATGGTCGAGGTCTATAAACGCATTGCACGGTCGGCACGTTCTGATGACACGGTGCTCATCCTGGGCGAAAGCGGTGTGGGGAAGGAACTTGTAGCCAAAGCGATTCACGATCATAGCGCCCGTTCCAACAAACCTTTCGTGGCGGTGGACTCCGGCGCCGTATCCGGAACCCTGTTTGAGTCTGAAGTATTCGGAGCCCTGAGAGGATCGTTTACCGGCGCTGATCGCGACCGTCCGGGCATCATTGAGACCGCACGCGGTGGCACGCTGTTTTTCGATGAGGTTGGCGAGGTGCCGCTCGAGTTTCAGGCCAAGCTGCTCCGATTCCTACAGGAGAAGGAATACAGGCCAATCGGAGCCGGCGCACCACGCAAAGCCGATGTGCGTGTGATCGCCGCCACCAACCGGAATCTCGGTCAGATGGCCCAGGAGGGTAAGTTTAGAGAAGACCTCCTCTATCGCCTGAACGTTCTTCTGATTGAAGTGCCCCCTCTCCGGGAGCGGAGGAGCGACATTCCATTCCTGGTGAAACGAATTCTGTCCGAGGTCTGCGAGTCCTCGGGGAAGAGCGTTTGGTTCGACGCCGCTGCGGATAAAGCTCTGCTGCAACACGACTGGCCTGGCAACGTCCGCCAGCTTCGGAACGTGATTCGCCGGCTCGTGACCATGGAACCACCCGGATCATTGTCAAAACAAGCTCTGGAGCGACAACTGGAGGATGACGGCCGCAAGGCGCCGGAAGAAGATGAGCCGGTGGAACTCGATGCGGTGGAGCGGCAACAGATCCTCCGCGTCCTGGATCAGGCCGGCGGCAACAAGACCCGCGCCGCGGAAATGCTCGGGATTCAACGCCGTACGCTGTACAAGAAACTCGCGCGGATCGTGCGGGATCGCGGTTTCGAAACCGCGGCCGACGACCGAAGGTAGCCGATGAATAGCGGACCCATCAACGCGCATTGGGCTCAGGGACGTGCCCCAAAAGCCCCACTGACTCCGCCGTATTTCAAGCGGCAGGAGAATCCAACCTGCTGCTCTTGCTGTGCATGGGCATTTGGCGCTCAGATTGCAAGCTTGCATTCCTGGACGAATTTGAGATGACACCTATTGCCCGACCTCGTTGGATCCTTCTGGTGGCGGTCTTGTTCGCCGCGCTCGGGCCGTTGCATGCTCAAGTGCTTGCTCAAGGCGCCGCCCAAGTCGTCTCGTTGACCGGCACGTTGACGCTTAAGGGCTTTCGCCAGGAGTCGCGCCTCCTCCGGCTCCGCGACACAGTTCAATCCGGCGACGAGCTCGCCACGGGGGAGAACTCTGTTGCACTCTTGCGGACCGCCGATGGCAGCACGGTTACCATCTATCCCGACTCGCGCGTGATCTTCAACGAGCGCTCCGCGGATGTGCGCGAACTGCTCCACCTGTTCCTTGGTTCGATCAAGGTCCATATCGAAAAGCTGAGTGGCCGGCCGAACCCACACAAACTCACAACGCCGACGGCGGTCATCGCCGTCCGAGGAACGACCTTCAGCGTTTTTGTGGACGAAACTGACGCGACCCTGGTAGCGGTCGATGAGGGACTGGTCGGCGTGGCTAACGTGCAGTCGCCAGATCAGGAGATCCTCCTCAAGGCCGGCCAGCGCAGTTGGGTGCGCCCCGGCCAACCTCCTCAGCAGGCACAAGCGTTTCGCGGCCGGTCTGAACGGGCTGACCTCATGCCTGCCCCGGGAAGCCAGGGCATGATGGGAAGTAATTCCGGCATGGCCGTTGGCATGTCGCAACAGGCCGGGAGCATGGGTAGTTCTCGGGGGATGGGATCGATGAGTGGGAGAGGAAGCCCGCCGCACTAAGCTAGAAGATGAGAGCGATCCGAATATTCTTGGCTTGCCTGCTGGCCATCCCGGTATCGGCCGGTGATCGGCGTCCGTCCGCAAGCCTGGAGACGGAAATCGCTAGGATTGACGGTCTCGTTGCCAACCACGAGACGAAGTTTGAGGTCATCGAGGCGATGGCGCGGGACCTTGGGACTCATCGAAATCACCTGGTCCTGCTGAAGAAACAAGAGCTGGACTCATTCGCCCAAATCTATGTGAAGGAACTGCGCAAACGTGGGTTCAATGATGAGGCGACCCTCAAGAAGCTCCAGTTGATAGGGAGCCCGGGTGAGCGGACACCGAGTTCCTCCGGCTTCACGCCGATTGCGTTTGTGGGAACCGCTGTTGATCACAACTCTGCCGGAACATTCGTCTCGATCTCCCCTGAAGTCGGCATCGATTCCCGCCATTTCGCCTTCGTGGTCGGAGTCCCGTTCTATAGAATCTCCGCTACGCAGCGCGACGCCTCCGGGATCGGAGACGTCTATGCGTCGATGTTCCTTCGACAGTCCAAGGGACCATACGAAATTGGTGGGGCGCTGACGATTGGCGCTCCGACCGGAGACACCAGTCAAGGGCTTGGCGCGGGCCGCTTATCTGTTGATGCAAACTCCACACTCCGCCGGCGATTCGAAAGGCTCAGCCCGTTCTTGAACGGCGGTTACACAAACTCATTGTTCAACAACGTGGGATACCAGCGCCCATTCATCAGCAACGGCAATTCCGTCTATGCCTCGGGAGGACTCGACTACCGGATGCACCGGCGGTTCACCGTCGGCATGGGTGGCTTCGGCCTCATGGCCATGGGCGACCAGATGGTGATCAGCCAAATGACGGCAAACTCAGCGATGACGGATACGCCCAGCACTCCAGGGATGCCGGGCATGCCTAGTATGCCCGGCATGCCCGGCATGCCGCCTGGCATGGGGTCTGGCTCCACTGGCGCTCCGTCGATGGGGTCGAACAGCTTGCCATTCTACGGCCATGCGCCCCATGCGACCGTACCGGGCTCCGATGTGTCGGATTACGGTGCTTCCGCCTGGGCCTCGTGGTCACTGACGCCGTTCATCAAGCTGAACTTCAGCGTGGCGCGCAGTATCCCCTATGAACTGACGACCGTTCGCGTCGGGATTGGCTTCGACCTCTCAAGCCGGCTTGAGCGGCTTCTCCGGAAATGATCGTGCTTGGCGCTTACGACCATGCGGACGTGCTCGCCGATCACATCCACCGGGTCGACCGGCGCCGGTCCCTTTCGCGACCGAAACGCGTTCCGTCCTGCGAAGGTGGATCGCAGCCCAGCGTCTCCTCAATCCTGAGGAACTAATAGAACTTCGCCGCGCGATCCAGGCGGCTAGGGACGCCGGTTCATATCTGCCCCACTACCGTCGCCACGGTCTGGCATGAAGGTGTCCGCTCAACGGAATGGCAGCGGTCTTGCGTAGCCAAGAGGACCTCGGCGCCACCGTGTTCGTTCACCACTCTTTCATCTGGTGTTGTCAATAACTTGCATCAATGCCGGACAAGGCTCTTGACAGTGAATCAGTATTTCAGTAGATTTTAAATTACTGAAGGACTCATGGCAAGCCGAAATCGACGTTTCAAGACCGCCATCTACGAACAGTTTGCCCGGATCGGGAAGGCCATCTCAAACCCCAGCCGGCTGGAACTTCTGGACCTGCTTTGCCAGGGTCCACGAACCGTGGAAGCCCTGGCCAAGGAGGCGGGCTTGGGCTTGGCCAATACTTCGCAGCACCTGAAGGCGTTGCGCGAGGCCCGTTTAGTGGAGGCGGAAAAAGCCGGTCTATACGTGACCTACCGGCTAGCCGATGAGCAGGTGTGCCAATTCTACCGGTCCCTTCGATCCTTGGCTGAGGCGCGGTTGGCTGAGGTAGGAGAGATCACGCGCCGGTTTCTGGAAGCGCGCCAGGGGCTGCAGCCGGTGGACCGCGAACAACTCCTTGCCAAAGTGCGGGACGGCGCCGTCACTGTGCTAGACGTGCGGCCGCTCGAGGAGTACGCCGCCGGCCATTTGCCTGGCGCCTTGTCGGTCCCGCTGAAGGAGTTGGAGCGCCGCCTGGCCGAACTGCCGCAGGATCGTGAGATTGTGGCTTACTGCCGCGGTCCTTACTGCGTGCTTGCCGTGGAAGCTGTGGAGATGCTGAGGGGCCGCGGCTACGTTGCGTTCCGGCTGGAAGACGGCGTCGCCGACTGGCAGGCGAGAGGGCTGCCGGTGGTGGCGGACGAACGGGAAACCGGGAGAAGAGATTGACCAAGCATCCGATTTACCTGGACTACAACGCCACCACCCCGCATGCCCCGGAGGTGATCGAGGCGATGCGCCCCTATCTTGTGGAGCACTTCGGCAACCCGTCCAGTTCCCATTGGTACGGCCGGAAAGCCCGCGAGGCCGTTGAGGCGGCGCGATGCCAAGTAGCCGCGCTGCTGAACTGCACGCCGGCCGAAGTCCTCTTCACCAGCGGCGGCACTGAATCCAACAACCATGCCATTCGGGGTGTCGCGCTCGCCCGGCGGGGTCATGGCAAGCACATCATCACGAGCCAGATCGAACATCCCGCCGTGACCGGAGTCTGCGAAAGGCTCAAGCAAGACGGATTCGAGATCACCTACCTCCCCGTCGACGGGCACGGCATGGTGAGCGCCGGCGATGTCGAGAGGGCAATTCGCCCGCAGACGATCCTCATCACGCTGATGCACGCGAACAATGAGGTGGGCACGATTCAGCCCATCGAGGAGGTTGCAGCGCTGGCGCAGGCGCGGGGCATTGTCTTTCACACGGACGCGGCGCAGTCCGCCGGCAAGATTCCAACCGATGTTCGTGCGTTGGGAGTGGACCTGCTGTCGATCGCCGGTCACAAGCTGTACGCACCGAAAGGCGTGGGGGCGCTCTACATCCGCAAAGGAACGGCTCTGGAACGTTTCATGGAGGGTGCCGGGCAGGAGGGTGGCAGAAGGCCGGGCACGGAGAATGTTCTGGAAGTCGTGGGTCTGGGGAAAGCATGTGAGATCGCTCACAGGGATCTCGCGGCAAACCGTGAGCACATGCGCCGCATGCGGCACAGGCTGGAGGCCGGACTCCTTGAGCGGGTGGCGAATATCAGCGTCAACGGCCATCCCGGCAATCGGCTTCCGAACACGCTGAGCGCCAGCGTGGAGGGCCTGGATGCAGGCGCTGTGCTCACCGCCATCGAGGACAGAGTGGCAGCTTCCGCGGGTGCAGCATGCCACTCCGGTCACGTTCATGTCTCGCACGTGCTTCAGGCGATGCGTATCCCGGAGGAATGGGCGAGGGGGACAATCCGATTTTCCACGGGACGCATGACCAGCGAGGAGGACATCGACACCGCAGTGGCCGTCGTCGCGGACGCGGCCGAACGTCTTCGGGCCGGACGCTCGTAAGAGGACAGGGGAAGATGAAATCAACGATCTTGGTGCTTGGCGGCGGTATAGGCGGCATAGTGGCCGCGAACGAGATTCGGCGGCAACTACCTTCCACCCATCGTGTCGTGGTGGTGGAAAAGAATGCGCAACACGCATTTGCTCCTTCATTCCTGTGGTTCATGACGGGAGACCGTGAGCCACATCAGATCCGCAGGCCGCTGGCAGGCCTTCTGCGCCGAGGCGTCGAACTGGTCCAGGCGGAAGTTTTGGGCATCGACCCCGTCCGGCGGACGGTGAGCACCAGCGCCGCGGAGATCGCGTATGATCACCTGATCGTGGCGCTGGGTGCCGATCTGGCGCCCGAGGCCATCCCAGGCTTGGCCGAGGCGTCGCAGACGTTCTTCACGTTCGAGGGCGCCACGCGACTGCGCGACACACTCGAGAGTCTTTCCGGCGGACGGATTGCCGTCGTTGTGTCAGCCATGCCGTACAAGTGCCCTGGTGCGCCTCACGAGGGGGCAATGCTCATCGCTGACTATTTCCGCCGGCGGGGCTTGTCTTCCAAGGTGGAGATCCACTTGTTTACACCGGAGTCGCAGCCGATGCCGGTGGCTGGCCCGCAGCTTGGTGAAGCCGTTCGAGGGATGCTCCACGCAAAGCGTATCGAGTTCCACCCGCTCCATAAGCTCACCTCCGTGGACGGAGGCGCGCGGGAGATGAGCTTCGACAACGGGGTGCGGCTCGGATATGACCTGCTCGTGGCGGTGCCTCCCCACCGCGCGCCACGAGCCGCTGTGGACGCCGGGCTCACCAACCAGACTGGATGGGTTCCAGTCGATCCGCGGACATTGCGGACGAGTCAGGATGGTGTCTATGCGATCGGCGACGTTACAGCGATTCCGATTCCGGGGCGGTGGAAGCCGGATGTGCCGCTGATGTTACCCAAGGCCGGCGTGTTCGCTCACGCGCAGGCCGAAGTGGTCGCGCAACGCATCGCCGCTGAGGTAACCGGGCGTTCGTACGAAGCGGCGTTTTGCGGTGACGGGTACTGCATGCTGGAGGCCGGCGAGGACCTGGCTGGGTTCGCGTTTGGCAACTTCTTCGCAGAACCCGCACCAAACGTACAACTCAGGCAGATCGGAAAGGCCTGGCACCTGGGCAAGGTGCTGTTCGAAAAATGGTGGCTCGCCCCTGTCGGCTTGCGACGGTCGGCGATTGGCTGGGCCATGAAAGCAGGCGGAAGACTCTACGGCATCCCGATCAACCTCTAGCTTGAACCTGCGCTCGAGAGGACTGCCCAGACGGTCATGAAACTCGGAATGATCATTACTCAAACAGAACCGGAGACGGTATACAACGCGATGCGGCTGGCGCTCTACAGCTTGAAGCAGGGCGACCACGTCCGAATCTTCCTGTCGGGCAAAGGTGTCGAGATCGACTCCGTCGAAGACCCAATCTTCGACGTGAAGGGCGAGGCACAGAAGGTGCTGGACGCAGGAGGCGAATTCCTCGCATGCGGAACGTGCCTGAAACTTCGCAACTCCGGAGGATCGGAGATCTGCCCGTTGTCAACGTTGAAGGATCATTACGAAGTCGTGCGCGACTCAGACAAGCTGTTGACGGTCTGATCCGGCCAGTGACGCCGGAGAAGACCAGCACGGGTGATAAACGAAGGAGACCTGATGATACGAAACCCACGTGCCTACTGGTTTCTGGTGGCGCTGCTGATGGCAGTTCCGTTCCAGGGATGCAGAACGGTTTCCACCCAGGCTTCGGGTGGCAAGGCCTCGATGAAGCTCGGGATCGTGATGACGACCGCCGATCCGGGAACTGTTTTCAATGCCTTCCGGCTGGCCAACTACTCCCTTAAACACGGGGATACCGTTGCGGTCTTTCTCCTCGGAAAAGCCGTAGAGCTCGACCAGATCCACGATCAGAAGTTCGATGTGCAAGGCATCGCCAAGACCTTTCAGGGAAAGGGCGGCAAGGTCATGGCCTGAGGAACTTGCCTCAAGCTCCGCAATTCGGGAGGTTCGGAACTGTGCCCACGTTCGACCCTGAAGGACCTTCATGATCTGGTTCGAGATTCCGATCGAGTTGTCACGTTCTGAATTGCCGGACGTGACAATTCGCGTCCGCTGCTGGCGCAGTTCACGAATTGGCTCGTTGTCCGGCAGTTCGGCGTGCATTTATCCTAAATTCCGAAGTTGACCTCCCCTGAGGGCGATTTGGAGCCTTCCATGACTGGGCCGGCTGGCCCGCCTGGCGTCAGCATCGCATGGCAAAACCCAACTTCAGCGAAGTTGGGTTTTGACACTACAAGATACTCGCGAGCAGGGGGTTTCTCAGAAGCTCCAGCGGAATCCCACCTGAATCAGCCGGGGCGATCCGGGGAGCATGCCGCGCGAGCGGTCCACCAGGACGAGACGATCCATCGCGTTCTTTACCGTGACGAAGGCGGTGGTGCGCAGTGTCTCCAGCGGGATGTTCAGCGTGCCGTTCCAGATCACGTTGCCGGGAATGACGCCGCGCTGGCCGTCCGCAGACGGATTGACCGAGTTCAGGTCGTCGCCGAATTGTCTGGACGTCTGCACCATCTCCATCATGATATTCATGCCGGTGCGATGCGTGAAGCCGGCAGTTGCGTTCAGGAGTGACCCCGGAGAGTAGGGCAGCCGATTGCCCGTGATCTGCACGGTGCCGGACCCGGCCACGTTGGAGTAGCGCAGGCCTTCGAACTGGGAGGTGGGAATCCACGTCCAGGCGCCGCGCAGATAGAGCGAATTGCCGGAACCCAACACGTTGCGAACGTCGTAGCGGCCGGAGAACTCACCGCCCTGATGCAGGGTCTGGCCGGCGCTGGTCAGTGCGGAACCGATGCCGCCGGCGAGAGAAGCGGCGATAATCTGGTTCTGGTAGTCCATGCGGAAGAACGTCGATTCCAGGCTGAAGTGACGAGAGATGCGGGCGCGGATGCCGGCTTCATAGTTCCAACTCAGTTCGGGATCGAGTTCCACGAAGCCCCCTGTGTTGCCGATGATGTCTTCCGTGCGCGGCGGCGAGAAACCGCGGTGAACGCCGGCGAAGATCGTGATGGCGCTCTTCGGGGTCCAGGCCGCTCCGATACCGGGGATGGCGCGCGTGAGTGTTGTGCTGCCGGTGGCGCCGCGGCCTGAGTCGAACAACCGGTTGGTGCGCTGATACCGGATGTGTTCAAGGCGAATACCAGGGGTCACAGTGAAATTGCCGAAGAAGAAGCGGTTCTGTACATAACCGGAATAGGCTTGGGCGCGGCGCTGATTATCTTCCACGGCGGAACCGGTGCGTGACGTAGGGTAGTTGCCATTCATTTGCACGCGCTCTTGCGACTCGTAGTGCGCGCGAACGCCGGCGTCGAGCTCCGAACGGACGCCGAAAAACGAGTAGTTCCAACGGGTGCGCGGATCGACGCCCCATGTGTAATAGCGTCGTAGACGGCCTTCTATGCCGCACGTCGTATTGAGATTGGCCATGCCGGCGCAGACCGGATCGGCTGCGTCGTTGGGGCGCTGGCCGGAGTTGGAGGACTGCCGCCACCAGTTGCGATGGAATACGGAGCCGTAGACGGTGGTGGTGAGAATGAGATTGGGTTGCAGCGCGGCGGAGTGGGCGGCGGAGGCGCCCCAGCGGTCGCCGTAGAAATGATCGTTACGGAATGGATTCCAGCGCGGATCCGTTTCCCATTCTGCGAGGCGGAGGCCGGAGTAGGTTAAGCGCGAGTCCTCGGTATAGTAGTTGGCCTTGAAGGCGAGAGCCTGTTTCGGTGAGAGCGGGGTGAGGATCTTGAAGTTATAGTCGCTGAGGCCGCTGCGTACGTTGTCGCGTGCACCCTCACCCTGCTTGCGGACCGCGTCGAAGAGTAAGCCTGTGCCGTTCCATGTGCCGCCATAGCGGAGGTGGCCGTTGAAATAGTCGCGGTTGCCGCCGGTGAGCGAGAGCATGCCGGCAGACTTACCGGGGATGGCAGGCGTCACGTAGTTCACCACGCCGCCGACGGTGTTGGGCCCCCAGGCGATCTGGCCGGAACCCTTCACTACTTCAATGGAATCAAACCGATCCACCGGTGGATGGTAGTATGACGCGTTATCTCCATAGGGCGCGTAGGCCAGCGGCACGCCGTCCTCCAGCAGTAAAACCTTGGTGGAGCGTGCGGGGTTCAAGCCCCGGATGCCGATGTTCGGACGCAGACTGAAACCCTCTTCCGGGCGGGCGTAGACACCTGTTATCTTCCGGAGCGCCTCCTCAAAGCCTACGACCTTGGATTCGTTCAGAGCGGCGGAGTCCACGATCGAGACGGAGCCGGGTGTGCGGCTGACGATTTCCGGAGTACCGGCGATGGAGTTTGCCGAGACTAGCAGTTCCTGGGCGAGAGCCGCGGGCTGCAGCGTGATGACATAGCCTGCGAGTCCGGCAGCCGGGATATCCACGGTGCTCTCCGATTGCGCGAAGCCCAAGGCTTGCGCGGTGACTGTCCAGGAGCCCGGCACGGACGGCTTCAAGTGATACTCACCTGCCAAGTTAGTAGCGGCGGCGAGCCTGGCAGGCGCGGCCGCGGACCGTAGCGTAACCATGCAGTTGGGGACGGACGCTCCGGAGGAATCGACGACAATGCCCTGAAAACGCAATGATTGTTGGGCAGGTACGGCTTGAGCCAGCGCCGCGAGGAGGAGGATGCGGAGAGTGATTGGAAGCATGTGGGAGGACCGTCTGAATTCATAGTGTAGATGCAAATGACTTGCAAAGCAACTATCATTGTCAGGATTGCGAAATTTCGAAGTTGACCTCCCCTGAGGGCGATTTGGGGCCTTCCACGACGGGGCCGGCGGGCCCGCTTGGCGTCAGCATACATGGCGGGAGCCAACTTCGCGAAGTTGGGTTTTGCCACTGCAAGATACTCGCGAGCAAGGGGGCTCGTTTTCAGACCGCCCCAGCTTTCGCCCATGTGGACGACGAGGCGGCGGGCTGACCGGCCCAGGATCGCACCACAGGTCGGGATCTGCGTGCGGATCGTGCCCGGTTCGCGATAGCCGGGCAGGCCGTCGGCGCGTTGGAACTCAGACAGCAGGTTGAACAGGAACAGCACAGCGCGGAAGGCCGCCGCGGTGGCGTGAAATTGCTTGAGACAGAAATGGTTCGCTCCCAAGTCGTGTCTGAGTTCAGCGATGCGATTCTCCATGTCGGCACGCCGGTTGTAGTCCTGCCAGATCTCTTCCGGAGCGTCATTCCGGTTGGTCACGAAGATGCGGAACGTGTAGCCGGGCACGTCGATCAGCTTGCGGCCCACGCTGGCCCGGCTCTCCCGCACGCGTTCGCGAATGACTACGAACCGCCGCTCGGTGGTCCAGCCGTGGAGCTTCAGCCGGGACTGGCCCACTGCATAGTTGGCGTCCAACTCCATCCATTTCTGAATCCTCTGGGCCTCGCGTTTGACCCACTGGGTCATGCGCGTGACTACAATGTAGGGTAGGCTACGCTGTTCGAGAAAACTCAGCAGTGTGTCGTCGAAGAAACCGGAATCGGCTCTGACAAGACGGATCGTCTGACGCTGTCCCCATAGCGCCAGGGCCTCTTAGAGAAATGCAACGACTCCCCGGCTGGAACCGCAGTTACCGCTGCGGAGCCAGCCGGGGAGGATGAAGTGGGCTTCTGATAGAACAGCCAGCAAGGGATGATGGCTGGGTCGCCAATGCTTGTGCGGGTTGTATCCTTTCAGCACGCCTTCCTGCCGGCCATTGCGCTCAAAGACCGTGGAATCCAGGTCCAGGCTGTAGCCTTCGTCTCGCCCCGGCAGGCGATCCATTTGCCACTCGAAAAGCAGGGCAAACAGCCGCTCGACATTGCCCATGGTGAACCGCCGGAAGAGATTGCGGATCGTGTCGTCGGAAGGGAACCGCTTCACTCCGAGCATAGCGTGCAGGACTTGATCTCCACGCAAACAGTTGGCGTGCGCGAATCGTTTGGCGCCCAGCAGCACGGCGATGAGAAACGAAGTGAAGGTCGCGGCGGGATCGATCTGATTGGGCGAGCGCCAACGAACCGGCATGTGCTCGTCGACCTTGCCCGCCAGGTCGATCTTCCGGAGGTAGGCGATGAACACGGCAACTCCGCCGAACGGCGTCACCGAACGCTGGGTCTCCCGCAGGATCAGCCGTTCGTCCGACAGTAACGCCTGGATTTCGTTGGGGACTGATTTGTCCCGCTCATTTGGCTCCATCCCTCCCTTGTCTCAGACTCCGCGAGCGCTCGGGGAGCCTCAACTTCGGCATTCAGGTCTATCGTTGCGAGCGCAACCAAGCTGTGATTGGCTCGCACCGTGGGTGCCCTCCCGCCGATTGGTCCCAGAACCAGCGAAACAAGAGCGGAGCCTTTCGCACCCCACATGCTGCGATCTCGCTTGGTCTGTTTGGGAGTTCCCGCTAATCTGACGGCAAGTGCAAACCACTGACCCGCCAACTGTGCCAACTCGAGAAGTTCCGCGCGAAGTGAGGACCGGCGAGCTTCCCCCTTTTGTGCGGAGGTTTGTGCGGAGCGGTGATCGATGCTTCAAGCTTGGCGAGAGTCACGATGCGCCGGTTCTCGTCCGCTCGGGCGAGCGCCGGAGAGGCGACCTACTTCGTGCGCGGTTGCTTCTGGTCAATCGTCCGAAGGAAGGCGCCGGGAGTGCTCTGTGGTTCGTCCGGGCACACCTGAATGACGGCTCGGCTCTGAGAAGCATCGTTATCGAGGGAGAAGCGTTGGCCCGTTACTTCTACAGGTCCCGGCCAGGGCGAAGCGAGACTCTGTACTCGATCCTCGGAGTTAACTCCGACTGCTCCCCTTCCAGCCTTCGGTTTGCCTGGCGAATGCGCACTGCCGAAACAACGGTTGCTGAGGATGAGGCACTCAGGCGAGGCTGCGAGAGAGCGTTCAACATTCTTGCCAATCACGATCTGCGGGCTTGCTACGACTCCTTCCTCGCCGACGACATGGCAATGCTGCCGTTCCCTTATGGCGGCGAGGGGGACATCCTGGTAGCCGGTGATTTGTCGAAAGACGGATCTACGTTCTTTGCGAAAGCAATCCTCTCCTACAAGCCCACCACCAGTCGTAAAAGGCTGAAGATCCGGCTCCGCTCTTTCGAATACTTGCCGGACCGGCTCGGGTTCCTGGATCCCCGTCGAAAGCTGGAGGTTTGGCTCGATTCGGGTTTGCTGAACGGCTTCCGGTGGGACACCTCGTGGAACAACTGGAAGCACTGGCTACGTTCGGCCATTGAGGTGGACGCCACGTTCGTCAACTCGGCTCGATACCGATACGGCAAAGGAGAATGGCAGGTTCGTTCGTGGTGGACAGCCTTGCCGTCACGAATCGCGTTGACCGTTCCGGAAGGGCTGGAGGCTGACGTGGAGCGCGCGCGTGGTATCAACGAACTTCTGGGCCGCTACTCGGAGTTCATCCATCGTGTTCGGGATCAGGCGCAACGGCAGCCGGTTGATGCGTCTGATGTCCAGTCGTGGCTGGACCAGCTCGGTGCGCCACCTGACTTACGACCGGAGTACCTCTGCTGGAAGCCGGACTTCGATGAATACTACTTCGCCCAGCTCCGAAAGCGGGCCGTGACGTGGTTCCTGTTTCGCGAGGAGTTCTTGTTCGTGCTGCCGGGCGCCATCATTTCCGAGATTCCAATGCCTGGCCATGCGACCTATGTGTTCGCTTCGCCCAGTGACCGGGAGAACTTCCTGCACCGCTACGAGCGAACTTCCCGCAACGAGATTCGTCAGAACGCAGGCAACGTGGCTTCCGAACTCGGTTTCGTGGGCCGGGTGGTCCGTGGCAGAAAGAGGAAGAGATGGCTCGCCGAGGTACTCAAACTGGCTGGCGAGCAGGTGAACTTTCTCGACGCTGTCGAGGACTGAAAGGAGAGGTAACCCGATGCCAGTAATGCCTATGCCGCTCTCTGACGAAATGAAGGAGGCGATCCTGGACGAACATCCGCAAGGTCTGTGGATCGTCCTGGAAGAGGATTCCCAGCGAAGCCACGATCCCGATGAAGTGCCACTTCTGGGACATCGCACGACCGTTGAGCGTCAAGCCCCGATTCGCAACTTTGCGCCACGATGACGCATTCTTCGCCACAGGGCTGGGTTGACGGGAACCGGAACGGCACGCGGCGCCGCCACGCTCACAAAGCCGCCGTGGTGCTCAATGCGCCCATGTCGAAACAATCGGGTCAAGAGAGCAAGAGCTTGTGTCGCCAGCAGCTGATTGACGAAGGGCTCCTGCCGTTCCAAAGCCTCGACCGCGCTACAGCTTGGCTCAATATCGTCCTCCAGATCGGGATTCACGATCTCGGGGAACAATTCAGCGGCCGTTCGGAGGCGGTTCGCGGAACGGCGATTGCGGCCGTTCAGTGGCTGGCCAAGCACGAATTGACCGCCGTCGGCCGTGTTGCCAAGATCTAGCCAATAGCTGACCCGGCTCCGCAGTCCTACCACTTTCTTGCTGATCAGCCGCCGCGCCGCGCGCGTATCGACACATCCGATGACGATGTCCACGCTGCTCAGGTCAGTGGTGTCCACGAGATGCTCAGGGACGGCGGTCCAATGCACGCCCCAGAACAGGTTCAGGCGACTCACCGTCACGACGGCTTTATTGAGGCCGATCTCCGATGCGCAAAACGGCTGGCGGACGGTGTTCGTTGGCGAGATAGCGTCCCCGTCCATGATGGATACGGCCAGTCCGCCGGGATGACCGGAGACGATCATCGATTGGTGCAGATAGGGCAAGCCAGCCGCGATCGCGCTTCCGGAACCGCCACAACCGACGACCAACACGCGGACGGGCCGGTGGAGGAGATCCTGGCTCAGTTCGTGCATGACACCCCCTCTCACCGATTGCGCTGGATGAACTCCGCAAGCGTCTCGCCTGCTGGCTGGAGCGATTCTGTCGGGAAACGTTGGTGTCCCCCTTTGAGGGCTTCCAGTGTTTGGAAGTAGCCCCGTTTTGCGGCCATGAGTTTCTTTACCCCGGTCTGGTGCGTGAACTCGCTCTGAAAGAACGCCTGTTCCCAAGCGGCGAGCGAAGCAACTCCGCCGGCTTCCGGCGCGCGCATACTCCCCTGGCAGACGACGCCGGAGTCCCCGTCGGTATTCCAGTACGGCGCGATCATCAACGATGTGTCCGCGCTCGGCCGCTGGTTCTTCCGCAGAGCACGGACCGACAACTCGGCCCCCGTAAGCTTCCAGACCAATGGAGGTTGGGAGAACATTTCCCCGCTGAGGCCGGTTGGGGCCTCACTGTTGGGCCGAAAGTACATCCGCCTTACCGCGCGCGGAGTCCACCACACCGACAGGTCGCCTGTCCAGGCCAGCACAGTCGGCGGAAGCACCTCGGCCGGAGCATCCGTTCCGAGGCCCTGCGCCAGCCTGCGGATGAACTCGGTTGTGAGCTCACGCGCTTCGCCGAGAGCCACGCCGCCGTGGGGCGATGGTTTCGCTTCATGCCAGGTGACGAAGGCACGCCCGCGCCCCTCGTAGAAAAGCAGAGCACCCTTGAGGCTGAGCGGCTCGCTGCCGCCGATCGCAACATAGGACTTCATGGCGCCTCCGTCATTCGTTGCCGCCGCGCCGGTTCCCGGGCATCAGCGAAATCAACTCCGAGGCCAGCGTCAAGGTTCGACAGAGGGTCGCTAGACAGTGAAACGCCGAGGCCACGCCGGCAACGCGTTTGCCATCAAAGGGAATGATGAGATTGGGCTCGGGCGTCACCTCAAGCATTCCCTGCGCTTCTTCATCGAAGGCGCCCTCAATCGCGTCCCGCTCTTCGAAGACGGCCACTAACGCTGGCACCGGTTCCCCGCAGTCCATGAGGCTCTCACGCTGCTCGTCTGAGACAACAGGCCGTTCTGCGGATCGAGACGCGCGCTCCAGTTCTTGCGCTTTCCGCACCAGAGCTTGCACCTGCCGGCTACGGCAACCGTCGAGGACCGGCTCCAGCGCCCGGGATCCGAGCGGTCGCCGGCGGGCACTCTTCGGAATCGCTGCGTCCACGTTGGGAAGTTCCATCTGCTCCGCTTCCGGATCCCCTTCATACCACTCGCGGATGCGGTCCAACCGATCAAGCGCATCTCGGTAGTCGTACACCCGAATCCAACGGTTCAACGCACCAAGAAACAGATGAAGGAAGGTGGCGGGCAAACGGGGATGCACCTGGTCCAGTAAGCGGAGAGTGGGGCCCAGAACGACATAGCCGGCCGAGTCCGGCTCGATTGTCAGGAACACTGTCGCGAGGTTCTCCTCGCAAGGCCCCGAACGATACGAGAAGCGATCCAGAGAGGTCGACAACACCACATCGACGAAGAACTGCTGACGGATCTGCTCGCGGCCGTTCGAATCGAGCCAGCGCTCCAAACCTTGATGGAGAAAGGCCAGGGGATCGCCCTGCGACGACCCCCAGTCCTCGCCAGAGAGAACGCCCGCGTCCAGCAGATTCAGTGCCAGCTGCGCCGCCGCCCGCTCTCCCTGGAGGATTCGGTACTCTGCCGGAACAGGTCTACCGTCGACGGACTCCAGCCTTGGAATTGCAAAACCCGCCCCGGGCGGGATCAGAGCGGATGGAGCCAACCGGGCGGAGCGGCCAGGCGTGCTCGCCGCCGGTCGCTCAGTGAGGCGTGGAGTGCGGCGTGCAGCAGGGAGGATGCGATTTGCCAGTCGGGGCATGCGACGAACCTCGCTAAGGCTGGATTCAGCGACGTCTGTTGACCTTTTGCGATTTGCAGAAGATCTCGGCGCGCATCTTGCTCCGTGAAGACCTGATGGAGCCTTTCAGGCGTAGCTCGCTTCGACCGGCGCACGGGTTACCCCTTACTACCGATGGCGCGTTCGAAGGTGTAGCGCATCTTGTCGCCGACGGCTTCCGGACCGTTGACGACGGCGGTTGCCAACTCTGGGTACTGTGCCGCGTACAGCGCTTTGACTTCGTCTACCGGCATGTTTGGGTTGGGATCCGGAAGCCGGATACCGTTGAACTGGAATAGCCGGGTCATCTTGGTGATCGTGATGGGCATGGTTTGTCAGTCTCCTTCCTTGGCGGACTCTGCCACGGGAGCGTCGAAGAGGCTGAGCGTTTGTGCCGCAGGCGGTTCGGGCTTCACTTCCGCCTCTGCTGGCTTGGCGACCGGATCGGCCTTCTTGCCGCCGTTGCCGACCGTCTTCTGCTTCTTCTTGGCTTCTTCGCGGGCAAGCCGCTCGGCCTCTGCAAGTTCCCTCTCGATGGCCGAGAGATTCGAATGGAGACCGACCTGGGCGGCCACGAATGAGGCGACCTGGGCAACGAGTTCGTTGTCGAGTTCGGTGGCGGTACCGCACGCCGATAACGGCGTGGTCAGCGCTTGGTTCTCCCCGTCCTTGAGCTGACGCGGGCAGATGTTGACCTGAAGGCGGTCGCCTTCCTCGATCTGCGAGATCGTGATGAGCACTGCCCGTTGAGCCAGCAAGGGCAGCAACTGCGTGAACAAACCGGGTGATTGAGATGTGTCAGTCATGGATTCGCTCCTGGTGGGGGCGACGAAAGGCCCCCATCCTCAGGTCAGAATGGAATCAAGTCCGGATCAATCTCGCTTTGCGCAGCGGGCTTTCCTGGGCGAGGCGCTGCCGATGACTCCTCCTTGCGAGAGGCTCCAAGGAAGGTAACCTTTTCCGCGATCACCTGCATGACGTGATGCTTCGTGCCCTCGCGGTCCTCGTACTCGCGCGTCTGAACGCGCCCTATCACGGCACAGGTCCGGCCGCGCTCAAGATACGCAGCGCAGTTTTCTGATAGGCCATTGAAGGCGACTACCGGGAACCACGTTACCCGCTCGCGTTTCTCACCGTTGTTCTTCCACTGTTCGTTGACGGCGACCGAGAACCGGCAGTACGGCTGGTTGTGTTGGCCGTAGTTGAGTTCCGGGGCGGCGCCGACGTTGCCGACAATCGTGATCTGATTGACTCCGCTCATCGTGTCATTGCTCCTTGAGGCAGAAATCGCCGGGCAGGCCCGGCACTTTGGGTTGATGAAAGCGCCGGCGGGCTAACTGCCGGCGCAGGGAGTGTTGGTTTGTTCGCCGATCCCGGCGATGGCGCTACGCGCCGTCGCCATTTGCGATAGAAGGCCCGCTACGGCTGCCCGCAACTCCGGCGACAGGGCCCGAGATAGGACCTCGTCGAGCGTCCCCTCGAAGCCTTCCACGAGTGCGACCACGAACCCCGCGCTCATGCGTCCTCCTCGTCGAATCGGAACTTCCGGCTACCAGACTTGGTGAGCATTGTGTCGAGTTGGGAAGCCAGACCCTCCATGCCTGCCTGTACCTGAGCGCGGAGTTCGCCAGTCGAGCGCAGGTCGTCGGCCTCGACACCCTGGAGGAGAGTCCGGGCTTGGTTCACGAGCGACTGAAGCTCCGCGTCGTCGGTGACGTTGCGGAACTCGAAGTTGGCCAGGAACTCGACCAGGTTCGAGACGGTCGTTTCCTTGAAACGCACGGGCTTCCCATTGGCACCCACCTTCAGCCGCTCCGCCATGTGCTGAACAAGTTTCGCCATGGTCTCGCGCAGTACCTGCTGGATCTCCGAAGACGCCTCGGCCATGCGTTGCGCCGCCTTCTCGCGTTCCTGTTGCCAGACTTCCTGGGAGATGCCCTTGAGCTGATCGGGAACGCCGAAGCTGACGTATTGCCACGAGAAACCGAACTCACGCTCGACGTCGCTCGACGGCGGGTA
>JARKOC010000201.1 GCA_029975915.1 Bryobacteraceae bacterium
CGGAACTGCTGAAGGACGTGAGGGGGGTCAGCGAGGAGACCACCACCGGCGTACACCGCCTCTACGATATGATGCGCAAGGGGACCCTGGCTGTCCCCGCCATAAACGTGAACGACTCGGTGACCAAGTCCAAGTTCGACAACCTGTACGGATGTCGCGAGTCCCTTCTGGACGGGATCAAGCGGGCCACCGACGTGATGATCGCCGGGAAGGTTGCGGTGGTGTGCGGCTACGGCGACGTGGGCAAGGGGAGCGCCCATTCTCTGCGCGGCCAGGGCGCCCGGGTCCTCATAACCGAAATTGATCCGATTATCGCCCTCCAGGCGGCCATGGAAGGTTTCGAGGTTACAACCATGGAGGATGCGGCGCCGGTCGGCGATATTTTCGTTACCGCAACCGGCTGCGTCAACGTCATAACCCGCGCGCACATGGAGAAGATGAAAGACCAGGCAATCGTGTGCAATATCGGCCATTTCGACGATGAGATCGACGTTGCCTCCATCAGGGATCTGCGGTGGGTGAATATAAAGCCGCAGGTTGATGAGGTGGTGTTTCCCGACGGCAGGAAGCTCATCTTGCTGGCCGAAGGAAGGCTCGTCAACCTGGGGTGCGCCACCGGCCACCCGAGCTTCGTCATGTCCAACTCCTTCACCAATCAGGTAATGGCGCAGATGGAGCTCTGGACCAACAGCGCCGTCTATGAAAAGAAGGTCTACATGCTGCCGAAGGTTCTGGACGAAAAGGTGGCGCGTCTCCATCTCGGAAAACTTGGGGTGAAGCTGACTACCCTGACCAAAGAACAGGCTGATTACCTCGGGGTTCCGGTGGAGGGTCCCTTCAAGGCTGATTTCTACCGCTACTGAGGCTATCGAGCATTATGCATGAAAAAAGCCGTCCGGGTTTCAATCCGGGCGGCTTTTTTCATGCGGCGGGCACATATCGTTTGATGCGGGGAGAATCGACAGCCGGAGGTGATGGTTCGGGTTTCCAGCCGCGTGGGCGATTCGTGGCGGTTTTCAGTCGAAAAATCTCACCTGTTTGTAGCGGTCCGGGCAGGTGGTGCTGGCGCAGGCTCCGTTCACCAACTCCGGGCACGACATACAGTACGTTTTTCGCCGGTTTCTTCTCTCGGGACCGTAGTAGTTGAGCCTGCCCGGCTGCCTGATGGGGTCGCGGCCGATAACGGCCCAGCCGCTTGACCTGAG
>JARKOC010000228.1 GCA_029975915.1 Bryobacteraceae bacterium
CACCCCCACGACAAACGACATGAGCGCAGTCAGAACCCCACCGACGAATTCGACCAGGCCCGTGCCGACCAGGTTCCGTACACCCTCGACGTCGTTCATGATTCGAGAAACGAGTTGGCCGCTCTTGTTGGCATCGAAATAGGTGACCGGCAGACGGTTCACGTGCGCCTGAACCTTGCAGCGCAATTCGGCAATGAGGCGCTGGGCCGATTTCGACAACAGTTGCGTCAGCCAGAACGAACTGCCGGCCTGGACGAGGGTGGCCCCCAGCACTGCCAGAATGATCGGTTCGAGCAAGTCGGTCCGGCGGTTGACCAGCACGTCGTCCACCAGGTATTTGGTTGACGCCGGCAAAACCAATCCCGCGACCCGGCTGATGATGATGAGCAGGAGGCCAAGGGCCAGTTGGCCGCGCCGCGGGCGGATCAGTTCTTTAATGTCCGGCCAGACCGCCTTCCAGTTCGCTGGCCCCTTGGGCGGGCCACCGCCATCGCGCCTGACGGAGGGGGCGCGCTCTGCTCGGTTCGTGACGCGGGGTACCATGGAGAGATGAAGTTCTTTCTATTGTCGCTTCTGGCTGCCGCCGCGTGGGGCCAGCCTGCCCCCACGCCTGCCAAGCCCGCCAAGCAGGTCCCGGCGGTTAAGGCCGCGCCAGCGAAGGCAGCCGCACCGAAGGCGGCCGCAAGCCCAGCCGCGAAGCCGGCCATCGCGGCACCGTCGGCTTCTCCCGTTGTCCTGAGCGTCGGCGGCGAATCGATGACCCAAGACGAATTCGAGAGCCTTATAGCAGCCCTGCCACCGAATGTCCGCCAGGACGTCGATGCCCCCGGCGGCAAGAGGAGGCTTGCGGAACGCATCATTGAGATCCGCGCCCTAGCCCAGGAAGCGCGCCGCAGGGGCATTGAGACGCGTCCCGCGGTCCGGCAGCAGTTGCGTCTGAACCAGGACAACCTCCTGGCCAGTCTGCTCTTCCAGGACCTTGTGGCCGAGTCGAAACCGGCGGAGGCGGAATTCTCCAAATACTACCAGGAGCACCAAAAGGAATATGAACAGGCATCCGCCCGCCATATTCTGATCCGCTTTAAGGGTTCGCGAGTGCCGCTCAAGCCGAATCAGAAAGACCTCACCGAGGAGGAGGCCCTGGCTAAGACCGAGGAGTTGAGGAAGCGGATTGCTGGCGGCGAGGATTTCGCAGCGGTCGCGAAGTCCGAGTCTGACGACACTGGGTCGGGCGCGCAGGGGGGCGATCTGGGTTCGTTTGGTCGCGGGCAAATGGTTCAGGTGTTTGAAGATGCGGTGTTCACTCAGCCTGTGGGCGAGATCAGCCAGCCGGTTAAGTCGCAGTTCGGATACCACTTGATTCAAGTCCAAAAACGAACGACCAGGACGCTTGATGAGGTCAAACCCGAAATCGAGAAGGCTCTGGCGCCAGAAGGCGCGCAAAAGAAGATGAATGCCATCAGGGCGGCTGCAAACGCTTCGCTGACCGACGCTTATTTTGGAGCCGCGCCCACGGAGCCGCCCGCAGCGCCAGCAGCGCAATGAACTCCGGGCGGGCCGGCCTGCGAAGGAATAGTCTATAGGCTAAGTCGAGTCACCCCGGCCGCGGGTAAATATCGGAGAAGGATCTCAGGGTTTTCTCGGATAGAACGGATGCATCCCTGTCTTCACAATGGGGAGGCATGACAACGCCTACTGGGGACAAGACCGAGCGCAGGAGGAGGCATAGGACATCCCGAGTGCCGCCCGTCGAGGTGAAACTGCGGCCACTTGATGGCAGCAACACAGGATTTTTGCCAGCTTTGCTGATCGATTCGGCCGATGACGGCATCGGCGTTCAGAGCAGAGTCCCGATTAATGTCGGAGCGCAGGTTCTCATCCAGCCCAGTCCGGAGATGACCGAAGCGGTTGGGCCGGCCGCGCCGAGGGGGAAAGTGGCCTGGTGCCGCAGGACCAACAGCGGGTTATTCCGAATCGGGGTTGCATTTGCCGCAAAGGAAAGTCAGCGGCCGCAACAGGAAAAGGGAGACGGAGAGACTCAAGCCGTGGCGGACACGCCGCCCGACTACTACGAAATTCTCCAAGTCCATCCGAAAGCGACTGCCGAGATGGTCAACCGCGCTTACCGGTTGCTGGCGCAGATTTACCACCCGGACAACCCATCCACCGGGGACAGCGAGAAGTTCAGGCAACTCTCGGCGGCGTTCAAGACGCTGAGCGACGATTCCCTGCGCGCCGCCTACGATGTAGCTCGGAACGCGAGCGTACAGACGATCTGGAGCGTTTTCAAGGGGGCGGCCCCGATGACCGGCATGGCCGCCGAACGCCGGAAGCGTCATGGCATCCTGGCCGCGCTGTTCCAGAAACGGGCGGCTGAACCGCATGCGCCATCGATGTCCATATTTGAACTCGAGGACGTTCTTGGGGTTACCCGTGAGCAGATCGAATTCACACTCTGGTACTTGCGTGAGCGGACGATGGTCACCCGTTCTGACAACAACCGGTTTCAAATTACAGCGACGGGCGTGGATGGACTGGAGGCGATGGAGCGTGAAGAGGGTCCAGATGCACGCTATTTCCACGACCGGGATCTAATAATGTTGCCGGCTCCGGCTGCCGACCGATCCTAGCGCACCCGGCCTTGAACGACCGGTTCGGCCTTCATCCCCTCGGCAAGATCCGCCCCGCTGCCAGTGGCTACCAGCGTACCGGGATCCAGACCGCCGGTGACCTGCACCGAAGTCAAGTTCGAGATGCCGGTCCGGACCGGCCGCCATTTCAGGATCCCATCTTCGGCGATCAGAACGCCGATTTGTTCATCCCTGCGCCGCAGCGATTCCTTCGGGATGATGAGCGCATCCTCGATCCGTTCGGCTTCCATCTCGACGTTGAGATTGGCGCCGGCCGGAATCTTGCCGCCGGGGTTTGGCATGGTGGCGAGCACTTCTCCGACCATGCGGGTACCCATGGCGGTGATTTGGGCGGGCACCTGGACAACCGCCGCATCCCACTCGCGATCGGGCATTGCGTCCCAACGCACCTTGATCTTCATGCCCGCGGCGACGCGACCCAAATCCGGTTCGTCAACATAGACTTTGAGCCGCATCGTGTCGAGGGCGCCCACTTTTGCAACAACAGTTCCAGGTTCCACCCAATCTCCGGGTTTGGCATTGAGTTCGAAGACGGTACCGGCGGCCGGCGCAGCGAGCGCGGATCTGCGCTGGCGTGCCAGCACGTCATCCAGTGACTTGCGCGCCTGCTCGACACGGCTTTCGGCCAGCGCCTGGGCGCCAGATTCGACCAGAGCTGCCCGGCGGGCCTGACAGGACTTCAGTTCCTGGTTCAACTGGGCGATGCGGTCAGCGAGAGCGTTCAACTCAGCCTTGGTGGCCGCGTTTTTCTCCACGAGGCGGCCAACCGAGGCATGGTCGCGGCGGGCGGCGGCAAGCTCGACCTGCAGTTTGGATTGGAGCGCATCGAGTTCGGCTTTCTCCCTGGCGGTTCCGCCCGCGGCAGCCAATTTGAGGGAGGACTCGGCTTCCTTGAGCGAATGGCGCGCGGCTGCGATTTCGCTGTCCAGCCCGGGTTGCTCGACTATGGCAATGGCTTGAGAGGCAGAGACCCGGTCGCCGGCCTTCACCAGGACACGGGCAATACGTCCGGCTTCAGTCGCCGTCACAGGATTCCACTGGCCCGGCTCGGCGGTGGCGTTGGTTGAGATCAGACTGAGCAGAGGTCCACGAGATGCCGCCACCACAGGCACTGGCTTCGGCGCCGACTTCCGGGTCCAGGCAAAGGCGATGATGGCGACAGCAACCGCCGCCACTCCGATGATCCAGCGTTTCACCCTTTCATCCTCGCACGCACCAGCCAAATAAGAGGCGCCATTCCGTTTCCTGGATCTCGAGAGCGAGTGATTCGGCGGCGGAACCGGCCTTGGATGCCGGCCCCTGGCAGAAGTCGATGAAGGCGAACGGGTCCCACTCGGCTCCCAGGTCGAAACCGGCAGCGGGACGGGCGGAGGCCAGGCGCCGAGCCTCCTCGGCCAGTTGTTTGAAGACGGGGTGCAGACGGACGCGGCGGAACCAGTAGCCGGAGTTCCAGCCGTCGGGTTCCTGGCGGTGGATGATGGCGTGCCAGTAGCTTCCTTCGACCGAGGGCAGGTCCTGGGCGATGGTGTGCGCCCGGTCCCATTCAGCGAATCGGAGCCAGAGTCCGGCCAGCGCCGCATCCGGGTGGCGGCTTTTAGGGAACCACACGGCGGGTTTGGCGGCAGAGAGTTCAGCCGAGGCCCAGGCGGGCGGTTTTCTATTGCAGATGAGGGCCATGCCTGGATGCGGGTGGTCAAGTAGGCGGCGAACGGGTTCGGAATAGGAGGCAGGGTCCATCAGAAACATCTTACAGCGCGAGGCGGCGGAAGAACGAACAAACGAACTGATTCACGATTCAAGTTGTTGTTTCTATACGACTTTTCCAATGAACCGGCTGGCAGACAGGTTTGTGGGCGAGGCGCTAGCGGTTGTCATAGGCCATGCGCAGGAGCGAACCAAGCGCGTCGGCGTTTGCCTCGAGATCCCGTGAAGTTAACCGGAAGCGATAACGGCCGTTGCGAAGGTCGTAGTCCATCACGTCAAGTTGGCTACCGGTGACGAGATCGTCTACCTCGGCGGCGCGCCTCAATTTGATGGACAAGTTGAGGCCTTGTTTCTTTGGGTAGAAGATAGCGAAGTTGAACGGCTGGCCGTCCTTGCCCAGCCCGATGTAGAACTTGTTGTACTTCAGATTAAGTTCCGGAGCGAACTCGTGGATCATGACCAGCAGCGCATCGGCGACGGCCAAGGTAGCCGGCGAACTGAACTTCTCCCAATAGGCCCGGCTGGCGGGTTCGCCGGGGTCGTCGTCCTCCTCAAAACCGCGAACCACTTCGCTCAAAACCGTGGTGAAGATCAGCGATACGGCCGGGCCGATCCGCATGGCTTGCATCTGGATGGCCACCAGAGGGATGGCGCCGTTGAACAGCGCGGCGACATTTCTAAAGCGGCTGGTGATATCCTCGGCCACCAACACGGCGCAGTGGTCGTACTGGGGATAGCGTTTGCGCTCGATGTCCCAATATTCGATGGTCCGAATGATGTGAGTCTCGTCGGTCCTACCAAGTTGAATTTCGACCTCGTAGCGGCGCAACGAATCGGGATCCTGAAGCAGGAGGTCGAGCCGGCCGGCGCGCGGCTGGATGCGCTCGCTGTCGCGCAGGATCAGATCGCCGAGGCCGAGAATCGATGGGTCCTCGGCGATGCGCGCCTGAACCCATTTCTCGGTCAGTTGTGGGTGATTCTTGAGTGAAATGTGTTCCGGCTTAACGTAATCGGGCAGGCGTGCGGCTTTCAATGATCGAGCGGCCATCCTGCTGTTTTTATCGACGGATTTCGTGGATGGCGATAGGCGGCGAGTGGGAGCCGACGCAGAGTTCAGGATATCGGACTCGGCAAAAAGAACCCTGGGGGGCTGGCTCAGGAAAATAGCCCCCCAGGGTTTAAGCGTCAGCGCAAACTCTAATCGCCCGGCGCGTCCAGGAAGTCGGGACGCCGCAGAACGTCTCTCGGTCGCGACCCGTCGGGCGGGCCGATAATCCCTTCTCTCTGCATCCGGTCGAGGATGCGGGCAGCGCGGCCGTAGCCCAGCCGCAGGCGCCGTTGCAGGATCGATGTCGAGGCTTTGCCCATCTCGCAGACAACGCGGACTGCATCGACGTAGAGCGGATCCTCGACCTCGTCGACGATGTCGGCATCTCCATCCTCGTCGTCTTCCGACGGCGGGGCGATCAGATAGCTTTCGTCGTAATCCGGCTGCGCCTGCTGACGGCAGAAATCGACCACCTCTGTAATCTCAGTCTCGGTGACAAACGCCCCATGGACGCGCAACAGGCGGGCGCTGCCCGGCGGCAGGAAGAGCATGTCGCCTTTGCCCAGCAGATGTTCGGCGCCCATCACGTCGAGCACGGTGCGGGAATCGACGCGCGTGGCCACGCGGAACGAGATTCTGGCCGGGAAGTTGGCCTTGATCAAGCCTGTGATGACATCCACCGACGGCCGCTGGGTGGCCAGAACAAGATGAATGCCGACGGCGCGAGCCATCTGGGCCAGGCGAATCACGCTGGCCTCGACGCCGGCGCGTTCGAGCATCATCAGATCGGCGAGCTCGTCGATGACGACGAGGATGTAGGGAAGCGGCTTTTCCTCTTCGATCACTGGCTGATCGGAATCCGGGAACAGCGACATAGGCTGTTCCTGCTGCTTGCGCATTTTCTTGTTGAACTGCTCGATGTTGCGGACGCCATGCGAGGCGAGCAGTTTCAGCCTGCGCTCCATTTCGAGCACAGCGTTGCGCAGGGCATTGACGGCCTTTTTGGGTTCGGTGATGACAGGCGTAAGCAGGTGCGGGATGCCGTCGTAGATGCCCAGTTCGACGCGCTTGGGGTCCACCATGATCATGCGGACCTCGTCGGGCGTCGATTTGTAGATCAACGACATGATGAGCGCGTTGAGCATCACCGATTTGCCCGAACCGGTCGAACCGGCAATGAGCAGGTGGGGCATCTTGTCGAGTTCGGTGATGCGGATGCGGCCGCTGATGTCCTTGCCAAGGGCGATGGTGAGATGGGAGTGAGAATCCTGGAACTCGGCCGATTCGATGATCTGGCGGAGCGAGATCGTCTCGCGGCGGGTGTTGGGGACCTCGATGCCGACGGTCGGCTTACCGGGGATTCGTTCGATCAAGATGGATTCGGCCTGGAGGCCAAGGCAAAGATCCTCGGCCAGCGTGGTGATCTTGGCGATCTTGACGCCGGCATCGGGCTTGAATTCGAAGGTGGTCACCACGGGGCCAGGGTTGATCTGGACCACGTTGCCGCGGACGTTGAACTCCTCAAGTTTGGCCTTGATGCTGGAGGCGATCTGTTTGAGTTCGTCCGAATCGTAAAGTTCACGTTCCGGCGGGGGATTGAGCAGTTTCGTCGCGGGGCGCTGGAAACAGGCCGGCACAGGAGACTGGGAGATTTTGGCGGCCTTGACCGGTTCGGGGGCCGGAGGGGTGATGGCCGGCTCTTGGTGGTGATGCTCGTGAATCGGGATGGGAGGTTCGGAGACTGCGTCATCGTCCCACGGCGGCAGGCCGTCTTCGACGGCTACGTCCCCATATCCACTTGAGAAGCCGCCCGAATCTCCGCCAGAAGAGGAAGAACGGAAGCCTCGGGCGGCTTCGTGGGCAAAGACGCTGTCATGGATATGAGGCTGCTCGTCATAGGCCGGGTCGAGATACGCGGCCTCGACGTCGGCGGCCAGTCCGGGCGGCGAGGAGTAGACCATGCCGATTCCGGCGCCGGCGGCGGCGGCGGCCGCTCGCGGTTCGGCGTGTTGATCGGGGACGTAGACGAGTTCGGGCTGGGATTCCCGGTTCCGGCGACGCAAACGGTCGAACCGCGTAGAAAACCACGATTCGACCGCGTCGCCGGCGGAGGAGAACGAAAAAGTCGAGACGAGATAGAAGGAGAGGACCAGGAGCGTGGCCAGCAGGATGAGGCTGCCAATCGGGTTGAGCAAGCCAATCAAGGTGGTTGCCAGCAGATAGCCGGAGACACCACCGATTTCGAAGGCGCCGCCATAGGGGCGGAATGAGCCAACGACACTGAAGCCAGCAGCGAGCGACACAGTCATCAGGATGTATCCGGCCAAACGAACTCCAGGGGCCGCCCACTCCCGCCGACGGAACCAAGCCCACCCAGAGATGAGAACCACCCCGGGAAGAAGCCAGGCGGCGAAGCCGAAAGTCTGATAGCAGAGATCAGCGAGGTGAGCGCCGATAGGCCCAATCCAATTGCCCGGTTTGGGTGCAGACGCAGCCGTGTTGAAGGAGGGATCGGAGGGGGTGTAAGAGAACAAGGCGCAGACAAACGCAAGGCCGCTTGCCAGCAGGACCAACCCCGCCGCCTCGCGGACGCGCGCGCCAAAACTGGAGATACGTACTCTCATCCCGCCTAACGGCGGAAGAAAGCCAGAGCCAGTACAAGAATACCAAAAATGATCCGGTATGCAACAAAAAAGCGGAGGCTGTGGCTCCGCAGGTAGCGGAGCAGGCCGCCGATGACGAGACAGCCTGAGAGTGCGCTGACTAAGATGCCGACGACGAAGGCGGGCAGTTCCTGGGACGGAACGCCGCCCGCTTCGTAGAGATCCTTGAAGGCAAGAAGGGCGGCGGCGCCGATGGCGGGCGTGGAGAGCAGGAAGGAGAAGCGGGCGGCGGCCTCCCGATCAATGTCCCGGAACAGACCGGCGGTGATGGTAATCCCGCTGCGCGAAGTGCCGGGCACGATGGCCAGCGCCTGGGCGAAGCCAATCGTCATGGCATCGAGGAAGCCGATCTGGCCAATACCCTTGACGCGCCGGCCGGCGTGTTCGGCCCAGAGCATGAGAAGCCCGACGCTGATCAGCATAATTCCGATCACCCACGGCGAGCGGAAGGTGGTCTCCGCATCGTCCTTGAAGATGAACCCCAGGACTCCGATGGGAAGCGTTGCCGCGGCAATGGTCCAAAGCAGGCGCGGCGAAGCTTTCAGGCCCGCGTCCGCGCCAACTTTCAGGCCGAACGCCTGGCCGATGATCTGCATCCAGTCGCGAAAGAAATAGATCAGGACGGCGGCCAGGGTTCCGAAGTGAAGAGCGATGTCAAAGGTCAGCCCCTGATCCTTCCAGCCCAGCAGCCAAGGGGCCAAGGCGAGGTGGGCGGACGAAGAGATCGGTAAAAATTCGGTGAATCCTTGGACGATGGCAAGGATCACGGCTTGGTGGATTGGCATAATGGAAAGAGAGTCAAACAGTCATCGTAACCCACATCGGGTGGGACGAACCCAATGACAAACACGAAGATCATCGCCACGCTGGGACCGGCGACCGAGTCACAGGAGCGGATAGAAGAGCTGATTCTGGCCGGCGTGGACGTGTTCCGGCTGAACGCGTCGCACGGGACGGCGGAAGAGCGGACCGAGATGGCGGCGCGAATCCGCAGGGCTGAGCGTGAGTCCGGCCAGCAGATTGGAATCCTGCTGGACTTGCAGGGACCGAAGATCCGTTTGGGGAGATTTGAAGGCGGGAAGGCGTTACTCGAAGAGGGTTCCACGTTCACAATCACAACCGAGGAGATTCTAGGCGATGCCACCCGCGCCTCGACGACCTACGCCGACTTCGCCAAGGATCTGAAGCCGGGCGACCGGGTTCTGCTCGCCGATGGAACGCTCGAAATGGAAGTCACCGGCTGCGACAGCCTGGCGGCGCATTGCGTTGTGAAACGGGGAGGCTGGATCTCCGACCGGAAGGGGATCAACCTGCCGGGCGCCCAGTTGAGTACACCGTCGCTGACCCGCGCCGACATGGCCAATCTCCAGGCTGGCCTGGAGGCGGGGATCGACCTGGTGGCGATGTCGTTCGTACGCAAGCCGAGCGACGTGTTGCGGCTGCGGCTGTTTCTGGAAGAGAAGGGCGCGAACGTGCCCATCATCGCCAAGATCGAGAAGCCGGAGGCCGTGGCGCAGATCAAGGACATCATTAACGAGTCGGATGGCGTGATGGTGGCGCGCGGCGACCTGGGCGTGGAGATGGCGCTGGAGCAGGTGCCATTTATTCAGAAGTCGATCATCGAACAGTCGCGCCGCGCTGGAAAGTTCGTCATCACGGCGACTCAGATGCTCGAATCGATGATCGAGAATCCGGTGCCGACGCGCGCTGAGGTGAGCGACGTCGCCAATGCGATCTACGACGGGACAGATGCGGTGATGTTGTCGGCTGAGACTTCGATCGGCAAATATCCGGTTGAGGCGGTCAGGATGATGGACCGGACGGCGAAGCAGGCTGAGGAAAGCCTGCGCCAGTCCGGATTCCCCGATCCGCCCGAGCGCAGCGGGAACACGCACGCGGAAATCGTCGCCCAGCAGGCTTATCACGCAGCGAAACAAGCTGGCGCGGCGGCCATTGTCGTGTTCACGTCGAGCGGATCGAGCGCCAGGCTGGTGTCACGCTTCCGGCCGCCAGTGCCGGTTTTCGCTTTCACGCAGACCGAGAAGGTCGCGCGGGCGTTAAGCGTCGTCTATGGGGTGAAACCGGTGATTGCGCCCGATCTGAAGTCGACCGACGAGATGATGGGCGAGATGGATCGAATGCTGCTCGAACGCGGATGGGTCAGCCCGCGGGAAAGCGTCGTGTTCGTCGCAGGACAACCGATCGGACGCGCCGGGACGACGAATCTCATGAAGCTGCACCGGGTGGGCGAAGGGCGTTGAGTCCGGCAATTAGTCCTGCGAACCGCTCTGCAACTCATGATCCAGCGCACGGCGTTTGAGTTCCAGGCGCTGGCCGCGCCGCTGCCCCGCTTCGGCATAGCGGCGTTTTTCGGTTTCGCTCTCAGGGATGACGGGCGGAACCTCAACAGGACGGCCGGACTCATCGAGGGCGACGAAGGTGAGAAAGCAGGAATTCGTGTGCTGGATCTCACCGGTCTTGAGGTCCTCCACGGTCACCCGGACGCCGACTTCGAGTGAGGTTCGAAACACGCGATTCACCGACGATTTCAGCGTCACCAGTTGTCCGATGCGGACTGGATGGAGAAACGTCATAGAATCGACCGAGGCGGTCACGACGCTTCGGCGCGCGTGGCGCATGGCCGCGGTGGCGGCGGCGAGATCGACCAGATGCATGATGCGGCCACCGAGCAGATAGCCGAGCGGATTGGCGTAAATCGGCAGAGCGAATTCGGCGATCTCGCTGGCGGACTCTCGAACAGGGCGGCCTTCCATGAATGGCAGAGTACCATCCAATGGGCCGCCCCGCTACCATGGAGGTGTATGTCAAGATTGGATGCACTGAAGGGGATGGTCGAGCAGGCGCCCTGGGACAGCCGGGTGCGTTTCATGCTGGCGATGGAGCACTCGAACAGCCAGCGGTTCGATGAAGCCAAGCGCGAGTTTGATGAACTGATCAGCCGCGACCCGACTTACGTATCGGCGTACTTCATGGCCAGCCGGGTTTGCGAAGCGGTAGGCGATCTCGCCGGCGCTCGCGGGTACCTCGAAGTGGGTATCGAGACGGCGCGCAAGGTGGGCGACCGCCACGCTGAAAACGAGATGCAGGCGGCAATGGATCTGCTCGGCTAGGTCGCCGGCTTCAGCAATGCGCGGTACTCCGCGGACAGCAACCGGAACAGCCGCAGATCCTTGAAGCCGTCCCCGAACCGCTGA
Source organism: Bryobacteraceae bacterium (assembly GCA_029975915.1). The sequence continues at coordinate 11,282 of JARKOC010000228.1, forward strand.
GCGTGAAGCAGTAGAGCCTCTTCGGTAAACCCAAGCCTGAGGGGAATCCCGGCACTGGCCTCATTGCCGACGGCGCAGCGAATTTCCACCCGTTCCAGGCCCAGTATCTCGAAACTGACGCCGAGCAGGGCCGCGGCAGCTCGGGTGACAAGGCCTAGGCCGCGCGCCATGGGCTTCAACCAATAGCCGATTTGAGCGCTGCCATTGAGCAGGTCGATGGCATGAAGGTCGATGATGCCGCTAAAGTCGAGATCCTGCCAAATCCCATAGACGTATGCCTCTCCAGCGGATCGACGGAGTTGAGAGCTCTCGATGAACTCGATCGTGTCCGCCACGGATTGGGTTGCATCGACCCAGGGGAGCCAGACGCGCAGGTCGTGCCGGTTCCTGTCAACGGTGTGGTAGATGATTGGCGCATCGCCGAGGGTCGGCTGACGGAGAAAGACCCCTCCGTCGAGTTCGAGCGACGCGGGCGTGTCGGGCGTGGACACTCCGGACATGCGGCTACGCTATCACGCCGGAGTCCGGATGGGAACGGGCAAGTTATCAGAAGGGAACGTCGTCGTCGCCGAGTTCAGGCATGGGCTCGGGTTCCTGAGGGCCGCCTGCGGGTTTCTGCGCGGGGCGGTTCATGGGCGCTCGCTGAGTGGCATCGCCCCAGGCGCCGCCGGCATCGTCGCCACGGCCGCCGCCTCCGAGAAGAATGATTTCGTCGACTACGACTTCGGTGACATACCGCTTTTGGCCGTCCTTGTCGTCATAGGAGCGGCTGCGGAGTTGGCCTTCGATGAAGACCTGTTTGCCCTTGGTCAGGTACTGGCCGAGGTTTTCGTTGCGCCACATGGCGATGTTGTGCCAGTCGGTTTCGTCGCGCCAGTCGCCGGTTTGGGAGTCCTTGACGCGGCGGTTGGTGGCGACTGTGAAACGGGTGAGGGCGGTGCCGGAGGTGGTGAACCGGGTTTCGGCATCCTTACCGAGATGCCCGATGAGAATGACTTTGTTAACGCTGCGTCCAGCCATACGTTGGCAGGTTAGCACAGATGGGTGTTTTTGATTGGTGGCCTGAAGTAGGCCAGGGCCGATACCGGTCGAATGATGGGATGGAAAAGCCAACATGGGAAGCTGCGTGGGGCACGGATCGTTATAAGATTTCGTTGTAGGATAGGAATCGACGAAGGAACTGGGGCGTGCGGAGCAACCGGCACACGAGGTTGAGGGCGGCAGTCCTGTCAGGGGACGGGCGCAAGCTGCTGGCCCTGATTCTCCTCGCCCTGTGGGCCGCACCCTTAGACGCACAAACCAAGCTGACTTCCGCGCAGGGCGGACCACCGGCAATTGTAGCTTCCGACCTGGCCGTATTCGAGGCGCGCGAGCCGCGCAATGACCTTCCGTGCGTCGTTGAGCCATCTAAGCCACTGCTGGGCTTTGACTTACGGTTCCATGCGGGTTACCAGATCGCTGTCCCGATGAAGGAGTTGGCGGGCGAAGAGAACCTGTTGACCGTCCTGTTCCGGGTGACCCCCGAAAAAGAAGGCGAATCTCCTGTTTACTTTCAGCAGCGCATCCACGTCCCACAAATAGAAGAAGACGCCAAGGGGAACGCGTTCCTCCAGGGTTCATTCGATCTAGGCGAGGGCCGTTACAAGGTCGATTGGCTCATGCGGGACCGTCTGGAACGAGTATGCGCACATTATTGGGACGCCGAAGCGAAGCTACAGGAGAGCGAGAGCCAACTGGCGCTGACGCTGGCGCGCGATCAGGTGGAGGCCACCGAACGGGAGACGTTCGCCGAGGAGCCGCCCATCGAGCGCAGTACGGCAGGAACTCCAGTCGACGTGAAGGTGATGGTGAACTTCGCACCGCAGAATGCGCGGTCGGCGGCCTTGCGGCCGGAAGATACGCTGGCACTGGTGTCGATTCTCCGTCAATTCCAGCGGGAGCCGAGGATTCACCGGTTCTCGGTGGTGGCCTTCAACTTGCAGCAGCAGAAGGTAATTTACAGGCAGGAGGCGGCAGGCAATATCGACATCCCAGCCATCGGGAAGGCGATCGAGTCACTGCAACTGGGCACGATCGAAATGTCGGCGTTGGCACAGAAGGACTCCGAAACCGGCTTCCTCTCGAACCTCATCAAGGAGGAGATCGCCTCCTCCACGCCTCCAGATGCACTGATATTCGCCGGGCCAAAAGCGATGCTGGATCGCAATGTCCCGGCGGGCGAACTGCTGGCCGCCGGCCCAGTGGATTATCCGGTCTTCTACATGAACTACAACCTGAATCCGCAGGCGAATCCGTGGAGGGATTCGATTGGCAACGCGATTCGGGTCTTCAAGGGGGTCGAGTTTTCGATCTCGCGTCCGAGGGATCTTTGGCGGGCAGTGACCGAGATCGTTGGCAGGGTTGTACAATCCAAAGCGGAGAAACAGAGCGCAGCGGCAAAAACGGGCGCTCCTTCAGGGTCATGAGGAAAATTAGCCGGTTCATACTCGTCTTGGCGCTGGCAGCTCTGCCGGCCGCCGCAATCGAGCCGCCGAGGCCGAAACCGGCCAAGCTGGCTCCGTATGTCGCATCGCCTCAGCCTGTTGTAGACCAGATGCTACGACTTGCGGAGCTCAAGAGCGGCGAAACGATCTACGATTTGGGGTGCGGCGACGGCAGAATCCTGTTCAGCGCAGCACGAAACTTCGGGGCCAAGGCCGTGGGCGTGGAACTGAGCGAGACGCTGGTAAGGCGGACACGCGACCAAAGCGAGTTGATGGGGCTGTCGGGCAGCGTGAAGGTGATCCAGGGCGACATGATGCAGGTTGACCTAAAGGAGGCCGATGTCGTGGCCCTTTACCTGCTCACCGAGGCGAACGACCAACTCCGGCCCAAACTCGAAAAGGAACTGAAACCTGGCGCGCGAGTGGTGTCGCTGGAGTTCAAGGTCCGTGGGTGGAAGCCGTCGAAAGTGGAGAAGATTGAAGCGCACCGCCATCCTTACACGATTTACGTTTACGAACTACCCCAGAAAAAGTGATCTTCCACAACCAATCGAAGCTGATCCGCGCGGGCTTCCGCGCGTTTTCTTTTGCACTCGCTTTCACCGCCATCCAGGCCCAGCCGGCGCTTTCACCGGGCAGGAAGTACACAGCGGTTGAGAGGCTCGCTCCTGAGCGCCTGGCAGCGGTGAAAGCCGCGCGCGCCGAACTAGCCAAAATCCGTAAGCCGCCGCAGCCCGCCGGCATCTACCAGGACTTCCGAGCAGTCCTCCACATCCATGCCGAGGATGCCGACCATACACTCGGAAGCCGCGCCGAAGTGCTCCGCGCAGCCAAGGCGACAGGCGTCAGAATCGTGATGTTCAGCGACCATGGCGGTCCGAAGCCGGACACGTGGCACGGCATCCGTGACGACATTATGTTTTTCACAGGCGCTGAGAACGGCGGCACCCACGAACTTCTCTTCCCGATGCCCGCGCCGGGACTCCGCTTCCACTCCCATGTCGAGCAACAACTCGAGGCCCCGGCCGATGGCTGGGACGGCATGGAGATCTACAACCGCCACACGGATGCCGAAGATGACAAAGACCTCATCGCCTGGCTCGGCGCCGCGGCGAAGGATCCGGCGAGGCTGAAAGAGATTGCCGCGCTTGCCAAGGATTACCCCGACGAATTGTTTGGAGCGGGGGCGGATTATTGGCCTTCCATCTTTTCCCGCTGGGACGCAATCCTCGAATCCCGGCGCTTCACGGGTATCGCCGCCAACGACTCGCACCAGAACCAGTTGCTTGGGCGCGGCGCAGCCCGCGTCACGCTGGACCCGTACGAGGTTGCTTTCCGCAATGTCAGCACCCACATCCTGGCCATGGAGTTCACCCACCAAGCGATCCAGGATTCCCTGAAGAAGGGCCGCGCCTATGTCTCGCACGATTGGCTGTGCGATCCGGCAGGGTTCACCTTCGCCGCCGTGAACTCGCTTGGAGTCTATGAAATGGGCGACGGCATCCCACTGGCTCCCGGCACGCGGATGGTGGTCCGGACGCCCGCTCCGGCGCTGATCAAGCTGATCCACAAGGGCAAGATCGTCTCCGAAACACGCGGGACGGAACTGACAGCCCAGGCCGCGGGGCCCGGCGCCTACCGCGCCGAGGTCTGGCTGGAAATCGACGGCGAACTGCGCCCCTGGATTTATTCCAATCCCATTTACGGCGAGCCGGTTGGCTTCGGCGCCATGGTGCTGCCATCGAACAAGCTGGATGAGGGGATCGAGACAGCCGCCGATATCGTCTACACGGAAGGTCAGCCCGAAGACGCCGAGAAGCACAAGTTGGATATCTACCGCCGCGCCGGCGCGTCGAACCGTCCTGTTCTGGTTTTCATCCACGGCGGCGCCTGGGTCCGCGGCGACAGGAAGCAATATCCGTTCCTGGGCAACCGCTTCGCCAAGGAGGGCGCAGTGGTGGTGATCCCCAGTTACCGCCTCGCGCCCAAGCATATGTTCCCTGCGCAGGCCGAAGACGCCGCCGCTGCGCTCAGTTGGGTGGTGCGCAATATCGAAAAGCATGGCGGTGACCCGAACCGCATTCTCCTCGCAGGTCACTCGGCAGGCGGACATCTGGCCGCCCTGTTAGTGATGAATCCGAAGTACCTGGCGGCGCATGGGCTGAAGCCGGACGCTGTGAAACAGGTGGCCGCTCTCAGCGGCGTTTATGACCTGACTGGTCTTGAAGGACGCTCGCAGGGCCGCGTCTTTCGCCAGGACGAGGCCTCGCTCATCGACGCTTCGCCGTTGAAACACGTCCGCCGCGGCGTGCCGCCATTCCACATCACTTATTGCCAGTGGGACTATGCCATTCTGCCCCAACAGGCGCGCGAATTCGACTCCGCACTTCGCCGGGCCGGGGCAAGGACCGAATTGATCTATGTGCCTGGCGAAAATCACATTTCGGAGATGACATCGCTGGTCAAGCCGGGCGACACGACCGCGGCGCTGGTTGTGCGGTTAATCCGGGCGTTAGAGAATCAATAGGTAGATGAAGCAGTTTGATGTAGTTGGCGTCGGCCTGAATGCGACCGACACCATGATCGTGATTCCGCACATGCCCGCCTATGGCGGCAAAGTGCCATTCATAGGCGATGTTCTGAGCCCCGGGGGACAGGTGGCGAGCGCCATTGTTTGCTGCGCGATGCTAGGCCTGCGGGCGAAGTACATCGGCACGATCGGCGACGACGAGCGCGGCGAAATCCAGATGCAGAGCCTGTTGGGCACGGGGGTGAATCTCGACCACGTTCAGAGGCGCTCAGGGTGCCCGAATCAGTCTGCCTACATTCTGATCGACCGGACCACAGGCGAGCGGACAGTTTTCTGGAGCCGGCCTGACTGCCTGAAACTCAATGCCAGCGAAATCACCGAAGACCAAATCACCTGCGCCAAACTGCTTCACATCGACGGGCACGACACTGCCGCAGTGGCGCACGCCGCCCGCATTGCCCGCGAGAACGACATCCCGGTGACTGTGGACGTCGACACGATCTACAAGGGTTTCGAGCACGTCCTGCCAAATGTTGATTACCTGATCACGTCGAGCGAGTTTCCCGAGAGTTGGACTGGCGAATCTGATCCCTTCAAAGCGCTGGCGCTGCTTCAGGAAACCTACGGCATGAAGGTGGCCGCCATGACTCTCGGCGCGCATGGCGCGCTGGCCCGTTGCGACGGCCAGTACTATTATTCGCCTGCTTTCGTGGTGAATTGCGTCGACACAACAGGCGCTGGCGACATCTTTCATGGGGCGTTCTGCTATTCGGTGGTCCAAGGCCTGGGGCTTGCCGAATCGCTCGAGTTCTCCAACGCCATGGCGGCGCTCAACTGCACGGCCATGGGCGCGCGCGGCGGCATTGCGACGGCCGAAGAGGCACGCCAGTTGATGGTTCGCGGCGAGAGACGGTCAAGGGCCGATTTCGCGAGTTACTGGGCGGGCCCCATCACCAGATGATTCCAATCCACGACAGCCAAAGGAATTACTCGAAGCCTATCGTCACGGCTCTGCTGATCGCCGTGAACGTCTTTATGTTCCTTTACCAGCGGTCGCTTGATCCCTTTACCCAGCGCGATTTCACCTTTATGTTCGGCTTCGTGCCCAGCCAGTTCTCGTGGCTCAGCATCCTGACGTCGATGTTTATGCACGGCGGCTGGATGCACCTGCTGGGCAACATGCTTTTTCTCTGGGTGTTCGGAGACAACGTCGAGGACATCCTGGGGCGCTGGAAGTACATCTTGTTTTATCTGCTCTGCGGCGTGATGGCGGCGCTGGCGCAATATGCCGTCCATCCGGATTCGCGGGTGCCCATGGTGGGTGCGAGCGGGGCGATTTTCGGCGTCATGGGCGCCTATGCGCTGAAGTTTCCGCATGCGCGGATCGTCATGGTCGGCTGGCTGCTGTTCGTTTTCAGTTTCGAGGTGCCCGCGTGGCTGGTGATGCTTTACTACATTGCGTTCCAGTTTTTGGAAGGGTTTTCGTCAATTGGCGACGTCTTCGCCCAGCGCGGCGGCACGGCGTTTTTCGCTCACATCGGCGGCTTCTTCGCAGGCATGGCATTGATCTATTTTTTCCGGCCGCGTGACCGCTATCACAACCGGCGCGACCTGGTCTGGTAGGACAATCTGGAGTCCGCATGTTTTATCCACCGCTCCTTGATCTCGACAACGCCCCCGAGTTGGACGTCCTGGCCATTGCCGCCCACCCCGACGACATCGAGCAGACCTGCGGCGGCACATTGATGAAGATGCAGGAGATGGGTTATCTCACCGGCGCGCTCGACTTGACCGCCGGCGACATGGGCACCCGTGGAACGCCAGAGATCCGGATGCGGGAAGCGCGCGACGCCGCCGCCATCCTACGGCTCAGTTTCCGCGAAAACCTGCAGATGCCCGATGCCCGGCTGGAGAACAACATCGCGCTGAAGATGACGCTGATGGGCGTAATCCGGCGACTGAAGCCAAAGACCGTCATCCTGCCTTACTGGGACGCCCGCCACCCGGATCACTACGTGTCGTCGATTCTCGGATTTGAGGCGTCTTTCCTGGCCGGCCTCACGAAAATGGATGACCAGGCTCCGCCGCACCGTCCGCGCAAGGTGGTTTACGTATCGTCCTATGCTCCGGTAGCGCCGTCGTTTGTGGTCGATATCACGCCCTACTTCGACCGCCGCATGGAATCGCTGTTCGCCTACAAATCCCAGTACGCAGAGCAGGTGGACGGAGCCAGTCTCTTCCCGAACCGGGAGGAGATCACAGATCGTCTCCGGTCGCTCGCCCGATATTACGGCAACCTGATTGGCGCCAAGTACGGCGAACCTTTTGTCGTGAAAGAGACTATGCGCGTGGATGACATTGTCGCCATGGGCAGCCGGACGTTTTGAAGAATATGATTCTCGACAACATCGCGGCCCGCGCCGAGTTTAGCTCGTCGAAGATGGGCAAGGTCCGTCTGGCCTCCGCCGCGCACCTCTATGCCGGACTGAACTGCTTCTTGCCCGGCCAGGAACATGCGGCCCACGTCCACGCGGATCAGGACAAGATGTATGTCGTTTTGGAGGGCCGCGGCGAAGCCTCGGTGGGCGATGATGCGCGCGCCGTTGCAGTTGGTGACCTGGTTTTCGCGCCTGCCGGCGTCTCCCACGGACTAAAGAATACTGGCGAGGAAAACCTGGTCGTCCTGGTCGTCTTCTCACCACCCCCAACGAAATGACTCCATTCTTTTTGCTCGCGCTTCTGGCGCAACCCGACCTTTCCGCACTCGAGAAACAAACCGGAGCGCGCATCGGCGTTTCCATACGGCATATCGAATCGGGCCGCGTGTGGAATTGGCGCGGCGACGAGCGGTTCCCGGCGATGAGTGTCTACAAATACCCGATTGCCATTGCGGTGTTGAAGGCGGTTGATGCGGGACGGTTGAGCCTGAACACGCAGGTCACCATCCGCCAGGAGGACGTCAGGCGGGGCCTGAGTTCATATCTGGACAACCGGAAGCTGCCAGCGCCGCGGCAGTTCACCGTCCACGAGTTAATCTCCGGCATGGTTTCGCACAGTGACAACACGGCCTGCGACATGCTGCTGGAACGCATCGGCGGCCCGGCCGAAGTGACGCGCGTCCTGCGTGCGCTGGGCATCACAGGCATCCGCATAGACCGCAGTGAATACGATATGGGCCGCGACATCGGCCGGCTCGGCGCCGAAGACTTTGATCGCGACGGGCGCGATTCATCTTCGCCGGTCGCGATGGCTTCGCTTCTGGAGATGACCCAGCGCGCCGAATTGCAGCTAAAACCAGAATCTCAGCGGATGTTAATCCGTGTGCTGCGTGAGACCGCGACGGGCGCCAAGCGGATCAGGGCGGGGCTTCCGCCCGGCACAGCGTTGTGGCACAAAACCGGCACCGGGCCGCGCGTCAAGGGAGTCAATCTGGCAACGAATGATGCCGGCGTCTTCACCCTGCCGGACGGCACGCATGTTGCCATCGCCATCTTCGTCAAGATGGGCACGGCGCCGGACGAAAAGCTGGAATCGTCCATCGCGCAAATTGCGCGGCAGGCTTACTCGTTCGCCGCGGGCGCGAAGTAGAATTCGCCGCCGGCGACGATCTCCGCCGGGCCCTGCATGTGCAATGCTTCGCCCTCGGCCTTGAACTCCAGCGGGCCGGCCAGAGTTTTCACGGTCACCGGACTCTGCACCAGTCCGCGGGCCATGGCTGCCGCAACCGCGCCAGTCGAGCCTGTTCCGCTCGACATCGTGAATCCTGCCCCGCGCTCGAAGAAACGCACCTCCAGCGTGTGGCGATCCACCACGCGGACGAAACTGACGTTGGTCCGACGCGGAAACTGCGGATGGCGCTCGACCATCGCGCCCATCGCTTTCCAGTCGAAGTCGAAATCGTCCACGAAGAAGGCGCACTGCGGATTGCCCACCCAGAGAATGGTGCACTCCACCGGACCGTCGAGCAAGGCCAGCTTGAACCGCAGATGCTCCGGCTCGATCACCGCCTGGCCCATGTTCATCTCGAACAGGAAGCTCAAGCCCTGCCGGTCGAGCAGGCGCAACTGCTTGGGTCCGGCGCCGGTTTGGATGACGATCTCCTCGCCGGCCAGTCCGGCGTCACAGAGGAAGGCCGCCGCGCAGCGTGTTCCATTGCCTGAGATCTCGGCTTCGCCGCCGTCCGGGTTGAACAGGCGGATCGAGGCGGGCTTGCCGCCGATCGGGCCCGTGACCAGCAGCCAACCGTCGGCGCCGGCGCCGGCGTTACGATCGCAGATTGCCTGGGCGGCGGCCGGAAGCAGCCGCTCAGCCGGAGCTTTGTGCGACCAGGTCAGCAGAAAATCGTTGCGCGCCCCATGCGCCTTGGTGAACGGAATCGTGATCATGGTGTTCTACCTGATGTGTCGCCAAATCTCGACTACCGGAGACCCCTTGACGGCATACATTCTCACACACTCGAAGCGCCGGGGTCCCCGGCGCAGCCGTTGCATCGCCTGCGAGACCTTGTCGCCCGAATAGGCGATGGCCCATTCCTCCTTCAAAAAGACCTCGGGCCGCATGGCTGCGGCCATCCACGGAGGCCTTTCGACTTCATGAAAGGACTCGCGCAGCGGAATCCGCGCTTGCCTGAGGATACCGGACAAATCCCCAAAACTCATGAAAACGCCCGCGCCCGGCTTGTAACGCGGCGCAAAATAGGCGGCCGCCTCGCGTGTCCATGTCCGCCGGCCCTGAGAGTTCAGCTTCGACTCCGTCCAGCAGATCCAACTTTCGGGCCGCGGAGCCATCATCCACGGCGATGCCGCCAGCGCGGCCAGCGCCAAGGCTGCGCCCCCGCGCCAGCGCACTGGCGCAAACGAAGCCAGTGCCGCCATGCCCGCCACTGCCAGGGGCAGCGCCGCCATGCCGTAGCGGGTGTTGTAGTATGAGTTCGGCCAGAGTTCAGGCACGAAGATCGGCGTGCCCGAAGAGTAAAGGCTCAGCACATAGAATCCAGGCAAGGCCAGACACAGCGCCAGCGGAGCCCAAGCCCGCCTGAGGAGCAACGCAATTACGCCGGCGGCGGACAGAATGGAAAGCGGCCATCCCAGGCAATGCCGTGCGGCATAGACAAAGTACTGGAATGCCTGTATCCAGTCATGGTCGCCCGGATACCTGGCCATGCCGGACTCGAGAGCGCGCTGATAGATCGCCTTCGCCGACCAGTAACCGTTGTAGAACTCGAGTGGATTTGAAAACAGAATCCAGTTGTGAGCGAGCCAGAATGCCGGTCCGAGCAAGGCGACGGCGCCGGCGATGAACGCGTCTCGCCAGCGGCGCGTCGAGTTGAACAAGCAGGCAAGTATGACGAGCGGAATGAGAAACCAGAACTCGTACCGGGTCAGCGTACCCAACAGCGTGAACGCGCCGGCCGCGGCCGCCCACCCGGAACCGCAACCTCTCGAGTGCGCCAGCGACCAGACGATTCCCGCGAAACAGCACAGGGCGATGGGCTCGGTCATCGGTGCGCTTTGCAGGTAAAGCAGGTTTGGATTGAAAGCCCAGCCGGCCAGCGCCGCCCATCCGGCGGCTTCGCTTGAAAACGCCCGCCGCATGGCGAGGAACATGAGGAGGCCACCCAGTACGAAACACACCGCGGGCGGGATGGCGCCGCCCAGACCGCCGAACCAAAGATCATCCCGGCGCACCAGCGGAGCCATCAGCAGATGAGGAAGCGGAAGCCACACGGTGCCGATCTGTTCGTAGCCGGGCTCGCGGGCGTCGAAAATGCGCCGCGCGATGTTCAGATGCGCTTCGGCGTCGCCATACCAGAGCGTCCAGCCATTTGCCGAGGTGAACCACACGGCCCCGGCGCTGACGCCGGCGAGCAGGATCAACGCCAGCAGCGGCGTCCAGAGCGAACTAGAACGAGGTGAGGCGCCTGAACTCGGCAAAGCGTGTTTCGATCTCCTCGCGCGTCAACGTGCGGAAGCGGTCGACGCTGAAATCCTCGCAACAGTAGCTTCCCATGACCGAGCCATAGACCACCGCCCGTGCAAGGTCCTCCTGGCTGGCCGAACCGTCCAGTGGCGAGACGCCGCGCGAGGCCAAGTATCCGGTAAACCCGCCGGCGAAGCAGTCGCCCGCCCCGGTGGGGTCTTTCAGCGTATCCAGGATGAAGCCGGGCAGGCTGAAACTGCCATTTTCGTGGAACAGCACCGCGCCGTATTCCCCGCGTTTGATGACCAGGATCTTCGGCCCCATGGCGCGTATTGAGGCTGCGGCGCGCTTCAAATTCGATTCGCCCGAAAGCAGCCGGGCCTCGCTGTCGTTGATGAGCAGGAAATCCCAGCCCTTAATGGTTTCGAGCAGCTCGCCGCGATAGTCGTTGATCCAGTAGTTCATCGTATCGCCGCCAGCGAGCTTTGGGCGGCTCATCTGCGCCAGCACACTGCGCTGAAGCGAAGGCTGGATATTGCCGAGCATCAGATATGGCGCGTTGCGGTAGGCGGCAGGCAGTTTCGGATCGAAGCCGGCAAAAACATTCAACTCAGTGGTGAGCGTCGTTCGGTCGTTCATGTCGTCGCTGTAAACGCCGGCCCAGAAAAAGGTCTTGCCAGGTACTCGTTCGAGGCCTTCAAGTCCGATGCCCCGAGACGCCAAAAAGTCGAAATCTTCCTGGGCGAAATCCTCGCCCACAATGGCGACGATACTGGCGTCTGTGAAGTACCCGGCTGAAAGGGCGATATAGGTGGCCGCGCCGCCCAGCGCGCGGGCACGTTCGCCGGCAGGCGTTTTCAGTCCGTCGTAGGCGACGGATCCAACAATGACAAGAGACATTGTTTCGATTGTACCGTCCTGGCGGCGCATTCACCTCCGGGGTGGACACTAGAATGAAAGTAAGCTTTGAACGAACTCCTTCGCCAGTTCCTGCCCACAACGGCTGTCGCTCTCGCCGCCGCAGCCGTGCAATGGCTGCTTGCTGTTCGCCTTGCCGCCTCCGCCGGCGCGGCCGGCCACAAGCGGCGCGCCTTAGTGATCCGGCTTTCGGCGGTCATCCTCATTTGCTGGACTCTGATGATGCCCATCGTCTTCGGGACGCGATTGCAGCTGAAGATCCCGGCTACCGGTGCTCAGTGGACCATGGCGGTGACGCTGTTCTGGCTGGCCACGACCTTCGCCGGCGGCATCGCCTTCCTTCTGGCCAAACACACAGTGGAAGACCCGTCCCGCCGCCGGATGATCAAAGCCGCCAGCGGCGCCATCATTACCCTTCCTGCGGGACTGGCGTCAATCGGAGTCCTTTCCGCCAGAGCGCGGCCGGAGTTGAGGCAGATTGACGTCAAGATAGCCGGTCTGCATAAGGACCTCGACGGCCTCCGCATAGCGCAGCTCACCGATATTCATTACGGCCCGTTCTTCGGGATCCGCGACCTGGAATGGGCCGTGGCCATGGCCAACGAGACCAAACCCCACATTATGGTGGTCACGGGCGACCTGATCACCCGGCGCAACGACAGGCTCGAGGAGTGCATTTGGCTCCTCAGGGCGCTGCGTGGGGATGCTGGCGTGTTTGGATGCCTGGGTAACCATGAAACATACGCGAAGGCGGAACTCCAGACCGAGGTATTGGGCCGGTCCGCGGGCATCCGATTCCTGCGATCGAAGACTGAGACATTGCGTTTTGGTTCCGCGTCGTTGGCCGTGACTGGCGTGGATTATCAACCCGTGGCGAAAAGATACCTGCGCGGGGTGAAGGCCACGCCAGGTTTGCTGAACATACTCCTGTCGCACAACCCCGATGTCTTCGACCGCGCGCGGCAGTTGGGTTTTGACATTACACTCGCCGGCCACACTCATGGAGGCCAGATCAACGTCGAAATCCTTCATGAGCACCTAAACGTGGCTCGCTTCTTCACCCCCTATGTTTACGGTCTTTACAACGAGGGCGGCAAATCGATCTATGTCAGCGGCGGCCTTGGAACCGTGGGCGCGCCGGTTCGCTTGGGCGCTCCTCCAGAGGTTACATTGGTGAGACTATGCGCCGGTTGATCGTAAGCGACATCCACGCCAACATTGAGGCGCTGGAAGCTGTTCTTAGTGACGCCCGTGGCCTGTATGACGAAGTGCTCTGCTGCGGCGACCTGGTCGGATATGGCGCGTCGCCAGCGCAGGTGGTAGATTGGGCTGGCGCTCAGGCCAACCTCATCGTACGCGGCAATCACGACCGCGTCTGCGCCGGCCTTGAAGACCACGGCTGGTTTAACGCGAAAGCGCAGGCGGCCGCCAGTTGGACTGCCGGACAGCTTGACGAAAGCCAGATGGACTGGCTCGCCGCCTTGCCAGCCGGACCGTTGCTGCAGGAGGAATTCGTACTTGCCCACGGATCGCCCGCCGACGAGGACGCTTACCTGCTCGACTACGATGAGATCTATCCGCTCTCGGAGGTGCTGCTCCGGCCAATCTGTTTCTTTGGCCATACTCATTTTCAAGGGGCTTGGACCTGGTACAAGGACAACCTTTACACGCTGACCGGCCCATCGGGGAATCGAACCGAGATGGTCCATGAGCTTCTGCCCGGCAACCAATACCTGATCAACCCAGGCTCGGTTGGCCAGCCGCGCGACCGCGACCCGCGTGCGGCCTACGCGCTATGGGACTCCAACTCGAGCGAGTTGCGTTTCAGGCGCGTCACCTATGATGTCGCCTCGGCGCAGAAGCGAATCCTGGCCGCCGGGCTACCGCAGTTCCTGGCGGACCGGCTGGCGATCGGGCACTGATTCTAGACAGAACGCTTCGGCCAGGCGGGCCGCCATGGCTTTGCCTGCCACCGCCGCGAGTTGCTCCGCCGACGCTTCCTTCACGCGGCTCAGACTTCCGAAGTGCTTGAGCAGTTTCTCCACTGTCTTCGGGCCTATGCCGGGGATGGCGGACAACTCTGAGGTCAGAGTCCGGGCGTTGCGGCGGCTCCGGTGAAAGGTGACAGCGAAACGGTGCGCCTCATCGCGGATCTGTTGAACCAGATGCAACACGGGCGACATCCGGTCGATCAAGACAGGTTCTTCCTCGTGGCCATAGACGTACAAAATATCTTCCTTTTTGGCGATAGAAGCCAGGGGTTGATTCAGGATTCCGAGCGATTCCAGCGCAGCGGCGGCTGAATGAAGCTGGCCCAGGCCGCCGTCGATCAAGACCAGCGATGGCATGGCCGCGCCTTCGGCCTGGACACGGCTGTAGCGCCGCGTGACAACCTCGGCCATTGAAGCGAAGTCGTCGTTGCCTGCGACCGTCTTGATGATGAACTTGCGATAATCCGACTTCTTCATCCGGCCGTCTTCCCACACCACCATGCTGGCGACCTGGTCGGTGCCCTGGGTGTGCGAGATGTCGAAACACTCAATGCGGCGCGGCGGATCATCGAGCCCAAGCGCGTCGGCCAGCGCCTCGGCCGTGGCCTTCGACGAGGGTTTCATGACGCGAAACCGCTGCTCGAAGCTGTGGCGGGCGTTCGAGCCAACCAGCGCCAGCAGCGCCCGCTTCTGCCCACGCTGGGGGGTGTGGATTTCGACCTTCCGGCCACGCTTCTCCGAGAGGAGTTCGGCCAGCGCGTCCTGGTCCTCCAGCTCGACCGGAACGTGAATGGTGGACGGCACGGGCTGGCCGGCGCCATAAAGCTGCATCAGCAGCGTGGTGAAGAACTCATCCGGCGAGAACTCATCGAGGTCCTCCCAAAACATCTCCCGGCGGTCAACGATTTTACCGTGCCTCAAATGAAAGAGATTGACGGCCACCAAAGGCGGTTCGGCGTGAAAGGAGAAGATGTCGGCATCGTCGTTGGACGCCGACGCCATTTTCTGCTTTTCTTCGACCTCCTCGACGGTCCGCAACAGATCCCGGAGCGCCGCCGCACGTTCGAATTCCATGGCCTCGGCGGCGGCCGACATCCGGCGTTCGAGGTCTGCGGCGAGGTCGCGGTGGCGGCCTTCGAGAAACAACTTCAAGTCGTGGACGCTCGCCTGATATGTGGCCTGGTCAGTCAGCCCGGCGACGCAGGGGCCCATGCAGCGGCCAATGTGGTATTCGAGGCAGGGGTGGGTGTGATTGCGCGAGAAATCGACCTTGCAGGACGGGATGCGGAACGAACGGTGCACCAAACGAACGATGCGGTGGGCGAGGTTGCCGGGGAAGTACGGCCCAAAGTAGCTGGCTCCGTCCTTGCGCAGGCGCCGGGTGACATAGACGCGTGGCCAGGTTTCGTTGGTTAGCTTGATGTAAGGGTAGGTTTTGTCGTCGCGCAGCAGGACGTTGTAGCGCGGCTTGTATTGCTTGATGAGGTTGTTCTCGAGCGCCAGGGCCTCTTTCTCGTTGTCCAGCAAGATGTAGTCGATGACGGCGGCGGCGTGGATCAGGCTGGAAGTCTTGCGCTCGGCCAGGCGCTCGTCGCTGAAGTAGCTGCGGACGCGGTTTCGCAGGTTCTTCGCCTTGCCGACATAAAGAACCGTGCCCGCGGCATCCTTATAGAGGTAGACGCCGGGACCGGATGGCAGTTGTAAGGCTCGCTCGCGAAGGTCCATCTGGATCGAGGTCGTATACTTGAATTGTGGCACGGTGGACGCTCCGCATCCTGCTCATCGAGGTAATGCTTTGGCCAGGCTGGATCCTGGCGCAGCAGCCGCCTTCAGCCGCCGACTTGAAGGAAGAAGATGCCGGGGTAACGGTGGACAAGGAATATGCCTTCAACCCATTGCAGGCTGAGAAAGAGCTGAAAGTCGGTGATTACTACACCAAAAAGGGCAGCCACAAGGCCGCAGCAGGGCGCTATCTTGAAGCCGTCAAGTGGAATCCTACCTTAGTTGAAGGCTGGCGCAAGCTGGCATTATCGAGAGAGCGGATCAACGACCAAAAGGCCGCCGCTGAGGCCTGGAAAAAATACCTCGAGCTCGCCCCGGACGCCAAGGACGCCAAGCAAATCCGTAAGAAACTGGGCGGAGCGGCCAGCTAGTAAGGGATTCCCCCCTTACGCGCCGTGCCGGGCCGGCAGAACCGGTGTTGCGCCGCTTGGCAAGACGTGGAGCGTAATGCTTAAGTGGTCTTGATCAGCTTCGCCATGGCCAGGCCGGCCAAGGCGAACGAGAGTGTCGTGTCGAGGATGGAGACCAGGGTGAAGTGGGCCGGGTATCCGAACCAGTTCCAGGCAGAGGCCTGGACGAATAGCGCCGCAAGCAGCCCGAGTGTGGCGGTGAAACAGACTTTGCGCCAATAGCTCAGTCCAGTGGCCTTGGACAGGAGCCAGGCAGCAAGAACACCGGCCAGCAAGTCGATCAAGAACCCGATGGCCATAGCCTGCCCCATCGGCGGGCCAATCACCGGCCGGACTGCGGCAAAGACGGAGGGACCTTTCAGCGCCGCCGCGTTTGACATGTCCGTGTCTGGCGCCGGGTACGTGTAGATGCCCGCCTCGGGGATCTGTGACATGGCCTCGACAACGGCATGCTGGTTTGGAAACGCTTTGAGCGCCCCTTCATTCCACGGCAACACCATCCAGGAGATGGCGCTGTAGACAAAAAGTACTACTCCGCCGGCGATGCCAGCCAGCACGACTAAACGGCTCATCATTCCCTCCTGAGTTTCTGCCCGATACCCAGCTATGGCTATTTTTCGCGCCTGAGAATCAGGGTTTGGTCCTGCGGTCCGCCGCGCCCCTCGTAGTGGCGCTTTAATGTCAACGATTTGCCGTCCGCTGACAGCGAGTAGCGGTCGGTCAGCACGATGGCATTGTCCCCGAAACTACCTTTGGTTACGAGTTCCAGCGTCTCGCCATCCCAACGGGCGGCATAGCGCATGCGGTTGCCCAAAACCTCGTTTTCACCCTCGCCGCCAATCCGGTAGCGGGCCGTGCCGGATGTCTCCTGGGCGTCACCATAGGCGCGAATGGAGTGCATGACAAGATAGGGTTCGTGGTGTTCGATCCGGTCCACGGCCACCCGGGGCGGGGCTTGGCGGTCGAACTGGCTTTTCTCCACGTCGAGCCGCCACACCCCCGAAAAATCGGGCGGCGCGGCAAGGCCAAGAAGAGAGCTAAGGAAGAAAATGAACAGTCGCATCATTCGGACTTCGCTGCTTGCGACGGTTCTCCAAGGGTGGCGCGGCGCCCTGCCTCAGCCATCTGTTCGACCGTCAGGTTCTCGATCCGCTGCGCGAGCGACCAATGGTGGCCGAACGGGTCGAGCAGCATTCCGTAGCGGTCGCCCCAGAAGGTGTTTTGCAGATCCATGCCGACGCGGCATCCTGCTTTGCGGGCACGCTCCCAGGCGGCATCGACGTTGGCGCAGTACATATGGATGGTGACCGGCGTGCCTTCGAGCGTTTCAGGGCCTACGACCCCCCATTGCGGGAACTCGTCGTTGAGCAGCAGTTTCGAATCGCCGATGCGAACGGCAGCGTGCATTACTTTGCCGTCCGGCGACCGGAGGACACCTTCGACTACAGCGCCGAAGGCGTTCGCGTAAAAATCCAGCGCTTCGTCGGCGTTTTTGACGACGATGTGCGGCGTCAGCGTGTGGAAACCCTCAGGGATGGGCGCGACTTGATCGTTCATGGCTTGCAGTTCCACAGCATACTCCTATTCATGACCGGTCTGTATGAGAACCTTAGTTTGCCAGATCCGGCAGGTCGAGCAGCACGCCGTTCTTGCCGGCATTGAATGCCTCTGTCCTGCCGAGCACGGCGCTCCGGCCAGCTGCTTCGTGAATGTGGCCGCAGAAGAAGTAGCGCGGTTGGACTTTGTCAATGAAAGCCGCCACGGAGGTGGAGCCGAGATGAATTCCTTGGCCTGCCTGATCGAGAGGCGTCGATTTGGGCGGGCAATGGCAAATCATCACGAGTGGATCGAATCCCGCGAACGCTTCCAGGCGGCGGGCGAGTTCATTTTCGCTGTACTCCCCAGGAGTGTTGAACGGAGTGGGGTTGGAGTAACCTAAACCGGCGACGGTGTAGCCGCCAAACTGGCAACTGCGGCCGTGGAGAGGGTAAAGGCCGTGTGAGCCGCAGAGGGTCTCGACCTGGGATTCGCTTTCGTGATTGCCTGGCAGCACCCAAATGCGTCCGGCGCGTCTGGCCAGAATTTCGCCCATTTCTTCCAGCCCACGGGACCAGGTGCAGAGGTCGCCGGCGGCGAAATAGGCATCCGCTTCGATTTCCATGAGCCGGCGGAGCGCGGCCGCATCGCCGTGGATGTCGGAGAAGACCAGAAGTTTCACGCTCCGATTATCGCGGATGGGAACGCCTTCAGTACAATGGAGCGCATTGGATTTGTTTCAGCCGGGTTACATGCGTCCATCGATCAGCGCCGGAGCCGCTTTGTTGCTGTTGGCGAGCGGTTTGTTCGCGCAGGGTGGAGGAATACCTTACGACAAGCACCAGCAGTGGTTTTTTTACAGCGCCGACCACGCGGTGAACTCTAAGTGGGGCCTGCATTTCGACGGCAGTTGGCGCCAGATGAACCATTCTCTCTGGAATCAGTGGAACATCCGGCCGGGTGTCAACTACCAGCTCAACCGCCGGGTTCAACTTTCCGCCGCTTACGCCTATTTCAATTCGCACCCTGAGGGGCTCGCCTCTGCGAACCGCTCGTTCCCGGAACACCGGCTGCAAGAGCAGGCATTGGTCAGCCAGTCACTTGGGATCCTCCCCGTCAGACACAGAGTGCGGTTCGACCAGAGATTCCTGGGCAGCGGATACTCGCGCTTGCGTGAACGTAACTGGCATCTGCAATACCGCCTGCGATACATGCTTCGGACAGAGGTCCCTCTGTTGAAAACAGAGGACGAACGGCCAGCGGTCTATCTGGGCCTTTACGACGAGGTGTTCCTGCGCTTCAAAGACGCCGGCGCATCAACATTCGAACAAAACAGGCTCTATGCCGGTATCGGAGTGCGCCCATCGAAGCGGTTCGGCATCGAGACAGGCGTCTTCAACCAGCGGTTCAAGCCTGTTGTTGGCGGGCGGCTGGAGAACAACTACGTGCTGGTGGTGACGGTGGCCAACCAGGTTCCGCTGAAGGAGTTGTTCCGGCGGCGGCCTAACGGAAACCGCAGCAGGCCCGCAAACGACTGATTTGTAGCAGAACTGGCTTGGCGGTCCGCTGAATGAGCTGGCTGTTCAAATGCCGGCTATTGTTTCTTCGGCGGCGCCGGTTTCGGTTGCTCGACTTCGTCGCCGTAGGTGATGGTGACGTCGCTCTTAAACTGCTTGTAGTCCCTATAGGTCACCAGCATCTTGATGGGTAACGGGCCGCTTTCAAAAGGCAACGTGTCGTTGGCTGCCGTGTAGGTCGGGAACCAGTATTTGCCGTCGATCTGCTCGCGCCAAGTCTCAAACTTGGGGAAACGCTGTTTCTCGACACGCTTGCCGATGCCGATCGCCCGGCCGTATGTCTTCACGATCTGGAGGTCACGATCATCCACCCAGATCGTTCCGCCGAAGTACCGCTTGCCCTCGACCATCTTCTTCGGCTTCACGGCGAACACGTAGGTGCCGATGTCGTCGATCTTCTCTCGGCCCAGGAAGCGCACTTTGTAGTCGGCGATGTCCTTTGTCGTAAGAACAAAGGGCTGGACGTTTCTCAGGTCCTGTTCGTCTTCTGGCGTCATTTGCAGGTTCTGCAGCGTGTTCATCGGCGCAAAAACGATACGTTCGGTCCGCTTGCCGTCGCTGGTGAAAATGATGTCGGCGACCGTCTCCATTTTGCCGACTACCTTGCCGCTCATGTCGAGTTCCTCGATCTTGTAGCGCTGGCGGTAGGTGTAGTTCTCACGCGCCCTGGCGAACTCGGACTCCTTGGCGGCGAACTTTTGGATGATCGCCTCAATCTCCGTTTCGCTCATCTGCTGGCCCCAGGCCGCCGCGGCCAGCAGCAAGGCGATTGCCAATTTTGCCATCTTGGTCCCTCTCATCCCAGTATCTGCTTTGCAATCGTCAGCAGTTGCATATTCGACGTACCTTCATAGATGCGACCGATCTTTGAATCGCGGTACATCTTTTCCACCGGATAGTCTTTCGTGAACCCGGCGCCGCCGAAGATTTCGACCGCGCGCGAGGCGACACTTTCGGCCACCTGCGAGGCCCAGTATTTCGCCATCGCCGCTTCTTTGACGAAGGGCGCACCGGTCTCCCGCAGCCTGGCAGCGTTATAAACCAATAGACGCGCCGTTTCGATATCGGTTGCCATGCGCGCAAGGTCAAATTGAACGCCCTGGAAGTCGGCGATCCGGCGTCCGAACTGCTTGCGCTCCTTGGCGTACGCGGTCGCGGCGGAGAGTGCTCCGCGCGCCAAGCCGGTCATTTGCGCTCCAATGCCGATCCGGCCCTCGTTCAGCGTCTCGATGGCGATCTTGTAACCCTTGCCCGGCTCTCCGAGGATGTCCTGTTTCTTCACGCGCACTTCATCGAGCACCACTTCGCAGGTCGACGACGCCCGGATGCCGAGTTTGTCTTCCTTGCGGCCGATGGCGAGGCCGGCCGCGCCGCGCTCGACGGCGAAACAGGTGATCCCTTTGTAACCGGCCTCCGGATTGATATTGGCAAACACCAGGAACAGCCCGGCCTCCGCCGCATTGGTTATCCACAACTTCCGGCCGGTGAGAACATAGGAGTCGCCATCCTCGACAGCTTTCGTTTGCAGAGCAAAAGCATCCGACCCGGCATTGGCCTCCGACAACGCGTAGGCGCCCACCATTCCCGTAGCCAATCGCGGCAGCCACCGCTGCTTTTGATCGTCTGTGCCCCACCGCATCAGAGCATTGTTGACCAGCGTGTTCTGGACATCGACGATCACCGCCGCCGAAGCATCGACGGCCGCCAATTCTTCGATCACGATGAGCGCGTGAAAGAACGTCCCGCCCTGGCCGCCATACTGCTCCGGGATTTCGACGCCCATCAACCCTTGCTCGAACAACTGCTTCAGAAGGCCTTTGTCGAAAGCTCCGTCCTCATCCATGCGGCGGATCTTGGGCCCGATTTCGTTGCGGGCGAACTCGCTCACCATGTCCGCAAGCATCCGCTCTTCCTCGTCAAACGAAGTCAAAGCTCTCGCCAGTCCCAGTTTGGTCAGCTCGCCCATGCCATGATTAAACCATGGCCGATTGGACGAAAGCCGCCGAGTCACGCGGCATTGAACTGAACGAGACGCAGCAGGAGCGGCTTGAGGCGATGGAGAAGTCGATATCTCTCCTGGCTGCCATGGTGGATTGGAAAGAAGAGCCATGCCAGGTCTTCCGAGTGCAGGAGGACCCGCAGTGACGATCGCCGAAGCAGCCCGCGCGCTCCGCTCCGGAGAGGTTTCCTCAACCGAGCTGACTGAGAGGTGCCTCCAGACGATTGAGCGGCTCAACCCGAAGCTGAACGCCTTCATCACCGTCACCCCGGAGATCGCCCGCCGCCAGGCCGCCCAGGCCGACAAGGAACTCCGCTCCGGCCTGGACCGTGGCCCCCTGCACGGCATCCCTATCGCGCACAAGGATCTGCTTTGCACCTTGGGTGTCCGGACCACGTCCGGATCAAAGATCTTCGAGGACTATACGCCCGACTTCGACGCCACCGCGGTCGAGCGCCTCGCCGAAGCGGGCGCCGTCATGGTCGGGAAAACCGGCCTGCACGAGCACGCCTGCGGCATCACCTGCAACAATCCGCACTTCGGCCCGATTCGGAATCCGTGGGACAGCAGCCGCATTCCTGGCGGGTCTTCCGGCGGGTCGGCAGTCGCCGTCGCCACCGGCATGGCCATCGCCGCCACGGGCTCCGACAC
Organism: Bryobacteraceae bacterium; assembly: GCA_029975915.1. Next base: position 33,078 of record JARKOC010000228.1, read on the forward strand.
GGGCGGCTCGATCCGTGTCCCGGCGCACTACTGCGGTCTGACTGGGTTCAAGGCGACCTACGGACTTGTCTCCAAGTATGGCGCGCTGCCTCTGGCGTTTTCACTTGATCACGTCGGCCCAATCACGCAGACCATCCGCGATTCGGCCATCATGCTCGATGTCCTCGCCGGACATGACCCCAAGGACCCTTCCTCAGTCCAGCGGCCCAAGGAGAGCTTCGTTCCCGCCGAGGAAGATCCTGCCGCTGTCCTTAAATCCATCCGCATCCTGTTGCCGCGCAACTTCTTTTTCGAGAACATCGACGTCGACGTCAAGCGGACCATCCTGCTGTCGGCGCAGAACGCGGAAACTGCCGGCGCCACATTTGTCATGGGCGCCGTCCCCGATGTCAACCAGCTGAACGCTGTCGCCAACCTGACCTTCTCGGTTGAAGCAGCGGCCGTCCACGAGCCGTATCTGCGCAAGCGCCGCGCTTCTTATGGAGCCGATGTCGCCGCGACGATTGATGTCGGCCGCGCAATTCCGGCGACCGCGTACGTTCAGGCCCAACGTCTGAGAACTCGCTTCCAGCAAATCTGGAGGATGTTCCTGGACAAAGCCGATTGCATCCTGACGCCGGTGTGTCCAATCGCCGCGCCGCCGATCGGCCAGAATACGGTTGACGTTGCGAGCCAACTGGAGGACGTTCGCGTGGCTTCGACGCGGCTGCTCCGCGGCATCAACGCTCTCGGGTTCCCCACTGCAGTCATCCGGGCGGGCTATACTCCCGCCGGGTTGCCTGTGGGAATCCAATTGATCGGTCGCCCTTTCGGCGATGCCCAACTCCTGCGAATCGCTCACGCACTAGAGACCGCGCTCTCCGTGATGAAACTGGCGCCACCAGACGCATAGGTCCTGGATCTTGGGATCTGGACGATTTTTTTGGGAGAGGGATGAATGGTCGGGGCGAGTGGATTTGAACCACCGGCCTCCTGGTCCCGAACCAGGCGCTCTAACCAGGCTGAGCCACGCCCCGACACGCGCCCGCAAAGGACTTGCGGACGCCTTCATGGTAGCCAATCCACCCTGTTTACCGCAACTCGAAGCGCATTCATCTCGTTGACACACTCCGTGCGGTGATAGGATTTGAACCGATGAAACGAAGGCGCCTGTTCACTCTTGCGGCCGCTCCAGCGGCCGTGTACCTGGCCCCGGCGGGATCGGCCTCCAAGGGCAAGATGGTGCTCGGCTGCCAGCGCGGGCCCACGTCCGATCAGATGCTCGACTACTTCAAGCGCCATGGTGTCGAGCACATCTGCGGCCACCCGGCGCCATCAGGCGAGAAGGGCTATTGGGACCGCGATGACCTGTCGCGACTCCGCGAACGTGTCGAAAGACACGGAATCCGGCTCATGATGATCGAGCCGGAACTGAGCTCCGCATACATCACCAAAGCCAAGCGGGCCAGCATCATGCTCGGTCAAAGCCCGGATCGCGACCGCCAAATCGAATACGTGTGTAAAACCATTCAAGCCGCCGCGGAAGCAGGCATTCCAACGCTCAAATACAATCTGACCGTCCTTGGCGTCGTCCGGACCGCGCCGGCGACAGGCCGCGGCGGCGTCAAGCTAAGCACCTGGAAACTGAGCGAAGCCAAACAGGACCCGCCGCTCACCGAAGCAGGTCCGATGCCAGCCGAGACGATGTGGGAGCGGATCACCTACTTTCTCGACCGCGTCATCCCAGTGGCAAATGAGTACAAGATCCGCATGGCGTGTCATCCGCACGACCCCGGGATGCCGCCGTCTGGCTTCCGGGGCGTGGACCGGGTTCTCGGTACGGTGGAGGGTCTGCGCAAGTTCCTGGCAATCCGCGAGAGCCCGTATCACGGCCTGAACTTCTGCCAGGGCACGGTGGCGGAGATGCTCGCCGACCCTGGCAAGCAGATCTACAACGTCATCCGGGAGTTCGCTGGCAAGGGCAAGGTCTTCAACGTCCATTTCCGCAACATCCGCGGCCGCCGCGACGACTTCGTCGAGACCTTCCCCGACGATGGCGATATCGACATGTGGCGGGCGCTGCTGGAATACAAACGCGCCGGCTACACAGGCATGTTGATGCCGGACCACATGCCCACACACCCTGACGACCCGGGCGGTCGACAAGCGTTTGCCTATGGCTACGGCTATATCAAGGCAATGATCCAGGCCGCCGAAGCGGCCGGATAGAGGTTCACTTTTCCTTGATCTGCATGTTGCGGAACGCGATCTCGAAGCCTTCGGCCTCAAGACCCAGGAATCCGCGCGTGATGGTGCAGCCTTTCCATACACTGACGACTTTGCCGTTCAGCCAGAGCCGGAGCGTGTCGCCTTCGGCGTAAATTTCCATAACATTCCACTCGCCGGCCGGTTTCACTCTGTTTTCGATCATTTGGTCGCGAAGGTTGGTTCGGGCGAGTTTGCCGCCGGCGACATCCACACCAAACAGCCATGCTCCCGCCGGACCGGTCTGGGCCTGATGCCAGATCTCGCCCATCGGGGACAGCCGGATGCCGATGCCGCTGTTATAACGTGCATCGGCCTGAGGCAGCGGCGTGAACCGCCACTCGACGTGAAAGACAAAATCGCCGTACTCCTTGTCATACTTCAACCACTCATGCCCGCCTTTGCCGTTGCAGATCAGTGTGCCGGCGGCTGTATCGACCGACCACTGCTGGCGCGGATCGACGCCAAGCGTCGGCGGGATCGGGACCCGTGTCCAGCCTTTCAGATCCGGCGGCGGCATGAGGTTGGTCCAGCCCGCCGGTTCACGTTCGAGCAGGCTTTTCTCTTGGGCCGCCAGCACCGGCGCGAGTACCAAGGCCGCGGTGGCGATAAGCGGAAGTCGGCGAAGCATTTGGATGAGACTCCTGAAGATGGGTTGGCTGATGGGCCGTCCTGAGAAGTATCAAATGTTGGCGCGGCTGCGCAACCTCGACACTTCATGCGCTGGCGAGCCCGCCAATGATATTCCCATTAGTTCTTTTTATTTTACTCACCTGTTGCATTTCCAGGGCTTTTGTCTTACCCTGACAAAGATGGCACTCGCGGCAAAAGCAATCCTGACAAAGAGGAACGCCGCAGTGGTGTCACTGAACTCTGTCGCTGTAGGTATTATTCGGATCGGAATCCGCCCGCACGGACCCGCCTGAGTGAGCCGCAGCGCTTAACGCAAGATTAAAGGCCACCAGGCGGGGCAAAACCCGATGGTGGCCTTTCTCGCATATGGGCGCAACCTGGAGCGAGAGATAGAACCAAGCCTGCCGGACCGAACCGGCAGACCGAATGAGAGGAAGCGATCAGAGCCTTATGTCGAACCTGATGAATGGCGCTCACATCCTGCTGGAATGCCTTGCCAGAGAGGGTGTCGAAGTGATCTTCGGCTATCCCGGCGGCGTCACGCTGCCGCTTTATGACGCGATCTACGATAACCCGATTCAGCATGTTCTCGTACGGCATGAGGAAAATGCCGCGTTTGCCGCCTCGGGTTACGCGAGGACGACGGGGAAGGTCGGCGTCTGCTGCGCAACATCCGGTCCGGGAGCGACCAACCTGACCACAGGGCTTGTGGACGCGATGATGGATTCGATTCCTGTCGTCGCCCTGACGGGACAGGTGACCTCGACTCTCATCGGCTCCGATGCCTTTCAGGAGGCCGATACCTTCGGGATCACTCGGCCATGTACCAAGCACAATTTCCTGGTGACGCGGGCCGAGGAGATCGCCGACGTCGTCCATCAGGCCTTCCACATAGCAAGTTCCGGACGGCCAGGTCCTGTCCTGGTGGATATCACCAAGGACGCGTTACAGGGGCAGGCGCGATACGCCCCGGTCCATGAGATCCATTTGCCCGGCTACAAGGTTGTGACTGAAGGCCACGCCGGGCAGATCCGCCGCGCCGCCCAGATGATGTGGGAAGCCCGCCGGCCCTACGTTTACGCGGGCGGCGGCATCGTCTCCTCGGGGGCAAGCGAGGAATTGCGCGACTTGGTGGAAACGCTGGATGTCCCTGCCGTTTGCACCTTGATGGGACTGGGCGCTCTGCCCGGCAACCATCCCAATTTCATTTCCATGCCCGGTATGCATGGTTCCTACGCAGCCAACATGGGGATGTATGAGTGCGATCTGCTGATCGCGCTTGGCGTCCGGTTCGATGACCGTGTCACTGGCAGACTGAACGCCTTTGCTCCCCACGCCAAGGTCATCCATGTCGACATCGACCCGGCCGAAATCGGCAAGAACCGCGCCGCCGATCTGCCTATCGTGGGTGATGCCAAAAAGGTGATCGGCAAGCTCGTCAAAACATTGAGGGAACTGGCGCCCGAGATGCAAGAAGCTCACGCCGCCGACCGGCGCGCGTGGTGGAAGCGTGTCAGAGAGTGGAAGGCGGAGCATCCGCTGGAACCGGTCTTCGGCGTCGATGAAATCAAACCTCAGCAATTGATGTATGAAATCGACAAGATCAGCCAGGGCCGGGCGATCGTCACTTCCGACGTCGGCCAGCACCAGATGTGGGCGGCGCAGTTCATCCGGTTTAACGAGCCACGCCTCTGGGTGAACTCCGGCGGCTTGGGTTCGATGGGCTTCGGATTACCTTCTGCCATCGGCGCGCAGATGGCCAATCCGGACAAGCTGGTGTTCTGCGTCTGCGGCGACGGCGGCTTCCAGATGGCGCTTCCCGAACTGGCCACGCTGGCCAACTACGGACTGAACGTCAAAGTGGTGGTGATGAACAACGGCTACCTCGGCATGGTCAGGCAGTGGCAGGAATTGTTTTACAACAACCGCCTGTCCTCGGTTGAGATCAACACATTCCCGAATGTCGAACATCTTGGAGCGGCGTACGGGATCAAGGCCAAGATCGTGCGTACGCCGATGGAACTCGAAAGGACGCTCAACGAGGCTGTGGCCGAACCGGGCCCTTATCTGATGGACGTCCGCGTGTCGTCGTTCGAAAACGTCTATCCGATGGTCCCGGCCGGCGCGGCGATCAACGAGATGGTGCTGGCGCCGCCGCAACCCGTGGCGGTGCCGAAATAGGAATGATGGTCTCGATCCCTGGAGTTCACGAATTACCATGCTCATGACAATCTCATTGCTAATGGAGAACCGGCCTGGCGCTCTGATGCGCGTGACCGGCCTGCTGACTCAGCGAGGCTACAATATCGAGTCGCTCACCGTCGCCCGAACGCTGGACCCAACCCTTTCGCGGATGACCATCATCGTCGACGTCGAGCCGAAGCTGCGGGCGCTGGTGATCAAACAGATGAACCGGCTGGTCAACGTGCTGCAAGCCACGGACCTTACTGAAGTGCAGTCCGTGATAAGAGAACTGGTTCTGTTAAGGGTGCGGGCCCCAATGGAAAGCAGGACGGCGATTCTGAAGGAGGCCGAGATCTTCACCGCTCGCGTGGTGGATTCCTCGCTTGAAGGCTTCGTGCTTGAGGCCACGGGCGAGAGTGAGAAATTAAGTGAGTTCATCGCCGTGATGGGCTCGTATGGAGAGATTGAGGTGACGCGTTCGGGCGGCGTCGCCGTGTCGCTGGAAGCGAAGAAATTGCGGCTCGCGCCGCCTGTGCCCAAATCCCAAACAGAAACCGTTGAATCGAGATAAGGACAAATCAGTACCATGCCAAACCGCTATTACGAAAAAGATGGGTCGCTCGCGCGGCTCGAAGGCAAGACAGTCGCCATCATCGGCTATGGCAGCCAGGGCCACGCCCATGCGCTGAATCTGCGCGATTCGGGTGTCGACGTAGTCGTCGCCGAGATGCCGGGAACGCCGAACTGGAAGCGCGCCGAAGAAGCCGGCCTGCGCATCATGTCGGCCGCCGAGGCGTCCAAGATCGCCAGCGTCATCATGATCCTGGTGCCGGACCATGTGCAGGCCACGGTCTACGAAAAGGAGATCGCGCCGAATATGACCGCCGGCAAGACGCTCATGTTCGCACACGGCTTCAATATCCACTTCGGCCAGATTGTGCCGCCGAAAGATGTCGATGTGACCATGATCGCCCCGAAGGCTCCAGGCCACCGCGTCCGCGAGCTGTTCACCGAAGGAGTTGGCGTGCCGGCGCTTGTAGCCGTTCATCAGGACGCCAGCGGCAACGCCCTCCAGAATGCCCTGGCCTACGCCCTGGCGCTTGGCTGCCTCAAGGCGGGCGTGATCGAGACCTCGTTCCGCGAAGAGACCGAATCGGATCTGTTTGGCGAACAAGTGGTGCTCTGCGGCGGCGTTTCAGAACTGATCCGCGCGGGATTCGAGACTCTGACCGAAGCTGGGTACGCGCCAGAAATCGCCTACTTCGAGTGTCTCCATGAATTGAAACTGATCGTCGACCTCATTTATGAGGGAGGCCTCGGCTACATGCGTTATTCAGTCTCCGATACAGCCGAGTATGGCGACTATACCGCCGGCCCCCGGATCATCACCGCCGAGACGCGCAAGGAGATGAAGAAGATCCTCTCCGAGATCCAGTCCGGCGAATTCGCCAAGAAGTGGATGGACGAGAACCGTTCCGGCCGGGCAAACTTCCTGGCCATGCGCGAAGCCGCCAAGTCGCAGCCGATCGAGACGGTCGGCAAGGAGCTGCGCGCGATGATGACATTCCTTCAGAAAAAGAAGAAGGAAGAAGGCGTCCCGCAGGAGTAGCTCCCAAGGGATTGCCGCAATGCCGGGGCCGGTCCGGGCGTTACCATCGCCGGCTGGCCCCAGGCATTTGGAAATGAAAGGAAGTCTGACATGAGGATCTGGACATTCGATACGACTCTCCGTGACGGCACACAGGGCGCGGCCATCTCCTTCTCGGTGGAAGACAAGATCGCCATCGCTCAGAAGCTGGACGATCTCGGAATCGACTACATCGAGGGCGGCTGGCCCATGTCCAATCCCAAGGACAAGGAGTTTTTCGCCCGCGCCCGCGATCTGAAATTCAAGCACGCCAAATTGACGGCCTTCGGTTCGACTCGGTTCGCCAGGAACCCGGTTGAGAAGGACGCCAACACCCTGGCGCTGCTCGAGGCCGGCACGCCCGCAATCTCGATCTTCGGCAAGACCTGGGACCTGCACGCCACTCAGGTCCTCGGCGTTTCGCTCGAGCAGAATCTCGAACTGATCAGCGACTCGGTCGGCTTCCTGAAGTCTCATGGGCGCGAAGTGATCTATGACGCCGAGCATTTCTTCGATGGCTATATCGCCAACCCGGACTACGCGCTCAAAACCCTGGACGCCGCGGCCACGGCCGGCGCCGACGTGCTTTGCCTGTGCGACACCAACGGCGGGACCATCACGGGACGGCTGTCCGAAATTGTCGCCGAGGTCCGCAAGCGGTTTGATGGCACGCTCGGCATCCACTGCCATAACGATTGCGACATCGCCAACGCCAACACCATCGCCGCCGTCGAACAAGGCGTCACTCATGTCCAAGGCTGCTTCAATGGTTACGGCGAACGTTGCGGCAACGCCAATCTCGTTTCGGTTATCGCCATCCTCGAAGCCAAATTGGGGCACACCCTCATTGGCAAGGAGAAACTCCGCAGCCTGACCGGCGTGGCCCATTACATCGCCGAGTTGGCCAACCTGCCGCTTGCGCAGAATCAGCCGTTCGTGGGCAGGGCCGCGTTCGCGCACAAGGGCGGCGTCCACGTCGCGGCGGTTTTGAAGACGGCGGCCAGCTATGAGCACATGGATCCGGCCGTGCTCGGCAACCGCCAGCAAGTGCTGCTTTCGGACTTGAGCGGCCGCGGAAACGTCGTCTACAAGCTTAAACAGCACGGGCTGGAAGAGAAACTCGACGACGCCGCGCGTAGAGATCTGCTCGATCGCATCAAGCATCTCGAATATGAAGGCTACGAACTCGAAGCCGCCGAGGGAACCTTCGAACTGCTGGTCCGCGACGCGCTGACGCCTGGCAAGAAGTTCTTTGAGGTCATCTCCTACGAAACGCAATCGCGCAAGATCGATGGCCGCGACGCCATCACTTCGGCAACCGTCATTCTGCGCGCCGGCGACGAGATCCATTCGGCGCACGCCACCGGCGACGGCCCGGTGAATGCGCTCGATGTCTGCTTCCGCCAGTGCCTGGCCACCGTTTACCCGCAGATCAAGGAGGTCCGGCTGACCGACTACAAGGTCCGCGTGATCGACTCCGGTAAGGGCACCGCCGCCAAGGTCCGCGTGCTGGTCGGCTGGTCGGATCACAAGCGTTCGTGGGCAACCGTCGGCGTGTCGACCAACATCATAGACGCCTCCTGGCGCGCGCTCGTCGATGCCATCCAACTTGAGTTGATGCGCCTGTCTGACGCCGACGACCGGATTGAAAAGGCCGTTGAGGATTTCTGCATCGGCGTAGAGCCGGAACAATGAACCCATCGGAACGCGACCGGAAGCTTCGGCGGCAACTGCTGAAAACACGGACGCATCCCGGCTCGTTCCGCGACGAGATGATCCGCCGCGTGATCGCGTCCATCCCTCGCGGCAAGGTCTCGTCCTACTCAGAAGTCGCCGCGGCGGCCGGATTTCCGATGAACCACAGGCTCGTCGTCAAACTGCTGCGCGAGGCCGGTGATCGGTTGCCTTGGCACCGCGTCCTGGGCGCCCAGGGCGACATCCGGCTGAAGGGTGAGGCTGCCCTGGAGCAGAGGCGGAGGCTGGAGATGGAGGGCGTCGGTTTTTGCGGCAAGCGTGTCAACCTCGCCAACCACAAACACGGCTTCGAAACTTGGACGATAGGAATTCCACCTCAAGATTGACTGAGACCAAGTTCACTCCTCAAGACCGTCCTGTGGGCCAGGACTGCGGGGCTTGGCCAGCCCAAGCAGGATGGTCGCAGGTGCAGCCTCAGGGCCGGATCGTCCAGCGGAGTTTGATGGCGATCAACTCGCCTTCCGGCGCCAAGGCTTTGTCGCGCGGCGAAAGATAGAGCCGTTTCCAGCCGCGATTCCAAACCAAGAACAGGTCGTTGCCCGGCTTGATTGTCCAACGCAGACGCGTGTTCTGGCCGAAGTCATAGCTCTCGTCGTCGTACTGCAGAAAACTGGTCAGAACTACGTTCGGGCTGAAAGCGTAGGACAAATTGGTCTGGTAGAGGCGCTGCGCGAAGTTGCCTTGCTTGAGACGGGCGAAGTTGTGTTCCGCTTCGATACCCGCGCTGAAACGGCCCGATGGCGCAGTCCAGGCGAGGCCGGTTTCCTGTTGCAGCAGCGAGCCCGTATAGAACGAACCGAATCCGGTTTGAGTGGTGAATACCCACGGGCGGTGAGGCGAAGATTCGAACTCAAATTCGCCCCTGTTGAAACGGTATGCGCCGACGGGCAGCACAACGCCATCGGAGATCTCAAAGATGGCCGGGAGAAACTCATACTGCGGCATAAATTTGAGCGCGATCTTGTCGCCGGAATCGAGGTCGAGTTCGGCTGGAGTGAATTCGAAGGACCAGGACTCGTTGAAGCCGCGGAGATTATCGACGCGGGTGTAATAGTTCCGCAGCCGGTATTTGCGGATCCAGTCGAGCGATGACCCGGGGGCGGGACGCGGCCCGAAAGAACAGCCTGTCCGGTATTGGCGTGTGCCGGGACGGGGGAGGAAACCAAGCTCAGGATTGAGGCCCTCACCGAACTCGAAGGTCTGAGCGAAGCAGTCCAGCCGGTCGTTCGGATAATCGACTTTGTAGCCCCAGCCGTACCGATTCCCGGACGCTGCACCTCCGCGCGTCAGAACGCTCCATGCGCCAATCAGCAGGTTCTTGTCACCCATGAATCGGGAGGTCCTCCAGACGGCGTCGAGGCCGGCGAGGGTGTTCTTCGTGACGCCATCGGGGCTGCCATTCGTGATGATCGTGCCGATGCGGAATTCGCGCGAGAGGTCAAAGGAGATGCGGCCGGCGAACAGGTTCGTCCCTGGGACACCGCGGATGTCGCGCGTCTTCACGCTAAGCAGGCCGATGTTCCAGCGGCCTGCCCGGCCGTTGAGCTTGACGCCGGCGTCGATGGGGATGAGCTGGCCGTCATATAGGCCGATCCTGCGGCTGAAGAAGGGGATGAAGGATTCTCCAAGCCCGAGTCCGAATTCGAACTGGTTCGAACCCTCCAGGAAGAACGATCTCCTCTCCGGAAAGAATAATGAAAAGCGAGTGAGATTGAGTCTGCGTGAATCGACCTCGGTTTCGGCGAAGTCGGTGTTGACGGTAAATACGGCAGCCATTTGGGGGGTGACGCGCCAGGTTACGTCTACGCCCGGCTGGCCTTTCCAGTTGTGGCTGGGGACAGTGAAATCCTTGGCTGAACGGCCGGCGAAGAAGGGGCTGATTTCGAGTCCCTTGCCTTGTTTGAGGATCTCGACGCCTTCGAGACGCCCGGCGCGGCTGAGATCCGGCAAATAGGAATCGAGGGTGGGGGAAAAGGCGCGCATGACAGTACGGTCACGGGCGATGTTCCTCTCAAGGTTGATCCCCCAGGAGGTTTGCCCCTCGGTGAAGCTGAGGGTGCGGGCGGGGATCTCGAGTTCGGCGGTCCAGCCCTGGGGCGTGCGGGTGACGCGGGCATCCCAGATGCCGTCCCAGTCGAGGGAAGGGTGTTCAGGCCCTGAGATGAGACCATCGAGGCGCGCACCGGCTGCGTTCACTTGAAATAGATACCCGGTCCTGCGGTCGCCATACGTATCGAGGACCACCGAGACAGAGTCATCGCCTTCCTGTTCGGCATCGCGCGTCATCGTGTGGATTGTGATTTGTGAGGGATGGGGGTCAACGCATTCGATGGCGACGTAAAGGGCAGACTCGGTCAATAGCACTTTGGCCGTTGTCTTGTAAGGGGTGGGGGCGCCCGGGTTGGGTGATTGCTGGGTGAACTCGAAGCTCTTGGCAGCCGCCCAAGCTGCCTCGGTGGGTTTGCCGTCGAGTTGGATGCGGGGCGCCTGAGCATGAAGCGGGAGAATCAGATACGGGAGCAGGAACAGCGCGCGCACGCATCAACGATATCGCAATAATAGGGCATGATCCGGCTTGGGTTTGTCTGGTTGGGATTCGCCCTGTCTTCGCTCGCGCAGCCGCTGGTCGTCGTCGCCATTGATGGTCTGCGGCACGACTTCATTGAAATCCACAAGATGCAAAACCTGGCCCGGTTGCGCAGCGAGGGCGCATTGGTCGAGCGGATCAGACCGAGTTTCCCTTCAACCACGTTCCCCAACTTCCACACTATGGCTACGGGCCTTGAACCGTCGCGCCACGGGCTGGTTGGCATGGCCTTTTACGACCGTGCCCGCAAGGAGCGGTTCTACTACCAAACGAACTCGACCGACGGTTCCTGGTACGGCGGCGAACCGTTCTGGGAGACGGCCGAGAAGGCCGGCAAGATCGTAGCGACTTTCTTTTGGCCCGGCACCGACGCAGGCGTCAACGGCAAGTGGCCAACGTATTTCCGGCGGTATGACTGGCGGGTGCGGCACGAAGAAAAAGTGAAGCAGGTTGGCGATTGGCTGGCCTTACCAGCTTCGCGACGCCCCGACGCCATTGTTGTCTACCTCTCCGACATAGACTCAATGGGCCACCGCCATGGCCCGCTCGCGCCGGAGACATTCGAAGCGGCGCAGAAGGTGGACGCCTCGGTGGCGCGCATCAGCGAAATGACGTCGAAGGCCGGCGCGACGCTGCTGATCGTTTCTGACCACGGCCAGAGCGCCGTCGAGGGTCACATCGACCTGACGCCGCTTGCCGACTTCAAGGGCTGCATCGCGGCCAACGAAGCGCCGATGACCCAGCTCTATTGCGACGATCCGGCGCGCGTCTACTCCGAATTGAAGCCGAAGGAAAAGGGCTGGAAAGTCTACCGCAAAGCGGAGATTCCAGCGCATCTGAACTATCGCGACAACCCGCGCATAGGCGATCTGGTGATCCTGCCTGACCGACCGCTGATTGTCCAGGTACTGCCGGCTGGCGATGGGTCTACAGCCTTGCCGCATCTCAAGGGTATGCACGGCTACGATCCCGTGGCAAACAGTGAGATGGATGCGCTGCTGATCGGCGTGGGCGGTCCGTTCAAGCCGGGCGCGCGAGTCCCGGCGGCGCACAATGTCGATGTTGCGCCACTGATTCTGCACTTGATGGGCGTCGCCGCGCCGAAAGGAATTGACGGCGACTTCAGTCGCGTCCGCGGGCTGCTGCGATAACCATCTCTTCCACCTCGCGCCAGAGGGGCATGTCGAACTCCATCAAGAGATGTTCGTCCATAAAGAAGGTCTGGAGGCGGGATTGTTCATCAATTTCAATCTCACCTCTGCGGCCTTTATAACTGACTTTTCTGTTGAACAGGATGCGCGTCCGCGAAGGGTCTTCGGCGCGGAGTTCCGGTGCTCCCTTGATGAATAAGTGGTCTCGCTGGAACCAGTTGGCGGCGGCCAGCACGTTAGACGGGACGGTGTAAGGGTCCTTGCCGTAGGCGTCCACAATCGCGACCAAACGAACTGTCGTGCCCCAGCCGTTCAGGGTTCGTGCGAAGCGCAGGGCGGCGCGCCCGCCGAGCGACTGCCCAAACAGAACCACCCGCGCCGCCTTCGCTTCGTCTAACCCTAACTTGCCGTCGCGGTCGAAATCGAACGCTTCGCGGATCAGCCGCTCAGCAAGTTCGAGCGAATGGTTTTCAACCGTCTCCACCCACACGCCCTTCAGTTCGCGCCGCTTGATGGCAATCGCCGTCCGCCGGATGCATCGCCCCGGATTGTCCCAGCGTTCCCAGCCGCCGACGATGCCGAGGACGAGCGTCTCGCCGGGCCTCACCGGCAAGGGTGTAACGAAATCTTCGAAAGTCTGCCGCCGCGAGTCGGCGCGCGCCACCGTGGCGGCAAAACATATAAGCACGGCGATCTGTAACGAACGCATCATGGATGGATAGTGTCTAGTGTGAAGGATGCGCGGGAGCGGTTGCCAGGTTTCGCCGAGGTCTATGGGGCCTGCGCGCGAGACGTTTGGCGATTCGCTTTGTCGCTTTCGGGCAACCGCGCCTGGGCCGACGACCTGACGGCCGAAGCGTTCCTGCGCGTTTGGGAGGCCGGCGAGCGCGTGGAGTTGAACTCCGTCAAGGCCTATCTGTTCGCCATCGTTCGCAACCTGTACCTGAAGGAACTCGCGAAACGGAGCCGGATGACGGACGTTGTGGACCGTCCACAGTCTGCTCGAACGGCGGGGGCGGAGTTGGAAGAGGTGCTGCGGATGCTTCAGGAGTTGCCTGAGGACAGCCGCGCGGCGTTGATGCTCCGGGCGGAGCAGGACATGAGCTATGCCGAGATCGGCGCTGTGCTGGGCGTGAGTGAAGGCGCGGCGCGGGTGAAGGTGCACCGGGCCAGGGCAAGGCTCGAGGAGATGAGGAGCGGGACATGGAAGAAGTGAAAGGCGCTTTGTTGCCGGCCGATCTCGGGCCGGACCGTGATCTGGCCATGGATGCGCTGCGGCGAACGCAAGGGGCAATGCGGCAGCGGGGACGCTCTCTTGGCTTGGCCCTGGTGTGCGTGGTGCTCGTGTTTGCTTGTCTGCCGGAAGGTCAGGGGCTTGTGGCGGGACTGCGAAAGGGAGGGATTCCCCTTGCCGGGATCTTGCTTGGCGTCGCCGCCTGGTTCTTCTGGCGATTTGTGCAGGTTTCGCGCCAGCTTGGAGGGACCGGTCTGGCTCCGCAAAGGTCACACGCAGCGCGGGCGGTCTGGGTGTTTGGGGGTTGGCTGGCAGGGCTCGCGCTGGGCGAGACCCTGTGCTCAGCTCTCGGGTGGCCGTCAAACCGGTCTATACTCTTCGGTGCAGCGATGAGCGGCCTGTTGCTCTGGGTGGGTGAGAAACTGGGCGAGTTGGCTGAGCCCGCGCCGGTGCGAACCGTGCACACACTTTTCGGATACGACAACCCCGGCGACGATCAGGGCAACGGATAGCCCAGGCTCTCGCGCAGCCACTCGGCGTTGTCTTTGACCGCCGCGCGCAGGGTTTCCATCAGCCGTTCGCGTTTCTCAAACAGACGGTATCCTTCGCGGGGGCGCAGGTATCCGCGTGACTTCGGGTCTTCGAGATACAGCTGATCGAGGCCGACCTCGGCCGCGCGCTCCTCATAGCGTTTGCGGTTGTCGAGCAGCGCCTTGACGATGAACGGGACGACGGCCGAATAGTCGCCTTGCATCGACTCGGTCGTCTTCATGTAGTGGTCCTTGTCCACCTTTCCCCAGGTCACCGCTTCGGCCGGGAAGCACGACGAAAGCGACCCGTCTGTCACCGGCGCCGAGACGATCTGCACGTCGAACTGATACCCGCGCACATCGGGCAATCCCAAGACCTGCCCCAGCGCCGGCTCCGGTTGCAGATTGAAATTCTTCGGCACGCCGCCGCCGAGGATCCACGTTCCCAGCGCCTTGGCATCGCTTTCAAACAGGCCCCAGTAGTGGTACGCGCACGATTCGAAGACTTCGGCGTGGATGTCGAGTTCAAAGCGGTAATCCTCCAGCAGGCCCGCCTCGCGCATGGCCCAGAGCTTCATCGAATTCAGGAAAATCGACCCGTCGCCCGGCGCGCCCACGAAATAAGGGATCGCCATTCGATGGCACGTCGCCAGCATGCCCGGCTGGACGCCATTGCGCTGTTCGAGCCTGTCGAGCCACGCGCCCAGCCGGTAACGGAACTCGGGGCCGGTCATTTTCTGCTGGAATTCGGGCAGTTGGAGGATGGCAGAGAAGAAACGGTCCTGATCGAGCAGGACGTCTTCGTCAAACGCCATATCGGTGACGCGGATCGTGCGTTCGTCGCGCAGGGCGGCGTCGTCGCCGAAGATGGGGACTTCGTGAACTGGCTCAGGCCGCCCGGTCAGCGAGCGGTGCCCGTCGTGGTAACACATGGCGTCGGTGCCGCTGAGGTAAGCGATCCAGCCGGTTTCAAGCAGCGGGTTGAGCCATGTTTGATGCTGGCCGCTGACTGTAACTGGTCCGGCGAGTGCAAGGGTGAGCGGGCAACCGGCGCCGATGGCGGCGTCCAGGATGGTATAGATGCGCCGCAGATACGCCCCGCCAAAGGCAGGCAGGCAGTGCCGGAAGAGTTCATCGAGCGAGGCGACCTCATCGACGCGTCGAGTACGGACAGTGCGGCGGGAGGGGCAGTCGGAGTGGTTCATCGTCTGGGGATCCAAATCTGAAGCTAACAGGCTGGAGCGAGGCGGGGCAAGGGTGAACGAATACCGCAAATGGGGCTACAATCGGGGCGAGGAGGGAACGAGTGAGACTGACATTTCTCTTTTTGATCGCCTCGACTTGCACCACGCTGGTTGCGCAGACGCGATTCGTCGATGTCCAGCCGAAGCGGACCAGGGACTATGACGAACGGAGAGACAACGGGTATTGCGTTGTCCGGCTCAGGGTGGACGACGAAGTGGTGATCCACATCCGTGGCAACCGGCTGGGTTTTGAGACGGTGCGCGGGCGCGACGCATATGACGAGGGCTCGGAGTGCTCACAGCCAATGCCGTACGGGAGTGCACTGGCCAACTTCCGGTTCCGCGGCGTGGACGGGCGCGGACGGGTGGAATTGGCCGAGTCGCCGGATTCGGGCAACCGGTTCACGGCGCGGGTCCGGATCCAGGACCCCAAGGGCGGCGACGAGGGTTACACATTCAGGGTCCAGTGGGACAACCGGAATCCCGGCATGAGCGCCGACAGCGGCGGCTGGCAGGGCTGGGGCGGCAGCAACCGGCCCGGCAGCGGTTCGGGCTGGGGCACAGGCGGCAACCAGGGCTCCGGTTGGGGCACGGGCGGCAACCAGGGATCGGGCTGGGGCTCGGGCTCGGGAACAACCACCGGTTGGTGGCAGAACGACTTCGAAGCCACCACGCGCGGTACCGGTGTGGCTCGCATGGTGGGCCAGCCGGACCTCAATCTGACATCCACGGTCCTGCGGCTGCGCCGCAACGGCCAGTTTACGCTCGAAATTTCGGGCGCCGAGACCGTCAGGTTTGCGGGCAGTTGGACCCGGAACGGCGACACAGCCGTGCTGGACATCCGCAACGGCTTCGCCAACGGCGGCGCCACAGGCTCAGGCAACGCGACGATTGTCAACAATGAGGTCCAGAGCCTGACACTCGACGGCCGCAACCGCAACACCAACGCAACGTTCAACGTGCAGTTCCGCGCTGGCGGCCGCGGCGGGCGATTCCGGTAGGTTCTAACAGATTCACGACAGTGCGGCGCGGATGGCCTCGGCGATCCGCGCCGTATGTCTTTCGACCAAAGCGGAATCGGCCGCTTCGACCATGACGCGGGCCAGTGGTTCGGTCCCGGAGAAGCGCACCAGGACACGCCCGTTTTCACGCATCTCGGCCTGGGCATCCGCGATCGCATGCTGGACATCGGGCAGCTCTTCAAGAGGCCGCTTGATTTTGAAGCGGACATTCACCAGCTTTTGCGGATAGACCTCGAAATCCGCGGAGAGTTCGTCAAGCGAAGCACCGGTGCGGCGCGCCACGTCCAGTGCGCGGAGGGCTGACAGCAAGCCGTCGCCAGTAGTCGCATAGCGGCGGTGGATGATGTGGCCGGACTGCTCGCCGCCGAGCGGCAGGCCGGACCGGATCATCTCTTCGAGAACGTATTTGTCTCCGACTGCCGTGCGGCGAAGCGCGATGCCGCGCTTGTCCAATGCCCGTTCCAGGCCCAGATTCGACATCACCGTAGCCACCACGACGGGATCGACGCCGTTGAACCCGCCGCTTCCGAGCAGGTCTCCGGCGGCGATCAGCAGCAAATGGTCGCCGTCCAGAATCCGCCCCGAACGCGACACCATCATGCAGCGGTCGGCATCGCCGTCGAAGGCCGCCCCGCAATCGGCTCCGTGGGCAAGGACCGCATCCCGCAGCGCCTCGACGTGCAATGCGCCGCAGGCCAGATTGATGTTCCGCCCATCAGGCGAGCAGCCAGTTTGAATCACCCTGGCGCCAAGGCGAGTAAACAACCCAGGGCCAAGTCTTGAAGCCGATCCGTTGGCGCAATCGAGCACGATGCGCAAGCCGGCGAGATCGCCGTCAAACGTGGAGGCAAGAAAGTCGACGTAATGATTGTCCAGAGTTTCGTCGGGTTCGAGCGGAACAGGACACGGCTCAATCGTCCCATCCAGGATCTCGAAGATCCGCTGCTCGATTTCGTGTTCGAGGCTGTCGGGCAGCTTGAATCCGGAATGATCAAACGCCTTCAGTCCGTTGTCCTGGTAGGGGTTGTGCGAAGCCGAGATCATCACGCCGGCGATGAAATCTTCCACCTTCGTCAGATAGGCCACGCCTGGCGTTGTCGACAATCCGGCGAACCGGACCTCAACGCCGGCCCGGCGCAATCCGCCGGCGACATGTTCGGCGAGCCACTGGGCCGATTCACGGGTGTCGGTTCCGATGACGACATGGGGACTGCCGCCGTGAGGAGCGTGGGCAGCGGCCCACTCGCCTAGGGCCTGTCCAAAGGCGAAGACAGTGATACGGTCCAACGGCGCCTCGCCGGCGACACCTCTGATCCCGTCGGTCCCAAATAGCTGTCGTGGCATCTTTTTTATTGTTTATCGGCCCACTCTTGTTATTTCTTCAGCGCGGGCGAGTCTCCCGCATGAGGCTGTTCGTCCGGGGCGATGGTGACCTTAACCCTGACCTGTGGGGATGCGGTGAAATTCACGTTGGGGTCGCCTGCATAACAGGTGGTCCGAGCTTCGCCTTCGGCGTTGAGCATTCGCAGATCAACCGGGTCAGAATAAACCTCATCGATGGTCTTGACGCGGCTCTCTGGACCGATGATCGTCAGCTTGTCCGGCGTCACCGCGACCGTGGCGACGCGCATCCCTTCCGGCAAATTGGAGTAGCGCACCTTAACGGGCACCGTACGCGCGACGCGCGTTTCGAGCGTCAAGCGGATCTGGCTTGGGATTGCCCGTTCGAGCATGATGGTCTCGGGCAGGTCGGCGTTTTCGCGGGAGATGGTGAAGGTGGACTCGCCAGGCCCGCGGACGGAGGAGAGATCGATGACCAGGGGAAATGGCTGACTGCTTAATCTCGAAAGCGTAAGCGAAGGACCGCGCAAGACAAAATGAACCCGCTCGACCATCTCCGAACTGATTTGGAGCGTCTTGGGGATGTTTCGGTACTGTACCGGAGCGGTGATCGAAGTTGTGGACTCGCGCGAGCCGCTGAGCCCCAGCCAGATCAAAGTGGCAACGGCCAGGGATGTGAGCTTCCATCCGAAGTTGCGTGTGAAAAAGCGGGTCATCGGCGGAAAGCCTCCGGTGTTGACACGCCCATCAGCGGCGAGCGCCTTTTAGAACGGCGTCCCAACCGCTGAGCAACCGTATCGATGGTGACCTCAGGCTCCAGTTCGCCCATTTGGGCCAGCGAGATCACACCGCGCTCTTCGCTCACGATGATGGACAGGCAGTCGGATTCCTCGGTGACGCCGATGCCCGCCCGGTGGCGCGTGCCGAGCTTTCTGGAAAGCTCTGGATTCATTGTCAGAGGAAGAAAACACGCGGCGGCGGCCAGCCGTCCTCCCTGCACGATAACGGCCCCGTCGTGCAGCGCCCCGCCGGGCTGGAAAATGGACAAAAGCAGATCGCGCGTTACCCTTGAATCCACAGGCACGCCGCTTTCGATGAACGTTCTTAGCCCCACCTCGCGCTCCACCACGATCAGCGCGCCAATCTTGTGCTGGGCCAGGGTAGAAACGGCGAAAAGGATCTCATCGGCCACCTCGATGTTTTCCAGCCGGCTGCCGAAAGCCAGCCACCGGCGCTCGCCGAGAGTCGACAGCGCGCGCCGGATTTCGGACTGGAACATGACGATGAGCGCAAACGCACTGTAAGGCGCGAGAGTTTCGAGAAGCGTGCGGAGCACCTCGAGGTTGGCTGCCACCGACAGCAGATAGATGAAGATGACGAGTCCGATGCCGATCAGGACCCGCGCCGCCCGGCGTCCCCGGATCAGCATAACGCATTGATAAATCAGGACCGCGACAATGAGAATATCCACCACGGCTGTAAACGTAAGCCGGGGCAGACTGCCCATGAGATCTTCTGAGATGTGCGGCGTCATGTCCCTTCTGTCCGTCGGCAGTCCTACACGGTCCGACCTTCTAGTTTACTCGCAGGGCGGGCGCGTAGTCGCGCACGCTCTCAGAGAATTCCACGCACCCGCGGCCGCTTCCGGCGCGTCAAATGATTCGATGAGGCTTCTGACAGCACTCGCCGCTTTCACTTTGACCTCTGTCTGGGCAAGCACGGCGGACCGCGACGCTCTCGTGAAAGATGCCGTGGAGAACTACTTCCGTTCGGCGCGCATGATGCGAGAGTTCGCCGTGGTCCGCGAAACCGAGCGGAACGAATACCACAAAGACGGTGCAATCAAATCACGCGACCATTGGACCCAGCGCATCGACTTCATCGACGGCGTCCGTGCCGGCTGGACAATCGAGCGGGACGGAAAACCGGTCAGTGTGGAGGAACGCAGCCGAAGCCAGGCCTCCGCCCGCCAGGCAGCCGCCGAATGGAAGGCGAAGTCCCCGGCCGAGCGGAGGAAGATTCTGGAAAAGGCCGAGAAGGAAACGGGATACCTGCGTGAGTTCCCTCACGCCCTGGTTTTCACTGCCCTGCCCGATGAGCGGATCAACGGGCGCACGGCCATGGTGTGGTCATTCAAGCCCAAGCCTGGGTACAAGGCCCAGTCGTTGGGGGGCCGGGTCTATCAAGGCGTGATAGGCAAGATCTGGCTTGACCGGGAGGAGCGGCAGCTCGCAAGGCTTGAGGCCGAGGTTGTGCGGGATGTCACGGTCGGCGGGTTCCTGGCGAAGATAGAGAAGGGGACGCGCTTCGAGCTGACACAGATGAGAGTCGAGCCGGGCTGCTGGCTGCCGTCGCATCAACTGGTGCGATACTCCGCCAACATAATGCTCGTCAAAGGGATTCACCGCTCTTTGAATACCCGCTATCGCGATTGGCGCAGGAGCGGTGAACCTCTCTGGACCGGCAATTAGCGGGCCACGGCCCGGTTCGGATGAGGCGTCGCGTGCGGAGACGCTAACCGGTGACGACCGCCGTCCCCGACGCCGTTACCATCAGCATTCCGCCTCCATGAGCTGTCGAAATCGTCTCGTAGTCGAGATCGACCCCGATGACGGCATTGGCGCCCATTTGCGAAGCTTCTTCGCACATTTCCTGGATGGCAAGGTCCTTCGCCTTCCTGAGTTCATCCTCGTAGGCTGCCGAGCGGCCGCCGACAATGTCGCGGATGCCGGCAAAAAAGTCCTTGAAGATATTGGCGCCGAGGATCGCCTCGCCGGAAACCAGTCCGAGGTACTGCTTGATCTCTCTGCCTTGAAGTGTGGCGGTGGTGACGACAAGCATGGTGCTAGTAAGGAATTTTAGCCTCAGTCGCCACCCAAAGCGCAAACGGCTCCAAGCCTTCGCCTTCCAGCCGCCTCTCGGTATGAAGCGTACGAAGTTCGGCCTTCAGCGGCACCTGGGTATAGATGAAGCTATCATCGAAGCCCGCGCCGGATGCGTCTTTGTGCGACGCTGCGAAATAGAGAGCGTCCAGCCGCGCCCAGTAAATCGCTCCCAGGCACATCGGGCAAGGCTCGCAACTGGAATAGATTGCACAGCCCTTCAGTTCGAAGCGGTTCAAAGAATGGCAGGCAGCCCGGATGGCGGTGATCTCAGCGTGTGCCGTGGGGTCGATGGCGCTCGTTACGCGGTTCACCCCCTCGGCGATGATCTCACCCCCTTGAACGATGACCGCACCAAATGGACCGCCGCGCCCCGTCTGGACATTTTCAACGGCCAAACGAATAGCGCGGCGTAAGAACAGATCGTGCATGTAATGCTCCGGGGAGCCCATCGCTTCCGGTCCCCGAAGACTCATTCTACAGCGGCTACTTGCGCTTGCTGTAAATCTCTTCAGCCTTGGCCCAGTTCACCACGCTCCACCAGGCGGCGAGATAGTCGGCCCGGCGGTTCTGATACTTCAGGTAGTAGGCGTGCTCCCAGACGTCGCAGCCCAGGACGGCGTACTTGCCTTCCATGAGCGGATTGTCCTGGTTCGGCGTGGACATGATGTCAACGCTGCCATCGGCGGCGGCGATGAGCCACGCCCAGCCTGAACCGAAGCGGCCCATCCCGGCTGCGTTGAACTGCGCCTTGAAGTGCTCCAGATCGCCGTACTTCGCGTTGATGGCTTTGATCAGGCTGCCAGACGGAGCGGCCGTGGACGGCGCTCCCATAATCTGCCAGAACATGGCATGGTTCCAGTGGCCGCCGCCGTTGTTACGGACGGCGGTACGGATCGCTTCCGGCACGGCCTTAACGCCGCCGGCCAGCAATTCGTCCAGGCTTTTGCCGGACAGTTCCGGGGCAGATTCCAGCGCCTTATTCAAGTTGGCGACATAAGCGGCGTGATGCTTGCCATGGTGGATCTCCATGGTCATCTTGTCGATGGCGGGCTCCAGCGCGTCAACAGCGTAGGGAAGCGGCGGAAGGGTGAATGACATGAACTCTCCTCTGACTACAAATCTGACGAACGTCTTCTACTTAGATGAAAAACGGCGCCCGCCGGATGCGTCTGGATTGAGAGGATTGTGGGTCAGACGGTGAAGCCGCCAGACCGTTCGAATGCCGCGGCCAGCCGGAACATGCCGGGCTCGTCGAAATGGCGTGTCAGAATCTGCATGCCCACCGGCAGCCCGGCAGGCGTTCTGCCGCACGGCACGCTCATGCAGGGCACCCCCGCAAGGCTGCCTGTAATCGTATAAATATCAGAGAGATACATCTCAAGCGGGTCAGCCAGTTTCTCGCCTAGCTTAAAAGCCGGGAAGGGCGAAACAGGCGTCACCAGCGCATCCACTTTCTCGAATGCCCTGGCGAAATCGGAAGCAACAAGCGCCCGGACCTTTTGCGCCTTCAGATAATAAGCGTCGTAGTAACCGGAACTCAGAACGTAGGTTCCGAGCATGATGCGCCGTTTCACCTCGGCGCCGAATCCCTCGCCGCGGGTGAACTGGTACATCTCCGACAGCGTTTCCGCCCTCTCGCTGCGCATCGTGTAGCGGACGCCGTCGTAGCGGGCCAGGTTGGCGCTGGCCTCGGCCGTGCAGATGATGTAATAGGCGGCGATGGCGTATTCGGTGTGCGGCATCGTGATGTCGACGATTTCGCATCCCTGGGTCTTGAGCGTCTCAACGCCCTTCATGATCTGGTCGCCGGTCTCGCTGTTCAGACCCTTGAAATACTCCGCCGGCAGGCCAATACGCATCCCGCGCACATCCTGCTTCATTGCTTCGGCATAATCGGGCACGGGTGCGAATGCGCTTGTTGCGTCTTGCGGATCGCGTCCGGCAATGGTCTGAAGCAAAGTCGCGGCATCCCCAACGGTCCTAGCAAATGGCCCGATGTGATCCAAAGAAGAGGCGAACGCAACCAGCCCGTATCGCGACACCCGCCCGTAGGTCGGCGTGACCCCAACAACTCCGCAAAAACTGGCTGGCTGGCGGATCGATCCGCCCGTATCGGAACCTAGCGAGACCGTCGCCGTCCCCTGCGCGACAACCGCCGCCGAGCCGCCGCTCGAGCCGCCCGGTACGCGGTCCAATGCCACCGGGTTGCGTACCGGCCCGAAAGCCGAATTCTCGTTCGACGAGCCCATGGCGAACTCGTCGCAGTTCGTCTTTCCGATCACCAGTCCGCCGGCCGCTTCGAGCCGCTCGACGGCTGTGGCGTCATACGGAGGCGTCCAGTGTTCGAGCATCTTCGAGCCGCAGGTTGTCGTCACACCTTTGGTCACGATCACATCCTTGACGGCGATGGGCACGCCCGCCAGTGCGCCTGGTTCCTCCCCCTTGGTGATACCGGCATCCACCCGCTGGGCTGATGCCATCGCGCGTTCCGGGCACAGCCTCAAATAGGCGTTCGTCTTCGGGTTTTCGGCTTCAGCGATCCGAAGCGCTTCGGCGCACACCTCTAACGCACTGAATTGCCGCGACTTAATCCCGTCGCGGATACTTGCGATCGTTCGTTTGGTCAAATCCATGACGGCCTACCGGTCGATGATCTTCGGCACTTTGAACTGGCTGGCGCCTGAGAGCGGCGCGTTGGCCAGCGCCGTTTGGCTGTCGAACCCAGGACGCGGCTCATCTTCTCTGAGGGTGGCGGTCTCGCCGGCTTCATAGAGGACTTGAGCCATCGGGACCACCGCCGAAGTATCTAATTCGTTCAGCTTGTCAATGTGCGTCAAGATCTCGTCCAGGTCATGCGCCATCCGGTGAATTTCCTCCGCTGTGAGGTTGAGATTGGCCAGCGCCGCCACGCTTCGCACTTCCTGCTCAGTGATTTTCAAGCTTGCGCCTTCCTTCGCAACTGTCCGGCCAGAATCTGCGGCCGCTCTTCCCTCATAGGCGGACGTTTGGGCACCGCCAGGGTGAACCGGATATCCTGCGCCAGGTCGAGGCCCGTCAGCCGGAACAGGTTGGATAGGATCTGCCCCTTCAGGCCGGCCAGGTTCCTTTGCCAGAGTTCGTCTTCCACCTCTACGGTCACCGTGCCTTGGTGGAATGCCGTTACACGCGTGCGGACTGCCAGGCGCTTGCCAACGGCCGCCGGCCAGGCAGCGGCAACAAGCTCGCCGGGTCCGAGCGCCGACTTCGATTTAAGCCTTGCGATGAGGCGACCAACTCTCTCCATGACTGCCGCAACAACCCCGCTTAAGAAAACCCGATTCTAACATGCCGCCGCCTGGCTGCTCTCCATGTTACGCTCACCCTCAATGCTCGTACTCGCGTCACAATCGCCCCGGCGCCGCGAGATCCTCGCCAATGCCGGCTTCCGGTTTTCGATCAGGCCCGCCGGGATCGAGGAGATTCCGCTGGAAGGCGAGGACCCGGCCGCCTATGTCCTCCGCCTGGCGCGAGAGAAGGCAGCAGCCGTGGAAGCGGCCCCTGAGGAGTTTGTCCTTGCCGCCGATACCACGGTCGCCTCCGCCGGGCACATTCTTGAAAAACCACACTCGGAACAGGACGCCGCCCGGATGCTGCGCTTGCTTAGCGGACGGATACACGAGGTCCACACTGGCGTTTGCCTGCGCCATGAAGGCCGGGAATGGTTCGGAGTCGAGACCACAAAGGTCAGTTTTGTCCAGTTGTCCGAGGCTGAGATCCTCGCATACGCTCAGTCGGGCGAACCGATGGATAAAGCGGGCGGCTACGCCATCCAGGGGTTGGCGTCGAAGTTCATCAACCGCATCGAGGGCTGCTACTTCAATGTTGTCGGACTGCCCATCTCGCTCGTCTACCGGCTGATGAAACTCGCCGGTTACCCACCGGAGGGTTGACCGGACATTGCCGGACGCGCGGTGTGATCGACCTGCCTGCGGTGGCCCGGCCGTCTGCAATAACCACTCACGGCCTCATTGCGCGCCGGGTCTCAAGCACCGCCTTCGATTGACATCTCACAGGCATTGCGGTACGTTGCGGCTGTCGTGATTCGCGGCGGTTTTCAGGCCGCTAGTACTCACATCCGGGAGGTTTCAATGCCCAACATCAGCCGTAGGGACTTGGCGCGCGGAGCGGGGTTCGCCGCTTTCAGTTACTCACGCATTCTGGGCGCGAACGACCGCGTCCGTATGGGCTACATCGGAGTCGGCAATCGCGGAGCGCAGGTTCATGACGCCTTCCTCGAATTCGGTGATGCCGAAACCACAGCCCTCTGTGATCTGCGCGAGGATTACATGGATTTCGCAGCGAAGAGGTCGCGCGGTAATCCGAAACAGTACGCCGACTACCGCTCGCTGATCGAGGACAACAACATCGACGCTGTTGTGATTGCGACCCCTGACCACTGGCACGCACTGATGATGATCGACGCATGCAACGCCGGCAAGGACGTCTATGTCGAAAAACCGCTCTCGCTCACTGTCTTTGAAGGCCGCAAGATGGTCGAGGCCGCGGAGCGGACCAAACGTGTGGTGCAGGTCGGCACACAGCGCCGGTCGTCGAAGATGATCGCCGAGGCGGTTGATTATGTGCGCTCCGGAGCGCTTGGGCAAGTTACCGTAGCCCGGTGTTACGACATTCAGAACGAGTGGCCCAACGGCATCGGCAACTTCCCCGACGAGGCGCCGCCCACCGAAGAACAGTGGGAGCGCTGGCTCGGGCCGGCGCCGAAGATCCCATATAACCGCAACCGCGCCTATTACAAGTTCCGTTGGTTCTACAACTACTCAGGCGGCCAGTTGACCAACTTCGGCGTCCACCTCGTCGACACCCTGCGCCGGTGCCTGCAACTTGAGTCTCCGAAGAAAGTTACGGCCATTGGCGGCCATTGGGCCATCAAGGATAATCGGGAGATCCCTGATACGCTTGAAGTTCTCTGGGAGTATGACGGCCCGACGTTGATCACCTTCACTCAGATCAACGCCAACGCCGCGCCTGGCAATTTGCAGGGCTCCGAAATGGAACTTCGCGGCACCAAGGGGACCTTGTACATCCACGAGTACAAGTGGGAGGTCGTGCCGGAGCGTGTCACCGATCAGTTCAAGCCGGCGAACACCCCGCTGGACAGAACTTTGGGGCGCGCTTATTCGTCCACCAAGAAGCCGGCCATCGAGGGCAAGGGCGGCAAAGGTAACGCCTACGCCGATATCGAACACGCCCGCAACTTCCTCGACTGCGTGAAGAGCCGGGCCAAATGCAACGCGGATATCCTCACCGGCCACATCTCCACTTCCGCCACGCTGATCGCCAACATCGCTCACAAAACGGAGAGCATGTTGAAGTGGGACGCCAAAGCCGAGCGGTTCACCAACAACCAGGCGGCCAACAGGCTGTTGCACTACCAGTACCGGGCGCCGTACAAGCTCGCCTAGCCGCTGGAAGCAGCAACGCCAGGCAGATTGAGCCAGGATCGAAGTTGCTATCCTTGCCCACATGACCCGCCGCATCGGACTCATTCTTCTCACGTGCGCCCTCTGCTTTGGTCAGCGGTTCGAAGGGCGCCACTATCGAGGGGCGGGCGATGTTGAGTACATCCAACTACTGGATCAAGCCGCCCGGATGATGGTCCCGGACCCGGAATTTCAGAACCTCTCCATGCTTTACACGCCAAAGTGGAACGGGCTCGTCGAGGGGCCCACCTGGGGCGCATGGTGGATCCAGAACAGCTACGGCGCCACGTATGCCGCTCTGCCGCTACTGGCCGAACCGTTCGTGACGTTTCTCCAGAACTCTCAGGATTTGTGGTTCGACCAGATGGGCGACGGCAAACGCGAGGGGTGCCCAGGCACACCCAAGTTGAACTGGGTGGCGCCAGACGGCGCGCTCTGCGACGCCGCCATGCCGGGATGCACCATTTACCGCCAGGGCGACGGCAAACGCGACATCCACGACTGGGGCATGGAGTTCACCGCAGCCGGCCTGCTCATGCAGGCCGAAGCGTTGCTGATCAGCCGCAATCAGAGTGACCTCGCCCGGCTGCTTCCGCTACTCGAACGTGCCGCCAACTTCATCGAAACCCGGCGCGATCCGGCCAACAACCTGTTCCTGGCCGGTCCGGCAGGCAACCTGCTGGCGCCGAGCTATGCTGGCTACAAACAGCCAGACGGGACTTATGGCAAAGCCTATCTCACCGGTCTGTCCATCACCTACATCGCCGCGCTCGACCGCCTCATCGAAGTGGAAAAGCTGGCCGGCAACTCGGCGAAGGCCACTCACTATGCCGGCTGGCGAAGCCTCGCGAAACAGGGGTTGAAATTGTTGACCACCGGCGAGGGATATTTCATCCGGTCGCTGGACCCCGACGGAACGCGCCATGGGGTCTATGGAGCCTCGAAACACGGTTATCTGGAGACGTCGCCAAATCACGACGCTATCGCGTTCCGCGTCGTGGACGATATCCAATCGGCGAAGATCTACGAGAAGATCGCCTCCATCCCTCAACTCCGGCCGCATCACCTGATACTGCCCAATTACCCCTCCTACGACGATATGTACGAAGCGCCGGCCGGCCTGTGGCGCTTCGGCCACTGGGTGAATGGCGGCCACTGGTCGACGTGCGAAGGGCGGATGTTGTTGGCTTATTACAGGCTGGGCAAGTACGCCGACGCGCGCGAGTCCATGCGGCGGATTCTCGGTTTTGCCGAACGATTCCGGATGGATAACCCGCTGACGGAATTCGGGTCGGCGGTATACCAGCCCAAAGAGCCCATCAACATCACTTACGACGCGTTCGCTATCCCGGCGGCGTTGCGCCGGGGCCTGTTCGAGTACATTTACTCGGCGGACCGGCTCACCCTTATTCCACACATCCCGTCCTCCATAACGGAACTGCACCAGATGGACCCTGTCCGCTTTGGGAACAAACGCCTGTACCTGGTGGTTTTCGGCAGTGGCCCAGTGAGCGGCGTCACGGTGAACGGCCGCCGGCATAAGGACTACACCGCGGAGACGGTCGGCTTGGCGTATGACAAACTGCCGGACGACGCGGTCATTGTGATCGCGCGAGGTACAGCCAAGGCAGGAAAAGTGCACTTTGAGATCCAGCCTCCCGAGGATTACGGGACCGCCCACCGGAGACTGGTCTCCGATGCCCAACGCGCCTGGGAGATGCGAGCCGAATGGAAGGCGGATGACAGGCTCAAAGCCCTGCCGCCCGAGGTCGAATCAGCCGCGGAGCGGTCTTACGCCGAAACGGTTCACCGCCTCCGGGAAGGACTCGAAAAGTACGTTCATTAGAAGTTCTGGCCGCGGCCGGAAACGCGGGCGGTGGCCAGTTTCAGCTCCGGAAACAGGCCGCCGCGCAAATCTTGCTCTACGAGCGTTCTTACCGCCAACCGGCGCGGCCTCGGAGATAGTTCAACTCCTGCAGCCGACGGGCGATCAACTGCCGGTCGCGCGGATGCAACTGATCGGCGCGGGCCAGATCCGCCATGTTGTCCATGGCGTTGTCCAGGCTGGCGTGGTCAAACCGTCCGCGCCGCGCGTTGCGGTCGAAATCCTCCAGTTCACGCAGTGCCCGCCGGAAATGGTTGGCTTCGTGGTTATCGACGCGCGACCTCCGGAACACTACCTCCAGATCGCGCATCGCGGCCGTCACCGGATTACCGCTCCGGTATTGCGGCCCGAAGTTGCCGTAGGTCCGGTCACGATCGTATCCATACCGTTCGTCGTAACCATATCCGTAGCCCTGGTAGCGCTGATTCCCTCGGCGGTCGTCGGCCGCAGCGGGAATCGCGATTGCCGCCATCAACGTCGCGGCCAGGAAGAATTGTCTGCGCATTGCCGTTACCTCCTGCCCGTTAGAGCCCACGGGATTGCTCTTGGTTACTGGCCTATTTCAGCCATGGCCACGGTGGATTTCAGCCACCGCAACGGTTGCGAACCGATTCCTTGAATCGTGGCCGGTCCGCTGGCCACCTCAAGACGGCGGGTCCGGCTTCTACCGGTCTGAGAGGCGCCCGGAACCGCGTGGGCCAACAGCCAGAATCTCGAAATACATGACCGCGTCCTATACGCTGTCCGGCTCCAGTCAGAGAGAGTGTATAGTCATTGGCAGAAGATAGCGACAACCCCAAAAGGAGCATGACATGCAATTCGACCGCAGGCTGTGGCTGAAAGGACTGCTGGCCGCCGCGCCGGTGGCAATGGCTCAATCCACCGGCAAACAACTGGGCATCCCTGGACCATTCCCCGGAAAAGTCGTTGCAGTGAACCACCCGGGCAGCGCCGTCTCCGGCCGCCACCAGGCCGAACCGGTGCGCGAAATGGTTGCGCGCGGGATGAAGGAACTCACCGGCGCCACAGATGCCACCGAAGCCTGGCGCTACTTCTTCGAGCCGGGCGACGTGGTGGGCATCAAGGTCAACCCGGTGGGACAACCATACCTGATCTCATCCCCATTCGTGATGCAGGCCATCATCGCCGGGCTGGAATCGGCTGGGGTCAAACGAAACGACATCTTTGCTTATGACCGTTACTACACCGAGTTCGTCAGCGGCGGCTTTGCCAAGTGGCTGCCCGACGGGGTGCGCTGGGAAGCGGCCACGCAGCGCGCCGTTGATGGCCTCCAACTCGACATGGACGGTTACGACCGCGACGTCTACATGGAGATGGCCTTGCTCGCCGCCAAAGCCGATCCCACGAATCCGCATCACCGGCGATCCTATGTGGCCAAGTTCCTCTCGCAGAAGGTGAACAAAGTGGTCACCCTCGGAGTCGTGAAACACCACCAATCCGCCGGCGCCACTATCGCCCTGAAGAACCTCTCGCACGGCTTTGTGAACAATGTCGCCCGCAGCCACGTTAGCTCCACCAACAACGCCTGCGGCATGTTCATCCCGACTGTCGTCGACATGCCTGTTTTCCGCAAGAAGATTGTCCTGCATGTCATCGACGGCGTCATGGCCGCTTACCACGGCGGGCCTGGCCGGAAGGTGGGCAAGTACCTGTGGGAACACAAGACCATGTACTTCGGCACCGATCCCGTGGCCCTGGATACCATTGGCGTCTCGGTGATTGACACGAAGCGTGGCCAGATGGGCATGGAGCCGCTGGTTCACGCCAAGCCCGATCAAGATAGCCTCTTCGCCAGAATGCAGCCCGAGTTCATCGAGATCTCCGGATTGCTCGGCCTTGGCGTCAGCGACGAATCGAAGATCGACCTGCGAAAAATCGCCCTGGCCTGATCCTCGATTCAGCGGGCGGGAGTCCCTGCCTGGAAGCGAGTGTGAGCCCTATTGCGCCGCGATCCGCGCTGGCGGTAGAGTGGCGCGCATGAACCGTCGCGAGTTTATGTCGACAAGTGCCGCGGCCGCGCTCGCGGCTCAGGCGCCCGCTTTGCGGATGGGCGTTATCGGGACCGGCAACCGGGGCACGGGACTCCTCCGGGTTCTGGCGCGAATGGACGGGGTCGAGATCAAGGCCCTCTGCGACCCCAACCCTGCCGCACTCGACCGCGCTGCCACCACCGCCGCCGGCCACAATCCTGAGCTGTTCGGCGGAAGCGATGACGCCTACAAACGTCTCATCGCACGTGGGGGCATCGACGCCGTTGTGATCGCCGCGCCTTGGGCCTGGCATGCCACCATGTCGATCGAGGCGATGAAGGTGGGCATGGCCGTGGCATGTGAAGTGCCCATCGCCCAGACGGTCGAGGAGTGCTGGCAATTGGTCGACACGCACCAGAAGACTGGAGTCCCTTGCATGATGCTGGAGAACTGGAGCTTCCGCCGCGACAATCTGGCCGTGCTGAACATGATCCGCGCCGGTCTGCTCGGAGAGATGGTCCATTGCCATTGCGCCCATTCGCACGACTGCATCGACCACTGGTTCTTCGACAAACAGGGCAACGACCGCTGGCCCGCCCGCTACCTGGCCGAGCGTGACTGTGACCAGTACCCAACTCACTCCCTTGGCCCCGTCCTCAGCTGGCTTGACATCAACTGCGGCGACTCGTTCGCCACCATCTCGTCCACATCCACAACACAGCGCGGCATCAACGCCTATTTCGCCCGGCAGTTCGGCCCCGAGCACCCGAACGCCAAGCGCCGCTTCGCACAAGGCGACATCGTCACCAGCGTCATCATGACCCAGCGCGGACGCACTGTCGTGGTCAACTACGACATGCAACTGCCCCGCCCTTACGACAATCGATGGATGGCGCAAGGCACGCTCGGCCTTTACGATGAGGACAAACAGTCGGTCTATCTCACCGGACGCAGCCCGAAGTACCACGAATGGGAACCGTTCGCGCCGTACCAGTCCCAGTACGACCACAAGTGGTGGACCGACATGACGGCTGGCGGCAATGCCAGCCACGGCGGGACCGATGGCCTCGAATTATCCAAGTTCGTCGAAGCCGTGCGGAGCAAAACGCCCTTGCCACTCGACATCTACGACAGCGTGACCATGAGCGCCGTGATCGAACTCTCAGCCAACTCCATCAAGGAGGGCGGTTCCCCAGTCGAGTTCCCGGACTTCACCCGTGGCGCATGGAAGACCCGGAAACCGTACTTCGCGCTGTGAAGCCTCACCGGTCGGAGTGGCTAGGTCACCGCCCCGCGTTTCAGGTCGCGCACTCACTTGATCGTCATCTTCACTTTGCCCCACGAAGGAAACGTCGGGTATTCCGGCCGGTACTCGGAGTCTTGAAGCACGTTCAAGATCCGTCCTTCCCCAGGGGTCCCCACAACGGCTTTCTGTGTCGTGGAAACGCGGGGAACCGCCACATAAGGGCCTTGATCCGCCGGTTTCGTCAAGCCTCCTTCGAGCGATATGTATCCGGGCTCGTTGACGATGTTCGCTGAGTACGTCGTGTACCAGGAAGGCTGCCAAGTCTCCCTAAGCTCCCAGTATTCGAGCGGGCTGATTGCTGCGACAAAACAATCTCCGTTATAGAAGTTGTAGTCTTGGGGATCTCCAGGATCCGTGTCGCGTTTGCAGTAGTCGTAGGTCTTCAGATCCCATGCCACGCCGACGTTGTATGTCGCCTGGCCCGGCAGGTAACCGGTGATGCCCGACTGCATTCCATCCAGCGAACCCCAGGAATCGTATTCGTACTCAGGCTCCATGCTCCAATCGAAGGTGTACTCGCCAGTCTTGGCGTTGTGCGTCAGGAAGCGGTGGACGAGAGTGCCGCTCTCGTCGTAATACTCGTGCCCCGTGTTCGGCTTCACTGCGTAGAGTTTAAGCGTCTTCCGAAGGACTTTGACCAGGAGTGCATTGCCACCCCGAACGCCACCCCAATCCGCGCCCCTGTATGGAGTGTAAGTGTATAACGCTGCC
Organism: Bryobacteraceae bacterium; assembly: GCA_029975915.1. Next base: position 64,888 of record JARKOC010000228.1, read on the forward strand.
GTGGCCTTGGTCGCCGGGGTCACCCAGAGCCCCTCATAAGGGTTAGCAGGGGTGTTGACTTGGTTCTGTGTTTGTTTCGCGACGCCCACACGCCAACCGCTAGATGTCTGTCCGTTCGGAGGTTCCTGTTGATCAAAGTACAGCCTCAGATTCTGGGCAGCGCACGTGATCTGATTTCTCATCGAAGTGCGGGCGTTCCCGCCTCCTCCACAACCCATCAGCGTCTTTAGCGCCACGGGGTCTGGCCGGGCTGCCCTTCTTATCGACGAATTTTCTCCCTGCAATTTTGCCAGAAGAAGCTGTGGGTTTATTCCATGGCTTTGGGCCGCTTCGCCAATTAGCTGGGCCGGATCAATAGTTACGCCATCAACGTCTAGAATCTGTCCAGACAAGTAACTTCCGTAGAAAGAAAACAGATCGCGGATCTGCAGAATACTCATACAATCGGAACACAGGAAGTCTTCGTCGCTGACGAACGCCCAGTTCCACGGCTCCGAACTACTGACGAACCTTGCGGGGAGTTGCTCTTTTTTTTTACCCGGCTCTTTCGCCGCAGGGATGATTTGGGAAGCTAAGGGGACCCCCACAAGGCGGAGCAGGCGATCTTGATCTCCATACGCCGGCACGGCTACGGGAGAGTATGTCTTGGTCAGAACGGAGGCGGAATCATACAATTCCACTCTGTAGTATCTATCGCTTGAGGGGGCGGTTTCGTCGGGGTCCGCTACATGGACCACCCCATCTTCCCCATCGTCCTGATATGTAACGTCATGAACAGAGGCCCAAGGGCCTCCAGACGAATCGGACCTGTACACCTTCACCCTCCGAAAAGCGACGTCACTGACGCTGAAACTTACATAATTGATGGTCTCTGTAGCCTCAACCCAAAGGTCCCCCTCCGCATTGACGGGAGTTTGGCTGACGGAAGCGAAATCAGACACCGCCGAGTCGACCTGTCCCGCAGGCGGATCGAACTGGGCTCGGGCAATAAACCTGAACAACCCGACTTTGTCCACTGGGATCTGCATCTGAAGCGTGTACTTCTTGTCACTGGCCGTCTGGTCCGGCGAGACGCCGTCGTCGAGCAGGTCGCCATGTGTCGAAAGGACGGTCCCCGCGTGGTCAACCAGACACAGAGTGACCGATGACGGAGTCTGGGCGGAAGTCACTTCAGCGGTAAACACCGCCGAGGCCGGAGCGGCTGAGCGTGGAGCGGAATCCGGGTTGATGGAAAGTTGGACCTTGGCAGTCTGGCCATGAAGCGCCAGACACCCGAAAACGAGTGAAAGTTGCAGCAGGTTATGAGTCCACATACGCAATGGGTAACATGGTCGTCTTGATAAAGCAAGTGAAATTATAATGAATGCAGCGCCGTAATGTTATCGTCTTAGTTGGGAGTAAATTTGTCCACCCAGTGGACTACCAGCGCATGGCGGTACTGTCTTCGGCGTGGGGACCCAGCAAGCGCATGTGCAACCGCAGTTCGCTTTTACACGCCTCACGACCCGTCGAACGCAAATCGGAGCGCTGCGAGATCTTCACTGTCCAAGGCGCGCCACACGGAATCGGTTCCTGGGAGAAGAACCCGGATTGGCAGGGCTACAAGGCCAAGATGGCCACGTGGCTGAAGCAGACCCTCAGGTAACGCCGGATCGCGCGATACCATAGGTGGGATGCCTTTCGGGAAGCTCTGCCGGTCGCTCTACTTTCAGGTCATCGTCGCCATCATTATCGGCGTAGCCCTGGGCATCTTCGCGCCTCAAACCGGCGCGGCCATGAAGCCGTTCGGGGACGGCTTCATCAAACTGGTCAAAATGATCATCGCGCCGGTGATCTTTTGCACAGTGGTGATCGGCATCGCCGGCGCCGGCGACATGAAGCAGTTCGGCAAGACCGGCGCGCTGGCGTTGCTCTACTTCGAAGTCGTCAGCACCGTCGCCCTGATCATTGGACTGCTCATCGTCAACACCGTGAAACCCGGCGCTGGCATGAACATCGACCCGCACACGCTCGACGCCTCGGCTATTGGGCCGGCCGGGCAAAAGCTCCAAAGTACCAAGGACTTTCTGCTGAACATCATCCCGAACACGATGGTGGACGCCTTCGCCCGCGGCGAAATCCTCCAGGTCTTGTTCATCGCCATCCTCGCCGGCATGGCCATCCAGCGGCTCAAGGCCGCCCGGGCGCGCCTGTTGGCGCTGATCGAGGATCTCGCTCAGGTTCTGTTCGAGATCGTCGGGCTCATCATGCGGTTCGCCCCCATCGGCGCGTTCGGCGCCATGGCCTTCACTGTCGGATCGAATGGACCCCAGGCGCTGCTGTCGATGGGCAAATTGATGGGCACTTTTTACCTCACTTGCCTCGCGTTTATCTTCCTCATTCTCGGCGGCATTGCCCGTTTCCACGGCTTCAGCATCTGGCGTTTTCTTGCGTATATCCGCGAGGAACTGCTCATCGTGCTCGGAACTTCTTCCTCTGAAGCCGCGTTGCCCCGCATGCTTGCCAAGATGGAGACGCTCGGCGCGGGACGCTCCACCGTTGGACTGGTGATTCCTACCGGCTACTCGTTCAACCTCGACGGCACCTCCATCTACCTCACCATGGCCGCCATCTTCATCGCCCAGGCGACCAACACGCCGATGACCCTGTTCCAGCAGGTAACGCTCCTGGCTGTCCTCCTGTTGACCTCGAAAGGCGCCGCTGGCGTCACCGGCAGCGGTTTCATCGTGCTCGGCGCGACTCTTTCCGTTGTCGGCAATGTCCCGGTCGCCGGCCTCGCCCTCATCCTGGGAATCGACCGTTTCATGTCCGAGGCCCGCGCCATTACCAACGTCATCGGCAACGGCGTGGCCACCCTGGTCGTTGCCCAGTGGACTGGTGACCTGGATAAATCGGTCAGGGAGGAGCGGTTACGCGAAGGTCCGGCGAAGATTGAAGCGGCTGAAGCCGAGCCGGGTCACGCCATGGGTGCAGGGTTGTGATCGTTCCAGCAGCCTGACCGGCCTTGGCCGCATCAATCAGACTGACATGCCGATTCCCAGAACCAGCCTGATCCCTCACAGCGGGGTAACGCCCAAACCTCTCTATCTGAGCCGCCGGGCACTGATGGGCGCTGCCGGGGGGGGCCTTTTCGCCGGATTCGCTCAGGCCGGGCAGAAGTTGGCCGGCTACGGGAAGAGCCGTTTCAGTACGACAGAGAAGCAGACGCCCTACGCCTCAGTCACCACCTACAACAACTTCTTCGAGTTTGGATCAGACAAGGACGATCCCGCAGTGAACGCCCAGGGCTTCAAGACGTCGCCCTGGACCGTCCAAGTGGACGGCGAGGTCGCAAAACCGCGCATGCTCGACCTCGACGCCATCCTGAAGATCGCCCCTCTTGAAGAACGCATCTACAGGTTGCGGTGCGTCGAGGGGTGGTCCATGGTGGTCCCCTGGATTGGCTTCGAATTGAACGCACTGATTCGTTTGGTCGAGCCAACGTCCAGGGCAAAATACGTCGTCTTCGAAACCTACTACGACAAACGTCGAATGCCGGAAGCCGCCCGCACCGGCCTGTCGTTTCCCTACGTCGAGGGGTTGAGAATGGACGAGGCCATGAACCCTTTGACCATCCTTGCCGTTGGCCTCTACGGCGAGGTCCTGCCGAACCAAAACGGCGCGCCAGTTCGTTTGGTCGTGCCGTGGAAGTATGGCTTCAAGAGCGGTAAGTCGTTGTCAAGAATCAGGTTTGTCGAGAAACAGCCCCGTACCACATGGATGGCGGCCAATCCCAGCGAATACGGTTTCTATGCCAACGTGAACCCGGATGTCGACCACCCGCGCTGGTCGCAAGCAAAAGAGCGTCGCCTGGGCGAGTTCAGCAAACGCCCGACTCTCAAGTTCAACGGTTACGGTGATCTTGTCGCCTCCATGTACTCCGGCATGGACCTAAGGCGTTACTACTGATGAAGTTTTTGGCCACCAGATGGGCCAGGGCCGCTGTGGTTGCTCTTTTGGCAGCTCCTGCCGCGCTGCTGGCGTGGAATGGATTCCGTGACAATCTGGGCGCGAATCCGATTGAATCCATCACCCGTGGAACCGGCATCTGGACCCTTCGGATGCTGCTCATTTCGCTCGCCGTCACGCCGCTCAGGCGGTTCTTCGGGTTGTCCGAACTCGCCCCTAATCGCCGCATCGCAGGGTTGGCTGCGTTCTCCTACGCCGCCGTACACCTGATCACATACGTGTGGCTGGACCAGTTTTTCGACTGGCAGGCGATGTTGCGTGACGTCGGCAAGCGCCGGTTCATCGCCGCCGGCGCCGTCTCTCTAGCCATCATGGTCCCGCTGGCGATCACATCTACGAAAGGGTGGATGCGCAGGTTGGGCGGCCGCCGCTGGAAATATCTTCACCGCACTGTTTACCTGAGCGGCTTAGCTGGAGTCGTCCATTACCTATGGCTGGTTAAGGCCGATGTCCGGCCACCCGCGTTGTATGGCTTGGCTTTGGGCGTCCTGCTCGTTGCGCGGCTTGTCCCCAGTAGAATCCCTGCCCGCTCCGGCTGAATCCATTCGTTTCTGAAAAATCCGCACTCCTCAAGTTTCCGAACTGCAGCGGATCACGCGCTTCATTCGCACTCAATACGATTGGACAATCGCCGACCTCGGACGCGGCCTAGACCCGCTCACGCTTTCTTTCGCTGGCGATATGGACACAGTCCTACTGGTGACCTCGTTCGAGATGCTAGCGCTTCACAGGACCAAGCTGATGCTTCGATATTTCAGCGAGTCTGGCATCGCAAAGTAGAAGGTGAAGCTTGTCCGGCTCTGAGTAGGAATCCGACAGAGTGCTTGGCTGGCTGATGCAGTGCGGATCGGCCGGCCGGTAGACTGGGAGGGTTTTGAGAGACTCAGACTGGACGAGGATCCTCGGATGGCCCGGCTATCGGGTGTATCGGCACGAGGTTGATGAAAAAGCCAAGACATTGACGCTTTGGGTGCGCCGCAAGCGCGGCAATCGGCGCCTGATTTGCTCAGGTTGCGGGCGTCGCGTGGATACCATCCATGAGGTGGTTGAGCGCGAGGTGCGGGATCTGCCGTGGAGCCAGTACAAGGCCACCGTGGTGGTGGAGGTATACCGGGTGCGTGCCCGAACTGCGGTCCACGCATGGAGAAGGTGGATCAGCTACCAAGCAAGGCTCCGTTCAGCAAGCGCTTTGAGGAGGCTGTGGGGCAGGCTTGCGAAAGCGCCGCGGCCCGCCGGGTGGCCAGGCAGTTTGGTTTGGCGGAGAGCACGGTGCGGGCCATCGACATGAGATACCTGGAGCGGTGGAGCCAGGCGCGGCGCAAGCCGGCGTTGAAGCAGATGGGGGTGGACGAACTATTTTTCGGGAAACGGCAGAAATTCGTGACGGTGGTCAGCAATCTGGAGACTGGCGAGCCGGTTTGGATGGGTCCGGACCGGAAGCAAGAGACCTTGGACGAGTTCTTCCGGACCGGGTTGAGCCGGGGCCAGCGCAGGCGGATCGAAGCGGTGTGCGTGGATATGTGGACGGCTTTCAGCAACAGCGTTCGGCAGTGGGCGCCGCGGAGCGTGATTGTGTACGACAAGTTCCATGTGATCCAGCACGCCAACAAGGCGGTGGACGAGGTGCGGAGGGCGGAGTTTTTCCGGCGCGGCGGCTGGAAGCGGACCCTGGTGAAGGGCAAGCGTTGGCTCTTGCTGACGCGGTGGGTGAATCTGAGCGAGAGCAAGCGGCAGATGCTAAATGAGCTGTTCTCGCTGAACCGGCGAATCATGAAGGCGTACCTGCTCAAGGAAAGCCTGGAACAGTTGTGGCAACAGGCCAATGAGAGCGCGGCCCGGACGTACTTATGGAAGTGGATCGAGCAACTGCGCTGGCAACGGCTGCCGGCGTTTCAGAAGCTGGCGAAGTTGCTGGTCGATCACAGCAAAGGGCTGCTCAACTACTACAAGGTCAAGGTGCGGTTCGGGGTGGTCGAGGCCATCAACGGAAACCTCCGCCTGCTGCTACGCCGTGGCAGAGGCTACCAGAATCTGCGCTACCTGCTGTTGAAAGCCCAGCGGTTGGCCGCGACGAAGACGGAGTTCATCACCATGCAGAAAGCAGCCTGAAATGCGCACCCTGTCATATTCCTGCGGAGAGCCGTTTTTGTTTTTGGTTGGAGTCGGCCTCCTCGTCCTGTGGTATCGGCGGCGGCGCGCCCGCAAAATGAATCAGTGGAAATAGTCACTCAGCGCCTCCGCCGGACACGACCATCAGGACCAAGGCCGCTGTGCCCACGGCGATTGCGACGCCGTGTGGCATCCGCAAGGCTTCAGGATGGTGTAGTTGGAGGTGGTCATATTGCCGGTGCGGCACCCGCATCGCTAGGAGTTCTCGGAATAGGATCCCGGTATTCAGCAGGACTGTCTTCAGCTTTCCTTTTGCTGTCGCGAGCAGCAGTCCGGCAATCGCCCCGAACAGCGCCGCGAACAGGAAAAGCAGGAGCCAGTGCCGAGGTTCAACTACCGCGCCAAGGGCGGCCATCAGTTTGACGTCTCCTGCCCCTATCCCTCTTAGCAGGTAAAGTGGGAAGTAGATGATCAAGGCGAGAACGAACCCGCCTATGGTGGCCACAAGTCCAGGCAGGCCGCGCCGCCATAGGCCCCCAGTGAGTCCGGCTGCGAGTGCCGCCAGTACGAGCCAATTCGGTATTTTACGCCATCTGATATCGTGATAGGCAGCGATCAGGGCGGTGGTCAACGCGGCACCATAGAGGGCGGCTGGAAGTGGTTCAGGCAGCCAGTTGTTCATAGTCGTTTGGTTCTGTCATCATAGCTGTCTCAAGAGGGGAGATTGCACAATCATGGCCGAGGCTTTCGTCGATTACTACGAACTGATGCAGATCAGTCCCAATGCCGAGCCCCAGACCATCGTCCGCGTCTTCCGCATGCTCGCCGCCCGCTACCACCCTGATAACGCCGAAACCGGTGATATGGACACCTTTTTGCGTTTGGTGGAAGCCTATAAGACCCTGACCACACCGGAGCGCTGGGCGAACTACGACATCCAGTGGCAGGCTGAACAGGCGCGTCCCATGGGCATCTTCGGTCGCAAGGAGTTCGTAGGCGGGCTGGATGGCGAGGCCAATCGGCGGCTTGGGCTGCTCACGCTCCTTTACACTCGCCGCCGCGCGGATCCCGACCGGCCCGGATGTTCCGTGCTCGATCTTGAGCAGTCGATGGCCACCCCACGTGAGCACCTCGCCTTCTCGCTCTGGTACCTGAGGGAGAAGAACCTGGTAGCGCAGAATGAGTATAGCGATTACGTCATTACGCACCTAGGCGTGGATCATGTCGAAGAGAGACTCCCGGCTAATGAGATCCTTTTCAAACTGCTCAACGCTGCCGAAGATGGTGTCTCCCGGTCAACCAGCGAGCCTCCCTGGCCTGTCGACCCAGTGGCGGACGCGACTGTTGCAGATTTGGGGGGGCGAACCATACAAGGCAACGGATTCGAGGCTCATCCGCCCGACGCTGCTCAGAAACACTGAGCCTCAATGACGACGCCCGGCGAAGACCGCTCGCAACTCTGGGGAACCTGCACGAGGGGATTGAGGGGTGATGGGAGCAAGATAGCCTCCTGGCGGCAACTTTGATCCAGTCGATGCAGCAAAACGATCCAGGGTCACGTCGCCACGGGTCGAAGCAAGATCAGCTGCTCATCGTCGAAGAGACTATCTTCCCGGAGGCGACGTAATAAGTGGAACTGCACGACTCTGCGGTCGAGACCGCGGTCACTGTTCCGCGGGGTATATCGTGACGATCACGCGCCGGTAACGGGTGAGCGGCGGCGCGCCCTGATCAGTGACGGCCAGAATGATGTGCATCGTCTCCGGCTTGGCCACTTTGGGCGCCGTGAACCAGGCATCAGACTGCGTGGCGTTCTCGATCTTGAGCGGCGCACCGGTCCGGCTGTTGGACAGGGACAGAGTTCCCGGTTCGCCGTAGTAAAACCATTCGTACGTCAGGCCGTTGCCATCGGGATCTGTCGAGCCTTTCGCGCTGAGCGACACACGCTCGCCGGACTTCGCCGCCAACCGGTCCGCATGGCCCAGCACGGCCGAGGGCGGGTGGTTGGCCTGGGCATAGGGTTTGATGGTCCAGTCCATCCGCGCCGAGAAGTCGTTCTGAAATGCGGAGCGCCAGCGCCAAATGGTCACCTTATTGCCCGAGTGCCAGCGGCCGTCCACGCCCAGCGCTTCGTCCTCGGTATCGGTCCAGATGGGCCGTGTCTCCGGCTCGATGTGCCACTTCCGCAAACGGGGTGTGTACAGTTCGTAGCGTCCGCCCCAGCCACCCCAATCGGGATGCTCGGGCTCGTTCAGCCCGTTGTTCACCAGCCCTAGGAAACTCGGGGTATCACCCTCCATCAAATACACAGTTTTGGGATACAGCGCGCCCAGAGGGCCTTTGGCGCGGACGTGAGTGTCCAGCCAGGGGTTGTCAACGACAGTGAAGTCGGCCCCGGAAAAGCGGCCGTGGAAGTTATCGCCGCTGATGGCGCTCCAGGTGGCATGATGATAGGCCCCGCCGGCATGAGCGCCGGGACTGACAACATAGAACAGGCCGGGAAACGTCCTCCTGATCCACGGCCCACTGTCATCTTGATCCGAAATCGTGTATACGCGAATCTTCGACACGAACTTCTCGACATCCTCTGGTGAACGCGTCGCACGCACCTTCCACAATGCCTGCGCCAGGCAGTTCGGCCCACCCCAAACCGCCACCCATACCGGTCGCGGATCGTCGCGATCCACCACTTCAATGATCCGCTCCGAGCCCGGCGAGTCCATCCCCCTGCCAACGCCGCCCATGCCCAGCAGAGGCTTGCCGTCGCGGATGATCGACAAAAGATACTCCTCTGTTGGATAGCCGGGTTCATGCTTCAGTAGGTTGTCGCGCACCTGCCCGTAAGCCCGCACCAGTTTCCGAATACTCTCAGAAGCTGTCTTCTCCCTTTGATGGACGGAAGTGGTGGCAATCAGCGCCTCTACGTCCCAGTGATTCGAGTACACCAGGAACCGGACCATGGACTGCGTGTCGTCCGGCTCGTTCTCTATGTCGGTCAGCACGACAACACGGCGCTTGGCCTCTGCCGCGCCGGCCGTGCATGCCCCCGCCGCGAAAAGCATAAGAAGAAGGACTGTTCGAATTCGCATGACTTTCCTCCCCTACTATGGCTTCGCCGACTTGCACCTCAGCATCCGCTGCCGGAAGTCCTCTAGATACTGGGTCCGCCAGCGGCTCACGGTCCTTGCGCCCGGATGCGCTCCCTCGGCGTTCTCAGGCGCGGGATCATCGGTCCACCAGTTGGGGTGGACAGCGGATGGCCTGCTGGTCCGCTCCAGCGGCGGCGGAACGGCGGTGAATTTGCCCGTCTGTCCATCCAACGCCGGGTAACTGCTTTTAATAATGTAGGGCCACACCTTCGCATCTCGCGGACCGAAACGGAAGCGCAGAGTTTTGCCGTCGTTGAAACCCTGCGCCGGGATCCGGTTGTCGAAGATCATGCGCGCCTCATGGCTGGCTGTCATGCCGGCGGGCAGCGGCAGATGAAACTCCACCACGCCGAAGACCTCGGCATTGTCGGCTTCAGTCGTAAGGCAAGTGAAGACGGTCTTGCGGCCGTCCCAGATGCGCACGTAACTGCCGCCCCAACTCGGCTGTGTCGGATCCTCCGGCGTGCCTTTGAGCAGGTAGACCACCGATGGTGTATCGCCCATCTTGATGACGCCTTTCAGGTGAGTAGCGAAGTAGTCGCCCAGCGCGCCGTGTCCGGCGATGTGCGCCGAAACGAACGACGCGTTGCCTCGCTCGCCCGACTGGTCGCCGCCGACAAAGAACCCGCGGTAGGTCGCGTTGGATTCGATCATCCATAGCTTCGGATGGTTCTGCTCGACGTAGTCGTAGGCGTCCACGCTCCACATCTTGTTAGGACCGCCGATCCAGTACACCCGAAGTTTGGGGAGGATGTCTGGCGCATCGTGCAGCGCCTGCGCCACATCTTCGATCCCGCCCCACACCAAAACGTAGAGCGGCCGCGAATCGCGCCGCCGCGCACAGCGGATAATCCAGTCCGACCCTTCGGTCCTCGAAGTCACGCCCCTTGAGCCCGGCGAGTCGATGGCGCCCTGCTTCGACATCGCCCGCAGCGCATCCGGCGCCGGATAACGCGCCGACCAGGATTTCAGCTTCGGATAGTCCTTCTCGTAACGTTCGATCACTTCAAGAATGTGCTGCCGCCGCCCCGGACCGTAGGGCGACGAGATGATCCCCTCCAGGTCGAACGCGTCGGCGCAGACCAGAAGATGAACCAGCGATTGAAAATCGTCCGGATCCGTGCCGCCGACGTCGGTGGAAACCAAAACACGGTGCCGCTGCGGAGATTGCCAGATGCTGCTTGGGAAGCCCAGGAATCCGCCGGGCAGTGAAGTGTATCCGAGGAAAGACCTGCGGCTTAGTCTGGCCGCTCTGGGGGAGCCATTCACGTCCGCTTCGCCCTCCAGTTCCGCACATCGGGTCCTGCGACCTTTTCGCGCCGCGCTGGCCATTTTCGGCAGCCAATGCCGAAAACTTCGAATGTGCTTATTTATGCTAGAAAGCTTTGATATGCTAGTCAGGACTTTATCATCCGCCAGAGGTCCAGTCAACCATGATCGACAGCATTCCCGAAGCCCTGGACGGCATCCGCTGGACTCTGCGGGCTCTGCTTTCCCGGAAGATCTCATCCCTCCTCCTCATCCTCACGGCCGCCCTCGGATCGCTTCCCGCTCAGCAGATCTCCGGCGAACTCAAGCAGTGGCACGATGTCGTGCTGACATTCGACGGTCCCGCAACCAGCGAGTCGGCTGATCCAAATCCCTTCCTCGACTGCCGCCTCAACGTCACCTTCACCCGCGGTGGCAAGACCGTTATCGTCCCCGGCTACTTCGCCGCCGACGGCAATGCCGCCGAAACCAGCGCCACCTCCGGCAACAAGTGGCGTGTCCACTTTGTTCCCGACGACACCGGTGATTGGACCTACAAGGTCTCCTTTCGCACCGCCCCAGGCGTCGCCGTTGACTCAAACCCCTCCGCCGGCCGCGCAACCGCCCCCGACGGCCTCTCCGGCACTCTGTCGATCGGGCCCTCCGACAAATCAGGCCGCGACCACCGCGCCCAAGGCACGCTCCGCTACACCGGCAACCACTATGCCCAGTACGCCGGCTCAAAGAAGTATTTCATCCAGGTCGGCAGCCAGAGCCCTGAGAACTTCCTCGCCTACTGGGAGTTCGACGATACCGTCGACCACGGCGGCGCGAAGAATCAGTTGATCCACGGTCTGCACCGGTACGCGCCCCACGTCCGCGACTGGCGTGAAGGAGACCCCACATGGAAAGGCGGCAAGGGCAAGGGCATCATCGGCGCCCTGAACTACCTGGCATCGAAGGGTATGAACACCTTCTACTCGCTGACCATGAACATCGATGGCGACGGCCGCGAAATCTACCCCTGGACCAGTTACGCCGAACGCGCTCGCTATGACGTCTCCAAACTCGCCCAGTGGGAGATCGTCTTTTCTCATATGGACCGTCTTGGTCTCCAGTTGATGCTCATCACCCAGGAGGAAGAAAACGAGCAGATCCTCGGCAAAATGACGCCGCTGCGAAAGCTCTATTACCGCGAACTCATCGCCCGCTTCGCCCACCACCACGCCATCCTCTGGGATCTCTCGGAGGAGATGGACCGCTGGCGTTACTTCGACACCGAGGACATCAAGGACATCAGCAATTACTTCAAGCAACTCGATCCCTACAAGCACCCCATCCAGTACGTCCAATGGAAGGGCGAGATCCTGCCCGACGAGAAAGGCTACGGCCGCCTGCTCGGCTTCCCGAACTTTGATGGAGTCGCTCTGCAGCACGACCCCGAGTTCACCCATCAAGCCACCATCAAATGGGTGGACGCCTCGGCGAAGGCCGGCCACAAGTGGCTCACCGGCATCATCGAAATCAACCCCACCAGCACCGGCGTTGTCCCCGACAGCGCCGACTATTGGCACGACAAGGTCCGCAAACTCTCCGTTTGGGGCAACCTCATGGCCGGCGGATCGGGAACGATCTTCTTCTTCGGCTACGAGTACCCGGACAGCGATCTCGACCTTGAGGACTGGCGCAGCCGAGACCACTTCTGGGACTTGCTCCGCTACGCCCATGAGTTCTTCACCCGCTATCTGCCTTTCCACGAGATGCGGCACGACGACGCATTGACGCCTAATCCGAACGACTACGTTTTCGCGAAGCGCGGCGAAGTGTATGCCGTCTACATCCCGTATGGCGGCCCGGCGGAACTCGACCTTTCTGGCGCCACGGGCGAATTCGAAGTTAAGTGGTACGACCCGCGCTACGGCGGCCCCCTTCAGGACGGCGCCGTCAGGACAGTTCACGGCGGCGCCCGGCGGTCGCTCGGCGAACCTCCCCATGACCGTCTTTCCGACTGGGCCGTGCTCGTCCGCCGTGCAGACTTGCGAGGCGGGACGCTTGAAGCCGAACGCAGCTTCCATGTGAAGTTGCGGACTCCCATCGGGAACACGGTGAGCAAGCAGGGTGACCTGGTCTTGGCATCCGTCATCTCTCCGGAGTCCTTCCTCGGCGCTTCCCTGAATGGATTGGTTGAGCGCGTCCTGCCCAATGGCGTCGTCCTCTCATTCCGCTCCCTGGTCGCCCGGACGGCCACGATCGATGTGACCTCAACCACCACAAGTTTCGTCAACTCGCTGGGCCACAAGGATGTGGACGATCGCAATGCGCCGGCGCGCATACGAGGCGGAGCGCTGCTCTCAGATGGCGCGGTCGTTTTCCTCGACGAAGGAGCTGAACTCAGACTGAGAATTGCGCCTCGGAAATGAACCGCTTGTAATCGGCGGTTGACCAGCGTAAGATTTAGGCGTGGCATTGAATTTCATTTGTGCATAAACATGCAAGACTTAGACCAATTACCGGCCGGCGGTGCAGCCGCAGTTGCGTTTGCCTCCAGGATGGCCCGCCGGATCCGGCGCCACAGCTTGCGGATCGTCCATGAGGCTCGCCTCGGGCATCCCGGCGGCGACATGTCCTGCGCCGACATCCTGGCCGCGCTCTACGCGGGCATCTTGAGGATCGATCCCGCCGATCCTTCGTCTCCCGGCCGCGACCGCTTCATTATGAGCAAGGGCCACTGCTCGGCCGCGCTTTACTCTACCCTCGCCGAGGCCGGCTTCTTCCCCGTCGGACGGCTTAGCGAGTACATGAAGCCGCTCTCGATGTTCAACGGACACCCCGACCGCAATAAAGTTCCCGGTGTCGAAGCCAACACCGGACCCCTCGGACACGGCCTGCCGGTGGCGGTCGGCATCGCCAAGGCCGCAAAGATCACCGGCGGTGAGTGGCGCACTTTTGTCCTCACCGGCGACGGGGAACTTCAGGAAGGCAGCAACTGGGAAGCGGCTATGGCCGCCTCGCATTTCGGCCTCGACAATTTGGCGCTGGTCATCGACCGCAACAGCCTGCAACAGGGAGACAGGACAGAGTCTACGATCGCGCTCGAACCGCTTGCCGAGCGCTGGCGCGCCTTCGGTTGGGCAGTTCGCGAAATCGACGGGCACAACATGGGTGAACTCATTCAGGCCCTCGGCGATGTCCCATTTGAACCGGGCAAGCCCAGTTGTCTGATCGCCAGAACGCGCAAGGGACGCGGAGTTTCCTTCATGGAGGATCGCGCTGAGTGGCACCACCGCGTGCCCACGGATTCCGAACTTGCCGCGGCGCTCGCTGAACTCGGCGGGGATGCAGAATGAACACCGTCTACGACTGCCGCAAGGCCTTCTCCGAAACTCTGGTCGCGCTGGCCGAAGCCGATCCGCGCATAGTTGCCGTGGTGAATGACGCAATCGGCTCTTCAAACCTGAAGGAATTCAAAGCGCGTTTCCCCGGCCGCCTGGTCAACGTGGGCATCGCCGAGCAGAACATGGTCGGAATCGGCGCTGGCCTCGCCAACGGCGGCCTGATTCCGTTTGTCTGCGGCGCTTCCTGCTTTCTCACTGGACGGGCGCTCGAGCAGGTGAAGGTCGATCTCGGTTATAGCCGTTCGAACGTCAAGCTCTGCGGCATGTCCAGCGGCGTTGCCTACGGCGAACTCGGCCCTACTCACCATTCCATCGAAGACTTGGCTTGGACCCGCGCCATCGCTAACATGACCGTCATCGTCCCTTCTGATCCTGTTGAAACGGCCTGCGCTCTACGCGCCGCCGCCGCTTATGAAGGGCCTGTCTTCCTGCGTCTGAGCCGCATGCCGGTTCCGGAGATCCACCCTGGCGGCTGCGATTTCCGGATTGGGTGCGCTGAACATCTTCGCCGGGGTTCTGACCTGACCATCATCGCCAATGGCGTCATGGTGTGCCGCGCGCTCCAAGCCGCGTCGCTTCTCGAAGCCGATGGCATCCGTGCGGCCGTGCTCAACATGTCCACCGTCCGGCCCATCGACCGAGAAGCGATTTGTGAAGCCGCAGCCGCTGGCCCCATCATCACCATCGAGGAACACACAATCTACGGAGGACTTGGCGGCGCTGTCGCCGAAGTGGTCGTGGAATCACATCCTGCCAGAATGCGTTTGCTCGGCTTCCCCGGCGAGTTCGCTCCGACAGGCTCTCCAGAATTCTTATTCGAACACTTCGGGCTCACCCTGGACAAGATCCGCCTCGCCGCCATAAAGCTATTGGAGGAGCGCGCCGGTGTCACCTACGCAGCTGATCCTCGCGGTTGATCAGGGCACCACGAACACCAAGGCCGTGCTCGTGGACCGGTCTGGCGCCGTTGTGTTTCGTGCGTCCCGGCCATTGCCGATCTCTTTCCCGCAACCCGGATGGGTTGAGCAAGATCCTGAAGCAATCTGGGAGTCGGTGGCCTCGGCAATTGACGAAGTTCTCCAAACCAAGACCGGCGCTGAGATCGCCGCTTTGGGCATTTCCAATCAGCGGGAATCAGCCATCGTCTGGGACCGCAAGACCGGTGCGCCCGCCGGCCCCTGCGTCATCTGGCAGTGCCGGCGCACCGCTGGCTATTGCGATACACTCCGCCATCGCGGCCTTGACACATCAATTCGACAGCGCTCCGGGCTCCCCGTCGACCCGCTGTTTTCCGCTTCAAAATTCCGCTGGCTCCTCTACAAGGCCCCCGATGGATTAAGCCGCGCTTCGGCTGGCGATCTCTGCGCCGGCACGGTGGATTCCTGGCTGCTCTGGAAACTCACTGCGGGAAAGGTCCACGCCACCGATGCAAGCAACGCCTCCCGCACTCAACTTCTCAATCTGCGCCAGTGCCGCTGGGACCCGGAACTGCTCCGCGCCTTCGAGGTGCCTGCACCGTGCCTGCCCAAGATCCTGCCATCCAGCGGTGTCTTCGGTGAAACCGCTGCCCAGGGCAGCCTGCCGGCCGGCATTCCCATCTCGAGCCTCATCGGCGACTCCCACGCAGCTCTGTTCGGACACGCCGCCTTCGCCACTGGTTCAGTGAAAGCCACCTACGGGACAGGCTCGTCTCTGATGTCGCCACTGGATGAACCGGTTGAATCGCGCCACGGGCTTTCGACGACGATCGCCTGGGCCGAAGCCTCACGCCTTCGCTACGCCCTGGAGGGCAACATCACAAACACCGGCGGCACAGTGCAGTGGATCGCGTCGCTGCTGAATCTCGCGGGCGGCGCGGAGGAGGTCGCAAAGCTCGCCGCAAGTGTGCCCGGGTCCGGAGGCGTGTACCTGATACCCGCATTCGCCGGACTTGGCGCGCCTCACTGGGATGCCGGAGCCCGCGGCTTGCTCACCGGCCTCACCCGAGGCACGACTCCCGCCGAGGTCGCGCGTGCCGCCATCGATTCCATTGCCTATCAGGTCCACGACGTCTTCGAGACCATGCGACAGGACTCCGGGATTCAACTGCCCGCCCTCTTCGCCGACGGCGGCGCGAGCCGAAATGAACAATTAATGCAGTTCCAGGCTGACCTGCTGGGTTGCCCGGTGATACGCAGCGCTTCCGCCGACCTGTCGGCCATCGGCGCCGCCTGGCTCGCTGGTCTCGCGACCGGATACTGGCGTAAGGTCGAAGACCTCGAACGTCTCCCGCGGCGAACAATGAGGTTCGAACCGCGGATGGATCCTTCCCTCCGCGAAGAGCTTCTTGCGGGCTGGAACGACGCTTTAGGCAGATCGAAATCAAGAGCATAACGAAAGACCATGGCACGAATCGACGAACTCCGGCTCATGGCGAAGGTCGCCTGGATGTATTACACACAGGGTCTGCGCCAGACCGAGATCTGCGACCGGCTCGCTATACACCAGTCCACTGTCTCCAGGCTTCTCAAGCGCGCCGAACGCGATGGCATTGTCCGCATCACGGTCAGCTTGCCTCCCGGAACTCACACCGAGGTCGAAGAATCACTGCAGTCCCGCTTCGGCCTCAACGACGCTGTCGTTGTCGACTGCTTCGGCGACGAGGCCCAGATCGCTCGCGACCTCGGCGCCGCCGCCGCTTTCTACCTTGAGAACACCCTCAAGCCGAGCGATATCATTGGCATCTCGAGTTGGAGCGCCGCGCTGCTGCACATGGTGAACGCCATGCATCCCAGTCACCGCTTCAAGAGCAATCGCGTGGTGCAGATCCTCGGCGGCGTCGGTAGCCCGAACGCCGAGGTGCACGCCACCCAGGTCACCCGCCGCCTGGCGGATCTCATCGGCGGCGAGTCCACTCTGCTACCCGCACCCGGCGTCGTGGGATCGCGCAGCGCTCGTGACGTTCTGCTGAGGGACCGGTTTGTCCGTGAGACACTCGATCTGTTTCCGCAGATTACCCTCGCTCTTGTCGGCATCGGAGCCACGGAGCCATCGCGCGGCCTGGCATCGAGCGGCAACATTTTCTCGCCTCAGGAAATCAAACTCCTCGCCAGCAAGGGAGCTGTCGGCGACATCTGCCTGCGCTTCTTCGACGCCTCGGGCCGCCAGGTGATCACCGAACTCAACGACCGCGTCATCAGCATGGAACTGGCGCAACTGCGCTCGGTCCGCCGCGTCGTCGGTGTCGCGGGCGGCGTGCGCAAGACCCAGGCGATTCAGGGCGCCCTCGCGGGCCGGCTCATCAATGTCCTGATCACCGACCTCGCCACGGCCCGGCGCCTGCTCGCCACAAGCCCCGTCGAGCCGCCCTCAGCACCCGCCACCCGGAGGGGAAGGAAGCCGAAATGACTCGCACGCTGCGGATATTCGCAGTCTTCACCTTTGCACACGCGTTCTGGTCCTGCGTCCCATGGACAACCCGCCCTATCACCGGCCAAGCCAAGCCGGCCGGCGATTCTCCGGGCCCCGCAGATCCGGCGGCCTATGTCGATTCCATCTGGTCATCCCGGCTCATTCCCTCAGTGCTGAACAGCGCCGTCGACGCTCGCGAACTGCTCGACGCTCTATCCGCATCGCCAGAGGCCGCCCACGCCAAATACTGCAAACACGATTCCGGCCTCGGCGGTTACTGCGCCGTCAAAGGAGATGGCATCGTCGCCTCCGTTGACACCCGCTCCCGCGCCGGACTCGCGCTGGTCGACATTCCTCCCTTGGATGGCCGCCCTGACCTCTCCATTCAGGTCGGCCCTGTGATCACCGGCACTGCTCTGCGCGACGCCACTGGAGCCGTCAGCTTCTCTGATTTTGTCAACCAACTCCAATTCGCCGAGGCCGGCAACGAAATCAACAACCGCGTTCTGAAGAACGTGCTCGCGCCCGTCGACTTGTCGACCCTCAAAGGAAAGTCAGTCTCCTTCGCCGGCGCCCTCGAGTCCCGGGCAAAGTCCGATCCGCCGCTCGCCGGCCTCGTTCCCGTCCTGCTCACCATCAAGGAGCGCCCGTGATGGACCGGGAATTCATCCTCGAGGCCCGCCACGTCTCCCGCCAGTATCCCGGCACACTGGCCCTCGACGACGTCACCTTCGGACTCCGCCCTGGTACCGTCACCGCCCTCATCGGCGAGAACGGCGCAGGTAAATCAACGCTCATCAAAATCCTCGCTGGCATCGAACGCCCTACGACTGGATCGCTCCTCCTTGATGGCCAACCGGTCACGCTCAGTTCGGTCCGCGACGCCGACGCCCGCGGGATCGGTATCATCCATCAGGAACTGAATCTCTGCCCAAACCTCAGCGTCTCTGAGAACATCTTCCTCGCCCGCGAACTCACCCGTCGCGGCACGGTGGACAGGCGCCGCCAGGAAGCGCAAACTCGCGAACTGCTCGCTCGTCTTGAACATCCCATCGATCCGGATACCCTCGTCGGCAATCTGCCTCTCGGGCAGCAACAGATCGTCGAAATTGCCAAGGCGCTTTCCCGCAACATCCGCGTCTTGATGATGGACGAACCGACCTCCGCCCTCAGCGCCTCTGAGATCGCAGTCCTGTTTCGCATCATTCGCGAACTCCGCTCCCGAGGCGTCGCCATCGTTTTCATCTCCCACCGCCTCCAGGAACTCATCGAAATCTCTGATCATGTCTCCGTGCTCCGCGACGGACGCATGGTTGCCGAGTCGCCCTCCCGCTGCATCGACATCAACTGGATCGTAGAGAAGATGACCGGCCGCCCTGCTGAACAATCGCAATTCGCCGGGCCGCGCCAAACCGCCAACCAGCTTCTCCGCCTCGATTCAATCTCGCTAAGCGCCGCCGGCGGCCGCCCACTGCTGCGCGGCGTTTCCTTCGACCTGTACGCAGGTGAGGTCCTCGGCATCTACGGCCTCATGGGCTCAGGCCGCACCGAACTCCTCGAATGCGTCATGGGCCTCCACCCGGAAGCTTCCGGCAGCATTCATCTCGAATCACACAGTCTCGACGGACTCGGCGCCGCCGCGCGCATCTCCGCAGGCCTGGCCATGGTGCCTGAGGACCGCCAGGCCTCCGGCATCGTTCAGACGATGACCGTTCGCGCCAACATGACCCTCTCCAGCCTTGGCCGCTACGTCCGCGCCGCCTGGCTCTCGCCCTCATCTGAGGATCGATCCGCCTCGGAGATGTTGGCTGAACTGCGCATTAAGAGCCCGGGACTCGGACATAGCATCGCTTGCTTGAGCGGTGGGAACCAGCAGAAGGTGGTCATGGCCAAATGCCTACTCACCCGCCCCCGCGTGTTACTGCTAGACGAACCCACGCGCGGCGTCGATGTCGGCGCCAAACGAGAAATCCATGCGATCGTCAGTCGCCTTGCCGAATCGGGTATCGGCGTCATTCTCGCCTCGTCGGAATTGGATGAAATCCGCGCCACAGCCGACAGGGTCGCTGTCCTGTCCCGAGGCAAGCTCACCGCCATACTGCCTTCATCCCAGGCAACTGCTGAGGCTCTGGTCGCCGCGGCATCGCCCTCGGCCGGGGAAGAAAGAGACGCGGCATGATTCTCGACTACCTGTTCCGGCTCCGTGCGCTGATTGTCCTCGCTGTGCTGGTCATCGCCTTCACCGTGATGTCGCCTGCCTTTCTCACCGCCGGCAACCTGACAATCCTCGTCAAACACGTCGCCATCAACGCCATCCTCGCCGTCGGCATGACCTTCGTCATCCTGAGCGGCGGCATCGATCTCTCTGTCGGCTCCATCGCCGGCCTCTCCGGCATCATCGCCGGTGGCCTCATTCACGCCGGTCTCGCTCTGCCCGCTTTCGGCGTCGTCGTCTACTTCCACACCTGGCTCGTTATCGCAATCGCCTTAGCTGCCGGGGCCGCCGTTGGAGCCGCCAACGGCGTGCTTATCGCCCGGCTCCGCGTCGCCCCCTTCATCGCTACGCTGGGCTCGATGTACGTTGCCCGCGGAGCCGCCCTGCTCACTTCCAACGGAGCCACCTTCCCCAACCTAAGTGGCTCGCCTGAGCTCGGCAACACCGGCTTTCTCAGCCTCGGGGCCGGCGCCTTCCTCGGACTGCCTGTGCCTATCTGGATCATGCTGGCCGTCGCGCTGGCGGGCGTCTTCATCGCCGCCCGCACCCCGTTCGGCCGCCGAGTCTATGCCTTAGGCGGTAACGAGAGAGCGGCGGAGCTCTCCGGCGTGCGCGTCGCTCGTGTGAAATTCTGGGTCTACGTAATATCTGGCGCATGCGCGGCGCTCGTTGGCCTCATCATCGCCGCACAAATCGGCGCCGCCCACCCCGCCACTGGCGAGACCTTCGAACTCAACGCCATCGCTGCCGTCGTCCTCGGCGGCACCTCGCTGATGGGCGGCCGCGGCAGCGTCGGCGGAACCATAATCGGCGCATTCGTCATCGGAGTACTCGCCGACGGCCTGATTCTGCTTGGAGTCTCCGAGTTCTGGCAGATCGTCATCAAAGGCCTCGTCATCGTTCTCGCCGTTATCCTCGACCAGATGCAGCAGCGCTACGCCCTCATAGCCGCTGCCGCCATGAGGCGATAATCCCAGAGGAGCCACCATGCAAATCAGAATTCTCGCGACCTTCGCCGCTGCGTACTCTGCACTTCTGCTCGCCGCCTGCGGCCCCAGTCAGAATCCGTCCGGAAAGAGGCTGATCGCCGTCATTACCCCATCCAACGACAACCCCTTCTTCAAGGCCGAAGCCGAAACCGCCTCGGCCCATGCCCGCTCGCTCGGCTACGAGGCCACCGTCAACTCCCACGACGACGACGCCCACAAGCAGGACCAGCTCATCGACGTCGCCATCGCTAATCGCGCCGCCGCCATCATCCTCGACAACGCCGGCGCCGACGCCTCGATTGCTGCCGTCCGCAAGGCGAAGGCCGCCGGCATCCCTTGCTTCCTGATCGACCGCGAGATCAACGCCAACGGCATCGCCGCCGCTCAAATCGTCTCGAACAACTATCAGGGCGCCACCCTCGCCGCCCAGGAGTTCGTCCGTCTCATGGGCGAAAATGGCGATTATGTTGAACTGGTGGGCCGCGAGTCTGACACCAACGCCGGCATCCGCTCCCGCGGCTTTCACGACGTCCTCGACAAATACGACGGGCTGAAACTCGTCGGCCGGCAAAGCGCCAGTTGGAGCCAGGCCGAAGCCTTTCAGAAGATGGAGACCATCATTCAGGGCAACCGCAAAATCAAGGGCGTCATCGCCGGCAACGACACCATGGCCCTTGGCGCGGTCGCAGCATTGAAAAACGCCAGCCTCGATGAGGTTATCGTCGTCGGTTTCGACGGAAGCCCCGACGCCATCGCATCCATCCGAGGCGGCGGCCTCAAGGCGACTGTCCTTCAACCCGCAGCCACCATCGCCCGGCTCGCCGTCGATCTGGCGCACAAGTTCTTGACTACCGGCGCCACCGGAGCTCCCGAAAAGCAGTCCATCGATTGCGAACTAGTTACCCCGGCCAATGCCGATCAGTTCGGCCTCTTTGGCAGAAAGTAGTCCTCCTGGAGTGTATATGTCGAACCTGACCCTAGGCGTGATCATCGGCAACCGCGACTTTTTCCCCGATGTCCTGGTCGGCGAGGCTCGCCGCGACCTGCTTCAACTTTTCGGCGCACTCGGCATCGAAGCCGTCTTGCTCGATGAACAGGCCACAAAACTCGGCGCTGTCGAGACATGGGAGCATGCCAAGCGCTGCGCCGACCTATTTCGCGCCAACCGGGATCGCATCAGCGGGGTCCTCGTCTGCCTCCCTAACTTCGGCGATGAGAAAGGCGTCGCGGACACGCTAAAACTCGCCGGCCTGAACGTCCCCGTCCTCGTCCAGGCCTACCCCGACGATCCCGGCCAGCTCTCCGTCGAACGCCGACGCGACGCCTTCTGCGGCAAGATCTCGGTTTGCAATAACCTGCGCCAGTACGGCATCGCCTATAGCCTGACCGAGGATCACACGGTGCATCCGCTTGCGCCCGAGTTCCGGTGCGAACTCGAAGACTTCGCCGCACAGTGCCGCATCGTGCGCGGTCTGCGCAAGGCCCGCATCGGCGCGGTCGGCGCGCGCCCCAACGCCTTTAACACCACGCGCTACAGCGAGAAGTTGCTTCAATCGGCCGGCATTAGTGTCAGCACCATCGATCTCTCCGACGTCTTCGGCCGTGCCGCCCGCATCGCCGACGCCGACCCCAGGGTCCAACAGAAGATCGACGAAATCTGCGGCTACGCCTCCGCCGCCCAGGTGCCCGGCTCGGCGCTCGCCAAAATGGCCAAACTCGCTATTGTCCTGCTCGACTGGATGGACGCGAACGATCTCGACGCCTCGGCCCTGCAGTGCTGGAGTTCGATGCAGGAGAACTTCGGCGTCAACGCCTGCACCGTCATGAGCATGATGAGCGAGCGCCTGATGCCCAGCGCCTGCGAAGTCGACATCGCCGGCGTCGTCGCCATGTATGCGCTGCAACTTGCCTCGGGCCGCCCCAGCGCTCTTGTCGACTGGAACAACAACTACGGCGCCGACAAAAACAAGTGCGTCCTCTTCCACTGCGGAAACTGGGCCAAGTCCTACCTGCCTGATATCGAAATCGCCACCGCGCCCATCCTCGGCACCACGCTCGGCGAGCACAACACCTACGGCGCGCTCGCCGGCCGCACCCCTGCAGGTCCCGTCACCTTCGCCCGCGTCAGTACCGACGACGTGAACGGCTCTATTCGCGCCTACGTCGGTGAGGGCCGCTTCACCGACGATCCGCTGGCAACCTTCGGCAACCGTGCCGTCGTCGAGGTCCCCAACCTCCCCAAACTGATGCGCTACATCTGCCGCAACGGCTTCGAACACCACGCGGCCATGAACGCTTCATCCTGCGCCCGGCGCCTGGCCGGAGCCCTGGAAACCTACATGGGCTGGCCGGTCTATTTGCACGAGTGATCGTGCTTTCGCGCCCCCCGCATGGCAAATCCCGGCAGCCTCGCACTGTCTATCCACACTCCGCCAGCGGGCTCTGCAGCATAGCCCGTGGAACCTGAGAATACTTCCGACGGGCGCCAGTTGGGAGCCCGGTGAGCCACTCCAACTGATCCACGTTGTCTCCAGTCATTCCTGTCTGCCCCCTAATCCAGCATCGCCTCGGCGGCGTGCTTGGGCCGGACTCGCTCCTCGCCTCATTTGCCCGCAATCGTACTGCGTAACTTCAGGATGGGCAAATTTGCTGGTTTCAAAATTTCTATCGAGACTTTCATGAACGGGGCCGCTCAGCCTGGCTCTTCTGCCCTTACCGCTGTGCCTCGTCACGATTCTGAAGAGGCCAGCGGCGTCGCCAGCAGGGATGGAGAACTGCAACTCAGACCTTGTAATGAACCTGATGCAGGTGTACCCTCGCTTAGAAGCAGATCCTGGAGTTGGTGGTTCACGGATGCAAACCGCGAATTTCAGGTGTGTGTCTAGAGGAGGATTGTCATGGTTTTGCGCGCAAGAGGGGTGGTGGTTTGTTTTCTGGTGGCTGCATTTGCCGCTGTCGCAATCGCGGAAAAGCCGCCGTGCGTGAACTATATCGAACCGGGACCTGCGTTTGGCCCGGCTCATTACTACAGAGTCTGCATGCCAGACCCGGCAAAAGCCAATGGGGCGCTTGTGGTCTACGCTCATGGTTATGTGAAACCGGATCCCGCAGTTCCTGTACAAATTCCGGAGAGCCAAATGACGCTTGATGGGGTGAGCATCTCTGACATGGTGACCGACCTTGGATTCGCCTTCGCCACGACGGCGTACCCGAAAACCGGATTGGCTGTGAAGGAGGGTGTCGAGGACGTCAAACTGCTCGTCGATTCGGTGAAAGCCAGGTTCGGTGTGCCGGCCAAGGTCTTCCTGGCAGGTGTATCAGAAGGTGGACTGGTGACGGCCAAAGCGGTGGAGAAATATGGTGGAACAGTTTTTAACGGTGGATTCGCGCTGTGCGGGCCGGTGGGAGACTTCGCCAGGCAGGTCAACCACTACGGCGACTTCAGAGTGGTGTTCGACTACTTCTACCCCGGAGTGCTGCCGCCGTCCGCGGTCGACATCCCGGCAGCCACCCAAGCCGGATGGGATCCGGCAGTCATGACGTCCATCAGGTCAGCCATAGCGGCCCAGCCGGCCAAGTATGCGCAACTGCTGGCCGTGACAAGAACCCCCGGGGATCCGATCGATCCGGCACAGACAGCGGTCGACGTGCTCTGGTACAACGTCTTCGCGACAAACGAGGCTAAAACCGAGTTGGGAGGACAGCCATTTGACAACAATCCACGACTCTACTTGGGCTCAAAGGAAGATCTGCGGCTGAACCTGTTCGTAAAACGGTACGACGCGGACCCGGCTGCCGTAACCGAGATGATGGCGAATTACCAGACGACGGGCAAGCTGAAGGCGCCTTTGGTCACGATGCACACCACGGGAGATCCGATCGTGCCGTACTGGCACGAAACGTTGTACAACGCTAAGGTGCTGCTCAACGGAAGCCTGCGCCATCACATCAACCTGCCGATTGTGAGGTACGGGCATTGTGCCTTCAATCAAAACGAAGTGATGTTGGGGTTCACGCTGATGGTGGCGATGTCGGGCAATTGAGGCGGAAGCCTTGCACGCAGAACGGAATTCCAGCATGGCGCGGCGCGGCCCTGATCGAGGCCAATCGAAAAGGGCCATTCCCCTCGCGAACTGCCACAAGAGCAAGATCTGGGTCCGGCGGTAGAGGCGCCGGTCTTCTCAGTCCGGGAAGTGAGCACAGATCTGTGGAATCGAGGAGCCCTTTGCCTCCTGCTCCCTTTGATTCAGAAACCCCAAATGGTAAAGATGCCCTGAGGGTATTCAGCCGCGCCGGCCCTACAGGCGGGCTCCGCAGGCTAAGCGTTGCATGAGATGGCTAAATCCCCCAGGAATTCTGCGACAGCGAGGGCAATATCGAAGTCGCCTGATTCGAGGACCGTTGCGCGGTGGCAGGGTATTTCCCCGACGTCCAGCGACCCGCGATGCCAGACAATCGGAACATTGTTGGAAGCCTGGTCTACATCCCGCGCCGCATTCCGGACAGGACAAAGTGGTTTCCCGAGGTAAGACGAAGCCGCGATATCAGGGCCGTTGGATCGAGTCCAGGCGAGGCCCCCCTTGGCTTACCTCTATACCGGACTGTCCAATCGGCGTCATCGACCTCCGGACGCTGCGCGCCGTCCAGTCTGCTCCGGCCAGGACGCCTAGGGCGGCAAAGAGGCTCCAGGTGAGGATGGTTACCGAATTCTTGAAGGGGCCGAACTCACGGTCAAACTTGGCATAGACCCAGGGCCAGATCAGCAGGTTCACCCACTTCAGCGCCTCCAGGAACAGTCCGATGACGATGGCGCGCGGGATCAGCGCCCGCCAGGGCACCTTCGTATTAGGCAACAGCCAGAAGACCAGGAAGAGAATCAGGGCCGTGAAGGGGACCGAACAGATTTTGAATAGCAAAACGAGCGGAGTGGGCGCCCAATGGATGACCCTGTCGTCGGTCAAGGCGTCACGAAGCGCCATCACGTCAGTACCGGACAGCACGTTCCAGAACACCTGGCCGCCGCCGGTCAGTACGGCCGAGACCAGGGCCAAAGCGCCGCAACTGAAGATCAGCCCCATGCTGACGGCTTGGTTCATGATTAGCGAACGGTTGGCTTTGACTCCCCAGGCGCGGTTCAGGGCAACTTCCAACGGCAGAAAGATCCCGTTGGCTGTGAAAAGCAAGAGCAGGACGGAGACCCATTCGAGGTTGCGGGTGTAACCCGCCGCGACCTTCAGGTTGTAAGCCATGAAACGTCCTGTCTCCCCCGGAAAATAGTCGCGGATGGCGACATACATCGAGACCTCAGCCGCCGGCCAGTTCAACAGGTGGCGGCAGAGAGCGATCATCACGAGCATGAAAGGGAAAAACGACAACAGGACGTTGGCGGCGATCGAGAAGGCGTAGACGTGAGCTTCGGGGTCGATGAGATAGCGGCCGAGCGCGGGCAGGTCGGCGCGGAGTTCAGCAAGCGAGCGGCGAACGTCATCCAGCAGCCGTCGGATGACCGGGCGAGTAGGTGCGGCAGGGGCGTCCATGTTGGGCGGGTCACCCCCATTATCGGACACCGTGGGGCATAATCGACTCATGCCGTTCCGAACCGTGTTGCATTCGGTCTCCTATGCCGGCGTCTGGCCGGGCCAGGCGCGCCTGGAACTTGATGACTTTCTGAAGAAGGCCGCCTCGCTCGGCTATTCGGGCGTGATGCTCATGGCCAAGCGTCCTCATCTGTCCGTGCTCGACTATCCGCCTGAGCGCCGCCGCGCGCTGAAGGATCGTTTGGACGCCCTGAGATTGCGCTGCGACGTCATTGCCGGCTACACCAACTTTTCGGCCGACGCCGAACACGGCGATATCCCGCACCGCGAGATCCAGTTGCAGCATGTCGCCGAGCTATGCCGTGCGGCCCATGATCTCGGCGCTGGCGTGGTGCGCATCTTTACCGCCTACCAGCACCCGAACTTCGCGCCGCATATGCTGGTGGAAACCCTCCGCGAAGCCGCCGCGCGCGCCGCGGACCTCGGCGTGACCATCGGGGTGCAAAACCACCACGACGTTGCCGTCGGCCACCGGTCCTTGCTTGATCTGCTCGAGGCCGTCGATCATCCCAATTGCCGGGCCTGCTTCGACGCCTGGGCGCCGGCGCTTCAGGGCGAGAATCTCGCCGAGGCAGCTCAGTTGATGGGCCCGTGGACCTGCCACACTACCGTCGCCGACTACCAGATGCGCCCGCGGTTCAAATACAACCCGGCGCTGGTGAACTACGAACCGCAGACCGCGGCCACGCAGGCGGTGCCGATGGGCGAAGGGTTCATCGACTACAAGCTGTTCCTGGGCGCGTTGCGCGCGGGCGGCTACGAGGGCACGGTGGCCTATGAGATGTGCTCGCCGCTCAAGGGCGGCGGGTCCATGGAGAATCTCGACCACTGCGCGAAACGGTTCGTTGAGTACATGGACGGGCTGTGGCCACGGGGACCGAAGAGTGCGAAGCGTGCGCGTAGCAAGTAGCGGCAAAAGGCAGTTCAAGCGATTTCGTCGATCGAGCGCGGCCAGTCTGCGCCGAGCAGGCGGGATAGCGACCGATCCGCTAAGACTTTGCCGCCGGTCTGGCAGCGGGCGCAGTAGTTGGTCTCGTTCGAGGCGTAACGAATCCGCTGGACCGGCATGGCGCAGACCGGACACGGCAGCTTGAACCGCCCGTGCACGGACATGCCTTCCCGAAACGCCGTGAACTTTTCGGGAAAGCCTCCAGCGGCCTCACTCCGCAGCCGGTCGATCCATTCGGTCAGGACGGCGCGCGTGGAGTCGAACAGCCGCCTCGAATCTGCCTCGGTCAGCTTCTGACTCAGCGCGACCGGCGACAGCCGGGCATGATGCAGGATCTCATCTGAATAGGCATTGCCGATGCCGCTGAACAGATGCGGGTCGGTGAGCGATCGTTTCAACGTGTGATTCTCGCGGCGCAGCGCCGCATCGAACTCATCGAAGCTGCATTGGAGCGATTCCACGCCCCCAGGGTCGAGCGACCTCAGCCCATCCTCGCCCGCCACCAGATGCAGCGAAGCTCGATGCTGCGATCCGGCTTCGGTCAGGTTCAACGTGCCTGTGCTGAACGTGAACGACGCCAGCACCTTGCTAGCCTTCCGGTTCCAGTGCAGCCGCCCGGCGATCATGAGATGCAGCACCAGCCAGGCGCCGTTGTCGCAGCCGACGGCGATGCGTTTTCCAATTCGGCGCAGCCTTTGAACCGTCCTGCCCTTCACCTCGCTGATGGGAGGCTTGACTGTCCGCAACACAAACGGCGTCCTGAGTTCGATTGACTCAATTCGCGCCCCGCGGATCCGCGCCTCCAGCGCTTCAATGTAGATCTGGATATCGGGCAGTTCGGGCATCGCGCGTCTGAGCCATCATAACCGGGCCGTCGCCCGGCCGCCATCGCCGCAACGCGAAGCGGCCTGGCGCAATCGACATAGGTAGGCTCTCACGAGCTTTCCCTGTCACACCACCCGGCGTACGGGTCCGTACCGGGCGGTTCGGCGGGTTGAGCTACCGACGAACAGTCAGTCTCGGAATCCCGAGCGAGTCGAAATAGGCGTTGGGC
>JARKOC010000240.1 GCA_029975915.1 Bryobacteraceae bacterium
CGGTGCAGGGAGGAGATGGCCCGTCCCTCGAACAGCACTTGTCCCTTGTCCAGGCGATAGAGGCCGAGCAGGGTCTTCAGCAGGGTGGTCTTCCCGCTGCCGTTCGGTCCCAGGAGCGAGATTATTTCGCCCCTCCTCACCGACAGGGATACGTCCCGCAGGACCGGCTTTTCGGGAAATCCAAATGAAATGTTTTCGGCGACCAGCAACATGATTATGCCCATCCTTTCCGTGCGTTTTTCAGCACCAGTATGAAAAAGGGGATCCCCATGAGGGAGGTGACGATGCCGAGGGGAATCTCCACGGTAAAGAGGAGCCGCGCAAGATCGTCCACCGCGATGAGGTAGACGGCGCCGATTAGAGCGGCGACCGGCATCAGGATCCTGTTGTCGGGCCCAACCAGCATCCGCGCCACGTGGGGGATGATCAGGCCCACCCAGCTGATGAGTCCGCCGATGACCACGGTCAGTGCGCTGATGAGGGTCGCGAAGAAGATGAGGGTCATGCGGATTCGTGTCACGTTGATCCCGAGGGATTTCGCCTCGTCGTCGCCCATGCTCAGGATATTGAGGAAGCGGGAAAACAGGAGGAGGCAAAGGATTCCCGCGCAGATGGGAAAGGAAACATAGAGGACGGTCTTGCCGTCAGCCAGTGAGAGGCCGCCCATGAGCCAGTAGACAATGGCGGGCAACTGGTTGTACGGGTCGGCGACGTATTTGACGATGGAGAGGAGCGAGGTGAACAGGGCGCCGCTGATAATCCCGCCGAGGATAAGCATCAGCAGCCGGTCCCCATGGTAGATCCGCGCGATACCGACGGCGATGAGAACCGCCAGGAAGCCGCAGATGAAAGCGCCGGACTGCACCGCGAACCAGCTGTTGGAGACGATCATGCCCAGCGCCGCGCCGAAGGATGCGCCCGCCAGCACCCCCAGGAGCCCCGGAGATACGAGCGGATTGATGAACATGGCCTGGAAGGCCGCCCCGGAAACGGAGAGCGCCGAACCGATGAGGGCCGCTGCGATGATGCGCGGCAGCCTGATATCCAGCAGTATATTGGAAAGGAGCGCGTATTTTCCTTCATCCATGGAAGACGCGCCGGAGGCGGCGGCGAGATACTCGAAGATCTCGCCGAGGGTTATTTCATATTTGCCCAGGGTCAGGGAGAGCAG
>JARKOC010000242.1 GCA_029975915.1 Bryobacteraceae bacterium
CGGGCATTTTCATGATTCCCATCCAGGCGCGATCCACATCGTGCACCGACGCGACGCCATTGGCGACCAGGGCAATCGCCGCGGAGTTCAGGGGGCCGTACATGGCGTTGAAAACATACCCGTGATTTTCCTTGCGGAGAACCATGGGTATCTGGTTGATGGATCGGGCGAAATCGCGGACCAGCGTTACCACGTCCGCCGCGGTTCCGGGATGGGGCATGACATCGGCCACGTTCCCGACCCAGACCGGCTGGTGGAAATGGAACGCGAGGAATCGCTCCGGCCGGCCGGTGGCTTCGGCGATTACCGAGGGGACCAGCATGGAGGTATTGGTGGTAAAAATGGTCCGGCTGGGGCACAGCTCGTTGAAGCGGGCAAACACTTTCCCCTTCAGGGCGGGATCCTCGGGAATCGATTCGTTGAGCAGGTCCGCCTCCCGGGCCGCCTCCGCCGCATCGGTCGTGGCGGCAATCCCGGCAAGGGCTTGTTCTGCTCTCCGTCTCTCCAGATGACCACCGTTGACGAGGCTGTCCGCATAGGCGCCGAGCCGCTTGAGAGATGTATCCAGGGCAGCCCCGTCTATGTCGTAGAGAGTGACTCCGAAGCCATGGGCCGCGCACTGGAAGGCGATCTGCCGGCCCATGGTCCCACTTCCGACAATCAGCACTTTCCTGATATCTTTCAGTTCCATTAAAGCGCTCCTTTCCTTTGGCACGCATGCACGCAGTTTATTCCGCGGAGTTCCTGTCATGCATGACTTTTCTATATCCCATTCTCCTTTGTGTCTATTCCAACGGTTTCAGCTCTGAATCGGGAGCATCCTTCCCTTTGACGTAAACCTTGGCCGGGTCCCGTGAAGTGGCCGCGAAGAGCTTCCCTCCGTTCTGATGCGCCGCGGTGATGCTGTAGCCTGCCTCTCCCTCCCGATCGTATGTAACCGTCACATTCTCGGCGGGCTTGAATCCGGCCTGGTCGAGAGATTCGGGATAGTACCTGTTGTCGGCAAAGTAGCTGTCACAGGCGGCCCGGGCTTTCGTGAGTTCGACGCGCGCCAGGGCGTCGCTTCCCTTGCTCCGGTACGTGGCGTACTGGGGGATGGCAATGGCGGCCACGATACCCAGCACGGCAATGCCGCAGAAACCCGCCACCACTACTATGACCACTATCATCGCCGCCTTGCTTCGTTTCCCCGAGTTCGCGTCCTGACCCTTCCCGCACGCGGGACAGACCAGCGTCTTCGCCGTAATCGCGGAACCGCAATGTCTGCAAAACATCTTTGCGCCTGTTTCCATGAATCCCCCTCCCGAAATGGATTCCAGCATCCTGCCCGTATCTCTTTTCACCAGGCAGCCTTGATGTTTTTTTACCTGAACAACATTCTGATAACAATTTAATTTTTTACCATTAAGAGGAAGGGGATCGCGCGGCGCATTCAGCGGGAAACCTGTCATACCCCTTCAGATTGACAGGGCAACCAACCCGACAACACTATACCGCGCCAGTTTGCCTGCCAGGACCAGGATCGAGAAACGGCCGAGGTTGACACGCAGCATCCCGCCCACCAGACAGAGAGGGTCTCCCAGGACAGGCACCCAGGAAAACAGGAGAGACCAGGAACCGTACCGTGCGTAGAACCTTTCGGCCCTTTTCCTGGCTTCATCGCTGACGCGCAACACCCGGCCGATGAGGAAGGGGCCGCCATACAGACCGACAGCATATGTGGTGCAGGCGCCAAGCGTATTGCCGGCGGTCGCGACGGCAATGGAGAGCGCAGGGTCGCTGCCTTTCACGAGCAACGCCACAAGCATCCATTCCGACCCGAGCGGCAGGACCGTCGAGGCGAGGAAACTCCGCAGAAAGAGCGCCGGGTATCCGTGGCTTGCCAAAAGTTCGGTCATAAACGAAAGCGCCTCATTAGGAACCGGACCCGCCCTGCCCGCAGGGTGTGACGGCACCGGTGGACAGTCTCATATATACCGCTGCCGCAGCATCTCGGCGGCGCTCTCGTCCAGCATCTCCCTGCGGCGTACCTGGTCGAAGTGGGCCAGCAGGTCGTCGGGACGCAACCTCTTCTTGGCCTCCCCTTCCAGGTCCCGGACGACCTCCCCCCTGTGCATCATGAGCAGGCGGTCGCCCAGGTTGGCGGCCTGGTGCATGGAGTGGGTCACCATCAGGGTGGTCAAGCGGCTCGCGGCGACGATCTCGCTGGTGAGGGTGATGATCCGTTCGGCGCTGCGCGGGTCGAGGGCCGCGGTATGCTCGTCCAGGAGCAGCAGCGACGGGCGCTGCCAGGTGGCCATGAGCAGGGTCAGGGCCTGGCGCTGGCCTCCGGAGAGTCCGCCGATGTTGGTATGGAGCCGGTCTTCCAGCCCCATTCCGAGGACCCGCACGCGGTCTCTGCATTCGTCCAGCAGGCTGCGGCACAGGGCCCACCCCATGCCGGGAAAACGGCCCCGCCGCGCGGCCATGGCAAGGTTCTCGGCAATGGTCATGCCCGGGGCCGTGCCGCTGAAGGGGTTCTGGAACACCCGGCCGATGAGCCTGGCCCGTCGATGTTCGGGCCAGGCGCTGATGTTCCGGCCTGCCAGTGCCACGCTCCCCTCATCCGGGAGAAAGGCGCCGGCCACGGCGTTCAGCAGGGTGGACTTGCCCGAGCCGTTGGTGCCGATGACCACCGCGAAGGTCCCGTCGTGGATGTGTAGGCTTACCCCGCGCAAGGCCCGCACCTCGTTGGGGGTGCCGGGGTGGAAGGTCTTGCGGTAGTCGCGTATCTCAAGCATGGCTGCCTCCCTTCGGGCGGGCCGCCAGGCTTCCCAGCCACGCCGGCAGCACCAGTGCCGCGAACACGCACAAGGCGGTGATCAGCTTCAGATCGTTGGGGTTGAGCCCGAAGCGCAGGGCTATGGCCACCAGCAGACGGAACAGCAGGGATCCGATGAGCGCGCCGCAGACCGTCAGGCCGAGACCGCCGCCGCGCACCAGCGACTCGCCGATGATGACGCTGGCCAGGCCCCATACCAGCATGCCGATTCCCATCTGTACATCGGCAAACCCCTGGTACTGCGTCAGCAGCGCGCCGGACAGGGCGATCAGGCCGTTGGCCAGGGCCAGCCCCAGGGTGATCATGAGGCCGGTTTCGGTCCCCTGCGCCCGTACCATCTGCGGGTTATCGCCGGTGGCCCGCATGGCCGTCCCCAGGTCGGTCCTGAAAAAGAGATAGACCAGCAGCATGATCATCAGGACCAGCAGGGAGGCCGCAAGCAGGATCGACAGATCCCGCGGCGTCACCTCCCACCCCCAGAGCAGGATGCTCTTCCCCGTACCGAAGAACGTCGCGCCCAGCCGCTCGGCCGATGAGGCCAGGGTGTTGACCGACAGCAGGGAAATATTGCTCTTTCCCATCACCCGCAGATTGACCGAGTAGAGGGCAGTCATAGTGAGAATGCCGGACAGGATGGGGTGGATCCGGCAGCGGGTGTGCAGGAGCCCGGTAACCAGCCCGGCCATGACCCCGGCAAGGGCCGCCGCCAGGGTTGCGATAGCGGGGGAGACCCCGTCCACCAGCAGCACGGCCGCCACCGCGCCGCCAAGGGTGATGGAGCCGTCGGCGGTCATATCCGGAAAATCGAAGATACGGAATGCGATATAGACCCCCAGCGCCAGAAGCGCCAGGATCAATCCGATGGTCAGGGAACCGAGCAGCAGGCTCATGGCCTCACCTCCCCCATTTTCGCCGGGCCGCACCAGACCGCGCCCCGCAGGAAACGGCTCTCGCCGATCCCTGTAATGGGCCGTGTGTCGTTCAGCAGGTGCGCCATGCCGAGCAGGTTCCGGGTCTGCATAAGACCGGCAACCGTGGGCGCAAGCTCAAGCACGCCTTCGGGCAGTGCACGGTAGGAGAGCGCCGCGGCATGGAAATGCCCGGAAAGCGCCCCGTCCCCCAGGGGCCTGACAAAGGGGTCCAGGCGCGGATCTTCCCCTTGCAGCGCAATGCCGCACACCAGGGCGAGCGAACCGGGCCACTGGGGCTCGCTGGTCAGGGCCAGGCGATCCCGCACGCCGGGAAAGGCAAACAGAGGCGCGTCGTCCGACAGGGCAGGCGAACGGAGCAGGGACGCACCCACCAGGCCGTCGGTCTCGGCTATCATTGCCAGTGCGATACAGTCAGCCGTGCAGATCGACAGTGCGGTTGCCGCCAGGCGGGAAAAAGGGATCGGATCGTCGGCGGAGTCGGCGCCGAACGTGAAGAAACGGGCGAAAATTCCCTGACAGACAACCGCATACAGCGCCTGCACGCCGGGGACGAAATCGCCCGCCTGCGTCAGGAAGTCGGGGGTATGGCCGCTCTCGGCAGGGAGGGTGATGGCGCTCCCCCCGAGGGACATGAATTCGCCGAACTGCTCGCGGCAGTCCGTGAAATCGTCGCCGAATCCGCCGATACCCACGGCAATGGCGTCACTCGGCAGGTGCACGCGGGATGATTCCAGGAACTTCCCCTCTTCCAACTGCCGGGGATCCCCCACGGTGCGCAGCGACATGACCGCTCCGGGGAACGGGGAAAAGACGGTTATGCCGCCGCCATCCAGCACTACCTCCCCGTCACCGGCGCCGCCGGCTGCGGCTGCTTCCCGCCCTGGCCGCTCATCCTCCGGTCTTTCGGCCGCAAACAGGTCGAGAAGGCCGGAGAGCGTCAGCACGTTGGCGACATTTTCCGACGGCGACAGGATCAGCAGGCTCCCCTGCAGCGACGCCAACTCCTTGCGGTATTTCAGCAGGATGCGGATTCCGGCGGAACTGAGGAAGGTGATCCCGGACATCTCCAGGTAGATCCGCCGGCTGCCGTCCCGCACCGCGTCCGCCAATTCACGGTCGAGGCTGTCGGCCCACTGGGCGTTCAGGCGGCCGGCAATGCCCACTTCAAGCCACTGTTCATGTTTCGTGCGAACGATTTCCATCAGTCCACCACCTTGTCGGCGCGGTCCAGCACGCTCCGGGGAATCCGCAGACCGTACTTCGCGGCATTTTTTCGCGACACTACCAGGTTGTTTCGCCCCAGCGGCGTGAAGGGGATACGGGCCGGATCTTCCCCCCGCATCACCCGCAGGGCCAGACGGGCCGCCAGCCGACCTCCCTCCCGGTAATCACGGGCCAGGGCGAGGGCTGCGCCATCATCGACCGCCTTAGAGACGAAGGCGAACAGCGGCACCCCTGCCCTGTCGGCTGAGGTTGCGATGGTCCCCATGGCGCTGCCGGTTGCGTTGTCGGAGATCTGGGTAATGGCCTGGATCCCCTTGCCGGTCAGGGCAAGGGACGCATCCGCCACCTCCGTCGTGGAGGAGACCGCGACCGACTCCACCCGCAATCCTTTAGCCGAGGCGGCCTTTACCAGCGCGTCACGGTAGAGTACGGAGTTGACCTCGGATGGGGTATAGAGGGTGCCGATTCGCTTGACGCCGGGCAGGCACTCGCGCACCACCGCGATCATCCCGTCGAAATCGCTCATGGTGGTGACACCGGTAACATTGGGCAGGTGATCGTCGATGCTCCTGCCGGCCCCGGCCAGCACACCGTCAGCCACGATGGTAAAGATGATAGGAATCTTTTGTATCTTTCCGATGGCGGTCTGCAGGGTCGACGTGGAGGTGGTGATGATCAGATCCGGCCTGTCGGTCAGGGCCGCGTCCACGATCCCGTTCAACACCGCAATGTCCCCGTGCGCCGCGCGGCGCTTCAGAGTGTAGTCGCGCCCCTCCCGCAGCCCCAGGGCCTGCATCTCGGCAAAAAGCCCCTCGTGGGTCTCTTCGGTGGTGATGGCGTCGGCGTAATCGATGAGCTGGATATTCCAGAGCCGCGATAGCGGCGCCTGCTCCCTGGAGATGGAAGACATGCTCCGCACGGTGCGTCCCGATTCGTCGATGAGGATGGCGGCGCCGGCACGGGTGCTCTCGTCCACGCGCCATTTCTCCCGCACCCCCTTCAGGGCCGCGAGATTCAGGGCAAGCTGGCGGGGGACGACATTGTTCACCGGTACGGTTGCCGGGTCGAGACCTTTCAGGACCCTGGCCGCAAGAATGCCGGTCCGGCGGCCCACTTCCACGTAATCCGCACCCAGGGAAAGAAACGCCCCGGCCTTGAGGTGTGACGGCGCGTTGGTCAGGACCGGTATTCCGGCCTGGCGTCCCGCCTTTACCATTGAATCCATGGCCAGTTCCACGGTGTTGTCGCCGCCGATCCAGAGCGCCTGGACTCCCTTCCCGGTCAGGGACGCGGCAGCCTCGGCCACGCCGGCCGAGTTTTCCACCTGCGCCTCCAGCAGATGAATTCCGAGACGTGCGCATTCATCCCGAGCAAGGAGCAGGCAGGCCTCGGACGCCGCATCGCCCGGATTCCAGACCACGCCCACGCTCCGCAGGCCCGGCAGCAGTCTCTTTGCCAGCCGGAAGGTCTCCCGAACCGGCTGAAAGGTGCCGATTCCGGTCAGGTGGGGCGGATGCCCGCCGCGGGTGACCCCCACGCCGGCGGCAAACGGGTCTGTTACCGCGCCGAAGACGTGCCGGATCTTCCCGTCCCTGTTGACGGTGGCCATCACCTGCAGCAGCGGCGTGCTGAAGGTGATCACCAGACGGTTTCCGCCCTCGATGATTGACCGCGCCATGGCATTGGCCGTGGCAAGGTCGTTCTCCGCATTGAATGTCCGGACCTGCACGTCACGCCCGGGCTCCACCCCCTGTTCGGCCAGTCCTTGCAGCGCACCGGCAACGCACTCGTCCAGCACCGGCCGGGAGGCAAACTGGAAGATAGCGATTTGGGGCAGGTCGCCTATCGCAGTGGTTCGATGCATGCGGTCCGTAATCAGCAGCAGCGCGGATGCTGCGATGATCAGCAGGATGCCGGGGAAGAGACGTCGGACACCATCGATCAAGCCGCCGAGTACGGAATGCCGGTTGCCGGAAGAGTTCGTGTCTGTACTGTTCATGATTTCCCAGCCATGTGAGATAGCATCGATGCGAAATCTCCGATTCATAACAATCGACTTCCGAATTGGCACTACTTACATGAAACAACTGCTCAGATCAACGGTTTTTCCCGTTTTTTCAATAGATAACACGACACAACAAAGCCCCATGGATGGAGCATGTCCATAGCCATGGGGCAACCTGAACCGTCGGTTCCTTCTCATGCCTTTCTATTTCACACCGGACTTCAACCGCTCCTGTTCGAGCTTCAGTTTTTCGATTTCCAACCGTATCCGTTCCAGTTCAACCTGCAGCTTCAACTTCTCCAGTTCTGCGGCCTCATTCACGGTCACCGGCGCTGCCGCGGGTACGGCCGCGGGCGTCCTTTTCTGAATAGTGGCTGTCATGGCTTGCGTAAAACAATCGGTATAGCCGCCGGTCTTGAAGAGGGGATTGG
>JARKOC010000256.1 GCA_029975915.1 Bryobacteraceae bacterium
AACGCTCCGCATGAGACGCTGCCGATCTCGGTACAGCCTTGTTTGTCCTCGCTTCAGAGAATGCCGGCAGGCGTGACGGCAGGGAAACGCCTCGAAACCAACCTGAAAGGGTATCCCGATGATGCAGCAGATCCATGCGAAGAAGAGCACCGTGATCCGTATCCCCTTCCGCGCCCCGTTCCTCCCCCTGGCCATGGAGTTCGCGGACAAGGGTGCGCGGGGCTTCGGCTATGGCGATCGGGAGGCCGGCGGGCTGGTGCTGGCGGTCGAGGAGCTTTTCTCCTTCTATGCGCCGAGTGCCGCCGTCGGCTCGACGGTGGAGATTGATCTGGAAGACCAGGGCTACCGCCTGGCGCTCTCCATCTCCTTCCACGCGGCCAATCCGGACATGCGCGCTTTCAACCTGACCTGGCGCGTCAGACATGACAGCGAGGAATCGCTGGATATGCTGGGGCCGATGATCGCGGCGCGCAGCGTCTCCAGTCTGCGCCTCGACTTCGGCAGCGATGACCGGATAGTAATCCGCATAACCCGCGACCGGGAGTATCCATCAGCCGGGGCCGTGCCCCTTCCCCCGCACGACATCGCGAAAGGCGTGAGGCTTTCCGATCCCTCCCCTGACGATCTTCGGCACTTCGCCGCCATGGCGGCAACCTCCGGAGCTCCGTTTCTTCCTTCGTTCCTGGCGAAACCCGGAATGGCCGCGGACATGCTCGCCGCCGGGCGCTTGCATGCCGTGCTGGCCCTGGCTGGCGACTGGATCGTGGGAGGCGTGCTGTGGCGGCCGCTGACCGACACCTGTATCGAGCTGTATGGCCCGTACCTGTTCCGCGACGACCCGGATGACAGTACGCTGACCATGCTGCTGGACGAGGCGGTCGGCCGTATCTCGCGCTCCCGCGCGCGGGGCCTGCTGCGGCGCCAGGGACCGCTTCCGGGTCACGAGCGCTTCTTCGATTTCCTGGGAGAACTGGAAATGGCGGGCATCAGCGGGCACTCCTCGCGCTCCGTCTACTACTTCCGGCAGCTCAGGGAGGAGAGCGGAGGCGTGGTGTACTGCACGGCACCGCTGGCGGCATTTCTTCACGAACAGTACGACCGTCTCTGCCTTCCCCGGCAGGTGCGCGAAACGCACGGCGAAACGGCCCTGTCGCGCGACGCGTCGGTGCTGGCGGTGGAACTTGACTATCCCCGTTCCCTGGCGGTTATCCGCCCGCTCTGCGCCGGCAGTGACATGGCCGCCAACCTGGCCGGCCATCTCGCCCTGCTGCGTGACGAGGGGATCGCCAACTTCATCGTCGAGCTCAATACCGGACGCTCTGAGGATACCGCATTTGCCGGTGCGCTGGCCGAGACCGGCTTCGTGCCGCGCCTGCTCATTCCCGACGCGGGGCAGGGGGATCTCGTGATCTATGATCATGCCAAGGGGAATGCCCTGTCATGAATCTGGATGCCCTGGTCCCCGATTATGTCCGCTGCTTCGAGGCCTACATCCCGAGCCGGCCGGATCACCTGCTGATGCGGGAGTACGGCGCTCCCTTCCTCCATCGCCTGAACAACAACGAGAACCCCCTCGGCCCGCCCCCGGCAGCGGCCCGCGCCATCGCCTCGTTTCCTCCGGAACGTGCGGCCGTCTACCCGAGCGGCGACTCCTACGACCTGCGCCAGGCCCTGGGCCTCCGCCTCGGCATTTCGCCCGACCGCATCCTGGTGGGCAACGGTTCCTGCGAGGTAATCTCGTCGGTGATAAAGGCCTTTTGCCGGCCCGGAGACACTATCATCACCGCGGACAAGACCTTTGCCGTGTACGAATGGGTGGCCGAGTTCTCCGGCATCCAGGCCCGGCTGGTCCCGCTACGCGACTTCGCCTTCGACCCCCAGGGGATGCTGGACTGCATCGACGGCCGCACCAAGATCCTCTTTGTCTGCAACCCCAACAACCCCACCGGCAGCTGGTGGACGCGCCAGGTACTGGTCGACTTCCTGGAAAAGGTCGGCGATGACCGGATTGTGGTGGTGGACGAGGCCTATTGCGAGTTCGTGGAGGATGAGGAATACCCGGACGCAGTCGGCCTGATGGAGCGCTTTCCCAACGTGGTCGCCTTCCGCACCTTCTCCAAGATGTACGCCCTGGCCGGGCTGCGCTCAGGC
>JARKOC010000264.1 GCA_029975915.1 Bryobacteraceae bacterium
GGCCAGGTCTGCTTCTCCATCGAGACCCGCAAGGAGAAGGGGGAGGACTACTCCGCCGTCAAGGGCTTTTTCAAGCAGTACGAACTTACCTATATCGTGGCTGATGAGCGGGACGTGGTGCGGCTGCGGACCAATTACCGCAAGGAGGACGTCTACCTGTACCGGCTGAAGGCGAATCCTACGCAGGCCCGAAAAGTGTTCCTCGACTACCTGCGGGAGGTTAACCGGCTTCATGACCGTGCCCAGTGGTACAACGCCCTCACCAGCAACTGCACCACCAATATTCGGGGACATACCGCGCCCTACGCCGGGAACGCGAAGTTCGACTGGCGGATCATCGTCAACGGCTTCATTGATGAGATGATGTACGAGCGGGGCACGGTGAACACGAGCCTGCCCTTTGCCGAACTGAAGAAACGGAGCTACATCAACGCCAGGGCCCAGGAGGCTGACAGGGATATGGATTTTTCCCGGCGCATCCGTGAGGGGCTGCCCGGAATGGGAAGGCAATGAAAATCATGAAAAAGACAGAGACGTCGCCTCACCGCTTTTCGCCGCTGTTCTTTCGATATTTCGCGCCGCTGCTGCTGCTCGGCCTGCTGGCCGGATGCACCACACCCATCGGCGTCACCAGGGTGACCGACGAGCAGTCGTACCGGCTGAGCACCGTCAATCCCCTGAACCAGGGGGTCGTGAGCAACAGCGCCAAGGCGGTGCTCCACCGCTACAACCTGGGGGAGACGTTCAGCACCGACCCGCGAGGAGCCATTCGCTTCCTCCATGACACCGCCATCCACGATGACCGGCGGGACATCCTGTTTGCCCTGGCCGAACTGAGCTACCTGGGCGGAGAAAAGCTCCAGGCAAGCGCGTCCCCGGAGGCTCCCGACGCCTTCCTGCAATCGGCGGTCTATGCCTACCTCTATCTCCTGGGCGACGGCGCGCAACCACCGCCCACCGCCTACGACATCCGCTTCCGGGAGGCGTGTGACCTGTATAACCGGGCACTGGGGCGCGCTTTCCCCAAGAAGGAAGACGGCAGCCTCGAGTTCAGGAACGGGCCGCGGAAACTGACGGCGGGCGACCTGAACATAACCCTGAAGCCGGAGACCCTCGCCTGGAAACTGGAGAACATTGAGGGGTTGTTACCGGCTGACGCCTATGACGTCCACGGCTTCACGGTGCGCAACCGGACTCCGGGCCTGGGCGCTCCGCTCATCGCGCTGACCCCGAAATCCCCGGAAACGCCCAGGGGCGGCGTGCTGCCGGTGACCGCGTTCCTGCGGGTCCCGCCAAAGGTGACGGAGTTGGGGAAAAGCGCGGAAAGCGCGACACTGGAGTTCTATTCCGCCTATGACGATACCGAGGTGAAGGTCAACGGCCGCACCGTGCCCCTGGAAACCGATTCAACCGCGCCGCTGGCCTACCGTCTCGACAACCCGGAGATCTGGAACCTCGGCGTCAGACGTTTTCTACGCGCCGACAAAATAAGCAATCCGATGATCCTGATCCAACCCTACGAGCCCGGCCGGATGCCGGTGGTGCTGGTCCACGGCACGGCCAGCAGCCCGGTGTGGTGGGCTGAAATGATCAACACCCTCCGCGGCGACCCGGTGCTCCGCAAAC
>JARKOC010000266.1 GCA_029975915.1 Bryobacteraceae bacterium
GGGAGACGGCGCGGGCGATGCAGAGGGACATCTCTGTATCGTCGGTCACCTGCCCCGGCCGGAGTCGCAGCCACCCTCCCCCAACCATCTCGCGCAGCACCCCGTACCTGGCCTTGATCTCTCCGGAGGTCATGAACTCAACCGGTGCTCCCAGGGCGTCCCCCAGGGCGAACCCCAGAAAGGACGCAACCGCCCGGGAACGGATTTCCTCCATTTCCGCCGTGTTCGTCGTTAGTGAGTCGCCTTTCATCATGACATGCCTCCCGTATGCCCGAAGGCCGTTCAGATACCATGCCAGCGGGTATGTCCCGATCTGAAACGCCACGGAACGGGGATCCGGGCGTATCCGACAGTACGGAGGGCGGACGCATCGTCCTTCCTCGCGGCACGTCCGCCCACTTTTTAATCACCAACCGAATCGACCAGACCGGCGCCAGGCACGCAAACGCTCGCGAAGACGTTGAAATAGCGCGACTAACAAAAGCCTTTCCATTTCAGGCACGATTCCTGATAGGGAGACGTCACGAAACGGATACAAAGAGGTATTCACATAATCCAACAACGGCAGTTGGAGGTATCCGTAGAGAGCGACTCTGTCCTATTTCGTTGCTGTTCTTAGCGAAATGAAGCGGCCACGGCCGATACTGTCCGAACCCGAAGGGTGAGTCTATCGGCTGTAGCGAAATGAGCTTAGAGCAGCAGAAAGAGGGCAATCGGAGCGAACGAAGGATTCCTCCAACTGCCGAATCCAGGATAATCGGCATCGTGACCCGCTACGGCCTGCCCGTATCGGACCGATCCGCATCGGCAAAGGGGCCGGCGTCTGAACGCCGGCCCCTTTTTTCATCTCAACAACAAGGCGTAAGCAAAGGAGGACACCATGGCATCTTCATGTTCCGGCAGGAAAAACATTCAGGGCCACCCCTGTTTCGGAGGCAATCATCACGGGAACGGACGCATGCACCTGGCCGTAGCGCCACGCTGCAACATCAAGTGCGGATACTGCACCCGCCTTCACGACTGCGCCAACGAATCGCGGCCGGGCGTCACCAGCCGACTCCTGACCCCGCTGGAGGCCCTGGAAAAAGTTCGTGAAGTAATGGCAAGCGATCTTCTCGGCCCGATGATCAAGGTGATCGGCATTGCCGGCCCCGGCGACCCGCTGGCCAACGAGGAGACATTCACGACCTTTCGCATGATAGGGAAGGAATTTCCCCTCCTTATCAAATGCATGAGCACCAACGGTCTGCTGTTGCCGGAGACGATCGATGAACTGGAGGCGCTCGGACTGCATAGTCTGACCGTAACCATCAACACCCTTGATCCGGCGATCGGCGCCCGCATTTACAGCCATGTCAGCTATGGCGGAAAACAGTACCGCGGAGAGGAAGCGGCCCGCATCCTTATCGCGAATCAGCTGGAAGGTCTGCGCCGGGCAGCACGGTACGGCATGACCATCAAGGTGAACACGGTGTATATTCCCGGAGTCAATGAGGCCCAGATACCGCTGGTCGCCGAAAAGGTGAAGGAGCGGGGCGCATCCGTAATGACCGTGATGCCGCTCATCCCGCAGGCGGATGTCGCCGGCGTGGCCCCCCCGACAGTGGAAGAGATTGCTGCGGTTCAGGCCGCAAACGAGAAGATAATCGGCCAGTTCAGGCACTGCCGGCAGTGCCGGGCGGACGCCGTCGGCGCCATCGACAGGGAAGAACTGCCCCCGC
>JARKOC010000281.1 GCA_029975915.1 Bryobacteraceae bacterium
TCACCGTGTACCGGTCGTTATCCACATCGAAGAACTTGTAGTAGGTGCGGATCTGCTGCAACTGGCTGTAGGTGCGCAGGAGCGGGGCATGGTCCCAGAGCCTGATGTTCCTGATGGTCGCGTCGTTGGATTCGATATCCGTCGCGGACAGGTTGTATTTCACGTCGAAGGGGACCGTTTCCACGCTGTCCAGGTCGTACCCGAAGCGGGTGAATTTGATATTGTTGGCAAGGTAGGGTGTTTCCAGAGCCAGTTCATTGGGCGCGACCTTGAATTTCTGGAGCAGCGCCGGATACAGCGAGATACCCGCCCCGTACAGCAGGGCAACCGCCGCAGGCGCCGCAACCGCAATGCGCCAGCGGCCCTTCCAGACACCGAAAACAAGAACCAGAGCCGCAAGGGGCGTCATGACCGCAAGCAATCGGAGCATGGGGATACGGGCATTCACGTCCGCGTATCCCGCTCCGTGCACCGTTCCCTCTCCGGACAGCAGCAGACGGAAGGTGTCCAGATAGAAACCGAAGCCAACCACCAGCAGGAACAGTCCGGCAAGAACCCCAAGGTGCGTCTTCACCTGCCGGGAAACGGAGACGCCCCGTTCCGAGAGCGTGATGCCTCCCCGCACATAGTACGCAGCGCCCACGAGGACGGCGGAGGACACCAGCACGAAACCGGCGAAGCTCTTGACAACCTCCAGCAGAGGTAGCTGAAACAGGAAAAAACCCAGGTCTTTGCCCATGACCGGATCCCGGACGCCGGCAGTGAGGCCGTTGGCAAACAGGAGAAATGTCTGCCAGTGCAGGGCGGCCCACTGCCCGGCAAAGAATGCGAGAACCGCCGCCCCCGCGATAGCCAGGGGTTTTGACAGGCGCTGCAGCTCATTCATCCTGAGCTGGTAGATGTTTTCTCCGTGCAGGGCAAACCCCGTCACAGGGAACCGCGCCCGGAAGACGATGAAGAGGTTCACCAGGACACAGGCCAGCATCACCGCCCCCCCACCCACACCTACCCCAATCTTCGTCCCGAGGATAGTGGAAAACACCGAAGAAAATCCGGTCTCGACGAAGAAAAGCCAGTCGGTGTAGAGATGGATGAGCGACAGGAGGCCGGGAAGCAACAGCACAAGCGCCGCGGCTATCAGATAGAATCTCTTGCGTCCTGACATGAAAACCTCCTACGACAGTCCATGATCCAACTGCCGTTTTCAGGATGATACGACCGCAAGGCGGCCGGGCCTACCTTCCGAGCGGAGCGCCCCCCCTGGCCATGGCTTCAAGCCGGGCGATGCGCTCTTCCATGGGCGGATGGGTGGAAAAAAGCCGGACCAGAGCGCCTCCCGAGAGGGGGTTGACGATGAACAGGTGGGCAGAAGCCGGGCGGGCTTCCTGCATGGGGATCATCTGAGAGGCGGCGTGGAGCTTGTGCAAGGCCCCTGCCAGAGCCAGAGGACGACCGCAGATTCTGGCGCCTCCCTCGTCGGCCAGATATTCCCGGGAGCGGGAAACCGCCATCTGGATCAGCATGGCCGCCATGGGAGCGACAATGGCCATGAGAAGGGAACCCACCACCCCTCCCGCGCCCTCTTCATCGTCCCCCCGCCCCATACCCAGCATGGCGCCCCACTGGAGCATGCTGCCGATCATGGAGATGGCGCCGGCAAAGGTGGCGGCGATGGTTGATACAAGGATATCGCGATTTTTGACATGGGCCAGTT
>JARKOC010000282.1 GCA_029975915.1 Bryobacteraceae bacterium
TCACCGTGTACCGGTCGTTATCCACATCGAAGAACTTGTAGTAGGTGCGGATCTGCTGCAACTGGCTGTAGGTGCGCAGGAGCGGGGCATGGTCCCAGAGCCTGATGTTCCTGATGGTCGCGTCGTTGGATTCGATATCCGCCGCGGACAGGTTGTACTTCACGTCGAAGGGGACCGTTTCCACGCTGTCCAGATCGTACCCGAAGCGGGTGAATTTTATGTTATTGGCAAGATAGGGTGTTTCCAGGGCCAGTTCATTGGGCGCGACCTTGAATTTCTGGAGCAGCGCCGGATACAGCGAGATACCGGCCCCGTACAGCAGGGCAACCGCCGCAGGCCCTGCAACCGCCATGCGCAAGCGGCCCTTCCAGACACCGAAAACCAGAACCAGCGCCGCAAGGGGCGTCATGACCGCAAGAACCCGGAGCATGGGGATACGAGCATTCACGTCCGCGTATCCCGCTCCGTGCACCGTCCCCTCTCCGGACAGCAGCAGACGGAAGGTGTCCAGATAGAAACCGAAGCCCACCACCAGCAGGAACAGCCCGGCAAGAACCGCAAGGTGCGTCTTCACCTGCCGGGAAACGGAGACGCCCCGTTCCGAAAGCGTGATTCCTCCCCGCACATAGTACGCCGCACCCACGAGGACGGCTGAAGACACCAGCACGAAACCGGCGAAGCTTTTGACGACCTCCAGCAGCGGCAGCTGAAACAGGTAAAAACCCAGGTCTTTGTCCATGACCGGATCCCGGACGCCGGCAGCGAGACCGTTGGCGAACAGGAGAAATGTCTGCCAGTGCAGGGCGGCCCACTGCCCGGCAAAGAATGCGAGAAGCGCCGCCCCCGCGATAGCCAGGGGTTTGGACAGGCGCTGCAGCTCATTCATCCTGAGCTGGTAGATGTTTTCTCCGTGCAGGGCAAAACCCGTCACAGGGAACCGCGCCCGGAAAACGATGAAGAGGTTCACCAGGACACAGGCCAGCATCACCGCCCCGCCACCCACACCGACCCCTATCTTCGTCCCGAGGATGGTGGAAAACACCGAAGAGAACCCGGTCTCGACGAA
Source organism: Bryobacteraceae bacterium (assembly GCA_029975915.1). Next base: position 1,067 of record JARKOC010000282.1, read on the forward strand.
GAAAAGCCAGTCGGTGTAGAGATGGATGAGCGACAGGAGGCCGGGAAGCAACAGCACAAGCGCCGCGGCTATCAGATAGAATCTCGTGCGTCCTGACATGAAAACCTCCTACGACAGTCCATGATCCAACTGCCGTTTTCAGGATGATACGGCCGCAAGGCGGCCGGGCCTACCTTCCGAGCGGAGCGCCCCCCCGGGCCATGGCTTCAAGCCGGGCGATGCGCTCTTCCATGGGCGGATGGGTGGAAAAAAGCCGAACC
>JARKOC010000286.1 GCA_029975915.1 Bryobacteraceae bacterium
GCGCCAGCGGCGCCGGAAGGTGATCATCAAGCAGCTCGGCCGCGGAGTGTCCGAAACGACCGTCGCCAACGCGGAAGACGGCGAGGCCGCGCTACTGGCCAAAATCCGCGAGGGCGAAGAGCCGGCGGTGGATGCTTTCGAAGCCAGCCGGATCATCGACCAGTTGAGCCAGGCCGAGGTTGATGACGTGGTCCAGGCCGGCGATGCATTCCGCGTGACTACCCGGGTGCTCGGCGGCGCCACGGCGCACGTACTGAGAATGCCCTCGGCGAAGGACGTCTTCGAATACCGGCGCAGCTTCGCCCGGATCCTCGACCTCCCCTTCAACCGCCAGGAACTCACCATCAACCTGGCCGCCGCTGGCGCTTTATATAAAAGGTTGTCGCATGGCGCGGAAGGCTATGCCGGCGAAGTGCCCATCATCCACCAGGCGGTCGCGGTGAAGGCGGCGATCGACGCGCTCGAGGCGGGCTTCCAGGAAGACCGGGACCCAAACTTCTGACCGGGGAGTGGCCGGAACAGCCCTCCCTCCGGTACCTGGTCCATTGGGCCCTCCGGCGCGATGAACTGTGCGATCCGGGGTTGTGCCCGGATGCGCCGGACGGCGGCAGGTGCGACCACTGCGCGCTCGACCGTCTGGATGCAGCCCAGTCCTCCGAGACCGGCCTGCTCATCCGCCGCGCCATCGACCTCCGGACAGCCCTGAAGCTGGGCGTGCGCATCGGACTCGTCGACATTCGGGCCGATGAGTTCCTCGCCATGCTCGTCCTCGAAGAAGAACGTGACCGTCTTGACCGCGAACAGTTGAACAACCGTGGCCGACAATAAGCTCGAACTCGTTGTTGAAGTCGATGTCAACAAGGCCAATGCGTCCATCAAGACGGTCAACTCGGGCCTGTCGAGCATCGAGCAGACCGCCGCAAAGGCCGCACATGGCGCCTCGTCCAGCATCGACGGCATGACCGCCGCCATGGTGAAGGGTGCCACCGCAGGTAGTCTCCTCGCCGATGCCATCAAAAGCGCTGTTGCCTGGGCCAAGGAGTTCACGGTGGGCTCCGTCATGATGGCTGCCGAGAATGCCAAGGCAGAAGCTTCCCTGAAAGCGCTGGCAACCGCGCACGGGGTGGGTGCGGCGGCGGCCACGAAGCAAGTGGCGGCGATTGAAGAGATCGGCTTCGAGTTTACCGAGGCGGCACATGCCGTGCAGCGCCTCATCGTCGCCGACATGGACCTGGCCAAGGCAGAGGGTCTGGCGAAGCTCGCGAAGAACGCAGCCGCCGTCCAGAACGTGTCCGCCGGCGAAGCGATGGATGCGATTGTCCTCTCCATCGAGTCCGGCGCTTCGCGCGGGCTCCGCACGCTGGGACTGTTCGTCGACTTCCAGAAGGAAGTCCTGATCCAGGAGCTCAAGCTGGGCCGCGCGCTGACCGATGCCGAGGAGAAACAGGTTCGGTACAACACGGTGATGCGAGAGGGGGCGAAGATCCAGGGCGCCCATGCCGCCGCCTCTCAGACGGTGGAGGGGCAACTCGGAGCACTGCGCCGCGAGTTCAACAACCTGCGGGAGGACATCGGAGCCAAGTTTCAGGATGACCTCCGTACGCTGATCGGAAACCTGCGGGGCCTGGTCGGCTGGTTGAAAGAGAACACCGACCTCCTCACCAAGTTTGGCGAGACGGCGCTGTGGGTCGCCGGAGTGCTCGCCACGTATGGCCTCGCCGCCAAGATCATGGATCTGGCCAAGGCGATCGCCGCTCTCAACCTGGCCAGCCTGAACCCGTATGCGCTGCTCGCCGGTGGCGTGGTTGCGGCGGGCGCCATCGTCTACTCGGAGTGGAAGAACACCCAGGAACAACTCAAGGCCCGCTACGACGAGATGGAGCGGCAGGCCCTCCGCGATGACCTCTTCAAGGGCAAGGTCAAAGTAGACGACCTGCGCAAGAAGGGCATGACGGATGACCAGATCCGGGAGTTGATCTCCGGCAAGAGGCTATTGCCCGGGGAGACCTTCGAGTTCGGAGGCCCGAAGATCACCGTCAAGGCCTCGAACGAGCCGGACCTTGAAGCCCTGAAACGGGCGCAGGAGATTCGGAAACGGCAGGCTCAGGCGGAGCGGGATTCCCTGGAAGCAGCGATGGCGGCCGAGGCTCATGGCGTCACCGGGCCCGCCAGGATCCTGCTCGAAATGCAGAAGGAGATGACGAAGTACACCTCCTTCGTCGATGACCGGGGTGCCACCCATCAAATGCGTCTCACTGCAAAGACGCGCGAGTACCTCGAGCGGGAGCTGCGCGCCAAGGTGCGCCAGATGCAGAAGGAGGAGATGGCCGAGTACCTCAAGGAACAGCAGGAGGCCTATCAGCAGCGCCTTGCCTGGGAGTCGGACCTCTATCAGAAGCGCCTCGCCAACAACGAGGAGATCGCGCGGCGGAACCTCGATCATCTCGCCGACGTGTACCGGTTCGAAGAGCAGCGAGCGGGCTACGGGCGCGATGCCCAGTTGCGGGCTGTCGAAGCGCTGGGCGCGCAGACGCTCCGGCAGAAGCTCTGGGTCGAGCAACGCAAGATGGAGATCGAGGTCGCCTACCTCCAACGCGTGAATGACATCAAGCTGCGGCTGTTCGACCTCGAGACCACGCGGATGCTGATAGAGGAAGAAGCCAACCTGAAGCGGCTTGGCTACAGGGCCGACGAGATCCGCGCGCGGATCGCCGAAGTCACCCAGCAGAGGCAAGACCTGCGAGGTCAGCAGCAGGAGGCCACCGACGCCGCGATCCAGTCAGCACGGGAGAACGCAGCCATCCGGCAAGGCCAACTCATCCGTGATGAGAACCGGCGGATCTTCGATTCCTTCAAGCGCCAGGCCGAGGGCGTCTTCGATGCTCTGCTCACGAAGTCGCAGTCGATCTGGTCCGCGATCGGCAACTCGCTCAAGACTGCTCTGCTGACGGCCATCAAGGACGTCGTGTCTTCGCGCGTGGCGGCGATGTTGATGCAGCTATTCACCGGGCAGAAGGTGACGTTCCAGCAGGGTGGGATGGGCGGCGGCGGAATGCTCGGCAAGCTGGGCGGGATTCTCGGCGTGGGAGCCGTGCCCGTGTTCGCCGGCGGCGGAGCGGGCGGGACACCCCCGTTTGTGCCGTCCGGTGGCGGTGCCCCATCGATCATTCCCTCGGTGTTCGGAGCACCGGCAGCAGCGACACCTCCTTTCATTCCCTCGGCCAGCGGCGCGGCGGGAACAAGCGGCATTTTCTCCAAGGCGGGATGGGCCGGGTTCCTGCCAGGTTTGAAATCGTTCTTCGGGATCGGCGGTAGCGTGCAGTTAGCGCCCGGCGTCGCCACCACCTGGGAAGCAGCCACTCTGGGCCAGAAGCTCTCCTCCATCGGCAAGTCGAATGCCGCCCTGATGGCGGGCGCGATGCTGGCCTTCGACGGCCTGCGCCGCGGCGGGTTCACCGGAATGGCCGAAACCACGGCTGGCGGCGCGATGATCGGCTTCAAGTTCGGCGGACCGCTCGGAGCGGCGATCGGCGCGGCGGCGGGGCTGGTTGCCGGCATCGTGCGTCTCTTCGTGAAGGGTGCCGAGGAGAAGGCGAAGGCCAAGATCAAGGCGCTGTATGGCGTCGATATCTCCGACAAAGGCGTTCTGAAACAGATCGTCGATACCGCGAAGTCGGCTTTTGGTGGCAACCTCGACTTGGCCATCCGCTCGCCACAGATCCGCGACCTGATCCAGTTGTATGCAATGACCACTGGCCAGAAGCCCACTGGTATGCCGGGCACCGTGACGCCACTGTCGTTGGTGGAGACCGGCGGCTCGCTGTTCCAGTCACCGTCCTACAGCAATGGCAGCCCGCTGCCGGGACTGAGCGGCCTACCTTCGCTCGACAAGATCGGCGGCGGGACGCCGTCGACCGCCGGGCCCACGGTCATCAACATCACCGTACCCGGAGCGAAGGAGTTCTTCGAGAAAGAGACCGTGCGCGTGGTGGTGGAGAACCCTCGCGCGGTCCAAACTGCCGCCATGACGGCCACGAAGGCCAACGCCGGCAGGCGTGAGATGACGGGGCTGCAACTCAGTCCGGGATTGATCGTGTCATGACCCGCCAGGAACTGCTCGACAAACTCGCGCGCGCGATTGCCCAGATGGAGGGGTTCTTCTCGGCCCAGCCGACTCTCGCACAGCGCAACGCCAATCCGGGCAACCTCCGCGCCTGGCGGGACGCGAAGGGTCGGCCCTACCCGACAAGCGGCGGTTACGTGGACTTCGTCGCCTGGGCTTCGGAGCGTTTCCCTGGAGCCTCGCGCGAGGAGATGAGCCGCCGCGCGCTGGACGAGGGCTGGCGCATCCTGCGGGTGCTCGCCGGTCAGTACATCGACGGGCGCTACACCGGCGGCAAGCCTCCAACTGTGGAAGAGATGTTTCGCACCTACGCGCCGGCGTCCGACGGGAACGACCCGGCAGGATACGCACGATTTGTCGCCACGAAGCTCGGCACGCGACCAGACCAGCGGTTGGTCGACTTGGTTACCGCCTGATGCCGGGGTCTGTCCAGAATGCCGTGCCACTGACGGTGATGCCCGCGAGCCTCTCGCGTTCGTTCGCGCACGCGCGGGCGTATCCAATCGTCGAGAGCGAGTATCGGACCGGCGAATCGCAACGGTCGGTCCAGGCGACGAACAGCCGCAAGCGTTGGAGGCTCGCGAAACGGCTCACGCCGGCCCAACTCGCGTCGCTGCGGGACTTCTACGACGCTCGAAAGGGTCCGACCGAGCCTTTCTACTTCTACGACCCGTATGAGACGAGCCCAAAGTTCTCATCCGACCCAACCGGCCAGGCGGTCGCGGGCCGCTACACCGTGCGCTTCGCCGGCGAGTGGGACCAGTCGGTCGACCTCGGCCGCGCAGACCTGAACATCGAACTGAACGAGGTAGTTTGAATTGCCTCCGGGCAACCGCCCATCTGGCTCGGGAGTCAACTCACATGGCCGATCATTACCGAGCTTGATGCGACGGTTCTGGTTCAAAAGCTTGAAGACGTGTAATCATGTGAACCATGGCCGCTGCCATGTTCGAGGAACGTGTTGCGTCGACGTGCGAGTCAATCCGAGAGGGCATGCGGAAGCTTGCCCGCCGCCTGGAGAATGGCGATGAGTCTGAGCTGATCTACTGGGTTAAGCAGAACGAACTCGGCTGCACCGTCCGCCCACTTCGCCGACATCCAAGCTACGCGCAGGGGAGATTGACGCTGCCCGTCGAGGCACGACCACTTATCGACGAGTGGATAATGCTTGTCAAGGTCGAGAACATCAGAGGCATCCTGTCTTTGATGCACGACGCAGATCTCGCGTGTTACCGCCTGTTGGGCTTCAGAAATGGAAGCCTTCTGGACTATCTTTCTGATGCGGGTTTTCAAGTTGCAGCTTGTCCGTATGAGGATCCGCACTACAAGAAATCTTCGCCTCAAGAGAAGCGTGCCACGCTCCTGAAGGTCAGGGAACAAGCACTCCTGGTGTTCAGGACGCTCGCCAAGCCCGCGCTAATCATGTGTAGTTCGGGAATAGACCGATCTGCCCCAGTCGCAGCCTTCATCGTTGAGACTGAGTCTGTCGCACGAGACTAACCCTTCAAAGAACCCTGACAAAGAAAGCACGTCGTTACGGGACGGCGCTGCGGCGTTGTTGTGACCCTGTCGTCTCGAATCCTATCCCGACGTTCGTTACCCAATGCCCGACTACATCGGCAACATCGCAGTGACCGAGATCATACCGAGCGGCGTGTTCCCGCTCGTGCCGGACTTCCCGCACGGGCATTCCCGCGCGCGCGAGGTCGCGATCCATCAGTTCGGCTCGGGCAACGCCAAGATCGAACAGCGCTTTCTCCTTGGCACGGGCGCGCGGCGCTTTAGCATCCGCAAGAACTGGCTGCGCGACAGCGATCGCATTGCCCTGCGCAACTTCTGGGAATCGAAGTACGGGCCCTACGGCGCTTTCACTTACAACTCCCCGAATGACGACGGTGGCGGCACCACGCCCCTCACATGCCGCTTCGCCAACGAGCCGCTGTCCTGGGAGATGGTTGCCGACTGGGCCTGCTCGCTCGGCGTCACGCTGATCGAAGTTCCCACGACCTCGCCTTCCTACACCCTCACCCAGACAGTCAACCGCTTCCCGCCGTCTGCACTCCAAACCGCGCTGCTTTCCCAGGTCCAAGAGATCATCCCGCTGGTCCGCATTCAGCCGCTCCAGTCAGGCTACCCGACGATCTACGTCTCCGACCGGCGCTGCACCATCGGCGGCCAACTCTACCAGGCGCGGTTGCTGGAATTCGACGGCATCTCGCAGTCCATCGGCAACGAGTCCGATGAAGCGCAGTTCGTCTTCGGCAATGCTGACCGCGTGATGCGCGACCTGGCCAACGATGTCGACCTGTTCCGTTCCGCACTGGAGTTCTCGCTCTTCCACGTCGGTACTGGCACGAAGCTCGACCTCTGGAAGGGCGACATCGTTAACTGGTCCTGCGACGCCGGGCCGGAGTTCAAGGTCACCGCGGCCGACGGCCTCTACGAACTCAACCTCCCGTATCCAACCCGCAAGATTTCCCGTACCTGCTGGAAGCCCTTCAACTCGCAGGCGTGCCCGTACTCGACCGCCGGCGCGCTCGACCTCGTCCACTTTCCGGCCGCCGACGCCTCCAAATGCGACAAGGGTTATGAGACCGAGAATGGATGCCTCGCGCACGGCATGAAGCGCTACTACGGCGGCATCATCGCCGAGCCGCAGGGCGTCCGCATCAAGGACAACTCCACTGGTGTCTGGGGCTTCGGCCGCTCGACCATTACCAGCGTCTCGCTGGTCGCGGATTCGATTTACGACCAGATCGTGCCTGAGATCTACACCGACAGCGAGATGCCCGTAAACTGCAAGGTCGCCGCCGGGCGCGACGAGAGCGATTTCTATGAGGGTCTGGGCATTGTCGGCGAAGGGCCGCTTGGCGCTTACACACCGGCCCACTACGAAGACCTCGACAACGACGGCACCGCCGAGACGTTCGTCGGCAGCACGCTCGACGGCCAGGCGCACCACGGCTACCCGAACAACAACTACGGCCTGCGCCAGTGCCTCGGCGCCGATCCCGCCGCACCAACAGACTTCTTCTCTCTCGACCAATCGGGCAACACCACCGGCGGCGACTGGCGCAAGGTCTACTCCGGCAACTCCACATACAAGGACAACTTCGCCGCCGGGACCGCGTTCATCGTGATCCGCCGCAGCGACGCCAAGGGCCTGCAACTGTCGAAGCCCGGCGATCACGCGATGATCGCCAACGTCCAGTCGGGCATGAGCGGGTGGGTGTGGACCTCGCCCGGCGTGCGCGTCTACGGTCCGCCGCTCACCAATCCCGTGTGGGTTGCGATCAACATGCTGCTCCGGGCGCGTGGTCTGCGTTTGGGTTTCAACGCCACCACCCAGCAACTCGATCTGGCCGAGACGCTGTTCGACGTGCAGGCGGCGGTCGACGCCGCGACGATCTGCAATGACCAGGTCACCAAGCTGGTCGGTACCGGCAGCGAGACGCAGTTCAAGTTCCGCGGTGTGCTCCAGGAAGAAAAGCCGCTCCGCGACTGGCTCCAGGAAGTGCTCATGAACTGCCTGGGCTACTACACGTTCGCCTTCGGCAAGCTCAAGATCGGCATTCGGGAGAACTCCTCTGCAGTCGAAGCATTCACTCAGGGCAACATCCTCTTCAACTCCCTGCAACTGGCTCCGTTGAAGCCGTCCTTCAACCACCTCACGGCCAACTTTGCCGACGAGGACTACCAGTTCGTGAACAACTCCATCAGCCTGTACGACATCGATCACGCTACATTGATCGGTGGCGGCGCCGGCCCGCTGTTCCTGAAGTCGAACGTGAATCTCTCGGGCACCGCCTCCAAATCCCAGGCGGCGCGCATCGTGAGTGTGCGCCTGCGCGAGGAACTTGGCGGCACGTCGCCGGCGGAGTGGAAGGCCGCGCGTCAACTGTCGTTCCGGACCACTGTGCTCGCGCTCAACACCGAGCCCGGCATGGTGTGTTCGATGACGCATCCGGACATGCCGAACGGCTCGGGCGAGTTCCGCGTCACCTCCTGGCGGCTCAACAAGGATTACTCGATCGACATCCAAGGCCGCACCACCACGGACTCCATGTACGACCTGGTCGCCGGGCCGAAACCTGCCGATGTCGTTGCTGCCCCGGTGCCCGAGGAGGTTCTCATCGACACCGGCGTGCCGGGGATCGTCCACGGAACGCCGAAGCTCCTGGATTACGGCTCGTTCGCGGTCGATGATCTCGCGGTCGAGCCCGACGCGGCGGGCAACCTGAACATCACGGGCGCAACCGAGATCGCCATGGGCCTCTACTACGTAGATGAGTTGGCCACGGACCTGTGGGCTAGTCTCGACGCCGCCGTCGACAAAGATACCGATCCCGTGATCGTTTCCTGCACCGTGAATCCGGACACTGCGCGCACCTTCCGCGTCGGCGATTACATCGTCTTCAACGACGAAGCGGCCGACGTCGTGCATGCCGGTCGCCGGTCCTACGAGTGCGCACAGATCATCGGCCCGGGCGACACCGGCGACGTGGTCCCATCCGGTTCCTTCCAGATCCAGCGGCGGCCTGCCGGAGACGCGCGCGAAGACTGGGCCTCGTTCGAGACGCTGCGGTGCGCCCATCTGAAGGGTGTCCCGTTCTACCGGCTCGACATGAAGATGTTCACCATGGCCGTGAAGAAGGGGTTCTTCCGGACGCCGGGACTGCCCGCGCGCATCGAAGCAAAGCTCCCGTCGGCCTGCATCGTGGCCGCAGTCGTCGGAGTGGCGAATCACTT
>JARKOC010000176.1 GCA_029975915.1 Bryobacteraceae bacterium
GCACCCTTCGATGATGTTTCTCTGCTGCAGGGCCTGAACCACCCGGAGAGGCTCTCCGAAATACTGGGAAACCCGCGCGAGCCAGCTGGTAATCCATATCTCTTCGCTCTCGCCGCCGTACCTGTCCAGCTTTCCCACGTCACGGACCGTCCGGAGTTCGTCCTGGATCCGGTCCGTGTAGTCGCGCAGCTCACGGTAGCCGTACCGCTTCCCGTGCACCGCGATCAGCATGGCAACGGTATCGCCGAAGTCAGAGTTCACGATAGGGCCGCGCACACCCTCGGGCAGTTCGGTGGCGCGGGTTTCATTCAATTCATTGCGGAGCTTGGCCCAGAAAACATCCGTGTTTTTCACATACTCTTCCAGCTCCACGTTGATGACGACCACGCCGGGGCGGCTGGTGGAATAGGTCTTCCCTTTCCTGACCTCGGGAAACTTGAAGGTATGCTTCTCGATGGTCTTGGTTACCTGCTTTTCCACCTGTTCGGACGTGGCGCCCGGATACAGGGCGATCACCAGCCCGGTGCGTATCGTTATCGTGGGATCCTCGGTGCGCGGCATGTGGAAGAAGGCCCGCATGCCGACGATAACCCGCAGGGCCGTCAGGATCACCGTGACCGTGGGGTAGCGTAGCGAAATCTTGATGTGATTCATTGCCGTGTCCCCGTGCCGGTTACGCCGGCATTGTTTCCGGGAGCCTCAGCCGGCGCCGGTGAAACGACGGCGCCGTCCCGGAGCCGCTCCTGGCCGGCCAGGATCACGGAGTCTTCTCCGGTAAGGCCCTTCCTGATTTCGATCTCCCTGCCGTACACGGCGCCCGTTTCCACCCGTTTCGCATACACCCGCTTCCTATCGGGAAAGTAGACATAGACCATGGTAGCGCCCTGGGGATCGCGCACAACCGTCTCAATGGGAAGGGTGAGCATCTTCACCATGCCGTCGCCGCGAATCCGGGCTTCCGCGACCATGCCGATGCGGAGCGTGTGCTTCGGGTTCGGGACGCTGATGCGCGTCATGAAGGTGCGGGTCTGGGGATCGGCGGAAACATTGATAATGCGAACGATTCCCTCGAAGGATTCGCCGGGCAGCGCCGGCAGCGTGACAGAGGCTTTCTGCCCCACGCGAACGAGATGGATGTCGGTCTCCGGTACGCCGACGTTCACTTCCACGGTATCCAGTTTCACGATTTCAAAGGCGGGTTGTCCGGAGCTTGCCATCTGGCCGGGCTCAACGGAGCGCTTCGAAACAAAGCCGGATACCGGCGAG
>JARKOC010000288.1 GCA_029975915.1 Bryobacteraceae bacterium
GCGCCAGCGGCGCCGGAAGGTGATCATCAAGCAGCTCGGCCGCGGAGTGTCCGAAACGACCGTCGCCAACGCGGAAGACGGCGAGGCCGCGCTACTGGCCAAAATCCGCGAGGGCGAAGAGCCGGCGGTGGATGCTTTCGAGGCCAGCCGGATCATCGACCAGTTGAGCCAGGCCGAGGTTGATGACGTGGTCCAGGCCGGCGATACGTTCCGTGTCTCGACCCGGGTACTGGGCGGCGTCACCGGCCACATCCTCAAGATGCCCTCGGCGAAGGACGTCTTCGAATACCGGCGCAGTTTCGCCCGGATCCTCGACCTCCCCTTCAACCGCCAGGAACTCACCATCAACCTGGCCGCCGCCTGCACTCTATATAAGAAGTTGTCTCAGGGCGCGGAAGGCTACGCCGGCGAGGTGCCCGTCATCCACCAGGCCGTCGCGGTGAAGGCGGCGATCGACGCGCTCGAGGCGGGCTTCCAGGAGGACCGGGACCCAAACTTCTGATCGGGGAGTGGCCGGAACAGCCCTCCCTCCGGTATCTGGTCCACTGGGCCCTCCGGCGAGACGAACTCTGCGATCCGGGGCTGTGTCCGGATGCGCCGGACGGCGGAAGGTGCGATCACTGCCCGCTCGACCGTCTGGATGCCGCCCAGTCCTCCGAGACCGGCCTGCTCATCCGCTGCGCCATCGACCTCCGGACAGCCCTGAAGCTGGGTGTGCGGATCGGACTCGATGAGATCCGGGCCGATGAGTTCCTTGCCATGCTCGTCCTCGAAGAGGAACGTGACCGTCTTGACCGCGAACAGTTGAACAACCGTGGCCGACAATAAGCTCGAACTCGTTGTTGAAGTCGATGTCAACAAGGCCAATGCGTCCATCAAGACGGTCAATTCGGGTCTGTCGAGCATTGAGCAGACCGCCGCCAAGGCCGCGCACGGCGCGTCATCCAGCATCGACGGCATGACCGCCGCCATGGTCAAGGGCGCTACTGCGGGCAGTCTCCTCGCCGATGCCATCAAGAGCGCGGTCGCCTGGGCCAAGGAGTTCACGGTGGGCTCCGTCATGATGGCTGCCGAAAACGCCAAGGCAGAAGCTTCCCTGAAAGCGCTGGCAACCGCGCACGGAGTCGGTGCGGCGGCTGCCACGAGGCAGGTGGCGGCGATTGAAGAGATCGGCTTCGAGTTTACCGAGGCGGCCCATGCCGTGCAGCGCCTCATCGTTGCCGACATGGACCTGGCCAAGGCCGAAGGTCTTGCCAAACTGGCTAAGAATGCAGCGGCGGTGCAGAACGTGTCTGCCGGCGAAGCGATGGATGCGATTGTCCTCTCCATCGAGTCGGGCGCTTCGCGCGGGCTCCGCACGCTGGGGCTCTTCGTCGACTTCCAGAAAGAAGTCCTGATCCAGGAGCTCAAGCTGGGCCGCGCGTTGACCGATGCCGAGGAGAAACAGGTTCGGTACAACGCGGTGATGCGAGAGGGGGCGAAGATTCAGGGCGCCCACGCCGCCGCTTCTCAGACTGTGGAGGGGCAACTCGGAGCACTGCGCCGCGAGTTCAACAACCTACGGGAGGACATCGGAGCCAAGTTCCAGGATGATCTCCGGGCGCTGATTGGAAACCTGCGGGGCCTGGTCGGTTGGTTGAAAGAGAACACCGACCTCCTCACCAAGTTTGGTGAGACGGCGCTGTGGGTCGCCGGAGTGCTCGCGACGTATGGTCTCGCCACCAAGATCATGGAGCTGGCCAAGGCAATCGCCGCTCTCAACCTAGCCAGTTTGAACCCGTATGCGCTGCTCGCCGGTGGCGTAGTTGCGGCGGGCGCCATCGTCTACTCGGAGTGGAAGAACACCCAGGAACAACTCAAGGCCCGCTACGACGAGATGGAGCGGCAAGCCCTACGCGACGACCTCTTCAAGGGCAAGGTCAAAGTGGATGACCTGCGCAAGAAGGGAATGACGGATGACCAGATCCGAGAGTTGATCTCCGGCAAGAAGCTGTTGTCCGGGGAGACCTTCGAGTTCGGTGGCCCGAAGATCACCGTCAAGACCTCGAACGAGCCGGACCTCGAAACCCTGAAACGTGCGCAGGAGATCCGGAAGAGGCAGGCGCAGGCGGAGCGGGATTCCCTGGAAGCAGCGCTTGCGGCTGAGGCTCATGGTGTCACGGGGCCGGCGAAGATCCTGCTCGAAATGCGGAAGGAGATCTCGAAGTACACCACCTTCGTCGATGACCGGGGCGCCACGCATCCAATGCGTCTCACCGCCAAAATGCGCGAGAACCTTGAGCGAGAACTGCGCGCCAAGGTTCGGCAGATGCAGAAGGAAGAGATGGCCGACTACCTTAAGGAACAGCAGGAGGCGTCCCAGCAGCGCCTTGCCTGGGAGTCGGACCTCTATCAGAAGCGCCTGGCCAACAACGAGGATATTGCGCGGCGAAACCTCGATCACCTCGCCGAAGTGTACAGGTTCGAAGAGCAGCGCGCGGGCTACAGGCGCGATGCCCAGTTGCGGGCTGTCGAAGCGTTGGACGCGCAGACGCTCCGGCAGAAACTCTGGGTCGAGCAGCGCAAGATGGAGATCGAGGTCGCCTATCTCCAGCGCGTGAATGACATCAAGCTGCGGCTGTTCGACCTCGAAACCACGCGGACGCTGATCGAGGAAGAAGCTAACCTGAAGCGGCTCGGCTACAAGGCGGATGAGATCCGCGCGCGCATCGCCGAGGTCACCCAGCAGCGGCAGGACCTGCGCGGCCAGCAACAGGAAGCCACCGACGCTGCCATCCAGGCGGCACGGGAGAACGCGGCAATCCGGCAGGGCCAACTCATCCGCGATGAGAACCGGCGCATCTTCGATTCCTTCAAGCGCCAGGCCGAGGGCGTCTTCGATGCGCTGCTCACGAAGTCGCAGTCCATCTGGTCCGCGATCGGCAACTCGCTCAAGACCGCCCTGCTGACGGCCATCAAAGACGTTGTGTCCTCCCGCGTGGCTGCGATGCTGATGCAGTTGTTTACCGGGCAGAAGGTGTCGTTCCAGCAGGGTGGAATGGGCGGCGGCGGAATTCTGGGGAGACTCGGCGGGATCCTCGGCGTTGGAGCCGTGCCTGTGTTTGGTGGTAGCGCGCCTGGCGGGACGCCGCCGTTTGTGCCGTCCGGTGCCGGTGCGCCGTCGATCATTCCCTCGGTGTTCGGGTCCCCCACTGGTGCCACCCCTCCTTTCACTCCCTCGGCGGGCGGTGCGGCCGGAACTGGAGGCATCTTCTCCAAGGCGGGATGGGCCGGGTTCCTGCCCGGCCTGAAATCGTTCTTCGGGATCGGCGGTAGCGTGCAGTTGGCGCCCGGTGTCGCCACCACCTGGGAAGCAGCCACCCTGGGCCAGAAGCTCTCCTCCATCGGCAAGTCGAATGCCGCCCTGATGGCGGGCGCGATGCTGGCCTTCGACGGCCTTCGCCGTGGCGGTTTCACGGGCATGGCCGAGACCACCGCCGGCGGCGCGATGATCGGCTTCAAGTTCGGCGGGCCGCTCGGCGCGGCCATCGGCGCGGCCGCGGGACTGGTTGCCGGCATCGTGCGCCTCTTCGTGAAGGGTGCCGAGGAGAAGGCGAAGGCCAAGATCAAGGCGCTGTATGGCGTCGATATCTCCGACAAAGGCGTTCTGAAGCAGATCGTCGACACCGCGAAATCGGCCTTCGGCGGCAACCTCGACATGGCCATTCGATCGCCGCAGATCCGCGACCTGATCCAGTTGTACGCGATGACCACCGGTCAGAAGCCCTCGGGCATGCCTGGTTCGGTGACGCCCCTGTCATTGGTGGAGATGGGTGGATCGCTATTCCAGTCGCCGTCGTACAGCAACGGAAGCTCACTGCCGGGACTGAGCGGCCTGCCTTCGCTCGACAAGATCGGCGGCGGGACACCATCGGCAGCCGGGCCAACGGTGATCAACATCACCGTACCGGGGGCCAAGGAGTTCTTTGAGAAGGAAACCGTCCGGGTGGTGGTTGAGAATCCGCGCGCGGTCCAGTCCGCCGCGATGACGGCGACCAAAGCCAATGCCGGGAGGCGTGAGATGACGGGGCTGCAACTCAGTCCGGGATTGATCGTGTCATGACCCGCCAGGAACTGCTCGACAAACTCGCGCGGGCGATCGCCGAGAACGAAGGTTTCTTCGTCACGGAAGCCCAGGCGAAGGCGCGCAAGATCCGATTCCCCACACGTGCCCAGATCAACGCGAACCCGGGCAACCTCCGCGTTTGGCGGGACACGAAGGGTCGGCCCTACCCGACGAGCGGTGGCTATGTGGACTTCGTCGCCTGGGCGTCAGAGCGCTTCCCTGGGGCTGCGCGCGAGGAGATGAGCCGCCGCGCACTGGAGGAAGGCTGGCGGATCCTACGCGTGCTCGCCGGCCAGTACATCGACGGGCGCTACACATGCGGCAAGCCGCCAACGGTGGAAGAGATGTTCCACACTTATGCGCCAGCGTCCGATGGAAACGATCCTGTCGGCTATGCGCGCTTTGTCGCCGGCAAGCTCGGCGCGCAACCGGCCCAGCGGCTGATTGACTTGGTGACAGCCTGATGCCCGGCTCGGTTCAGAATGCCGCGCCGCTGACAATAATGCCGGCCAGCCTCTCGCGCTCGTTCGCTCATGAGCGGGCCTATCCGGTCGTCGAGAGCGAATATCGGAACGGAGAGTCGCAACGGTCGGTCCAGGCCACGACCAGCCGCAAACGCTGGCGCTTGGCCAAACGGCTGGCGCCGGCCCAACTCGGTGCCCTCCGCGACTTCTACGATGCCCGCAAGGGCCCAACTGAGCCTTTCTACTTCTACGACGCGTATGAAACGAATCCGAAGTTCTCGTCGGACTCCACTGGTCAGGCGGTCGCGGGCCGCTACACCGTGCGTTTCGCCGGCGAGTGGAACCAGTCGGTCGACCTCGGCCGCGCGGACGTGAACGTCGAGTTGATTGAGTTGGCCTGACCTCGGGGGAGACCACGATGGCGTTTTCCGCATACCTCGACCAGAAGATTCTCGAAAAGGCGTTCCTCGGGCAGGACTTCCAGGTCGCCGAGCACTGGTGCAGCCTGCACACCGCCGATCCCGGCAAGACCGGCCAGGACGAGGCCTCCGGAGGCCCCTACACGCGGTTGTCTCTCGCTCAGTTCACAGCCGTCGACAATGACGGCGCCGCGAAGCGGGTCCGGAATGTGCCGCCGCTCTTCTTCCAAGTTCCCGCCGGAACGTACACCCACCTCGGCATGTGGGACGCAGTGAGCGGTGGCAACTTTCTCGGCGGCGGCGCGCTGTCGTCACCAGCCACCGTCAACGACGGCGACTTCGTCATCGTTCGCGAGAGCGACCTGTCCATCCTCCAGGATTAGGAGCCGCACGTGTCCACGATCCGCACCCAATTCGGTCTTGTCACCAATTTCGGCATCACGCTGAACGGCCTCGCGACGTCCAACGCGCGCAGTTCCGCGAAGGTCGACAACCAGAACAGCCGCTACATCGACGCGATCTGCCAGTTCAAGATCAAGCCGGTGTCGGGCTCTGTTGGCGACCGCTATTCCGTGTACTTCTTCGCGTGGGGCGCGGCAGATGACGCCTCGCCGATCTTCCCGGCTGGTGTGACCGGCGTCGATGAATCCGTGTCAGTGACGCTCGAAACGCTTTCCATTCGTCAGATCGGCTCGTTGTACGTGCCGGGTGCGGGCACCCTGATCAGCCCGCCGTTTTCCGTTGCGCCCGCGTTCGGCAACGTGCTTCCGCCGGTCTGGGGCGTGCTGGTTATCAACCGTTGCGGCATGGCCCTCGACGTGTCGGACAATCTTGGAGTCTGGCGCGGTGTTGAGTTCGAGGTGGCCTGATGCGCCATCTCCTGCTCAATCCCGAGCCTCAGACCTGCTTCCCCAGCGACCGCTACGAGGCGATTCCTGATTTCTCGTCACCGCTTACGGCAGGTCTGCATTCGCTCTGGCTGCCGAGCGGACTCGATCCTCGAAGCTCCGCGAATGCGTTCCACCTGAACGGCAAGCGCGACATTACGGGTGGCGAGTTCTCCGTCGGCTACTTCCGCCGCCGCTTCCAGACAGGCGCTGCGCTTTCCGGTTTGACGGTTGCGCCAGGATCCGGCGGCAACATCGGGACGCCGTTCGGCCATGCATTCGCCTACAGCAATGAGCAGGCCGGCTTGTCAGTCGGAGGACTGGGCTACTGCCCGGTCTATAGCGGTGATGGAACCGGCAAGGTTCTCTCGATGTGCGTGTGGTTCCGGATCAATCGCGTCAACGGCTCCGGGTACCCCACGATGATCGGCAACAGCTACTCGACGACCTGGTGGCTGGGCATCCGCACTTCGACGGGCGCCTACAAGGCCATTTTTCGCAATACGTCGGCCCCGTATGGAGCGTTCGAGTGGGGTTCCTACGGCGCAGACCTGCGGAAGGTCACCTGCGTGACCTTCACGCTGCCGTTCGACGCCAACAAGACGGCGAGCGTCTACCACAACGGCGTCCTGGCTGCGCAGAGCACGATCCCGAACGCCAGTGCGGTCGCCGGCAATGTCGATGTCTACGCTCTGTCGTCGGCCACACCGGGCATGTTCGTCGAGATCTTCGGTTTCGCGTCTTGGACGAGGGCGCTGTATCCGGAGGAGGCCCGCGAGCTCGCATCCGGACCCTGGGTGATGCTCGCGAAGCGCCACCGCTTCTGGTACGCGCCGCTCATGGCCTATCGCTCGGCGGAGATCGCCGGCGGCTCCACTTTGGCGGCGTTGGACTTCCGCGGCACGCCCAGGAGTGCGGTGATCGCGGCAACGGCTCGAATGGTCGCGTACCGCAGGCCGCCTGCGGCTCCGGAGCGCACTCTCTCGATCCGGCCGGAGGACCGTTCTGTTTGTCCGGCGGCGGAATCGCGGTCCTACTTTGTGCCGCACGAGGACCGGGGCATGGAAGCATGACCTTCACGAAGGATCCCAACGCGGTGCTCGACTACAGCATCAACTGGACCCGCTGGCTCGCAGGGGATCAGATCGCGGCGAGCGAGTGGATCGTCCCGTCTGGGCTCACCAAGATGGCCGACCCTAAGACCGCCACTTCGGCCACAGTCTGGCTCTCCGGCGGCACGGCGGGCCAGTCGTACATCGTCACCAACCGCATCACCACGGCGGCCGGACGGACCGAGGACCGCTCGTTCACCATCCGAATCGAGGAGCGCTGAGAGATGCCCGACTACATCGGCAACATCGTCGTGCCGGAGAGCGTCCCGACCGGAGCGTTCCCGCTTGTCCCGGATTTCCCGCACGGGCACTCCCGCGCGCGCGAGATCGCGATCCATCAGTTCGGTTCGGGCAACGCCAAGATCGAACAGCGCTTCCTTCTCGGCACGGGCGCGCGGCGCTTCACCATCCGAAGGAACTGGCTGCGCGACGCCGATCGCATTGCCCTGCGGAACTTCTGGGAATCGAAGTACGGACCCTACGGCGCCTTCACCTACAACGCGCCGAACGATGACGGCGGGGGCGCCACGCCGGTCAACTGCCGCTTCGCCAACGAGCCACTGTCCTGGGAGATGGTCGCCGACTGGGCGTGCTCGCTCGGCGTCACGCTGATCGAGATCCCCACCACCTCGCCTTCCTACTCGATCACCCAGACCGTCAATCGCTTCCCGCCGTCCTCGCTCCAGACTGCGCTTCTCTCCCAGGTCCAGGAGATCATCCCCCTCGTCCGCATTCAGCCGCTCCAGTCGGGCTACCCGACGATCTACATCTCCGACCGGCGTTGTACCGTCGGCGGCCAACTCTACCAGGCGCGGCTGCTGGAGTTCGACGGGATCTCGCAGTCCATCGGCAATGAGTCGGACGAGGCGCAGTTCACCTTCGGCAACGCTGACCGCGTGATGCGGGACCTGGCCAACGACGTGGATCTGTTCCGGGCTGCGCTGGAGTTCTCACTCTTCCACGTCGTCACTGGCACGAAGCTCGACCTCTGGAAGGGCGACATCGTCAACTGGTCCTGCGACGCTGGGCCCGAGTTTAAGGTCACCGCCGCCGATGGCCTTTACGAACTGAACCTGCCGTACCCGACGCGTAAGATCTCCCGCACCTGCTGGAAACCGTTCGACTCGCAGGCTTGCCCGTACTCCAGCGCCGGCACGCTCGACTTGGTCCACTTCCCGAGTGCTGACCCGTCGAAGTGCGACAAGGGTTACGAGACCGAGAACGGCTGCCTGGCGCACGGAATGAAGCGCTACTACGGCGGTATCCTCGCCGAGCCGCAGGGCGTGCGCATCAAGGACAACTCCACCGGCGTTTGGGGCTTCGGCCGCTCCACCATCACCAGCGTTTCGCTCGTCGCGGATTCGATCTACGACCAGATCGTGCCCGAGATCTATACCGATAGCGAGATGCCGGTGAACTGCAAGATCGCTGCCGGGCGCGATGAGAGCGATTTCTACGAGGGCCTGGGCATAGTCGGCGAAGGGCCGCTTGGCGCTTACACGTCGGCCCACTACGAAGATCTCGACAACGACGGCACCGCCGAGACATTCGTCGGCAGCACGTTCGACGGCCAGGCGCATCACGGCTACCCCAACAACAACTACGGCCTGCGCCAATGCCTCGGTGCCGATCCCGCCGCGCCAACCGACTTCTTCTCTCTCGACCAATCCGGGAACACCACCGGCGGCGAGTGGCGCAAGGTCTACTCCGGCAACTCCACATATAAGGACAACTTCGCGGCCGGGACTGCGTTCATCGTGATCCGGCGTAGCGACGCCAAGGGCCTGCAGCTGTCGAAGCCCGGCGATCACGCGATGGTCGCCAACGTCCAGTCCGGCATGAGCGGCTGGGTGTGGACCTCGCCTGGCGTGCGCGTCTACGGTCCGCCGCTCACCAATCCGGTCTGGGTCGCGATCAACATGCTGCTCCGGGCGCGCGGCCTGCGTTTGGCTTCCAACGCCACCACACAGCAACTGGACCTGGCCGAAGCGCTGTTCGACGTGCAGGCGGCCATCGACGCCGCGGCAATCTGCAATGACCAGGTCACCAAACTGGTCGGCACAGGCAGCGAGACGCAGTTCAAGTTCCGCGGCGTGCTCCAGGAGGAGAAGCCCCTCCGCGACTGGCTCCAGGAAGTTCTCATGAACTGCCTGGGCTACTACACCTTCGCCTTCGGCAAGCTCAAGATCGGCGTCCGGGAGAACTCCTCTGCAGTCGAAGCATTCACGCAGGGCAACATCCTCTTCAACTCCCTGCAACTGGCTCCGTTGAAGCCGTCCTTCAACCACCTCACGGCCAACTTTGCCGACGAGGACTACCAGTTCGTGAACAACTCCGTCAGCCTGTACGACATCGATCACGCCACATTGATCGGTGGCGGCGCCGGCCCGCTGTTCCTGAAGTCGAACGTGAACCTCTCGGGGACGGCGTCCAAGTCCCAGGCGGCGCGCATCGTGAGCGTTCGCATGCGCGAGGAACTTGGCGGCACGTCGCCGGCGGAGTGGAAGGCTGCGCGCCAACTGTCGTTCCGGACCACTGTGCTCGCGCTCAACACCGAGCCGGGCATGGTGTGCTCGATGACGCATCCGGACATGCCAAACGGCTCGGGCGAGTTCCGGGTGACTTCCTGGCGGCTCAACAAGGACTATTCGATCGACATCCAGGGCCGCACCACTACGGACTCCATGTACGACCTGGTCGCCGGGCCGAAACCTGCCGATGTCGTTGCTGCCCCGGTGCCCGAGGAGGTCCTCATCGACACCGGAGTGCCGGGGATCGTCCATGGAACGCCGAAGCTCCTGGATTACGGCTCGTTCGCTGTCGATGATCTCGCGGTCGAGCCAGACGCCGCAGGGAACCTGAACATCACCGGCGCGACGGAGATCGCGTTGGGACTCTACTACGTGGATGAACTCGCCACGGACTTGTGGGCCAGTCTCGATGCCGCCATCGACAAAGACACCGATCCCGTGACCGTTTCCTGCACCGTGAATCCGGACACGGCGCGCACCTTCCGAGTCGGCGACTACATCATCTGCAACGACGAGGCTGCCGACGCGGTCCATTCTGGCCGCCGGTCCTACGAATGCGCGCAGATCGTCGGACCCGGCGACACCGGTGACGTGGTTCCTTCTGGTTCCTTCCAGATCCAACGGCGGCCTGTCGGCGACGCGCGCGAAGACTGGGCCTCGTTCGAGACGCTGCGGAGCGCCCATCTGAAGGGTGTCCGGTTCTACCGGCTCGACATGAAGATGTTCACCATGGCCGTGAAGAAGGGGTTCTTCCGGACGCCGGGACTGCCCGCGCGCATCGAAGCAAAGCTCCCGTCGGCCTGCATCGTGGCCGCAGTCGTCGGAGTGGCGAATCACTT
>JARKOC010000300.1 GCA_029975915.1 Bryobacteraceae bacterium
CTGCCCGATCCGCCGACCAGCGCGATGAGCCCACGGCGTTCTGGCTGGGCGTCGATCAGATCAGCGAGGCGCCTGGCCTGGGACGAACGTCCGAAGTACAGACCGGCGTCGTCCACACCGAATGGACGCAGCCCCAGGTAAGGCGCGCGGCCCGAAACCTTGACGAACTCAGCGTCCGGATTCCACATGGCCTCGGGAATCCTCAGGTCCAGCGCACCCAGCAGCTGCCGAAAGCTCTCCCGCAGTGCCGGCGTGGGCAGGTGCTTGCCGGACAG
The DNA here is from genome assembly GCA_029975915.1 of Bryobacteraceae bacterium. The sequence goes on from JARKOC010000300.1 coordinate 276, forward strand.
CCAGCCCTGCGCGGTGGCAGTGGGCACCCCGGCCAGCTTGGCAGCGGCACGAACGGAGATGTCTTTACTTTGCCGAGCCTGGCTCAGCAGCCGGACCAATTCATCGCGCGATGCGTCGCCAGAACTCATCGAGAAGCCCCTTTCCCCTGTCCACCCCCGGGATGAGGAAAGGCTACTGGGCACTTACCGGGGTGCTCGTGTCGGGGTACTGTCTAGGGAAGATGCTGGTCTTGAGCCCGACGTGACCAGATCGCGCCCGTACTGCGGCATCAACGGCTGCATCTCCTCGGGCTGCACCATCTGCGTCGGGATGACCTGGAAGGTAGCCACCCTTCCCCAAGACGGCGTCGCTGGTGCCGAGGCAGCCATCCTGACCAAAGGGCCGGATCGCCGCACACAGGGATTACGGGCTCTTAACGCCGTTGGGGAGATCCCCTAAGTCCACATATCCCGCGCGCCAGACGTTGAGACTGACACCCAGCATTGTCGCTGTGAGGATCAGGGCCCACCACGGGAAACCAGGAAGGTCCGGTGACTCCTCGGCGGCTGCGACACTTTCTGGCGGAGTCGGCATGACACGTTCTGCAGTGACGAGGATACGGTGGCTATTGATGCCGAGCGGAGTGCAAGTTACGAGCGTGACGAGATCGCGATCGGGATCCGCCAGGATCGCCTCGGTCTGGTCAGGTTGGATGACCTGGATCTCGCTAACTCTGTAAGTGAGCACCTGGTCTAGAACCGACACAGTGAAGATATCGCCAATCTTCGCATTGTTGAGGTTATCGAAGAGGGTAGCGGACGGTAGACCACGATGAGCCGTGAGCACCGCCCGGGTGCCGATTCCGCCTACAGGAAGCGAAGTACCCTCGAGGTGCCCAACACCGTGAGCCAACGTCTCGTCGCTGCTCCCGTGATAGATGGGCAGATCTATTGACAGCGACTCATACTGCAGCCGCGCCATAAATCCGTTGCCGGTGCTGTTCAAGAGCTCGTTATAGGGCTGTGCTCCCTCAACGCCGGAGCGATCGCCGACTGCAACGTTGGCGTTCGCTTCGTAGAGCGCACCGCTGGCTAGGGCGTCATTGTAGGCATGCGCTGCAGCGATCTGCTCCGCACGGAACACCGCGTCGCTGTTAGGTGGCTGCTCAAGTTGTTCTTGCGCCAACTCCGTGACGCGGGACTGCTCCTTCTGAGAGAACCAGGAGGCCGCTTGAGGGTAGAGGAACACACAAACACCGACGAGGATGAGGAGACAGGCGAGAGCCTGTGCCCAAGGGAAACGCCAAGATCGGCGGACTCGGTAGGATCCCGGCTTCTCGGTGAGTGTGCTCACCCACAACCTCTCTTCATGTGGTAGCACCACTCTGGCGGCGGCGCCAATGGGCACCGCCGCCAGAGTGGATCGGTTATCCTGTCAGACGGCTAACGAATCAGGCAACCTGGTTGCGACGACGCGTTGCGATTACTGCTGCTGCGCCCAGGCCGATGAGCAGCAGGCCACCAGTGGTCATGGCAAGTGTGCCCTGACCGCCGGTCAGTGGCAGGTCTGGCCCTTCCTTCTTCGTGTTCACGACCGTCAGGTCGAAAGCGGTGGCACTGGCAGAGATGGTCACCGGGTTGTCGATGGCGACTGCGGTGTGGCCCGCAGGGACCACCGTCTCGTAGACACAGTAGTCCTTGCTGGGATTCGTCAGCGGAGTATCACTGTTGGCAACCCAGAGGCCAAGGGGACTGGTCGGCGTCACCGCGCCCCACTGAACTACGCCGTTGGCGTCGGAGGTGCCGGTCGCTACGGAGTCCGCAGCGGGAGCATCTGCCGGGCAAGCAGCATCCGCGGCCTTCTCGAAGACCTGGAACTCCGCTCCCTTCAGCACGTTCTGCGAATCGTCGGTCTTCAGAATCGAGAGCTGGCCCCAGTAGGTATAGGGGACGACTTCACCGGGAACGGTAGTGCCGTTGAAGGTGCTCTTGTAGTCATCGTTCGGGATGGTTCCGTTTCCGACAGAGTCGACCGTTGTCTGGAACGTGATCGTGAGATCTCCACCCTGGTTTTGGTTGAGGATCGCTCGACCGCTGGGGGTAAGGGTCCAGATCGCATTGCCGGTCACATTGTAGTCGGTGCCGTCCTGCAGCGTGGTGGCACCGATCGTGACGGTCGATGAATTCGCCTTGTACGTCAGGCGGGAGTCAAGGGTGTCGGTGATAACAGCTTCGTTGAAGGTTTCGTCGTTGTTGAGGGTCGGTACCGGGATGGAGAGCTCCCATGTGACGACTGAGCCGACCACCAAGGCCTCGGGGCGAGCCGTGATCGTCTTCGTGGGCTCTTCCATCAGCTGATTCTTCGGGTCGGCGACGACGCTGTAGTCCCAGCCGCCCGCCTGAGTGCTGTCCGAGGTCGGGATTGACACGTAAAAGTTGGGAACCGACGAAACGATGCTGTTCTGGCCGGGATCGGTCTCTTGCACGAAGTAGACGCCTACCGGCAGATCGAACGTGGTCGTGCCGTTCACAGTCTCCTGCGGCGAGAGGGCTGTCAGCAAGCAGAACGGGTCGGCGGGAGCGGCGGGAGCTGAGTTGAAGAGGCCGTCAAGCCCCGCCCAGTCTGCAGCGTCCGTGAGGTCGATAGCGGTGCAGCTCCCGGCTGTCTCCCTGCCCACCTGGGTAACAGTGAATTCGACACCACTGAGAGCGTTGGCAGGGTCCGGGGTCGACGTCGGTGAACCTGAGTACTTGTTGATGGTGAGCGTGCCGCTCGTAGGTGCGTTCGGCTGGTCGGGGCCGACGTCTGCGGACGCGGTGGCGCTTAGGACAAGAGCGCTGGTCAGGCCGAGGGCGAGTGCCCCGGCGCCGGCCGCGAGACGTCGCAGCCCTGTCTTCTTAGTCTTCATTGTTCTCACTTTCTTCCCCCAGCTGTTCTCGCTGGTGACTGAGACTGTCGCTGTTTGAGTTGCTTGCGGTCGAGGACCGAAATCTGGCAGTGGCTTTACGTACACCATGAGTGCATCGATAACTTAGGCGACCTCCTTACGGCGTCTCTTGATGCGAGCCGTTGCAGCAGCACCGAGACCCAGCATGAAGACGCCGAGGCCGGCAATCAGGAAGAAGTCGCGCCCGAGCCCTCCGGTGAGCGGGATGGTGGGACCAGGAATGGGCGTGTTGGCGACCGGATCGAGTGAAATGCTGAGATGAGTTCCATCCACCGTGAACGAGATTGGGTCAGGTTTGCGCACGTATCCGGCTGGAGCCTTGGTTTCGGTCAGCGTGTAGTCACCCCATGCAAGGCCCTTGATGCTGAACTGGCCCGCAGCTGAATCTTGATCATCGAACTCGCCCGAACCGCAAGGCACCGACGTGCAGTCCGTGACCGTCGCACCATTGGGATCCGCAATACCTGCGCCCTTCAGTGTCCACTGCGAGTTGGCAAGCGGACTACGAGCTTCCGTCTCGTCGACTTTCATCCACGAGACCGCGCCTAGTTGGGCAGTGTTCACGATCTTACAGGTAACGTTGTCGGTTGCGTCCAGCGTTACTTCAGAGCCGGCCACTCCGCCGAAGGCAACTGGCTCGCCGTTAGCGTCAGGTTCTGTGCATGACCAACTCCCGGCGATATACCCGTCCGGCCCGACCGATTCGGACAGCGTATAGGCCATTCCGGGGCGTACCCGCTCCGTCACGCCTTCCGCAGAACCGGTCACAGTAACTGCCGCGAGCCCACTCGCCGGATCAGATGGGTCTGCGATGAGATTCCAATCCGACGGAATCGCGTTTCCTCCGACAACCTCCTTGACGAGGGTGAGAGCGGCCGTCTCATTGTTCGCCGTGCAGCGAACAATATAGCCCATAGGCACGCTCACCGCTCCCTGAATTCCATCGGCATAACCTGGCACTACTTGACCGGTGGATGGGTTGATTCGCTCACAGGTCACAGTGCCCGTCGATTGTGGATTCTCCAGCGGTGTTGTGCGAGCGTCGTATTGCACGTAACGAGGGTCTCCTCCGCTCTCGGCCAGCTGGTAGACGACATCCGGCGTAACCTCAGCCCGCGGATCATCTCGCTCGCTTTCAGGAAGAGACAGACTCAGCGAGCTGCTCTTCCCGCTCGGCCCCGCCAAAGCACCATCCGGGGCAATCGCGGTAAGGGTCCAGAGATCCGGCTCGATCTGCGTTCCTCCGATGGGGTTAGTTCGATCATCGACGCGCTTTCGTAGGATCAGTTCGCTGGTGCACCTGATCTCGTTTGTAATCTCAACGATGTTGAGCCCTACGGAAATCTCCCCGGTCTGCGCTTGCCCGTTCACCAAGGAGATTGGATTCTGTAGTTCGTCACCGTTGACTTTCGTAATCGCAGCACTGACGAGTTCACACTGCAACAGAGGGTCGGTATTCCCATAGGTCTCACCCACAGTCACACGCTGCCCGACGGTATAGCCCGTATGCTCAATGCCCCAACTCGTCTGGGTTAGTGGATCGGCTGTGGCGGCACTCGGCCCAGAGATGAGGGGGACAGCTTGAAATTCCGCGTTCTGCTGCCCATCCGGAACCCGAGCGGCACCGTTGATCACCCAGTACTTCTCGAGCGCGATCGAGGCTCGCTCGTCGGGCGCGCGATTGTAGACGATACAACTGACCCCCGTTGTTGCCGGCACATCGACACTGAACCCATATTGCGAGGAGGCATCATTCGTCACCGCGACTGGGGCTCCAGTGTCCTGCCTGGTGCAAACCGCACGTTTGCCGGCCTGGGTCACCAATTGGTATCCCTGCTGCTGCGACTCCGCCAGCGTCACAGTGGCCGATGACTGTGTGGAAGGCAGAACGATGGGGAAATTGACGGTACCGGTTCCGTCTCCCGTGGTCGCCTTGATCGGATCGGTGATCGCTACAGGGCTCGCTGCCGAAGCAGTGAATTCCCACCCCGCAGGTGCGGTCACCGCACCGTTCACGTTCTCCCCGGTATTCGCATTCGGAACAATCATCTTCGTGACCGAGACACTGGACGCACAGTTGCCGAGCGCCATCGCGCGAATCGCGTTCGCGGCCGCCGCGTAGGTTGCCTCCTGGTAATAATCTGCGAGCAAGGGATTGCTGCCGTTGTACTTTGTCTGGCCGCTAATTGCTGCCAGATTGAGCCCAGTGATGGCATTGGTCGCGCCACTGCCGACGCCGACGGCGATTACTCGAGATCCGTTGTTCTTCACAGCGTTGGCAGAGAAGACCGCGTTCTCCATCTCACGTAGGCGGTTGAAGCTCCCGGGACCCTGCTGGTTCTGGTAATAGGTCGGATTGCCGTCGGTGATCACAACGACGACATTGTATGACTCCGATGCTTGAGCGACAGTGGCCAGCGCCCGATCCCAGTTGGTGCCACCGGTGGCAGTCCAGTTTGCCCACCGATTGGTGAAGGCGTTAGCCTGCGCCTGCGTGGAGACCGCAGTTAACGACGGATAGTTCTGCTTCGCCGGGGTTCCCGCCGCCGGGCTGGCGGTAGAGAAGGAGAACAGCGCCGCACGTGATTGGGTGCCAACAAGACTATTGGTAATCGTGGTCGCGGCGGCCTTCAAATTCCCCACCTGACCGGCATTCTCTACGGACCCGGAGAAATCAAGCACCAACGCGACATCCAGGCCGCACTGTGCGGGGAGAGTCGGGTTATTGCGTGATTGTTGCCATATGCCCCCGGATGCGTTTCGAGTTTCACTGCCGTCAGTGCTGTCACTGCTGCTGCTGATCATGAAGCCATTCGCAGTACCTGTCGTGGTCGAGCGGTAGGTGACGTTCGCTACCAGGCTGCTCTTAAGACGAAACTGGTAAGGGGTCGCGAAGCTGCTTCCTCCGTCACCGCCACCGGTACGCAGTGACGTGTTCATGAACCAGCCTTCAGGCGCGCTTACTTGGGTCACCCAGGGACGGAAGCCGGTTCCCATGCCTCCGGTTCCGGTGATGGGCACCTCAAAGACACAGAGGCCGGTTGCGTCAGAGGTGCACTTCGCCCAGGGCTGAGTGAGAACTGAACCAGGGGAATCGTCTCCGTTGTTATGGAGCTGCAGTACGACACCGGCGAGCCCGTTGACGGTCGTGAGACCCTGGCGGTCGCCGCCGACCTGCACCTGGATCGTCGCGAACCCGGTGCGGTTGAAGGTGAACTCGCCGAAGTCGTGCGTGTTGGTGCCCTGACCGTTATTCCACGCGCCAGTGTTGTTGTTGTTGTTGTTTCCCTGTGGGATCGTCACCCAGTCGGTGGATGCCGCCGTGTACCCAGCAGGCGCCGTCGACACCTGTACCCGGTAGCGCGAGCTTGTCGAAACCTGGTTCGTCGAGTTACTGGGACTCAGGTACTTGACCAGGAACTCGCCCGGATCAGGATCGCGGTCTAGGCTGCTCGCGTCACAGGGGGATACTGTGCAATCGGTGACGGTGTACGACGAGGTCCAATTGTTGTTGCCACTCCGCGGCCCAGCGAGCATGAAGGCCGCACCACCTAGCAATGTTCCGGCGGATTTCGCCTCCCAATACAGGTAAGGAGCCTCGATACTTGATTCGGGTCCCGCGCCGAACGCCACAATCGGTTGACTCGAATCATCACTCTGTTCCGTACCAACTTCGTCGGCAGACGATGCGACACTGCTCTGCGCATCTTCGCTCGTGACGCTACCCGAGCTGGATGCGCTTTCCTCACGGCCCGGAGACGACGATGTCACCCCCGCAGGCTCCTGCGACACTTGTTGAGTGGGGCTGCTTTCGGCGCCCTGCTCTCCAGCCGACGCCGCACCGGAGGGATCGGGGGTATCAGCCACAGCCAGGGAACTGGGGAACATGCCGAGCGTCAGCGTCAGGCCGAGCAGCGCGCCCAGGACGCTCTTGCGATTCAGTTTTCTCCTGCTCGATCGCCGCCCGCTGCGACTACCAGACATC
>JARKOC010000305.1 GCA_029975915.1 Bryobacteraceae bacterium
TGTCGCACAGTTTTTCCACCTCCGACAGCAGGTGCGAATTCAGAAAGATCGTCATGCCCTGCTCTTTCAGGGATTCCAGGAGCAGGCGCGTTTCCCTGATGCCGATGGGATCCAGGCCGGAGGTGGGCTCGTCGAGAATCAACAGTTTCGGGTTTCCCATGAGCGCGGCGCCCAATCCGAACCGTTGGACCATGCCCTTGGAATAGGTGCCCGCCGCCGCACCCTCCCTCCCCTGCATTCCGATCAGTTCCACGATGCGTTTGCATTGGTCCACGGCATCGGACCGGCTCATATCCAGCAGTTCGGCACAGCGCAGCAGGTAGCGCCATCCTGAAAGGGACGGCGGGATACGGTGGTTTTCGGCCAGATACCCGATTGATGCCCGGCATGCAGGGTCGGTGGTGGGAATGCCGCGAATGAACAGGCTTCCAGCCGTGGGTCGCGTAAAGTCGAGCAGCATCTTGACGATGGTCGTCTTGCCGGCGCCGTTGGGTCCGAGCAGAGCGAAGCACTCTCCCGCCGTGACGGTGAAAGATACAGTGTCGACAGCCGTAAGTGAACCATATCGCTTGGTAACGGTGTTCAATTCAATCATGGAATGCTCTCATGGTACATCTCGGGCAAATTCTCCATCAGCAACGATGGGCGGATTGTAACCGTCCTGTGCGGTGAGTTGCAAGCGGAAACAACCAGTTTCACATCCGGAGTTTCCGGGTGGACACAAGCTACCAGGTGCAGCGACCCGCGGATAGTTCCAGGATTTCGGCGTCCGTCCGTTCACCGTCGAACCGCAACCGGGCGACCGTCACCGGCAGCTTGAAGCGACACGGCCCGGCGCTCCCCGGATTCAGGTAGAGGACGCCCCGGCGCTCCTGAACGGACGACCGGTGGGAATGGCCGCTCACCACGACGCGGAACCCGGCGGCAGGAGGGTCGAGGTCGAGTTCCCCGAGGTCGTGCAGCAGGTAAATCAGCCGTCCATCCGCTTCGGCCACTTCCGTTGCTGAGAGCCCCTGTGCCCACGGCCCCCTGTCGCAGTTGCCCCGAACCGCCACTACGGGCGCTATCGCGCCGAGCGCCTCAAGCACGGCCCGGGAGCCGACGTCTCCTGCGTGAAGTATCAATCCGCACCCCGCGAACGCCGTCAGCGCCTCTGAGCGCAGCATTCCGTGGGTGTCGGAGATGATGCCGATGTCCATGGTCATTTTCAGCCTCACTG
>JARKOC010000310.1 GCA_029975915.1 Bryobacteraceae bacterium
GTTGGCCACGATGAATTTCTTCTCGCCCGCGGCCTTGCGGACCAAGTCCCATTTCAGGCCCGTCGGGAAACCGCCGCCTCCGCGGCCGCGCAGGCCGCTCTTCTTGATCTCCTCAACCACCTGCTCCGGCGTCATCTCCTCAAGCACCTTGCAGAGAGCGGTAAAGCCGCCCATGCTTGCCGAGGACTCCAGGCTTTCCGGATCCAGGTTGGCGCTGTTGACCAGCACCACTTTGAGTTGCTTGGTGAAGAAAGGGAGATCCCCGGGGAGCACCTTTTCGTCGAGCACCCTGTTCCCGAGGGCATGCTCTTCCAGGATGCGGACCACAAACTCCGGGGTGACGTGTTCGTAGATCACGTCTTCCCTCCCCGGAATACGGACCGTAACGAGCGGCCCCCGGCTGCACGGGCCGACGCAGCCGGTGCACGTCACATCCACATCGGCATCGAGATTGCGCTCCCTCACCGCCTGCACCAGCGCCTTATGCACCGCCTCGGCTCCCGAGGCAAGACAGGGACTGCTGTAGCAGACAAGCAGGCGGCAACGGTATGCGTTCCGCCTCTCCAGTTCCTTGCGGGCCATTGCCCGGAGCTCTTCACGCGTCATGGCTCTTTGTACCTCCCCTGCGCCGGTCCGTCAGTCTTCGACCGCTTCTTTGCAGTTGCGCAGCATGGTTTCCGGAGTCTGCCGCGCGTGCACCTTGCCGTCAAGTATGACCATGGGCGCCAGGCCGCAGTTACCGAGACAGCGGACGATATTGACGCTCAGCTTCCCGTCCGCGGTCGTTTCCCCCGCCTTGACTTGGAACTCCCGCTCCAGCGTCTCTACAATGTCGCCGGCCCGTTTCACGAAACAGGCGGTTCCCATGCAGATATTACAGATATGCTCGCCCTGGGGCTTGAGGTTGAAATGATGGTAGAAACTCGCCACCCCGTAGACCCAACTGAGAGGGAGCTTCAGTTGGTGGGCGATGTACGTCATCGTGTCTTCGCTCAGGAAGCCGAAGGTCTCCTGGGCTGCGTGCAGAACCTCGATCAGCGCATCCTGGCTGTACCGGCATCGCTTGAGCACCCTGTCGACCTGTATATACGGAGATTCGCCGGCCTCCCGCGCCGTGCCCCCCCCAAATCCCGGCCGAGCCCCGACCTTGGCGCGCTCCTCGGCCTCGCGTTTGAGTGCTGCCCCGGTCCCCGTGGCATCGGTGGAGCCGGTACCCTGCTTGATGTACTCGACATCCCTGGATTGCCCATCTCCAGCGCTCATAGGATTTCACCTCCATCGATTCCACTCACCGGCCACCGAATGTCGGGAGATGGATTTCCTCCGACCCTCGTCACCGGCGCCGGCC
>JARKOC010000338.1 GCA_029975915.1 Bryobacteraceae bacterium
ATGCTCGACTGACGAGGAGGTAGAGATGATGAAGGTTCCCCGCTGTATGAGTACCCAGCACCCTGATAACGCGACGGTGCCGTTCTTCGCCTCGTCTTCCGTGCTCGCCGGCGAGGAGGAGATTCGCGAGGCCTTTTACAGTTACTCGCACCTGGGGTGCGATGAGCAGATGTGGGACATGGAGGGGAAGGAAAACGACACCTACGTGGTCAAGAAGCTCCTCTCCTTCTACGAGGAGTTTTTCCGGACCCATGTGCTCGGCGAGGATCTCCGCCTGACACTGCGGGTTCCAAACCCCACCTTCGAGCCGGCAGAGGCGAAGATCCTGCTCGAATGTCTCGAGAGCATCCCCCGCTCGTTCGATGCGGCCCGGCTCTTCTATGGGGGAGGCGTCGCTCCCATCTGCGAGGTCATCCTTCCCATGACCACATCGGCGCGCAGCCTCGATCGCATCTACCGCTACTATACCGATCAGATCATAGCGCGCCAGCATAACCGCTTCCGCGACGACGACATAACCATCGCCGAATGGATTGGCAGGTCATACCCCGAGAGCATCCAGGTAATCCCGTTGTTCGAAGACGTGGACTCCATGCTGCGGGCCGCGGCTATCGTGGAGGAGTACCTGGAGGATAAGGATCTGAACGATCAGCGGGTGTTCCTTGCGCGCTCGGACACGGCCCTGAACTACGGGCTGGCCGCCGCGGCACTCGCCAACAAGATCGCACTGGCTGACTTTGGAGAACTTGCGGTTCGATCCGGCGTTCGAATCCATCCCATCATCGGCATGGGATCCGCTCCTTTCCGGGGAGGATTGTCGCCGCTGACGGCGGAACGGGTCGGAACGGAATACCCGAGCGTGGTGACATTTACGATCCAGTCGGCATTCAAGTACGACTACCCTCCCGAGCAGGTCAGGACCGCGTGCGATTACCTGAGAAGCCGTCCCATCGGCAGCCCCGCGCCGGTCGACAGGGAGCGGGCGATGGCATTGATGAAGGGGTACAGCGAGTCCTATCGCAGCCGCGTCGTCGAGTTGGCGCCGCAGATAAACCGCATGGCCAGACATGTTCCGTCCCGTCGCGCCCGAAAGCTGCATATCGGTCTCTTCGGGTACGCGCGTGAACTGGACGGGGTCAGCCTGCCGCGGGCGATTTCCTTCACGTGCTCCCTGTACTCACTCGGGCTGCCGCCGGAACTGATAGCCTTCGACGCCCTGAGCCGGGACGACCTGGCCTTCATTCGGGAAGAGTACCCGTTCTTTACGGCGATAGTGGCTGAGGCGCTGCGCTTCACGGACATGGAGAGCCCGCTCATGACGGATTCGCTGCGCAGGGCGCTGCAGCAGGCGGGATTCGACTGTTCGCCCGATTCGGACCATCTGAAAATCGTGCGCCGCATACGAGAAATGTCCAATCGGAACGACGGGACGCAGGTCGGCGATCTCATGCTGCGCGCGGCTTTGATCCGGCGCTTTCTCGGATAGGCGGCCCGCGAAATTTATCCTGATGGAT
>JARKOC010000349.1 GCA_029975915.1 Bryobacteraceae bacterium
CCTTCCTGCAAGGACTTGCCCTTGGCCATGCAGTCGTCCACCAGGGAGGAGAGGAACGGCAGCGGCGTGCGCTGGCCGTGGGCGATGTCCACCGCGTTGTCGGATACCACCAGCAGCTTTACGAAGTATTCCATCTGCGTCGTGTACGCCTTCATGACGTCGTCAATGGAGGTGAAGGAAGCCAGGTCGCCGGTCTCGGGACCGAGCTGCTTGCCGGTGAGCGCGTCGACGCCGTTGTTGAGCGCCAGTTCCAGGACCTTGGCCATATTGAAGAACGCGGCGTCGTGCCACCCTTCGGTCTTGCCTGCCACCTGGGGCTCGACGCAGCCGATGATGCCGTAGTCGCGGGCGTCTTCGCGGGTCAGGCCGCGGCTCAAGAGCGCGGGGATGATGAAGCGGTCGTTGTAGTAGGCGGGCATGCCCAGACCGAGACGGCTCACTTCGGCGGCCTTTTTGTACAGTTCGGCCGGGGTGTTGCTGTGCACGCGGATGGAGATGGACGGCTGGTAGAGTTTGGTGTTGGCGGTCGCCTGCAGACACATGAAAGAAAGGTCGTTGGTGGCGTCCTCGCCTTCACGGTCCACTCCGCCCACGATCAGGTTCTGGAACATGGGATAGCCGCCGAAGGCCTTGGTGGAGCCTTCGTCGCGCACCTTGTTGATCTCGCTGAACTTGATGTAGAGAAGGTCGAGCAGCTCATGGGCCTGCTCTGCCGTAATGGCGGTGTCCATCTGCAGGTACGGGTACATGTACTGGTCGAAGCGCATGGGAGAGATGGAGTGGCCGTTGGATTCGAGCTGCAGTACCAGCTGGATGAACCAGAAGGACTGGATCGCTTCCCAGAAGGACGCGGCGGGCTGCGCCGGGACCTTGCGGCAGATGCGGGCGATCTCCTGTAGTTCGGCCTTGCGCTGGTCGTTCTTTTCGCTTGCGGCCAACCTGTCGGCTTCCGCGGCGAATCGTCCGGCAAAGGCGATGGCCGCTTCGTTGGAGATGATGACCGCGTTCAAAAAGTGCATCTTCTTGAGGCCGTCGGGGTCGGCGATATCAATCTTTGCCAGTTCGGCTTTTGCCTCGGAAATGACGCCGTTCAGGCCGTCGGCTAATACTTTGGCGTAGTCCACGGAGATGTGGCCGACGCCGTTGAAGTAGTAGTTGCCCAC
>JARKOC010000379.1 GCA_029975915.1 Bryobacteraceae bacterium
ACCGTGACCATCACCGGCCGCCCCCGGTACCAGGTCCTGTCCGGCGCAATGAGCCGGCGCGAAGCGAGGATTGACTCCACGGCGCGGTTCACTCCGGAGACGCCGTGACTCCCCCTGCGCACCGCGCACAGGATACGGAAACGGTCGAACAGGGCGAGCGCCCCGGCCGGGTCTTCCGTGCTCAGGTACTCTGCGTATCCACCCGGGACACTCTCCTCCAGGGCAGTGGAAAGCGATTCGGCCGGCGGCACGTCTTTCCTGACAACCTCGCCGTCCTCCCGGCCGGCAAGAGCCGCCAGAACCGCCCCGGCATCTCCCTCGTTCACGGCGCGGCTGATGACGCCGATGGCGCTAGAAGCGCCGAAGCGGTAGTTTTTCCTCAGCACGACAATGGAGTCGGCAAGGGGCGACATCCCTTTTCCCTCGGCATCGTGTGCAGGGCCTGCTCCCGTCACTTCATCCAGAAATGACAGGAATTCCCGGGAAAACCCGCTCTCATGGCCGCCACGACAGATGTCGCCCAGCACCGCTCCCGGCTCCACCGAGGCGAGCTGGTCCCGGTCGCCCAGCAGGATGAGCCGGGCATGGCTGGACAATGCCGCCACCAGCCGTGCCATGAGGGGCAGAGCCACCATGGAGGCCTCATCCACCACCACGATGTCATGGGGCAGCGGGTTGTCGGCATCGTGCCGGAAGCGGCACGAACCCGGGATCACCCCGAGCAGCCGGTGAATGGTGGACACGTCGTCGGGTATGCGGTCCGCTACTCCCGATTTTTCCCGCAATTTCTCCCTGGCCGTCCGGATCGACTCCCGAAGGCGTGCCGCTGCCTTGCCCGTGGGCGCGGCAAGGGCGATGGAGAGGCGCGCCCCCTTCGACTGTTCCATGAGGAGCGCCAGTATTTTCACAACGGTGGTTGTTTTGCCGGTGCCGGGTCCGCCGGAAACGACGGTAAAGCGGCTCCGGAGCGCCGCGGCGGCGGCGATTTTCTGCCAGTCCGGTCCGTCGCCGGTCCGGGGCTCGAACAGGCGGTGAAGGCCGTCTCTCATCAGGCCGAGGTCCACCCCACCGACCCGTTCACCGGCCATGGCGCGCAACCACGCGGCAAGGTCCTGTTCGTACTTCCAGTAGCGATACAGGTAGATCCGGTTGTCACCGTCAAGGACCAGGGGCGCCACCCTGCCGGGTCCGGCCACCACTGCCGACTTCGCCAGCGAAGCAGCCGTTTCCGCCTCCGAGGAGCCGTACGCCTCCGCCAGATCAAGGCAGATATGCCCATCACCCGTGGCACGGCTCACGTCCAGCGCGACCCGTCGCAAGGTCTCCCCCGATTCTCCGGCTCGGCGGCAGAGGAAGTCGGCGAACATGACATCGATGTCCCGGTACTCGACAGTTTCGCTCGCCATCAGCGCCCTCCCCCGCTTTCCATGAGACATTCCGTCAACTCCCGCACCAGGCCGGCCGGCGGCAGCTCGAGAAAGATTCCTTTGCCCGGCCGTCCGGGGTCCATCCCCCGCAGGAACAGGTAGAGTGCCCCACCGAAGTGGTCTTCATAACGGTACGCCGGGTCCCTGGCGGCAAGAAACCGGTTCAGGGCAACGGTATACAGCAGGTACTGGAGGCGGTAGAGCTTTCGATCCATCTCCCGCGCCAGGGACTCCCGGCAGTAATCCTCCGGACGGTTGCCCAGGTGGTTGGATTTCCAGTCCACCAGGTAATACCGTCCTCCATGGCGGAACACCAGGTCCAGAAATCCGCGCACCATGCCACGCGCCGGGGCGAAGTCCAGCCGATCCGCGAGGGAGGGAAGGCCGGCATCCACGTGCCTCCCCGCCCAGCCGCGGAGGAGCTCCGACACCCTCCCCGCCTCGATGAAGCGGAGGGGAAAGAAAAACTCCAGTTCGGAGATCCAGCCTCCGCCGGGAAGGTCGCCGAGACAAAAAGGCTCTCCATCTATTCCGAGGGGCGACCGGACGACATTCCGCACCATGGCGGACACGGTTTCCCGCCACTCGGCGCCGAAACCGTGGCGGCGCAGCTGCCCGGCAACCAGAGCGGGTATCACGTCATCTCCAGCGGAAAAGTCCAGCTTCTCGAACAGCGCATGGAGACAGATACCTGCCCGCGCGCCCCGCGGAAAGGCGAAGATGCTTTCCTCGGGAGCCGGCATCTCCTCGGTCGAGCCGGGCCGATCCCCCCGGATCCCGGCCGTTCCCTGGTCACGGTCCGGCAACTCGGCGGTTTCACGATGCCCGGCCGCGAATGAGGTAAAGCTGGCGACACGCCAGTCGGTTTCGATCCGTGCCCGAAACGGGACGAAGTCGGGCAGGCGCGCCGCGATCGGCCCGGTCGGGGCGGTTCCCTGCACCGGCTCGGGATTCACCGTGACCTGAAGGCACCCCTTTCCTTTCTCGCGGAGTTCCCGCAGCACGCCCACCATGTCCGCGTCGGAGATCGACTCCATAGCCGTTGACAATTCTTCCACCACCCGGTCAGCCTCATCCCCGGAAGGGTAGTGAAGGAGATATGCGGGCGCGGAAGTCTCCGTATGGCGGAACCGTCCCCAGACCAGGTAGCAGCGGCACCGGGCACGGGTGAGGGCCACGTAGAGAAGCCGGACGTTCTCGGCCAGGGCCTCGGTTCGGGCGGCGACTGCGTGCTCGGGGAAGAGGTCGGAACCGAAATCGGCCACCAGACGGAAGCCCTCGTGGCAGACCGCGGTATCTCCCGTTTCATGGACGCCGCCCCAGGAAAAGGGGCAGAAGACGATGGGGTATTCGAGTCCCTTGCTCACGTGGATGGTAACGATGCGCACCGCCTTCTCGTCCGATTCGAGGCGGATCTGGTACTCCTCGTTCTCCGGCGGCACGCTCACCCGTTCATCGAACCATGCCCGAAGGGCATCCATGCCGTGGACCTCCCCTACAGACGCCTGGTGGAGGACTTCGCCGCAGTGGAGGACGTTGGTCAGCCTCCGTTCGCCGTCAGTGAGCGCCAGAAGGCGTTCACGAACACCTTCCCGCGAGAGAAGGGCACGGAACATGGTCATGAAGCCCCGATTCCGCCACACCTCATGGTACTCCCGGAAGGAGGAAAGCCGTTCCTCCCATGCAGCCTCGTCCTCCCGGAGCACGGCAACCCCGTTGCCGGACACGCCCAGGAGAGTCGTGGCCAGGGCGGAGCGCACCGCGTTCTCCCGCGACGGCTCCACGACAGCTGCCAGCACCCGGCACATCTCCTTCGCCTCCTCCGTGGAAAAGAGGCCGGCCGTGCTCTGCACTACCGAGGGGATGGCGCGCGACCGCAGCGCATCCTGCACCAGGGACGCCTGGTCATGGCTCCTCACGATCACCGCAATATCCTCGGGAAGGACTCCCCGCCCGTCGATGAGGGCCCTCCCCTCCCTGCCGTCGGCCAGGAGACCGGAGATCTCCGCCGCCACCAGATCCACGATTCGCGGTTGTACGGCGCGCAGGGGTATGACCTTGCCGTTCCCGTCATCCCGTTCCAGGAACCAGACCTGGAGCGGCGCCGGGTCCCGTCCTTCCAGGGCAAGGGGACGTTCCTTCTTTGCCGCGGCCACGTCGGGAAAGACAATGGACGGAAAGACGAAGGGACGCCCGCTCCTCTCCCGGAACAGGAGGCTCACGGCATCCACCATCTCGGGAGTGGATCGCCAGTTCCTGTCCATGGTGAAGCGGTTTTCCGGCGGTACCCCCTCCCTCGCTGCCAGGTAGGCGAAGATATCGGCCCCGCGAAAACTGTAGATGGCCTG
>JARKOC010000380.1 GCA_029975915.1 Bryobacteraceae bacterium
GAGATGGTGATGCCGGGCGACAACGTGACGGTGAGCGTGGAGCTGATCACGCCGGTGGCCATGGACAAGGGCCTGCGGTTTGCGATCCGCGAAGGCGGCCGCACGGTGGGCGCGGGCACGGTGAGCGAGGTTATCGAGTAATTGAACGGCCGGTCCGGCTTAGGCATGGAGCGGGCGGCAGGGCGTAACCCTGGGACGCCGCTCCAGGCCGGGCAAGGAGCCGGAGTAGAATGGTGAACGAAGAAAGAGTTGGATAGAGAAGAGTCTGGTCAAAAGTAGGGGCTTAGGTTAACGGTAGACCGGCGGTCTCCAAAACCGCGAGTGGGGGTTCGATTCCCTCAGCCCCTGCCACCCACAGCGGTTCTCTCTCAAGAATCCCATGGCAGCACAAACGACGGTAGCAGCGGCAGACGGTGGAGCGGGCAAGAAGGCGTTATCGCTGGTGGGCAAGGTAGGCGACTACATCGACGACCTGAAGACCGAGATGAAGCACGTCACCTGGCCGGGCAAGAAGCAGGTGCAGGCGACAACGGCGGTAGTGATCATCAGCGTGTTCTTATTCGCGGCGTATTTTGCTGCAGTCGATCTGATTCTAGGGCGCGCAATCAGTAAGGTATTTGATTCGCTGGCCAAGCCATAAGCAAAGGGCACACAGGGCGTGAAGGCAGAGAGCGGGCACAAGTGAGTATGTCGGAAGAGCAATTCGAGAACCCGGAGGGCGGGAAGATAGACGGCCAGGAGGTGGACTCCACCTTGACGGGTGGATCCGCGCAGGAGCGGCTCGCTGAAGAACCGGGTAGTGCGCATGAGGAGACTGCCGCTCCGCGAGAGGAGTCTCCGGCGGAAGTCGAGAGCGTTTCCGAGTTAGCGCCGGCCCCAACTCCTGCGGACTCAACCATTCACCGCCCGGGGATGAACTGGTACATCATCCACACCTATTCCGGTTTCGAAAACAAAGTGGCCGAGAGCCTGCGGGCACGATCAGAAGCGTATGTTTTTCAGGACCGTCTGGGGCAGGTCCTGATTCCCGTGGAAGAGGTCGTTGAACTTCGAAACGGGAAGAAAGTGACTTCGAAGCGGATGTTATATCCGGGTTACGTCATGGTGCAGGCTGCCATGGACGATGAGATCTGGCACCACATCAAGAACACGCCCAGGGTGACCGGATTCGTGGGCGGGGGCAATACACCTGTGCCACTCAGTGACGCCGAGGTAGACAACATTTTCAACCGTCAGGCGAGCGCGGCAGAGCGGCCACGTCCAAAGCTGACATTCGAGAAGAACGAGACCGTGCGCATCGTCGACGGGCCGTTCACAAATTTCCAGGGCAAAGTGGAAGACATCAACGTCGAGCGAAGCACCTTGCGGGTGCTGGTGACGATCTTTGGCCGCGCGACGCCGGTGGAACTGGAATTCCTGCAAGTAGAGAAGATTTAGCGTACGCGGGTAAGCGGAGAGCATAAAAAAGAAAATCACCGCGCCACAGCAGCAGAGCGCGGCTGACGGTGTGAGGGACGCGAAGGAAAGTAGATATGGCGAAAAAAGTTCAGGCGATGGTGAAATTACAGATTCCTGCCGGCAAGGCGACGCCGGCGCCGCCGGTTGGCACGGCGTTGGGTCCGCAGGGCGTCAATATCATGGAGTTCTGCAAGGCCTATAACGCCAAGACGTCGGCCAAGGAGTTGGAAGGTCTGATCGTGCCAGTGGTCATCACTGTTTACGCGGACCGCAGTTTCACCTTCATCACTAAGACGCCGCCGGTGCCGGTGCTGGTCAAGAAGTACGTCAACCTGGCGAAGGGATCGGCCGAACCGAACAAAAACAAGGTCGGCAAGATCACGCTGGCGCAGGTCGAGGAAATTGCGAAGCAAAAGATGCCGGACCTGAACTGCTTCGACCTGGAAGCCGCCAAACGCAACGTGATCGGCACGTGCCGCTCCATGGGCGTGGATGTTATACAGTGAAATTCGTCCTGCCGGGTCTGCGTAGACATTTTATCCGCAGGCGTGGTAAATTGAAGGTTCGTTCTTTTCCAACCTGAACTGTTGGGAGGCAAGGGTTCGCAGAACCTGGTGAGGCGGTGCCAATCCGCTGGAGCTGGAGAGAGAACCCGGGCCGTTTGGACCAGTCAACATATGGCAAGCAAACCAGGCAAGAAATATACCGCTGCGGTCTCGAAGATCGAAAAGCGGCCCTACATGTTAGAGGAAGCGATTCCTCTCGTCCAGAAGATCAAGTTCACCAAGTTCGACGAGACAGTTGAGGTGCACATGCGCCTTGGCGTGGACCCGAAGCACGCAGACCAGATGGTGCGCGGCACGGTGGTGTTGCCCAATGGGTTGGGCAAGACCAAGCGGGTGCTGGTGATCGCCTCGGGCGAGAAGATTCGCGAGGCCGAGCAAGCCGGCGCGGATTTCTTCGGCGGCGAGGAGATGGTCACAAAGATTCAGCAGGAGAATTGGCTGGATTACGACGCCGTGGTGGCGACGCCGGACATGATGCGTTCGATGTCAAAACTCGGCAAGATCCTGGGTCCGCGCGGACTAATGCCGAATCCGAAAACCGGCACGGTGACTGTGGATGTCGCCAAGGCGGTGCAGGAAGTCAAGGCCGGTAAGGTGGAGTTCCGCGTAGACAAGACCGGCGTGATCCACGCTCCTGTGGGTAAGGTGAGTTTTGGCCAGGACAAGCTCCTTGAAAACGCCAACACGCTGATTCAGGCAGTCTTGCGAGCCAAGCCAGCGGCGGCCAAGGGTAAATATGTGAAAAGCGCGACGGTGTGTTCCACGATGGGACCTGGCGTAGCGCTGGATGTGACGCCGTTCAATTCGCGTACTGCGTAGGGCAGAGGCGAAGGAGGCTGACGGACAATCATGAAAGACAAGAAAAAGAAACAGGTAGAGTACGACGCGTTGCGCAGGGCGCTCGAAGGCGCCAGCGACTTTTTCGTCACCGGCTTCGACAAGATGACGGTGAGCCAGGATTATGAGCTGCGCAAGGCTGTCCGCGCGGCCGGCGGGCGTTACAAAGTTGTCAAGAATACGCTGGCCGAAAAGGCGTCCAAGTCTCTGCCAGGTGAGGAAGTGCTGAAGGGACTGAAGGGGATGTCGGCGGTGGCTTACACGTCTTCGGACCCTGTGGCTCTGGCCAAGGCGTTGAGTGCCTATGGCAAGGCAAATCCGTCGTTTACATTCAAGGCGGGCCTGGTGGAAGGGCGCGCGGTCAACCTGAACGACATCCAGGAATTGGCTGGCCTGCCGTCGAAGGAAGAAATTTACGCAAAGCTGCTGTACCTGCTCAATGCGCCGGCGCAGCGGCTGGTGAGCGTCGTGAACGGCGTGGGCCGCAATGTTGCGGTTGTCGTCGATCAGGGCGTGAAGGGAAACAAGTTCTCCTCCTAGAGAGGGAGGTCCAGGCGCGACCGGTGAGGGCGGCTGGAACATGAGTTTAAGGAAGACACAGGGAGTTTGGAAGCAATGGCTGATCTCAACGCATTGAAGGACCAGATTAAAGGACTGACTCTTCTCGAAGCCTCGCAGCTCGTGAAGATGCTTGAAGAGGAATTGGGCGTCTCCGCCGCCGCCGCATCAGTGGCTGTGGCAGCCGCGCCGGCCGCTGCCGCGGCGCCGGCCGAGGAGCAGACCGAGTTCAACGTGATCCTGACCGGCGCAGGCGCCAACAAGATCAACGTGATTAAGGTCGTCCGCGAGGTGACCAGCCTCGGACTGAAGGAAGCCAAGGATCTGGTTGAAGCAGCTCCGAAGGCGATCAAAGAAGGCGTCAACAAGGAAGAAGCCGAGTCGATCAAGAAGAAGTTCGTCGACGCCGGCGCCACTGTTGAAATCAAGTAAGCCTGGCCGGGCTTGCTCCGGTTTGGCGGTTCGAAGACAAGACGAGCGGGGCGGCCATTGCCTCCGCCGGGTAGCAGTGCCCGGGTGGGGGTTGGCCGCCGTGCGCGTTTGACGCTACGTCCTGTCTTCTGTTAAACTCACGTTTCAGAAGGTTCGGACACAAGCGGGATTTTACTGCCGTAACAGATGCGCCAGAGTTGAAGTAGTATCCGGCCGTTGGTTGAGCCATCGTGGGTGCACCAAAGCTGGCAATAGTGATCGGCGCCATTGCATTCGAACGGTTCTCCGCCCTTGGTGACAGACATCCCTGCGCCGGGCGCCCCCTCAATAATACAGCGTAGAGACAGATGGCCAGGCGCGGATGAAGCCGCGCGCCTTGGCTGACGCCCATGGAGGCGGTTGTCGGGGATGGTGCAGGGCGCCAATTCCCGTTTCAGGCGAGCAGGCAAGACAGGAGTGGAGAATGGCGACATCGTCCCAGGGCGGCAATCAGCCCAGAGTTGACTTTTCCAAGATCAGCACTTCGGTTCCGATTCCGAACCTCATCGAAGTCCAAAAACTGAGCTACATGCGCTTTCTGCAGATGGACCTACTGCCGGACGAGCGCGACGACATCGGGCTGCAGAGCGTGTTCCGCAGCGTTTTCCCGATCACAGACTTCCGGGGCCTGAGCGAGCTCGAGTTCGTCGACTACGCCATCGGCAACTGGGAATGCAAGTGCGGCGCGCTGAAGGGCCTGAATCACCTCCGGACAGTCTGCCGGAACCCGTCCTGCGGCGCCACCATCAAGACCGATCCCTTCCATCCCGGCGACGTGCTGTGCGATAAATGCGGCACTTTCAACAAAAACGTGGTCACCTTCTGTAACCGCTGCGGCGACCCAGTCGGACTTCAGTTGAAGTACGACCAAGCCGACTGCGAGGAGCGGGGCATGACGTTTGCAGCTCCGCTGAAGGTCACCATCCGGCTGCGCAGCTATGACAAGGATGAAGAGGGTAACAAGAGCCCGCGCGAGGTGAAGGAGCAGGAAGTCTTCTTCGGCGAGATTCCGCTGATGTCGGCTAATGGCACTTTCATCATCAATGGCACCGAGCGGGTGATTGTCAGCCAATTGCACAGATCTCCGGGCGTATTTTTCGAGAAAGTTGCGGCGCAGAGCTACTATCTCGGCAAGATCATTCCGTATCGCGGCTCCTGGGTTGAGTTCGAGTTCGACAGCAAGAATCTGCTGTATGTGCGGATCGACCGCAAGCGCAAATTCTACGGGTCAGTCTTCCTGAGGGCGCTTGGGTTGAAGTCCGACAGCGACATTCTGAAGGCGTTTTACAGGGTTAGCAGCCTGAAATTGAAGGACCGCCGGATCTACTGGAAGGTCGACGACACGTTGACCGGCTTCAAGTTAGGTTCGGCGCTGGTGACCAAAAGCGGCGAGACAATCCTGCCTGCAAATAGGAAGATCAAGGAAGCAACCGTCAAGGCGCTGCTCGACGCAAAGGTGCATGAGGTCGAGGTGAACGAGAGCGAGATCGCCGGCGCCTGGGTTGCCACCGACGTGATCGACATGGAGACCGGCGAAGTTCTGGCGGAAGCCAATCAGGAACTGACCGCCTCGATGCTGAAGAACATCATGGACTCGGGCCAGAAAGACATTGAGGTCTTCTTCCCCGAGCGCGACGACGTGGGCATGGTGATCTCGGCCACGCTGAAGAAGGATCCGGTGAAGAGCCAGTCGGAGGCGCTGCTGGAGATCTACCGCAAACTCCGGCCGGGCGATCCGCCGACCCTCGATACGGCCACGCAGTTGTTCCAGGGCATGTTCTTCGACGACCGCAAGTACGACTTTTCACGCGTCGGTCGGATGAAGTTCAACATTAAGCTGTATGACAGCGCCGAGTACGCCCCCGCGGGCTGGCTTGAGGACCGCCGCGAACGCCGCAAGCGCGGTGAGATGATCAGCGACAATCCGCTGGACCGCCGGACGCTCGATGAGTCCGATTTCATCGACACCATCAAGTATCTTCTGCGGCTCAAGAAGGGCCATGGCGCCGTGGACGACATTGATCACCTCGGCAACCGCCGCGTGCGCGCGGTGGGCGAACTGCTCGAAAACCAGTTCCGCATCGGGCTGGTCAGGATGGAGCGCGCGATCAAGGAAAAGATGGCCGTCTTCCAGGAGATGTCAACGGCCATGCCGCACGACCTGGTCAACGCCAAGCCCGTTATGGCGGCCATCCGCGAGTTCTTCGGGTCAAGCCAGTTGTCGCAGTTCATGGACCAGACCAACCCGCTGAGCGAGGTGACGCACAAGCGGCGTTTGTCGGCCCTTGGACCCGGAGGGTTGTCGCGCGAACGCGCCGGATTTGAAGTCCGCGACGTGCATCCGACACACTACGGCCGCATCTGTCCGATCGAGACGCCAGAAGGTCCGAACATCGGTCTGATCAGTTCGCTGAGCTGCTTTGCGCGGATCAACGAGTATGGGTTCATCGAATCACCTTACCGCCGCGTGACCGATTGCACGGTGCAGGACGACGTCCAAATTCTGAATCCGGGATCAACAAGCCTCAAGGTCGGACAAGTTTTAACCAGGGCCGAATTGCGGAGCGTCCTCAAGAAGTTGAAGGCGTCGGATACGCCGCCGGAGTACGAGGCGCACTGCGATTATCTGTCGGCATGGGATGAAGACAAATATGTCATCGCCCAGGCCAACATGAAGCTTGATGAGAAGGGCGTCATCGTCGACGAACTGGTTAACACACGGAAAGCGGGCAACTTCACACTGATCAACAGGGAGGAAGTCCAGTACATGGACGTCAGCCCGAAGCAGCTTGTATCCGTGGCGGCGTCGCTCATTCCGTTCCTCGAAAACGACGACGCCAACCGCGCGCTAATGGGCTCGAACATGCAACGGCAAGCTGTTCCGCTGCTTCGCGCTGACTCCCCGATTGTCGGCACGGGCATGGAGGCTGTGACAGCGCGCGATTCAGGCGCCGTGATCATATGCCGCCGTTCGGGCGTAGTCGATTCGGTTGACAGCGAACGGATCATCGTTCGCGTCGAGGGCAGCGTACACGAGGGCCAGATGTCGCGCGAAGTGGGCGCCGACATCTATCCGCTCACCAAGTTCAAGCGCTCCAATCAGAATACTTGCATCAACCAGAAGCCGATCGTCCAGCAGGGTCAGCGGGTCAAGAAGGGCGATGTGCTGGCCGACGGGCCCTGTACCGACGCCGGGGAACTGGCGCTAGGACGCAATGTGCTTGTGGCCTTCATGCCGTGGCGCGGCTACAACTTCGAGGATGCGATCATCGTCAGCGAGAAGTTGGTGAAAGAGGACTATTACACTTCGATCCACATCGAGGAGTTCGAGATCGAGGCCCGCGACACCAAACTGGGTCCGGAGGAAATCACCCGCGACATTCCGAACATCTCGGAGTCGTTCCTGCGCAACCTCGACGACAGCGGCATCATCCACACTGGCGCCAAGGTGAAGCCTGGCGACATCCTGGTGGGCAAGGTGACGCCGAAGGGCGAAACCCAGCTTACGCCGGAAGAAAAGCTGCTGAGAGCGATTTTCGGTGAGAAGGCTGGAGACGTGAAGGACGCCTCGCTTTACTGCCCTCCGGGGATCGAAGGCGTAGTGGTCGACGCGAAGGTCTTTTCTCGCAAAGGAGCCGACCCGGACGAGCGTTCTCGTTCGATCCTCAAAGAGCAAGTGGACAAACTCCACCGCAACCTCGACGACGAGAAGCGAATCCTCAACGACGAGCGTTCGAAGCGGCTGGCCAGTCTGCTTGAAGGTAAGGAGATTCAAGCCGATCTCCACGACGAAAAGACGAATAAGAAGCTGATCGCCAAAGGCACCGTGCTCACGCGAGACATGGTGGACAAGCTCCGGGCGCGCGATCTGAAGCGGTTGAAGTTCGCCGGCAAAGACCCGCGGCTGAACGAGGCCATTGATGAGATCGAGGAACTCACCTCGCGCCAGATCCAGGTGCTCGAAAAGATCACCGATGAGAAGACGGCGAAGCTCAAGAAGGGCGATGAGCTGCCGCCTGGCGTGATCAAAATGGTGAAGGTGTACATCGCCATGCGCCGTAAACTGTCGGTCGGCGACAAGATGGCCGGCCGCCACGGCAACAAGGGCGTCATTTCGAAGATCGTCCCAGAGGAGGATATGCCATTCCTGGCCGACGGCACGCCGGTGGAGATCATCCTCAATCCGCTTGGCGTCCCCTCGCGTATGAACGTAGGGCAGATCCTAGAAACGCACCTCGGGTGGGCCGGCTTCAAGCTTGGCAAGAAGTACGCCACGCCCGTCTTCGACGGCGCGACCGAGGCCGACATCAAGGGCCAACTTGAGCTCGCGGGTCTGCCGACGTCCGGCAAGGTGAAGTTGCACGACGGCATGACGGGCCAGCCCTTTGAGCAGCCCGTGACCGTGGGATACATTTACATGCTGAAGTTGTCGCACCTGGTCGACGACAAGATCCACGCCCGTTCAATCGGACCGTATTCTCTCATCACCCAGCAACCTCTGGGCGGCAAGGCGCAGTTTGGCGGACAGCGCTTTGGCGAAATGGAGGTGTGGGCGCTGGAAGCCTACGGCGCGGCTTACATCCTCCAGGAGTTGTTGACGGCAAAGTCCGACGATGTGTACGGACGCGCCAAGATCTACGAAGCGATCGTCAAGGGGGAGGCCGCGGCCGAGCCCGGCGTGCCCGAGTCGTTTAACGTGCTCATCCGAGAGTTGCAGTCGCTCTGCCTCGACGTCGAGCTGATGAAGAAGCTGCACGAGACGCCTGACACGGCGCTCGCGGCTGACTAGGAGACCGGAAAGGACAGGAGGCGACGATGTACAGAGCAACCCCTTACGACCGAAGCAACCTGATCGCGGATTTCGATTCGATCCGCATCTCGCTGGCATCACCGGAGAAGATCCGGAGCTGGTCCCACGGCGAGGTTACCAAGCCGGAAACCATCAACTACCGCACGTTCAAGCCCGAACGCGACGGTCTGTTCTGCGCGCGCATCTTTGGTCCAGTGGCTGATTGGGAATGCCTCTGCGGTAAGTACAAGAGGATGAAACACCGCGGCGTTATTTGCGACAAGTGCGGTGTCGAAGTGACGCTAGCGCGAGTCCGCCGGGAGCGGCTGGGCCATATCGAACTGGCCAGTCCCTGCTCGCACGTCTGGTTCTTCAAGGGACTGCCATCGCGAATCGGTTACTTGCTGGACATTACGCTCCGCGATCTCGAGCGTGTGCTGTATTTCGAGGCCTATGTTGTTGTCGATCCGGGCGAAGTGCCGGGACTGTCGCGGCATGAGGTCATTACCGACGAGCGCAAGCGTCAGCTGGAGGCCGATTTTCCAGGGCAGTTCACCGCCATGATGGGCGCCGAGGGCATCAAGGAACTGCTACGGATGATCGACATTGAGGCCCTTTCGTCTGAAATCCGCGAACGGATGAAGACCGAGACGTCGCAGCAGAAGAAGCTGAAGTACGCCAAGCGCCTGCGCGTGGTCGAGAGTTTCCGCAAGTCCGGCAACAAGCCGGAGTGGATGATTCTGAGCGTGCTGCCTGTGATTCCGCCCGAGTTGCGCCCCCTGGTTCCGCTCGACGGCGGCCGTTTCGCCACTTCGGATTTGAACGACCTGTACCGGCGCGTCATCAACCGCAATAACCGGTTGAAAAAGCTTATGGAACTGCATGCGCCTGACGTCATCGTGCGCAATGAGAAGCGCATGCTGCAGGAAGCCGTCGACGCTCTGTTTGACAATGGCCGCCGGGGCCGCGTACTGCGTGGCGCGAATAACCGTCCGCTCAAGTCGCTGTCTGACTCGCTGAAGGGTAAACAGGGTCGCTTCCGGCAGAACCTGCTCGGAAAGCGCGTCGACTACTCTGGCCGCTCAGTCATCGTCGTCGGACCCGAGTTGAAACTGCATCAGGCCGGCCTGCCGAAGAAGATGGCGCTCGAGCTGTTCAAGCCGTTCATCTATCACCGGCTCGAGCTGCGCGGCCACTGCACCACAATCAAACAGGCGAAGGAATTGGTGGAGCAGCAAGACCCGGTGGTGTGGGACATCCTCGAAGAGGTGATCAAGGATCACCCGATCATGCTTAACCGCGCTCCAACGTTGCACAGGCTCGGCATTCAGGCTTTTGAGCCCGTGCTCGTGGACGGCAAGGCGATCAAGATTCACCCATTGGTGTGCACTGCCTTCAACGCCGACTTTGATGGCGACCAGATGGCCGTCCACATCCCGCTGTCGCCAGAGGCGCAGATCGAGGCCTCGACGCTGATGCTGGCCGCCAACAACATTCTGTCGCCAGCCCACGGCTCCCCCATCGCCGTGCCGACGCAGGATCTGGTTCTCGGTCTTTACTATCTCACGAAGGTGCGCCGCGGTTCGAAGGGTGAAGGCAAGAAGTTCGCTTCTATTGAGGACGTGCTGATCGCTCTTGAAATGGGCGAAGTTGAAACCCAGACTCCGATCACGCTGCGCTACACCGGCCGGGTGATCGACCTGGCCAACGCCTACGACTCGCAGGACGTTTTGCACACCGAGCCGGTTCCCTACAACAAGGCCGACATGGAGACTACCGTCGGCCGTGTTCTGCTCAACGACACGCTGCCCGCCGAGATGCCCTTCGTCAACGGCCTCCTAAAGAAGAAGGGTCTGACTCAACTGGTGCAGTACTGCTACCTGCGGTTCGGCCTGCACACGACTGTTAAAATGCTCGACGATATTAAGGACCTGGGCTTCGCTTCGGCGACCAGGGCCGGCATCTCGATCGGCATCGACGATATGGTGGTGCCCGAGTCGAAGGGCAAACTGGTGCGTGACGCCGAAAAACTCGTCATGGAAGTCCAGGCGCAGTACACCGACGGCGCCATCACCCACGGCGAGCGCTACAACAAGATCATCGAAATCTGGAACAAGGTGACTGAAGAGGTCACGGCCGAAATGTTCAAGGTGATGGAAGCCGACGACAAGACCGGCCGTTACCTGAACCCGATTTACATCATGGCGGATTCGGGCGCCCGCGGGTCGAAGCTTCAGATACGCCAGTTGTCCGGCATGCGTGGACTGATGGCCAAGCCTTCGGGAGAGATTATCGAAACCCCCATCACGGCCAACTTCCGCGAAGGTCTCAACGTTCTGCAGTACTTCATCTCGACGCACGGCGCCCGCAAGGGCCTGGCCGACACCGCCCTCAAGACGGCCGACTCGGGCTACCTCACCAGGCGCCTCTGCGACGTTGCGCAGGACGTTATCGTGACCGAACTCGATTGTGGTACAGAGGACGGCATTTTTGTGGAGCCGATCGTCGAATCGGGCGAAATCATCGAACCGTTGCGCGATCGCATCGTCGGACGCGTTGCGCTTGAAGATCTGCGCGATTACGAGAACAACCTGCTGGTCGCCGCACGCCAGGAGATTACCGAGGAGCTTGCCTCGGCCATCCAGGACGCCGGCATCGACCGCGTCAAGATCCGTTCCGTGCTAACCTGCGAGTCCAAACGCGGAGTCTGCGAACTCTGCTACGGGCGCAACCTGGCCACTGGCCGCCTGGTCGAGCGCGGCGAGGCCGTCGGCATAATTTCGGCCCAGTCCATTGGCGAGCCCGGCACGCAGTTGACCATGCGCACGTT
Source organism: Bryobacteraceae bacterium (assembly GCA_029975915.1). The sequence continues at coordinate 11,510 of JARKOC010000380.1, forward strand.
CCACATTGGCGGGGCGGCGTCGGGTGGAGCCGAGCAGAACAAGCAGGAGGCCCGCAACGACGGTTTCGCTAAGTTCATCGACATCAAAACGGTGCGCAATGCGAAGAACGAGATCATTGCCATGAACCGCACTGGTCTTGTCGTGGTCACCGACGAAAAGGGCCGGGAGCGCGAGCGCTACCAAGTGGTCTACGGCGCCAAGATTGTCGTCGAGGACGGCGCGCCGGTCAAGGCGAATCAGACCCTGCTTGAGTGGGATCCGTTCGCCTTCTCGATCCTCACCGAAGTCACGGGTACGGTGCACTTCAAGGACATCATTGAGAACGTAACGTATCACGAACAGGTGGACGAGGTGACCGGCCTTTCGCAATGGGTTGTCATTGACTCGCCCGACGAAAAACGGATGCCAACCGTTCTGATCCGTCCCGAAGGCGGTCACCGCAGCGACGAGCGGCGGTACCTCATGCCGGTGCACGCTCACCTGAGCGTCAGGGAAGGAGATACGGTTTTCGCCGGTGACGTGCTGGCCAAGATTCCTCGCGCCACCACCAAGACCAAGGACATCACGGGCGGCCTGCCGCGTGTTGTCGAGTTGTTTGAAGCCCGCAAGCCGCATGAAACGGCGGTGATGAGCGAGATCGCCGGCGTCGTGCGCATCGGTGACGTTGTCAAGGGCGTCCGTAAGGTAAGCGTTGTCGGAGACGATGGCACCGAACGTGAATACTCGATTCCGCGAGGAACTCACATCAATGTGCAGGAGGGCGAGCGCGTCAAGGCGGGCGATCCGCTGATGGACGGTCCGCGCAACCCACACGACATCCTGAAGGTTCTTGGAGAGCAGGAGCTTCAGAAGTACCTGGTCAACGAAATCCAGGAAGTCTACCGGTTGCAGGGCGTTAATATCAACGACAAACACCTCGAAGTGATCTGCCGTCAGATGATGCGCTGGGTGAAAATCGAGGATATCGGCGACACCGAGTTCCTGCCCGAGGAAGTGGTGGACAAGTTCCGCTTCCGGGAGGAAAACGATATCGTGATCGCCGCGGGCGGGCGTCCGGCCACCGGGTCGCCAGTTCTGCTTGGCATCACCAAGGCGTCGCTCTCCACCGATTCGTTCATTTCCGCAGCTTCGTTCCAGGAGACCACGCGCGTTCTGACCGAGGCCGCCATCAACGGTAAAGTGGACTCTTTGCGCGGACTGAAGGAAAACGTCATCATGGGCCGTCTTATCCCGGCGGGCACCGGCATGGAGTATTATCGCCGCGTCAAGATCGCGGGCGAAGACATCGTCGAGGAACCGGTCGCCGAGGAGAATGTCCTGGCTGACTCCTTCCAGGTCTACGACGATGAAACCAAGGGCGGTTATTTGTCCGGTTCCGAGGGAGGCGAACTAAACTTCGACGATACCCTCGGAGACGTCGAATAAGGCTCAGGGGCCTTTTCAAGCCAATCATCGAGACCCTGGCGGCGGACGTCACGCCCCGCCGGGGTCTTTCCTTGTTCGTCGGCCGGCCCGGGGCGCTACCGGCGGATGAGGACTTCCTGTAGGCTGTCCCGGGTCACATAGAACTTCACGCTGCCGAATTTTGCGAACAACCTCTCAATCGCCCTGGCGTTGAAACGCTCAATCTGCCGACCTTGAGATCGTGGCCTTGCCACAACGACGGACGATTCACCTAAGATTCTGCAGTCGAGAGGAACCGCTTCGGTCGCCGATTCAGGATGAAACAGGGCGAGGAGCTGCCCTCCGGGCTCCATGATCTCGTGCAACCTTTCTAGAAGCGCTTCGGCCACTTGCGGAAACAGGAACTGCACCCGGTCCCACACCAGCACGGCTGAAAAACGCTTCCCGGCGCGGCCCGCAACAGAATCAAGAAACTCCGTGATTCTGGAGCCGCTTGCCTCTCCTTGGCAGATTTCGTCACGACTAAAGAACCCGTCGTAACCGGTGATGAGATCGCAGGCGTAAAGGCGGTGTCCTAAACCTGTCAAAAAATCCATGTTCTGTTGGTTCAGGCCGCCGAGATCGGCCACTCTCAGGCCGCCGCCCTCCAGGTGACGCGCAAGGCTCTGCAACGCATGACTGCGTCTTTGTTCCGGCTCCCGTGCTCCTCCGGCCTGGACTGGGCCGGAGGTTCCGGCCCTGCCCTGGTTCATCCGCGTGTGTTCTCCTTTGGCGGAGCCGCTTCGGGCGCCGGCGGCACTGGCGCCGTCGGCGCGGCGGGCTTCGGCGGCTTTGGAGGATCGACCCGGATGGTTTCGACATTGCCCTTGAAGTAAGCTTCGTCCTCGATGACGGGCCTTGACGCCCGCATATCGCCGATGACTTTCGCGTTTTTCCGGATCTCGACCCTCTCGGATGCCTCGAGGTTGCCTTGCACAACGCCATAGATGACGATCTCGCGGGCCCGGATCTTGCCTTCAATCTGTCCGCCCGGACCCACAGTGAGGCGATTTTCGGGCAGATCAACATCGCCCTCCAGCCGCCCATCCACCAGCAGGTCTTCCTTGCCGGTCACAGTCCCTTTCACCTGGATCGTCTTGCCGATCACCGCTGCTGCGCGGGTGGTGGCTTCATCTACTCTTCGAGTTGGATACGTCGAAGTCGGGATCGCTTCCCTGGCTGATTCCGGCGGCGCCTGCTTCAACTGCGGCTCTTCTTCTCTCTTGCTGCGATTCCACATTCTGTTCCTGCTCTCCTATCGGGCTCTATGAGCCAATATCAAAACACGACCGCAGGGGCGCGCGCGGCGGCCAGTCACCCTCATCCGCGAACGAGACCGTGTCTTCGACCTCCTGATGATATCCGGCTACCCAACCAGTAATGCATCTTATCCTACCAAGCCCGCAGCGCCTGCGCTCCAGTCTGGACCTGCCTTGCGGCCGATGACCAGGCGCGCGTTCCTCTGCCGTTGCGTTACCTCGTATAATCAGGGCGTGCCCAAGTCCAAAGACCTGGAAGCCAAACTCGCCACGCTCGAACAGCAGATTGGTGTCTTTCAGCGCATCTCGCGCCTCATGGTTCGCGAGTTGAGCTTGGCCGAAACCCTACAGGCCATCGTGAACCTGGTCGCGCAGTTCACTGCGTGCGACTCGACCCTGCTTTACTTGATAGACAACGACCAACTGGTGCTTTGCGCATCCTCAAATCCCCAATCGGCCCCAATTGGCCGCATCCGGTTGCGGCTCGACGAAGGCCTCACTGGCTGGGTGGCGCGTGAACGCAAAATGCTGGCCATCGCCGCTGAGGCTTACCGCGATCCTCGTTTTCGCAAGTTCTCCGATCTGCCCGAGGATGGCTTCGAGTCGGTGCTTTCGGTACCCGTGATCGCCCGCAACCGTGTCATCGGCGTGATCAACGTACACCACAGGGAGCCGCACCGTCACACCGGGGCCGAGATGGAACTGCTCACAACGGTCGGCGAGCAAATTGGCTGCCTGCTTGTGCTTGCCCGGATGTCCCCCACTGCGATCGAAGAAGCCAGTCATGTGGAATTGGTCATGTCGCACGGCCATATCGCCCGGAGAGATGAGGATCCAGTCTGACGTGTACACCACCCGCAGAACATTTCTCAGTCTTGTGGCAGGCTTGCCCGTCCTGGCCCAGCGGACTCAGATGGCCCAACTGCCTCCGGGGGCATTGTTGCCGCCTGGTGCGGACGCTCCGGCATTCGCACGACGGAAATGGTCGATTCATTACTTCTTCGACCAGGATCGCGAATCGCTTGAACTCGGTTCCATCCATTTCACCAGTCCTGCGCGCGGTATGGCCACCGCCATGAAGTTCAAAGACGGCGAAGTGAAAGACCATCTTGTGCTCCGGACGACGGATGGCGGCACCACGTGGAACGAGGTGTCGATCGGACGCAGGGCCTACTCGCTCCATGTCCTTGATGAAGCCAACGCCTGGTTGGTCTGTGAAAACCGCCTGCTGTACTCCGATGAGGGAGGCGCGCGCTGGGACCGCCGCAAACTGCCCGATCGCAAAATGCTGCGTGTCCATTTCATCGACCCCTCTCGCGGCTGGGCCTTCGGCTTCGGCAACACCTTCTATGAGACCAGCGACGGCGGCAGGTCGTGGACTCCGGTGAAGGAAAGTTTGGAACTCAAACTGACCAGCGACAACACGCTGTTCTCCTGGCTTGAGTTCGTCTCGCCGAGGCAAGGCATGCTCGCCGGCACATCCCGGCGCCGGACGGAGTGGAACAGTTACCTGCCCGAATGGATGATCCCCGAGCGTTCCACCCGCAGCCGTATGCTGCCCGGAGTGGTCTTTACCATGGTCACCAATGACGGGGGGCGCACATGGAAACCGGTGATCACTTCCGCTTTTGGCGATCTCACCAAGGTCCGCATGAAAGGGATGCGAGGTCTCAGTCTCATTACCTACGACAACGGTTTCGACTGGCCTTCGGAAGTGAACAGTCTGGATTTGATCTCTGGAGGCACCAAGCCCATCTTCCGCAGGGCGCAAATTCACGTCACTGACATGGCGCTGGTCGGTGAAGCCGGAATCCTGCTCGCGGGCGTCGAATCACCAGGCAGGCTTAGGATCGCCGCGCCAAGCGGAAAGATCAAGGCCATCTACAGCCCGAACGGCAAGGACTGGTACGACATGAAGGTCGACTATCGCGCTGAGGGCAGCTTCGCACGTATCGCCCGTGTTGGCGACGACCACTTCTGGATCGGTTCCAACGCCGGGATGATCCTGAAATTGGCCCCTTAGACGGTGCCTCCCCATCAAAGGATCGGCTGCCGATCCGCTAAACTGAGGGGGTTCAGGAGGTTCTTATTAATATGTCTCTTACCCGCCGGTCTCTGTTTGCCGCGGCGGCATTACCGCTGCCTTCATTGCGTGCCGCCGCCACTCCCCCGGCAAAACGAATCCCGTTGGCGGTTTCCACCTATTCGTATTGGCACTTCCGCAACCCGAAGTACCCGATTGAAAAGGTGATCGATTCGGCGGCAAAGATCGGTTTCGACGGTGTCGAGATCCTCCACCGGCAGATGGACAACGAGACGCCTGCGTACGTCAACGATTTGAAAAAACGGGCCTTCGAACAGGGACTCTCCTTTCCGATGCTCTCCATCCATCAGGATTTCGTGTTTCCCGACAAGGCCGAGCGTCAGAAGCACATCGACCATACGCGCCGCTGTCTGGAACTCTCCGCGCGATTGGCCATCCCAGCTATGCGGCTCAACTCGGGCCGGTGGAAGACGATACCGAGCTTCGACGACCTGATGAAGGTGAAAGGGAACGAGCCGCCGCTGGCTGGTTATAAGCTGGACGACGCGATCGCATGGTGCGTGGAGTGCATCAACGCCTGTCTGCCCGACGCCGAGAAGTTGGGCGTCCAGATGTGCCTGGAAAACCACTGGGGCCTGACCACTGATATCGACGTCCTGCTTAAGATCCACTCGATGGTCAATTCGCCCTGGCTGGGTTTGAACCTCGACACCGGCAACTACCCCACGCCGGAGCCCTACGACGGCATCGCCAAACTCGCCCCGAAAGCCACTATCGTCCAGGCTAAGACCTACTATGGCGGCGGCGAGTGGTACACGCTCGACCTCGACTACCCGCGTATCGCCAAAATTCTCCGCAATGCCGGATTCCGGGGCTGGGTGTCGCTCGAGATGGAAGGCAAGGAAGACCCAGGCATCGCCGTTCCCAAGAGTTACGACGTGCTACGCAAGGCATTTGCCTAAAATCGGCCGTCTGGGCCAAACTTCGGGCGGCGCAAAAGGACACGGCTCGTCGCATCCGACTGTACCTCAGCCGCATGACCGACGGGCCTCGTGGCCCGGTTGTGCTAAGATTCCAGTAGACCTACCAAAACCTCTGCGGAGAGGTGGCTGAGTGGTCGAAAGCAGCGGTTTGCTAAACCGTCGTAGGGGCTTAAACCTCTACCCAGGGTTCGAATCCCTGCCTCTCCGCCAGACGAATTGGCAAGTCGTGTCTCCCGGCATTGCCGATTGGCGACATCCCACCTTCCTGGCCCCAGTCAAGGAGCCTTGCGAGCTTGGCAGCGGTTTGCGTTGTCTATTCTTATTTCTTCTTGGTGGGCTTCTTGGCCGACTTTGTCGCGGCCGCTTCGGTCTTCTCAGCTTTTGACGCGCTTCCCGTCTTCTTTGGTCCAGTTCCACACCTTCCCATACGTTAAGTCTCCTTCCGACGAACGGAACGCCATTTAGGCGCACGGAACAACATTAAATCACAAAATGTGGCGGCGATGGATGGGTTCAGCCACAGTCAATCTCATGCCAATCGATGGCCTGCACCGGGGCCAGCGAGCGTGGGCGCCCGGCATGGTGACCCAACCGGATGACCTGCCGCACATCAACGCCGGTGGCTCCAGTGGTGCTCCGGACTCTCTCTCGAAAAGCACTCACCGGGACCCGCACTCTTCGATCGTGGTTGGTGGACGCACGAGATGTTCTCCTCAACAACATCGGTGGCGCCAGCGGAGACTTCGACGACCTTCCTGCTAACGGCTCTGCGGCGGAAGCCAAATCGCCTGGCCTGGACGTAACGGCAACACGCGCCAGAACGATGCCCACTTTGCTTGTTTGGCCTCAGCGACGAGCGATCACCGCGCGCAGGGTGGTATATTCTTCACAACGTCAGTAACCTTAGAAGGGCAGTCAGGAAGCAGATGGCGATCGGAGGAGGATTGGGATGTTGAAGGGGTGTCTGTTGCTACTGGCCATATTGGCGGCGGCGTGGGCTCTGGAGAAACGGGCATTGGACCGGCGAGGGCTGCCCGAGCCATGGATTGCCGCGGCCTCACTGGCGGTGGCCGTCACAATGACGGCCGGAACTGTGCAGGGCCTGATCCAGGCGCGCCGGTTGAATGCTCAACCGCAGACCCCTCCCGAGCAGTGGCAGGTGGGCCAAGTGATTCGAATTGGGGGAATGATCCGGTCCATCGGTCCGGCCCCGAGAACGCCGTTCACTCGCCGCGAGGCGGTTTTGTTTGAATACAAGGCGAGCGCGCCGGATTCCGCGAGCCAGGTGCGCACGAAACGCAGCCTGGTCTGGAAGGGGATGGATATGGCCCAATGCGCGCTCGAAACGGCGCATGGGCGCATCCTGCTGGCAGGATTCCCCAGTCTGAAGCACTTCCCGCAGTCGGTGCTGCCAGCCGCAGAGTTCATGCGCCAGGCCGCACGTAAGCTGGCTAACACGGATTGGAAACTTCTGCCGGACATTCTCGAAGCCCGTATCTCGGATGCTGAGCGCGACTTCGCGAACACTGAGGGCAGCATGCCGGTGGACCGCATCAACCGCGCGGCGGCAGAGTGGCTCGACATAGAGGCGGGCAAGGGATCGGATCAGCATTTCCTCGACCGGCTCGGTCAACGGCGGTGGAACTTTTTCGAGCGCCTGGTGGCTCCGGGGGAAGAAGTGACCGCCGTCGGAACCTACCAGGAGGGCCCGCGCCGGCTGGATATCGGCCTGAGCGTCCTCAATTCTCAGCATGCCCTGTATCCAGGCAGCGCGGCGAGGACAGCCGCGGGAGAGCAACGGACGGCGGTTGTGTTCCTGACCGTCCTGGCGCTGATGACGCTCGCCATGCACTACGTCGTGTACAGCGGAGATGGAGCCATCTATCGCACGCTGATCGAGGAACTGCGCGGTTGAAACGGCTTGGCGCTGATGCGTCCGCCAGCCTCGCACGGCGGCTTCAGAGCTTCAGGCCCGCCTCCAGCTTGATATTGAGGTCCATCATCTCGTCCCAAGTCGCCGTGCCGCCTCGGTAGGCCGCCATGCGCGCCAGGATACAGGCCAGGTTTGAGTCCACTGACTCGGCTGCGTTGTTAAGCAACTTGCCCGTGCGGATGCTTTCGACGAACCGCTTCACATTGGCCAGAGCGCCGTCGTCGAAAGTGTTGTCGCGGTCGGCGCCTTTCCAGGGGTTCGCGCCGGTGATACCGACGTAGCCATCCAGCCGCGGATCCACTTCATAGCGCGGACCGAGCCCGTAGTGAGAATCGACGGTGCCGAGGGGGCCGTAGACGCGGACGCAAATGTCGTAGTAGCCCCGGACGAATTGTGCGGAGCTGAAGTCAACCGTCACGTTGTTCGGGTACCAGAATGTGACGACGAAATAGTCCCAGCAATCGCCGTAATTCATCCGCACTTTGCGCCCGCCCATGCCGGACGCCTTCACCGGATGACCGCCAAGGAACCAGTTGGCCACGTCGATGGCATGGATGTTCTGCTCGACGATGATGTCGCCGGACAGCACCCGGTCACGCGGCCACATGCGCAGCCGCGCTTCATGGCGGCTCCAGCCTGCGCGCGGCTGTTGGTAGCACGTCAAGATGTCCGGTCTAACTAGCAAATGAATTGTCCGGTATTGTCTGGCGGTATCGAGTTCGGCTAAGCTGGCACCGCCTGGACGGAGGGTAGAGCTCTGCGGGGACGCAACTCGAGCGCCGTTCCGG
>JARKOC010000391.1 GCA_029975915.1 Bryobacteraceae bacterium
CCGGAACGGCGCTCGAGTTGCGTCCCCGCAGAGCTCTACCCTCCGTCCAGGCGGTGCCAGCTTAGCCGAACTCGATACCGCCAGACAATACCGGACAATTCATTTGCTAGTTAGACCGGACATCTTGACGTGCTACCAACACTTTGACAAGATTTGGCGCCGGGGCTGGCCCGGGGATCTACTCGAGGTCAGTGAGTGATGCCAGGTACTGAAGGCCGGCTGTCCGGCGAAAGAATCTTCGCTTGAGATGGACCACGCGCGCCCGTGTGCAGACCGCCAGCGAAGGACTGGCGCAGTAGAGGATGTCGTCGAGCGACAGAGGCGCGCTTGTTCGGATCCGCATGCCGCCGCCGGAGTGGTCTTCCAGTTCCGCCCGCTCGATGGTTCCCTCCAGAGAGAGACAGACCAAGCCGCGCGCCCTTTGGCGCGATGACGACCGGCGTTCCCCGCTCAGCGGCCACAAAGCCATAGTCTATGATTTGCTCCAGCGGCATGCCGCCGCCACCAGTCCAGTTCCATCTGCTGCACTTGCTGGTACTGGACCTCCCCATATAAATCTGTTTACTTTCGTCAAGATTTGGCCTATTCTTTCACCACCCGTTCCAAAGGAGGAACCAAAGGGATGCAACTCAATCAAACTGCGCGCAGGCTCATCTTGCCGCTTCTCGCCGCCGGCGCGCTTCTGGCGCAGCCGGCTGATCAACCGCAACCTGTCACGAAAGTCTCAGTGTTCAAGGTTCCCTTGGACAAAGTAGGAGCATTTGTCGCCAAGGGCAAGCAGTTTGTGCCCGTCCTCGACACGCTTTTCGCCAGCGGAACTGTCATCGCCTATGGCATCGAGAACGACTACCTTCACGTCCCCGGCGCGCCGAATGTCGTCTTCTGGTACACGTCCGCCAATATGGCCGACCTCGGCAAGGCCGATGAAGCGGTTGATGCGTTCGCCGAGAAAAACCCCCAACTCATGGCCGACCTCACAGGCATGAGCGACATGAACGCCCACACAGACCTGATTGTCCGGTCGCCGGTCATGGGGACGAAGCCGTCTTCGGCGTGCATGCCGAAGTTTGGCAGCATGACGGTGGAGAAGGTCAAGAACGGTAAAGTCTCGGAGGATGTCGCCCTGTTCAAGAAGTATTGGAAGAGCGAGATGGACGCACTGGTGAACTCCGGCACGATTTGCGCCTACGGCTGCGACGTGGAAGTCTTCCACTCTTCCGCTCCGGGTAGGGTATCGCAATGGGTGATGGTGCCCGACATGGGCTCATTCGACAAAATCCGGGCCGCGTCCCGGGCTGCCTGGCAAAAACTCACCGAACCCGAGCAGAAGCTGTTGGAAGCGTTCGACGAAGCCAACTACGATCCGTCCGCTCACCGGGATAGCCTCACGTCGGTGGTGGCCTACAAATCGAAGTAGTGCGCAGGAACAAAACGGGCCACCCCGAAGGGTGGCCCGTTCTGCTTTCGAATCCGCTCGCTGGAGCGGAGCGGGTCAGATCTTGGATTCCTTGTAATCGACGTGCTTGCGGATCTTAGGGTCGAACTTCTTGATCAGCATCTTTTCGGTCTTGGTCTTCGGGTTCTTCGTGGTGGTATAGAAGTGGCCCGTGCCGGCGGTTGAGACGAGGCGGATGAGGATGCGGGGCATTGTTGTATCTCCTAAAACTTCACGCCGTTCGCTTTCATTTCAGCCAGCACGGTATCGATGCCGCGCTTATCGATGTTGCGGAGGCCGGCGGCGCTGACCCGGAGCCTCACGAAGCGGCCCAATCCGGGCGACCAGATGCGCTTCTCGTGCAGATTGGGCTCAAAGACACGCTTGGCCTTGTTGTTGGCGTGAGAGACCCTGTTCCCACTGATGGGTCGCTTTCCGGTGACAGGGCAGACTTTCGACATAACGAACTCCAAATGGAATGTGACGGGGAACGCAGGGAATCCCTTCCACCAAGTATACCCGAATCGGCCGGGTCGCGCCACATCCGGCGCGCGAATCGTGCGGGCCAAGGGGTCGCGCGCACGGGCCAACTTCGACCAAACGAACTCCCGCCGTTTGTAAGTAACAGAATTAGAAGAGGGTCACGCCGGCGGGCATGTAGAAGAAAGTGGCGAAGAAACGAGAAAGAAGCCCCTTGCGCTCGCGGAAGTGAATGTCCGAGATGGAGGCGGATTCCCCCAGGTCGCTGAAGAACCCGACACCGCCCTGCTTGAAGCGGCTGTCGTGCCATTCGTCGATCAAATTGCCATCCAGATACGTGGCGAAGAGATCCTGCGTGGCCGAGATCTGAACCTGGTAGGCGTGGCCGGTTTTGAGCATGACGGGCAGGGGCAATTCGAGCTCGTCGATGACCTTGCCGCCGCTGACCACCAGCCGGGCGATGCTGGCGCCAGAGATCTGACCCGCTTTGGAGAGCTTCAGCTTCGTGGCGTAGTAGTTCTCGTTCGAGGCGCGGTAGGCGACACTCAGGGCCTTCTGTTCGATGATGCCGGTGAAGGTCAGGTCGTAGTCCTTGCGGTTGAGTGTTGGGCGCCACAGCCGGAGCGAGCCTGGGTTGATGTGCGCACCCGAGCGGCGCCAATCACGCTGGCCGAGCGACTCGGTCCACTCGCTCAGACCGCTCTTCACGCTCCAACTCACATTAACCGGACTCTCGCCTGGCAGTTTCTTGCCGATCCAATCGGCGAACCGGTTGGCGGCTGCCGGAGCGCGTGAGCGGAGACCATCGATGGGGGCAGTCAGATCCTGATTCGCAACCATGGTTCCGCCGGGCGATTCGGGCAGCCAGAGCTTCGCGGCCAGCAATAGAGCCGAACCGATGAGCAGGATCACACCGAGCGCGGCGCCTGAAACCGCGGAAGTCTTCTGCATCCTCTTGGCTTCGGATTCCAGATAGACGCCGGAACCGTCGTAGTCGAGTTCGCGCAGGCCAGAGGCTGACGCCAGCGCTCCCCGTCGGCGGTGTTCCTCACAACAGAACTCGCAATCGGTGAGCTGCCGGAGTGGACTGATCGCTTTGCCACATCTCTGACAGCGCATAGCTGTAATTCTTCTCTTGACCGAATAATAACAGCGAAGCCCGGGAATGAGACCTTACTAGGTGTTTTTCTAGGTGCGTCCTAAGTGTTGGCAGTGGAAAGTCTAAGGTCTAGGGTGTTTGGTCGAGACCGAAGAGGAGAACCTAGCCCTGGAAGGAGGCCCTGCGGCTCTCGCGGTCAAGGGTCAAAGCGTAGAGACAAACGTGGTCGAACGCCCACAAGTTGATGCAAACATAACCCTGCTGCTGAGCGGCGGCGACTTCGCGGGACCAAGGGTAGCCGCCTCTGAAGATTGGGGTCATCACACCGACCTTTTCGCCTGGCCACCCTAGTTCGGCGGGCAATTGGAGGCAGAGCCTGACAAGGTCGAGATCGCGGCTCCAGGCTCCGAAATCAAGCATTTCGAGTTTGAGCCGGTCCAAGCCTCCACCAGGGTAGGCCCATTCGGCGGGCAGATTGACGAAGTAGTTCAGGCGCCCGCCGAGTTGGTGAATGCCTCTGGGGACAGGGTGGTTGACATCGTAGGGAAAAAGCACCTCAAACTGGGCGTCCGGCACGGCGGACCGGACTCCAGCCATCAACGCGGCCACGTGGTCGCGCAAGCGGTTTCGAAGAAAGAGCGCATCCGCGCCGGAATTCACCTGCGGGTCTTCGTTGGGGTCAATGAAGATGTGAAGTGGCCGGCCGAGGGCGGAGAAAGCTGCGGCGGCCGTCTCATTGTCGTAATACCCCATTCCCCCACTGGGATTCAACGGATTGCGATTAGAGAAGTACCACCAGGTGAACTCGCCGCATTGGAGGCTGGGCGTGAGACCGGCTTCGGCCATCAGAGTGGCGACCTGGGTGAGCACCTTCAACTGGTAGGCGAGAACGTCGGAGCGGAAGGCGCAATGGGTCGAATGGAGGCCAGCGAATCCGACATCGGTTGTCACGGGCAGGCCGTCGGGGAAGCGGGCGGCGAACGGGGCAGGCGGATTGACCAATTCCATCGAAATTGCAGTGGTCACCCGGCGGGTGCGCATGGCGGCCTGGGCAAAGAAGTCCTTATGCCACTCCCTGGCGGCGAGGTTCAGGCCGTTCTCGGCGTCCGGGTCGACGATCCAGACGCCCATTGATCCAGCAGACATCGGGCCGCCGCCGCTGACTCCGCCGGTCGATCCGGGAGCCTGCGCCACCCAGCCAGCCACCGTGTATTTGCTGTAGGCTTCGGCGGCCGAACGGGCCACGACGCGCAGCCGGGGGCCATCGGTCTCGGCCCAGACGCCGGCCATGGTCGCATTGATGAAGTACTTAAAATGGGCGGCGACGGTCTGTGCGGATTCGCCAGGAAAGACGGTCTTGCCGAGCAACTGTCCGCTGATGGAGACCCAGACGGCATCTCCGGCGGCGAACTCGCCGGTGAATTCCAGAGTCCGCTCCGGGAAGGCGCCTGAGTCACGGACCCTCTCGTTCCACCAGAACACGCCCAGGTACTCATTCATGGGGCCGGCATAGCCCATCTGGTCGAAGGACCAGAAGATGCGTGAGGGCGGCAGTTTGTAGGTATGGTCGGTCGAGTAATCCAAGGCGGGCGAAATGTCGTCGAGCTGCGGCGCCGGGTCGGGGACAGGACCCGGAACGGCGGCTTCGAGGTAATCGAAGATGAACGTTCCGCCAGCGTTGGTCAAGGTAACGACGTGTTCGCCAGCGGGCGCATCCGCGCAGAGCATGCGGCGTGAGATCACGGGCTCGGTCTCATTCAGGAAGGTGCTGAGCGGGGCGATTCCATTGCCGTCAAGCGACACGCTCACCGTTGAGGCGACTGTTCCCAGCGACGTGCCAAGCCACAGTTGGTGTGGATGGAGGCAGACGTAACGGATCGAGACCGAGTCGCCGGTTTCCAGGCTGCGGCGGGCGGCGTTGTCCATGTAGAAGCCGTCAATACTCTCCCAGTTGCCGGTCCACGAGCAGGCGCTATCGATGGACGAAACGCGAACGCTGCCCGTACCGGCCACCTGGAGCCGGCGGGTGTCCTCGGGGCCGGTGACAGACCAATTGGTGAACTCGGCGGTCCATTCCTTCGCCGTGTATTCAGCGCCATCAGCCAGCCGCGGCGCCAGGGTGATCCACATCTTCCTGATGCGGGGCAGGCCCAGAGCGGCAAAATCGAGCGTCACCCGGAGCGTGGACTGCGTTTTGCCGTATTTCAGTTTGAGCGCGGGGAGGTCCGTCTTCAGCCGGTCGTTCTTCGACGTTGAGTACAGGGTGATGAAGTTGGCATCGTAGCCGCCTTCAACGGTGGAGATTCTGAGCCTGCCGGGCCCCGTGATTGAAGCGTTGAGCGAAAACGGGGTTTCGGCGGCAGCGTAATCCGCCGAGTTGATTTGATTGCAGAGGGCCTGGACCACCGTCGATGTCTTGACATGGTAGATGGTTTCCAGCACGCCGCCGGAGCCGGAGATTTGGACTCCTTCGCCGGTATCGAGCTTCCGTTCGAGCATGACCCTGTAGGGAAGGTCGCCGACGGCGGCAAGGATGTCGGGATCGGCCGGTAAACCGCCTTCCAAGCCGTTGACCATGGCGATGAGGCGGGCGGCGACATCGGCAGATCCGTCACCGGCCTGTTCCACGTAGATGTAGGCGCGGTCGGCGATGACGATGGAGTGTTGCGCGCCGGCGCCGGCGGCATAAAACTCATGGACGGTGCGGATCTTGCCGGGAACGATGTAGTCGAAAGCCAGATTCTGATACCAGAGTGTGACGCGGTCCCAGGCGTCGAGGGAATCGCCGAGGATTTGGAACTCGCCCCAGGCGGGGAGGTCAGGGTCGGAAACGACCTCGGCGTAGTCGGAGAGACGGACTTTGACAGGGTCTCCGACTTCCGGGACGACGTCGAGGAAGGGCCAGTCGATGGTGGGGTACTTACGGGAATCGATCGGCATCAGGTTGCTGCAGGTGAGGTCAAACCGCAAGGTGAGACCGTCGAAATCAAAGTTGGGCAAGTACTTGAGGCGGGGGTGCTCGAAGTAATTGTCGGCGTCATATAGGACCACGACGGCGAAATCGGCGGCGTCGCGGAACACGCCGCTGACCTCGAATCCGCCTGGTGAGGCGGAGTGTATTGCGGCGGCCGCGCCGAAATGGTCAAAACCGCGCAGATGAATGGTTCTGTCGGGCTGCAACTTGTAGATGGTTTCAGGCACCGGCGCCGCTCCTTCGGGGGAGCACCCCCAGCCGGAATATACACGGCGCGCAAGCGCAGTTCATGTCCACCGGCGGGAAGAATCACCAGTAAGTGGTTTGTTTTCAGTAGGAAAATTTCCCGCGTAATCGCGTGACCGAAAGTGCGGCGCGGCCGGTGCAAGGTGCGTGAAACCGCGACCAAACGAACTGGGCCAGCGCTGAACGAGTGATTACCAAATCACCACCGGCAGATTGCGGATGCCACTTGGGCCGAAAAAGGGGAGTATGGAAGGATGAGAGTTTCCGCTGTTGGCATCGCTTTGTTGAGCCTGCTGGTTGCACTCGTGACGGTGGAGGCGGACGGCGTCGTGCTGGCCTTTCCGGGCGCCGAGGGCTTTGGCGCGGACACGCCGGGCGGGCGGGGCGGACAAGTTCTGATTGTCTCGAACCTCAACGATTCGGGACCGGGATCGTTCCGGGCGGCATGCGAGGCGAAGGGGCCGCGAATCGTCGTGTTCCGCGTATCGGGCCTGATCGACTTGCAGAGTCCGGTCCGGATCATTGAGCCGTTTATCACGATTGCGGGGCAATCGGCGCCTGGCGCGGGCATTTGTCTGAAACGCAATGGTTTGTCGATCGACACGCACGACGTGGTGGTGCGGCATATCCGGTCGCGGCCGGGCGATATTTCCGGCAAGGAAGTGGACGGCTTGGCGATCGGCGGCACCAGCCGGCGGGTGATCATCGACCATTGTTCGGTGAGTTGGGCCGTGGACGAGAATCTGTCGCCGTCGGGCAACATCGCCGATGTCACCGTGCAATGGTCAATTATCAGCGAGGCGCTGAATCGCAGCGTGCACGGCAAGGGGGCGCATGGCTACGGGTCGCTGGTGCGGGCATCGGGCGGGGTGAGCCTGCATCACAACCTGTGGGCGTCGAACTCGAGCCGGAATCCGCGTCCGGGGGACAATTACGGCCGGCCGCCTTATCCAGTGATCGATGTCAGGAGCAATGTGATCGACAATCCGGGCGGCGGGAACGTGATCGGCGAGACGGTGACGATCAACTATGTGGGGAACTACATCAAGCCAGGCCGGGACACGAATCTGCAGGCGATGTTCGGTCCGACGGCGAAGTATGCGATCAAGGCGTTCGTGGCAGGCAATGTCGTCGAAGGCATGCCGGGTTTCGACAGATGGTTCCTCAAGCCGGTGGAGATTTTGGCCAGTCCTGCCGAGACGCCGGGGATCACAGCCAAGGACGCGCGGACCGAACTTCTGCGCGTGCTGGAGGGCGCCGGGGCGACAATACCGGCACGGGATGCTGTGGATGCGAGAGTAGTGGCCGCGGTCCGAAGCGGGGCGGGGCGAATCATCGATTCGCAGTGGGAAGTGGGAGGTTGGCCCGAGTACCGCTCCGCGCCGCCGCCGTCGGACAGCGACCGTGACGGGATGCCGGACGAGTGGGAAAGGAGTCACGGACTCGACCCGAAGGATGCCAAGGACGCCAGCCTGGCGGCCAAGCCTGGGGGCTTCACCAATATCGAGGTGTGGCTGGATTCGATCGGGAGGAAGCCGCAGACCAGGGGCAAGAAATAGCGGCTCTCCCGCCTACTTCGGTTCGACAATCACGGCCGTGCCGTAGCACAGTACTTCTGTGACGCCTGACATCACCTCGTTGGCGTCGTATCGGACGCCGATAACGCCATTTGCGCCCATCTGGGCGGCGTGGGCGAGCATGATTTCGAAGGCGTCGTTGCGGGTCTTTTCGCAGAGTTCAGTGAAAAGCGTAATGTTGCCGCCGACGATGGTTTGGAGGCTGGCGCCGATGGTGCCGAAAACGGACCGGGAGCGGACGACAATGCCGCGGACGATGCCGAGATTCCGGGTGATGCGGTAGCCGTCGAGGGTGAAGGCTGTGGTGACGAAGTGGTGGGCGACGGTGGGGAGTCCAGCGTGAGGGTGGGACATGGCGAATGCAAGCATACCGCTTGGATCTGCCGGTTGCCACGGAATTCAATGACAAAAAAGAAAAAGGGCGGCGTCAGGGGGTGACCACCGCCCTCTCGGGTCACGTACTGGCTACCAGGTGAGGTTCAGTACGAGCTTGATAAACCTCGGCAGGTTGCGCTGGGTGATGTCCAGCTTGCCGAAGTTGGCATTGGTGACGTTGGTTGCGTTGCTGGCCAGACGCGAGAACCAGGGGGTGTTGGTTGCGTTGACCATTTCGCCGCGGAACTGGAGCTTCACCTGCTCGGTGATGGCGAAGTTCTTGGCGATGGAGGCGTCGATGTTCTTGTAGCCAGGGACGCGGGCGCGAGCGAACCGGGTGGGGAAGTCACGCAGGGTGAAAGCTTCTTGGGCAGCGACGCGCTTGCCGGTGGCCGGGTTGTTCCAGAGATCGATGTTGAACAGGTAGCCGGCGGCCTTCTGCGCTTCCGTCGGACGGCCGTCGCCATCCACCGCCTGCTTGGCGTTGGGATAGTCCATCGCCCAGCCGCTTTGGAGAGTGAGGTTGGCAGTGACCTGCCAGCCGCCCAGTATCGCGTCGGCGAACCTGTTGATGCCGGAGCCGAACTGGCGGCCGCGGCCGAAGGGGACCTCATACACGCCCGCGAAGGAGAACTTGTGCGGGATATCGGTCTCGGTCGCGGAACGGTTTTCGACCGGGATGCTGTCGATGTTGCTGAGATTCACCCACTGCGCGTTCAGCACGTTCAACTGTTCCAGGGTCTTGCTCCAAACGTAGCTGGCGACGAAGGTGAATCCGGCCGAGGTTCGTTTGGTGAGACGGGTCTGGA
Organism: Bryobacteraceae bacterium; assembly: GCA_029975915.1. The sequence continues at coordinate 8,996 of JARKOC010000391.1, forward strand.
GACCGTTGTAGTTCTGGCCGCCGATAGGCAGGTTGTTGATGTTGATTCCGGAGAACTGCGGATAGGGGTAGAGCAGCAATTGGCGGGCGATGGTTGCGCCGTTCAGACTGGCGTTGTTTGGAATCAGGCCGGCCATGGGGTTGGCGATCCGCTCGGTGTACCAGGCGGTGTCGATCACGCCAGCCGACGTGCGGCGATTCAGGTACTGCTCGGCGACGGCGTTGACGCCACTGACGTTGACCGGCAACTTCTTGGTAACGTTGCCGACATAGGCGATCTCGCCGAGCATGTTGCCGGGCAGTTCGCGCTGGATATCAAACGAGAACTGGTGGCTGTAGGGCAAGGGCCGGTTGTAGTAGTTGCCGCTGAACGACTCGCCGAGGAAGCTCGAAGCGCCCTTCGAGTTACCGACAGGGTTGAGCAACTGGCCGTTGTTCAGGTTGGCGAAAGCGTTGGTGAGGTTGACCACGGGCGTCAGGTTGCCATCGGTCGACACCACTGCATTCGAGCGCTGGCTGAAGCCGGTTGCGTCGCCGCGTTCGGCCTGGCCGAGGTAGTAAAGGCCGTAACCGCCACGGATCACCCACTTGTCGCCAAGCCGGTAGGCGGCGCCGATGCGCGGCTGCCAGTTGTTCTTGTCGGTGGCGAATGCGTACCGGCTCTGGCCGTTGAGGTTCGCGAAGGTGGGGACACCGACCAGCGTCAGGCCGGACACCTGTGAAGCGATCGGACTGGCGGTGTTGTAACCGAAGCCGCCGAGCATCCGGTCGTAGCGCTCGACGATGGGCTGTTCGTAGTCGTAACGCAGTCCGAAGTTCAGGGTCAGGCGGTTGGTGACACGCCAGTCATCCTGGAAGAATCCGGCGAAGTAGTGGTTGCGGTAGGCCGGGTCGATGTTGCGGTCGACATAGGCGCTGGCGGGGTAGCCGAGCAGGAACGAGGCGAAGTCGTTTCCGCTGACGGCGTCGGATTGGAGCGCGCGAGCCTGGGTCCAGGCAGCAGTGAAGCTGTAAACGCCGCTCGATGCGCCAGGATTGTTGGTCAGGTCGTTGTAGCGGCGGATTTCGCCGCCGAACTTGAACGTATGATTGCCGAAGACTTTGTTGAAGTTCGGCTGCAACGTGTAGCTGTCAGACGGCGAGGAATTGATCACGCTGCCGCCGCTCCCGATTCTCTGATAGGTGCTGAAAGAGAACTCGGGGTACTGATACTTGGTCAGCTGAGAGACCAGAGCTTGTGCGAAGCCGAGCTGCGAAGGATTGAAACCCGCGCCAAAGCTCGACCCGCCGGTGGTCTCCCAGCGGGCCAGGCCGGCGCGCAGGTTAAAGGTCATCGTCGAGCTGAGGATTGAGGTCCAGTCCATGACCCAGTTGCGGCCATTGCGCAGCAGCGGGGCGTTGCCGGTGGGTTCCGCCGCATTCGACCCATCCCATACCAGCCCGCGGTATTCGGAGAAGGGGTTTTGGCCGTAGCGGAAGTACAGGGTGTTGTTGTCGTTGATCCGATAATCGAGACGGCCGTTCCAGGCGTCCATGTCGGCCACCCAGCGGGAGGGGTAGATATAGTTGTTGATGCGAGCCGGGCCCGTTCCGGGAGCGTTCGGAGAGGGGTAGTACGTCATCACTTTTGCCGCGACCGGGTTGATGCGCGAACTCGGGATGATGTTGCCCGCGAAGGCGGTTCGCGTACCCGCTGCCGTTGTCGTCAATGGGTCGTAAATCGTGACCGCGCTGCCCTGAGCGTTATAGAGGGTCGAGAAGTTGCCTGTACGCCACTCGTCCAGCGGGAAGTTGGCCGACCCAGGATCGGCTGAACGCTGACGCATGGCTTCGTAGGTGAGCAGCCAGAACAACTTGTTGCGCCCGTCATAAACCTTCGGAATGAAGACGGGGCCGCTGGCCTGGAAGCCATAGGTGTTGATGTTCATTGGCGGCTTTACCTTGCCGGCGCTGTTCAATTCGGACTGGTTGGCGTTGAGTTCCTCGGACTGAAAGAACTCGAAGAGACTGCCGTGGAACTGGTTGCCGCCAGACTTAGAAACGATGGTCACAATACCACCGCCGGTGCGGCCGTACTGAGAGTCGTACGTATTGGTGAGAACCTTGAACTCCTGCACGGCTTCCATCGTCGGCACGCCGACCACGGTGCGGTTGCCGCGGACGTTGCTGATGCCGTCGATCAGCACTTCGTTGTCGCCCTTCTTGCCGCCGTTGATGGAGAAGCCGGTGGTGCCGCCGATGTCGAACGAGCGGAGGTAGCGCCAGTCGCCGGCCTTGACCACGCCTGGCATCGCCCAGGCGATCTGGAACGGGTTGCGGCCCTGCGTGGGCAGTTGCGAAATCAATTGGTTGGAGATGATTTGGCCGCGAGAGGCGGTTTCTGTCTGGAGCTGTGAGACGTCGGCTTCGACGCTGATGCTCTGAGTGACATCGCCGACTTCGAGAATGACGTCGGCGCGGGCCTTGTCCTGTGCCTGGAGGACGATGCTCTGGCGGGAATACTTTTTGAAGCCTGAGCGTTCGATTGTCAGGTTATAAGTGCCCGGTATGACGAACGGGAACAGGTAGTTGCCCATTTCGTTGGTTTGGGTGGTTGTCGCAACGTTTCTTTCAACGCTGGTCAGGACAACGGAGACGCCGGCGACCGGCGCTCCTGATGGATCAGCGACAGTTCCGGCCAAGCTGGCCCGGACTTCCTGCGCGTGGATTGGGATCGCGGCGATCAGAGCCGCGAGTGCGATCAAACGGAGATTTCGAAGCATTGTTCCTCATCGCAAGTGAGATTGGCGGCAATCGAGGCCGCCAGTTGACCTGCGTTGAGAGTATCACAAAATGACTCAAAATAGAAAAAAGCGAAACGATATACCAAGATAGACTATCTTTCGATCAAAAGTAACTATCTGTATGCTTCTTTCGGTTCAGGTTGACACAAAGTGGATAGGTCATGAGGCCGGCTCACGAGACGCGGAACCGAGTCGCGATCCGGTCATTCGCCGAAGGTCAGCCGGTCCGGTCCTGAAAATTTTCAATGAGATGCCCCCGTCGAACACCATGCGGGGCCAGTCCCACCTCTGCATTCCATGCGGAGACAGAGGCACGAATTCGACGGCGCCGAGCGCTTCGGCCTAGCCGGATTCAGCCGCCGGTGGACCGAAGGCTGTCTTCCGAGGCTCCCGGACCGGACGAGCTGTCCGCCCGAACCGGGCTTGCAAGGATCGCCGGAGGCGCGCGCGGGCTTATCCCGTCAGGCGGGCAGATCCCAGGACTTTTGCCAAGTCACCCGGCCCTTGGTGCGGTAGGCTTCCAGGGCCATGAAGCAGGCCATCGTGGAGTAGTATCCAACCTCCTCATTGCAGAGGGTGCGTTTGCGCGATTTGATCGCTTCCAGCCAGTCCTTCAGTATCACTTCGGCCGACGGGCCGACGCCTTCGCCCTGCGCTTCCGGGGTCTTCGAGAATTTGGCGTTGGGCTTGTAGGTCCAGGAGATCTCCCCTGGGCGGGTGTACCGTTCGATGAAGTTGACTCCACCGGTGCCGCGCAGTTCGACGCCAGCGCTGGTGCGCACGCCGGGCGCTGAGAGGCACTCGGCGGTGAACGTCATGGTCAGTTTCTGTGGGTATTCGAGGATAAAGGTGACAACGTCGGGCGTGTCGCGGCCATCGTCATAGAAATGGATGCCACCGCCGGCGACGCAGGACGAGGGCGCTTTCAGGTTGAGCATGAAGTGCGCGGTGTCGACGACATGGATGGCGATGCCCATGATCATGCCGCCGTCGTAGTGCAACCACTTATACGGACTGAAGTAGACGCCGGGATCCCAGGGGATCTTCGGTCCGCGGCCCAGCCAGCGGTCCCAGTCGAGGCCTTCGGGCTTGCGCTCGAAGCCCTTCGGCGCTTCCAGAACGTATCCGGAGTTGGACAGATACCAGGTGCGGGCGAACCCGGTCTTGCCCATGACGCCGGAATCGACGAAGCGCTCCTTGCACTCTGCGTATTGCTTCATGCCGCGCCCTTGTGTCCCCACCTGAAGGACCCGCTTGTTGGCGCGGACTGCCTTGACGATGGCCTGGCCGTCAGCCGGCGTGTGGACCATGGGTTTCTCGACATAGACGTCTTTGCCCGCGTTCAGAGCATCGACGGCCGCCGGCGCGTGCCAGTGGTCCGGTGTGGCCACGATGACGGCATCGATGTCCTTCCGGTCTAGCATCGGACGGTAGTCGTGGTACTTCTCCGCGCCAGGGCCGGCGATCTGCGCCGCCTGATCACGGCGAACGTCATAGATGTCGCAGACTCCGGCGATCTCGACGCCGCCGATGCGCAGCAGTTCCTTCATCAGATACTGCCCGCGTCCGCCGTTTCCTATCACTCCGATCCGAATCTTGTCCGAAGCGCCGGCGGCACGGGCCGCCGAAGCCGCCGTGAGTACGAATGCCCTACGCGATGGTTCATGCATGATTGAAAAGCTCCTAGATGGGACTTTTCGATCATCCAGCATCGAGAGATGGAAAACAATCGGCTGGGAGTGGCTGCGGAAACAGAGCAACCGGAGGGTAAGCCTGGCGGCGCGTGTCTCGCGCGGCCAGAGCGTCACAATCTCTCAGGGATTGGAAAGGGCCCTACTTGGCTGTTGCCGGCGCTGGGGCCGGGGAACTGGCCTTGGATTCAGTCTTGGCCTCGGGCTTGGATTCTGCCTTGGTTTCCGACTTCGACTCTGCTGGCTTCCCGTTCTTGGAGGCCGTTGAAGCACCGGACTTTTTGTAGTCGGTGATGTAGAACCCGCTGCCCTTGAATTGCAGCGCCGGCTTTCCCAGCAGACGTTCCAGTTCGCCGCCGCAACCTTCATGCACTTCAAGCGGGGCATCCGAGAACTTCTGGATCTTCTCTATGATCTCCTCGCACTTCGCGCACCTATATTCATACAACGGCATATCAGCTCAACCTCACACTCTCTTCGATCATTGATCCGGGGCGCCTGAGCCTGATTGCCTACTGCTTTTGTGGCACGTTCAGAGGCCCCAAAACTCTTGGCTGGCCTGGCGTGACCGTGGGTCCGTTCTTGGCCGCGGCCTGTTCAGCCTTCCCGCTCAGAACATCCAACGCTTTTTTCAGGATCGCATCTTCGCCAGTCTTTGACGAATCGGGCCGCCGCTCGGGGGTGGCGGCAGGCGCAGCTTCATCCTCGTCATCAAGCTCGGTCTCGGGTTCGGTACCCACAACTGGGAACGCCGGCGTTACCGACGCTTCCTGAATCGTTTTTCCTTCCGGCGTCTTATACTTCGCCACAGCCAGCAGCAATGCGCCGCCGTCGCCGGTGGGAATCGCCTTGCGCACAGCCGCGTCGCCATATGTGCGTTCTCCAACCACTTTGGCGCGCTTATTGTCTTGCAACGCGGCGGCAGCGATCTCAGCCGCGCCCATGGTACCGCGGTTGGTGAGAACCACCATGTCGCCCTTCCAAACGACCTTGGCGGGATCCGCCTTAATCGTCTCGGATCCGTATTTCTGCCCCTCAATGGTGGCGATGACGCCGCTGTTCAGGAACAACGAAGCGAGCGCGGCTCCCTCGCTGGCGTCCGACAAGGCGCAATGCCTCAGATCAAGCACCAGTTTCTTCATGCCCTGCCGCTCGAGATCCTTCACCTTGGCGGCCACTTGCGCGGCTTTCCCTGAACTGAGATCCTGCACCACGACCAGACCGGTATCCTGGTCGATCATCTTTGAGGAAATCGCCGGCGGGGCGATGATGGCGCGCGTCAGGGCGATCTTGGTCGGTTCGGGACGGCGCATCCGGAGAACCGTGAGTTCGATGGTTGAGCCGGGCGCGCCCTCTAGCATGACATCGGCGTAGGCCAGCGGCATATCCCGCGTCGAGATGCCGTTGATCGCTTCTACGATGTCGCCGGTGCTCAAGCCCGCCTGATCCGCGGGCGAGCCTGGGATCGCATCGACGACGCTGAGTTCGGCGCTATACTTGCGCGAAAGTATCAGGCCGAGGCCCGCTTTCTTCTCTTCCTTTGCCTTTAGGTACGTTTTGTACTGGCTCGCGTCCAGGTAGCTGGAGAAGGGATCCACAGTAACCAGCAAGCCGTTGATAGCGCCCAGGGTGACATTTTTCATGTCCGGCTCTTCGACGTAGTCGGACTTGATCCTCGCAAAGACTTCGGTGAAGACGTTCAGGTGCCGGTACGGCTCGTTGGCCTGCGCCGCGGGGTTCTGTCCCAGCACGGCTCCCACGAGCAACAGTCCGACGAGCATGCCCGACACTGTCACCAGTACGTTCTTAAAGGTGCGATTCATTGTTCGGATCACCCGTTCGACTGGAGGTCTCGGACCGGGTGTAATCTCCCTCTCGTCAAGTATAACAACCGCCGCCCAAGCCGCGGCTCTGCCCTTGTAGACGCGTCACGTCTGTAAATGGCTGCATCCATTTCGTTTGCGGCGTGATTGTTGGGCGCCACTGGGGCCGTGACTCGACTCACGGCGAACCGCGGTGGCCGCCGCCGCTTCGTTCTGCAACTTAAGACAATCGTTATCCATCTATAAATTGCGGGATCGAGTATCATGAACTGAATCCGCCCAGGGGAGACTCGTGTATGAACAGAGCCTTGAGAGCCGTCATCTTCTCCGCCGCCGCGTTGGCTATATTCAGCATCGCGGTGTATCCTCAGCAGGGTCCTAAGAAGGAATCCGGCGATGCTGTTGCAAAGCCCCGGCCTCGGCAAGGCGAAGCGCCCCCACCCGCCGAACAACCCAAAATCCCTTCCCAGATGCGCAAGGCCGAGCAGGCCAGGGTGGACGAACAGGCTCCGACGTTCCGCGCCGACACGCTCTCGGTGACCGTTGATGTGGGTGTCCTGGACAATAAAGGCCGCTTCATCCCCGGCATCCCGGCCGGCAATTTCCGGGTGCTGGAGGATGGCGTCCCGCAGAGGTTGACCGGCTTCAGCACCGGCGAATCGCCGATGACCATTGCCATGGTGATCGAGTTCTCGAACCTGTTCCAGCAGTACTGGTCCTGGGGCTGGCAGGAGACTCTGACAGCCTGCTACAGCTTCCTTGAAACGTTGAAGCCTGAAGACACCGTTGCCGTGGTGGCCTTCGACCTGCGCCCTGAAATCCTGTCCGACTTCTCCACCGACCGCAGAGATACGCAGGAAGCTCTGGCCCGGCTGCGCATTCCCGGATTCTCAGAATCCAACCTGTACGATGCGCTGACGGACGTCGCCGACCGAATGGCCGAGATCGAGGGCCGCAAGGCGATCTTCTACATCGGCTCGGGCATGGATACCTTCTCGAAGATCACCTTCGACCAAGCGCGGCGCAAGCTTCAGACCGCCGGAGTGCCCATCTATGCCATGGGGACGTTGCAGGCTTTACGCGAATACTACGACTCACGCGGCTATATGGGTTCCATCGCGCGCCTGGACTTCCTCCAGGCCGACAACCAACTGCGTACCTTTGCGAAGGAGACCGGCGGCCAGGCCTGGTTCCCGCGCTTCCTGGGTGAGTATGGCGGCATCTTCCGCCAGATCTCAGAGGCGTTACGCAACACCTACACGCTCTCCTACAGCCCGACTAATATTGCGCGCGACGGAAAGTACCGCAAGATCAAGGTCGAACTCGTGGCGCCCACGGGGGAGCCGTTGCGGATCACCGATGAGAAGGGCAAGCCGATGAAGTACACCATCGTCGCTAAGACCGGTTACAATGCCCCGCGCGCGGTCGAATAGCGGAGCCATACACCCGGCGGCCATCGATGTCAAGAACTCGATGTGCCCTTCAATGAATCTATTACAGCCCTGTTGACATGGCAATTTCCGCTCTGTTACGTTTTCGTTTCGCTCATGAGTTTGAAAAGGCCGGCCAACCAGAAACCCGCCCCCCGCATACTGCTTGTCGACGACAACCGGTCTGGCCTGGCGGCCCGGCGCGCCGTACTGGAGGAGTTGGGATACGCCACGACGTGCGTGTCCTGCCCAAAGGACGCGATCGAGTTGATTACCACCTCCGCTCAAATGGGTGAACCCTTCGAACTGGTGGTAACGGATTACAAAATGCCGGAACAAACCGGAGTGGATTTGATTCGGCAGATCAGGGCAGTTTCGCCCGCCGTGCCCGTGATTTTGCTGTCCGGTTTCGTCGATGCGCTGGGGTTGACAGAAGGCAACACCGGCGCCGACGTGGTGATCATGAAGAGCGCCAACGAAGTGGCCCATCTGGTCAGGGCGGTGAACCGTCATTTGAGCGGCGCAGTCCGCCGCAAAGGGCCCAGAACCGCCGCTCCGAACCCAAAAGCCCGCCGGCAGGCCGGCACAGCCTGATGCGCCTCCTTGTTCTCGTTCTCTTCGCAGGGCTGCTGGCGCCGGCCGCGCCGAAACAGGCAAACACGGCCCGTCAAACCGCACACGCTTGGATGAAATCCCTGTCCGTGAGGGAGCAGGCCGCTCAACTCGTGATCGTGCCCTTCTATGGCGACGATTTGAACTCACAAAGCCCTGATTACGCGCGTTACAAGCGGCTGGTGAGCGAATTGAGGGTGGGCGGATTGATTCTGCTCAATAGAGTACGCTACGGCGCCGTGGAGAAGGCCCGGTCGCACGATGTCGCCGCTTTCCTCAACCGGATGCAGCGATTGGCGAGACTGCCGCTGCTGGTTGGAGGCGACTTCGAGCGCGGTTCTTCGATGCGCCTGGCCGACACGACCGAGTTCCCGCATGCCATGGCCTTTGGGGCGGCCGGCGACCTGTCGCTCACCCGCGCCTGGGGCGCGGCCACGGCCCGGGAGGCGCGCTCTCTCGGCGTGCACTGGGTCTATGCGCCAGTGGCGGACGTCAATAACAATCCCGACAATCCGATCATCAACATCCGTTCGTTTGGCGAAGACCCGGCGCTGGTGTCCAGGCACGTCACGGCGTTCATTGAAGGAGCCAGGTCCGCGGACGGGGCCCTCGTGCTGACCACGGTGAAGCACTTCCCCGGACATGGCGATACCGCCACGGATTCACACATCGGATTGGGCGTTGTGGAGGCCTCTCGTGAGCGGCTGGAAAGTGTTGAACTGGCGCCGTTCAGGGCCGCCATCGCCGCCGGTGTGGATACGGTGATGACGGCCCACCTGGCCGTGCCCGCGCTCGAACCGGAGAGGATCCCATCCACCGTGTCGCCGGCGATTCTGACCGGCTTGCTCCGGAAGGAACTCGGTTTCAAGGGCATTGTCACAACTGACGCCATGGACATGCAGGGCTTGACCAAACAGTTTCCGCCCGGCGAGGCGGCCGTGCGGAGTCTGCTCGCCGGCGCCGACATCCTTTTGATTCCCGCCGATCCCGAGAAGGCGGTGGACGGCGTGGTGGAGGCGGTCAAATCGGGCCGCATCAGCCGGGCCCGGCTTGAGGCGAGCGTGATGCGAGTCCTGGAAGCCAAAGCTCGGCTGGGCATAGCGCGGCGCCGCTTCACGGATCTTGAAAGACTAGCCGATGGCTTAAATACCCCGGAGGACCGCGAACTGGCGGCGAAGGCGGCGCAATCCGCACTGACGCTGGTCCGCAACCAGGACAATCTGCTGCCGCTCCGCGACCCGTCGAAGACGTGCTTTTACTTGTTGTCGGGCAGCCGGTTCTCCACTCAGGGACGCGATCTGGCCGCCGAGATCCGGCGCCGCGCCCCAGGCGCCCAGGTGCGGCTGCTTGATCCAGATCTGGCGCTGGCCGAACTCACAGCGGCCGCGGACGCGTCGTCACAATGCCGGGCAGCGGTCGTGGCCAGTTGGGTGACCGCATCGGCCTATCGCGGCAATGTCGCGCTGGCAGGCGAGTACCCGGCCTTCATGGCGCGTCTGCTGGCGGGAACAACCCCCGTGGCCTACGTGTCGTTTGGTAATCCTTATCTGCTTCGCGCCTTTCCCGGAGTAAGCGCATTCCTGGCGGCGTTCTCCACCTCTTCTCCTTCCGAGAGCGCCGTGCTGGATGCGTTGTTGGGTAAGGCGAAAGTCCGCGGCCGGTTGCCGGTGTCGATACCGGGCCATGCGGCCGTTGGCGACGGGATCGATCTTAACTAACGCCCCTGGAGCCTCCCGGACGGCGCATGCGTGCGGTTTCCTTGCTGGCAGGGTGTTTCAAGTGCGCGGCCAATAGAGAGGCTATTGCGCGTCGGTCGAGGATGGCTCCTCGAAGTAGATGGTGGTCTCGGAACGCTTTTGCTTCTTGGTCTGCTCCCTGATCACCCGCTCACGCGCTGGACCGCCCTCCTCGAGTTCGCGGATCGTCGCATCCTCCCGCTGGATCTGCTGCCGCAGTTCGTCGTTCTGGCGTTCGATCTGGTGAAGCTCCTCGCGCCGTTGCATCATCGCCGGCCAGCCGTTAGGACCCGCGAAGATGGCCAATACGTAAAAACCGGCCATCAGAAACGCCGCCAGGATGCCGAGCTGTCGCAAGAGCGTTGTCATCACTCAAACATTGCCCTAAGACTATGTTTATAATCCCTTCTGGGCCGAGAGTCCAGTGAAACGGTTGAAATAGTCCAGTTTCGTTAGTGGAAAGGAGGCGGCATGAGCGGGAAAATCGTTGCCTTCAGCACATGCGCAAGCGAGCAGGAAGCCGGCCTCATCGCCCGCCGGCTGCTCGAAAAGCGAGTCGCGGCGTGCGTGTCAATTGTTGGGCCGGTGAGGAGCCTATACCACTGGCGGGGCGCCGTTCAGGACGATGCCGAGTTCTTGCTGATCATCAAATCCTCGGCACATCTTGCAGAACGTCTCAAGACTGAGATCCGGGCCGTCCACAGCTACGAGACGCCCGAACTGGTCATACTCCCCATCTCTGACGGTTTGCCTGACTATCTCGCCTGGATTAGCCGCGAGATTGGCGAGCAGCCAGAGCAATCCGGCTGCGAGCTTGCCTGAAGGCCACGGTCTGTGATCCGATGGGTTCCTCAGACGAAGCGACAGGAGTCTCCACGTTGAACCAGACACAAACGCCGACCCGCGCCCGGTATTGGGTGATCGTCTTTGCCGTCACTCTGGCCGTGCTCTCCTATATCGACCGCGTGGCGATTTCGCAGGCCGCGCCAGCCATCACGAAGGACTTGGGTCTGACCAAAACCGAGATGGGCGGCATCTTCACGGCCTTTGCGCTGGCCTATGCCATCTTCGAGATCCCAGGCGGATGGATGGGAGATTGGATGGGACCGCGCCGCGTGCTGCTACGCATTGTCTTGTGGTGGTCGTTCTTCACCGCCGCCACCGGCTGGATGTGGAATTTCATATCGATGGCCGTAACGCGGTTCCTGTTCGGCGCCGGCGAAGCGGGCTGCTTCCCCAACCTGACCAAGGCCTTCACCACGTGGCTGCCGGCGCATGAGCGGGTCCGGGCGCAGGGCATCATGTGGAGCTTCGCCCGGTGGGGCGGCGCTTTCACGCCTCCGCTGTTCGCTTTCATGTTCACCTACATGAGCTGGCGCGACGTTTTCCACGTCTTTGGCGGCTTGGGGGTGGTTTGGGGCTTTTTCTTCTACCGCTGGTACCGTGACAACCCGCAGGATCATCCGTCACTGAACGACGCTGAGAAAGCCCTGCTGGCCGCATCATCCGACACAGCATCCGGCCATGGCGACGTGCCTTGGGGCAAGCTTGTGTCCACTCCATCTGTCTGGCTGCTTTGGGCGCAGTATTTCCTGATCACCTATCCCTGGTACTTCTACATCACCTGGCTGCCGACCTACCTCCAGGAGCACCGCGGCCTGTCGATGAACGAAAGCGCCGGCTATGCCATCTTTCCGCTGCTGTTCGGCGGTATCGGATGCATGATCTCGGGCTTCTTTTCGAAGACCCTGTCAGGCTGGGTGGGGTCACTCGACAGGGCGCGGCGAATCCTGGGAGTCACCGGATTCCTCGGTGGATCGGTTTTTCTCCTCATCTCCGCCGTGCTGAACGATCCGCTCTACGGAATGATCGCCATGGGCATGGCCAGCTTTTGCAACGACATCGTGATGCCCGGCGCATGGGGAGCCTGCATGGACATCGGCGGAAAGTATGCCGGTACGCTTTCAGGCTCGATGAACATGATGGGCAACGCCGCAGGCATCCTGGCTCCGACCATCGGAGGTTTCATCGTCCAGCATACCGGCGGCGACTGGAACATATTCCTGTTTACCATGGTCGGATCCTACTTCCTCGGAGCGCTCTGCTGGCCGTTCATCAACTCGAACCGGAAGTTGGAAGACTAGACCTTCTCAAACTGAGATTTCCGCCACGTGGCGCCACCAATGATTATGTGAGGCTCCCGCCTGGCAGTGTGAAGGAATCCCTTGACCACCTCAGGGCCGCGACACTCCAGGACGTGACGCTGGGAATCTGCGAAGTCCAGAACGTCCGGAGGACGTTTGCCGCCGCGGCCGATGAACTCGCATTGCGGATCGGGCGGCTGGAAACGAAACTGGCCGAACTGGAGCGGGCCACGCCGCTGCTTCTGCCGTTCGACGAACCGTTGGAGCAAGGGCGGCGGATCAAAGCCCGGTGGGTCAACCTTTTCTGGGTGGCTCTGGTCGTGCTTTGCATCGCCGCCCTCGCGGGCGGCTATTGTGCCGGGCGGATGTGGAGGAGGTAGGCCGAGTTTCAAGACGGCTTCCGCAGCAGGGGGCGCAAGTGTCTGAACACGGTGGCTGCCACGATGCGGTTGCCTTCCGGGGTCGGGTGGATCCCGTCCCGCTGCATGAGATCGGCCCGGGTGGCAACGCCATCGAGCAGGAATGGAATGAGCGCAGTGCGCTTTTCGCGGGCCAGATCCTTGTAGATCCGTTCGAAATCCCGGATGTAGTCGGGCCCATAGTTGCGCGGCAGGGTCATGCCGGCCAGCAGGACTTTTGCGCCGGCGGCCTGGGATTGCGCGATCATTTCGGCCAGGTTCTGGCGAGTGGTTTCGATCGGCAACCCGCGCAATCCATCGTTTCCGCCAAGTTCGAGGATGATCACCTCCGGCTTCAGCGCCATGGCCTCGCCGATCCTCGCTGCTCCGCCGCTGGTCGTGTCGCCGCTGATGCCCTGGTTGACCACCCGGTAGCGGTAACCCGCCGCGTCCAACTCTTTCTGAAGAAAGTCCGGGTAGCTCTGCCCTGCTGGCGCTCCAAAGCCGGCGCTGAGGCTGTCGCCAAAAGCGACAACGACCGGACGAGAGTCGGCCGGCCGGGCTGGAGCGGCGGGCTGAACCGTTTGTTTTGAGTCTGTTACCGGAGCCGGGAGTTCGTTTGGTTGCTGTTTGGAACAGGCCGGCAGCAGAAGAAACGCGGCGGCCAGAAGCCCCGCCGATTTTACGGTGCGAAGTCTCATCTACTGCCATCATAGGAGACAGAGTCACTATTGCATGAATCAGCCGATCCTCGAACTCCGTTCCGTCACCAAGTCCATCGACACCGGCACTCATCGAGTCGACATCCTGCGCGGAATCGATCTGAAGATCGAGCCTGGCGAATTCTTGGCCGTCATGGGCGCCTCCGGTAGCGGCAAATCCACCTTGCTCGGCCTGCTCGCCGGACTCGATGCGCCCACATCCGGAGAGATCCTTCTTGATGGCGAGGACATCTCGCATCTGGCCGAGGACAAACTGGCGGCGATCCGAGGGCGAAAGATCGGATTTGTCTTCCAGTCCTATCAACTCATCCCGACCCTGACGGCCGAAGAGAACGTCCTGCTGCCGGCGGAACTGGCTGGGGAGGCGGCCAGCGCCTCCCAGCAGCGCGCGCGTCTGCTGCTTGATACGGTCGGTCTTTCGGACCGCCGGGACCACTATCCCGTGCAACTTTCCGGCGGCGAGCAGCAACGCGTGGCGCTCGCCCGCGCCTTCATGCGGAAACCGCCCCTTCTTCTGGCCGACGAACCCACCGGCAATCTCGACTCGACCAATGGACGCCAGGTGCTTGAACTGCTTCTCTCGCTGAACCAAACTGAGGGTGCGACCCTCGTGCTGGTCACCCACGACAAGGATCTTGCCAGTTACGCCAGCCGTATCGTCACTCTCAGGGACGGACTGGTTGTTTCGGACGAGCGAAAAGGCGGCGCGGCGTGAACCTCTGGACCACCGCCCTGAAGATCGCCGCCCGCGAAGCTCGCGCCTCGGCGCTCAAGTTCCTTTTCGTCGCCTTCGGCGTGGCTGCCGGAGTCGGCGCACTAACCGGCGTCAGGGGCTTCTCGCAGGCCTTTGAGGACACTCTGCGCCGCGAGGCGCGGACCCTGATGGCGGCCGACATCTCGATCCGCCAGTTCAACCCGCCGACGCCGGAGCAGGAAGCCGCCATCGGCCGCTACATTGCGCAAGGCGCTGTGGTGACCCGCATCACCGAGACCGTCTCCATGATGGATAAGGAGGGGTCCACGGCTCCGCCGCTGCTGGTTTCCGTTAAGGCCGTCGACCCGCAGGCTTACCCGTTCTATGGCAAATTTGCACTGGATCCGCCAGCCCGGCTCAACGACGCGCTCACCGCGGAGACTATTGCCATCTCCGATGACCTGGCCGTCCGCATGGACCTGACGCACGGTTCCATCGTCCGCCTCGGTGGACAGCATTTCCGGGTGGCGGGCGTAGTGAAGTCTGAACCCGACCGGATGACCGGTTCCCTCAATATCGGCCCGCGCGTTCTCATCACGCGTGATGGCCTGGACCGCACGGGCTTGATGCAATTTGGCAGCCGCGCGTCATACCGTCTCCTGTTCAAGTCGCCGGAACCGCGTTTCAACCTCAACTTGATGAAGGCGGACCTGAATAAGATCTTCACAAGCGCACGGGTGGCAACCGCGCGGGAGGCGCATCCGGCGATTGAACGGGCGCTTGAGCGGTCGACGAGATTCCTGTCGCTGGTTTCCCTGATCGCCCTGATCGTCGGTGCTCTGGGCGTGGCGACCTCGGTGCACGCGCACCTCCAGCAGAGGCTCGACACCATCGCCATCATGAAATGCCTGGGCGCGCGCTCGTTGCAGATCATCGGCATTTACACGATTCAGACAGGCCTGCTGGCGCTGGCCGGCGGCGTGGCCGGGGTGGCCGTCGGTGCTGGAGTGCAGATGCTGTTCCCGGTTCTGCTGGAGCGTTATCTCAAGTTCGAGGCCGGGGTGGGCTGGAGCCCTGCGTTCGCCCTGGAAGGGATTGTCACCGGATTGCTTGTGACGCTGCTGTTCACGCTGCCGCCGCTGCTGTCGATTCGCCGCGTGAAACCAGCCTTGATCTTCCGTCGCGAGATGGCCGAAGTCCGCCCCCCGCTCGTCGTACGCTTCAGACGTCAGATCCCGTCGATTCTGTGCGGGGCCCTGATTCTGCTGGGTCTCGGCGCCATCGCCGGCTGGCTGGCCGAGTCGGCGCGTATGGGATGGATGTTCATTGGCGGCCTGGTGACGAGTTTGCTTGTGCTTTCCGGAGTCGCCTGGGCGCTGCTGAGAGGGCTGCGATACTTCGTCAGGACCAGCGCGTCGCGCCTGAGTGTGCCCTTGCGTCAGGGCGTCGCCAACATCTACCGGCCCGGCAATCACGCCGGAGCGGTGCTTGTTTCGCTCGGCGTCGGCGTGATGTTCACGCTGTCGATCTACCTCATCCAAAAGTCGCTGCTGGCCGAGGTGGCGGGCGCGGCGCCGCCGGATGCGCCAAACGTCTTCATGATCAATATCACCGAGCGCGAACAGGCTGGGATGAGGGCGCTGCTGGACGCGCAGCCACGCGTTTCCAACTCGCCCAAGGCCCGGCCGCGCCTGGTTCCATTGGTTCCGGCGAAGCTGCTCACCATCAATGGCCAGCCGCTCAAGCTTGAAGGGCTGCGGGGATGGGACCGCCGATTCACCCAGGCGCGCCAGACAGGGGCCATCGATGAGAAGCCCGAAGAACTCCAGATTCGCCAGGGCCGATGGTGGACGGCGAATTCGACCGAGGCGCAGGTGGGCCTCGACGAAGAGGCCGCCAACGTCCTCAAGGCGAAGGCTGGAGATATCTTGCGCTACAGCGTCACAGGACGCGAATTCGACGCCCGCCTGGCAGCCGTGTACCGCAACATCAGCGCCGGTCCGACAAACGTCGGCGATATGGTGTTCAATCCGGCCGCCGTCGCGAGCTTCTCGAAGCAGTATGTCGGCTATGCGCGGCTGCCCGTGTCCCAAGTACAGAAGTTCCAGCGGGAGGCGTACGCGAAATTTCCGACTGTCACGGTCGTCAACGCCGCCGACGTGCTCGCTATCGTTCAGGAGGTGGTCGACCAGGTGTCGTTGCTGGTGCGCTTCATCGCCGCCTTTGCCATCGCCGCGGGTGTGATCATTCTGATGGCGACCGTGGCCGGAACCCGTTTTCGCCGGATGCGGGAAGCCGCCGTGCTGAAGACCTTGGGCGCCCGGCGCCGCCAGTTGCTGGGCATCTTCTCGGCGGAGTTCCTCATCGTGGGACTGGTGGCCGGACTGATGGGCGGTCTGCTGGCCACGGCGTTTTCGCGGCTCCTGATGACCCGTTTGCTCGATGCAGAATTCCGCGTCGAATGGACGCCGAATCTGGTGACTGTCGCGCTTACAGGGCTGCTCTCGCTGCTCGCCGGATGGCTGGCCAGCGCGCGGGTGCTCCCGCAGAAGCCGCTGCAAGTGCTGCGAGACGAGTAGCGCAGCATACCGGGCAGGCCGGAACGCCGAACTACAGCTGCCGCTCGATTGGCATATGATGAACACTGTCCGGAAATCGGCTCGTGCTGCCGGGCGAGAAGTCCCATCGGGAGGTGGATCACATGCAGGATAGAAGGGTTTTCTTCAAGACGGGCGTGGCGGCTGCGCTGTCAATCGGTTCGCACCGCATCCTTGGCGCCAATGACCGGGTCAATATGGGCATCATCGGGCTGGGCGGCCGAGGCCGTTACCATGTCGGCGCATACAGCCGGATCTCCGAGGCCCGGATCGCCGCTCTTTGCGACGTGAATCAGGAAGCGCGCGAACGGAGTTCAGCTGCGGTGATCAAGGCCGGCGGACAGAAACCGGCTGAGTTCGAGGACATGCGAAAGATGTTCGAGGACAAATCCATCGACGCCGTGTCGATGGCCACGCCCAACCACTGGCACTCGCTCGGGACGATCTGGGCCTGCCAGGCGGGCAAGGACGTCTACTGCGAGAAGCCCGCCAGCCATAACATCTATGAAGGCCAGAAGATGGTCGAGGCGGCCCGCAAGTATGGCCGCATGGTCCAGATTGGCTCGCAGAACCGCTCCATTCCAGGCATCATCAAGGGCGCTCAACTGCTCAAGGAAGGCGTGATCGGCAAGGTCTACATGGCCAAGGGCCTCTGTTTCAAACGCCGCAAGTCGATCGGCAAGACGCCCGTCGAACCTGTCCCACCCGGCCTGAACTGGGATCTCTTCCTCGGTCCCGCGCCGATGCGCCCCTACACGAAGAACCGCTTCGTATACAACTGGCACTGGTTCTGGGACACCGGCGACGGTGACATCGGCAACCAGGGCATCCACGAGATGGACAAGGCCCGCTGGGGTTTGGGTGTTGACCTGCCCACGTTCGTTTCGTCCACGGGCGGCAAGTACGTTTATGACGATGATCAGGAGACCCCAAACACGCAACTCGCTTCGTTTGACTACGGAGACTGCCAGATCGTCTTTGAAGTCCGCGGCATCATTACCGGCGGGGAATCCGGCGCCGAGCCTCGCGGCGGCAACACGGTGTCCAACATCTTCTACGGCGCGGACGGTTACATGGTGCTCGAAAATGGCGGGTTCAAGGTATACAAGGGCGAGAACCGTGAACTGGTCATGGAAGAGAAACCAACCCGCGCCGACGCTCCCGAACACATGGTCAACTTCTTGGGCGCCGTAAAGTCCCGCAAGCATACCGACCTGACGGCCGACGTCGAAGTCGGCGTGAAGAGCATGGCGCTGGTCCACCTGGCCAATATCAGCTACAGGCTGAAGCGCAGCTTGAAATTCGATCCGGCCACCATGACCTTCCCCGGCGACGCCGAGGCCAATAGACTGGCCCGGCCCGTGCAGCGAAAGCCGTACGCTGTTCCTGACAAGGTATAGCCAGCTCCAGGACCGTTTGATTATAGATGAGCCGCCCTAACGGCGTGATTCCGCCGCCAGGGCGGCTTTTCTTTCCTTGTAGACCCGCGCCAGGAACCCGCGCACGATTTCTGCCTGCTCTCCAACATCCACCAGGAACGCGTCGTGTCCATAGGTGGACGACAACTCGCAGTACGTGACGTCGTGGTTGCGGGCTCGGAGGGCGTTGGCGATCTCAAGGGACTGATACGACGGATACAGCCAGTCCGAGGTGAACGAGATCACCAGGAACCGGCAATCGGCATGTTCCAGCGCCGCGCCCAGCGATGGTTTGCCGGCCGTCAGGTCGAAATAGTCCATCGCCTTGGTGATGTACAGGTAGCTGTTTGCGTCAAACCGATTGACGAACTGTGAGCCTCGATAGCGCAGGTACGATTCGACCTCGAAATCGATATCGAAGCCGAATGAGAAGCTTTCCCGGTCTCGAAGCCGGCGGCCGAATTTCTCCCTCATCGACTCGTCCGACATATACGTGATGTGACCGACCATCCGCGCCACAGCAAGTCCTCTGGCCGGTGGTTTTGAGTCGTAAAAATCACCGTTGTTGAAATCGGGATCGGCCACAATCGCTTGCCGCCCGGTCTCGTTAAAGGCGATCTGTTGCGCCGAATGCCGCGCTGTCGTAGCGATGGGGATGCAAGCCTCCACCCTCTCGGGATAGTCCACAGCCCACTGAAGGGCCTGCATGCCGCCCATCGAACCGCCGGAAACCGCGAGCAGTTTCTTGATCCCGAGGTGATCCATCAGCAGGCGCTGCAATCGCACCATGTCGCCGATTGTAATGCCGGGGAAGCGCAGTCCCCAGGGCTTGCCGGTGTTGGGGTTAATCGACGAAGGGCCAGTGGCGCCCTTGCAGCCGCCCAGGACGTTGGCGCAGAAGACGAAATACTTGTCTGTGTCAAAGGCTTTACCCGGGCCGATCATATTAGCCCACCAGCCGGGTTTGCCCTCGTTGTCGATGCCGGCGGCGTGCGCATCACCGGTGAACGCGTGAAGGATAAGGACTGCATTCGCTCTATCTTCGTCCAGCGTGCCCCAGCTTTCGTAGGCTGTCTGGACGCCAGTGAGCGTCTCGCCGCAATCGAGCGGCAGCTCAGGGAATTGAACGATACGGGGTTCCGAAATCATCGCCTGCGGCCGTACTCCTATTGTACCGGCCGTGTCCCGACTAGTTCAGGCTTTGCCGTCCAACCGCTCATTTTCGAAGGCAAGCGGTAGACGCGGCCATCCCGCGTAGAGAAATACAGGCTCGACGGCGTGGCTTCCAGCGGCGACCCGTCGGCCCAGATAGCGGCGAAATCCGGATGAGCGTTCACCACCTTGCGGGCATACGTGTGGTTGTATTTGCCGCCGCCGGTCAACTGCGCCGCCCGCGTCCAGTTCTTACCCTGGTCTTTCGAAGTCCACATCACCATGTCGCCGCCCGTGCCATAGGGCTGCGGGCCGGCGTCGGTCGGCGCAATTAAACGCCACGTCCCGTCTCGGTCGATCGTCATCGAACCGTGGTCATAGTTGTGGTCCGATGTCGTGATGGGCAGGATCACCCATTTTGCGCCATCCCACCGCGCCGTGTACCACTGGTACGGCCCCGACGCCGGGCCCGGCTCCCATCCCTTCGACGTCAGGTAGACGATCACTGGCCGGCCCTGGCCGTCGTAGGCAATGTCCTTCAGGTAGACGTTGAGATTCTCCGCGTTGTAGTCATGGACCAGAGCAGAATTGGCGGACCTGGTCAACGGCAGCTTCACGGGTTCGCCCGCCGCCGTTCGCCAGGTCTTGCCCAAGTCAGCCGTCTCGATGTAGTAAATGTTGGTCCGGTAGTTGAGCCCTTTGCCCCGGCCAGACGCCGGATGCATGTCGAACGCCGTACCCAGTTTGTCGCCGTGCGGCCACGTGATCTGGTAGTCTCCCATCTCGATATGAGCGAGCAGTGTGGGGGCGGTCCAACTGCGGGCGTCTGGCGAGGTCTTGAAGTTCAGAGTGCGCTGGCCCGACTTGTAAATCGTATGCATGAACAGGAACTGATTCTCGCCCGCGATGAACCAAGGCTGCGGGTAGGAGAAATTCGTCTTCGCCAGCAGTTCCCACTTCGAAATGTCGTAAGGCCTTCTGGAACGCCAGATATAGGACGGTCTCGATGTGCCGTGCGCCGCCGAGAAGACATAAATGAAGCCCTTGACGTCGATCGAGATGGTGGGATTGTCGTGGGCGTCCTCGGTTTGTTTAAGGAGAATCCGAACGGGGCGGGGCACAGTGCCGGTCCGGTGGTCGTAATAGGAGACCATGTGCGTCAATGTGTCGCCTCTTTCAGACACGTTGCCCGCCGATCCGCCATAGACGAAGAACGTTTTGCGAACAGCCGGTGCGTAGATGGCGAAGGGCACGTGCCACTGGGGGTAGGTCGCGAAGCCGCCTGAATATTTGTAGCGATGCTCGTCCTTGGTCGGCTGGTTCATGTACCAGATGCCGCGGTAGCCGTCCTCGACCACGGTTCTTAAATCGTCGGGCGGCGCGCCGGCAGGCTGGGCTTGCGCTGCCACCGATGCCAATAGGATCACTGCAAAGTGTTTCATCAGTGTCGAGTCTATCGCGGACTTTGCCTATGTACTTTGATCCAGTTTGGAGATAGGGTGTCTCTTGGGAAGGAGGCGCGGCCGCTGATGCTCACCGTGATGCTTGCTTTCGCAGGTTTGTTCGCCGCCCTCATCCTCGCCATCTGGATCTGGGGTGAACGCGGGCGCTATCTGCCTTCAACCGTCCATTTTTTCTCAGAGGCAGGTTTCAACCTCAAATCCCTCCACGGCTACATCTATGGCCGTTGGACGCGCGCCTATGTGCGCATGCTGTTCAGTTCGATGCCGGACAAACCGAATGAACGCGCCAGCGCGGCAGCAGCGAAGCTCGCCGAAACCTACCACTCAAAGGTCCTGACGCACGACAATGCCCGCCAGGTGGTGCTCCTGAACCATGACCTTCCGCTCACCGACCTTGAACAGGTGGTCCCCTATCCCGTCGCCCGCAATATCGTCCTAAAGGGTCCGCCCGACATCGTCGCCTTCGAATGCCCCTGCCGCCACGCGCGTTCATCCCACTGCACGCCGGCCCAGGTCTGCATGATCGTCGGGAAACCGATGACCGACTTCGTCCTCGAACACCAGCCTGGCAAAGCCCGCCGCCTCACCCAGGAGCAGGCGCTCGATCTGCTGGAAGCCGAACACGCCCGCGGCCACGTCCACTCGGCCTGGTTCAAGGATGCGATGATGGGCCGCTTCTATGCCATCTGCAACTGCTGCAAGTGCTGCTGCGGCGGCATCGCCGGCATGAGGCGCGGCATCTCCATGATGGCGAGTTCCGGCTATGTCGCCTCGATCAATCGCGACAACTGCGCCGATTGCGGCGACTGCGCCAAGGCTTGTCCATTCGAGGCGCTGCATCGCACCGAAGCCGGCTACGATGTCGCCTGGGACAAGTGCATGGGCTGCGGCGTCTGCGAGGCAGTCTGCAAAACAGGTGGTGTCACGCTGATGCGGGATGAGAAAAAGGGCGTTCCCATGGACGTCCGGGCGCTGGTTTAGCCGGCGCCATCCTGCCCAAACTCATCTCTGCCACTGCGTCTTCCCACCGCGCATCGTCCGGGCCGTCCGCGCCAAGCCGCGGTTGATATCATGGCCACGAAATGGACAAGGCGTCTGACATGATCTGCCGGCGGCACTGGATGAAGCGGATCGCGGCGGCGGCTGCTGCCGCTGCCGGTCATGCTTCCTGCAATTCGCGCCATCCAGCCCTGGCTCCTCCACCCGGCGGCGACTGGTTCTTCAGCGAGCAACGGCTCGCCGCCGCCTTCGGGAAGGAAAAACTGGCGCGTCCGGAGGGTGTCGAGGTCATGGCCTACCACTACCCGGCGTGGCATCCCTCTGCCTGGATGGAACAGCGCCTCGGCCAAGGGTGGACCGAATACAAGACGCTACGCGAGGCCAAGACTCTGTTTCCCGGCCACGCCATGCCGAGAAAACCGCTCCTGGGCGAATTCGACGAGTCCAGTCCCGAATGGGCCCAGCGCGAAATCGACCTAGCCGTCAGCCACGGCGTCACTGGATGGATGATCGACTGGTACTGGCATAGCGGCACGATGTTTTTCCACGAGCAACTTGAAAACGGTTTTCTCAAGGCGCCGCGAAACTCCAGCCTCAAGTTCGCCGTCATGTGGGCCAACCACGACTGGAAAAACTACTTCCCGGCCGCCAGCCCGGAAGCCGCCCCCGTCCTAATCGCCCAACATCACAGCGCCGGTGACTGCGTGCAGGCCATTCGTTACGCCATCGGCCGCTACTTCCACGCTCCCAACTACTGGCGGCTGGGCGGCGAGCCTGTTTTTGGTATCTACGATTTGCCCGGAATGCTGAAGCAACTCGGCAAGGATGGCGCCCGGCGCACATTCGATCTCATGCGCGAGGAGACCCGCAAAGCCGGCTTCAGTGACCTCCACCTGCAATGGAGCCAGTCGGGCGGTTCCCTGGTGCGTGACCTCGCAAATCTTGGATTCAAGAGCGCGACGCAGTATCACCCGTTCGGCTGGACCTATGGAGGACGCCCCGCAGGCGGCCGCACCCACTACGGTGAAGCCTGCGGAATCTCGATCGCCAAATGGTTCACGACTCGCGACAAGTCCTCTGTCGTCTTCTTTCCGGGATGTGCCGTTGGCTGGGACGACAGCCCGCGCTTCGGCGCGAGAAGTCACATCGTCACTGGCCGTACGCCCGATCAGTTCGAACGGCTCTGCCGCGGGGCGCTGGACTTCGTCTCCACGCAGAAGACCAAAGCCGTCTTCCTCTCCTCGTGGAACGAGTGGACTGAGGACCACGTGCTCCTGCCGGACGCGGAATTCGGCTATGGCTACTTGGAGTCCGTGAAAAGAGCATTGGCTGGCCCCGGCAGGACGTAACTTGACTTTCTTCCAAGCACAGTGACGCTCGGCTTTCTCGCTCCAAATTGCGGGTCAAAACAGCTCCGGCCATGCCCTCTGCGAGCGCAAAGACCCGGTTGTTTCGGCGCCGTTTGAGTGCGCCTGTTGGCTCAGCCTCACGCCGGCTGCGCCAACGGCTATATTCCCAAGGGCAGGTTGTCGGCGATTCGTTTGGTTGCACCCGTCTGCGTCGATCCGCAGAACGATGCGCTGTTGCCTCTCAGGTCGTTGCCTAGAATCATGAACTGGTCCGCGCCCGCGCCAATCGATACCCCGCACGCCGTCTCGCCCCGCTGAACCGTCGCAAACCGCCCGATCCGGTTGCTCTGGACCTGGACGCCCTGCACCCCGTCACCGATCTTCACACCCGCATACCTCAGGCTCTGCGCGTTCCCGTTGGCAGTGACCTCATTGTCAGAAACGTTAATATTCGTGCCGCCCTCGATATAGGCGCCGTGCCCGCCGTTCTCCCGCAGCGCCCCGCCAGTGAAAATCAACGTGTCCACGCCCGCACCACGAACGTGCAAACCCGCCGCCCCGTGTGCGAACTGCCCGCCGGAATAGCCGTTGTAGGCGCACCAGGAGTTTGTGAACCGCATAGAGTACACCTTCGCGCCGGCAGCCGACCCGTCCACAACGCACCCTCCGAACCGGTTCGTATCCGAGGAAAACTGCGTGAATGAGCCATACAGAGCCGCCTCGCCTGCCGCCGGCTGAATCAGCAACCCATAGCCAAACTCCAGTGCGTGCACGTTCGCCACATCCAATCCGCCGCCGTTCAGATATGCCAGCCCGGCGCTGCGCTCTTCTTCAAGCCCTGTTGTTGATTGGTTCGATATCGTCGAATTCGTAATCCTGTTGCTCCCGCCGCCGCGCACCCGGATGCCTACCGCCCTAGCAGCCCAAACCGTCGCCGAGTCTACGTGCGCATACCAGCAATCCTCCAACGAGATTCCGACAAAATGGTTCTTCACCACCACGTCGCTGATCTTGAACTGGTGGTTCGCCTCCTTCACTGCGATGCCCGCGCCCGCGCTGCCGTCCTTGGCCAGCGACCCCACGCTACCCGCGACGATGGACAACGCGCGAATCCCCGCCCCGCGCGTCAACGCCCCGCCCAGTGTGTGCAAATCGAAGAGGATTGCGCCGCCGCTGCCCCGGTTGACGATAAACGTCAGATCCGGACCCGCGCCTTCGATCCAAACCCGCCCGTGAGCCACAATCGGCGCCGTGATGACGAATTGGCCCGGCCCTAGCGTCACCCGTCCGCCGCCATCGCCTTCCGCCGCCCTGACGGCTGCCTGCAACGCCGCCGTATCGTCGGCTGATCCTGTCCCCGCCGCCCCGTACGACCGAACATCGTAGCGCCCATCCGTGGCCGCGAATGCCACCGCCGCACCCATCCACAAAACCATCAACGCGTTCTTCATGGTTCGCCCCATGCTCGCCCGCGCCACCCGCCAAAACAATTCCGTGCTCTCCCATCACGCCGGTACCGGGACTTTTCTTCACAATCCGCCCTGCTTCCGCCCCCAGTTACACTGAAAGCATGACCCGCCGCGAGCTTCTGGGCGCTCTGGCCGTCGCCCCCGCCATCCGTGTTCCAACCGCCACGCCTGTCGCCGTCCGCCGCTGCCAATCCTACGACGACGATCTCGCTGCCCTCATCTCGTCCATGTTCGACTCCCTCGGCGGCGCCGCCCGCCTCGTCACGGGCAAAACTGTCACCATTAAGCTCAACCTGACTGGCAGCCCGGCGCTTCGCATCCAGGGCCGCCCGCTCGGCGTCACACACTACACACATCCCCGCACCGCGGCCGCCATGGCCCACGTCCTTCACGCCGCCGGCGCCCGCCGCATCCGCTTTGTGGAATCCTGCTGGGCCACCGCCGGACCCCTCAGCGAGTACCTTCTTGAATCCGGCTGGAACCTCCGCCTGCTTCGCGCCGCCGCCCCAAACATCGAGCTGATCAATACCAATGCCCTGGCCGGCGAACGTGACTACGCCCGCTTCCGCGTGCCCGGTCCCGCATCCGTCTTCCCTGCCTACGACCTCCACCCCGTCTACCGCGATACCGACGTCTTCGTTTCCATGGCCAAGCTCAAAAACCATGAGACCACCGGCGTCACCCTTGCCATGAAGAACATCTTCGGCATCACGCCGGCTTCAATCTATGGCGACGACGCCGGCGCCGATGCGCCAAACGAATCGCCCGAAAAAGGCCGCGTCGATGTCTGCCACTTCGGCAAGCGCGCCCCGTCGAAAAACGCCCCCCAGGAACTGAACCCCGGATCTTCCCGCGATCCCGGCCACCGCGTGCCGCGCATTGTCGCCGAACTCTGCGCCGCCCGCCCTATCGATATCTCGTTCATCGACGGCATCGAAACCATCGCTGGCGGCGAAGGTCCCTGGAATCGCGGCATCCGTCTGGTTATGCCCGGTCTGCTGATTCTTGGGACCAATCCGGTCTCAACAGACGCCGCCGCCACCGCCCTGATGGGTTACGACCCTCACGCCCACCGCGGCCAGGGTCCGTTCAAGGCCTGTGACAATATGCTGCTCGAAGCCGAACGACTGGGAGTCGGCTCGGCCGACCTGTCGAACATCGACATCCGCGGCGTCAAAATCAACGAAGCTGTCTATCGCTTCGGCTAATGCGGCGCAGGCCCCCCGAGGCCTGCCATCCCGACAATCATGTCGAGACCTCCTCCCCAACCCGCCCACAGCCGGCGACTGCCGAGGAACTGATACTCCTACCGCTCCAGCAGCACTATCGCGACATCCTCCACCAGTTCGATGTCAAACGCCATCCCCTCTTCGCCAGCATAGAGTTCAAGCGGTTTCTCGCCTCTAGGCGTTAAGAGCCTGGCAGCAGACCACTTTCCCGTCGTCTGGACCGTGATCGTCTGCACCGGATAGTCCGTGTAGTTGACCAAATGAACTGCCGCCTGCCGCCCGTCCGCGGACTGCTTCAGATTCGATAACATCCCCGGCGCCCCAAACACCCTCACGCCGAAATTCCGCCGCCCGATAATCCCGTTTACCTCGCGCCAGATCGAATCCAACTGTTTCAATTGGGCCTCGTCGAAGACGATCGCCCCGCCCTCCGGCAGCGTCATCTTCCACCCCGGCGGCCCGTTCACCAGCGTCGCCCCGCCACGCGCCACAGCCCGGACATGGCCCGCCTGTTCGTCCGTCAGCAGTGAAGGATCGACATTGAGAATCGTCGCCAACCCCATCCCCGGTGCGCCGCCAAGTTGGTCGGGTTTCAGCGCCCTCACCGGGATGTGCTTGGCCACGATCATGTCCATGATCCCGCCCGACAGCAACGCCCCCGTCCGCTCGTCCTCTACAAGCGCCAGCCCCCCGCCGTCGGCCCACTCGCAATACCGCCGGTTCGTTTGGTAGAAACGGGCCGCCCCGGCAATCCGCGCCCAATCCGCCAGCGCCTTCGCCTCACCCTTCTTGATCCCGTCCGCCAGGCCGCTTTCCAGATCCACCACCCAATACGCCCCGTTCGACGCCGCATCCGCCAGCGCATGAACGTGCTTCTTTCCGTCCAGAATCACCCCTGAAGGCGCGCGGTTCGCGATCCAGAGCGGCTTGTCCGGCGCTACCGCCCGCACATACCGCAGGAACCCGCTGTTGGTCTCCACCCACGGCCCGCCCGTAGGCCGCGCTTCGGCCTTGCCGTCTTTCTGGGCGCGAATCCCCGGCCACAACCCCTGATCAGTCGCGATGATGGCCCCACCGCCCCCAACTACCCGCATTCGCTGTCCTATTTCGACCAGTTCGACACCCGCCGCGTTCGCCTTCTCCGCGTCGCCACCCGTCGCTCCGAGGACACGAATCCCCTTTGCCGCCGCCGTATCGACAAACCCCTTCACCCACCGGTCCTCAGCCGCGACGACGCAATTGAACGGTGTCCCTTCGAGCCGCTTCAACTCATCCACGCCCCAGCCCGCCGGCCACCGCATCGGGACACATTCGGCCAGCGCCGCCACCACCATCATTTCAGCGAGCATTCGGTTCTCCAGCTACACCTCTCAGGATACCCATCACTCACCAGCGATCATGTTGCTGCACGGTTGGCCTCGGCTACTCCCTATAATCGAAATATCCACGTGCCCGCCTTCGACCCATCGATCCATCGCCTCTCCACTTGCGCCCTCGACTGTCCCGACGCCTGTTCCGTCCTGGTCACCATCGATCCGGCCACCAACCGCGCCATCAAGATCCAAGGCGACCCCTCGCATCCGGTCACCCAGGGCTTCCTCTGCGCCAAGGTCACGCGTTACCTCGACCGCGTCAACCACCCCTCGCGCCTGCTCACGCCGCTCCGCCGCACGGGCCCGAAAGGATCGGGCCAGTTCGAGCCCATCCCCTGGGACGACGCGCTTGACGCCGTCGCCGAGAACCTCAAGGAAACCGCCGCCCGGTTCGGCCCCGAGTCCATTCTGCCTTACTCTTACGCCGGCACAATGGGTCTACTTCAGAGCTCCGGCATGGACCGTCGATTCTTCCACCGCCTCGGCGCCTCCCGTCTCGACCGCACCATCTGCGCCGAAGCAGGCGCCGTAGGCATGGCGAACGCCCTGGGCAAGCGCCTGGCCCCGGCGCCCGAGCACTTCGTCCATGCCAAGCTCATCGTCGCCTGGGGTGCGAACATCCTCTCTACCAACGTGCACCTCTGGCCCTTCATCAAGGAAGCCTGCCGTCGCGGCGCAAAGCTCTACGTCATCGACCCCATCCGCACCAAGATCGCCACCCTCGCCGACCGACATTTCGCCCCTTACCCCGGTTCCGACCTCGCCCTCGCCCTCGGTCTCATCCATGTCCTGATCCGCGACGGCCTCACCGACACCGATTACATCACCCAATACACCGAAGGCTACGATTCCCTCGCCGCACTCGCCGCCGAATACCCGCCCGAGCGGGCGGCCCATCTCACCGGCATCCCGGCGCGCGAGATCGAGCAACTCGCCCACGACTACGCCACGGCAAAACCCTCCGTCATCCGCCTGAACTACGGCGTCCAGCGCTCCGAACGCGGCGGCCGCGCCGTCCAAGCCATCTCGCTGCTGCCAGCCCTCACCGGCGCATGGCGCGACCTGGGCGGCGGCATCCAACTCTCCACCTCGGCGGCGTTCGAATTCAACCGTCCGGCGCTGGAACGTCCAGACCTGCAACAAATCGCCCTTGGCCGCGAAGCCCGCCTGCTCAACATGTCGCTGCTCGGGCGCCTGCTGACTGAAACGGGAGACCCGCCCGTCAAGTCGCTGGTGGTCTACAATTCCAATCCCGGTGCAATGGCTCCAAATCAGTCGCTGGTGCACCAGGGACTCGCCCGTCCCGACCTGTTTACCACCGTCATCGACCACTTCCTCACCGACACCGCCCGTTTCGCCGAAATCGTCCTGCCGGCGACCATGTTCCTCGAACACGATGATCTCTATCTGGCTTACGGCCATTACCATCTCCAGCTTGCTTTGAAAGCCTCCGAGCCGCCGCCCGGTCCCCTCCCGAACGTCGAGATCTTCCGCGCCTTGGCAAAACGAATGGGATTCACGGAGTCCTGCTTTGACGATCAAACGAAAGAGATGGTCCAAGCACTGCTGGATACGCCGTCCTCCCACCTCAGCGGAATCACATGGAATCGTTTGGTCGCAGAGCACTCCGTCCGCCTGAATGTGCCTGATAAGCCCTTTGCCTCCGGCGGTTTCCGGACGCCATCGGGCCGCTGCAATCTGTCCGCGGAGCACCTCGACTACACCCCGCCGGCCGAATCCCGGCTGGGCTCGCATGCCGGAAAGTACCCGCTGGAACTGGTCTCATCAAAGAATCACGATTCGTTGAATTCGTCGTTCGGCCACCGCGCCGACGTCGATGCCCAATGCGCGCTCCTCCAGATCCATCCGTCCGACGCGACGGCTCGGCGCATCCTGGACGGGCAGGCCGTGGATATATATAACGACTGCGGCTCAATCCGGCTGAAGGCGGTTGTCGGCGACTTCACCCGACCTGGCGTGGTCCGGGCGCCAATGGTGCGCTGGGGTGTCAACGTCAACACGCTCATTTCAGACCGTTTGACCGACATCGGCGGCGGCCCTACGTTTTACAATTGTCTGGTGGAGGTCCGGCCTTGCGAAGGTCCAGTTTCATCTACTTAGCATCGTTTGCTTCCTTCGCAGCCTGCAAACGGTACCGCCGCCCAAATCCGGCGGCTACGGTCGAGGAGCCAGCCGAACTCGCCTCCCGCGTGTCCATGGGAAACCCGCTTGACGAATCGCAGTTGCTCAATGGCTTCTATGAGATAGAAAGCAATTCCTGGCGCTGGACCCGGAAGAGCTTCGCCGTCAGTTTGCAGCCCCCGCCCGGCGGCGCGGTCGAAGGCGCAAAACTGGAGGTGGATTGCGCCGTCGCCGACGCGATCGCCGGCCAGATGCTTCCCCTGACGGTGAAAGCTTCTGTTGGCGGCTACGCGCTGGTCCCCCAGAAGCTCACCGCCGCTGGCCGCCAAACCGTCTTCTTCCAGGTCCCCAAGGAAGCCATGACCGGCCCCGCCAAGGTGGTTGAATTCGAACTGGACAAAACCGGCCGCCAAGGCGCTGAATCGCGCGAACTCGGCCTGATCGTCGTGTCCATCGGGTTCGTCGAGCCATGAATCAGCGCGCCGGGCGGATCCTGCCAGTCCTGTTGCCGCCGCTCTTCTTCCTCCTCATTTACCAATACGGGCTCAGAAGCTGGTTTCAACAGGACGATTTCGCCTGGCTCCAGCAATGGCTCTGGTATGACTCATGGCGTGACCTGCCGCAGCTGCTGTTCGTCCCGCAGGCCCAGGGCACCATACGCCCGTGGTCCGAGCGAGCTTTCTTCCTGGCAGGTTACGGGCTGTTTGGCCTTGACCCGCGGCCGATGCATTTCTTGGTAGCCGCCACACAGATCGCTTCGCTCTGGATGCTGTCCGGCCTCGCGCGCCGCCTGACCGGATCGGTGGTGGCCGCCATCGCCGCTCCACTGATCTGGATCATCAACCCGGGTTTGGCGACACCGGTCTCGTGGCTGTCCACATACAATCAGGTTCTATGCACCTTCTTTCTGCTCGCTTCGCTGCTGCTGTTCATCCGCGCTGCCGAGCGGCGCACCAAACCGGCCAACGTGGCCGCGTTCGTTGTCTTCGTTCTCGGATTTGGCGCGCTTGAGATCCACGTCGTGTTCCCGGCGCTGGCTCTGGCTTGGTGTCTGCTTTTCGCGCCACAGCATTGGAAACGCACATTGCCGTACTGGGCCGTGTCGATCTGCTATGCCATTCTGCATCAGATCGTTACGGTCCATCCCGATTCCGGTCCGTACGCCCGCCATTGGACCGTTGAGATGGTCCAGACTCTGACGCGTTACTTCGGTACGACGCTGGCCGGAGGCCAAGTTCTGCCGCATTGGCCTTTGCCAGCCTGGGCGTGGGAGCCGCCGGCCTGGGTTGCGGGACTTACTCTCATCGGTCTCGCCGTGTACGCCTGGCGTCAGGGTCAACGCACAGCCGCTTTCGGGCTGATCTGGTTTTTCCTGACGATCGCTCCAGTCTTGCCGTTGAGGGACCATTTCTCGGTTTACTATCTTGCCGGCCCATCGCTTGGAGTGGCCCTGACGCTCGCAGCCCTTCTCGCAAGCCGGGCCCGCAGCGTGGCGCTGGCCGTGACCGCCGTCTTGCTGATCCAAATCACATTCGCTTACCCCATCACCAAGACCATCTCTAGATGGCATTTCGAGCGCGGGCAGAAACTTCGTGTCCTCTACGAAGGGCTGGAAAGGGCCGGCGAACTCCACCCCGGCAAGACAATCCTCATCTCCGGCATGGATACGGAAACCTACTGGGGCGGCTTCTTCGATGGCCCGCAAAAACTCCTCGGCATACCGAATGTGCTGCTCGTTCCCGGCTCTGAGGCGAACATCGAGGCTCATTCCGAGTTGGGGGACATGGGCCCGACTATCGCGTCTCGGCCCGCTGCGGCGCGGGACGTGCTCTGGCGAAGGGCCGTGGTCTATAGGATTGAAGAACGGGCCATGCGAAATATCACCTCAGAATATGCCCGGACACTGCCGGCTGACTGGTTGAGCGCCCGTCCGCAGTGGATTGATGCCGGTTCGGCCAGCTCATCAAAACATCTCGGGCCAGGCTGGTATGAAGCCGACGGAGGCGCTCGCTGGATGGGCCAACAGGCGGCGGTGGAACTGGCCGGACCCGATGCCACGGCCAGCAAATTACGCCTCGCAGGCTTCGTGCCTGAGGTCTGTCTTCGAGAAGGCCCACTGACACTGACTGTGACCGCCGGCGGGATAACTCTCGGCAAGGGGATCATCACCATCGAGAACCTATCGTTCGAGTTCCTTTTCCCAATCCCCCCTGGACTGAAAGGAAAGCCTGTCGTCAAGATCGAGATCGAGTGCTCCCGGACGTACCTTGAGCCCGCCAGCAAGCGAGAACTCGGTGTTACCTTCGGCCAAATCGGTTGGCTCGCCCGCTGACGCGGGACACCGGGCTCGAAATCACACTGTTTGATGAAATTTGATCAAGAATCTGAAACTTTCCGGCGAAAATGCCGTCTCTACCTTTGCAACGCTAAACATTCAGGTTGCGCTGGCCGATAAGTTGGGGTACCATGCCACCTCGCATGATGTTCTTTGAATACATTCAAGATGGAAGCGACACCAGAACAAGGGTTTGGTGTGGTGGGTGGATGGGTCGCCAGATCGAAAGATAGTTGAGACTGGCCCCCAAATTGCTTAGGCTGTGATATCCTAGACAGTTGCTCGTCGACCCCGCCGGACCCTCTGGAGTCGCTTTCTTAGGGAATGCTCACATCAGGTTACATGAGTAGCATTCGCTAAGATTTTGAAACCGGCCGCTGCGACTTAGCGTCTAGATCTTGTGAGAGAACGGAATGTTCCAGGTAACTAGAGATCTGAAGGGCAATCGGCCTTTGACAGAAGAGTAGAGATTGGAGACTAAAAATGACGAAAACGGAGCTGAACAAGTACCGGCAGATGCTCGAAGCCAAACTGGCCGAGCTCAGCCAAGCCGTGCGTGATCGCGACGGCATCGCAATCGAGAAATCCCCCGACGCACTGGACGAAGTGCAACACGCCGCCGAGCGTGAACTCGCCATCCGCAATTTGGACCGCGAGTCCCAACTGCTCAGGAACGTGCGCGCGGCGCTGAGGCGAATCAATGACGGTTCGTTCGGCGTCTGCGTCCACTGCGATGAAGACATCAACCCCAAACGGCTGAACGCGGTTCCGTGGACCCCGTTCTGTATCACCTGCCAGGAACTGGCTGACAAGGCCAAGGAAGAGAACCTCGACATCCTCGAAGAGTTGATGGTGGCCTAGGCCGTAAGTTCAGCAAGCTCCGTCATTTTCAGGGCGCGGATTTAAGTTCCGCGCCCTTTTTCCGTCTGTGCCCGCCTACGCCCGGAAGTCCGGATTCCTCGCCGGCAGTCTCGCCCCGACCTCTTCCCGCCAAGCCTTCAACCTCTGAGCCAGGTCGCGTACCAAATCAGGCCGGGACGGCGCCAGGTCCCGGGACTCACCGGGGTCGTTTGCCAGATCGTAGAGTTCGAAACTTGGTCCCTCGAAGTACTCGATCAGCTTCCACTGGCCGCGGCGAATGGAGGATGCTGGCGTCGTCGTCGGATAGTAGTGCGGATAGTGGAAGCACAACTGATCCCTGGCCAGAGTCTTTGTCTGCCCGGCGAATAGCGCGGCCAGTGAAACCGCATCCACCGCCGCCCGGTAGCCGTTCGATCCGGCGAGGCCTGCTGCTTCGAGGATGGTCCGGTAGATGTCTTGAGAGACGACCGGAGTGGCATCGACAACGCCCTGCCTGCCAACGCCGGCCCCGCTGACAATCATAGGCACACGTAACCCGCCTTCGTAGAGCGATCCCTTGCCAGAGCGGAGCGGAGCGTTATTAGTCACCGGCTGTCCATCGAACGGATTAATGTAGCCGCCATTGTCTGAGACGAAGATCACCAGGGTGTTCCGGTCGAGTTTTCTTTGCTTCAGGTGGGCGGAGACGCGGCCCACGCTGTCATCCAGGCTCTCCACCATGGCCGCGTAGGCGGCGTTCTGGTGTTTCATTCCGGCCTTGATCCGCGCCTGATACCGTTTGACGATCTCCGGTTTTCCTTCGATGGGCGTGTGCGGAGCGTAATGCGCCAGGTAGAGGAAGAACGGCTGTGAGCCGGCGTAATCGATGGCCTTCAGGGCCTCGTCGGTCAACCGGTCGGTCAGATACTCG
Source organism: Bryobacteraceae bacterium (assembly GCA_029975915.1). The sequence goes on from JARKOC010000391.1 coordinate 42,325, forward strand.
CCAGGGCGGCCGTAGTCGAGGCCCGGGACGTAGCGGAACTCGCCTCCAAACCGTTTGGTGCCGCGATACGGATAGAAGAAAGTCTGCGGCGCTCCCCAGTGGCTGCCGCCGATGCCGATGTCGAAGCCGTTGGCCTGGGGAGAATGGTCGGCATCGCCCAGGTGCCATTTCCCGATCTGGGCCGTCAGATAGCCCTTCTCCTTGAGCGCCTCGGCCAGGGTGATTTCCGATGGCGGCAAGTCGTGGATGGAAGGCGCTGGGAGCAGAGGCGTTTTAGGGTCCGGAGGGCGGAGAGAGCCTTCGCGCCAGATGGTCATGCCAAGCCGCGCCGGGTGCTTGCCCGTCATGATCGAGGCGCGGGTAGGTGAACAAATCGGCGCGGCGGAATAGGCTTCGCTGAAGCGGATGCCGGCTTTGGCCATGGCGTCGAGGTTCGGGGTCTGATGCAGATCCGAGCCGTAACAGCCCAGGTCGGACCAGCCGAGGTCGTCGGCGAGGATGAGGACGATATTCGGCGGGGGCGCGACGGCGGCACGCAGCGAGGAGGCTGCCAGCGGCAGGGATGTGAGAAAGGAACGGCGGTTCATCTCGTTCCGACTATAGCCGATCGAGAAGGGGAGTTAACGTGCCAGCGCGCGGGCCGCGCCATACGGCGCCCGCTCAGGCCGCGAGAGCAGTTTGTTGGCATCCTCGTCGCCGACGAAGCGTTCGGCCTTGACGTCCCACTTGAGTGTCCGCCCTGTCTTCATCGCGGCATGGGCCAGCAGGCAGGCGGTGCAAGAGCGGTGGCCGTCCTCGGCCGGCGCGACGGCGGGTTTGCGCGACCTGATCGCCTCGATCCAGTCGAGATGATGATCGTTGTTCGGACTCGCATGCAAACGCTTCTCGCCCGGACGGATGCCCTCTTTCAGCCACCGTTCGTCGCTGGCGGCGATGGTGGGGCTATTGCCCTGTCCAGGGGTGTAACGGCCGCGCGTCACCCAGATCCAACCGGATTCGCCGATGAACCGCACTCCATTGACGAACTTGTCACTAATGAACATGGTGGCGCCGTTCGGGTATTTCATCCGCACATGATACGACCCGTGAACATCCCACAGCCCCTGTTTCGGGAAAGAGGCGTCGGCGACGATCTCAACTGGACCAGAGCGTTCGAGGCCCATTGCCACATGTGCCGTGTCAATGTGATGAGCGCCCCAACCGGTGATCATTCCGGCGCCGAACTGTTCCAAACGAAGCCAGCCGGGCCGTTCGTAGCGTTTCCTGATGTCCGGCGACTGCGGATGAACGCGATCTTCGGTGTAGGGAACTGCGGGCGTCGCGCCGAGCCAGGCGTCGTAGTTCAGATTCGATGGGACCGGCATTGGCGCCGGATTGCCGCCAGCCGGATCGGTCGGCAGTCCGATGAAGACTTCCAGCACTTTGCCGATCCGGCCGTTCAGAACCAGTTCGCAGGCAAGGCGGAAGGCAGGGTCGGAGCGCTGCTGGGAGCCCTGCTGGAAGATGCGGCCGGTCCTGGCGATGGTATCGGCCATCAGGCGGCCCTCGGCGATGGTGAGCGAGGCGGGCTTTTGGAGGAAGACGTCTTTGCCGGCCAGCGCGGCTTCGATGGTGGGCTGGGCGTGCCAGTGGTCGGGAGTCGAGATAGCGACGGCGTCGATGGAGGGATCCTTTAGCATCTCGCGGTAGTCGCCGTAGGTCTTCACGCTGGTGTAGCTTTGGCCGAACTTGCCGGAGTAGTGCTTTTCTATCATTGACTTAGCGTCGACCAAACGAACTGAATCCAGGTCGCAGACGGCGACGATCCGGCACACGGAGGAGTTTTTCAGCAGACCAGGAAACTCCATCGAGCGGGCGATCCGGCCGCAACCGATCTGGGCCACCTGGATCAGATTTGACGGTGCGGACTTGCCGAGCACGTGCGCCGGGACGATGGTGAACGCACCGAGGACGGCGCGGCGGGTGAGTCGATTTGGCTGGACTGACATAGCTGAACCCGCTTCAGTGTATCAGGGGTTCCATCACCCGGCGAAAGCGGACTTGCGAGCCGCCACAGTAGACTTGAAAGTTGGAAGCTTCACGGGTGGAATCGATGCCAGCCAGCGCCTGCGCAAAGGCCGTGCTAGGCCCCTTGTTCACCGCCTTTTTCCTGAGCGGCATCGCGGGAACGATCCTCGGCCCGCTGCTGCCTGCGCTGGCCGTGCGGCTGCAACTGGGCGACGGCGGCGCAGGCGCGCTCTTCATGGCCCAGTTTGGCGGAGCCGCGGCCGGGGCGCTGATCTGCGGACCGCTGCTGGCCCGGTTCGGTTATCGAACCCTCATCTGCTGCGGATACGTGATGCTGGCGGCGGGGAGCGCGATGCTGGCTGCTCCGGCGCCGGCTGCCGTGTCGCTCGGCATTCTCATGAACGGGCTGGGGCTGGGCACGCTCATTGCGCCATCGAACCTGCTGACCGCAGAACTATCGGGCGGAAGGAAAGCCTCGCGGCTGAATCTGCTGAATTTGTGTTGGGGCGCGGGCGCAGTCGCGGGACCGGTCGCCATCGCCTGGCTGAGAGATGCGACGGGGCTTGGGGGCGTGGCGCTTTTCATCGCTGTGATCGCCTCGGCCAGCGCTCTTGCTTTGTGGCGAGCCATACCCGCCACGGTCCACCATCCGAGCGCGGAGAAGGTGATGGAGAGCAGACCGGGCAAATTCCAGTGGGCGGCCGCCATCACCGTTTTTCTCTACGTCGGCGCGGAGACGACGCTGGCCGGATGGTTGCCGACCATGGCCGTGCGCCGCATGGGCGCACACTCGGGCCTGGAATCGACACCCATGTCGGCCTTTTGGGGCGCGCTGTTGGCTGGGCGGGCGCTGGCAGCCGTGCTGTTGAGGCGGTGGACGTTTCCTCAATTAATGCGGATCTCGCTCCTCGCCTGCCCTCTGCTATCGGCGGCCGTGGCATGGAGTGGCAATGTCGCCACATTGACGCTGGTGGCCGCCATGGCCGGTTTCTTCTACGGGCCGGTGTTTCCCAACACGATCGCGACGCTCGAATCCGGCAAGGACTCAAATTCACGCAAACTCGGTCCACCTGTGTTTGCCGCGGGCGCCGCCGGCGGCGCGGTGATTCCGTGGGTTGCGGGATGGGTTTCGTCGGGGTCGGAGGACGTGCGGGTGATCCTTTGGCCGGTGCTAATCTGCCTGCTCCTGATGTGGCCGGCGTGGGCGCGTGTCAGGCGATCGGCTGTGCGCTAGCTCATTTCACTGGTGGAAACGGGATGGCTGCCCTGTAGACCGTGGGATGTCCATGGATGGAGGCGCCAATGCCTGTGCCGCCGCCAAGTCCGATCAAGGTGCAGAAGTAGGCGATAGTCTGCCAGTCGTCATGACGTTCGCGCGTGATGATCTGGCCGATCAGGAAACCGGTCCCCGCGCCGGCTGCGGCGCCGATGGCCAGATTGCGCCAGCGCTTGTTGCGGCTCATGATGGTGACGCGGACGACCTCGCCCTTAGGAATGACAACATCAGCCGGAGTCTGCCGGACGACGATCGAATCGTCGGAAAACGACTCGAATCTGCCGTTCACGGTCTTCATCTTCTGACGGACAACCTGAACCTTCTCGCCAGGGCGGATCTGCGAGAGGTTGTTCCAATCGGATTTGTCCGCGGCGGCGGCGGTGCTTGCCAAGAGGCAAAGAACTACAATGAGCTGGCTGGGCAAACCGCGAATGGAACGGAACATAGATAGGGTTTTTCCTTTCCGTAGTGTATTCGCAATTGATGCTCCCCCTGGAAATATTGACCACCGATGCCGCTACGCCCACGGGGCGCGCCGAGACCAGATAAGGGCAGGGAAGCGCATGGCAAACGATACGACGGCTTGACGCGCAGCACACCCCTACAGTCCAGCGAGACGGGCCTGTCTAGATCCGGTTGAAGATTTCGATGACTTTCGACAGCGACCGGTGCTGCTTGATGAACGGGACCATCTTGGTTTCGCGTTCATCGATCTCCTGGGCGCGTTTGAGGACTTCAGCGGCGCGGGCGGAGGGCACGACAACGATGCCATCCTCGCCTGCGACGATGATGTCACCGGGCGAAACCATGACCCCGCCGCATTCGACCGGCACGTCCTTGGCCACGCTGGCCCAGCGGCCCACGGCCGTTGCGGGCGTGATGCTCGATGAGTAAACCGGAAGCCCCAGCGCGCGCAACTCGCCGACATCGCGGACACCGCCATCGATGATGATGCCGGCCATTCCGCGCGCCTTTGCAGCGGTGCCCATCAGGCCGCCGATGGCGGCGACGTCTTTACCGTTTTCCATGACAATCACGCCGACTTCGCCGGGCTTGGTCGCATCGATCATTTCCACCGAGTGCTTCACGGAAAGAGCGGGCGTGGCCTTGTCAGGCGGAGCGGGCTTCACAATCGAGGTCCTCGCCCGACCTACAATCTGTCCGGCGACGGCCGGCCGGATTTCGTGCGACAGATAGCCGCGCTTGCCGACAACCTGATCTACGGCGTCGGCCACGGAAGCGACGGTGGTTTTCTTGAATCCGGCGACGAGCGGTTCGTCCATGGTCCGGACCTGCTTGGCGGCCTGGAAGCCCGCCAGTCCGAGAACGGACACGAGGGGGATGACGAGGAGGATGGCGGTTCTGCGTGTCATGATTGTTCCTTCTTACCCTCTTCGTATTGTTGCCTGAGTTCGGGACGAGCGGGTAGTGGCGGCGGAAACGGCGGCATTGCTCGCGCACGAGTCCGCGCTCACTATCTTCTCATCTGTACCGATTGCGCGGCACCACAGCCGTCTACAATCTTCGCTGAAACCGCCATGCCTTCGATTCATGCAGCCCCGTTTTGCGCGCTCGGCGGCGGCCCGTCCGGACACTACCTGGATGCGGGCCGCACGCAGCCTGGTCACTGTCCCAGTTTCTGGACACATGGGTCAGCCGCAAACTGGTCTTGAAGCGGGCTACGATAGGCTTCGATGCCGCACCTGAAGCTGATGTCGTTCGCGTCGCTGGTCACCATACCGATATCCCTGCTTGCCCAAGCCTCCGATCAAGCTGACCGCTACCCCTTGATCCGGAGTCTGCTTCAAGAGGCCGAGACGGCAGCTATTGGCATCCGGTATTTTGATGACCGAAGCAACCCGCGTTCGTGGGCGAGCACACTCTATGCGCGAGCGGGTTATCTCTCCGACGCAATCCGCGCCAACGACGGGCGAGCCGACGCCTACCATGTCTGGAAGGCCCGCGTCCTGTATGGAGAGTTGGAAGCCGTCGATAAGACTTTTGACTCTATATCGGACCCGGAAGACAAGGCGAGTAGGCTGATCTCGCTTGCTGACTTTCTGTGGCGAATGGGAGAACCTGACAAGGCGCGAGTCCGTTTTGAAGCGGCGAAGCCTCCAGCATCCAGGGTCGCCAACCAGAGCCATCGCAATCGTCTACTGGCTTCGATTGAACAAGGGTTGACCTATGTGGCAAATGACCCTCCCGAACTCCTCACGCCGCAGCCGAAGCCTCAGCCCCTCCGACCGGTTCGGGAATCGCCCTTGCCGGCATTTCCGATCACGTCTGATGGGTTCCGGCAACGCGGTGCGAAGGATATCGAGACGGCGGCGACAGCTAATGCGGAGTTCTTGACCAACTTGTACGGTCGAGTAGTCGCGAGAGATCGAGAAGGCCTGGCGAAACTCGTGGAAGCTGCCGCAACACCTTTTCAGAAGGTTCTCGGATTGGCCAGCGTAGAGCACCTCCTGATTCTGGTGCGCCAGCCGGAGGAAGCCGAGCGGTACGCGAAACTCATGCCCACACCCGATTCGGACTGTTCGTTGGCAAAAGCCGAGGCCTTGAGCGCCGTGGGCGCGGCTTGGTTGGAGGCCAATAATCCGGAGCGGGCCCAACAGAATTTCGAGGCTGCCATCAGTCTGGTCAACTCAGTGCGGGACCTGCCGCTCGGGAAGGTCATGGTGCTCCTGTCAATCGCAAGAGCCCAATCGAAAGGCGGCATGGTTGCTACCTCCGGAGCTACGCTCCAGTTGGCAAAGGAACTAGCACAAGGTTTGCCTCTGAGACAGGCAACCTCGGGCAGCGGCTCCGCAAGGCCTGTTGCCGGAGTTCACTTCCGCGATGAGGCGTACGAAAGGATGTTACAGGTCGCGGTGGAGATGCGCAACCTTGGCGCCGCCCAAGAAATCGCGAACCTTTGGAGACAAGCTGACAGCAAGGCCGATCCGGATATCATTCGCGCGTGGTTTGATGCGGACCGCGTCGATGACGCGATCAACTACGCACGCGCCATCCCGGAGGCGTCTCAAAGGGCCAAGACGATCCTCGTGCTCGCACAGGCGTTGCTCGATAGGGCCGGGGCGCCCAAGTTCTGACCCTTATACAGTCAACAGGAACATTCCCGGCTTCCGATCGACTCCGTTATCTCTGTCCGCAGATTACACATCTTGAGACGGTCGGCCAGACACCAATCAGGACTCCTTATCCTTGGCGATGGGCGCGTAGGTTGCCTTGACTGCCCTCACGTAGTCGGCTGGCGCCAACAGGATCTGGAGGCCCCGGCAACCAGCGGAGATGGAAATTTTGTCGTAAATCTGGGCGAACTCGTCGATGAAGACCGGATAATCCCGTTTGGCGGCAAGGGCGGTGACGCCGCCGCGGATGTAACCGGTGAGCGGCTCGACCTCCTTCAGGGGAACAGTATCGGCTTTGCGGTCGCCGGAGGCCCTGGCGAGCGATTTCAGATCGAGCGCGGCGTTGCCGGGGATGACGGCGAACATGACGCCGTTGCGGTCGCCGCGGGCGACCAGCGTTTTGAAGGTCTGGTCGATGGGGAAATCGATTTTGGCGGCGACGGTTTCGGCGGACAGGTCGGTGGGATCGACCTCGTACTCGCGAAGCTCATAGGGAATGCCGAGCGAATCGAGCAGACGGACCGCATTTGTCTTTGCGTGCGCCACTAACCGCCATGGTACTGCGCGCGCAGACTACACTGATAGGTCGAGGGAGAACCTGGATGATCATCGAAAAAGCCGTCATTACGGCGGCCAGTCCGGCTCAGCGCAGCCTGCCGCTCCAGCATCTCATTGACCGCGACGGGCAGGAGCGGACCGTGCTCGCCCTTCTCATCGAAGAGGCGTCCAAGGCAAAGATCAAGGAAGTGGCGGTTATCGTCCATCCGGGCGACGAAGCAGCCTGCGCGGCCGCGGCTGAAGGCGCTCCGGCGAAGCTGCACTTCATCCCTCAAACCGGCGGGACGGGCTACGCGAGGGCCATCTGGTCGGCGCGCGGATTCACCGCGCAAGACCCATTCCTGCATCTGGTGGGCGATCATATGTATGTCGGGGAGGAGCCCGGAGCGTGTGCAACGCGGCTGGTGGAGACTGCGGCGAGGGAGAACTGCTCGGTCTCGGCGGTGCAAGCAACGCACGAAAGCCTGCTGCCCAATTACGGCGCGGTGGGAGGCCAGCCGCTGGCGGGGCATACCGATCTCTACTCCATCGAACGCGTGATTGAAAAGCCGACGCCAACGCTGGCAGAGAGGGAACTGGTGGTGGCCGGCCTGCGCACAGGCCGCTATCTCTGTTTTTTCGGAATGCACGTGCTCACGCCGGCGATTCAGGTGATCCTTGACCAGATACTGGACGGCGATCCGGGCGCGCCACCCTCGTTTTCCGCCGCGCTGGAGGCTCTTGCGGCACGCGAACGGTACCTGGCGCTCCAGATGAGCGAACGCCGGTACGACCTGGGGGCAAGCTACGGCCTGTTCACCGCGCAGGCCGCTCTGGCCCTGAATGGCAAGGACCGAGACGAGGTCCTCACCCGGCTGGTGCAATTGCTCGCGGCTAATCCGGCGCGGAAGGTCCGGCTGTGATGCGATCGCTGATCCAAATCATCACCTCGGAAGAAGCCGGCGTGCGCGACAGGCCTCTGGAGCAAGCCGTCGCCGGGCTGGACACCGCAGGGCTGCTGGGGGCCTGCGCTGAGTTGGACGCGTTCAGGCGCCAGACTTCGAACCTTTATTACCGCGTGCGGGCATTGTTTTTTTTGGCCTCGATCCACCGATACGCCTTGCCTGGACGTGAGGAAATCCCGGCGTTTGGCCTAATACCATTCCGGGCTTACATGAATTTATTGGAGAGGAGGTTCGAGGAGTCGATTTCGATTCTTCAGGAGTGCGCCGAGGCGGACGGGCACAGCGAGGCGCTGTCGAGCGCGCTTGCAGCCGCCTACCGAGGACTTGCGTTTCAGACGTTGGCGGACCAGGTAAGGCGGAGCGTCCGGTCGATCGCTGGCAATCAGTGGATGTTCCGGTGCGGACATGCCGCCGATTATCCGCTGCGGATCAGGCCTGAGTTGCTCGACCGGCAGGAGGGCCGTTTCCCGATTCTCCGCGAGACGACTCCGGTTCGCATGGATCTCTCCCACAGCGCGTGGAGCGACATCTTTTTCCTCGGGATGGATTATCCCGAAGGCGCCCGGGTGGTGAACATCTCGATTGACCTGGCCATCAAGGGGCGCGGGGAGCCGAAGCCGCCGGTGGAGGCTCATTTGCGCGTGATCGACCGGCCGGTTCTGCGGCTGGTGAGCGTGGATTTGAGCGCACAGGTCGAGTTGACCGAAGTCGCCGAGGTTTTTGATTTTGCCAAGGACTACCTGGGGCTGCTGAAGGCGGCTGTGATCGCGGCAGGGATTGTTCCGCCTGGTATGGAGGGCGCGCCGGCGCCTCTGAGCGCGCTTCTGGAAAGGCTCACAGGGCGGCCGGGACACGGCATCGAGATTGTGAGCAAGGTCAACGACATTCCAAAAGGTTCCAGACTGGCGGTTTCCACGAACCTGTTGGCATGCCTGATCTCGGCTTGCATGAGGGCTACCTCGCAAGTGGGAGCATTGACAGGGACGATGCAGGAGGCCGACCGCCGTCTGGTGGCCGCAAGGGCGATTCTAGGCGAATGGCTGGGCGGTTCGGGCGGCGGCTGGCAGGATTCGGGCGGAGTCTGGCCGGGGATGAAGCTGATTCGAGGCGTTTTGGCCCGGAAAGGCGACCCCGAGTTTGGCATCAGCCGCGGCTGTCTGTTGCCGCGGCATGAGCTGCTCGGAGAGGATCGCGCGCCGGAACGCGCGGGGCGGCTGCTGCAAGAGTCGCTTGTGCTCGTGCATGGCGGGATGGCTCAGGATGTCGGGCCGATTCTCGAAATGGTCACCGAGAAGTACCTGCTCAGGTCGGCGAAGGAGTGGGAGGCTCGGGGCGAGGCCGTGGGCATCCTGGATCAGGTGCTGGACCGCCTGTCCAGGGCTGATATCCGGGGGCTGGGCGAACTTACCCAGCGCAACTTCGATTCGCCGATTCAAACCATCATTCCCTGGGCCGGCAACCATTACACGCAACTGCTGATCGACCGAACCAAAGCCGAGTTCGGAGAGAGGTTTTGGGGATTCTGGATGCTGGGCGGCATGGCCGGAGGCGGCATGGGGTTCCTATTCGATCCTGCGGTGAAACTTGCCGCGCAGGAGCGAATTCAGTTGATTTTAGGCGAAACGAAGCGATCCATCGAAGGGGGAGTTCCCTTCGCGATGGAGCCGGTGGTATACGACTTCCGCATCAATCCCAGGGGATCGTGCGCGGAGTTGATCGCGGCGCGAAATGCGCTCATGCCTCCCGCGTACTATGTTTTGACCGCGCCTTCGCTGTTGCGCACAGAGTCCCGCAATCTTACAGGGGCGCAGCGGGCCGATCTTGAACAGTTTGGGGCGCGCAGCCGCGAGGGCGGCCAGTGGGGCCAGGCAGGCGCGGCGCTGATCGACCATCTTCTGCCCGAGTCGGCTCCGGCGAGGACGTCCGCGGAATCTCTGGATGAATTGCTGGAAGCTCATGGGTTTGACAGCGTCCAGCATGAACAGATCAGAGCCGAAATGAAGTCGGGCCGGATCGGCCTCGCTCAGAACCGGTTACCGGCGACGGCACGGATCGTCAACGTGGAACCAGGAGAATTGCCGGACTATTCAGGCGTCCACAAGCGGTTCGTCGACATCGGACGCGGCGTTCTGAACGATGGTGCGGTCGCCGTGGTCAGCCTGGCTGGGGGAGCCGGAAGCCGCTGGACACGTGGAGCCGGGGTAGTCAAGGCATTGAATCCATTCTGCAAGATGAATGGACGCCACCGTTGTTTCGTCGAGATCCATCTGGCCAAGAGCCGCAAGACCTCCCGGAAGTACGCTCAGGCAATCCCGCATGTCTTCACGACCAGCTACATGACACACCGGCCGATTGAGGACGCGTTGGCCCGGGCGGGCCGGTTCGGCTACGACGGACCGCTCGCGCTGTCGCCTGGTAGAAGCGTGGGTCTGAGATTCGTTCCGATGGCGAGGGATCTACGGTTCGCCTGGGAGGAGACGCCGCAGCAGGTCCTGGACGTCCAGAAACAAAAGGTGATCGAGAGTTTGCGCGCAGGGCTGATCCAATGGGCGCTCGATGCGGGCGAAGGATCCGACTACAGGGACAACCTGCCATTGCAGTGCCTCCACCCGACGGGCCATTGGTTTGAACTGCCCAATATGCTGCGCAACGGCGTGCTCGCGAGGCTGCTGGCCGAACGGCCCGCGCTCAAGACGATCCTGCTCCATAACATCGATACTCTTGGGGCCGATGTGGACGCCGGATTGCTGGGATTTCATCTCGACTCAGGTGCGGCGATGACTGTGGAAGTGATCCCGCGCCTGTTGGACGACCGCGGCGGCGGACTGGCCCGCGTGGACGGCAGGATTCGTTTGGTTGAAGGGCTAGCCTTGCCGCATGAGGAAATCGAGTTTGGGCTGTCGTTTTACAACACGGGCACGATGTGGATCGACATTGACGGAATGCTGAGGGTGTTCGGCCTGGACCGGCAAACCGTGAACAATTCCGATGCCGTTGACGCAGCGGTGAGGACTCTGGCTGCCCGGATGCCATCCTACGTGACCATCAAGGACGTGAAGAAACGCTGGGGGCGCGGTCAGGAAGATATCTTCCCGGTGGCGCAATTCGAGAAGCTCTGGGGGGACATGACGGCGTTGCCGGAGCTGGACTGCCGCTACGTCTCCGTGCCGCGCCGGCGCGGACAGCAACTCAAAGATGTGGCCCAACTTGACGGCTGGGTGCGGGACGGATCGGCCGCCCAGGTCGAGTCGCTGTGCGAGTGGGCCTGACGCAGGACTACATCGCCTTCTGCGCGACCAGGCGAACTGTTGGAGACCGGCCGTCGGCGCTAGTGGCCCATTCAGCCTGGATCGTCTTGTCCTCATAGCGCAGAACGCGCAGACGGCCAAAGGCCCGGAGCAACTCGTTGGTCTTGTATCCATCCTGGCCCGGGATGGTGCGGGCGTCCACATGAGGGCCTTCAACGATAAGGATGCCGCCTGGCTTGAGCATGTCGATGATCTTGGAGGCGTTCTTGGTGGCCACGTTCGACACGTACATGCAGAGGATGAGATCGTAACGGCCCCGGTAAGGCGGGATATCCTCAAATCGGGCGACATTGGCTTCGATTGACGCGCCAACCTTGCCGGCGGCGGCCTGCGCCTGTTTAATGGCCTCGCGCGATACGTCGATACCCGTCACTTTCCAACCCTTCCGGGCGAGATAGACGGCGTTACGGCCATTCCCCATTCCGATATCGAGGGCGAGACCGGAGGGGAGGTTGGCCGTAGTTTCCAGGACGAGGGTCGACGGGTTGACGGGCACCTTGACGGCGGTGCCCTGATAAATCTCGTCCCACCGGGCGCCGGACTGCCGGGACTGGGCCGACGAGGCAGGAGACAACAACAGGAGCGTGAGAACCGGCAGCAAGAGCAGGGGCAGGAGTTTCATGTGGGTGGTCCGTTGTTGGATTATTCAGGCTTGATGCCGGTCAGCCAATAGTGCAGATCGTTGACTTCGACCGTGGCCGTGATGTTCATGCCTTCCTTGAGTTTGGCGAACTCCTCGGCCGAGGGAACGGGGAAGTCCATCGTCATTGCTTCCATCCAGCCTTCGATGGTTTCGTGCTTGATGACGGCGACCCGGTTTTCAGGCTTCAGACGAAGGACCTGGCCTTTCATCTGGTATCGCTTCTTTGCTTCGCCATAGTCGAAGCTGTCCTTGGTGGCAGTGCTGCAGCCGGCCAGAGCGGCGGCCGCACAGAGAAAGAAGGAGCGGCGGTTGGTCATGATTGCATGGTCCTCACTTATAGGCTGGGATACCGGTGACACGCTCGGCGACGACGAGAGTGTGGATGTGGTCAGTCCCTTCATAGGTCTTGACGCTTTCGAGATTACACATATGGCGCATCATCGGGTAGTCGCCGGTGATGCCGTTGGCTCCCAGCAAGTCGCGAGCCGTGCGGGCGACATCAAGCGCCATGGCGACATTGTTGCCCTTGAGCATCGAAATGTGGGCAGGTTCCAGCTTGCCCGCATCCTTGAGCTTCGCGCATTGCAGCGCAAGCAATTGGCCCTTGGTGATCTCGGAGATCATCCAGGCGAGCTTCGCCTGCACAAGTTGGTGGGAGGCGATGGGCCGGTTGTCGAACTGCTTCCGGTCGATCGAATACTGGCGGGCGCATTCGTAGCAATCCATGGCGGCGCCGAGGACCCCCCAGCCGATTCCGTAACGCGCTTGCGAGAGGCACATGAGCGCGGTCTTCAACCCCTTTGCGCCCGGCAACGCATCCTCGGCTGGGATGCGGCAATCCGAGAAGTGAAGCGACGAAGTGACCGACGCCCGCATCGACAGTTTCCCGTGGATGTCGGATGTCGTAAAGCCGGGCGCGCCCCTCTCGACGAGGAAGCCCTGGATGCCGTCCGGGGTGCGGGCGAAAACGACCGCCACGTCGGCGGCGCTGCCGTTGGTGATCCAGGTCTTTTCGCCATTCAAGACCCAGAACGATCCGTCCGGGCGGGCAGTTGTGGCCATGCCGCCGGGATTTGAGCCGAAGCCCGGCTCGGTGAGTCCGAAACAGCCGATTGCTTCGCCCGATTGCAGCCGCGGCAGCCACTTCTCTTTTTGCGCATCTGAACCGAAAGTGAGAATCGGGTACATCACCAAGGCGCCCTGGACGCTGACGAAACTCCGCAGGCCGGAATCGCCACGTTCGAGTTCCTGCATGATCAGGCCGTATTCGACGCCGGATAGTCCGGCGCAGCCGTATCCAGAGAGATTCGCACCCAGAAAACCGAGTTCGCCCATCTGGCGAATCAAGTGCGACGGGAACCGGCCGTCGTCAAAGCAGCCCTGGATAATCGGAACAACTTCCTCGTCGACAAATTGCCGGGCAGTCTGGCGAATGAGGAGTTCGTCGTCGGTGAGGAAGGAATCAATATTGAGATAGTCGACGCCGCGGAAACTAGGCATACCTTTTCATGGTAGTCCTGGACAAGCGGAAGCGCAGGCCACGGCGTGCCGGCGCAGCGTGATGCAGCGGCAGGGATGCGGACCGCTGGGCTGATCAGTACGCGCCTTCGCCGGTCAGGACGACACGGACGGTGCGGGCGATGATGTGTAGATCCAGCCAGACGGACCAGTTACGGACGTAGTAGTTATCGAGGCGGACGCGTTCGGCGTAGGTCGTGTTATTTCGTCCGGAAACCTGCCAAAGGCCGCTGATGCCGGGGCGAACGCTCTTGTAGAGTTCGAACTGGAGACCGTACTTCTCGATTTCGGAATCGACGATGGGACGCGGGCCGATAAGGCTCATCTCTCCTTTTAGGACATTCCAGAGTTGGGGGAGCTCGTCGAGGCTGGTAACGCGCAGGAATCGGCCAATTGGGGTAACACGGGGGTCATTCCTGAGCTTCTGTTCCCGTTCCCATTCCTCGCGCAAATCCGGGCGCTCCAAAAGGCACCTTTCGAGGATGGCGCCAGCGTCGCGGTGCATTGTGCGGAACTTCCAGGCGCGGAAACGCTTGCCGCCATAGCCGATTCTGGAGTGGGAGAAAAAGGCGGGTCCGGACGAGGATATGCGGATGAGGAAGGCGGTGAACAGAAAGAACGGCGAAAGCAGGACGAGTCCGGCGAGCGAAGCGACGATATCCATCGAACGCTTGACCAGGCGGGGCGTGCGAAACAGCAGCCGGTGGCGGAATTCCACGCCCAGGTAGCCTCCAAGGTCGACAGTGGTGACTTCGAGGCTGGCGAGGTTGAAAAGATCCGACAGGACGATGACACGGTGGAAGCCTGAGGCATAGCGCCGCGTGATGGAAGCGATTTCGGAGGCGGGGCGGTCGGGCAAAGCGACCATGGCGAAGCGCGAGCGCAGCGCGCTGGCCACGGCAGGAGCGGCATTGAGGTCGCCCAGGATTCTCGGGTCAGGGGGAGCGGCGCATTCATCTCCGCCCGGAACCAGGATCAGGCCCAGCGGTTTGAGGCCCAGGTGGGCATTGCGCGCGAGAGTTTCGTAGACGAGGAGAGCATTCTGGTAGCCGCCGATGATAACCACGCGTTCGCCCCACCAAGGCCTTCGAGAAAGTATGTGGCGCAGCGCCATACGGGTAAAGGCCACGCCGAAAAGCGAGCCCGCCCAGGCGCCGATGACGACGGCGCGGGAGTAAGCCTCAGCGTCGCGCATGAAGAAGGTGGCCGTGGCGACGATGAGGAAGCTGATGGAAGTGCCGTGAAAGATTTTACGCAGTTCGGTGACCGGGTGGAGGCCGATGCCCGGGTAAAGGCCCATCAGGGCGTAGACGAGGAGGAAAAGAACAGTGACAAAGCCGAGGTTGAGGTAGAAGCTGAGGGTGAAATGGCCGCCAAGAAGGTAGCGGATCAGTACGACAATCGCGCTGGAAACGAATACGGCCGCCGCGTCGCCGATGATGAACGGCAGCGTGTTCGAGAGGCCTGCGAACGAGCGCAGGCGGCGCGCCGCGGAGAGTGGGAACTCCTGAATGGTGGTACTCATCGGGGTAGGCTAGAGGCCGGCATTGGTTTCATAGAACTGTCTGTACTCGAATGGTGCCGTGGGCGCGGAAGGCGGCGCTGACGCAGTCCGCGATGGCCTGGCGGAATCTGGACGCGCCAAACTGCTCGGCGTGGCGGCGGATCAAGCCTGGATCAAACGCCTTTGAATCGAAGCTGTCAACCGCGTCCAGCAGCGATTCCTCGGTCTGATGCTCAAACAGGATGCCGGTCTTGCCGGGGATGACGGAATCGAGGACTCCGCCGCGTCCGTAGGCGATCACCGGAGTGCCGCACGATTGTGCCTCAACCGGCAGGATTCCGAAATCCTCCTCAGCGGCAAAGACGAATGCGCTGGCCTGCCGAAGAAGCTGCCGCAGAGCGTCGGCAGGCTGGTGACCCAGGAACCGCACATTCTCTCCGGCGATGGAGCGGCAATGGCCCAGATTCGGACCGTCGCCAGCCAGGACAAGTTGAAGGTCCGGGCGTCTGCTGAACGCGCGAACGATCAATTCCATCCGCTTATATGGGACGAACCGGGATGCGGCAAGGAAATAGTTGCCACGCTGGCCCGCCGGCGTGAAGAACTCGGTATCGACGGGCGGGTGGATAACAACCGATTCCCTGCCATACGTCTTATGGATCCGGCGGGCGATGTAGTTCGAATTGGCTATGAACTGATCGACGCCATTGGCCGTGCGGGCATCCCAGATCCGCATATAGTGCAGCAATGCCCGGATGGCCAGCGACCTGAAACCGGAGGTGATGCCTGACTGCCGCAAGTACTGATGCTGCAGGTCCCACGCATAGCGCATGGGACTGTGGCAGTAACAGACGTGGATCTGATCCG
This sequence comes from Bryobacteraceae bacterium, assembly GCA_029975915.1. The sequence goes on from JARKOC010000391.1 coordinate 58,084, forward strand.
GGCCGGTGAGAACTCCCTTGGCCACCGCATGGGAACTGGACAAGACGAGATCGTAGCCCTGGAGGTCAAACTGCTCGATGGCCAGCGGCATGAGCGGCAGGTAGGAGCGGTAACGGAAGCGCGCGCCCGGCAGATGCTGGATGAATGTCGTTCGTGCGCGTTTGCCGCCCAGGAAAGCGCGTTCCGACTCGGGCAGGAAGTCGGCCACGGTATAGAGGTCGGCCTGCGGAAACAGTGCGAGGAACTGCTCAAGGACCTTCTCGGACCCAACGTACTGGGTCAGCCACTCGTGGACGATGGCGACGCGAAGATGAGAGAAGTCGTGCATCTTTTGTCAGGACCGGTTTGCCGCCCATCCGTCCGGCTGGCCGGCGGGTGACCCGGTCAAATGTCCGAATAGCTGTTCATGCAGGTTGACGCAGCGAGAGATCGAGAAGCCGCTGACCATCAGGTTCCGCGCTCCGCAAGATAGCGCATTCCAGAGTGAGGCATCGCGCTCCAGCCGGTAGAGGGCATCTGCGGCCTTATCGATATCGCCTTCCTCGAACAGAAATCCCGTTTGGCCTGGGATCACAATGTCGGTATGGCCTTGAACGGCCGTGGCGACGACGGGTAGCCCGCAGGACATCGCCTCCAGCATCCCAAGCGAAAGGCCCTCGCCGCGCGACGCGGACAGGTATGCGCTGGCCGACTGCAACTGAGGCAACATGTCATCGATCCATCCGGACAGGCGGACGTAAGGGATGAGGGCCAGGCGACGGATCTCCGCTTCCATGGCGCCGTGGAGGGGGCCGCCGCCCGCGATATGCAGGACCGCGGATGAATCCGGGCGCCGGCGGCGGAGGCGGTAAAGAATTCTGATCAGATCGAGCGGATTCTTCTCAGCGCTGAGGCGGCCGGCCGCGAGGATGATGAACGCCGAGCCATCCCGCGGCTGAGCCGGAACGTAGCGTTCGGTATCGACGCCGTTGGCGATGACCGACATCCGGTTCGCGGATATCCTCAGGGCGCGGGTCACAGCTTGGCCCTCCGAGGCCGATACCGCCACCGAATGCGTGGTAAACGGTTGCAGCAGGCGTTCGGCGGCGAGTTTCACAGGCCCCTGCCAGACTCCCTCCCGGTGCAAATGGAAGCCATGAAACGTGTGCAGAACAGGAACCGAAAGCGCCTGGCCGAGCGGCCTGGAATACAGGCCGGCTCCGAATCCGTGGGAGTGGATGAGCTGAATCTGTTTCAGCCGGCAGAACCGCGCGACGCGAAACAACGCCAGGGGTCCAAGGCTCCGGTGAGGCAGTTCCACCAGATGATCCGCACCGATGAGATCTCCGTAGCGCTCCCAATAAGGCAACTCCCTGGGACACGCGACGAAATGGTCGAAGCCCTTGCCAAACTGGGAGATCAGGCGGAGGATGTTCTCCGGGCCGCCGCCGCGATCCGCACGCAGACTGATATGAAGTACTCGCACTGGACCGAAACTGAGGACCTCAGACACCGGGCGCCTTGAAGGCAGGATTGCCGCGCCCTGCCCACCTCGCCTGAAAGAAATTCCCGTTGATCATTTTGACGGCAAGCCAGGACTCGTGTATCGACGAAGTGCGGTAGCAATAGAAGGCGAGTATGAGGACGATCGGCATTGAGCCCATGAAAGTGAAGATATCCGCGGTGAGCCCGTGAACGACCTGGCCGCACCAGAGTGCGAGAGCAGCTCGCGAGGCGGGCACGCCCGCTAAGTAGAGCCTCAGAAAACCCAGAGTGCAGACGCAAACAACGGCAATCAGGCCACATCCTCCGACAATTCCCGTTTCGACCAAAGCTAAGACGTAGTTATTGTCTGAGTAGACACCGTGCTTTGCGAGAAGCGTCTTATAGCCTACTCCAAAAATGGGTTGATCCGACCAGATGGAAAGGCCGCGAGCCCAGCCGGTCAGTCGCCCACCGGCGGACCAATTCAGCGATTCCAGCCCTTCAGAAAACGACGTTGTAGTCTCCCATATCCGTTGCAGTGGGGCTGAAGCAATCGAGGTCACTCCACCCGCTGGAGTTCCAAGAATAGCGATGCCCCCAGCAAGGGCGGCCACCAGCAGCACAATCCAGACGATCCTGGCCGAGGTGGCACGTTTTGGGTCGTGCGGCAAGGCCAAAGCTGCAATGACCACGGCTGAGTTCACCATCGCTGAGCGGGAGAGCGATGCATGGAGTCCGATTAGGGTGAGAACGCCGGTCGAGGCGAGCACAGGCACCTTCCACGAAAGCCGGAGGCGAGGGTTTAGGTCGAGAGCAAGAATCGTGGCTGCAAACCAAGTCGCCAAGAGGTGAGCAAACGCGCCGCTGTCCCGAAAAACGCCGCCGGCTCTTCGCAAGTAGCTGTAGTTGTCGTAGTAGTACATTTGCACTGCGGTGCCAGCTTCGAGTTGGAGATGGAAAGCGGCGACGCCGTACAACACAGATGCGGCTCCCCCTGCTACGAATGCCCACAGAATGGCCCGGATAGGGACAGCTTGTGAGGGTAGGAGCGCCACGAGCATCGCTGGGAGGAAGATCCCAGCGAGTCTCATGGTCTTCAAGAGCGTCGATGAAAACAATGGATCCTGAAAAACAGAAGACAGCGAGATGAAGGCGGCGGCGACGTACATGGCGGCCCACAGGAAGATAAGGTTATTCTTGACCTGCGCCAAATTGAGAACGACCAAGACAAGTAAAGGGGCCAGTAATAGATCCACAGCCGCGAGCCGAGTGCCCCCGACCGAAACCCACCCGTAAAACAACGGACACGAAAAGGCGCAGCTAACTAGAAGCCATCTAGACAGCGTCAGCATGGTGTATCCACGGACGATTCAGCCACACTTGCTCCGGACCACAATCTCTCCATTCCGGCAGATCCAGCCGGCGGCGCGTGCGGCGAGCTCATACGCCCTTTGTCCGAGAAGCCTGCGCAGAGGCAACAGGTAGCCATATCCCCACGAGTGGAGGTATCGATTCGAGAACGGGCGATATCCTGCGCGGATCAGCAGATTGTTCAGTGCGCGAAAGTTCCAGCAGTAGAGATGCTGGTTCAAGTCGGGCGTCAATGATGACTGGCGGTGTCCCTCCTTCGGCACGATGAGGTAGAGTTCGCCGCCGGGCTTGAGCAAGGGCCGCATCAGGCGCAGGGCGTCGAGGGGGTGTTCGATGTGTTCGAGCGCATGGCGGCAGAACACGATGTCCCAGGCTCCTTGGGGCGCATCTTCCAAGCGGTCGAAGACCTTTAGTCCGCGGCGTTTGCAGGATTCCCGGGCCTCGGCGCTGACGTCCCATCCGGCCGCTTCCGGCAGTGCGGCGATGTTCTGGCCGATGCCGCAGCCGAATTCGAATATCCGAAGCGAACTGAGGGAACCGGGAAAATAGAGATGCGCGGCTGCTGCCGCCCGGGCGCGAAAATACCGCTCGTCCTCCATCAGCCGCGCATGGCGCCGCGAGTGGTAGCCGGACTCATAGAAGTCCTGCGCCGGGGAGGGTATGTCCATTCGGAAGCCGTGTTGGGAAGATTTTGACGAGTGCATCGGACAGAACTCATCAGCAGGTGCTGACCGGCGCTGATTCGGGAATCGCAGTTTCAGCGGCTGAGCGGGTGAGTCGATCGGGCTGCCGCTTCATCACGAGGGCGTATGCGCCGAGCATGAAGATTCCTGATACGAGGCCGGCGAGTGCCGTGCCGTGCAGCGAGAATGACACGGTTGCCCAGTATGTGGATGCAGCCAGGACCGCGAGCGCGAGAAACATCGCGAGCGGTTGCCGGGCGAGCCGGCGGCTGGCCGTCGCCGAGAACATCAGAACCGTATTGAGCTGAACAGCCATCTCGGCCAATACGAGCAGCGCGAGCAGTGAGACCAGGGCCGCGTGAGCGGGGGTGTAGAGCAGGATGAGGATCTGGCGTCCAAGGAAGAGCGCAACGAGCAACCCGGCGCCATAGAGTCCGGCCGTGGCCAGAATCAGCCGCCAGAAGATGACCGGTATGCGGCGCGAGCTGTCCTGTTGGAAATGGCGCGCCAGTGCTGGAGTTGCGGCCTCGGACATGGATCGGACGAGCACGGCGCCTGTGAGTGGAAGTTGCGCGACGGTGGCATAGTAACCGAGAGCCGCGTCTCCGAGAATCGCCTTGACCAGGTATCTCGGCAAGGCCGAATACGTGGAGCCAAACAGCGTCGTTAGGCCAAGGCTGGATGAGCGGCGGGCGAGCCGGACCACCATCGGTGTTGACTTCTGAAAAAGAGGCTGGCCGCGCACCAAACGAAGGTCATGAAAGACGAGCACGCACAGTGTGCAAACCGCCACAGAGGCAGCGGCGGCCTGAAGGTTCCGAGTCGCCCAAAGCACCGTGGAGAATCCGGCGAGAGACAAGGCGGCTCGCAGCACAAGCGAACGTCCCGTGGGCTGGAACCGTCCGTGGCGCTGGCCATGGGCGAGGATGATTTCCGAGATGGACTCGATGGCGCGTGTCGCGCCGAGGCCCATCAGCAGGAGACCCGTAGCAGTCGAGATGCCGTGCGCGCTGGCGGCCGCAAGCGTTGCGCATCCCGCCAGGAGAGTGGTGGCCATGCGGAGCGTGAAATAGCAACTGAACGGGTACTCGTCGCGCACATCCGAGGACTGCAGGACGCGGAGTTGGAGTCCGGCAAGCAGCATTGCCTGGGTGGCCAGAGTCGAAGCATAGGCAAACCGGCCCGCGCCGTCCACTCCGGCCACTTTGGACGCCAGGATCAAGTAGCCCACTTGAACGGCGGCGGCCGCGGCATTGCCGGCGGTGAGCCAAAGCGCATCGTGGGTGATTCCACGTTTGGGTGGCGTGCCTTGATCTGAAATGGCTTCCATCGAAGTAAAGCCGGATCGGAGTCCGGAAGTTGTGGCGGGGAGGAGGCTAGGCTTGGTCTGATCCGGAATCGGCGTACCGCTTGTAGTGTTTACCGTAATAGCCGTAATAGTAATAGTGGTCGGAATGGCTTTTCTTGACCTGATTTAAGACGAGTCCAAGGACATTGGCGCGGAGATGGGAGAGGGTCGAGATGGCGGCGGCCACCGCTTTGCGCGATGTGTCGCCTGCTTTGGTGACCACCACCACGCCGTCGGCCGACGATGCCATTTGCAGCGACTCGGCGAAGCCCAGTAGAGGCGGAGCATCGAGAATCACCAGATCGTATTCGCCGGCCATCTCATCCATAATCGGGCCCATCAGCGTCCCGATCATGTCGGCCGCCCGCCGGGATGGCGGGCCGGCGGTGATGATGTGGAGGTTCGGGTTCGATTCAGACTCAACCACTGCTGCACGCCAGCCGGTCTCGCCGTTCAGGACGTTAGAAAGACCAGTGGCAAGTGGAAGTCCAAACAGCTTGTGTTGCGAAGGCCGGCGGAGGTCGCAGTCGATCAGGAGCGTGCGTTTCTTCTGCTGCGCATGCGCCGTGGCGAGGTGGCCCGCAGTAGTGGACTTGCCTTCGCTTGCCGTCGCCGAGGTAAACAGGATTGTGCGGAGACGGCGGTCGAAATCGGTGAGGAGTATGGAATTGCGAATCGTCCGGATGGCTTCGTCGTAGGTGGACAAGAGGCGCTCCTGACCGCGGGCGACGACAATCTCGCCGCTCGATCCGGCGACCGGCAGCGAGGCGGTGGTGGTGAGCGAGAGTTCCTTAGGATTCTTGACCGAAGGCAGGGTGCCGATGATGTGCGTGTGGAGGGTGCGCGAGACCTGCTCGGGGTCGCGGATGGTGTTGTCCATCGTGTCGGCGAGGATGGCAATGCCACAAGCGATCAGAGTCGAAAAAAGGAATGCCAGTGCGAGGTTCAGCGGGATTTTGGGAAACACTGGTTTCCAGCCCGGACGCGCCAGGTCGGCGATCCGGACCATATTGTTCTGGAAACCGGCGTTGATGCCTGCCTCCCGGATCTTGCGGTTCAATTCGTCGTATAGGTTTTTGTCCGCGTCGGCTTCGCGCTTGGCGCGCTGGTACTCAAACGAACGTAGGTTCAGCTTGTCATACTCGGCCTTGGTCTCGGCGACGCTGTTGGCCAGCATCTGCTCTCTTGCGCGCGCTTCGTTGAACTGGACCTCAACGCGCTTTAAAGCATTTTGCCGCGTGGCGTCGATCTGGTTTTCAAGTTCGCGAAGCTGGGCCTGAATTTTACGGTATTCGGGGTGGTTGACGCCGTAATGGGATTTGACTTCGGCGAAGCGCTCGGAAACCTCGTCCCGCCGCTCCACGAGGCGTTTGATCGAGTCGCCCTGGCTTGAAACCTGCGCAGCTTCCAGCGCCCCCGTGGATGCCTGTTTCATCTGGGCCTCGGCGCTCACCCGGTCCGACTGCGCGCGGGTGTACTCGGTATTGAGTTGAAGCAGGCGCGCCGAAAGGATGTTGGTCTTTTCTTCGGGATTAATGACGTTCAGTTCGCGCTCAAGCGATGCGAGGCGCCCGCTGGAAGCCTCCATCTTGGCGCGGAGCTCCTCGATCTGCTTCTCCATGAATGTCGAAAGGGACTGCGAACTCCGGATGCGGATGTTGTAGGTGTGTTCGATGTAGGATTGTGCGATTTGATTGGCGACGTCGGCGGCAAGCTGAGGGTCCGCCGAGCGATAGGAGACCTGGAGCAGGTAGGTGCTGGGCGGCCGGCTGATTCGTAGCTGCTTCAATACGATGGGTGCATCCTTGGCGCGCGAGATGCGGCTGGCGGCATCGGCTGCGCGGTTGATCTGGCCCTCCCGTTCGAGCAGGTTGTAGCGTTGGGCGACAGGACGGACGACCGAATCCGACTGCAATAGTCGAATCTGGGAGGCCAGAAAAGACTCGGCGTCGAGATTGGAGTATGCCTGGTTTTGCGACTCTTGGCCGACGATTCCGCGCGCCTCCTGGCGGTCGACATAGAGCGTAGCAGTGGATTCATAAACGGGCGTGAGCCGGAGACTCACGACAGCTGTGGCGAAGCAGACCAGCAGCACGAAAGCGATGATCGCCCACATGTGACGCCGCAGGATCCAGGCGTAGTGTGACAGAGGCAGTGAAACGCGCCCTGCGCCGGATTCCGACAGAATGATGGTGGCGGGCGACAGAGGCGCTTGCTGATAAGCGGCCAAGGAAGTGACCTGGCCAGGTTGAGCCAGCAGGTCTTGGGGAGTAGGCTGGTCGTGGTTCATCGCGGATGTGAAGGCCCGGAAGGCGCCGGGTTCGGATGTCAGAGGCAGGGGTCGACGGAGTCGCCGTCGATAGTGACGGCGACGGAGCGTTGAAGCAGTTCAATCGTGACGACCAGGCATTCGTCGTCCTTGATGCGGAGAATGCGGCCGCGAAGCCCTGCGAGCGGGCCCGACCTGATCATGACCATCTGCCCCTGGTGGAGGATGGCAAGCGGGCGGAGACGCCTTCCCGAGTCGAGAATCCGCTCGATGGTGCGAATCTCCTCATCAGGTATGGGGTGCGGGCCACGGCCAAACCCAACGAACCCGACAGTGCCTGGCACGGATACGATCTTCAGTTGCGTGTCCTGGCCGAGCCGGCAAAAGAGGTAGCCGGGAAACAGCGGCCTGAGACTTGATTTGACGCGGTCAGACCACTGCCGGCGATCACAATACAGGGGCAGGAGCGACTCAATGCCGTGAGACCGCAAGACCGAATCGACAGCCTTTTCGGCATGCGGCCGGACGCGAAGCGCGAACCATTCGTGTATGTCTGCGTTCATCGAAGAATTCGTCGCCGGAACATAGCTGCCGCTATGTCTGTCACAAAACAGACCTGATTACATGCCCGCATTCGGATGCAGGTTGAGCCAGTTGGGAACCATGGTAAATCCAACCGCCTCGGCATGTCCAATGGGTCTCACGCCATGTTGGCCGTCAATCGTCGCGGCCGGTCTCACGGGCTACCACGCGATAGCGGCGGTGCCGGACCGTTCCGGATGTGAACGCATCCTCAATGAATGCGGCCAGCTCTTGAGTGTGCCGCTTGTGTGAGCCCGCCGCGGGGCTGGCAGACTCTGGGCGCCCTGCATACAGCAGTGTCCTGCGGGTTGCGTCGAGCATCGGCTGAAGCTTGTCGCGGACGAAACTCCAACCGCCCTGGTTGCGGGGTTCCTCCTGAACCCAGACGACCTCAGCCGTCGATGGATAGCGGAACAGCATCGTCTCAATTTCCTGACCAGGCCAAGGGTAGAACTGCTCCAAGCGAACGATTGCCGTTGATCCGGCTTGCCGGGCTTCGCGCGCGGCGACGAGATCATAATAGACCTTCCCTGAGCAAAGCAGGATGCGGGAAACCCTGTCGGGGGCGGCTTCGCCTGTGTCGCTTAGCACTGGCAGAAACCCTCCATGGGTAAATTCGCGCATTTCGGAGACTGCTTTTGGATGCCGCAAGAGACTCTTGGGCGTGAAGATGACAAGCGGTTTGCGCATGCCGCGGCGGTCACGGCCGCCGTACATCTGGCGCCGCAAGAGATGGAAATATTGCGCCGGCGTAGTGACGTTGGCCACCTGGAGGTTATCCTCGGCACAAAGCTGGAGGAAACGTTCGATACGCGCCGAGGAGTGTTCCGGCCCCTGGCCCTCGAATCCATGCGGGAGCAGAAGCACCAAGCCGGACGGCTGGCCCCATTTGGCCTCGCAAGATGAGACAAACTGGTCGATCATGATCTGGGCGCCGTTGACGAAGTCGCCGAATTGCGCCTCCCAGAGCGTGAGAGATAGCGGATCGCCCAGCGAGTAGCCGAACTCGAAGCCCATGACGCCGTATTCGCTGAGCGAACTGTCATAGACTTCAAACCCGGCTTGCTTGGGGTCCAGGTGCATGATGGGAACGTAGGCAATGCCGGTTTCGTAGTCGAAATACTCCAGGTGGCGGTGGGAGAAGGTCCCGCGCCCGCTGTCTTGGCCGGAGAGCCGCGCCGGCGTCCCTTCCAGCAGCAAAGAGCCAAAAGCGAGCGCTTCGCCCAGCGCCCAATCCGCCTTGCCGTCCTTCAGAAAGTCCCTGCGCTTGGCGACGACCGCCTTGAGTTTCGGATGCAAATGGAAGCCGTCGGGGAAGTGCGTCAGGCCATCGATTATCTTCTCAATCGCGGCGTCGTCGATCGCCGTGCGCGGGCAGGATTGCGGCAATTCGTCCTCGACGATCTCGGTGACCTCCTGCAAATCCCACTTCTCGCCTTTGGCGACAGCTTCTTCATGGGCCTGATTCATGCGTTCCTGAATCGACTGTCTCACCTTGTCGATCAAGTCCTTGCCGACCACCTTTTCTCGCGTCAGACGCCCGGTGTAGATCGTCGCCACCGAAGGGTGGTTTTTGATCTTCTTGTACATCAGCGGTTGCGTGTAGGACGGGTCGTCTCCTTCGTTGTGGCCATACTTGCGATAGCAGATCATGTCGATGACGACGTCCTTGCTGAACCGCATGCGGTAGTCGAAGGCGATTTGAATGGCGCGCACGCAAGCGTCAGGATCGTCACCATTGACATGGAAGATCGGCGCCTGGACGGTGCGGGCTACGTCCGTGCAGTAGGTCGACGAACGCGATTCCTCGGGCGTTGACGTGAAGCCGAGCTGGTTGTTGATGATCAGATGAATGGTGCCGCCCGTGGTGTAACCCTTCAACTGCGACAATTGCAGCGTCTCGGCGACCACGCCCTGGCCGGCGAAGGCGGCATCGCCATGCACCAGGATTGGAAGGACCTTCTGGCGCTTCGTGTCTCCCATTCTGGTTTGTTTGGCCCGTACAATTCCTTCCACCACCGGGTCGACCGCTTCCAGGTGCGACGGGTTGGGCGAGAGCGAGACTTTGATCTCACGCCCCGAAGACGTCCTTTGGATTCCCGAGGCGCCCAGATGATACTTCACGTCGCCGGAGCCCTGCGCCATCTCCGGATCCACATTCCCTTCGAATTCGCCAAAGATCTGCGCCATTGATTTCGACAGCAGGTTGGCCAGCACGGTCAATCGCCCACGGTGCGCCATCCCGATCACGGCTTCCTGGACGCCCGCCGCCGCGGCGCGCTCGAGAAGCTCGTCCAGGATGACCATTGCCGATTCGCCGCCTTCCAGCGAGAACCGCTTCTGACCGACGAACCTCGTGTGAAGGAAATTCTCGAAGGCCTCGGCCTCGATCAGCCGCAGGAGTACGCGGCGCCGCAGTTCCGGCTCCAGCGCCCACGAATTCGCTTCGGGCTCCATGCGTTCCTGGAGCCACCGCTTCTCCTCTGGGTGCTGGATATGCATGTACTCGCACCCCAGCCGCCCGCAGTAGGTGTTGCGCAAGGTTTCGAGAATCTCGCGCAGCGTGGTGACCGCCTTGGCCGAGCCGGACTGCGCCAGATTGCCCGTAATGAAATCTCGCTCCAAATCCCAGATGGTCAGACCGTAGGTGGACGGGTCGAGTTCGGGATGGTAACCCGGCGACACTCCCAGCGGATTCAGATCCGCTATCAGGTGCCCGCGGACCCGGTATGCGTTGATCAGTTGCAGTACGGCCGCCTGCTTCGAGATCTCTTCCATCCGCTTCTCATCGCGGAAGCCGGGCAGGGCAGACCGGCGGTCGGTCTGCCAGCGCACGGGCTGATACGGCATGCCTGTCGCCGTGAAGATCTCGTCATAAAACTCGTCGGCCCCTTCGAGCAGCTCCTGCACTTTGCCAAGAAACATCCCCGATTCCGCGCCCTGGATGATGCGGTGATCGTAGGTACAAGCGATCGTCATCACCTTGCATACGCCCAGCAGCGCCCGCGTCTCCTCGCTCACCCCCTGAAACTCAGCCGGATAATCGATGGACCCCGTCGCGATAATCGCTCCCTGGCCCGGCATCAGCCGCGCCACCGACGCCTTTGTACCCACCGTACCCGGATTGGTCAGCGAAATCGTCGTGCCCTGGAAGTCCTCCACCGCCAGCTTGCCTGTCCGCGCTTTCTGCACCAGGTCGTCGAACGCGTTCAGGAACTCGAAAAAGCCCATCTTGCCGGCGTTCTTGATGCTCGGTACCAGCAACGACCGCCTTCCGTCGCGCCCTGCAACGTCAACCGCGATCCCGATATTGATCTCAGGCCGTACAATCCTGTGCGCCTGGCCGTCCACCTCGGCATACGCATCGTTCATGCCTGGCATGGCAACCGTCGCCCGGACGATGGCCCATGAGATCAAGTGCGTGTAACTGATCTTGGATTTGCCGTGCAGTTCCCGCCATTGGTTTAGCAGCCGCCGGTTCTCATCGATCACCTTCACCGGAATGGTCCGCTGCGATGTCGCCGTCGGCACCGCCAGCGACAGGTTCATGTTCTCGGCGATACGCAGTGGAGCGCCCTTCAGCGGCACCAGCGACTCGGCCGGACTGATCGCAATGGGCGCCGCCGGCGTCTTCGGCGATGGCGCCACGCTCGGCGGCACCACCGCGCTTTCAACTGCTTGAGCATCGGCGGCCTGGACTTGCTTCGCGGCTGCTCCAGCCTCGGAATCGAAGACCTGCTTCCAGCTCTCATCGACGCCGGCCCGGTTGTTCACATACTGCTGATAAAGCTCTTCTTCGAGCCAACTGTTGATGCTGATTCGCTGTTCGGATTCCGTGGGCATGGTAGTAGTGCTGACAGGCCGCTCTTGGACGTGTCCCCAGTCTAACCAATAGTTTATCGCGTGGGTGAACGGCGGCGGACTTTTCTATTCAGATGCGTGCAACAGGCCGCCGGAGACGGGAATCGAAGCGGATTGCCCGCCGTGACAGCGGATCGGCATCCCCGTTTCAGGCTTGTGACGGAAGCCCGCTCCCCTCACCGCCCAACTCGGGCCATCCAGTCGTAGCATTGAAGGAACCATGTTGACGCGAATGTTTCTGTCACTGGCGGCCGTTCTGACCGCGGCCACCGTATTGTCTCAAGAGAGAGCCATTGAGATCGGCTCGCGCAAGCAACTCTTCATCGATCACAAGTTCATCGAATCCTCGGAAGGCGTTGAGTTGATCATGAATCCGCCCCAACGCACCGGAGAAATGCTGGTCTTGCCGGATGCGCCATGGGAAAAGGGACTCGGCATCGGCAGTTACAGTTCAGTGATGCAGGAAAATGGAAAAATCCGTCTGTGGTACAACATCCGTGGACTCAAGGCCGAGCCGCGCAAGAATCCTGACTTCATGGCCGTCGCCTACGCCGAATCCTCCGACGGCGTCCACTTCCGCAAGCCGGTCCTCGGCCTTGTGGAATACAACGGTTCCCGGCAGAACAACATCGTCCTGCCCGCCGATCCAAAACTGCTCGCTTTTGGCGGCGGCTCGGTTGCGCGCGACGACAACCCGGCCTGCCCTCCGGAGGAACGCTACAAAAGCTGGCAGAAGATCTACCCCAAGCCCGGCTCAGGCATCACCGGCCCACACCAGGTTTGGGTATCGCCCGACGGTCTTCGCTGGAAACCTTCCGGCAAGCAGGTGACCGGATTGCGGGCTGCCGATACTCAATCGACGTGGTTTTGGGACCCTCGAATCGGGCGCTATGCCGGCTATACCCGCGAGTGGGTCCAGTTCGCCGGCGAGGGCCGTATCCGGATGGCCAGCTACAACGAATCCGCCGACATGCATGCATGGAGCAGGATGTTTATCATTTTGCAGCCCGACGAAGCCGACTTCGCCGCCCTGCCACGACCTGTCCTGGAGCCGTCCAAAATGGCGATGCGGGGTGAGACCTGGACTTCACTGGAGCAAAAGAGTTCCGAGTCCGGACCCGATGGCGCGCCAGGTGTAGACCAGGTCCCGATGCCGGGAGCGCCGCTCGACATTTATGGCCCTGGCGTGTTTCCATACACCGAAGCCGATGGCGTCTACGTCTCGCTGATGTCGGTCTTCCACCATTGGGACCGCCGTGGCCAGTCCGCATGGCCGGATACGGCAGATGTCCGGCTGGCCGTGAGCCGCGATGGCCGCCATTTTACCCATCCTGGCGCCCGGCAGCCGTTTCTACGGCTCGGCCCTGCCGGTTCGTTTGATTCCAAGTGGATTTGGGCGATGCCCCGTCCGGTGCGGATGGGCGACGAACTCTGGATCTACTACTACGGCCACAACGCCGACCACTCCAGCCGCCTGGACCCTGCCGCCAAACAGGAAATGGGCGCCATCTCGCGCGCCGTGATGCGTCTGGATGGATTCGTGTCGGCCGATTTCAACGATTCAGGCGGCACGCTGCTTACGCCGCCCGTTCGTTTTGAGGGGTCAAAGCTTGAACTGAACCTCGATACCTCCGCCGGCGGCGTTGCGCGCGTCGAGATCCTGGATGCCGGCGGCCAACCCATCCCAGGCTTCACACTTATCGAGTCGGACCAGTTGAACGGCAACAGCGTCCGCATGCCGGTCTCATGGAAAGGGAGCCAGGATGTCTCCTCTCTTGCGGGAAAAACCGTCCGTCTCCACATCAAGGCGAGAAGCGCCAAATTGTACGCCTTCCAGTTCCGCTAAGCCGTGAAAAACTTGGGACAAAAAGGCCCGCCGGAGAAGATCGCCTGGATACAGGCGCCTCGCCGGCGGGCCAATGAATCACGGTCGTGAACTACTGACTTAGAAGTCCCAGGTCTCGAACGGCGCCTTCGGCAGCTTGTGCCCCCAGGCCTCCGGACCCCAACACCGCGTGCCCACCAGCGGCTCGGTTTCGCTGGTGTTCACCAATCGAACTCCCTTGCCCGTCTTGGCTGCGGCGTAAGGAATCACGAACTCGTCGTCGAGCGGTTCGCCCAAACGAATGCCCGATTTCACCTCCACCTTGTGGTTGCCCAACATGCCGTGTCCGTGGCTGAAGTGAATGATGCACAGCGCCGCCGGCCCCGTGAGGATCACCTCGGACTTCGGCGCCAGTTCAAACTGCTTCAGGCTGAACAGTTCATCGCCGTTCGGCTTGCCATAGACGCGCCATTCGTCGTGGAACCCGCCCTGGCTCACTTCCTGATCGACCACCGGCATCAATAGGTGCTTCTCGACGATATAGGGGTCCAGGTTCCGCGCCATGTCGATATCGGAAACCAGTCGCTGGACGCGGTCCTCGCCCTCCAGGCCTTCAGGCAGGTGGCGGAACAGCAGTTCCTGGCCCAGGAAGACTTCTCCGTCAGGGCAAAGCACGTGGCTCTGGTAGAACCGGAAATCGTCGCGGTCGCGCTGCGGTTCCTCTGTGTTCACCGCGGCCGGCCCGTGCAGGATGCGCGTCGGGGTGAAGAACCCGGTTCCCATGCGGACCAGGAAGTTCCGGGCATGGCTGCGGATGTGGTTGTCCTTGCCGGCGATGAAGTCGCGGACGAAATCCGCCATCATCTCCTCATCGACGTAATCGAGCAGCCCGACCGAGGTGTGGCAGTCATTCTTGTAGCGCTTGTTGCGCCATGGATTGAAATTGTAGGCCTCGGGCTTCCACGGGTGCATGTGGTGGCCGAGCGGATAAAGGTTGTCGAATTCCTTGTTGTAGAATCCTGTGCCGCCGAGCGTCCGGTAAAGCGGGCCCACCATGAAGTCTGGCGCGCCATGAACGGCGGCGTCCATCGGGATCAGGAATCCATCCGGATGGTGGAAATGGCAAAGACCTTCACCGTGGATGCCGTTTCCGGTGTCAGCGAGGATGGCGCTGCCGTTCCACCTCTCGTCGATCGCCCAGCCGTTCGGGCCTTCTGGGAAGTAGTCTTCGTCCACGAGTTCAAGGTTCTTGCCGGGGAGGCAGAACTTGCGCCCGACAAAGCTTGGGAAGCAACGTAGCACTCCTCCGCCGGCTTCCGCCGCGCCTTGTACCGTTGCCGCCGCGCCTTCTTCGACGATCGGCAGATCGGAGCGGTAAAGCTTGACTTTCAGAGGGGTTCGGGTCGTGGTGCTCATTTCAACCTCACTACACAGGGTGGAGTCTGTCGTGCGTCTAATTATACAGAATCGCATTGTGCCTACGCGGCGAGAAACCTAGCCTGCGCCATCCAACTCGTCCGCGGAGCAAATTTGGCGCTGGGCGTCCCATGCTCCACCCTGGCTGGGGACTTAGAGAGTCATCCTCCTGACGATGCGCACACCGGATCCGCGCGTGAAACCGGTGGTCCTTCGACTCCTGCCCATCTGTAAGGGCTGTCCGGCACCGCCTCGTCCACGCCGGCCGCGTCTCTGGCTCTACAGGCCTGCCCCGCCGCCTCAGCCCTTTTCCACCGGCAACCCTGCCTCGTTCCACCCGCGCCATCCGCCGTCCATCGAAATGACGTTTGTGTACCCCATCTTCTGGAGGTTATCCCCGGCCAGCGCCGACCGGTATCCCCCGCCGCAATACAGCACCAGCGTCGCCGTCTTGTCCGGCGCCACCTTTAAAATGTCGCGCTCGATGATCCCTTTGCTCAGGTGAATTGCTCCAGGCAGATGGCCTCTCGCCCACTCGCTCTCTTCGCGCGTGTCGATGAGCAGGTGCGGTGTTCCGGCCTCCTGCATCGCCAGATATTCCGGAATCTGGATCTCTTTCACTCGCGTCAGCGCGTCGTTCACCAGCGCCAGGAATTCCTCGGAATGCTGCATTGTGTCACCTCGATTTCAAACATGCTCCCCGAACACAACTCTTAGCCGCCCGCCGGCGGCGGCGAGCCTCTCCAGCGCTTCGTCGCGGCCGACACCGAGCCGCGCCATCACCGCCGCGGTCCGCACATCCCGTCCCGATGCCTCAAATGCCTTGGCTGCCTCGCCGCGGTCCACGCGCGCAACGGCCATGATGATCCGCTGCGCCCGGTCGATCAATTTGTCGTTCTTGGGCTGGACATTGATCATCAGGTTCGAATAGACATAGCCAAGCCGGACCAGCGCGCCCGTGGTCAGCATGTTCAGGACGAGTTTGGTCGCCGTGCCGGCCTTCATTCTCGTCGACCCTGTGACCACTTCCGGCCCTGGGAACGGCTCGATCGGGAAATCCACCACCTTGCCAATCTCTGAATTGGGAACGCACGCCAGCCCGATCGTCTTCGCCCCAACATACCTGGCGAACTCGATCGAACCCAGCACATAGGGCGTCCGCCCGGACGCGGCGATGCCGCACAGGATGTCGTCCTTGGTGAATCCAGCCGCTTCGAGTTCCGCGCCGCCTTTCGCGAAGGCATCTTCAGCGCCTTCCACGGCGTTGCGCAAGGCATAGTCGCCGCCCGCGATCAGCCCCTGGACCATCTCCGGCGGCACGTTGAATGTCGGCGGGCATTCCGAGGCATCGAGCACGCCCAGCCTCCCGGATGTCCCGGCGCCCGTGTAGAACAGCCGTCCGCCGGATGCCAGCGATTCGACAATGGCATCCACCGCCGCCGCAATGCGCGGGATTTCTTTTTCGACCGCCAGCGCAACCTTCTTGTCTTCGTCGTTGATGATGGCCAGCATCCGTTCGGTCGGCAGGGTGTCGAAGTCAATGGATGCCGGGTTAATCTGCTCCGTCGCCAGAGCGCTTAAGTCTAAGTCCTTGGACATGGAATTAGTAATTCTTCTCGATCTTAGGACGTTCCGCGCGGCTCATGGCCTTCACCCCGGCCAGCGCAGGATCGGCCTTGGCCAACTCGGGCAGCGCCTTGGAGACCTTCTCGATCGCCTCGGCAATCTGGTCCACTTCGTCTTCGCCGCCCAGCAGCGTGAACTGCGGCAGCCATAGCGCCTCATGATACGCCGCGCGGACAGCCACCGGGCAGTCGAAGTCAGCGCGGTAGTTGATTGGGCGTTCGCGTCCAGCGCCGATTTGCGGAAAAGCCTGAAACGTGGGATGGAACAGGTCGCTGCGGTAGACCGGCTCATAGAAACGCCCGTCGCAGGGAACGCCCTCGGCGTCTATCGCGGCAGCCACCAGATCGCGTCCCGGTGCGCCGGCCATGTCCGGCCTGTACTGGAAAACGTAACAGTAGATCGGCTCGGTCGTGATGGCGTTCTGTTTTGGCAGAGGCCGGAAGTGCGGAATCTTCTCAATCGCCGCCGACAGCCGGGCCGCGTTGCGCGCCCGGAGTATGGTCAACTCCGGTAGTGTTTCAAGCTGGCCGAGCAGCATCGCCGCCTGAAACTCGGTGATCCGGTAATTGCATCCAACCACACGCTTGCCGTACTCGTCGGTCTCCGACGCCCGCCCGCAATTCACATAGCTTTGCACCAGTTCGTGGACATCCAGCCGCGAGGTGATGATCGCGCCGCCCTCGCCCGATGTCATCAGCTTGGACGACTGCATTGAGAATGTCCCTGCGTCGCCCATCGAGCCCGCCCCGCGGCCCTTGTAGAAACCGCCATGGACGTGCGCGCAATCCTCGACCACCGCCAGGCCATGAGCCTTGGCAAGCGCTAGCAGCGGGTCCATGTCGGCGAATCGCATGGCCAGGTGCACCGGCACGATGGCTTTCGTTTTTGGCGTAATCAACCGGCGGACTGATTCGACATCGATGCAGTAGGTGTCGGGGTCAATGTCGGCGAACACCGGCACAGCGCCCGCATCCAAAATCGCCGTAGCCGTTCCGTCCCAGGTATAGGCTGTGGTGATCACTTCATCGCCGAACACAACGCCGCAGGCCCGCAACGCGGTCTTGATGGCCACCGTCCCGTTCACGATCGTACATCCGTACTTAGCGCCCTGATACGCGGCAAAGCGTTCCGAAAATTCACGCGCGTACCGGTTTTCGAACGGGAAGCCGCCCCAGTTGCGCGACTCTAGAACTTCGACCAATCTGGCGCGGTCGCTTTCCCTGAACTGCGGCCAGGGTGAAAATGGGACATTGCGCGTTTTCGCGCCTCCAAGGAGTGCGAGACCGGACATGACCAAACCAGTGTACCTAACCCTGCTCGCCGTAACCCAAGTGGTCCTCCCCGCCGCACAGACTTGGACCATTCGCATCGAAGAACCCACCGGGATAGAACGCCGCACGGGCGAAGTGGTGCGCATCCCGCTTGCCCGGCTGGGCGGCCAACGCGAAGGGTTCCGCGCCGCCGCTCCAGGGGGCGGGGAAGTGCCAGTCCAGATTTCGGGCGATGAACTGTTGTTCCCCGTTAACGCGATGGGTGGCCAAGTGGTTGAATACAAGGTGCTTTGCTGCAACCAAACGAACTCCTCCATGCCCAGGGTCACGGTCCGGCGCATGGCCTCGGGCAGGATCGAAATGCGCAACGAGCGGGTTCGTTTGGTTGTGAATCCTGAGACCGCCGCCATTGTCGAGGCCTACAACCTGTCGGCCGGGCCGCAGCGTGTACTGAACCTGATCGAAACCACCCCCGACCAGCGCGACCCAAACGACATCCACGATACATCCCAAAAGGTGACCGGACCGGCCTCGCCTGTCGCCGGGCCCAATCAGGGCTGGACGGCAATTGCCCCCAGCGCCGGCGAGTGGAAACTGACGAGCGGCGTCCTGGAAGGCAGGCTCGAACGCGGCGGATTCGTCCTGAGCTTGGCCGCCGGTTCGCAAAGCGCGGTCTGGACCGCACCCGGCGGTTTCCGCTTCGCCAGCGTCAGCGCCTTACCCCATGTGCCGTTTGACCGTTGCGCCGACGGCAACGAATACGACTGGCCGACTGGACCAGGCTCGGGCGAGCCGCCAAATCCTGAAATCGGCATCAAGAAATGGACTACCGCTCCCGGAGGGGTCTTTTCTTACTACAACCGTAGTGAAAACTACGGCGCGCTTGGCATAGCCGCTTTGGACGAATCGCTCCAATGGACAGGCGCGTGCACGTCGCGCTTCGAGGGCCGTTCGTCGAGGCTGGTCTCGCGCATTGGCCTCCTATTCCATGAATGGCGCGGAGACGACACTGTTCTCGCGGCCCGCTCCGAGGCTCGTAAGTTGCGCCAACCATTAATCTTTTCAGTTGAACCGGGCGGCGAGGCCTCGATCGTCCAGTCGCTGCCAAACGAACTCGCTGCAATCCAGGAGGTGGCCGCCGCCCTGCCGCCCCCTTTTCTCCCTGAGCGGCTGGACCTGAACGGCGATTGGTCTCTGGCTTGGGGCGAGAAGGGCCAGGGTCCGTCGAGCGAATGGCGTAGCGTCAAGGTTCCCGGGTCTGTCCATCTTCAGTGGCTGCCGCGCGAGCAAGTTTATGAAAAATCGGCTGCCTGGGTGAGCCAAAAAGAGTGGTGGTACAAACGGTCCATCACCGTCCCGGCGGCGATGAAGGGCAAGCGGTTGCGCCTGGAGTTCGGCGCTACCGATTACTTTGCCGAGATTTTCATCGATGGCCGCCGCATCGCCCGCCACGAGGGATACATCGACCCGCACGGCCACGATGTCAGCAATTTTCTCAAGCCCGGTTGCAGCCACGAGTTGAAGCTACGCATTTGGACACCAGTCCATTATTACTGGAAACACAGGCCTTACACGGTCAAGGGAAGCTACGGCGGCGTCGACCAAAAGCCGGACGACATCACGGCCTTGGGCATCACGCGCGGAGTCTCGCTCGTGGCCTGGCGACAAGCGCGAATCGCGGATTTCGCAGTCGAAACGCGGATTGAAGGCGGCGCTGGCGTCGTCGAGGTTGCGGTCGATGCTGAAGGTGAGATGGACGGCGCACGCTGGGAGGCGTATCTCGGACCGGCGAACTTCAGCGGCGGCGCGGTCCAAAGGATCGCCGCGCCTGCTAAGGGCAACGAGAAGCGATTTGTTTTCAATGTGAAACACCCCCAGCTATGGTGGACTTGGGATCACGGCAAGCCGAGCCTCTATGCGCTCGATGTTCGATTGGTCGATTCGGCCGGGCACGTCCTTAGCGCCAAACGAACTCGCGTCGGCATCCGGACGATCGCCCGTCACGAGGACAAATTTTATCTGAATGGAGAGTCAATTTTCATCAGAGGAACAAACATCTATGCGAATCTTTGGATGTCGGAGTTCGGGCGAAAGGAGTATGAACGCGATCTGGCGCTTATCCGCAAGATGAACGTCAATGCCATCCGCGTCCATTGCCACTTCGAGAACCCGGAGTTCTATGAACTCGCCGACGAGCAGGGCTACCTGGTCTGGCAGGACTATCTCGAAGCCTGGTATCCGCACGACACCGAGTTTTCGCGCCGTGCCGCGGAGCTTTTCGACAATCACATCCGCATGGTCCGCAACCACCCGTCGGTGATGGCCTGGGCGCCGTCGGACGAGGAGGATCTGGAAAACTACCGTGACCTGACAAAGCACCTGGCGGCGCGGGCCTCGCTGCTCGATCCGCAGGACCGCTGGGTGCAGCGCTCCACCGGGCGCTGGGGCGACGCGCATCTCTACTACGGATGGTACGGCGGCTCAATCTACAACTACGCCAAGATGACGGCCAACCTGGTGACCGAACTCGGGTCGACGGCGCTGCCGAACCGGGAGTCGATCGAGAGGTTCATGAAGGGGAAGTGGCCCATTCCGGATTACGCCGAGGACTGGCATTACCACCGCCTGCAACTACCCGAGGCCGAGCGCGCCTGGGGCGACCTGCGGAAACTGTCCATCGACGATGCGGTTGAAATATCGCAGGCCTACGCCTCGCGGCTGTTCCAGATCGCGCTTGAGCGGCAGCGGCGGCGCAAGGAGGAGGGCGCCGGCGGCATCTTCCACTTTTTCGCTATCGATTTCTGGCCGTCAGTGACCATGGCGGCGGTGGATTTCTACCGTGTGCCGACCAAGGTCCATGCGACGGTGGGGCGAAGCTTCGAACCGGTGATGGCGAGCGTCGAGTACGGTCGAGATACGTTTAAGGTGGGCGAGAAGGTGACGCTGCCGGTCTGGGGGATCAACGATTACCACCGCGATCTGGGCCAGGGGTGGATCAGGTGGAAAATCGGCGGGGACTCCGGCGGCATTCTCCATGTCTTCACTGCGGATTCCAGTCGCAAGGCAGGGGAGATCGTTTGGTCGCCGGCGGCCGCAGGGCGGCATGAGTTGATTGTCGAAGTGTGGATTGCAGGTGCGAAGGTGTCGGAGAACCGGGTGGATTTCAGAGTGAATAAATAGGATGCCATGCGGAGATGTGCGGCTGTGGGGCAGCGCGGCGCCAGCGGCACGCCCCGCGCGTCGAGACGAGTCTCGACGCGGCAGGCGAAGGGCGCCTGCGCTACGAATGACGGCACCTATGCGCACTCCCTGCGTCGAAACGAGTCTCGACGCGGCAGGCGAAAGGCGCCTACTCTACAAGCGCCTGGATAGGGGGCCAACTATAAGCAGGGATCAGCCGAGTTTACTGATCTGACTCGCTGAATTGCGGATCTTTTGGATCGCCGAGGCGATCTGGTCCATGTCCGACTTGGGCCCGATGAGTTGGTTCTGCATGAACCAAACGGATTCGGCGCAGAGCTTGTCGTTTTGCGGGCACTGATTCTGTTCGTGCCAGCGCTTGATGGCCGCCTCGCCGTAGATCTTCCTATAGTGGCGCGAATTGATCAGGTTGGCCAGGAACGGTTCCTTGTTCAGCGGCGTGTAGCCGGACGAGGCAGGGATGCCTTCAGCCGACAGCGCCTTCAGGAAAGCCGCCCGGCTGAGGCCGCCGAATTCGGACGGGTTGTAGCGCATCATGAACAGGTGCCAGGCGCTACGGGTCGTACCGGGATAGAGCTTCTGGGCGCGGATACCGGGGATCTTCTCGATGAGCGAGGTGAGATAGGCGGCGTTTTCGTCGCGGCGCTTGGCGAATGCCTCGATTCGTTTGGCCTGCGACATGAGCAGCGCGGCCTGGAATTCGGTCAGGCGAAGGTTGGCGCCGTTCATGGCGTAACCGGAGAGTGTCATGTTCGAGCCGCGGCGCGCGCGGCCCTGGCCGTGGAAGGCGAAGGCGCGGTCAAACAGTTTTTCGTCGTTGCTGATCAGCGCGCCGCCCTCGCCGGAGTTGAGGTTCTTGGACGCCTGGAAGCTGAAGCAGCCGCAGGCGCCGAGCGATCCGAGTTTCTTGCCGCGCCATTCGCCGAGGTGGGCCTGGCAGGCATCCTCGATGACGGGCAGCGAGCGCCGCTTTCCGATTTCAAGGACCGTGTCCAGATCAGCAGGTGAGCCGCCGATGTGGACGGGGATGATCGCCTTCGTGTTGGGCGTGATGCGGGCTTCGATCCTGCGCGGGTCGATTTGAGAGGTCTCGATGTCGGAGTCGACGAAGACGGGCAGGGCGTGCTGAAGAAGGATGACATTCAGCGTGGCAACGAAGGTGTAGGGAGGGAGAATGACTTCGTCGCCTGGACCTACGTCGAGGGCGTTCAATGCGCAGATGAGGGCGCTGGTGCCGTTGGCGGTGGCCAGGCAGTATTTCGTCCCTGTGAGGGCGGCGTATTGAGATTCGAACTCCTCGCAGCGCTTGCCGCCGGCGGTGCGGCCCCAGTGGCCGCTTTTGAGGACGCCGGTGAGACCGGCTTCGTCTGTCGAGTCCCACACCGGCCAAGCGTGGAAGGGCTGTTTGCGGATGGGTTCACCGCCTAGCACAGCCGGGCGTGCGGTTTCGGCGCTGCGGACGGTGTGGATTGCCGCCGCTGCGGCGAGGGCGGTTCTGCGAGTGAGTTTTGCCGGTTCCATGGCTACATATTCTACGCCTGTGCGCCGATGGCGGCGTAAGCGGCCACCTGGGCAAGAATGGAGAGAATGGCGGATTCGCTTCAATTGCTGAACCGGGAGATTGTGGCCTGCGGGCGATGCCCGCGGCTGCGCAGGTGGTGCGAGGAGGTGGCGCGGACGAAGCGGCGCGCTTACAGGGACTGCGATTACTGGGGCAAGCCGGTGGCCGGATTCGGGGACCCGACAGCGCGGTTGCTGGTGATCGGGCTGGCTCCCGGCGCGCATGGCGCGAATCGGACGGGGCGCGTCTTCACAGGCGACTCTTCGGGAGACTGGCTGTATCGTGCCATGTACCAGACGGGTTTCGCAAATCAGGCCGAATCGGTTTCACGAGACGATGGGCTGGCGTTGAAAGATGCGTGGGTGACGGCGTCGGTCCGGTGCGCGCCGCCGGACAATAAGCCGTCGCGCGAAGAGGTGCTTGCGTGCCGGCCGTTCCTGGAGCGGGAGGTGGCCTTGCTGAGGGACGTGAAGGTCGTCATCGCGCTTGGGCGGCTGGCGTTTGACAACTACCTGGCTCTGCTCCGCGGGCAGGGGCATGATGTTGCGCGCCTTGAATTCGCGCATGATGCCGCGCACGAACTGGGCGCAGTGTTGCCGAGACTGATCAGTTCATATCATCCGAGCCGGCAGAATACACAGACGGGGCGATTGACGGAGCCGATGCTGCTGGAGGTCTTCGACCGGGCGCGTAAATTCCTGTAAAACGCCACCCCGGGTCCAGCGGATCTATGATGTAGTCATGGCCCGTGGTTGGGAAAGCAAGGATGTGGAATCGCGCATCCATGACGCCAACGACAGGTACCTCCACAAAGTCGACATGCCTACTCCCGAGGAGCGGGCACGCACCACCAAGCTACATCTGCTCGAACAGCAGCAGGCGCGCCTGCTGAACGAGATGCGCCAGGCGACCAGCGACAGAATGCTGGACCTGGTGCGGCGCGAGTTGGCTTGGGTGGAGGAGCATATCAGGCAACTCAAATAGTCCGGTCCTGATATCCTGTCCACTTCATGCGCGAGAAACTAGAGGTCTACTTTGAGTTCGCCCGGTTGGGCACGAACTGGAAGACCGAGATTCTGGCCGGGTTCACGACCTTCGTGACGATGGCCTACATCATTTTCGTCAACCCGTCGATTCTGGCGGATGCGGGGATGAATGTGGCGGCGACCACCGCTGCGACGTGCATCTCTGCCGCGTTTGGATCGATCCTGATGGGCGTGTTGGCGCGCTACCCGATTGCGCTGGCGCCGGGCATGGGGCTGAATGCCTATTTCACGTACAGCGTGGTGAAGGGCATGGGCGTCAGCTGGCAGACAGCGCTTGGGGCGGTGTTTCTCTCAGGCATCATCTTCATCCTTCTCACGGCGGGCGGTGTGAGGAAACTGATTCTCGAATCGATTCCGAGAGACCTCTACGCTGCAGTGGCGGTGGGCATCGGGCTGTTCATCGCATTCATTGGATTCCGCAGCGCCGGCATCGTTGTGGCCGACGCCTCGACCACGGTCACGCTTGGAAAGTTGAGTGATCCGCATACCCTGCTGGCGCTGTTCGGGCTGCTGGCGATTTCGACGCTGATGGCACGGGGCGTGCGCGCAGCGATGCTGCTTGGCATCCTGCTGACGACTCTCGCGGGCGCAGCGGTGGGGTTGGTGCAATGGAGTCCGGCGGCGTATTCGTATAAGGACATCACGGCGACCTTCATGCAGTTGGATGTTGCGGGGGCGCTCAAATTGGGGCTGCTGGAGATCGTCTTCGTCTTTCTGTTCGTCGATCTGTTCGACAACATCGGCACGCTGGTGGCCGTAGGCAAGCGTGCGCGGCTGTTCGACGACTCCGGGCACATCCCGCGGGTCAATCGCATCCTAACCTGTGACGCCCTCGCCACGACCGCCGGGTCGATGTGCGGGACATCAACGGTAGTCAGCTACATCGAAAGCGCAGCTGGCGTGGTTGCCGGAGGGCGCAGCGGGGTGACGGCCATTGTGTGCGGATTGTTGTTCGCCGCAGCTATCTTTGTCGCGCCGATGTTTGGAGTGATTCCGGCTCAGGCGACGGCGCCAGCGTTGATCGTGGTCGGGGCGCTGATGCTTGGCCACGCCGCCGAGATCGACTGGCACGATCCGCTTTGCTCGATCCCGGCGTTTCTGACCATCACCGCCATCCCGCTGACGTTTTCCATCGCCAACGGACTGGCGTTCGGCTTCACGGTGTGGACGCTGCTGCAGATCGCGGCCGGGCGCTGGCGGTCAATTCACTGGCTGGTGTATGTACTGACGGCGTTGTTCCTGGCACGGTTCTATTTCCTCGGCAAAGGCTGATTGCCGGCGCCTGGCGATGTGTCAAACTGGGCGTCGAGATGAAACGCCGCGATTTTCTTGCCGTATCGTCCACCGGAGCGCTTGCGCCGCATCAGATCCAAACCACGGGCGCGCTTGGGACGCCAAGTCCACAACAGCAGAAGCGGCCGAACGTCATCTGGCTTTTTGGCGACCAGCACCGGGCGCAGGCGCTGTCCTGCATGCACGATCCAAATGTGCGGACGCCAAATATTGATCGCATGTCGGTGGATGGCGTCAACTTCACTGCCGCCGTTTCCGGGTTCCCTCTGTGCTGCCCGTTTCGGGGATCGCTGTTAACGGGCAAGTACCCGAACAACTGCGTTGTTGGCCACGAATACCCGTTGCCAAAGGGCCAGCCGACCATCGCCGAGCCATTCAGGCAGGCCGGTTACCATACCGCGTGGTTCGGTAAGTGGCATCTCTGCGGCTGGCAGGAGCGCAACGGGCGCGGGGCGCACTACATCTCGACGCCCGATCAGCGCGGCGGTTTCGACGAGTGGGTGGGCTACGACAACAACAATTCGCAGTGGGATTCGTGGGTCCACGGCGGAATGGGGAAAGATGCCTTTCACTACCGTTTGCCGGGTTATGAGACCGACGAACTGACGAGTCTTTTTATCAAGTATGTGAAGCAGCGCGGGGAGGACAAGAGGCCGTTTTTCGCCGCGCTTTCGGTTCAGCCGCCGCACGATCCCTACGTCGCGCCGCCGGAGTATATGCGCCGGTTTGCGCCGGCCAAGCTCGAAATGCGGCCCAATGTGCCTAATACGCCGGAAGTGCAGGATCTGGCGCGGCGGGAACTGGCCGGTTACTACGCCATGATCGAGAACTGGGACGATAACATCGCGCGGATCCGCACGGCGCTGGACCAGGCCGGACTGGGATTCAACACGCACATCGTCTTGTTTTCGGACCATGGCGACATGCACGGCTCGCATGGGATGTACCGGAAGATGAACCCTTACGAGGAATCCATCCGCATCCCATTCATCATTTCGGGGTCGACGCCGCGGTATGGCAACCGCACCGGACGCTTTCCCGTTCTGCTGAACGCGCCGGATATCGCGCCTACAACGCTGGGGTTGTGCGGGATCAGGAAGCCGTCGTGGATGGAAGGGTCGGATTACTCTGCGTTCCGGACGGGGACGGGACCGTTGCCCGCGCCGCCGGATTCGGCGTATTTGCAGACGGTCGTGCCAACCGGCCACGCCAATTCAGTGAACAAGCCGTATCGCGGCGTGGTGACGCGGGACGGATGGAAATACGCCTGCTTCGACGGCATGTCGTACGTTATGTTCAACCTCAACGATGACCCGTATGAGCAGGTGAACCTGGCGCACAACAGCCGGTACCGGGCTGAACGAAAGAAGTTGATCGCGCGCGTGCGGCAGTGGGCGGCGGATACAGGCGACAAGTTCAACGTGCCGGAGGATTGAGGGTGGACACGAACCCCGTCGCGGCGGGGGCGTCGCGCGGGATTCTGGGGGACCGCCTGCCGTCGATCCTACGTCGACAGCGAGAGCAGATATCCAGGTGTGTTTCGAATGGCTGGTGCTGAGAAAGCTACTGGTGGACCGAGTACTGCGGTTGCGGCGGGTTGAGTTTGACTTCGACGGTGCGTTCGGCTTCGAGGATCTCGAAGGTCTCGCCGAAGGTCTGGTAGCCTTTCGCGATCACCTGGATGAGGAAGTTGCCCTGGGGCAGCGGCGGGATTTTGGCCACGCCGTCCTGGTTGGTTTTCAACTGGTAGGAGGTGATGACCTTCTTGCCGAGCTTCAGCTTCGACCGGCCCTGGTCGAGGCGGACGATGACGCTGGCGCGATCGATCGGCTTGCCGCTCAGGGTCTTCACCTCGACGCGAAGGGTTGTCATCGGCGGGTCGTCGAACGCCATGGCCGGCGCCGCCAGGACCAGCGGAAACAGGACAGCCATCAGTCTCATGCGCATGACTTCATTTTAGGCGATGCCGGGCCACGCCGAAGCTAGGCGATGTCGGGCAACAGGTAATGGCCAGGACTTCCAAGGCGCGCAGAGGCGTGTTCCGCGGCTATGTAGCCGCTGCGAGCGGCACCCTCCATGGTGGCGGGCCAGCCGGTGCGGGTCCAGTCACCGGCGAGTGAGAAATTGGAGTAGTTCGTCTCAGGGCCGGGGCGGTATTGATCGAGGCCGGGCCGGGCGGAGAAGGTAGCCTTCATCTCCTTCACGACATGGGCATCGAGCAGGCGGGCGTTGCCGACAACCGGAAGGAACTCCGCCAACTCGCCGAGCGCCAGTTCGACCACTTCCCTTTTGCCCAGTTTGGTGAGCCGGCGCGATGCGCTGACCACGAGTTGGAGGTAATGCCCACCTCTCTTATTGAAGAACCAGTGGATGGTCCGGTCGAGCAGGGCCGCGTGGGGCAACTGCGTGACGGGCCGGTCGAACCAGAGGTGGATGCCCGTGATGGGTGAAGTCTCGAATTGGGCGAAGGGAACATCGAGTTCCGGCGCGAGAAATGCCAGGCGGTCCAAAGGGAGGGCGGAGATGAAATGGTCGCCATGGATCGCCTCACCCGCAGCATCCGCGCTGAGAATCTGGTTGCCCGCCGTGCGCAGCGAAGTCACCGTGGTTCTGAAACGGAAGCGGACGTTCGGCATCGAGGCCCAGACTCCCGATTTGTACAGATCTCCCAGCGGAACCTTGGGCACGCCCATCCTCGACCCACTGGCTGACGCAAGGAATCCAAGCCAGAAGGCCTGAAAGCCATGGCTGGCGGCAATCCGATCCAAGTCATCATTGATGGCGCTGACCAGGACCGGTTCCCAGAAGCGGGCGATGGCGCGAGGCGTTTGGCCCTTCTCCCTAAGCCAATCCAGCATGGTCATCCGGTCGAGGCCAGAACGACGCGTCCGTTCAGCGCGTATGGCCTGCATGGCCCTGGCGATGCCGAGTTTGTCTTTGAGGCCAAGGAAGCGCAGGGCCACGAAGGAGCCAGCGAAGTGCAGCGGCGCGGGCAGCGGCCCGGCTTGCAACGTTGAAAGCCGGCCGCCAGGTTCAATGAAGTAGAAGCGATTGTGGAAATCAATGGCGCTGGAGACGTTGATCCGGGAGTAAAAGTCGAGCAGGTTGACGCAACAGCCAAGAAGAATGTGCTGGCAGTTGTCAATCGGCCGGCCGTGGGCAAGGCCAGGGACTTCGTAAGAGGAAGCACGCCCACCGGGGAAAGGGCGCGCTTCGAGCACCTCGACCTCGTGCCCGTCGCCCCCCAAGGCCGCGGCAGCCGCCATCCCCGCCACTCCGCCGCCAATTACGATGATCCGAGACATCCACTACCAGCGTAGCGGCTCTAGCAGGCGATGGGGCAGCGTGACCTTTTGCCCCCGCCGATGTCGGAATCCCAGTTCGCCGCGATCCAGATCACGATCAGGAGGAAGAGGATGTAGACGACGTCGGAGAGGTTCATCGGTAATCTCAGTATTGAGGTATCGTGCCTAGAACGCAATGGATCCTTGGTTCTAGTACCACAGGGCAATACCTGTCCTAACGCCGTGACTTGAGTGCCGCGAACTGTTCAACCATGTTGCGGATCATCAACTGACCGTGGCCGGAGTCTTGGGACAGGAGCGATTCGGGATGGAACTGAACCGCCTCGACGGGCAAACGCTTATGCCTGACGCCCATGATGACGCCATCCTCGGTTTCCGCCGTGATCTCCAAACAATCAGGCAGCTTATCGCGGATGGCATAGAGCGAGTGATAGCGGCCGACCTGAACGGGATCCGGCAGCCCGCGAAAGACGCCCACGCCGCGGTGCGAAACCTTCGAAGGCTTGCCGTGCATCGGGTAGTCGAGCACACCAAGTTCGCCGCCGAAGGCCTCGACGATACCCTGTAACCCGAGGCAGACGCCGAAGACCGGGATGCCCTCCCCAGCGGCGTAACGCGCCACGTCAGGGACGCCGAAATCTGAAGGGCGCCCCGGGCCGGGCGAAATCAAGATAATGTCCGGGTTGATTTTATTGATCAGTTCGAGTGGGAAGCCCGAGCGGTAAGTGACTACTTCGGCGCCGGTCTGGCGGACATAGTTGGCCAGCGTTTGGATGAAGCAATCGTCGTTGTCGACAAGCAGCAGCTTCACGCCGCGGCCGGGCTTGGAGGGTTCGACTTCGGAGGCGGCAGTTTTGGCGGGAAATAGAGACCCGAAGAAGCCCGTCGCTTTTAGCCGCGTCTCTGCCTCTTCGCTCGCTGGATCGGAATCGTAGAGCAGCGTCGCGCCCGCTGGATAGCGCGCAATACCATCCTTCAGATGGACGGTCCGGATCAGGATCCCCGTATTGATGTCCCCGCTCAGCGACAACATCCCCACGGCTCCGCCATACCAGCCGCGGGCGTCCTTTTCGAGATCCTCGACGGTTTGTGCCGCCGCCTTTTTTGGCGCTCCAATGACGGTCACCGCCCACATATGCGAAAGAAAGGCGTCCAAGGAGTCGTAACCGTCATCGAGGATGCCCTCGACGTGATCGACCGTGTGAAAAAGCCCTGCATAGCGCTCGATCAGCCTCCGGCCGATCACCTTCACCGAGCCAGGCACACATACGCGGGATTTGTCGTTGCGGTCCACGTCGGTGCACATGGTCAGCTCGGACTCTTCCTTGGGCGAGTTCAGCAGGTCACGGATGGCGTCATGGTCGCGTATCGGGTCGCCGGTGCGGCGCGCCGTGCCCGAGATCGGGCAGGTTTCAACTCTGCGTCCTTCCACTCGGACGAACATCTCCGGGGATGCGCCGATGAGTTGCTCGTCGCCGAGTTGGAGAAGGAATTCGTAGGGGCTGGGGCTCTGCGCCTGGACGCGCTCGAAGAGTTTCGAGACGCTGCCCGAGAAGCCCGCCGTAAAGCTCTGGCGCAGAACCACTTCATAGTAGTCGCCAACCTTCATTCCAGCGCGGACCTTCTCGACCTTCGCCATGTATTCAGCGGGCGTGTGGTCGGAAACGATGGTGGGTGGCGCGGCTGGCTTGGTGGGGGGGTGGACCTGCTCAGTTTCGCGTGACAGCCCGGCGGTGGACTCATGATCCATCGCGAAGTCGTATTGGAATCGTTCGATCACTTCGCGTTTGCGGTCCATGAAGTGGATGTCGTCGCAAAGAAAGAGGTGGAGGTCTTTCTGTTCGCCGCGCGGCAGTTTCAAAGTGATGGGATCGAACTGGAACAGGAGGTCATAGCCGAATGCGCCGACCAGTCCAAGCCGCCCATCGGCCGGGTTTGCAAACTCCCGTACCAACGCGCGCAGGATGGAAAACACAGACGGCTGTTTGCTGCGCTCCTCCTCGGGAAACAGAGCGGGCAAAGGCTTCAGTGTCCCCTCGAAACCGCGGGCGCTGGATTCGACACGCTCCCAGTGTGGATGGGCGGCCAGAACATGCTGGAAGATCCGGGCGATCACCTGACCGCGCGGATTCAGGGCATTGAACTCGATCCGGCGGCCCTGGCCGACGATCTCGAGGGGAGGATCCAGGCTGGCCACATCCCAACGCGAGTATCTCTCTGGGTACTCGTAGCCGGACGAGAGATAGATCCCGCGGCGCTTGTCGAGCTTGCGCAGCAGATGCTTCAGGCCGCGCTGAAACGGGAGGCGCGACACTCTCCGGGTGACGATGATGCCGGAGGGTGTCGTGTATTCGAGTTGGGGCATTTCGGAGGTGAAGCTGGATGCTTTTCATTCAGGTTAGCACCAGGCGCGGAGGCATCAGACTCCAACCTCGGATCTGATTCTCGCGCGACACGGACAGGGATTGTTTGCGGTGGACATTTCTGACCAAGCTGACTGGCCGAGTCCACTTGCCAGCGAATTTGATCTTCGTAGAATTGGTTCACCGCAGATCCATTCTTTGCCCGGCCGGGGCTGCGGCCGTGCAATGTTTCCGTGGGGCGCGCACTTGTATGCGCATCGCCAGTCTTGCATCCTGCCGGCGTCCACGCTGATGTACCGTGGTAGCGGTGGGTGCATCCAGTGCATGACTTTTCGGAAAGGAAAAACGCGATGACGAAACCAGAACGCCTCAACCGGCGCGGCTTTTTGAGCGTGGCGGCGGCCACGGGTGGGATACTCGCGCATGGGACGACGGGCCAGTCCTCCAGCTCCGGTAAGATCATCGCAGGCGAGACCGAACACTTCTGGTATCGCGCACAGCCGGCGGGCAAGTACATCGATTCACAACGCGGCAATATGGCCTTTGCCCATGGCGGCGGCGAGATCTTCCTGTCCACGGATAATGGCCATGGATGGCAGCACAGCGCCAAGTTTGCCGAATCCTCCAAGATCACCTTCAGCCACATCTTCAAGAACGGTAACGTGCTGTTCGCCACGGGCTCGAAACTGTATCTCAGCACCGACAAGCTGAAGAGCTACCGCGAAATAACAGTGAAAGCCAGCGACGGTTCGGACTACATCCCGCACACACCAGCGAATCCGGCGAATCCGGGCTGGTACTTCCACGCGCTGCAAGGGGTGAACTCCTGGGATGTCGAGGGCAGGGAAATGATGGTCTGGGGCAATTACTGCAACGTCCTGGGCGGCGCCACGCCGGTGAACATCTATTACTCGGCTGACAACGGGCGGAGTGTGAAGATTGCCTACAGTTTCGGCCAGAATCCTTTTTTCTCGGACAACGGTTCGGCGGGTGGCGGCAAGGGCGGGGCGCTGCTTGGCAATCCCAGTAATCCGGTTCTATGCCGGCACGTCCATTCGGTTGCATACAACCCCGCCGAAAAGGCATTTTATGCATGCACGGGCGACTTGAGCCGTGGTCTTGGGCACGAATGCCACTGGTTGCGCGGCAAGTACGACGCCAAGCGGGACCGGTGGGAGTGGGAATTGCTGGTATCCGATGTTTCGAACTCGCGGTACAAGTGCGGCGGCATCAATTTCGTGGACGGAAAGATGTATTGGATCAGCGACGCTAACGGAGCCAAGCCGCACGACCGAGGCATCTTCTGTTGCGATCCGGCCGATCTGCGTAAGCCCGAGAAGCACACGCTGCTGTTCAATCCGGAGGTGGAATCCGCGAACCTGATCATTGAGGACGGTGTGATGCTCGCCTCCCATTGCGCGCCGGCTTCGCCGCTCGATACCGGCTTCATCGTTTCCACCGACATGGGCAAGACGTGGGCACAGCACGATCTAAAGGAGTTTGGGAAACGATCGCCGTTGCGCTTTCATCCGAAAAATGGCGAAGGCTGGTTCCGGGCGGATCTGCGGTCAGGCTGGATCCAGCATGCCGAAGTGGTATTCATCAAGCCGAAACCGGCGCGTCCGTCTATCCGGCCCGTTGGGCCGCCCGCTGCTGCTTGACCGGCTTGAACCTGTAACTGCGTCGTTCATCTCCTGCATGTTTAATAAGTGGAGAGCCAGTCGGTCCAGAAGCACCCCGGTCTACGCAGCAAACGGCTGATTCCACGTCACCATCGCCGGGCCGCTCTCAGAGCGCTGGCTGAAGTCTTCAAACAGCACCTTGGTCCCGGCCTTCGAAAGCGGGAGATCGCCATGCGCACCATCTCTATGGCTTCGGTTAAGCGGCGGGCCCCTGCGTCGCCACTCCGCGACCGCACACCTCAATTGTTTCGTGCGTTCGAGCGGGCATCAGTGAGGCTTGCTTACGGCGTTGTAATGGCTCGCGCCTTTTCTTAAGGTCCCTTGTGGCGAGAGCCATTTGCGATTCTATGGACACCATTCTCTCCAGCATCATTTCTGGAAAGTGCCCCGCGAGGAGGAGTGCCACTCCCCGGACCTCTTCGAGGCGGGCATGCAGTATCTGAGTCTCCAGTCTGGCCTTCAATGAGGCTACTTGACGTTCGGACCTGCGTTGCCGCTCCCTTAATTGTTCCTCGCGCTTCCTCGCCTCCATGCCCATATACTGCGCGCACAGGTACCACGCCAGGGTCGCTGACCCGGCGGATGTGACCATGGCGAGCAGGATTTGTTCGAGCATACGCCTCAGACACTAGATCGGGCGAACGCATCAAAACTTTAGTACCAAGCGGAGTCCGCTTCTGACTCCCGAAGCTTCCCTGGGGAGGATTTGACGCAGTCCACCAGGCTTGATGGGGCGGAAAGACTCACATACAGCCATCGGAGGTTGACAAAAAAAGGCCGGTGACCCCTGTGGATTTTGGCGGTGGCCGCCGATAAACAACTTAGAGATGCATAGGTACTACGCTCCATGTGATAGGACTTACGATGCACTCCCTTCCGCCAGAGGGCGGATGCGGCTGTGCGGCGCTAATTGCCCCAGCAGCCAACGCACCCACCTGTGGGAGCGTTATGGGAGTTCCAGGCTGAGAACCCCCAGTTAACTGCGAGGAACCGATGTTGAGCGAGCAAACCCTCCGCGCCTTGGTCATCGGAAATGACGACGCCCTCGCCGCCCAATTGCTGCGGGCACTGGTCCACTCATCCCGCTCAATTGCAGCCCATCTGGCGCTGCCCCGAACTGAGAACCGTGGAATTGAAGAGATACTCAGGCTGCAGATGCCATCTTTGGTTTTCCTGGAAGCCGAGGATTTTAGTTGGTGTATCCAGGCTGCCGGAGAGATACACCGTATCGAACGGGCGACCCCGATCATTGCGTTCTCCCGGCATATCGACACCCCCAGTGCTCTCGAGCTCATGCGAGCCGGTGTGCGCGAATGGGTGCAGGCACCGGTGGATGAGGGGGCTCTCCACACGACCATCGAGAGGATTCGCGCCGAACTCCATGAACTCGGTGACAAGGCTCGACAAGGGAGTGAAATAGTCTGTTTCCTCCCGTGCAAGCCGGGGTCAGGAAGTTCCACGGTGGCGGCGCACGTGGCCAGTTTGTGCGCAAAGGCGGCCGGTAGCCCGGTCGCATTGTTTGATCTCGACCTGGCTTGCGGGACGCAGCAGTTCATCATGGAGGCAGAAGGGGGCACCTCGCTGACAGAGGCGGCTCAGCACGCTCACCGGATTGACGAATCGCTCTGGAGCCGGTTCATCGCCAGGAGAGGTGGCATCCATCTCATGCATTCTGCCCAGCAGAGCCTGGAGGCCACCTTGGATCCGCAGCAATTGCATCGGCTACTGAGCTATGCTGCCAGCCAGTACCCTGTGGTCATCGCAGACCTCTCCGGGAGTCATGAGAGGTTCGCGATCCAAGCCCTGGAGCAGTCCACCCAGATATACATGGTCTGTTCTCCCGACTTGACATCGCTGTATCTGGCCCGGCGACAACTTAGTTTCATGAAGCAGCTCGGTTTTCTCGACCGCCTCGAGTTGATTGTGAATCGGGCGACTTTCCACGTTGGGCTAGGCAAGACGGCGGTCGAAGAGATCCTCGAGCGAAAGCCCGTTGCTTACTTCCCCAACGCTTACATCCCGCTCCAGAAAGCGCTCAAGGAACGTGCGCTCCTTAGTGAGGAGACTCCATTCGCACGGTCTGTTGCGGAACTCATCCCGCGAATCATGAATCTTCAGTCGTCGTCTTCGGGGCAACGCCGCGCTGGTGGCAGTTGGATGGCACGAACAAAACTCTCTCAGACGCTTCACGCGTTGAAGGCCGCCTTCCATTCGCTGCGGCCGGCAGGCGCTGGGCTGTACAACCTGGCCGAAGGTGTCCTGCAGAGCCAGGCCGGGTGCGACGAGACTTCAGGGCAGTTGTCCAAGCTGGAATCGATGAAGCCGGGGCGTCAACCCGTCGCAGTCGATTCGGGCCCGGCCTCCATGAGTGTCTGCCCGCCTACGGCCAGCCCACAGACAGAACCAGCCAATCCGCCTCAGCCTCGCCGCAGGCGGAGCAAGAGCACAGAAGCGTCCAGTAAAGCGAAGCAGCCTGCGCAATAGCCCAGCCGTGGATTTGGGCCACGTTCATCTGTGCAGAAACTTCTCCGCTGGGCTGGATGTCACCTAGGCCGCAGGTCTTCTGAACATTTCACATGAGGCTGCCTGGTTCGAAAGGACGAAGGCAACGGCGAAGGGTACGTGTGAACCGACTGCTTCCGGCAGCAACCGAGAACGCAGAAGAACGGCTCCAGCCGCACCCCTATGCGATATACCCCGAGCGTCGCGAACGGCTCCAGGCGCCGCGATCCGCCATATGGTCATGGCGCCATCACTGTGAAGGTCATACCAAGTCTGGCTCCAGGAAGGTTGACCCGTGGCAACGGCTGGATATGCCGTTGGTTGATCGGAGAATCGCTCATTTCAAGCTTGCCGCCAAGGGGCTTGCACTGGCTGGGGTGCTTGCGGGAAGTTCTTGCAGGATCTCGTTGAGGAATGAGGGCTGAAACGCTCTCCTCCACCGAGGGGGTGGTATCGTCGTAGACTGCAAACTTGCGCCGGACAACCCGGGCGTCGTGCAGAATTGAGAGTCGGTCAGGATCGCCACTATCCATGACTGCCGCTTCGTGTAGGGCGCCGCGGATGGCGAAGCGCGTCATCCTGAATCCGGCTGCCTCCTGGTCCAGCAGCCCGGGCGTGTTGTCCCGCGACACCAGTTTGGAGCAGTGCAGATGGCCTTCAATCTGCCGGCTGCGGTTTCCCCCTCGCAGCGCTCGCAGTAAAGAGCCACCGACCGCCTGGATGGATCCATCTTCGCCGCTCTGCCAGCAGATTGAAGCGGAGCATCGCAGGTAGGACGAATCGCGAACCGGCCAGCGCCGTTCATACCTTCGTACAATATTCAACATGCGCGACTACGAGAAGTTGGGTCAGTTCTATCTGGGCAAATTAAGCGGCGGCGAGCAGAAGCTGCATTATGACGCCAAGGATCTGGTCACCCACGCTGTCTGCGTGGGCATGACCGGCTCGGGCAAGACGGGCCTGTGCGTCTCGCTCATCGAGGAGGCCGCGCTCGACGGAATTCCGGCGCTGGTGATCGACCCCAAGGGTGATCTGGCCAATCTCATGCTCGCCTTCCCGCAACTGCGGGCCGAGGATTTTCTGCCGTGGGTGAACCCGGACGAAGCGCGCATCAAAGGCATGGAGTTAGCGCAGTTCGCCGAACAGCAGGCCGCGCTGTGGCAAAAGGGTCTGGCAGGGTCGGATCAGGACGGCCAGCGTATCGCCGACATGCTCGCGGCAGCCGATTTCACCGTCTATACGCCCGGCTCGGACGCCGGCATCCCAGTGTCGATTCTCGATTCCTTCAAAGCGCCTTCAGCCGAGGAACTGGATGACCGCGAGGCGTTCCGAGACCGCATCTCGACAACCGTTTCGAGCCTGCTCGGGTTGGCGGGGATCAACGCCGATCCGGTGCAGAGCCGCGAACACGTCTTCCTGTCCAATCTGTTTGACCAGAAATGGCGCAACGGCGAGGACCTCGACCTGGGCGGGTTGATCGCGCTGATTCAGACGCCGCCGTTCTCGAAGGTCGGGGTGATGGACGTCGAATCGTTCTATCCGTCGAAGGAGCGTTTCGGGCTGGCCATGGCTCTCAACAACCTGCTGGCATCGCCGGATTTCGCGGCGTGGCTGGATGGCGAGCCGCTGGATATCCAGCGAATGCTCTACACGCCGCAGGGCAAGCCGCGCATCGCGATTTTGTCGATCGCGCATCTCAGCGACAGCGAGCGCATGTTCTTCGTTTCGCTGCTGCTGAACCAAACGCTGGGGTGGATGCGGCGGCAGTCGGGGACGTCGAGCCTGCGCGCCATCCTTTACATGGATGAGATCTTTGGCTACTTCCCGCCGGTGGCGAATCCGCCGTCGAAGCGGCCGCTGCTGACGCTGCTCAAGCAGGCGCGGGCGTTTGGGCTTGGCGTGGTGCTGGCGACACAAAACCCGGTGGATCTCGATTACAAGGGGCTGGCGAACACGGGCACGTGGTTCATCGGCCGTTTGCAGACAGAACGCGACAAGCAGCGCGTCTTGGAAGGTCTGGAAGGGGCGTCAGCGGCTGGCGGCGGCAAGTTCGACAAGGCGCAGATGGAACAAACGCTCGCCGGGCTAGGCAACCGCGTCTTCCTCATGAACAATGTCCACGAGGATGCGCCGGTGCTGTTCCAGACGCGCTGGGCGATGACGTATTTGCGTGGTCCGATGGGCAAGCCGGAGATTCGCAAGCTGATGGCGGGGCGGAAAGCCGAGTCAGGCGGAGCGGCGGTGGGTACCATGGCAGCGGGTACAGCGAAGTCCGTGCCGGCTTCGGCGGCAAGCGCCAGGCCGGTGTTGCCGCCGGGGATCACGCAATATTTCCTGCCGCTGGGCGGTAGCGTTTTGCATTATGAGCCGTGCATCGTGGGTGCGGCACAGGTGCAGTTTGCCGACGCGAAGATGGGGGTTGATGTGGTGAGACAGGTGGCTTACGCGGCGCCGGTGACCGACGCGGCGCTGGCGGTGGATTGGGCGTCAGCCGAGGAACTGGATCTTCCGGTCGAGGATCTCGAAAAGGAGCCGGCATCAGGCGCAACGTTCGCCGAATTGCCTGCCTCCGCCGCCAATCCCAAGAACTATGCCGCCTGGCAGAAGGCCTTTGCCACGTGGCTTTACCAGACGCAGGAGATTGAACTCTGGAAATGTCCGGTGACCGGGTTGGTTTCCAAGCCGGGTGAGAGCGAGGGAGATTTCCGCATCCGGGTCCAGCAGGCCGGACGCGAATTGCGCGACGCCCAGGCTGAGAAGTTGCGGCAGAAGTACGCGCCGAAGCTGCAAACGCTGAACGATCGTCTGTTCCGGGCGCAGCAGAAGATCGAGGTCGAAAAACAGCAGGCGAGCCAGCAGAAGATGCAGTCGATGCTGACGATTGGGACGTCGTTGCTGGGAGCGTTTCTGGGACGCAAGGCGGTAAGCGCGTCGAATGTGGGGCGGATTGGGACGGCGGCGCGTTCGATGAGCAAGATCGGCAAGGAATCGGCCGATGTCGGGCGGGCGGAGGATTCGGCCGAACTGATTCAGCAGCAGATCAAAGATTTGGAAGCGCAGTTCCAGGCCGAAGTCGACGCACTGCCAGATGGAGGAGCCGGTCCGTTCGAGACCATCTCGGTCAAGGCCAAGAAGACCGGCATCAACGTTCAGTTGACAGCGCTGGCGTGGCGCTGAGGCGAGGCTGGATCGGGTGCATCCCATCAAGCCGTACGCCTATGGGATAATCGCCGGAGAGGGGAAATGGAAGACCGAGTCAGAGAGAACCAGATTCAGTTAGGCGAAGCGCCGGCAGGGATGTATGACCACATCGATGCCGACCTGGCGCAGGAGGCTGAGTCCAGCGGCATATTGCTGACGACCGTCGACTCGGTGATCAACTGGGGCCGCAAGAACTCGATCTGGCCGATGACGTTCGGTCTGGCCTGCTGCGCCATTGAGATGATGGCGATGAGCGCTTCCCGGTTCGACATCGCGCGATTCGGCGCCGAGGTCTTTCGAGGTTCTCCACGCCAAAGCGATCTGATGATCATTGCAGGGCGGATGTCGAACAAGATGGCCCCAGTGGCGCGCAGGCTGTACCAGCAGATGCCCGAGCCACGGTGGGTGATCTCGATGGGCGCCTGTGCCACTTCGACCGGCGTATTCTCCAACTATGCGCTGATTCCGGTCAACCAGGTGATCCCGGTGGATGTATACGTGCCGGGGTGTCCTCCCCGGCCAGAACAACTGATTTACGCAATCACGCTGTTGCAGAAAAAGATCCAGGCTCAGCGAGGAGTTCTGCGGGACGTCCTGAATATTTCCTAAAAGCCACGCTTTTTACTCATCATTGACGAGGTCACGCCGATAAGGGCAGTGAGCGGGCCGTCCGGCTTGTCTCATGGGAGGTGAGTCGTGGAAATCGGAAAGGTTGATCAATCCGTGGGGATTGCCGCCGTTTTACCAGCCGCCCCACCCGTCTCGCCGGAGCAACGGGCAGAGCAGCAGCGCATGGTGCAGGCGGTCAAGGCAATCAACGAAGCAGAGCTTTTTGGAGACACAAGCGAGCTGACATTCAGCTACGACCGGCCGTCTCGAAAGATGGTACTGAAACTTGTGGACCGCGAGACCAAGGAAGTGATCAGGCAGATTCCTCCTGAGTACTTGTTGCGGCTGGCAGAAGAGATAGCGACGCGCTAAACCTGCAACCACCACCATTCGCGCCGTAATTGCATTCGGAACCGAGAAATGTACACAGCCAATCCCTATCTCCAGTCGTTGGATGAAGAAGTTCTGTCGGCCAGCCCTTGCCGCCTCGTGCTGCTTCTGTTGCGCGGAGCAAGGCAGGCCACCGAGCAGGCGCGACAGGCGGTGAGAACCGGAGAGGTCCGGGAACGCGCTCTGGCGATCAGCCGGGCCGTGGAGAGGCTGGGTGAGCTTTGCCGCAACCTAGATTATGACCGAGGCGGCGATATCGCCCGGCAACTCGCCGCACTCTATGATTACATGGTCAATCGCCTAAACGAAGCCAACATGCGCCAGTCAGAGGCTCCGCTGGCTGAAGTCTCCGCACTCCTCGTCCCTCTTATTGAGGCGTGGAGTGAGTTGGAAGAGAGTGTCCCGCCGGCCGGGACATTGGCCGAATCAAGCGACGGGTGTGCGATGGACCTTTGTGCTTGAGCAGCCTCCCGGCAAAGGTGGGTGGGAAGTGCAGGGAGGTGGAGTCACCGGCAAGTCCTTGGTCTGCCTGATGATCATTTTGGGTTCCATGCTCATCGGAAACAAGGCGCGTAGTAGGGTTTCCGCGCTACTCCAGGGCGGGCGCGGGGAGAATCATCCAGCAGGCCGGGCTTCTCTTTGACCAGAAGTGTG
The DNA here is from genome assembly GCA_029975915.1 of Bryobacteraceae bacterium. Next base: position 97,607 of record JARKOC010000391.1, read on the forward strand.
ATGTAGCGGTTCTCCGATCCGGCAGTCGCGGTCCTGTTCCAATCAAATAGACTCGGAATAGAGGATTCACAGATCAAATGCGTCTTGCCACCTACCTTTCGCCCGGCCAGATCGCCATGGCCGGAGTCATCCGCGAAGAGCGGGTGTATGGCCTGCAACCGGCTGGCTTCAACTCAATGATCGACGTGCTTCAGGGCGGTTGGGGCGCGCGGTCGGTGATTGACGCCTATCTCCAGACTCTGCCCGCCCAGGCCGGCGTGCCGCTCGACCAAGTCACTCTGCTGGCCCCGATACCGCGCCCGCCCAAAGTGATCTGTGTCGGACTGAACTATCGCGACCACGCCGCCGAGGCGAAGCTCGAAGTCCCGAAGACCCCGACCATCTTCAGTAAGTTTTCAAACGCTGTCACCGGGCCGGATTCGCCGATCATCTTGCCCAAAAACTCCGCTAAGCCCGACTACGAAGCTGAACTCGCTGTCGTCATCGGCAAGGGTGGACGCCACGTGCCGGAGCAATTCTGGTACCGCCATGTGTACGGCTACATGTGCCTGAACGACGTCAGCGCGCGCGACTTCCAGATGGCTACTTCGCAATGGTTGATGGGCAAGACCTTCGACACTTTCGCGCCGACCGGACCCTGGATCACAACCGCCGACGAGATCCCCGATCCCCATGCTTTGCCAATTAGCCTGGAGATCAACGGCGAGGTGATGCAAAACTCGAATACATCCGAGATGATCTTCAAAATACCCGAGATCATTGCGTTTCTGTCAAGCGTATTCACGCTGGAGGCGGGTGACGTCATTACCACCGGCACTCCGGCCGGCGTCGGTTTCGGCAAGAAACCGCCGCGGTGGCTCAGGCCCGGCGACGATGTCGTGGTCAAGATCGGCGGTTTGGGCGAGTTGCGCAATCCAGTTGTCGCGGAGCAGTAAACCGGGATGTTCTCACGGCGCACTCCCGCCAGCTACACACTAAATCCGCTCACCCGCGCTGTCGCAGAGCGGCGCGAGGCGGGATTGCCGCTGATTGATCTGACCGTCTCCAACCCCACACGCGCAGGGATCGATTATCCGTCCGGCGAATTATTGGCCGCCTTGCACGACCCACGTTCGCTTACATATGAACCAGCCGCCCTCGGGCACGAAGAGGCGCGCCGTGCTGTGGCCGCCTGGCATGGCGGGCTTAATCCCGATCGATTGGTCCTCGCCGGCAGCACCAGCGAAGCCTATGGGTGGCTCTTCAAGCTGCTATGTGATCCCGGTGAGTCGGTCTTGGCGCCCCGGCCGTCATATCCATTGTTCGACTGTTTGGCTGCACTGGATTCAGTTCGATTGGAGCACTACACGCTCGTCGAGGCGGAAGGTTGGAGCATCGACTTTGACAGATTGGAGCGGACGGCAAGTCCAAGCGTCCGGGCGATCATCTTGGTAAATCCGAACAATCCGACTGGCAGCTACATTCATGAAGAGGATTGGGCCAGACTGCTGGCGCTGGCTGCGCGGCGCGAGTGGGCGATCATCTCGGATGAGGTCTTTTTCGATTACCAATGGCGGCCTGCGGCGCGCCGGTCCGGCATCCAGGCCCAATCAGAGGCGCTGGTTTTCACGCTTTCAGGCCTTTCAAAATCGATCGGTCTTCCCCAGATGAAACTCGGCTGGATTTACGCGGCAGGGCCAGATGTTTTGCTCATGGAGGCTTTCGAGCGGCTAGAGTGGATCGCGGACGCCTATCTGCCAGTCAGTGCGCCGGTGCAACACGCGGCTTCATGCTGGCTGGAGACTGGCCGGACGATCCAGGAATCGATCAGTCAAAGGTGCCTCGCCAGCATGGACGCGCTCCGGCAGGCCGCAGCACTCCACCCGGAACTGAGGCTGCACGAGCCCGAAGCTGGGTGGGCGGCCGTGATCGAGGCGCCACGCCTGTTGACCGATGAACAGTGGGCCATCGAACTGGTAAACGCAGGATTCCTGGTTCAGCCCGGGTATTTTTACGATTTTGAGAGAGATGGACGGCTTGTCGTGAGCCTTCTGGCAAACCCAGAAGACCTGATGGGGGCTCTGGGGGCATTGGGCGGGATTATCCGGCGGATCAGCTAATCGACTGGTTCTGTTTAACCGCGATCCACCGATGCGGACGCTCCACCGTCAGCCCAATTCGCGCCTTTCGGTCTGGCTCTAATCAGCAAAATGGACCTGTTTGACTGGTTTCATCGCCGCAAGCTAAACTTCGTTGTAGAGGATAATGAATGCCCGTCACTGAAACTAGCCCCGCTCCAGGCCAGACTGCCGCCGCCAGCGTAGTTCTCCTGGTTGGCCCTCCCGGTTGCGGGAAGGGTACCCAGGCTGAAAGGCTTGCCGCCCACCTCGGCGTGCCGTCGATCTCGACCGGCGAAATGATCCGCGCCGAAATCAAAGCTGGAACTGAACTGGGCAAGGTTGCCGCTGGTGTCACGATTACCGGCGGGCTCCTGAGCGACGAACTTGTGAACCAGATCGTAGCCTCGCGGCTGAGTCAAGCCGATTGCGTCCACGGATGCCTGCTGGATGGGTATCCGCGCACGGTCGACCAGGCAAAGTTCCTGGCGGAGCTCTTGGAAAGCAAGGGGTGGAGCCAGCCCGTGGTCCTCCATATCGATGTGCCGTCCGATTTACTGGTTGCCCGGACTTGCAACCGCCGTTACTGTCCGCAGTGCTCGGCGATTTACAACCTGGCCAGCCAGCCACCTAAGGTGGCGGGCAAGTGCGACACCTGCGGCATCGATTTGCAGCAGCGAGCCGACGACTGTGAAGATACGGTCCGCAACCGCCTGGTAGCATACGAGAAGAGCACGGCTCCGTTGATCGGACATTATTCTGGCGGCAACTATACTCGCATCGACGGCACGGGCAGCCCAGAGGCGGTCTTTTCCGCCATCAAGTCCGCGCTCAAGGGATAGCCGCCCAACGCTTCCGCTGGTACTGACGGGTGGCTGCCCGGTACCATGGATTGCATGAAACTTCTGGCTGCGGCTCTGCTGTTCAGTGCGCCTCTGCTCGCCCAGTTCAAAATTGAACGTTTATTCGGGCCTGAGACGCCTACCGGACCCTATAAGCACCCCTCTTGTATCGAGGCTCTCGACAACGGCGACCTTGTTCTGGTCTACTACGGCGGCGAAGGGGAATATGCTGGCGGTACGGCGTTGTTCATGTCGCGCAAGCGGGCTGGCGAAGTGAAATGGTCCCAGCCGGTTCAGATCGCCCGGGACCCATTCTATGCGCTGGGCAACGGGGTCATTTGGCAGGCGCCCGACAAAACCGTTTGGCTATTCTATGTTGTCCGTTTCGGCGATTTTTGGTCCACATCCCGCATCGCGGCCCGGGTTTCTCATGATTGGGGCGTGACTTGGTCCGATCCATCCCTACTGCGTTTAGACGAGGGGTGGATGGTCCGTGGAAAGCCCATCGTGCTTGCGTCGGGCAAGTATATTTTGCCGATCTATCACGAGACGGGTTCGGATCGCGAAATTGTCCCCGCCGACACCACCTCGCTATTCCTGATCTACGACCCGGCGGCGAAGAAATGGGCCCCATCGGGACGTATCCGGTCGCGGCTTGGTAACTTGCAGCCTTCGCCCGTAGAGATCTCGCCCGGAAAGTTGCTGGCGTTCTGCCGCCGTGGCGGAGGTTACAGCGGGCAGAAGGACGGATGGCTGGTGCGCGCGGAATCCGCCGACGGCGGGATGTCCTGGACCGAAGGGCGGGACAGCGAATTTCCTAATCCAAACTCCGCAGTCGAACTGCTTCGACTCAACAGCGGCAATCTGCTGCTGATCTATAACGACAGCTTTTCCGATCGTACCCCGCTTACAGCCGCGCTCAGTTCCGACGGCGGGCGGACCTGGCCGCACAAGCGAAACCTTGTAACCGGTAAGGATTCTTTTGCGTATCCGAGCGCGGTTCAAACCAAGGATGGACGGATTCACCTGTTATTCACCAGCAACGGGCGGAAGAACGTCACTTACATGAGTTTCACCGAAGCCGAGATTCCCACGGTCCGGTGACGTGGTTCAGGGTGGGGTCCAGCGCTTTACTTCTACCGGCAACCAGCGCACGCACGGCTGCCCTCCTCGCCACACAATCGACCTTCGGGGTAGATTCCGGCTTCCTTGACCCGCCACAGCAGGCAAATGCACTGTCCAAGCCCGCGCAAGAGGCGGGAATTATGCCGTCCCAAACTCGCTTCGACCGTGGACCCGGCCAGAGGGAAGTTGGGCCGTGGGAGCAGATGCCCTGCTCGAAAAAGCCGTGAATACCAATGTCACCCCGCGCCCAGACAGCGAAGCGACTCCGGCAGAACCACTCGGTCTTGTGCTCCGACTGAGAACTCGACGCCCCAACTCCAGACATCTTCCCCCTTGGCGTGGCGGATCATGACCCGGCAGACCCAGACTTTGGCTCCGGATGGCAACGCCTCTTCCTCCGATGAGGTAGTGATGAGATTTCGTGCGTCCGGGTCGTTCAATTCGGCGAGGAACGACGAAACGAATTGCCCGATGGTCGTGTCGGAGGGGTCGGATCCGACGCCGGCACAGGTGTCGCTCACTGTCAACGGCATTTGTGAAAAGGCGAGCAGTGCGGAGACGATCTCCTTGGGCTCTGGCGGCAACCGCCTCATCTTATAGGCGGCTGTTGGGGTGGCGGCTTCAGGATTGGTGGGGCCAGAACATGAGAGCAACGTAGTTGCCACAGCGGACAGCGCCAGGACGGAAGCAATGCGGGTCATGGCGCTACCCCCCAGAACATCGCGTTATCCGGCGCTGAGTAGTGCTTGCTGAACTCTTCGGGTGTCTGGCAGATGACCTGACGGCGGCTGTTCGAGTAATGGTAAACGGTTCTCATGCCGCCGTAAAAGATGCCCACGTGTTTTCGCGGAACGTTGCTCATCAGTTTTGCGCGCAAATTCACGTTTGAAGCATTGGTGATGAAGACAAGCCCCCAGAACAGCGGTACGGGCAACTCAGCCCAGCGGCCGGCGCTGATGCAGCGGGAAAACAGATCCTGGACCCTGATTGAGGCCGGTGTGCCATTGCCACGCTTCATCGTCCGGCACGTGGCGCCGAACTGGTATCCGAGGATGTGGCTGACAAAGTGAGCGCAATGGTTGTCGCCGTTGTCGGCGAAGCCGATTGGGCAGATGACCGAGATGTGTTTACCCAGATAGGACTGAAGTGTCGCTTCGGCCAGCATGACGAATTCTCCCAGTGTTCCGAACAGTCAAACTCTCTGCCCGCGCATCCCTGGCGGGCAAGACATCCATAGCCCTGACACATCGCCTTGCCGCCTCGCCGCATTGCTTGCGTGAACGAGGCAGTGATGAGCCGTTTGGTAGCAGTAGAATAACATCCCAAATTCGCACTGCAAAGATCTTCTCGCAGCCGGTTTTGCCGAAGATCCTCGCCTCTAGTGCGCCGGTCCCACCAGCAGCCGGGGTGGAGCTTGGGGGCTCTTGGATCTTCAGTGTAGATCCTGAAAGCAACCGCAAGCCGGCCGTTAGTCAGGACGCGAACATGGGCGATTCTGCCCCACCGGGTGACACCCCAATTCCCCACATCCGCGAAGCGATGGCAAGCGTCTTCACAAGCGAAGGTCCACCATTGGGCGGCACCGCGATCCAGCAAATCCGGGGGATTACCGCCGGGGCTGAACCTGAGCGATATCTCGAACGGCGCCGGTATCTGCGCTTGTTGTCATCAAGGCATAGGTCTGCAGGGCCGACGAGACTGTTCGATTTCTCGCGGCCGGCTTCCATGCAGCCGTTCCTCGAGCCTCCATGGCCTTGCGCCGCCGGCCCAGCTCGGCTTCGTCCACGGCCAAATGAATCCGCCGCGCCGGGATGTCGATTTCAATGGTGTCACCCTCTTCAATCAATCCGATTGCTCCGCCCGCCGCCGCTTCAGGCGAGACGTGGCCGATCGACAAGCCCGCAGTCCCACCTGAGAACCGGCCGTCGGTAAGCAGCGCGCACTGTTTGCCGAGACCGATTGTCTTGATGTAAGACGTTGGGTAAAGCATTTCCTGCATACCCGGACCGCCCTTCGGTCCCTCGTATCGCACGACCACGACATCGCCGGCCACGATCTGCCCGCCCAGAATTCGTTCCACGGCCTCTTCCTGACTTTCGCAGACTTTCGCCTTGCCTGTGAACTTCAGGATGCTTTCGTCCACCCCGGCCGTTTTGACGATCGAGCCGTGCTCGGCCAGATTGCCGAACAGAACGGCCAGTCCGCCGTCCGATGAATATGCGTGTTCCAGGTCGCGGATACAGCCGCAGGCGCGGTCCAGGTCCAACGCTTCATAATGCCGGTTCTGCGAAAATGCTACGGTCGTGGCAATCCCACCGGGCGCCGCCCGGTAGAACTCGTTCACCTCAGCCGACTCGCTGCGCCGCACATCCCATTCGTTCAACGCTGCTCCCAGGCTCGGTGCGTGGACCACCTTTGCGCCCGCATGGATCAGTCCGCCGCGTTCCAGTTCGCCGAGAATGGCCATCACGCCTCCGGCACGATGGACGTCTTCCAGATGGTACTTCTGCGTCGATGGCGCCACTTTGCACAGGCACGGGACCCGTCGTGACAGCCGGTCGATGTCGGACATTTTGAAATTGACACCTGCCTCGTGCGCGGCAGCCAGCAGGTGCAACACAGTGTTGGTCGATCCGCCCATGGCGATATCGAGCGTCATCGCGTTCTCAAACGCCTCGAACGTGGCAATCGACCGAGGCAGCACGCTTTCGTCGTTCTGTTCGTAATAACGCCGCGCCAACTCCACGATCAACCGTCCGGCGCGCAAGAACAGGTCTTTTCGTTTGGCATGGGTCGCCAACAAGGAACCGTTGCCGGGCAGCGCCATGCCCAACGCCTCGGCTAGGCAATTCATGGAATTCGCCGTAAACATGCCCGAGCATGACCCGCAGGTCGGGCACGCTGAGCGCTCCATCTCGAGCACGTCTTCGTCCTTGTTCCTGCTGTCGGCCGATTCGATCATGGCGTCGATCAGATCAACCTTCCTTGCCGCCCCGTGCCACTCCACCTTGCCTGCTTCCATCGGACCTCCCGATACGAAGACGGCCGGAATGTTCAGCCTCAGCGCAGCCATCAGCATGCCCGGCGTGATCTTGTCGCAGTTCGAGATGCAGACCAGCGCGTCGGCAGTATGGGCGTTCGCCATGTACTCGACCGAATCGGCGATGAGTTCGCGCGAAGGCAAGGAATAGAGCATACCGCCATGTCCCATGGCGATGCCGTCGTCGATGGCGATGGTATTGAACTCCTTGGCCACGCCGCCGGCGGCTTCGATCTCGCGCGCCACCATCTGGCCCAAGTCTTTGAGATGAACGTGGCCGGGCACAAACTGTGTGAACGAGTTCGCGACTGCAATGATGGGTTTGCCGAAGTCGCCGTCCTTCATTCCGGTGGCGCGCCACAGGGCGCGTGCGCCTGCCATATTGCGGCCGGAGGTAGAGGTCAATGATCGATAGGGTGGCATTGTGAATTACTCAACAGTTTAGCGCGACAAGAGACTGTGCCAGTCGTCTCAGACTTTCATTGCGATGAAATGTGACTACATTTGCCACTGAACCCCAGGCTCACTGTTTGACCGGCCTGAAATTGACTCCCGCCAGGCGCCACCGCTCCTGCTGGGCGCTGAGCCGTTCGATAAACGAGCCATAGTCCTTCCGCTCAGGCGCGCTCCACGCTACCTCCGCCAGCGCCGCCACTCTCGGAAACGCCATGTATTCCATCTGCCGGGCAGTCGGCATGTACTCGGACCAAAGCTGCGCCTGTGTCCCCAGCACGTGCCTCGCCTGCGATGCGCTTAACTCCGGCGGAACCGGCTCGTACCCGTAAACCTTATCCAGTGGTACGAACCCGCCAATGGCCGGCGGCTCGCCCGGCTCCTTAGACTGGTAGTAATCGAAGTAGACAAACTGCGTCGGCGCCATCACCACATCGTGACCGGCGTGTGCTGCTTCGATTCCGCCCTTTTCTCCGCGCCACGACATTACCGCAGCCCCGGCGGCGAGTCCCCCCTCCAGGATCTCGTCCCAGCCGATCAGCCGCCGCCCGGCGGCCGTCAAGAACTGGTCCATCCTCCGGATAAACCAGCTCTGCAACTCAGCCTCATCCCTGAGGCCCAACTCCTTGATCCTCGCCTGTGCCTTCGCACTTGCCTTCCACTCGTCTTTTGGCGCCTCGTCGCCGCCGACATGGATGAACCGTGACGGAAACAGCTCCATCACTTCTTTCAGCACGTCCTGCAGGAACAGAATTGTGCTCTCGTCCGCGTTGAAGATGTGTTTGTTAACGCCCCAACGCGGCCAAGGCTCCAGAATCTCGCCTGTGTTGCCCAACTCAGGATAAGCCGAGATCGCGGCCTGGGCGTGTCCCGGCATCTCGATTTCAGGCACCAAAGTGACGAAACGCTCCGAGGCGAATTGTACGATCTCCCGGATGTCCTGCTGCGAATAGAATCCCGAATGAGGGCGTCCGTCAAAGCCCCGGGCTTCACGCTCATGTCCAAGCCGGGTTTCCTTTCTAAAGCTCCCGATCTGGGTGAGCCGCGGGAACTTCTTAATCTCGATCCGCCAACCCTGGTCGTCGGTCAGATGCAATTGGATATGGTTGATCTTCAACGCGGCCGCCGCGTCGATGAAACGAAGCAAGTCCGCCTTGGGAAGGAAATGGCGGGCCGGGTCAACCAAGACTCCGCGCCAGACAAACCGCGGCTTGTCCTCGATCCTTTGGCACGGAATGCGCCACTCGACTCCTTTCTTGAGAGACGGCGAATAGATCTCCGCAGGCAGCAACTGCCTCAATGTTTGTGTCCCATAGAAAACGCCCGCCGCCTTCGCTCCAACGATCTCGACGCGATTCGGACTGACTTCAAGCAGATAGCCCTCTTCTCCCAGATTTGTCTTACGCGCATCAATGGTTAGCACGATGGCGTTCGCCTTGCCTCTGCGCCCTGCGACCACCGGCAGGTTGAAACCCGTGGCGGGCGTCAATGAACGCGCCAGCAGCTGTGCCACCTGGACCGAATCCGCGCCGGCGGTAATCACCGTGTCCGGGCGCAATTCGAAATACCCCTCCGCGGCCGAGAACTGAGAGGGCCTGGGGATGACGGCCTGTTCGGCCGCCAGCGAGAAACCAAAGGGAATCAGACTGAATGCCAGGAAAGTCAAGAGCCGCGTCTTCTTCATTCACGCCACCTCGGCTCCTATCATCCGCCATTCGCACGCCGGCTTCCACCCCACGCGATCCCATCGTTGTTTACTCTCCCTGGTCTCCGGGCACACTAACCCACGACGGATTGAGGTCTTGCCCAACGCTCAGTTGAGCTTGGCCCTAGTGAGTGCTGGAAATGGCGCCGCCAGCGCCCGCATGCAGGCTCTCCCGCCGGAAATCCCTTGTCGACGGGCCTGTGCGTGATGACTACTCAGGGCTTGTCGAGGGGGTGTACACTCATTTTGATTCCCGCCATTGCGGAGGAGACCATGGCATTCGACAAGACCGGCCCCAAGTACCGTGTTACCAAAATGGTGGAGGCTCGAAAGCTCCATCCCAAGAGCTTCATCCCGCTCAGCGAGCCTCCCATCCAACTGCCCTTTACGGCGATTCTGGAAGGTTTGAAGCTGGAACGCGACATGTACCGCTTCTTCTATCTGGGATTGCCGTACCAATGTCCTCAGAAAGTGATGAAATCCGCGATCGAGAAGATCGAGGAGTCCGCTGTGAAACCGGCTGAGGAGGAAGCCGAAGTTGTCGCGGAGGCGATCGAAGAAGCTCCGTCCTCTCTCCCCACCGCTGCCACAAAGGCGGCTGGAAAGGCGTCGAAAGCCACGGGCGGATTCGTCTGGGAACAGGTTTCGACCAATCAGGGGACATTATTGCGGGGCAAGGTGCCCGGTGGCTGGCTTGTCCGTATGCAAAGCGACATCTGCTTCTTCCCCGATACAGGCCACAAGTGGGACGGGTCTACGCTGGATTGAGGCTGCTCGGGCGCTGAGCAAGGTAGTCCACGTGACCGCTTTCCCATCCGGTTTTTCGAACTGGGCGGCAGTCGATTCCGTTTACTTCTGTGAAGGAATCTACGATGGCTAATACAACGCCCCATATGGTCGACAGCATGCCCGAGGCTGCGAAGAAGAAAAAGCGCGAGACGGCGCAGTTAATCGTGAAGGGCAGGGCAGTCCGGTGCCCGATGTGCAATCACGAGTGGTTCTGGGAGAAGAAGGTCCTGCTCAACAGCCGCGGAATGACGTTCATGGGGCTGGATTGGGCGAACCGGGAGTCGCGGGCAATGGTGTGCGACGATTGCGGGCACGTGCTGTTTTTTGCGCGCTGAACGGGGCGAAGACTCGCACTATTGCCCAGGATCGACAGCTGTCCAGGGGAGCGGCGATCCGGGACACTCCAGGGCTTATTCGTAACGAAGCGCCACAGCCGGCGGGATGCGAGAAGCCCGGAAGGACGGCAGCAAGGATGCGAGTGAGGCCACGGCGCCCAATAGGACCGCGACTGCCAGGAATACAGCGGGATCAGATGGGCGGACCTCGAAGAGCAAGGCCGTCATCAAGCGCGTGAGGATGAATGCGCCGGCAGCTCCGGCCGCCAGTCCGACAGCGGCCATGCGCAGGCCTTCCCCAACCACCATGCCGACGACTTCGCGCCCGCCGGCGCCGAGGGCCGTGCGAATGCCGAACTCGCGCGTACGTTGAGAAACCGAGTATGCCAGAACGCCATAGATGCCGATAGCGGCGAGGAGCAAAGCCAGGGCCGCGAAGATCAGGCACAGAGCCATCGCGGCGCGCTGGATCCTCAAGGAATCCGCGAGCCGTTCGGGCATCGTCTTGACATCAAACAACGGCATCTCCGGGTCAGCCTCGTGAAGCATGTTCCGGACGGCCGCCACCAGTTGCGGATTGTCGTGTTGGGACCTCACCGTGAGGTGGACACCTCGAGGCACGTATTGCTTGTACGAGAAGTAAATCTGCCCCACAGGGTTGCTTTCAGCCAGGTTGCCTGTCTTTACGCTGCCCACCACGCCGACGATCGTGCATTCGTCGGGCTTCCGCGGGTTGCCGGGAATCTGGATCCCGCGAGTGATCCTGGCGCCCAGCGCGCCGCCTTCGGGGAAGTACCGGTTTGCGAGGAACTGATCGATGATCACGACTTTCTGAGTGTCTGGGCCATCGGAATCAGAGATGTCGCGGCCCTGGAGAAGCGGGATGCGCATGGACTGGAGATAGCCTGGAGTCGCGACGTTCCAGCCAGGTACCGGCGGATTCTCGCCCGGCCCGAGCGGGCGGCCGACGAACATCATCGCGCTGGAGTTGCTGTTGCCGCTAAAGGGTAGAAACGTCGTGGCGCCGGCGTAACGCACGCCCGGAATCGCGGACACCCTCTGCACCAGGTCCGTGAGGAAACTCCTCGCGCGGGCGTCATCCCCGTAGCGGACCCGCGGCATGGCAATCTGCGCCGTAGTCACATTCTCCGGCTTGAACCCGGGGTCCACTCGAAGCAGACGGACGAAGGTGAGGGTCAACAGAGTTGCTCCGACGAGCAGCACGAATGCCAGCGCGAACTGGCATGCCACCAACGCCGAGCGGATCCACACAGCTCCGTGCCCGGCGGTTCCCGCACGTTCGGTGCCGCGAAAGACCGCATTCAGGTCCTGCCGGAGCACATGAAACAGAGGCACACTGCCGAAGCCGATACCCGCGACAAGCGCGACAGCAGCCGTGAAGAAAAGCACGCCGGAATCGATCCCGATGCTCGACCCGCGCGGCAGATCTTCGGCGCCGAGGTAGAGGAGCAGACGGATGCCGCCGTAGGCAACGGCAATGCCGAGCGCGCCGCCCATCAGGGCGAGGACCAGACTCTCGGCAAGCAGTTGACGGGCTATCCTCCAACGCCCGGCCCCAAGGCTGTGTCTGATGGCAAACTCCTTCATCCGAACGTTGGATCGCACGAGCATCAGATTGGCCAGATTCACGCAGCCGATCACCAGTAAGACGGCAACCGCGATCTGCAGAAGACCCAGCGTGGGCCGTATCTCGCGAGTCAACTCGTCAGCCAAGCCAGCCACCTTTGTGCCGAAGCGTGCATTGATGAGCAACTGCCGGAACTCGGGGAACACGTCGATGTTGCGGCGGTTCAGGTCATCGATGCGTTCCTGCGCCTGGGCGAGGCGGATGCCGGGCTTGAGCCGCGCGATCATCCCCCAGCTATTGTTATGCCGGGCTTGGTCGCTGGTCTGCTCTTTGGTGAAGGCGAAAGAAGTGTAGATTCGGACGTCGTCTCCAGGAATCCCGAAGGAAGCCGGCATCACGCCGACGATGCGATAGGAAGTACCGCTCAGACGGATGTCCTTGCCGGCCAAGTTCGGGTCGCCGGAGAAGAGTTGCTTCCACAACCCTTCAGTGAGAACGGCGACCTTCTCCTTGCCGAGTTCGCCCTCATCTTCGGTGAAGGTGCGCCCGATCAGCGGCTGCACGCCAAGCACTTTGAAGAACGAGGGTGTCACATTTTGCCCGCGGATCCTTTGGGGAGATCCCTCCATCCCGACCTCGTAACTGGCATTCCCGATGAGGGCCACTTCGCTGAAGACGTTGGTCAGCTTGCGGCGGTCAAGGTAATCGGGGACGCCGTTCGACCCGCGGAAGACGCCGACACCGGGATAGACGTTATACATCGTCACCAGTTCCTCGGTGCGGGGAAACGGCAATCCGCGCAGGACGACGTTCAGAAGGACGGAGAATACGGCGGTATTTGCGCCAATGCAGAGGGCGAGCGTCAGCAGCGCTGGGGCGGTGAAAGCGCGATCTTTGAAGAGAAGCCTAAGACCGAACATGCAGTCTTGGAGCATCGCAGCGACTCCCTAGCTTATACGAAGTTGTTGTAGGTCCCGTTCCATGTTTGGTGGGCCGGGCGGCTCAACCGTTCTCCCCAGCTTCTGATTGGCGGGAAACCGGGCGATCGAGGCCGCTCACCGCGTTGAATGGCAACTCCCATGTGCCACCAAGGCCTCGGCTGCCATTCGGACGAGCGGGGAAGTTGACCGCCGCGCCTGGGAGATTGACTGCTCGTATGACTCGCGGCTGCGGGCGGCGCCGCCGGGTTGCTTCTCGTACTCGTAAGCCTCGGCGGCGCAGATCCAGCGGTGAGCAGCGAGCAGGGGCAGGTACGCGCTGAAGGGACCGCCCGGGTGGGCGGCGAGGTACTGCGCGGCGAAGACGGCTTCGCGCTCGGGGCATTCGTGGTAACCCTCCCACTCGTAACAGGGCTTCAATTCGCTCACATAGTCGAGGGCGAGCGCCGGAGCATTGGGGTCGGCGGAGAGGGCGGCGAGTTGGCGCTCGTAACCTGTCCAGGCTGAGTAGACCATGCCGGACTCGCCGGTCTTGGCGAGGTCGGTGCGTTTGGAACGGTAGGAGTGGAAGCGGCCGAGGTAAGCCGAGAGTTCGGCGCGAACGGCGGGTGGGTAATCGGCGGGGCGAATTCGATTCTCGACACCGAAGACATCATCGACGCCGAAGACAAGAAGGTCGAGGAGTTTGTCGTTGGCTGTGGATCTGGGAGGCTCGGCGGCAAGGGGGAGCAAGGTGGCGATGATGCCGAAGACGGCGAGCCCCTTGGATGCGAAGAATCGATGACGAGGGGTGTCTGGAACGCGGGACCTGATGCTGATGCCGCATTCGCCGAGTTGGCCGAGAATCTGATCGGCGAAAAGGCGCTGGCCGGTCACCGGAAGTTCTCCACAAGCATTAAATCAACCTTTGGCGACTTGTTGGCGGTGTAAAGGAACGTTTTCTCGTCGGGGGAGACTGAGAGTCCATGGTATACGCCCGCGTCGATCTCCAGTAGTGTTTTGGTGGACCGTGTCTTGAAGGAATAGAAGTATAGGGCCCACCCGCGCGGCTGCCTTCTGGCGATGTAGTAGATCCCGTTTGCGACCGGCGCGAAGGCCCTCGGATAGACGTTGTCAGCCACTTTCCTAACCGGGCCACCTGCGATCGGCCTCTCCATCAGGGAGGTGGGTGCGGTACTTGCTCCCACTGTGAAATACAGTGTTTGCCCGTCGTGGGACTCCAACCCCGTATACCCGCCCGACTCCGTGATCCGCTCCTTCGTCCCACCCCCGACAGGCATCCGGTAGATCTCGAATCTGCCAGTCGGATTCGCACGAAAATAGAGCCACTTCCCATCGTGTGAATAGCTCGGGCCAGCCTCGTCGTGAGCCGCCTCTGAAACCTGCCGTGGCGGGCCCCCGGACGCACTGACTGAGAAAAGCCCCATGCGGCCGCTTTCCAATTGAACATCGAAGACGATCGTATTTCCGCCCGGGGACCAGCGAGGCGAGCCGGAAACCCTACCGATCCCTTTGGAGAGTTGAATAGCGCCGGAGCCATCCTTGTTGCAGACCCAAACCGATTGACTGTTTCCTTCCCTTGCGGAGGAAAACGCGATCCGCTCTCCGTCCGGCGAGTATTGCGGGGTGTAGTCGTTAAGGGTAGAGGCGATGAACTGTTCGGCCTCGCCGCCTCGCTGCCATCGCCAGATGTCTAGGTCCATGAAAGAGGAAGTGTAAACCATGCGGTTTCCTGTAGGAGCTACGGCGGGACTAGAAGCACGGACTCCAGCCAGTTCATAGCGCTCCGGTGGTGAGGACTCGATGATATCTACGCGCCAGATATGAGCGTTCACGCCGACGTTTGGGGATGCGGAATAGACGAGCGCCTTTCCGCCCGGCGCCCATGCGACTCCGGCCAGATAGGCGTTCTGCCGCGTGATACGTCGAAGCGGCCCCGCCGGCCTGACTTCAGCATCCAGGTTCTGCACATACAGATCGCACATCCATACGTTGGAGCAAATGCCAAAAGCGAGCATCTCCCCATTGGGGGAGAACACGGGGGAGTTCGTCCGGAATGCTGGCGCAGAGAGCAGGGGTCGTTTCGTCCCCCCGGCCAGGGGGAGCAAAGAAACCTGCATTCCCCCGTCTGCCAGCGCTTCCGACACGGCGACCCACTGTCCTTTGGGGTGCCACGCAACTTCGACAATCCTCGCATCCTGCACATCTACCAACCGGCGCTCCGCCCCTCCCAGGGCATCCACCACGTAGACTCCACCCTCACGCACAAACGCGACACGCTCGCCGTCTGGCGCCCAGGCGGGAGCCGTATCCGGCGCCGGATGGCGGGTCAACCTCAACATCGACTCGGCGCCTATCCGCTTGACATAGATATCGGTGTTGTCCTGCTTCTCGCCGTTCCATGTGAATGCCACCCTGCTCCCATCGGGTGAAAAGTCGGCGCTGGTCTCTGAACCTTGAAGCGAAGTGAACGGTGTCACGTAGGGCTGAGGCCGGGGCTGTCCCCACCTCGTCATGAACAGCCAGGCAATTGTCCCCAGAGCCGCCACAACGGCTGCTGCGGTGGCCCAGGCGATGCGGCGTCCCTTACGGGTCTTGCTCGCTTCCAATTCATCTCTTAGCTCCTGCAACTCCATCTGCACGTCGGCCATCACCTGCAGACGGTGTGACGGATCTTTGTGCTGGCAGCGGCCGATCAGTTTGGCGAGTTCGGCGGGACAGTTTCGATCCAGCGGGTCGGGTTTCGACTGAAGAACCGCCGCCAGCGTGGATATCTCTGAATCGCCGCGAAAAGCCTTCCGGCCGGACACCATTTCGTACAGCAGCGAACCAAACGAAAAGATGTCGGAGCGCGCATCCACGGGCTTGCCTTCGGCCTGCTCCGGAGACATATAGGCTGGCGTGCCCATGATTTCGCCCGAATGGGTGAGAGTGCTGCCGGAGCCATCGCCTGTCTGCACACGCCGGGCCAACCCGAAGTCGAGGAGTTTCACCCGTCCCTCGGGCGTCACCATGACATTGGACGGCTTCAGGTCCCGGTGGATGATACCCGAGGCATGGGCTTTCGCGAGTGCGGCGGCGATTTGCACGGCGTATTCTAGCGCCTGCCTGAGCGGCAGGCCCTTCTTCGGAATCCGCCGGTCGAGGCTTTCGCCTTCCACCAGTTCCATGGCGATGAAGTCGAATCCGTCATCCGACGACACTTCGTGGATGGTGACAATCCCCGGGTGGTTCAGCGCCGAAGCGGCTCGCGCCTCACGCAGAAACCGTTGCCTGCTTGCCGGGTTGCTGAGTCGACCGTCCGCCAGCACTTTGATCGCCACGCTCCGCTGCAACTTTTCGTCCCACGCCCGATAGACCGCGCCCATGCCGCCCTGCCCAATGCGCCCCTCGATCCGGAAATGGCCCAGCACCTGCCCGGCGGCCAACTCCGGAACTGGGCCGAGTGCGCCTGCGACCGGACTTCCCAGGCTCCCCGATTCGTCAGAAGCGAGAAGCCGCTCGACCTCCGCCCGCAACCGCGTGTCCGGCCCGCAGGCCTGATCGAGGAAGGCCGCACGCTCGGGTTCCGGCCGTTCGAGCGCGTCAGCCACCACTTCTTTTACGCGTGCCCATTCCCCCGGCGTCACGACTGACCACCTCCGGCGAGACGGGCCCGCAGCCATAACAGCGCGACACTCCAGTCGCGCTTGACGGTCCTCTCCGAAATGCCCAACTGCGCGGCGGCCTCCTCCACCGTCAAACCACCGAAATAGCGCAACTCCATCACATCAGCCTGTTGCGGGTCCAATTCCCTCAGGCGATCCAACGCTTCATCCACGGCCAGGATCTCAGCCGATTTGGTCTCATCGAAGCCGCCGGCAAGGGCGTCGAGATCGACCTTGGCGGGCGTGCCGCCGCGCTTGGCCGCAAAGTGCTGCCGGGCGTAATCCACCAAGATCCGGCGCATCTGCCTGGCAGCGACGCCGATGAAGTGCGCGCGGTCCTGCCACTCCACCCAATCCTGGCCGGCCAGCCGCACATAGGCTTCGTGGACCACCGCGGTGGGCTGCAGCGTATGGCCGGCGCGTTCGCCGCGCATGTAGTGTCCTGCCAGCCGCCGCAGTTCGTCGTACACCAGCGGCATCAGCCTGCCGAGAGCATCCTGCTCGCCTCGCCTGAGGCTGGCAAGCAGCAAGGTGACTTCTCCCTCAGCCATCGCCTCTGCTCCTCAAAACTGGTGGCCCGCTTTTTCACCTCTTCGCGCATTGCGGGGCGAGGTGAAACATGCGGCCCACTCCCACGATGCTGACTCTGACGGCCTTACTGGCAATGAGCGCGAACGCTGAAACGATCCTGACAGTGCGAGTGTACGACTACACCGGGCTATCGGACAATACGATATTAAAAGCGGAAGCGTTGGCTGGGCAGAT
>JARKOC010000402.1 GCA_029975915.1 Bryobacteraceae bacterium
TGCCTCGAATCCTGCCGTGCGCAACGCCTCGACGACCGAGTGCCGCGAGCGGGAGGTGGTATTGGTGAGCATACGAATGGGGGTCCCCGCTGCGCGGACAGATCGGATGGCTTCCAGCGCACCATCTATCGGCTGCCACGATACCACGAGTACGCCGTCGATATCGAGCAACCGACGTGCCTCAGTTTGTTTGAGCGCGTGGCATGGATTGGTGCCTCACCTACTTTGAGCGCGAGGCTTGCCTGATGTGGAAGGCAAGATCCCGATGGCCGCGAGGCGTCATGTCACGAATAAGCTCCGGAACGCGTACGCCAAAGCGTCCAAGGAAGACAAAGGCAGAATCCTTGACGAGGTGATCGCGACGACCGGGATGGGGCGGTCAACGGCTCGCCGGATGCTCACCGGCCCTGCGTTACCGGATCCGGCTGTACAGATCGATAAGCGTAAGCTCCGCCCGAAGTCGTACAGCGATGACACCAGACTGCTGCTCGAGCAGGTGTGGGCGTTGATGGGGTGCCCGTGCGGGAAATATTTGAGGGTAATGCTCCCGGACTGGCTACCCTTGCTCCAGACCGCTGGAGATCTTAACCGACCGTTCGCGACGCCTTCGGCGGTTGCCGAGTTGCAGGCGATGAGCGCCGCCACGATCGACCGCTACCTGGCCCCCGCACGTCGCAGGATGCAACTCCGAGGCATATCAACCACGAAGCCCTCTCCTCTGCTGAGAAACTCGATCAGTCTGTCCAAGGCCGGTGATGCCCTGCCCACCATTCCTGGAGTGATCGAGGCCGACACTGTCGCGCATTGCGGGCCAACGCTGCAGGGCGAGTTCGCGAGGACACTCACGATGACTGATCTCGTGACCGGGTGGACCGAGAACCAATCGATCCGGAACAACGCGTCGAAATGGATTCTCGAAGCCATTGAAGAACTGCAGGGCAGGTTCCCGTTCCCGATGACCGTGTTCGACTCAGACAACGGGTCTGAATTCATCAACTATGACGTCGCCGGCTGGCTCCAGGAACGAGATATCGCCCAGACGAGATCCCGCCCCTACCAGAAGAACGATCAAGCAACGGTCGAGTCAAAGAACAACCACGTCGTCCGTAAACACGCGTTCTACTGGCGCTACGACACCGCGGATGAACTCGCCCTGCTGAACGAGCTCTGGCGACTGGTCTCACTGCGGCTGAACTTCTTCACCCCGACGAAGAAACCTACCGGCTACACACAGACCGCTGACGGTCGCCGCAAACGTCTCTACGACGAACCGAAGACCCCGTGGCGGCGCGTCCAAGCCGCAGGGCTCCTCACCGAGGAACAAGCCGCCACGATCAGGGCCCGCATCGACGGAGTGAATCCGGCCGATCTCACCAGGCGGATCAACGAGCTCCAACTCCGCCTGATCGACCTCGCCCAAGGGAAGACACAAGCTCTCGCCGATGCCCGCGGCCTGGACATGACATCATTGGAACCGTCGATCCATCGACTCCAAACAACGAAATAGTCGCAAGCCCACGCGCTCACTCTGCGTGAGGCACCAACTCAACCCACGCGCGCACTATTAACTGAGGCACCTCGTCCAAGCGGACGGCAGCCAGGTCGTCGGCGCGGGTCGCGCCGTGATTGATGATGACGATCAGTTTTCCCTGTTTGGCCATGTGGCGCGCGAAACGCAACCCTGCCATCACGGTCAGGCTCGACCCGGCCACCAGCAGCGCGTCCGCACCACCGCACCAGGCCATCGCGGCACTCACCCGGTGCTTGGGCACGGACTCGCCGAAGAAGACCACATCGGGCTTGAGCAC
>JARKOC010000406.1 GCA_029975915.1 Bryobacteraceae bacterium
TGGACAACCGTCACCGCTTTCAGATGAGTATGCGCTGGGGGTGGTGCTGTACGAGATGGTCACCGGGCGGAAGCCGTACACGGCGGACACCCCTGCGGCGATCCTGTTGAAACAGGCGCATGAGCCGCTGCCGCGGCCGGCGGAATTTGCTCCGGAAGTGCCTGAGGGAGTGGAGAAGATCCTGCTGAAGGCGCTGGCGAAAGACCAAGAGAATCGCTACAAAGACATGGCGTCCTTTGGTGCCGCGCTACAGGCGGTTTTAGCAGTGAAGGGAGAGACCGCGCCGGTGGCTGTGAGTGACGTTCCTGGCGAGGAAGAGACGCTGGATACGATTGAGCAAGGAACGAGCACGGCGACTGTTAGGGGGGAAGCCGAAGCGCACAGTACTGCAGCGAAAGTCCAGGTTGGCGGGGTAGGAGGCAAGAAGAAGAAGGCCTGGGGCTGGGTGGTTGGGGGCGGGTTGTTGGTCTTAGGCTTGCTGGTGGGGGTGTACTTGCTCAGCTCAGCGCCGCACAAGGGAGCTGTAACGCCTGCTCGATCTGTTCCGACCGCGACCGAGGCGCCCATCCCCAGTGGACCCATCTCACCGCAAAACGCTGCCCAGGTGGAACAGCTGGCTCGATTTGTAAACGGAACTGATGGGGTTTGGAGCTTAGCCTTCTCGCCGGATGGGCAGATGTTGGCTTCAGGATCTGCTGATAACACCATACGCTTGTGGCGAGTGAGCGATGGGGCGCCCCTGCGCACGCTGAAAGGACATACTAATGTTGTAACCAGCGTCGCCTTCTCGCCGGACGGGCAAACGCTGGCTTCAGGGTCAGCTGACTGGACCATAGGCTTGTGGCGGGTGAGTGATGGGACGCTCCTGCGCACGCTGGAAGGACATACTAATGAGATAAACAGCGTTGCCTTCTCGGGAGATGGGCAGACGCTGGCTTCGGGGTCAGGAGACGATACCATACGCGTGTGGCGGGTCAGTGATGGGGCACTCCTGCGCACGCTGGAAGGGCATACTGGCAGGGTAAACAGCGTCGCCTTCTCGCCCGATGGGCAGACGCTGGCTTCGGGATCGAGTGATAACACCATACGCTTGTGGCGGGTGAGCGATGGGGTGCTCTTGCGAACGGTGAAAGGATATTATCGGATAATCAGCGTCGCCTTCTCGCCGGATGGGCAGACGCTGGCTTCGGGATCGAGTCATAACACCATACGCTTGTGGCGGGTCAGTGATGGGGCGCTCCTGCGAACGGTGAAAGGATATGATCGGATAATCAGCGTCGCCTTCTCGCCGGATGGGCAGACGCTGGCTTCGGGGTCTTCAGACAACACCATACGCTTTTGGCGGGTCAATGATGGGGCGCTCCTGCGAATCCTGATAGGACATGATCGGATAAAAAGCGTAGCCTTCTCGCTGGATGGGCGGACGCTGGCTTCGGGGTCGGGGGACGGTACCATCTGCCTGTGGGGAGTGAAGCCATGACAAGCCTAATTGGCCAATCCCTTGGGCGTTACCACATCCTCGCGCAGCTTGGCGAGGGGGGGATGGCGGTGGTGTACAAAGCCTACGACACGCGTCTCGAGACGGATGTAGCGGTAAAGGTCATCCGCACCGAGAACCTGGCGCCGTCGGTATTGGAGCGCGCGCTCAAGCGGTTCGAGCGTGAAGCGAAGGCGTTGGCGCGGTTGAGGCATCCCAACATCGTCAAGGTGACGGATTACGGCGAGCACGAAGGCGCG
>JARKOC010000407.1 GCA_029975915.1 Bryobacteraceae bacterium
GCAGTACACGGAGAAGGAAGTCAACGAGCTACTGGGCCAGTACCACGAAGATACCGCCCAACTGCGCCGCGAGCTGGTGGAGCAGGGTCTGATGGCGAGGGAAGGCGGGGGCGGCAAGTACTGGCGGATATGAGTGGATGCACGGGCGTGTAGCGCCGGAATAGCTGTTCCGGCGCTACAGTGCCTCCACCGGCAACGAGAATGCCCAGGCTTCGACCGGGCGGAGTTGATCGGCCTGTTCTTCGATCAGGCGCTCCAGCTGGACCAGGGTTGGCCCATCATAATAGCGGTGTCCGCAGTTCGGGCAGACCTCGGCGGGCACGTTCTCGAAGATATACCAGCGCCCATTGCGCTGGAGGGTCAGCGTCACGCGCCGCGCTTGCAGAGGCAGCGCCGTATCGCAGTATTCACAGGGGAAATGTCGCTCGTTCATCGTTCACCCTCGTCCACCACATAAACCGTAATAATCACCAGTACGCCATCGCCGCGAAAACGACATACCTCTCACCACGCGGATCATCCGTATATACTGAGTCTATCTCACCTTGAAGTAAGATGCCCACAATATCGGAAAAGCGCAGGTTGTCCGCCTGTGCTTCTTCGACGGCATGGTCGGTGAAGACATAACGTCCTGCGCGCACAGCGCGTTGGATGCGCTGCTGGTCGGTCATCGGGTTGCCCCTCCCACGATGCACGTTTCTCTCCGAACAAATGCCCTTTGCACGGCCCAAAGCATTGCGTAGATGATGCTCAAACAGGGTTCATTTTGGGTTGTCTATGCCTGGATTTGAGTCTCGGTCTGGATGGCTGTCCCCCACCGTGCCTCGAAGTCCGACAACATCAGCGCGACTCGGCCAGAGTCGCGCTGATGTTGTCACCAATCGATTTAGAGAGCCAGTACTGCTCAGCCTTCCTGCAGAACCAGGTCTTTGTGCTCCCAGATCCACAGGTGGCGGCGGACGGTGGGGTCGTTTGCCAGCGAGACTTCCTCGGTCCAGAAGCTCTCATCGGGCAGGTCGGGGGCGCTGACGTCGACGCGGTGGATGGTG
>JARKOC010000198.1 GCA_029975915.1 Bryobacteraceae bacterium
CTGACCGCAGCATCTTCGACCTGATTGGCCTGTGGCTGGAGCTGCAAGACCTGCTGGGGCGGGAGGTCAGCCTGATCACGGAAAATCTCGACGACCCGCGGTTCATGCAGGCCGTGCGGGCCGAGGCGGTGCCGCTGTGAGCAAGACGACTCGCGCCTATCTGCGTGACCTGCTGGCCCACGTGGCCGATCTCGAACAGTTCACGGCCGGGGGGCGGGCCGCGTTCCTCCAGGATCGCAAGACCCAGTTCGCCGTGGTGCGCGCCTACGAGGTGATCGGCGAGATCGTCAAGCGCCTGCCGGAGGACCTGCTGGCCCGCCAGCCGGACGTGGACTGGCGGCGGCTGGCGCGCTTCCGGGATTTTCTGGCGCACAACTACGAGCGCGTGGTGCTGGACAATGTCTGGGCGGCGGTGGAAGACCTGCCCGCGCTGCGCCGCGTCGTGGAGGCGTTACTGGCTGACGTGGAGCGTGGGGAGGAAGCGCCGTGATCCGGTGGGACGAGCTGGCGGCGGTGGGCCGGGAGATTGCCGATCTCAAGCGCCAGTTGGCCGACGTCGAGGCGCGCATGGCGGGCTACCTGCGGGAGTTGGGGCTGTGATTCCTACTGGATGGTCGCTCAAACCTCTAGAGGAACTAGCGATTGTCGAGCGTGGAAAATTCTCTGCTCGGCCACGCAATGATCCTCAATTCTATGGTGGCAACATCCCGTTTGTTCAGACTGGAGATATTCGCGAATCTTCGGGTTGGCTCCTTACTCATTCTCAGACACTGAATGAGAAAGGATTGGAAGTCAGTCGGATTTTCCCGGCAGGCACTATCCTGATAACAATAGCTGCCAATATCGGCGACGTTGCGTTGACAACCTACGATGTAGCCTGTCCCGATAGCTTGGTGGGAATCCAGGCAAAGGACAATGTTTCGAGCATCTGGTTGATGTATGCGCTTCAGACCCAAAAACAGGGTCTTGAATCGAAGGCAACTCAGAATGCGCAGAAAAACATCAATCTACAGGTGTTACGGCCGCTCAAGATGCCGACTCCGCCCCTTGCCGAACAGCGCAAGATCGCGGCGATCCTGAGCACGTGGGACGAGGCGATCGCGCTCACCGAGCGGCTGATGGCGGCGCTCCAGCAGCGCAAGCAGGGCCTCATGCAGCGGCTGCTCACGGGTCAGGTGCGCTTTCCGGGGT
>JARKOC010000432.1 GCA_029975915.1 Bryobacteraceae bacterium
GGCGGGTAAAGAAGTCGACTTCGTGGTGCGGCGGGAAGCGGGAACCGCGGAGTTGATTCAAGTCTGTTATGACCTCTCGGAACAGAAGACGAGGAAACGGGAAATCCAGGCTCTTATCGCCGCTGCCGGCTCTCTTCAGGGCGGTTCGCTGACCATCCTGACCTGGGACGAAGAAGGGGAAGAGAGCTCCGACGCCGGCCCCGTCCGCCTAATCCCGACCTGGAAGTGGCTTCTCGGGATTGAAAAGAACTGGTGTGAGTAAACAGACGGAATTATGAAACGGAACTTCCCTTTTTGGCACAGGCCGCCGCGGGCGCCCGGAAACCGACCAGCAGCTCATGCACTTCCTGGATGATCACCGCCAGGAATCCTGCGGGAAAAAGGAGATAGAGGGGAAGGGCGTACCAGGTTCCCCGCTGCCACGCGAACGTAAGGGGCAGCAGGCTGTACAGGAAGAGGAGGGTGTTGAGCAGCAGGTACGGCAGTCCTTTCTGGCGATAGAGAAACGCGTGCCGCGGCAGGATGCTCCTGCCGGTGATGCCGAATTTCGGGGTCCGTTCGAAAAAGCCGCCCCTGCTCCACAGCCCCCGAAGCACGGCAAGGGAAATACTGGGCGCCAGCCCGATGCTCACCACCGGCAGGAGGAGGAAGCGGCCGAGGGACCCACCGGCGCGGTTCGCGGTCAGATACGCCAAGAAGTACGACATGATGGCGCAGCTGGTCGCGATAAAGAGCGGCAGGTCCAGCCGCATCATCTGCCAGGGGCCGACCCCGATGCGAAACACGATGGTCGGATAGAGGGTCAGGAATATCACCGTGCCGAGCAGCCAGCAGATGTTCGCCAGCAGGTGCGTCATTGCCTCGCATTTCACCTCAAGGGGCAGTTCCCGCGAAAGAAGGAGCGGCAGTATCTTGCGGGCGGTCTGCACCGACCCCTTTGCCCAGCGCTGCTGCTGGCCGCGGAACGCGGTCAGGGTCACCGGCAGCTCGGACGGCACCTCGTATCCGTCCAGGTACACGAAGCGCCATCCCGCAAGCTGGGCCCGGTAACTCAGGTCCAGGTCCTCCGTGACCGTGTCCGCCCGCCATCCGCCGGCATCCGTTATTGCCCG
>JARKOC010000202.1 GCA_029975915.1 Bryobacteraceae bacterium
GCTTTTCCCTTCCGCCACCTCTACGGTGGCCTTGGATTCGGTCAGCCGCTCGTCGGACGATTCAACCGTATAGGAGCCGGGCGGGAGCTTGGCGAACGAAATGGTTCCCTTCGCATTGGTCTTCCCGTAGCGGTACACGGAGGCGCCGGACAGGGTAACCTCGATCCCGGAAAGGAAACGGGCCGCGCGCCTGTCAGCGGTTGTCAGGAGCACGGTCACGCTCCCCGCCCGGAGCAGCGTAACCGCTCCCACGTCCTTTTTCTCACCTGCCGCGACGGAGAGGGAGACCTGTTTTTCCACGACCCACGTGGGTGAGTCCACGCGCAGTTCGTACCATCCCGCATCCAGGGCCGACACGCTGAAGCGGCCCGCCGCGTCCGTGACCGACGTTTCCCTTCTGCCGAAGGTAACGGCAATGCCCGGAAGCGGCTTGCCGGCGGAATCGATGATCCGTCCCGCGATACGCGCTTCACGGTTGAGGGGAACCGGCAGCTGCGTCGTCTCTCCGGGCTTCACTTCAAGGCTTTCGGTGCGCGTGCCGAAACCGTCCTTCCGGATCAGACAGTCATAGGCGCCGACCGGAAGAGAGGCCGTGAACTTCCCGGCACCATCCGTGGCGCGCCGGAGCGCTACGGGCGGCTTCTTGGGATAGCGTCGCCGGAATTCCAGGGAAACGCCGGCAACGGGCTGGTTGGTTTCCGCGGACAGTACGGTCCCTTCCACGGTTCCCTTTTCTTTGCTTTCCTTCGCCGATACCGGCGCGGAAACGACCAGAGCGGTCGCAACCAGAACGAACAGTCCCACAAGAAACGGTTTCACGGCATGCCCTCCTTGGGTTACATTCAAAGGAAGTGATGGGTAAGGAGTGATGAGTGATGGGTCAATCCTTACACACCGTACCTCGTACTCTTCACTCAGTAAGCTTTTCGGTTTGTATCCCCCATGCGTCAAACGCGAACAGCCGCACCCGCGACGGGTCACGTTCCCCGAGCCGGCGCAGCGCTTCCCGGAACGCCCAGGAGGCGGTCTTTGCCTCTCCGGGGACGATTGCCACGCCGAAACGGTCGTTTTCCACGAACAGTCCCTGGCGCGCGGGATCAACGGCATGGTAGGACGCCACGGCACGGGGCTCGCCCGGGAAGGTGATCAGTACCCGTGCGGCAACGGCGGTCTTCCGGTCGATGCGCAGCGCACGCGGGTCCAGGTGGAGCGCCTGTCGCACATTGGCCTCGATCTCCCGTCCCAGGTCGGAGGTGCGGGGCAGGAACCCTCCGGAACAGGCAACCACCCGCCTGCCGGAAAAAAAGGTGACGAAACAGGCCCGCTGTATACCCGCCGTCCACGGGGGAGGGGCAACGGCCGCGCCGAAGCCGAGACGGGCCAGGAATATTCCCTTGGCATACCGCGCCAGTTCCTGCTGCCTGGCGGCATCGGAGCGGAGCACGGCAAGGGAGACGCTTTCGGCTCGGGACGTTGTCGGAATGGACGCACCCACAGCCGCGGTGACCCAGGCAAGCAGAAACCATCCGAGCAGCAGGATAATGAAAAACGCCACCCTCCGTCTACCCAGGGAAGGAAAAAAACACCCCCCCACCCCCCGATCCCCGATCCCCGATCCCCGTTTCTTGAACATGTTACGGCCCTTCACCGGCAAGGATCCTGCTGGGAGGCGGATAAAAGTCGCGGGACAGGATTTCCTCTGTCGTCATCCCGTCCCG
>JARKOC010000205.1 GCA_029975915.1 Bryobacteraceae bacterium
GGACCAGTGCCGGCATGGTTTCTTCGCCGTCGTCCATGATAACGGCGTCCACGGCGTCATCCTCCAGGGGACCGTTGAACGCCATGGCCGCATGGCCGCCCACCAGGATAAAGGCGTCCGGCGCGGCCCGCCGCACCTCCCTTGCCGTTTCCACGACCCGGTCGTATTCCAGCGCGTGGAGGCAGGATATGCCCACGACACGGGGACGGGTGCGCCGAACCCATGTTGCCGCTCCCGGCCGGAAGCGGAGGTCCGCGATGGTTACGGAATGGCCGAGGGGGAGCAGCGCGGCTGCCACATATTCGAGCCCGAGGGGTTCCACACGGAAGAAGGGGCCGAGCCCGAATTGCTCATTGCCCGGATGGGGGCGCAGGAGAAGGATGTTCATGGTTGGTCTCTCAAGGTTTCCAGTTCTTCCCATCGAAGATACGCCGCTTCCAGTTCCATTTCCAGCTCCTTGAGCCGCGCGGCAAGACGGGCCACCTCATCCCCGGCGGTCCGGTAGAATTCCGGGTCCGCCAGGTTCCCGTGAATCTCTTCAACCTCCTGTTCCATTGCCGCGATGGTATCCGGAAGAGCCTCCAGTTCCCGCTGTTCCTTGAAAGTCAGTTTGCGGGGCTTCTCCGTCTGCGGCCGTCGCTTTTCCCGGGGCGGAGAAGGCGCGGCGGGCTGAGCGGCAGCCGAAGCCGCAGCCGAAGCCCCGGCTTGCCGCAGCCAGTCATCATACCCGCCCACGTATTCCCGGACCTGCCCGTCCTCCCCGATGGAGATGGTGCTGGTTACCACGTGGTTGAGGAAGTCCCGGTCGTGGCTTACCAGGAGCAGAGTGCCGGAATACTCCAGCAGCAGGTCCTCCAGCATGTCGAGGGTATCGGAGTCCAGGTCGTTTGTGGGTTCGTCCATGACCAGAACGTTGGACGGCCTGGTGAAGAGCTTTGCAAGCAGCAACCGGTTGCGTTCGCCGCCGGACAGGACGCTCACGGGACTCCGCGCCCGTTCCGGGGAAAAGAGGAAGTCCTGCAGGTAGCCGATGACGTGGCGCGGCCTGCCGTTGATAACGATGGTGTCGTTTCCCTCTCCCACGTTTTCCTGAACAGTCTTTTCCGGGTCGAGCTGCTCGCGCATCTGGTCGAAGTAGAGCACCTCGCGCCGCGATCCGAGGCGGATCTCTCCGCTTTTGGGTTGCAGTTCCCCGAGCAGCAGGCGCAGCAGGGTGCTCTTGCCCGAACCGTTGGGGCCGATGATGCCGACCCGGTCCCCCCGCAGGATGATAGTGGAGAAGTCCCTGATTACCGGTTTGTCGTTGTAGGCG
This sequence comes from Bryobacteraceae bacterium, assembly GCA_029975915.1. Next base: position 1,313 of record JARKOC010000205.1, read on the forward strand.
AAGGAGACGTCTTCCGCCTCCGCCACCAGCCGGCCCGATTGCTCAGCTTGCTGCAACTGCATCTTTGCCGTGCCGACCCGTTCCCGCCGCCGGCTTCGTTCCTCGCGCATCTTCTTCAACGCCCGGACCCGTCCTTCGTTGCGGGTGCGTCGTGCCTTGATGCCCTGGCGTATCCATGCCTCTTCCCTGGCCAACTTTTTGTCGAACTGTGCCCGGCGCGAGATTTCGGCCTCAAGCAACTCCTCCCGTCGTTCCATGAACGAGTCGTAGCCGCACGGGAAGGCATAGATCATTCCCCGGTCCAGTTCGGCGATCCGGTTGGCCACGCGTCGTGCAAAGGTCCGGTCGTGGGTCACGAACAGGAATGTCTTTACTTCGCGCAGGAGAAATTCTTCCAGCCAGACGATGGTGTCGATGTCAAGGTGGTGGGTGGGCTCATCCAGAAGGAGGATGTCCGGCGTGGAAACGAGCGCGCGGGCCAGGAGCGCCCGCCCTTTCGTGCCGCCGGAGAGGGTGGAGAAATCGGCGTCCGGGTCCAGGGTAAGGCGGCTGAGGATGCGTTCCACCTCCTGGTGGAGACGCCAGCCGCCCGTTTCCTCCAGGGCCTTGTGGATTTCCTCCAGCCGCTTCAGCAGGTCATCACCCCCTTCAGCCGCCAGGCGGAGTCCCACGTGATGGTATTCGGCCAGCAGTTCCGCCGCGTCGCCCATCCCGCCGGCAACCACGTCGAACACCGGACCGGAAAGGTCCGGTGGGGATTCCTGGGAAACCAGAGACATGCGCAGGCCCTGCCGTCGCATGATCTCTCCGCCGTCCGGAAGCAGCTCCCCTGCCAGGAGCTTCAGAAGGGTGGACTTGCCGGCGCCGTTCCGTCCCAGGAGGCAGAGGCGATCCCCCTCCTCAATCTGGAGGCTTGCCCCGTCAAGGATCGGCGGGCCGCCGAAGGCGAGGTGGATGTTCTGTAAGGCTATGAGCGACAAACTGTTCCTTTCGCTGAAAGATATCTTCCAAGTAACTTCAATCTACGTGGTTGAAATATCGTGATAGCCGTTTTTGAAGGTACTTGCTGATGAAGCGCCCCCCAAAAGGGCGTGGGACGCTGAATCCGCGACGCCTGAACGCCGAAGCGAGCAGAATACCGGGGTTCATCGTCGCTGACGCCGTTTCATGCCGGTTACGCCGCGTGAACTTCGTCGGGCAGCCTGATTCCACGGGAACGCAAAAAACCGAGGCATTCCGCACGCGAAGGCGTTCAGGCGTCGCGGATTCATGGAAAAGT
>JARKOC010000464.1 GCA_029975915.1 Bryobacteraceae bacterium
GCCGCCCCAGTTCCTCGGTAGTGATGGGCCTGACCCGCGTCTCTAACCCCGCCTCCCGGAAAATGGCCCGGCTGAAATCGCACCAGGAGCAGAAACCGGAATTTGCAGCATGATAGGTTCCCCGCCGGTCGTTCTCTATTAGGGAACGGATGGCAAGACAAAGGTCCACGGTCCATGTGGGCGAACCCACCTGGTCGTGAACCACCGCGACCTCGTCCCGTTCCCGGCCGAGCCGGAGCATGGTCTCCACGAAATTTTTTCCGTGGAGGCCGTACAGCCACTGGGTGCGCACGATCAGGTGGTCGGGATTGAGTCGCGCGCTCTCCTCCCCTGCCAGCTTGGAAAGGCCGTAGACGCTCAGGGGATGCACCGGATCGTCCTCGATCCACGGCGTCCTCTTGCTCCCGTCAAACACGTAATCGGAACTGACCTGCACCAGCTTGGCGCCGACCTCCCGCGTCGCCAGTGCCAGGTTCCGCACCCCGTCGCCGTTTACGGAGAATGCCCTCTCGCGCTCTGTCTCGCAGCCGTCCACGTCGGTATAGGCGATGGCGTTGACGACAACCTTGGGCCTGAGTTCCGTCAGGACTTCCGATACCGAAACAGGGTCCGTGATCTCCATCTCGTGGTGGTGCACGCCACGGGCCGTATCACCGAAGACCTGCACCAGATCCCGCCCGAGCATGCCCCGCGCGCCGGCAACGAGTATCATCAGCGGTCTCCGTACATCTTTTCGTAGTAGTCGCGGTAGGCGCCGGAGGTCACCTCCCGCACCCACTCCTGGTTGGCCAGGTACCAGTCGATTGTCTCGTTGATACCCTTCTCAAAGGTATAGGACGGTTCCCACCCCAGTTCACTCCGCATCTTCGAGGCGTCGATGGCGTAGCGCCGGTCATGGCCCGGCCGATCCGTGACAAAGGTGATGAGCCGCCGGTTAGCTCCCGCGACCCGGCCGAGCTTTCCGTCCAGGAGGTCGCAGACGAGATTCACGATATCGATATTGCGCCACTCGTTGGCGCCGCCGATGTTGTAGACTTCGCCG
>JARKOC010000474.1 GCA_029975915.1 Bryobacteraceae bacterium
CCCGCCCACGTTTGCGTGGGTTCTCGCGAACGTCACGTCGAACTTTTTTTCCACGGCGTCCAGCACCTTGAGCGCCTCCGCCATTACCTCAGGCCCGATTCCGTCTCCGGGCAATACCGCTATGCTGCATGAACGCGCCATCCTATCGTGCTCCTCTGCCTGGTATTTCCTGAAAGCGCCGTTCCATCCCGAGAGATGCGGCGCTTTCCATCTATACCGAACCGGAACACGCCGGAAAAGCAATATCTCGTGAAGCCGCCATCGCGGATGGCGATGGCGGACATTCATCCTGATACAGCCGACTTTCGTGCATCCAAAAACGGCATTCGGAGTCGTCCGGAGTGAACGAAGGATGACTCCAACTGCCGAATTCAGACCTATTCCCCCTGCCGGAGGTGATCGACGAGAAGTTTCGCCGCCGCCGGCAGCGCATCATACGAACGGACGCACAGCTTCAGATCACGTATCGCCCACGGTTCCAGCAATGGAACCGGGCGGATTCGCAGGCCCTTGAAGTAGGGTTTGGCGGCGCCCCTCGGCACGATGCCGATCCCGAGGCCCGCCTCCACCATCAGGCACAGGGCATCGAAACTGTTCACGTGAATCCGCATTTTCGGATTTCTGCCCAGGTCATTCGCGGCCCGCACGATCCGGTTGTTCAGCGCGCTGCCCACCGGCAGCCCCACGTAATCGAAGTCCAGTGTCTCCCGGAACGAAACCGACTTCTTTTTCGCCAGGATATGGTCTTTTGGCGTGATCACGACGAGCTGATCCGTGTGGTACGGGAGATACTCCAGATCCTCCCGGCACGAATCCATCGTGATGACGCCCACGTCAGCCGCGCCTTCGGCAACCGACTTCATGATGGCCTCGCTGATGTTCCCCTCCAGGCGGATCTGTACCTGGGGGTAGGCATTCAGGAAGGATTTGAGCTCGCTCGGCAGAAACTGGTTGATGGCGGAGATATTTGCCCACAGCCTGATACGACCGCGGACCCCGCTGGAATACTCCCGAATCTGCAGGAAGATGTCATTCAGGTCATGCAGGACGCCCCGCGCGAGATTGAGCAGCGTAACCCCCGCCGCTGTCGGCACAACCCCCTTGTTGGTCCGCCTGAGCAGCTGCGTCTGGAGCGTGTCCTCCAGATCGCCGATG
>JARKOC010000481.1 GCA_029975915.1 Bryobacteraceae bacterium
GATTTTGCGCACCGCATCGATGCTGCCCCAGATCTCGCCGATGGGCTCTCCGGTCGCGATGTGGTCGATCACGATGCCCTCCTCGACAGGCTTGATGCCCACCTTGTACTCGGGTTTGTGCTTTTCCTGAGCCTCCGCTTCATGCACGAAATCATCGACGAATTCGAGCTTTTGGGCGTGCTCGCCCTCGAAATCCTCGCCGATGCGGCCTGAAAGCATGGCGATCTCTGTGATGCGCGTCCAGTATCCGTTGATCGACTGGCCATCCCAGCCGTTGAGGGGCAGCTCGTCGAGAAAGAATGGGATGGTCGGGGAATTCCGGTCGCGCGGCAGGGGATGGTAGAAGTGGCAGCCGTCCGGCAGCTGCCCCAGGAAGTCTTTTTTGAAGGTGACGGCCTGGCGCAGGTAGGGGGCGCGCTCGAGGACCGCTTCGCCCATGCGCTCGAGCTGGAGGCGGGTGAAGTACCAGATGGGGGCGACCTTGGCCTGCGCGAGGTACTCTTCGATCGATTCGAAGACGCGGACCGAAAAGCCGTTCGCCTTCATCTTTTCAACGTAGTAGGGCGGCATGGACAGAAGCTCCGGCGCGATGAGGTCGACCTCGACGTTGCGGAACACTTTCAGGCCGTCGGCCTTGGAATGCACGGTGCGTCCGTGGTACAGGTCTCCCGCCATGGCGATGTGGATGTGGCCGTCGTTCCAGCGGAGCTGCTCTAGGAATGAAAACTCGTCGAGAAATTCCTGTGTGGGGTGTTCGTGCTTGCCGTCGCCCGCGTTGATGAAAGAAGGCTTCGGTTTGCCGGTAATGTGCGAGTAGTCGGAAAATTCCTGGTCCAGCCACGTACATGCACCTTCGAGCTTGGTACGGAGGATGAAGCAGGACTCCCCGGAATAGCCGAAGAGCATCTTGATGGCGTCGGTGATGGATTCGTTTTTGTTGAACGAGCTCGTCGCCGCATCGAAGACATTGACCCGCGCGCCGAGGAATTTGCCGGCGTTGCGGAACGATTCCCTGGTT
>JARKOC010000482.1 GCA_029975915.1 Bryobacteraceae bacterium
GCTTCATGCGGCTTAAGAAACAGGCGCGGGTGTGAGGCCCAGCGACCCGCGAAAGGAGTCTTTTCGATGCGACGATTCATGCTGCTGACCGGCTGCGCGCTGGCCCTCCTGCTGGGGGGTGCCGTCAGCGCCGCGCAGCCGGTGACGGTGCCCGTAGCCCAGCCAATTCATGGGCATTATGTGTTTGGTGTCGCCGAAACCCGGTTGATGCTGCTCGATACCTTCACGGGCGAAGCTCGTCACCTGGACGAATTCGACTCCCCAACCGGAATCAGGCACATCGCCCTGAATTCACAGGGGGATCAGGTGGCCTACGATGCCGGGCCGGAAGTGCGTATCCTGAATCTCTTTGACAACAGCCTCCCTCGCACGGTGATGACCGTTTCTGTCGAGACAGGCCGTTTCAGTGTACAGGACTGGAGCCAGGACAGTAAGCAATTGCTCGGACTGGTTGGCCTGACGGATTGGGACTACGAGGAAGTACAGGCGATGAACGCCAGCGATGGGACACGAACCACGCTGGCGCACTTTGACTACGAAACTGTAATCAGCCAGGTGCCAGGGGACAGGAAGTTCGCCAGAGGGCTGATCAACGCCCAATGGAACCCCACCTACCCAGAATGGGTGGCGATCCAGATGTATACCTACTGCGATGCGGCGACCCTGTTGTGTGAAGGGAGCACGCCCGTCATCATCCTGAATCTTCAGACGGGTCAGGGACTTGTCACTGACGATTTGCTGAGTGGCACGATCGATCCCAATCAGGTCGCCTGGTCGCCGGACGGACAATACCTGGCAGTAGCAAGTTATGAGCCGCTGGCGGAGCAAAACCATCTGTACATTCTGGAATTGCGCGAAGGCTCCGGCGGTTGGGAGTTAGCCCTGGTCGATAGTGTGGAAAAGGACAATACCCTACACCTTGAGGGTTGGCTAGGCGTAGAAGACCTACTGCTTATGGTCACTTATGACCAGGTCGCCACTGATCTGGTGTTGTATGTGGCCCGAATTGTGGAAGATGAGTTGCAGACGACTGAATTCTTCCGTGTGCCTGACGAGATTGTCGGCTCTCCACATATCTCAAACGGTGATTGGCACCTGGCTGCCACTCCAGAAGAACAGGCGGCGCTCTCCTGCCTGTTCGACGCCACGCAGCCCGCGCGGCTGGCGGTCGGCGGACAGGGCCAGGTCGCCTTCACGGGCGGCACACCGAGCCGCCTGCGCGACGCGCCGGGGTTGGACGGCGCGCAAGTAGCTCTGATGGCCGAGGGCACGCCCTTCGACGTGATCGGCGGGCCGTGGTGCGCGGACGGCTATCGCTGGTGGCAGCTTCAGTTGGCGGACGGCACGCAGGGCTGGTCGGCGGAAGCGGACGCGGCCGGGTACTTCCTGGAATAGGCAATCGGTTACTTCACCGGAAAGGACTCTCATCGATGCGACGATTCATGCTGCTGACCGGCTGCGCGCTGGTCATCCTGCTGGGGGGTGC
>JARKOC010000498.1 GCA_029975915.1 Bryobacteraceae bacterium
TGTCGAAACACGCCTCGATGTCGGCCTCCAACACCCACTCATACCGTTTGCTGGTGAAGTGGTGGATTTCGGCGATCGCGTCAGCAGCGCGCCGGTTCGGGCGGAACCCGTACGAGCACGGTTGGAAGTCCGCCTCGAAAACGGGTTCCAGCACCAGCTTCAAGGCGGCCTGCACCACCCGGTCGGTGACGGTCGGGATGCCCAACTTACGGAGCTTGCCGCTCGCTTTAGGGATCATCACCTGTCGCACCGGCACCGGCTGGAAGGTTCGTGACTTCAACTCGTCCCGGACCTGCCGCAGGAACGCCTCGACCCCCATTCCGGAGGTGATGTGGGCCACCGTGGCCCGGTCCACCCCCGGTGTCCGTGCCCCCTTGTTCCCGGCGACGCGTTCCCACGCCATCGTCAGGAACGCCGGGTCACAGACCAGGTTGTACAAATCATCAAACCGGCGGCCACGATCCGCGGCCGCCCAACCATGCAGTTTGGTCTGCATCCTCCGTACCTCCAGGAAGGCTCGAGCATCGTTCGGCCACCTGGTGGCGCCGGTATTCACCGGCGCGTCTTCGGACATCACAGTCCCTCCTTGCTTCCTCTCGCTGCCGTCCTTCCCCATGCGGTCGGCTTTCCCGACCTCGGAGTACTACGACGGCTCCGCCCCCACCGCACCCTTCGGCTGACAACGCGCCTATCCCCACCAGGGGGGAACGAACTGCGGAGGGTTCCCACGTTCACTGCTGTTCGGTTGACGGGCGAGGTGCCCGGCTTTACCCCTGCGGCATCGTCGTGGCTACGCCGTAGACCTTCACCACGACCTGCCGGACCCGACACATACCGCCGTTCCGACAGTTCCCCACCCCGACGACCGTCTGGCTGACGGCCCCCACGACGGTTACGCACCGCAATCCAGCCCGCATCCACCGGGTTCGAGCTGGTCGACGATCAAGAGGCTTCACGACACCGGTTCCTCACGTACACCTTCCCGTCTTGCACACCAGACCCGGCCCATCCGGCAGTACTGGACCGTCCTGACTATGTCGCGACTGCTCCCACCTACCCCAGGCGTTCCCCCAGAACAGGCTGCCGCCAGCTTCACCCAGCCGCTACGACGACCAGGCCATGCAGGTCACTCACCTCCATCCGATACAACAGCGCCACGTGGCGCACGACGTGTTCGTCGACGCCGATCACCCGAACCCCATCGAACCGGGCCGGATCATCAATCAGCACACGGTGCCCTTCGGCGAGGACCGAGTTGTTCGCCGTATGCCAGGACACCCCGAGCCATGCGGCGACACGAGCGACCGTGAGGTGGTCGATCACGAGTGCTTCCAGCGCCCAGCGCATCCCACGAAGAGACAGCTTCGCCCGCATCGGCGCCGCCGTGACGTCTTCATGCCAGGAACGCCCGTACCCGCCGCACTTGTATCGGCGAATACGGACCAGCAACGTCGTCGGGCGGTGCCCGAGCGGCTCGTGAGCGAGCAGCCGCGTGTTGTGTCCCGCGGAACGGCGCCCTGACAGCCACAATCCCGACACCAGGGGTCCGGCTCGGCGATCCGGCACTCAATCACCGCCCGATCCTGCGCAAGGCACTGTCCGACAGCTTGAAGGCTCAGTTCGTCGAGGCGGCAGAACACCGTCAGATCAGGGGACGCGAAGGTAGCGTGGTACACGTTGAGGTCTTCCGGCAGATGGTGAGCGTGAGAACTTCCATCATCGGCAGACCTCGATCCAGATCCAGTGACCGACGCGCTCAGCCACCTACGCCCGCACCGAGAGGCACTACAAGTAATACAAGCCGCATATTCGCTCGCCTAAAGAAAGATCCTATACTGGCACAAAATTCTATCCTGTGATCAGTCTTTCCGACTTAGACTCGAATCAGGTTGACGGGATCGGCGGCTGGAAGCCAAGTTTTTCTGGCCGTTGTTTCTCTCGCTCGTGTCTTCGCCCTTATGGATGAGTGATGAAGACACTCACCCCAATTGAGAGGAAAATGATGAAAGCCGGAAGGAAATGGCTGAGGCCCGCTTTGCTGTGCCTATTTGCCTTGATGGTGGGCTTGGTTGCCCCTGTAGGCAGTGCAGTAGCGGACGAGAAGGAAGAGCTTACTCCTGAACGGCAAGAGATTGTTGATGTCTACCTTCAGAATGGTGTTGATGAGTCGGTCGCATTGAATGTCGCTGAGCGCATTGGTGCGGGCGAGTTGGTGGATGCCGTTCAGATGTCAACCTACCAGGCAGTGGAAGTGGGGACATCCGTTGGCGCGGATGGAACAGAAAGTACCACCTACCACTATCCGGATGGATCTATCGAGGTCTTATCGCTTGTTCCGCTAGCGAACGCCCCAGGACAAATGCAGCCGATGTCGATATCGGGCTGCATAACCAGCGGCACTCCTGGCGCTCAGAGTGGTTGCCAGGTCTCGTATTGGTCTGCCAACATCCAGATGCGATTCTCTGCGACGTATGCGCTCATCTGGGATTCGTACGATGCCATCTATTCAGTCTATGACAACTATTGCTCAGGTCTTGGTGGAACGACAAGTCTCGTGAGTTTCGGAATCCTCAAGAATGTAGAAAATGGCTATGGGCCAGCTTCAGCGGACTTGAAGGTCCAGTGGAATGGGTACGGAGGCGTTGGTTCGGTTACCAAATCGCTGCGACTCTACGTTGGAGGAAATTCAGCTTGGGATGCCATTATTAATGCCTAGCTCTGACCAGGAAGGATAGCGGCATGGGTGCCATCGAACTCTTGATAGTCGCTGTGGAGTTAGTTGTGCTAGTAGCGATAGTCTCGGTCCTTCTGCGTAAAGGTATGACGTTGAAGGAACGACTTGTCTGGCTGCTGGCCGTCCTAGTGCTCAATGTTCTTGGTGCTATCGCCTGGTTCGTCTATTTGTCGGTGCGCTTGAGGCGCCCAGTACCGATGCCTGAGTAACAGTCCCAAACGGCTGCTTCGGTGGGGTCCTTCGGAGGACTGCGCCGAAGCAGCTCCGTGTGCGAGCCCAACCGTGCTCGTTGCCGATCCTTCGTGCCGAGCTGCAGGCCCATGCGGAACGATATGAGGCCAGGCGGCGTAAGCTGAACGAGTGCATGGGCGGCCTCGATGAGGCGCGCGCATATCTGCGGGTCTTGAACCACCTGGAGAACCAGACTCGGTCCCACCCGTTGGTGTTTGACCCTTGCCGAGGGCAGTCAAAGCGCTATCCGATTTGAATCTGCGGGGCGCTGTGTGCGATCATTTACAGGTTGCTCCTTTGGGGCTGTTGTGCGTGCGCCGCGGATAAGGCAGATGAGCTGCCGAGGCCGGACGAACGGACGAGGGTCTCGGAGCGCAGGCTTCCAATGGTTGGCGTGTGGCCGCCGGTGAAGCCGCACCAGCTGGATGTGGGCACTGCCCACTGCGCTGGCGGTCGTCCTTCGGGGTGAGCGCTGCGGGCTGGCAAGCATCTGAACAGAGGGCTTGTGGGTAGTGCGGTGAGCCATGTGCGACACACCCGACCGCGGGGGTCGAGCAATACGGCATTGACAAGCGATGTTGGGCGGGATTTGGGCCATTTTCGGGTCCGGATTCCGGCAGGGACGAGTAGAAGGAACAACCGTGGCGGGACAAAAGATCCGCATCAGGCTTCGGGCCTATGACCATGAGGTCATTGACTCGTCGGCGCGCAAGATCGTCGACACCGTCACCCGGACGGGTG
>JARKOC010000216.1 GCA_029975915.1 Bryobacteraceae bacterium
GCGAGCGGGGATTTCGAAGAACTGCTGCGCCGCTCCTATCCGGCTGCGTACGCACGCAGCTCGACGCCGCAGGAGAAGAGCCATCTTCCCCGCGTGCTGGAGGCCATCTCCGAAGGGGTCTCGTTCACCACTCTGGAACACTCCGCCGCGGCCGATTCTCTGGCGGTGCTCAGGCCAAGGCTTTCCAAACGGGAAAAGGCGGAGGCCCTACTGCGGGCCTTTCACTACAGCGGACGGCCGTATGATTTCAACTTCGATTTCCGGACCGATTCGTCTCTTGTCTGCTCGGAACTGGTCTACAAGGTATATGAGCCGGCGCCTGGCATGGCTGGGGTGCGGTTTCCGCTGGTGAATATGATGGGCAGGCCCGTTTCCACACCCAACGACATGGCCAGGCAGTTCAACGAGCAGTACGGAAAACCGGCCCAGCAGACCGATTTCGTCCTCTTTCTGGACGGTTCCGAGAAGACGAACAGCGCTTGCGAGGCCGATGTCGGAGAATTCAGGAGGAGCTGGCAGCGTCCCAAGTGGCACGTCCTCACCCAGAATTCTTCGGCCAGGCAGCCGGGAGTGAAACAGGCAGTCATTCCGGAGACAGCGCCATGATAGGAAAGAGCGCGAAACCACGGAAAATCGCCTTGTTCAGCGTCTCGGCCGGCGCCGGTCATGTGCGTGCGGCCCAGGCCCTGCAGGCGGCCGCGGAAAAGTGGTGCCCGGAGGTGGAAACGGTCCATGTTGATCTCATGGACCTGGTGCCGAAGCTGTTCCGCAAGGTGTACACCGACACGTATATCAAGATCGTAGAGCGGCACCCGGCGGTGTGGGGCTATCTGTACGATCGGGCGGACCAGGAAAAGGCCGACTCGACCCTGAACAGGCTCCGCATCGCCGTCGAACGGCTCAATACCCGGTCGCTGAAAAAGGTGGTCCGGGAGCTCGACCCGGACCACATCATCTGCACCCACTTTCTCCCGGCCCAACTCCTGTCCCGCAAGGTGGCGCAAGGGGTATTCAGCATGCCGGTCTGGGTTCAGGTGACGGATTTCGATCTCCATAGCCTGTGGGTCCATGAACACATGCGGGGGTATTTCGCAGCCAATGACGAGGTGGCCTGGCGCATGGCGAGCCGGGGCATTCCCCGCGATACCATCCATGTGACCGGCATACCGATCATGCCGGTGTTCGGCGAGACCCTGTCGCGGACCGAATGCGCGCGGGAACTGGGAATTGACCCGGAGCGGAAAACGCTCCTCATGATGTCCGGCGGGGCGGGTATCGGCGGTATCGAGACGCTGGCC
>JARKOC010000220.1 GCA_029975915.1 Bryobacteraceae bacterium
CTCCAGGAAGACATCCTCAGCCGCCAGCGGCGCGGCATCCAGAAGAGCGAGGAGCGCGAGGTCGACCAGGTGGCGCAGCAGATCGCGCGCTGGCTGGCCGTCTACCACCAGGCCACCCACCCGGACGACTTCGGCCAGGCCTCGATCGACGCCGACACAGGCGGCTCGCGTTTCGACGACGCAGAGACCCGCTTCTCCTCCTCCAAGTACTGACCTTGCGGGAGCTTGCCCCCATCTTTTCGGGCGGGCATGGGTTGTTGTATGATTGAAGGCAGCGTTAAGCTGCGACGATCATCCACCTGCCCATGAAAATCTTCATCAGTTATGCCAAGGTCAACCGCGCTCTGGTCGAAGTGCTGGTCGAGGTGCTGCGCGAGGCCAATCACGAACCCTGGTTCGACACCCGCCTCCAATCCGGCCAGCCCTGGCAGGAGCAGCTTCTGGCGGCGATCACGGCGGCCGACGCCTTCCTGTACGCCCTGACGCCCGAATCGATCAGCTCGAAGTGGTGCCAGTGGGAGTTCGCCGAGGCTGTCCACCTGGGCAAGCCGATCATCCCGGTGATGATGCAAGGCCGCCTGAATCTGCCCAAAACGATCGGCAGCCAGCAGTGCGCGAACTTCACCGAGGGGCGGACGTGGCAGGCCGTGGCCCGGCTGGCCAACGACCTGCGCGACGCCCGGCCGATGGACCCGGCCCGCGTGCCGCGCCTGCCCATTCCTGCTGACGAGCCGGAGCGCCCGACCGATAAAGGCTCTGGCGATTTGTCGCTTCCCGATCAACTCTACAAGGAAGCCTACTCCGCCTACCGCAAGAAGGACTACGGCGAAGCCTACGATTTGCTGGTCGATTGCCTGGCGATCAAGCCCGATCATGCCGACGCCCAGGCCCTCCTGCGGTTGGTCGAAAGCAGACGAAAGAAGGCTTCGTCGCGTATTGCACAGAGTAAGGATGTTTCGCACAACGCGATTTTTGAGTGGGCCAACCTACTGCGTCAATTTCACGATATGAAGCACGATCTGGCCGGCTTCCCAGTACCAGAGATGGTACACGTCCCCGCTGGGCCGTTCCTAATGGGCAGCGATCCCAAACGCGACCGTGATGTTGAGGAAAATGAACAACCGCAGATCAGCTTGACCTTGCCTGACTACTTCATCGGTCGTTATCCAGTCACGATGGGCGAATATCGGATCTTTGTCGAGCGCGGCGGCTATGTTGAATCCCGCTGGTGGACGGCAGCGGGATGGGCCTTGACACAGAAGAAGAATCGGCAGTCACCAGAGTATTGGGACGAAACGCAGACGAATGATCCTCGCCTGCCGGTGGTATTTATGAACTGGTACGAAGCCCATGCTTATACTCGCTGGCTGGATGAGCTTTGGTACGCCTTTGTAGGGATAGAGCCTGCTCCGTCCGGGTCTCGCCCGGTATTCCGCCTCCCAACTGAGCCGGAATGGGAGAAGGCCGCGCGCGGCATGGACGGACGGATTTATCCCTGGGGTAACCGTTTCAACCGTGATTTATGCAACACAGAAGAAACTGGTATTGGTCGTATTTCCCCAGTCGGCCAGTTTTCACCCGGCGGAGACAGCCCCTACCGTTGTGCGGACATGGCCGGCAATGTCTGGGAGTGGTGTCTGACCGCAGCGGGAGAAAAGGACAACCCCCATTTTTGGCGTTATGCCGAAGGCCAAGACACAATGGACAACGCTGTCAATGGCGCGCTGCACCGAGTGATGCGCGGTGGGTCGTGGTTCGACTCTCACAGAAAGGCTCGCGTTGCCTACCGTGGCGGCGTAGAAACTGGCTGGGATATGGATCAGGGTTTCCGGGTTGTCTGCGGTCCACCGATCTCCTGAACACTGAGTCGGGCAGGCAAAACGGACGAGGTATGCCTCGCCCTTATAAAAACGCGGGAGGGGGCCAAGCTCCCTCCCGCGCGTTTTATGCGCCTACGGCACCCGGGGCAGCCAGACGGCCATCGGGCCGGCGGCGCGGTTGTCCCAGGCGTAGTAGGGCACGGCCCGGATCGGGATCGGCTGGTAAGTCAGCCCGCCCACCGACCCGTACAGGCGCGCCTGGCCGTTGGCCCAGGCCGGGGCCAGCCCTTCCCCTTCGACCACCATCACCCCGCCCAGCAGGTTGGGCATCCAGGCGGCGTCCAGCGGCGTGCGGTCGGAGAGGGCGACGGCCTGTACCGGCGTCTGGCCGTGGTCGACCCCCTCCAGGCAGTAGACCAGCGGCCCGCGCTGGAGCGCGATCCGCCCGGCGTCG
>JARKOC010000004.1 GCA_029975915.1 Bryobacteraceae bacterium
GACCAGACAAGCCTTATAGAGACAATCGACAACCTTGTCGCCTGACGGGCGGAAACGGGATACGGGAAACCTATGAGAACAGACGCGAAGAAAGAAACGAAGGCGGTGCGAGGGGAAGGGTCGGGTTCCAAGGAATCTCCCCGGGCGAGGCTCAGGGCGCTGCGCGACAAATATGTCCGCTCCCTCCCGGATGCCATCGGCAGGATTGAGGCCCACTGGAGCCGGGTGCTGGAGGACAAGTCGAACCGTGACGAGGCGCGATCCCTGCACGGCATGCTTCATACCCTGGCCGGTTCGGCCCCTTCCTTCGGTTTCGGCGAGGTGGGAGAGGCCGCGCGGAGCGCCGAGATCCTGGTGCGGAACCTTCTCGACAGCGCCGACCCTCTGGACAGTGTTGCGTGGGAACGGATTGTGGCCGGCCTCGATGCGCTGCGTGCCGCCAGCATAACGTCCAGGTGCGAGGTGCTTGCGCGCCGGCGGTTCGAGGAGTCTGTTCCTGATATCCCCATTATCCGTGCTGAGCCGAAGCTGGTGTTCATCGTGGACGATGATGTATGCCTGCTGCAGAACCTTGCCGTGCAGATAGCCTGCTTCGGCTACGAGGTCCGCACCTTCTCGGGACTTGCCGACCTGGAGGCGAGCGTAGCGAAATCACAGCCGTCGGCAATCATCATGGACCTGATGTTCCCCGAGGGAAAGATCGCCGGAGCGGACGCCGTTGCCGCTCTCCAGAGAAACGCCATGCGGCATATCCCCGTGATCTTCATCTCCCAGCGCGACGACTTTACCGCCCGTCTCATGTCCGTGCGCGCCGGCGGAGACGCCTATCTGACAAAACCGTGACACATCTGTTCGCTGCTGGAGAAGTTGGACCACCTGACCGGGGACCGGGAGGCCGATCCCTACCGGATCCTTATCCTGGACGACGATCCGGAGCTTTCCCGGTTCTATGCCCTGACGCTGGAGCAGTACGGCATGCTGACCCGCGTGGTCAATGACCCGCTTCAGATTATCGAGCACCTGGTCGAGTTCCATCCCGAACTGATTCTCATGGACATGTACATGGAAGGGTGCCACGGCGACGAACTGGCGAAGATAATCCGCCAGATGGAGGCCTACGTGAGCATTCCCATCGTCTACCTGTCCGCGGAGACCAGGAAAGACCGGCAGTTGCGGGCGCTCCGCATCGGCGCCGACGACTTTCTCACCAAACCCATCAAACCGGAGCACCTCATCTCGTCGGTCACCATCCGGG
>JARKOC010000026.1 GCA_029975915.1 Bryobacteraceae bacterium
GGGGACGCAGGGTATCGAGTACCTCCAGATGGGCGCTACCCGTCGAGATCTCGCCGGTGTCCCCGGCCTGTCCGCCGCTTTCTCCGTAGAAGGGTGTCGTCTCGGTGATTACATCCACCTCGTCGCCGGCATCCGCCGACTGGACCGGCTCGCCGTCCCTGAGCAGGGCGGCGACGGCCGAATAGGCGGTCCGTTCGTCGTATCCCGTGAATACGGTGCGAAGTCCACGGCCATGGAGGGTCTTGTACACGGCGGAGACCTTTTCCTCGCCCGAACCTTTCCAGTGTTCCCGGGCCATCTCCCGCTGCCGCTCCATGCATGCCTCGAATCCCGCCTCGTCAATGGTAAATCCCTCGCCCTGCACGATATCGGCGGTGAGATCCATGGGGAAACCGTAGGTGTCGTAGAGCCGGAAGACCACCTCTCCGGGGATAACCGTGCACCCCTCATTCTTCAGGGACGCCACTTCATCGTTGAGGATTCTGAGACCGTTGTCCAGGGTCTCGGCAAAGCGCTCCTCCTCGGCCCGGACAACTTTCCTGATGTACTCCTCCCGCTGGAGGAGATCCGGATATGCCTCGCCCATGACCTCGGAGACCGCATCCACCATGCGGTACAGGACAGGGTCGGAGAAGCCGAGCATCTTGGCGTGCCGTGCCGCCCGCCGCATGATGCGGCGCAGCACGTAGCCCCTGCCCTCGTTGCTCGGGAGCACCCCGTCGCAGATGAGGAAGGTAACGGCGCGGGAGTGGTCGGCAATCACGCGCATGGAAACGTCGTCTTTCTCATCCCGGCGGTAACGCTGGCCGGACAGCTTTTCCACGTGGCGGATGATCCCCTGGATAAGGGCGGTGTCGTAGTTGGAGGTGACCCCCTGCATTACGGGAGCGATACGCTCCAGGCCCATGCCCGTGTCAACGGACGGTTTGGGGAGCGGGGTCATGACCCCTTTTTCGTCACGGTTGAACTGCATGAAGACGTTGTTCCAGATCTCCATGTAGCGGTCGCAGTCGCACCCCACGGCGCA
>JARKOC010000031.1 GCA_029975915.1 Bryobacteraceae bacterium
AGTCGAAAAACTCGCTCCGGACAAGCAGCGCCGAGTGCTGGAATTCGTGCGTGGCTTGACTCGCCCACGCGGCGAGTCAGGTGCGGCACTGTTGGAAAGTCTCGCCACACTTGACTTCTCCCCCGAAGACTTGAAGGAAATCGCGGAGGCGGTTGAGAACTGCGAAAAGGTCGATTGGGATGAATGGGACCTACCTGCTGGACACTAACGCTCTCATTGCCGCCATCGATCGGAATCAGGCTCTCGTCGAAGTCATCGGGCAGGCTCGTGAAATATTCATCCCGGTGATTGCCCTGGGTGAACTCTATTTCGGGGCCGAAAAATCACAGAAAAAAGAGCACAATCTGGAGCAAATCGCGGCCATGATAGTGGGCCGTACCATCCTGGAATGCGAGGTCGAAACTGCTCGCTGGTACGGCCGTATTCGCCAGCAGCTTCGCGCCAAGGGACGACCCATTCCCGAGAACGACGTCTGGATTGCGGCCATCGCCCGCCAGCATGAACTGGTTCTGCTCACTCAGGATAAGCACTTCAACTTGGTTGAAGGACTTCAAACTCAAGCCTGGTAGAGATTTCGACTTTTGTCGCTTTCAAATAGAGGTTCAGAAAAAAGACAGATCATGGCTCCTAGACGACACCACCTGACCTATACCAACCGGCGCTACCTGGACGCCATCGCCGACCACGTTGTGATCTTCGATGGCGCGATGGGCACCAGCATCCAGCGCTACAACCTGAGCGCGGCCGACTTCGGCGGCGAACGGTACAACGGCTGCAACGACTATCTCGTCATCACCCGCCCGGACGTGATCGAGGCGATCCATGCTTCCTTCCTGGCCGCTGGGGCCGAAGCCGTGGAGACGGACACCTTCCGCTCCAACCGGCTGACGCTGGGCGAATACGGCCTGGGCGAGCGCGTGCTGGAGATCAACCGGGCCGCGGCCCAGATCGCCCGGCGCGTGTGCGACCGCTTCGCCGCCGAAACCGGCCTGCCGCGTTTCGTGGCGGGCAGCATCGGCCCCTCCGGCAAGCTGCCCAGCGGCACCGATCCCGACCTGAGCGCCATCACCTTCGACGAGCTGGCGGCGGTCTTCTACGAGCAGGCGCAGGGCCTGGTAGAAGGCGGCGCGGACCTGCTGCTGGTCGAGACGAGCCAGGACATCCTGGAAGTCAAGGCCGCCGTTGTCGGGATCAACCGTTACTTTTCGGACGCCGGGGTGCGCATCCCGCTCCAGGTCCAGGTGACGCTGGACGTCTCCGGCCGGATGCTGTTCGGCACCGAGATCGGCAGCGCCCTGACGACCCTGGAGAGCCTGCCCATCGACGTAATCGGCCTCAATTGCTCCACCGGCCCGGAGCACATGCGTGAGCCGATCAAGTACCTGGTCGAGCACAGCCCGCTGCCGATTTCCGTCCTGCCCAACGCCGGGCTGCCGATCAACGTCGACGGCGAGGCCGTCTACCCGATG
>JARKOC010000033.1 GCA_029975915.1 Bryobacteraceae bacterium
TTGCGGCAATCCTGCTGACGATCAGGCCGGCCATAGCCTACTGGAAAGATTGACACTGAATTCTCCCGCCGTGAAACAGCGAATGGAACCGATGTAGTGGCGGTAGAGTTCGTTCAGAGGTTGTATGAAAATGCTTGTGACGGCCTTGTTGGTGATTGTGCTTGCCTTAGGTGCAGGCGTGCCTGTCTGTGCCCGGGGAGTCGAATGGGATACGCTTAACCACGAGGTCGAGTCACTATACGCGCAGGGGCGCTATGGTCGAGCCATTTTTGTGGCCAAAAAGGCGCTTCAGGTCGCCAAACAAACGGTAGGCCCGGATCATCCCGATGTGGCAACCAGCCTGAACAACCTTGCGTTGCTGTACAAGACTCAAGGCCGGTACGAGCCGGCCGAGCCGCTCTATGAACGCTCACTGGCGATCCGGGAGAAGGCGCTCGGCCCCAGTCATCCCGATGTGGCCACCAGCCTCAACAACCTCGCGGATCTGTACGCTGCCCAAGGCAGGTACGCGCTGGCCGAGCCGCTCTACAAACGCTCGATGGCGATCTGGGAAAAGGCGCTCGGCCCGCATCACTCCAATGTGGCCACCAGCCTCAACAACCTCGCATTGCTGTACAAAACCCAAGGCCAGTACGCGCAGGCTGAGCAGCTCTATAAACGTTCGCTTTCAATCAAGGAGAAGGCGCTCGGGCCGGATCATCCCGACGTGGCCACCAGCCTGAACAACCTCGCGTCCCTGCGCGTCACCCAGGGCCAGTTCGCGGCGGCCGAGCCGCTGTACAAGCGCTCACTGGCGATCCGGGAGAAAGCGCTCGGCCCCAGTCATCCCGATGTGGCCACCAGCCTGGACAACCTCGCGTCCCTATACGATACCCAGGGACGGTATGAGCTGGCAGAGCCGTTCTACAGGCGCTCCCTGGTGATCAGAAAGAAGACGCTCGGACCGGATCATCCCGATGTGGCCGATAGCCTGAGCGGCCTTGCGCGTCTGTACTCAAATCAAGGCAAACACGCGCAGGCTGAACCTCTCTATAAGCGCTCGATCGCGATACGAAAGAAGGCAGTCGGTCCGAGCCATCCCGATGTGGCCACGCTCCTGAACGACCTCGCAAAACTGTACGATATCCAGGGCCGGTACGAGTTGGCCGAGCCGCTGTACAAGCGCTCGCTGGCGATCCGGGAAAAGACCCTCGGCCGGAATCATCCAAAAGTGGCCGATAGCCTTGAAAATTTAGCTGCATTTTATCGTAAAACCGGCCGGGATACGAATGCGGATGTGCTTGAAAAACGCTCCGCAGCCATCCGGGCAATCAAGCGTTGAAATCAGGAGCACGGCACAGCCTCTTTGCGCCGACCGTCTGCCGCGGAAAGCTACACGCGCCTGTATTCAATGTACGCAGCCGTGCACTTCCATTCACTACCCGCAGCCCTTCTTCCCACTCCCGGCCTTTTATTACTTCGACAAGTAAACATCGCAACCCTGATTTGGGTGCCCGGCGCGCCGCGCACCGATTGGGCGAGGCACGCCTAGCCCCTACCATTGATATGTTTACTTGCCTCCGTAATACATGCTTGGTCTTACAAATACCCCCTTCATTATCGCAGCCACTATGCCGATAAGGATAAACGCAGAACATGAATATGATGACAGCGAGACGAAGAGGGGCTCTCGGTATGTCGCAGAAACATCCTTTCGTATCGCTGATATGATCGAATGGCTTTTGTCATCAAACAAGCTACCGGCTACCTGCCTGAACAGCAAAGACTCCGCAAGGAGATACCGAACCTCGTAAAGGAGATTGAAACATGAAATGCATGACGCAGATTCGTACATTTGCAGGTGTCGTTACAGGCCTCACAGTGCTGCTGATGATTGGCTGTGGAGGCGGCAGCACCGTCGCACCGACTACCCCTGACTACTCGCAAACCACGAACTGGCTGGCTCTCTCCTCCTCACCCAATAAAAATGTGGATGTTTTCTACGTATATCCGACTGAATATCAAAAGGCCGCCTCGAGTGACCCCGATTTCTGCGCCATTGACAACCCGACCATGGTGCAGGGCGCGCAGAGCGCTTTCCAGCGACAGGCTACCGCCTTCGCCCCCTATGCCAACATCTTTGCTCCCTACTACCGACAGGTGGACGCAACGTATCAGCTGTCACTCCCTTTCGACCAGCAGGACGAGAACATCGCGAAAGTGCCGGGCCCCGACGTCCTTGCGGCCTTCGAGTATTACCTGCGGCACTACAACAACGGCCGCCCCTTCATCCTTGCCGGGCATTCGCAGGGCTCGGCCGTGCTCAAGTATCTCCTGTCGGGCTACCTGAAGGCACACCATGATGTGTATCAGCGGATGATCGCGGCGTACATAGTCGGCCAGTCGATCACCCCGCAGTACCTGGCGCAAAACTCCCACCTGAAGTTCGCCACGGGCAGCAGCGACACGGGGGTCATCGTTTCCTGGAACACCGAGGCTCCCACCACCACCATAACGAACCCCGTTACAGAGCCGGGGGGCATCGCTATCAATCCCATCACCTGGACACTGGGTGAGGATACAGCAGCTGCTTCCCAGAACCTCGGCTCACTTCAGCTGGACTCAACAGGGCTCCCGGTGCTTGACCAATACGGGGAAATCCTGCGCGTCACCGGCCTTGCCGATGCTCGAGTCGACCACGCCAAGGGAGTGGTGATCTGCAGCACCGTCAACCCGGCCGACTACAATGCCTACGGAATCTATCACAGCTTCGACTACCCATTCTACTTCTTCAATATCAGACAGAACGCCGCCGACCGGATCAATCACTACTTCTCCGAAAAAAGCGGGAACTGACCATGATTTCGAACCGGGGTAAATACTATTCGTAAGTGCGCGTGCAATTTGAATTCACCTCTTCTTTCATAAATCAGGTGGTGCACGTGCAATTTGAATTCACCAGAAACCATGACCGGCGTAGCAAAAGCAAAATTTCCTTGCTTCATCACTCTGAACAGCGTAGAAGCGGGTATACTCATCGCTGAACGGGCAGTTCGTCCCGTCAATGGAAGATAGATGTTGTGCTGTTCAGCAAGTGGGCCTGGAGATAACTTTTATGCAGATCGACAATAGGGATGGTGAAGACTCCGTGCCGAGCACCGCTTTCGACGGTACCGGGCAGACGGGTGCGGAGCAGGCGTTCCCGGAGAGCGAAAGCCGGTTCAGAAGTTTTTTCGAGCAATCCGGCGACGCCTTTCTGATCCTTGATAACGGCCGGTTCATTGACTGCAATGCCGCCGCGGTGCGGATGCTGGAGTGCGACGGCAAGCAGGGTATTGTCCCGCGGTCGTTGGAGGAGCTTTCACCGGAACTGCAGCCCGATGGAACCCCCTCCGTGGAAAAGGCCCGGGACCTGATCGCCCGTACGTTTGCCGAAGGGAGCCGGCGGTTTGAGTGGCTGCACCTGAAGGCGGACGGCTCCGAACTGCCGGTTGAAGTTTCCCTCACCCCCATGTCTCTGGGCGGGAAATGGGTGATGCATGTCATCTGGCGGGATATTTCCGAGCGCAAACAGGTGGAGTTCCGGGAGCAGACCCGCCTGGCTATCCTGGAGAAAATGGCTTCAGGCGCGGCGCTCCCCAGCCTGCTCGACGCTATCGTCACCTTTGTCGAGCAGAACAGCCCCGGCGCTCTCTGTTCCATTCTTGTTGCCAATGACGACTGCACCCGCCTGCATCACGGCGCCGCTCCCAGTCTGCCTGATTTCTACAATGCGGCGGTCAACGGCCTGCGGATCAAGGAGGGAAAGGGATCGTGCGGAACCGCGGCGTTCCTGAAAAAACGGGTGATAATCGAGGATATCAATGGGCATCCCTACTGGAATGGTTTCGAGCCCGCCGTGCAGGTTGGTTTGCGCTCCTGCTGGTCCGAGCCGGTTCTTTCGCCCGAGGGGGAACTGCTGGGCACTTTTGCCACCTACCACCGGGAACCCCGTGAACCGGGCAGCAACGAGATTGCCCTGATCGAGTCGGCGGCTCACCTGGCCGGCATCGCCATCGGCTGGGCCCGTGACAACGAACGGCGCAACGCCCTGGAAGAGCATGTCCGGCAGATGCAGAAGATGGAGGCAGTCGGACAGCTGGCCGGAGGCATCGCCCATGATTTCAACAATCTCCTGACCCCCATCATGGGGTATGCGGAAATAATCAGGGCCATTCTCGGCGAGGGGCACTCCTGCCAGCCGAAAATCGACCGCATCATCGCCGCCACCATGAAGTCACGGGACCTGGTGCAGAAGCTGCTGTCCTTCAGCCGCAAGCAGAACCTTGCCATGGCCAGCCTCGATCTGAACCGGGTGATCGAATCCTTCAAGGACATTATCCGGCATACCATCCGCGCCAACATCTCCTGCCACATCCGGCTGGCGCCCGACGGCGCCCGGATCCTGGCCGATCAGGGGCAGATGGAGCAGGTGCTGCTCAACCTGGCGGTCAATGCCCAGGATGCCATTGAAGGCAACGGCACCATTACCATCACGACCGGCCACGTCATGCTCGATGACGAATATGCCAGGCGCAATCCCGGCGTCAATCCGGGCGCCCATATCCTCCTGGAGTTTTCCGATGACGGCTGCGGCATGCCGGAGGAGGTGGCGCGGCATATCTTCGAGCCGTTCTACACGACCAAACCGGCCGGCCGCGGTACGGGCCTCGGTCTTGCGACCACCTTCGGCATCATCAGGCAGCATGGCGGCCACATTGCGGTGCGCAGCGCGGTGGGGGAAGGAACGACGTTCAGCCTGTACTTCCCGGAGAATGCCGCCGCAACAGGGGAAGCCGTCCGGCAGGGTGTTGATCTTCGCCTGCACGTCCCCCATGAAAAGACAATCCTGTTTGTGGACGACAATGAGATGATCCTGGAAATGGCCGCGGGGTACCTGGAGATGTATGGCTACAAGGTCTTGACCGCGGCGCTCCCGAGCACGGCCCTGGACATTGCCGCTACCCATCCGGGTCCCATCGATCTGCTGATTACGGATGTGGTCATGCCGGAAATGAGCGGGCCGGAACTGTATGGGCGGCTCCTGGTGAAAAATGCCGATCTGCCGGTGCTGTACATCTCGGGGTACAGGAACGATGTGGCGCTTCGGGGCGACACTGCGGTTTTCGTCCCCAAGCCCTTTACCGCGGAGCAGCTTCTGGGCAGCATCCAGATGATCCTCCATGAAGGAAATGCCGGAGTTGCCGGAGGCGAGGAGGGCGGGCCCGGGAGGACGTTCTGAGAGGCCGGTAGGGTAGAAAAAGACCACGGGAAACCGGGTCCGGTCAAGGAGGCGCAGTCATGAAGAGAACAACCGTACTGGCCCTTTTCGCGTTTTTCGCTGTCTCCCTGGTCGTCGCCGCAGGATGCGACGGCAGCCGGAACGGCTCCTCCGGCCCGGCGCCGGTGACCGCCACTCCGGGCGGCCCGGCGCTGACACGCTCGGTGCTGCTTTCCGGGCTGAAAAACCCCTGGGACCTGGCGTTCACCCCGGACGGCGCCATGCTGTTCACCGAAAAGTGCCGGGGGCTCTCGGTCCGCCGTGCCGACGGCACGGTCAGGCGCCTGTTCGGCGCACGGGGAGCGGCAGTCGTCGCGGCGGACTTTTTCTGCCAGGGCCAGAGCGGAATGCACGGCGTAGCGGTTGACCCGGATTTCACCGCCAACCGCTACGTCTATGTCTACATGGCGTCGAATCTGTCCAGGCCGGAAACGAACCGGGTGGTGCGCCTCCGGGTCGACCGGGGCTATACCGCGGTCAGCGACCGGCGCGACATCGTCACGGACATCCCCTTTAAGAGCAGTGCCAACCGCTGGGGCGGAGCCGGGACCCACAGCGGCGGACGGATCCGCTTCAGCCCGTACGACGGCTCCCTGTACGTCACCACCGGGGACAATCACAACGGCCACCTCCCCCAGGACCTCACCCGCCTGGGCGGCAAGGTGCTGCGGGTCGACCGCAACGGTGCGGCCGCGCCGGGCAACGGCACGCCCGCCGGCGGCGACCCGCGCATCTTCACCTACGGCCACCGCAACGTGCAGGGGATAGCGTTCCGTCCCGGCGCCGGCCGCCCCTTCATCAGCGAGCACGGACCCGGACACAGCGACGAGGTCACCCCGCTTGCGCCCGGCGGCAACGGCGGATGGGACCCAAAGCCGGAGCCCGGCGTCGCATGCATGAACGACTACTGCGGCTACACCTCCAACAAGCGCGACGGCTCCCGTACCCCCATGACCGACCTGGCCAAGTTCCCGAACGCGCTCCGCCCCTCCTGGAACAACAACGGCGTTTCCGAGGGAATGAGCCCGTGCGTCTTCCTGGGCGGGGCGCACTGGAAGGCGTGGGACGGCCGGCTGGCGGTGGGATTCCTGCGCGGTGAGCGCATCGTGATCCTGCAGCTGGATTCAGCGGGCAAGACGGTCGGGACCACGACCGTTCCGGGCCTGCCCCGGGAACGCATCCGCTCGCTGGTGCAGGGACCGGACGGCGCGCTGTACGTTGCGACCGACGGCGGCGAGATCTGGCGGGTCGCTCCGAGGACGCGCTAGAAGTCTGTGCCGGATGATTCCGGCAGGCGTAGCAACTCTCATC
>JARKOC010000039.1 GCA_029975915.1 Bryobacteraceae bacterium
ATCACTGAGGCCGGCAGGCATCTGCTGGAACAGTTTCCGGACGGGATGCGCGGCGAGACGTTCGTGCGCTCGCTGAGGATCCCTCATCATCGATTCGTGCCTACGTGGCCACCGCATCGCGTACTCGCACGTTGGGCGCTCATGAGGCTGAGTCGAGTTCGATGACCCCGACTGAACAGGTGCAGGCCGGCATCTCCCGCATTCATGACGAGGTAGCGGATGAGTTGCTGGAACGCCTCCAGGGCAAGGACCCGGGTTTCTTTGAGGAAGCCATCGTGAAGCTGCTGCTGGCCATGGGGTACGGAGGCACCACCGGTAGCGGATCGGTGACCCAGCTCACCGATGACGGGGGAATCGACGGCGTCATCGATCAGGACGTCTTGGGCCTGAGCCGGGTGTACATGCAGGCCAAGCGATATGCCGATGGAAACGTTGTTCAACGGCCGGACGTTCAGGCGTTTTTGGGTGCATTGAGTGGCAGTGCCGACAGCGGAGTGTTCATCACGACAAGCCGCTTCTCTGATGGCGCTCGACGATATGCCGACACGGTGCCTATACGCATCGTCCTGATCGAGGGTAAACGCCTGGCTGACCTCATGATTCGTTTCGGCGTGGGGGTACAGGTGCGTGAGACCTACAACATCGTGGAGATCGACGAGGACTTCTTTGCGTGAGTGCCGGTTGGGCTGTTCGCATCTTCTCGCGCGAACTGGTCGTGGAGAGAGAACCCAGAGGCGGCGTCGGGCCTGTGGGTGGGAGCGTGGCTCGGCTGCCGAAGCGCCGCAGGTACCCTAAGAGACGAAGTACGACAGAAGTTTAGAGCGCCCCAGGCGCGAGGGAGCATGGCGGTGGCGCTCAAGAAATCAGACCTTTACAGCTCGCTCTGGGCCGGAGCGGATCAACTCCGTGGCGGCATGGATGCTAGTCAGTACAAGGATTACGTCCTGACGCTGCTGTTCGTTAAGTACGTCTCGGATAAGGCCAAGGTCGACCCCTACTCCGACATCGAGGTACCCGAAGGCGGCTCGTTCGACGACTTGGTCGCGCTGAAGGGCAAACCGGATATCGGTGAGCAGGTCAACGTGGCCATCCGCAAGTTGGCGGACGCCAACGAACTCCAGGGCATCATCAACAACGCCGACTTCGATGACCCCGACAAGCTCGGCAAAGGCAAGGAACTTGTCGACCGTCTGACCAAGCTGATCGGCATTTTCCAAGATCTTGACTTCACAGGTTCGCGCGCGGAGGGCGATGACCTGCTTGGGGACGCCTACGAGTATTTGATGCGGCACTTCGCCACGGAATCGGGCAAGAGTAAAGGCCAGTTCTATACGCCGGCCGAGGTTTCGCGTGTGATGGCTGCATTGATCGGTATCAAGCCCGACACCCCGAAGTCTGCGACCGTCTATGACCCGACCTGTGGGTCCGGTTCGCTGCTCCTGAAGGTGGCCGACGCGGCGCCGAACGGCCTGACGATCTACGGCCAGGAGAAGGACAACGCCACCCGCGCGCTCGCCAAGATGAACATGGTTCTGCACGGCAATGCCACCGCAGACATCCGTCAGGGCGACACAATCACCAGTCCGCAGTTCCTCAGCGGCAATGAACTGCAGACCTTCGACTATCTGGTCGCCAATCCGCCGTTCAGCGTCAAGACGTGGTCCAACGGCTTGGAGAATGAGTACGGCCGCTTCGAGGGATACGGTCGTCCGCCGGAGAAGAATGGTGACTACGCCTTCCTGCTTCATATGATCAAGAGTCTGAAGAGCAC
>JARKOC010000047.1 GCA_029975915.1 Bryobacteraceae bacterium
CGGCTCTGCGGGGCGCTCGCGAAAGCGGGGCTTCCCGTGAAATGGACGGCGTTCGTCAATCCCGGCTTCGTCACCCCGGAGCTGGTGCGCGCCATGGTGGAGGCGGGGTGCGATGCCTTTGAATTCGGCAGTGATTCCGGCTCGGCCGTTATGCTCCGCAACCTGGGAAAATCGTTCACTACGGACGATATCCGGGCGGCATCCGCCCTGTGCCGGGAACTCGGCGTCGACTTCGCCCACTACATCCTGTTCGGCGGACCGGGGGAGACGGAAGAAACGGTCCTGGAGAGTTTTTTTCTCATGGATGAGGTGGAGCCCACCGCGGTGATCGGCATGACCGGCATCCGCATCTATCCCGGTACGGCTCTCCATCGCCGGGCCGTGGAAGAGGGGGTCATTACCCCCGAAACTCCCCTCCTGGAGCCGGTTTTCTACCTATCTCCCCATGTACGGGACGTTCTGTGCGATCTGGTTACGTCGGAGGCCATGAAGCGCAGGAACTGGGTTGCGCCGGGGCTGGAAATCAACATGAGCGACGCCATGATGACCGCTCTCCGCCACTTCCCCGTGAAGGGACCCCTCTGGAAGCTCATGAAACGGCTCGGCAGAAGCCGGGTGCGGCCGCTTGCCGGCTCAGCCGGGGGATCCCCCCCCCGATAACCCGCCATCCCCGTGACGGACGGTCCCGCCCTGGAAATCCCCTGATTCGGCGGTACACTTCAAGGTGCGCCGTGTGTAAGTATCCCAATTCCGGAGAGTATCCCCATGCGTATCTTTCTTGCCGGAGGCACCGGGTTTGTAGGCGGCCACCTTCGTTGCGCCCTGCTTGAGGGGGGGCACGACATACGCCTGCTCACCCACCGGAGGACGGTCTGCCGAGAACCGGGCATCGAACAGGTGGAAGGGGACGTGACGCGCCCGGAAACCTATGCCGGCGCCATGGCGGGATGCGACGCCGTGATCAATCTGGTGGGAATCATCCGCGAGTTCCCGGCCCGCGGCATCATTTTCGAGCGTCTCCACGGCGAGGCGACGCGCTGCCTGGCGCTGACGGCGCGGAAAGCGGGCGTGCGCCGATTTGTGCAGATGTCGGCCCTCGGAACGAGACCGAACGCCGTGTCCCGCTACCACCAGAGCAAGTACCGGGCCGAGGAGGAGGTGCGGGATTCGGGCCTTGACTGGACGGTCTTCCGCCCGTCCGTCATCTTCGGACCCAAGGACGATTTCATCAACCGGTTCGCGGGCTTTGTCAGGAAGCTTCCCGTGGTTCCGGTCATCGGCGACGGCTCCAGCCGTGTCCAGCCCATCGACGGAGGGGATGTGGCCCGCTGTTTCACCATGGCCCTGGACATGCCGGAAACGGTCGGAGCAACCTATGAACTCTGTGGGCCGGATCGCATTACCTACCTGGAACTCATCAGCCTCATCGCCGGAGTGCTGGGAAATCGGCATGTTCGAACGGTGAAGATTCCCCTTCCCCTCATGGAGGCGGTTACCTCCCTGCTGCAGCGTTTTTCCTTTTTTCCGGTCACGAGCGATCAGATCCGCATGCTCCGGGAAGATGCCGTCTGCGACGGCGCCTGGCGGGAAACCTTCCGCTTCGATCCGGTGGGGCTGGAGGAGGGAATCCGGGTCTACCTGGGAAACCCCACGCATACATAACCCCGGCTTCGCGCATGAAGGAGTCCGACGTTTCAGGGTGCACGCCGCGTCCGGCGGTTCCAACGAAA
>JARKOC010000075.1 GCA_029975915.1 Bryobacteraceae bacterium
TCCGCAGTTCCTCAGCGGCAATGAACTGCAGACCTTCGACTATCTGGTCGCCAATCCGCCGTTCAGCGTCAAGTCGTGGTCCAACGGCTTGGAGAATGAGTACGGCCGCTTCGAGGGATACGGTCGTCCGCCGGAGAAGAATGGTGACTACGCCTTCCTGCTTCATATGATCAAGAGTCTGAAGAGCACGGGCAAAGGGGCGGTGATCTTGCCGCACGGTGTGCTCTTCCGCGGTAACTCCGAGGCGACTATCCGCAAAGAACTCATCAGGCGCGGTTATATCAAGGGGATCATCGGCCTGCCGGCGAACCTCTTCTACGGCACCGGTATCCCGGCCTGCATCATTGTGCTTGGCAAGGAAAACGCGCAGGCTCGCACGGGCATCTTCATGATCGATGCGAGCAGGGGTTTCATGAAGGACGGCAACAAGAACCGGCTGCGCCCGCGCGACACGCACCAGATCATCAACACCTTCGTGAATCTGAAGGAGATCGACCGCTACTCGCGCATGGTCCCGGTCAGCGAGATCGCCGACCCGAAGAACGACTACAACCTCAACATCCCGCGCTACATCGACAGCTCGGAGCCCGAGGACATCCAGGACCTTCACGCCCACCTCAAGGGTGGCATCCCAAACCGCGATCTCGACACCCTCCAGCCGTACTGGGATGCCTTCCCGAGCCTGCGCTCGGCCCTGTTCCAGCCGCTGCGCGAAGGCTACAGCGAGCTGGCTGTCGACAGGAGCGAAATCCAGAGCACGATCACCGGATCGGCCGAGTACCAAGCCTTCGTGAGCCGCAGCAACGGCACCATCAAGCATTGGTGGAACCGACACGAGGAGATGCTTCAGAGCATCACGAGCGCCACGCGCCCGTCGGACCTGATTGCTGAACTAGGCGACACCCTTCTTGATGCCTTCCGCGCACGCCCGCTCATCGACGAATACGGCATGTATGAGCAGCTCATGAGCTACTGGAACGACGTCATGCACGATGATGTCGCCCTGATCATGAGCGAGGGGTGGGACGCGGCAGCCAAGCCACGCAAGACCATCGACAACAAGGAACGCAAGCTCTCGGAGACGCCCGACCTCGTGGTC
>JARKOC010000084.1 GCA_029975915.1 Bryobacteraceae bacterium
CACCACCACCGCAGGACGCAGGCTGATGGCCACGACCCTCCAACTACGTCAGGCCAGCTACCCGCAACTCCTTGCAATGGCTGCCTGATGGAGGAACTTCTTGCACCGAAGCGGTGAAGTCACGAACGAAGGATCTACACGCCGATGAAGAAGAGGCGATTCCCGACCCGGACCCGGGCGAAGCCCTCGTGGAAGTCTTCGGCCTCGTCATACAAAGGCTTGATGACCTGCCGGCCCTTGCGGTCGATGTAGCCGTACTCGTCCTTCACCTTCTGCCACGCCAGGCCATCGTGCAGGTCGCCGATCGGTGTCGGGAGTTTGCAGGGAAGGATCTGCCGTCCCCGGGCGTCGACGAATCCGAACCGGCCGCCCCGGTTGGCGACCGCCAGCCCCTCGTTCATCTGGCCCAGGTTGGTGTAGTCAACCTTGCCCACGATCCTGCCCTTACGGTCCATCATGCCAAACAGCGAGTGGGGGATGCCGTGGCCGAACTCGTCCTCGGAGCCCTCCTCGACCCAGAACTTGACTACCATCGCCACGCCCCCCTGGAAAGGCATGGACGAGTATCCCTGGAACTGCACGGCTCCCGAGGGGTCAATGAACGCACTCTTGTCGTCGGGCATCTTCACCGACGCCAGGCCCTCCGAGAAGTCGTTTGCGAACAGGAAGGTCGGCGGAATCACGAAGGCACCCGTGGCGTCGATGTATCCCCACAACCCGTCTTCGCTGCGGCACGGGTACCGCTGGGTCCCGGTGGCGACAGCCGTCGAGGCGTCTGAAGCAGCCGTTGGTACGGGGGCCTCGGCCGCGGGTGCGGCAGCCTGGGGGGCATCACCTGGCGCCGACGGATCGGGCTCGGCCAGGACGCCGGGTGCCGCCAGCAGGACCATCATGGACAACAGGCATCGGACTGACATGGGGATCTCCGGGAAAACGACGGCCTATTCTCTGCCCCCCCGATCGGTTGTTCAAGTGCGGAATACGCAGACAATTGACCTGATCAGGTCAATCGACCACTGGAACCTTCCCGCCGACAATGATGCGGACATCCTTGAATGTTCGAACCGGCAAGCAACAAGCGAGGTACCCCATGTCCCGTCTCTTCCCGATTCTGTGCGCAGTGATGGCTGCGGTGGCGCTGTTTCTGGGGGCTGCGGAAACCTCCAAGGCAGACACCCCGATCCCCTGGAGCCAGCGGCAGGCTTTGCGATCCCTCTACCAGGCCATGGACGGGGACAACTGGAAGTCCGAATGCAGGGCCGGGTTCAAGACGCCCCCCCTGGAATCCGACGGGTTTTCGAAGGAAGGCACGGAAAATACCTGGGGAGGGCCGGATCGAATCCGGTGGATTGATACCACGGTCAACAGCGTCAAGGGTCTTTACATGACCCACGTGGACTTCAGGGACTGCGGCCTGAAAGGTACGTTCCTGGATGGGCTCGGGGGGGCCATCCCCTTCCTGGCGGCCATTCCCAGGGTCCAATACCTGAATCTTTCCGGGAACGAGATACGCGGGCCGATTCCGGCGGAACTGTCCTACGCGAATCTGCTGATCACCCTGGTACTTAGCAGGAACAAGTTCACGGGCCTGGTTCCGGCAGCCCTGTTCGAACACCCCTCGCTGCGCGGCTTTGTACTGGACGGGAACGGCTACACCGGGTTCGAAATCCCCCAGTCGGTCAGCACGAAACTGGAGTATTTCAATATCAGGAACAACCCCTTCGACTGTCCCATCCCCGAGTTCTTCGGGGATCTTGTCGCCTTCCAGAACCTGGACCTAAGCAACCACGGTTTCACTGGGCAGATCCCCGCGAGTCTGCTCAGGCTTCCCATTCTGGGGAGCCTGTCCCTGAAGCAGAACCGGTTGACCGGCCCGATCCCGTTGGAAATCCTTACGATGCCCATAAACTACATGGTCGATCTGTCCTGGAACAAACTGACCGGCCCGCTGCCTGTGCCCAACCTGGATGACCTGCCTGACCTGGTAACGCGGACAATCGTGCTTGGTCGGAACAGGATCGACGGTTCGCTGCCGCCGGAATGGCTGTCACTCCCGTCGGTCTGGGAACTTGATCTGTCGGACAATCTTCTGTCGGGTCCGCTGCCGGTACCCGCACGGCCGAACAGTCCCCTGGCCGTTCTGGACCTGGAACGGAACCTGCTGGACGGGCCTCTGCCCGAATCCTGGGAGCGTTTCGGAAACCTGCGCATCCTGGAACTGGGCGACAACCTCCTGGAAGGCACGATCCCGGCAGGCCTGTGCGTCTTGTCCGACAAACTTGTCGCCCTGTACCTTTCCCGCAATCGCCTGACAGGTCTGTCCCAAGCTCCGGGCTGTCTGGAAAACGCCACCCACGTGTACATTTCACGCAACGCCATCTCGCAGGAGATGCCCGCAGACCTGGCACTTCTGCTGGCAGGAACCACGGGTTATACCGGTGCCGGCGCGACATGGACAGTCAGCGACTGGAACGGCCTGTTCCCGGGGCCGGCGCAGAGGGATGCGTACGAGGCCAAGATGCCCAGATGGCGTGAGTGGCAGACCCTTCCCCCCGGGGATCCCGCTGTCGAGGCTTTGGGATCCAGGGCCGTCCGGGTGTCCTGGACACCGGTGGAATGGCCCGCGATCCCGGGACGCTACAGGGTCTCGTTGACCAGCAAGGGCGGGGGCGGTGTCACCAGCGAACGGATCAACGTGGACACCTCCAATCTGTCCAACGCGGTCTGGCTGGTGTCGGGTCTGACCCCTGAACGGACATACGAAGTGCGCGTCCGTACTGTGACAGACCCCCATGCCGGCAATGCCAACACTGTCGTCAGCGTGGGGGGGCCGACGCTGGAAGTGACAATGCCCCAGGCGTCGGACGAGGCAGGAATGGCCGCAAACCCCGACCGCATGACGTTCGTGGCCTACCCAAGCCGGCCCATGGCTCCGGCACAGGAGGTGGCGATCCTTGGCACAAGCGGCGGGGAGCCCAGGTGGCGAGTGACCCCCAGCGAGGACTGGCTGACAGTGGCTCCGACCTTCGGACGTGGCGATGCCATTCTGACCGTGACCGTCTCGGATGTCGGAAAGCCCGGAAACCACCAGGGGGTCATCGGCGTGGGTCCGGATCTGGGCCTTCCCGGGGACTCTTTCGACATCCCGGTGACCCTTGTCGTCCTGGCCGAGGATCCCGCGGCACTGACGGTCCAGCCCACTTCGCTGGCATTCGGCGGCACTGCGGGTGGACGTCCTGCTGCAGCGCAGAATGCGGCTGTGGTCGTCGGCGAAGAGGGCCTGGCCTGGGAAGCGTCGATGGATGAAGACTGGCTGCGGGTCCGCCCTGCCGATGGGATCGGCCACGGCATGGTGTTCGTGGACGTGGATCCAGCGGGCAGGACTGCCGGTACATACAACGGGACCATCGTCTTTCATCGGGCCGGTGACCCATCCCAGGAACTGGCCCGTCTGCAGGCCGTCATGACCCTGGCAGCGCCGCTGCCGACTCTTGACCCGGAAACGCTGACAGTCGAAGCAGGAACCGAGGACGAGACCCCGGCTTCTGCCAAGGTGGCTTTGTCGTTTCCCGGTGACGAAGACATCCCCTGGCGTATCGAGACGTTCGGGGCCTTCCTGTCCGATGTGTTGCCCCTGGTCGGCAGGGGAACCAGCGAGATCGATGTCAGGATAGCCGCATTCGACATGGCTCCGGGCCAGCACAACGGTGAACTTCGGCTGTTCGCTCCACCCGAAGAAACCGATCCCACGGCCGTGGTAGAGGTGGTACTGACGGTTCAGGAAGGCATCGTGGTGATACCGGATACGGGCGGGGACGCGGCCCCGATCGAGGACACCGGGACCTCGACCTCCGAGGACATCGGCGATCCAGGTCCGGGACAGGATGCCTGGCAGGGTGGCAACGACCTGGGGCCCAACGTTCCCGACGGAAATGCCTTCACAGATGCGTCCCAGGGCGACGGCGTTTCGCCGGGTAGTGATGTTCCCGGGACCGGTGGCAAGGGCGGCGGTTGCGCGACCGTGAAGGTGACGACCGGCCCGGGTCCTGCGATCCTGTTCCTGCTGATGCTATGCTCGCTGCTGTTGATGCACTGCAATTGGCGGAAGAAACTGCGATAATGGCCTGGACTTCCGGGGGGGCGTTTCCCAGAATGGCAACGCATCGCATCGCGAAACTCCGGCCGAACGATATCAAGACGGCATACATGCTGCTGGGTGGATGTCGGGAACTGGGCCGGAATCCAGAGGCATGGTGCAGGCGCCTGGGTGACGGCCTGTCGGGCCACATGGGCATTCGCCTGTCAGCCTTTGTCGAGGGCGGTCCTGGTCTGGCCTCGGGACAGGGACAAGCATCGCCAGGTGACCGGTTCTTTCTTCACGGGCCCGACATGGACAAGGTGCTGGCGGTTTTCCAGGAGTTCTGGGCCCGGGAGGTGGCGTCCAGGGACCCGACCCTCATCGCCTGGAGAAAGGTCAGGAACCGCACAGCCGTCAGGGCGCGCTCCCAACTGATCGACATGCGGGATTGGTACGCCAGCGACTCCTACCGCATGCTTTTCCAACGACTCGGCCTGGACCACGCGATCCTGTGCCGATGCCCGATAGGGGACTCCCGGATGCTGATGATGGACTTCTGGCGGCAGGCAGGAGACCGGGATTTCACCACCCGGGAAATCGGGTTCCTGGAACTGGTGACTCGCGAGGTTGGTACCCTGGCGAGGGACGGCGCCCTTGTTCCCCTGGGTGGCAGAAGAACCGGTCTGCCGCCGCGGTTGCAACAGGTCCTGGAGGCACTTCGGCAGGGCATGAGCGAGAAGGAGGTCGCCGCCGCTCTGGGCCTTAGTCCCCACACGGTCCACAACCACGTCAAGCGCTTGCACCGCCGTTTCGGTGTCGCGAACCGGGCCGCCCTGCTTGCAGCAATCAGCCAGGAACCCGATGGAACCGACCCGCGAGCATCCGGCCGCTTCGAATCGGTACTGCCACCCGGCCCTCCCGACTGATGCCAGGCCCAAGTCTTGCATGACCAACGCAACCGGTGCACCCGGGGGCTTATGGCTATCAACGTCGTCATGGTCCTGGTTCGAACCTGGGGCGTGGCCACGATCCTGTGCGGCGCCTTCCTTACGTTCACCTCGGTTGCCGCCCAACAGTTGGACGGTAGCCAGGACAAGCCGGTGCCGGCGAAGGCATCTGACGGCAAACCCGAAGCCCCAGGCAAGGTCGAAGTCCAGCCAGTGGCCGAGGATGACGAGATCAGCCAACGAATCAAGGACATTCTTGAAGCGACAGGATGGTTTGGCGCGCCCGATGTAAGTGTCCGGGAAGGAATCGTATTCCTGAAGGGAACCACGGAAAGCGATGAATACAAGCATTGGGCCGGAAATCTGGCGAAGAATACGCAGGACGTGGTTGCAGTGGTCAATCAAATCGCTGTGGTTCCAACGGCGGTCTGGGATTTCGATCCAACCTTTCAGGTACTGACCGATCTGGTGCGGGGATTCGTTCGATTGCTGCCCCTGATCGTGGTGGCGGCAGTCGTGATCGCCATCTCATGGTTCTTCGCCAGATTGATGGTGCGCGTACTGCGTCGCAGACTTCTGGCTCCATCCCGCAGCCATCTTCTGCGCGAAGTAATGGCTTGTGCCGGCGGAATACTTGTGATGCTTGGCGGCCTGTACCTGGTGCTGCGCATCGCCGGGCTTACGCAACTGGCGCTTACGGTCCTGGGTGGAACAGGGTTGATTGGTCTGGTGCTGGGCATCGCATTCCGCGACATCACCGAGAATTTCCTTGCCAGCCTGTTTCTCAGTTTGCAGCAACCGTTTCGCGAGGGCGATCTGGTCGAGGTGGCAGGCGTCACGGGTTACGTCCAGCGGTTGACCGCGCGCACGACAGTCCTGATGACACTGGACGGCAACCAACTGCAGATCCCCAATTCGGCCGTCTTCAAAAGCACGCTGCGCAATTTCACCAGCAATCCCAATCGCCGCGATGATTTCGCCGTGGGTATCGGCTACGACGATTCCATCCCTTTTGCCCAGGAAGTCGCCTTGAAGGTGCTGGCTGAACATCCCGCTGTTCTGAAGGAACCCGAACCCCTGGTGCTGGTGGAAAACCTTGGTTCGGCCACGGTGAACCTGCGGGTCTATTTCTGGCTCGACGGCGGTCGACACAGTTGGGTGAAGGTGAAATCATCCGTCATTCGGCTGGTCAAACGGGCCTTTCAGGAATCGGGGATTTCGCTGCCGGACGAGGCCCGCGAAGTCACCTTTCCCAATGGGGTGCCTGTTCGCATCATGGAAGCCGAGGGGCCTGTGGTACCAGCCGGAACAGCCCGGGCGAAGCCTGCAGCCGAGCCCGAGGCAGTCTCGACCAGGGCGGAAGCCGGCCTGCAAAGCGAAGCCGGGGAAATCAAAGAGCAGGCGCGCAGATCCTGGACCCCTGGCGAGAATCTTCTGACCCCACCGTCGTCTGCGGATCCCCGTTGAATTCCCAGAACCCCGCACCGGCCTGGCCGTCTCGGCAGGCTGCCAGGCCCAAGTCTTGCAAGATCAACGCGACCTATGCACCCCGGGGGCTTATGGCTATCGAAATCGTAACCGTTCACCCGGTGTAGCGTGATGCAGGTTCAGCCAGACAGGAGTGGTGCGGGAGCCAAGCCGGCGGCGGCGTTCTCGCAGGCATCGCGAAGCCAGGGCACGAGATCGACCCGGCGACGCTTGGCCGTATGCACCACGGTGAGCATCCGTGCGACGAAGGTGCTGCCGCCGTCGCTGCGCGTACCGAAGCAGCCCTTGCGCCAGAGGACAGCAGGCCGCAAGGCCCGTTCCGCGTCGTTGTTGGTGGGTTCGACGCCTTCGACCCGCACAAAGGTCCACAGGCAATCCCACTGTCTCCACAGGTCGGCGCTCAGCACGGCGAGCCGGTGGTCGCTGGTCTCGGTGGCTGCGGTCACGGCCGCGTCCCAAGCCTTCTCGATTGACACCATGTCCCGCACCATGCGTGGGCGGTCGATGTCGCCGCGCTGGTATGCATGCCAGACGTGGAAGAGGTCGTCGCTGGCAGCGAGCAGCCGCCGGCCGAGCGGACGCGCAATGCCGCCACGGTCGATCGCGGCCTGGAAGTCCCGGCGCAGATGCGCGTGGCAGAGTTGCCTGGCATCGCCGAATCGCTCGTACGGCCGCCAGCGG
>JARKOC010000085.1 GCA_029975915.1 Bryobacteraceae bacterium
CTGCGGACCTTCTTCACCTGGGCTACGAAGTACGGCTACTGCACGACTGACCCGGCCGAGAACCTGCCGGCCGTCAGACGACCTGGACCCTGTCCGCGACCGGTTCCTGACGCGATCTGGAAGGCTGCCCGCGCAGCTTCGGAACCGCGTGTGCAGTTGATGATCGATCTGGGAGCTCAACTCGGGCTGCGTCGTGCCGAGATCGCCAGGGTGCATCGCAACGATCTGATTCAAGACCTCGTTGGGTGGTCGTTGGTCGTCCACGGGAAAGGGCGCAAGGACCGCATACTGCCTCTTCCCGACGACATTGCCAGGCGACTTCTCGAAGCGGCCACTTGGGTGTTTCCTTCGGATGAAGAAGGACAGCACCTCACAGCAGACAGAGTCGGCAGACTCATCAAGGACGCCGCCGACGGCGAATGGTCGGCTCACCAGCTGCGCCATCGCTTCGCGACAACGGTCTTCGGCAAGACCGGCGACCTCCTATCTACGCAGCAACTCATGGGCCACACGAGTCCGACGACCACCCAGGGTTACGTTCTGCTGGGGCAGGACAGATTGCGAGCGGCGGCAGCGGCCGCCGTGGCCTGACGCGCACGGGTGCCCGACCGCTAGGTTGGCCAAGAGCCGTGGCTGCAAGCTGAGGGCCGCGCTGAATACCCAACTGCGCAATGTTGGTAGGGAAACCGGTCAAATTCAATTCGCGATGCGAAACGGAGCACGGTACCGGTCGACGTTGAGTCCGTTGAGAAGAGTTGTCGGCTTCACTCCTAGCTGCGAACCGATCCAAAAACGCAGGACATGGAGGTTCTCGCGGAGCGAATTGCTTAGATCGAGCGAGTCAGGCATATCTCCGCGGTCCGGGTGCTTCGCGCCCATGTAAGCGGAGTTCGCGCGCTTGATCCACTCAGCTGTGTCAGCGAACGGCTTGACCTCCATGTCATCCAGGATCACCTGCAGGGCCGCGTTGAATGACATCTGCTTATGTCCATTGAGATGGGAGCCGTTGTTCTTGTTCACGTCGATCGCGTAGCCCAGGGATTCGAGCGCGATCCCGCCCTGTACGACGCTCGACGGACTCCATGGCGTATCAGAACGCAGGATGCTCAGAAGCGCTTCGATGGCCCGGTCGTACTCGTCGCGGAGTTTCAACCACCGCCTGATGCCGCGGGGGCCGACCTCGCTATACGGCAAGAGGAACTTCACGCCATCAACAGAATCGCTCTGCTTCGGGAGCCGATGATGGGCCACGTTCCGCCATCGCGGCTCCTCGTAGTCCTCCAAGGCGACCTTCGCCCTGTCGGCATTCAGCAGCACTTCGATGTTCGAGAAGCCGAACGGCTTCCAGCCCGCGATCGATACGAGTTCAAGCACGGCTCCATGCAGGCTGAGATGCTCGTCCCAAGTCTTAGTCGACTTCACCAATGTCTGGATCTGAACCGCCTCAGACGCGACGAATCCGCCCGTATGCCTATCTGTTCGCCAGGCCATGCGCATCTCCGTGTTGAGACTGTGCGATAACGAGATCGCTGGCGGGCTCGACAGCGACATCTTCACTGTCTGCACCCTGGCCTTCTCATCTTTCCCAACCTCGACGGACATAGCGCTGAGATTCGTCCACGTTGCGATCGCCGGTGACTCGGTGCGCATACCGTTGATCTCCTCATATCCGAAATGGCTGCCGCCAAGTACCGCAAAATTGGACACAATCCTGCCGTGCCCTGCCACGAGGTTGCTGCGGTAACTGGTCGCCCTGCAACCGACCAAAGCGACTTCGCCGAAACTGTCCTGAAAGACGAGTACTCGGGGAGGAGCGTAACTGTGCTTGGTACGAGCTGGGTCATCCAAATGCATGACTTCGTCCGACCACCAACGGCTGTGTGGAAAGTCTCGACCACTCGACTCATCAAGGGGCAGAGTCAGCTCAATGGATGATCCCGTGTCAAGAAGCATCGCCGCAGTCTTCACGGGATCGGGGCCGCCCTTGATGTAGAGCCAACCGAGCCGGGGTTCACCGGGGACCAAGTTGTTGCCCTTCTTCACCTTCACAAGCGTATCCGGACCTCGTGCCGGCGCACCCCGGCCACCGACGGCAGGTCAAGATCTTCGTTACCGTGGCACCGCCTCGGACACCTGCCACCGCCTCCAAGTAGCAGACCGCATGGTCATGGCTGTAGACCTCTCTCTGCCGTGACAGGCTTCCTCCGGCGAGCAGTACATGCATTCCAGCGCCTCGCACAGTGAATTCGTCACGTCGTCAACGTCATCCAACACCCATATCCGATGCTGCGGGCCCGTACTGCTCAGCCAGTCCACCAGCGCCTTGGCAGCCTGTTGCGGGTCGTCCTTGGCGGAGATTGTCGGTGACAGAGATCCCGATCGTAGGGGCAAACCTGTCA
Source organism: Bryobacteraceae bacterium (assembly GCA_029975915.1). The sequence continues at coordinate 2,400 of JARKOC010000085.1, forward strand.
GTTCTCTGACCGAAGGCTGCTTACTGGAGGCGTCTCCCTCCTCTTCTTGAGCGGATGGAATTCCGCGTTATGTGGCGACCGGCGCCACTCCAGCGGGAGATCTCTTGGCCGAACTCAGCGGGAGAGAGCGATCGACCCAATCGCTCTATAGCTCGTGCCCACCACATCCCACACCACTCATGTCAGCGGATACGGAATCGCTGGCAGGTGCGCCAGATGGACTCTCACAAGAAACCCTGTGGATATCGATTCATTCCACCGTCTGGACGCACTCATAACCAGTGAAGGCACATGAGGGAGGGCGCGATGATACCGGTGGTGGCGATCTGCAACCAGAAAGGCGGCGTGGGCAAGACGGCGTTGACCACAGCCTTGGCGAATGTGCTGTCTGCGCGAGGCCGAGTCCTTGTGATCGACGCCGATCCGCAAGCGAATGCATCAACGATTCTCGGTATCGAGAGCGACGGCCGTGTGACGCTAGCGGACCTACTCGCGCCGGCGCGGCCCGCCGATCTGAGCGGGGCGGTGCGGCTCGCGACGGCTCCCGCGGCAGATCCCTGGGGCCCTGTGGACGTGATTCCTGCCGAACGCGGCCTGGCGGATCGAGCCTTCGATCAAAGCCTGGGACGTGAGTCACGCCTGCGCGATGTGATCGCCGCTCTCCCTGACGCCTATGTCGCGGTGCTGGTCGATTGCCCGCCATCGTTGGACATGCTGACGGTGAACGCGCTGACGGCTGCTTCGATGGCAGTGATCGTGACCGAGCCGCGCTCGTCGAGCGTCAACGCGATCGCTGAGATCCTGCAGACCATCGCGTCAGTCCGCACCCTCTACAACCCACGCCTGGAGTTGGCCGGCATTGTCGTGAACCGGTGGACACAGACCCGAGTTGATCGACGCGCCCACTTCGAGGTGCTCACAGCGGACTACCGGGAATGGCTGCTGAATCCGCCAATTCCGGACCGGGAGATCGTCAGCGTCGCCGCAACGAACCGGTTACCGGTCCCACGCGAAGGAGCGGGCATTGAGGTCATGTCCGCCGTCGCTGCGCTAGCCGACCAGCTGGGGATCGAGAGCCCGAAATGAAGCCCATCCCCC
>JARKOC010000121.1 GCA_029975915.1 Bryobacteraceae bacterium
TTTTCGGCCTGCAGGATATCGGGCCGGTTTTCCAGTACTTCCGAGGGAACCCCGGCCGGTACGGCCGGCAGGACCAGCTCATAGATCGACTTGCCCCGGGGCACGGGTTCGGGGTTGCGACCCAGCAGTCTCGAGATGGCATTCTCCACCTGGGCGATCTGGTTCTCAATCTGGGGGATGGTCGCCGCGGCGGACTCGGACTGGGTGCGTGCCTGCTCGACGTTCATCTGTGATACCTGACCGTATTTGAACTGCAGTTCGAACAGCTTGACCGAATCCTGGTAACTGGCCAGATTACGCTTGGTGATGGCCAACTGCTCGTCGAGGCCGCGCAGTTGGAAGTAGTTTTGCGCGACAGAAGCCACCAGAGAGAGGATCACGCCGCGGCGCGCCTCCACGGATGCGAGCATGTTTGCGCGCGCCGCCTCGGAAAGCCTGCGGATACGGCCCCAGAGATCGATCTCCCAGCTGGCGCCGGCAAACAGCTGGAAGGTTTCCTGGGGGTTGGGCACGAGAGAAGAGGCCAGCCCGGAGGCTTTTTCGCTGCGCCGCTGACGGGTGGCGCTCGCACCGTAGCTCACCTGGGGGAAGAGGGCCGCACGGACCTGGGTGAGCGCTCCGGAGGCCTGCTCGATGTTGGCGGCGGCTATCGCGATGTCCCGGTTGTTGGCAAGCGCCTGTGCTATGAGCTCATCGAGGACCGGGTCGCCGAACTGCTTCCACCAGACGGTATTCGCCGTGGTTTGGGCATCCCTGCTCTCATATCGGTACGAGGGGGGTATCTCCACCGTCGGACGCCGGTAGTCGGGGCCGACCATGCAGCCCGTGAGGGATACCGCGAATATGAGAAAGAAAAGTCGCCGCATGAGGGTCGCCTCCTTTAACCTTAGCTGATTCGGGCTTCTTCTGAGTTACTTCTCTATGATCTTCTCCCCTCACCCTGCGCTTTGCGCCACCCTCTCCCTTATGGAGAGGGTATCTTGCCGTACCCCTTCTCCATGGGGACCCGCAGGGCCTAAAGGAGAAGGCGCCCCAGAGGGGCGGATGAGGGGGGGCGACACCGGAAGCTCAATCTTTGGATTTCCTGGTGAATAACCTCGCCCTCTCCGCCATCTTTTCAAAAAACCGCCGTTTTCGGGACGTCGTCCCCGAGCCTCGGATCGTGCCGCCGGTGGAACCATCCGGTTCGGGCTCCCCGGGAGCATGCCCTTCTTTCCTGCCTCGTTCGGCCAGCCGGTCGAAGATATAGAAGAACAGCGGCACGTACAGCATGGCCAGGGTAGCCTCGCCGATCATGCCCCCCAGGATGCCGGTGCCGATGGAGTGGCGGGCGTTGGCGCCCGCGCCGGTGGCGATTGCCAGCGGCAGCACGCCGAAGATGAACGCCAGCGACGTCATGATGATGGGCCGCAACCGCTCCTCGCCGGCCTTGATCGTCGCATCGAGGACGGACAGCCCCTGTTTGCGCAGATCAACGGCAAAGGTGACCCTGAGTACGGCATTCTTCGCCCCCAGGCCGATAAGCACCAGCAGGCCGATCTGGAAGTAGACGTCATTGTGGAGCCCGCGCAGCCAGTTGAAGGCGAGCGCGCCGAGGATGCCGAACGGC
>JARKOC010000144.1 GCA_029975915.1 Bryobacteraceae bacterium
CTAGAGTCTCATATGCGTCAAGTGACGAGGAAGCCGGGAAGAGCCGGCACGGTCGCGCCACTGTGAACGTTCATACGAACGGGAGTCAGAAACTCGCCTTGATGCATCGAATTATTGGGACGCGTCATCTCAAAAGGAGAGAGATTCGTGCATATCGCCGAAGGATTCCTACCGCCACTTCAATGTGCTGCCTGGTATGTGGCAGCCGCTCCATTCGTCATCCACGGCGCCCGTTGCGTCATCAAGGAAGCTCGCGAATCCACCGAGAACAAAATGCTGCTGGCCGTCGCCGGAGCTTTCACTTTCGTGCTCTCGGCGATCAAGCTGCCGTCGGTGACCGGCAGCTCCTCGCACCCCACCGGCACCGGTGTCGGGGCGGTGCTGTTCAGACCACCGGTAATGGCCTTCCTGGGCACCGTGGTGCTGCTGTTCCAGGCGCTGCTGCTGGCCCACGGGGGAATCACCACGCTGGGCGCGAACGTCTTCTCGATGGCGATCGCCGGTCCGTGGATCGGCTACGGAGCCTATCGGCTGCTGCGCAGATTTGGATCGTCGATAGCGATCTTCGCGGCGATGTTCTTCGCCGATCTCAGCACCTACGTCGTCACCTCGATCCAATTGGCCATCGCGCATCCCGACCCGGTCTCCGGCTTCGCCGGCGCCGCAGCCAAGTTCCTGAGCGTCTTCGCCATCACCCAGATCCCGCTGGCCGTGGCCGAAGGCTTCGTCGGGGTGCTGCTCTTCCGCTTCCTGGCCGGAGTCGTGCGTCCCGAACTGGAACGCCGCGGCATCATCGACCCGATCGCTGCTCCCCAGGCGAACGCTGAGGAGACCAGCAATGTCTAAGAAGAATCCCTGGATCACCTTCGGTCTGATCGCCGCCATCATCGCGATCTTCGTGCTCTCGTTCGCGCTGGCTCCCAAGCCCGGTGACGGCGAAGAAGGCTTCACGGGCACCGACTCGGTCGTCACCGAGACCCTGGAACAAGAAGGCACCGAGCCCTGGTTCCAGCCGAT
>JARKOC010000151.1 GCA_029975915.1 Bryobacteraceae bacterium
CCGGCGATGTTTGCGGGGTCTACACCACCCTCGATCAAGCCTCCGAGCTGCTCGACTGGTCCACCAAACTAACCGAAGCGGATGGAATCCGGGACGCCATTGCCTGGCTGCCGCAGCGCAGGGCGCTACTGGGCTACTAAGCTAAGGGGTGGTCAGAATCGGGCCTGTGAGCCCGTACCTGCGGAAAGTGAAGACCCGGTCGGGTGCGACAGCGGTGCAGCTCATGGAGACCAAGTACGGCCGTCGGATGATCGTCGAGCATCTGGGTCGGCCCATACCGACGCGGAGGAGCTGGCGGCGTTGATGCGGGCCGGTCAAGACATACTCCACTCCGGCCAGCCCGCCTTCGAGTTGGGTATCGATCTCCACGGTGCGCCGGCGGCGGCGGTCGCCGTAGTCGCCGGGATGCGATCGAAACTCCTGATGGATGCGATCGGTGCTTGCTGAGGACGTCTCGGGTTCACCGTGATCGATCATGAGGCGTTCTTCCAGCTCGTAGCGGCCCGACCGGTCGAGCCGACCTCGAAACGCGACAGAGTATCCGGGTGATCAGCCAGCTCGGCGTGCAGGCGTTTCAGGAGAACACCTACCAGAGTTCGTGATCGGCGCGTATCACCAGTTGTGGCATGTCGAACACGCGTTCCGGATGTCCAAACACGATCTGAAAGCCCGCCCGGTCTACCACCACAAGAAGGAATCGATCGACGCTCACCTAGTCGTCGTGTTCGCTGCGCTGGCCGTCAGCCACCACATCGAACAAGCCACCGGATGGACCATCAAGAAATTCGTCCGCACCTTCCGTCAATACCGCGACGTCACCCTCACGGACGCCGCCCAGACCATCACCGCCAGCCAACCTGTCCACGCCGAGCACACGGACACCCTCGCCAAGATCAAAACCTCAGATACGCACTAAAATGAGCCCAGTCGGGTCTCAGACTCCAATGACTCCGGGAAATGGATGGCTCACCCCAAGCTGCCGGCGCAGCTTTGTGAAGCGAAGATGTTCGTCGCCCCATCACATCGCAATCACTACTGGCCGATGAATGCCTCGCCTCCGATTGGGTTGTCTTCGGGGCCGTCTGTGTTCAGCCTCTGCAAGACAATTACTAGGTTAGGAGTCGGCCCGTCCGAAGCAGGCCTGAGACGCGGTAGTTCCAGCCGCGGGAGTTCTGCAGGCTCAGGATGCTCAATTCGGCCACGCGCCGCAGTCTGGATAATCTCCTTGATCGCAGCGCGCCCCTGTTCTGGGTTTTCCATCCAATCAAATTCCTGAACCGCAGCCAGTTCATTTTGCATTGCAGCAACTCTCAATTCAAACATCCTACGAACGGCCTCGCGCTCGGCGCGACTTCGCGCCAGCGAGTCCGAGATCTCGGCATTCTTCTTTGCAATCAGAGCGTTGCGTTCCTGAGCATCCCGATATGCGCGCAACAGCTTAGCATAGGAGGCCTCTGCAATAACGAACTGGTCCCTGTCAAACTCACGCTCATCGTGGCCCCTTGTCACGATAGCTAACAGGACAGCCCAGGTGACCATCACTCCAAGAATCAGCAAAACCCACCCCCACCACGAGAGCAGCAGCGCCCAGCTCGGAGCAGTCTTGTCTGCGAGCCAAGAATAAAGTACGGACATCCCTGACGCGACGGCAAAGCCAACCACGCCGAAAAGGATGACAACTAGTGTTAGGCCTACCGCAGTTGCATTGCGGATCGCTCGGCGCGCACGTTCTGTCGGCTTCATGCAGGAGGATTGATCCGGAACCTCAGGCTGCGAAACCTCTTCCAGCTCAATAAGCGATTCTTCTTGAATCTCCGGCTCTGCGAACACGGCGTCTCTCAATTCTGCATTCAGACGGCCCGCCTCCGTACTCAGGGCCTCGCTTAGCGCTTTATCTCTTGCAGACACAACCCCCAAGAGCTGAAACGCAGCGGTTTCCCAGGCTCGGTAATACTGCCCCTCCGGCGTCTGACGAAAGATAGCCCATGCCTGTTTAGTCTGAATCGAGAAGTGAGCGTCCTGTTGCGCCGCGATCCGTTGCTGCAGGCGAAGCCCCTCTCGGCTCATTTCCAATTGCTCGGTCTGCAACTCTAGGTCAGACGCCAAGGTCTCGAGTTGCTCTTTTCCAATGGTCAGCAACTCCTGATGACGAGCATCTGCCGCTGACTTCGACTCCTCGTGCCGGCGCTGCGCATTCTGCTCGGCCTGCGCCGCAAGTTTGCGCGCTTCAGGGGCGCCCAGGATCTCGGAGCCCGCCTGCAGGAGCAATGTCAGGACATCCGGGTTAAGAACAGCAAGCGGAACCATTAGACACTCCCGAAAGCCTAGGGGTTGGGCACGCGGTTCAAGCTTCAGACTCCCGAGTTCATCGGCCTCCAGATGTCGACAGCCCGCAAGCACAGAAGCGACCACTTGGCCAGATCCTAGTCCACTACCCTCATTCGCGCGAGTAGCTACGACGGCCGAGCATCCAATGCCCCGCCTAGGTGCTGATCAAACCATGGCGTGTCCCCGGAAAGCGAATATCTGTTCATGCAGCAAGACCAGCATATTCTTTCAGACCAGCTCGAATTCTTGTAGGGAGTCGAGCATCTCGGGGTTGAATGGCTTTCGGATCTGATTGCGGTACTCTTCCACCCAGAGAAGGCGCACTTTCCGGCGCCATCTTTCTACGCTCCTTCCACCACATGGCTGATGACGCGACTGAAGGAGCGATTCGGAGCCAAGTAATATCCAGTCGATACTCGTGCCTCAACTTCGGGCGAAGGAGTTCTCGACGCGGCAGATCGCGGCGAGGGCATTCGTCCTCGGCGGTGATGATCGACACCGCTGAGCGGGAACGTCGGCGGAGACGACATCGTCGATCTCGAGAAAGCCGCCGTGTATGCGAGCCGACCTTGAAGAGTGAAGAGGTGCGGCCATTTTCACGATACGCCTATCGGGGTAGGTGCAGCAGCTGCGGTGTGATCGGCACACGCGTTTCCAACGTCGTGGAGCGACCGGCCATAGCCGGGAAAGCACGAGTTCTAGACCTCGGGATCGCAGGACGAGTCAGCTCTCCCCGCAAGGTGCCCTCCGCCGCTGGTCCAGCTTTTCCCGTCTGATCGCGACGATATTCGTGCCCCAGCCTGAGGGAAGCTGTCAACCTTTGAGCTAGAAACTGACACGCTACATGGCCCCCCGCGCAGATCCCTCTACGCACTCCGCAAGCTCTCGGTGCAGAGAAATAGGGTAGCCGCGCCATGTCATCGCAAGCCCGTTTTCATCCCAATCGTGGAAATGCCGAGACCACAGACCACTCGACCGTGAAGCAACCCGCTGAGTGCCCTATGAACGCCATCGCCGGCAGGATGACCGCGCTTGGAGAACTCAATCCACGTGAGGGGCTGAATTCGAGGCTCGGGACATTCATCGAGCATGCTGCGGATCTCAGCTTGAGTCTGGGGATCTAGAGTGCCCTGAGTACGTTTGAGACCTTGATCCACCATCCCTCTTAGCGACCAATCCGCTCGCTCGGAGCGAGCTCACCATCCAGGAGCCACCCGATCGGGATTGATTCCTCCCAAGTGAACCGCATTAGTTCGAAGGGAGCAGGGTCCATAAAAGGAGGGCCGACGTTTGAGTGCAGCAGCGCGAGCGCTCACTGGCACACGAACCAGCATCGTGAATCGCGCCCCGTCCGGTGCTTAATCAGTGCCCCTAGTGCTCGCCGAGATTGGTTCGGCCCCGTGCCCCCCGACTGTCCGCCATGTCGGACAACACCGCCCTGCTCCTCGGAGAACTCGCAGCACGCGGAAGCGGGCCCGAAAGCGGTATGACATCACAGGCAGCCTGCTGAGAGGGCAACCGCTCTTCCCCGCAGCCGGGTACTCAAAGAAGCAAGCGTTTCGCACCCGGCTCAGAATGTCCCCCAGCCCCAGCCAACCCAACAGCCAGCCCGCTGACCAACGTCACCGGCCAGAATTCATACAGATGGTCCACGGACGAGTGCACAGCCAAGCACGTCCACGCAGTCACACCGATAACCGCACCCGCCCCGCCCGAGCGAGCAGCAAGCACCATCCCGACCACCAAGAGCCCAGCGAACAACACAACACCCACCGCGCCGAGCTCCGAACCAACTTGCAACACCGACGAGTGCACCATTGCCAAGGTCGGATCCGAAGCAGCCGTATGCGAATACTCCCGAAACGCGCCAGGGCCCGCCCCCAGGACCGGATGGGCCGCCCACAACGCGAGAGCATCCGCCCACAGCTTCCGCCTGACCTCACTCAAACCATCAGGCGCCGCCAACATCGATGGCCACGGCGCCCGGCTCGCCAACCAGAACACCGAGGCCCAGCTCGCCGCGACCACAGCGGACCCCGCTGCCACCAGCCGCCACCCACGCACCACCAGCCGACCGCTCACGGCAAGCACGCAGACCACACCCAGAACGAGCACCAGCCCGCTCGCCGCCTGAGAAAGCGCCGCCAGCAACACCCCGCACATCGCCAGCAGAGTCACCGCAACCTGCACTCCCCTGCCAGGCGCCGCATCAGGCTCCCCGAACACCCGGACGAGCAATAGCCCGGCCACGCCCACCAGCTGCACACCAACCGCAGCAACCGCATTCGCATAGAACGGGGACAACACCACCAGAACGAGCGCAAACCCCACCAGCACGACCAGCACGTACCACCGACAGATCTTGCTGGCCAACAGCCGA
>JARKOC010000185.1 GCA_029975915.1 Bryobacteraceae bacterium
GCCGCACGGCGTCTGCAACGCCATCCTGCTGCCGCACGGGTGCGCGTTCAACCTCATTGCAATGCCGAAGCGCTTCGCGGACATCGCCGTTGCCCTGGGAGTCAGAACATGCGGTCTCACGGACATGGAAGCCGCGGAGAAAGGCGTCGAGGCCATCAGGAAACTGTCGCGCATAATCGGCATTCCCGCCGGGCTCGCGGAGATCGGGGTCAAGGAGAGCGATATCCCGGCACTGTCCGACAACGCCATCAAGGACATCTGCTGCCTGTTCAATCCGCGCAAGATAACCATTGACGACATCCGTAGGATATACAAGGAGGCGCTGTAGAGAAATGCCTGAATCCGTGAGGCCTGAACGGCGAGGCGAGCGGAATGCCGGGGTTTGAACGTCGCCGATGCTGTTTCACGCCGGTTACGCCGGGTGACCTTCGTCGGGCCGGCTCAACTCGCGCCAATGCAGAAAACCGAGGCGTTCCGCGAAGGCGAAGGCGTGAAGGCCTTGCGGATTCAGGTACCGGCATATCGATGCACTACCATGAAATGATGGAGGAATATCAATGAAAAGACTGCTTGTTCTTGCAGTGATGGGCCTGCTGCTCGCCAGACCGGACGTATCCCTGGCCGCGGCGTACGCGCGGGATTACATTCCCCTTCCCGCCGGCACCTCCCTCTTCTGCGCCTACTTCAACCATGTCAGCGCCAACAAGCTGTACAAGGATGGCGAGAAGCTGGGCGACGATTTCAACCAGACCGTGAACGTTGGGCTCCTCAGGTACGTCTACTACGTGAATGCCGGCAAGGCCCTGCTGGGCGACGGCGGCTTTACCATCGACCCCCAGTTCATCGTCCCCTTTCTGGATCTCAGCCTGAGCGGCACCTACGAGACACTCAACAACGGTCACGAGTTTTCGACCACCGGCTTCGGCGACCCCATCGTGCTCGCCACCTTCTGGTTCATCAACGACCCGAAGAACAAGTTCTGGGTGGGCTTCACCCCCTGGCTGACCCTTCCGGTGGGCCAGTACAACAAGAACCGGCTGGCGAGCCCGGGCGGCAACCGCTGGGTGATCAAGCCGGAGATCGGCATCGTGAAAGGGTTGGGCGAAAAGGCATACCTGGACCTGATCGTGGGCGGCGAGTTCTACATGGAC
>JARKOC010000209.1 GCA_029975915.1 Bryobacteraceae bacterium
ATCACGCTCATCCGGGACTTCAGCGGCTTCTTGCCTGGCGATCCAGTCGCGCATGGCCTCGTATTCGGCCTCACTGCACTCGCGCCAACCCGCTACGGCGATCAGCACGTTGGCCATCTTGCGAGCGTTTGGACCTTTGACATCTGCATAGCCATCATCGGAAATCAGGTAGATAGTGGTCACAGTCCACCTCCGAACAGATCGAGTTGCACCGGCGCGGCGACCCGGCTCTCCTCCCCAGAAATTGAAGGCGGGGTGGGATGGGACGGCTTGCCAAACGCCGCCGGGACCCCATCCCAGGTCATCCCATTCAGTTCGCGGTCCTGCCCCGGCTTGAAGGCGCTGCCCTGTTTGAAGAAGAACGGCACGCCGAACTCGACACAGGAATACATGACACTGGCCGCCCAGCGCTTCTCGAACAGTCGCCGGTTCGCGCCGCTTTCGCCGCCACAGATGACCCATCCGACGGCGCGAAGCCTGCCCAGGTCGTGCACGTCATCGGGAACTTCTTTGTTCCGCCAGACATACCCGCGCTCGTCCAGGTACGGCCGCAGCAAACAACCAATGTCGCCCAGCAGCGGCTCGGCGCTGATGAACACGCCCGCCGCTGGCGTCGCCAGCGCGTAGTCGATCCGCCACAGGTAGTCGGCCGTTTCGACGCTCACCCCCAGCCACAGGTTGGCCGGCCAGGCCAGCACGTCGCGCAGGTGGTAGGCCCGCTCCGGGCGCTTGGTGAGGATGAGCCACGTGACATCGGGTCGAGCGAGGGCCAGATTATGAACGCGGTGCACGTCCTGATCGCTGGCCTCGGCGAAGTAGGTGTCCGAGCACGAGTTGAGAAACACTGTCGATCCCGGCTTGACGGCCTTGACTTCCTTCATGGCGGCGGGCCAGCGGCTGTAAAACGCGCCGTGGAAATCCTTTCCGGCCCGCTTGGCGAGGGCGTGAGCGTAGCAGTGGGCACACCCAGGGCTGATCTCGCGGCAAATCCAGCCGTAAGGATTGATTGACTCGTCCGTCCACGCGATGTTGGTCTTGCTCATGCCCCACCTCCAGGCCGGATGTTGTGTCCTGAGACAAATTCCCTGGGTCGCCCGTTTCGATCAAACCTTAGAAATTCTTGTCCGCAGCCACAGGCACACCGCACCATCACATTTGGCTCGCCTGGATTGCGCATCCTCTTCCCGCTGGTTCGATGCTCGGCCATATGGTGAGATATGCTTTCCAAGACCTCCAGGTTATCCGGGGAGTTGTTCAACTTGTTCCCATCCTTGTGATGGACTATTTCTCCCGGTAGCAGCGGACGCCCAAGCATCTCCTCGGCCACAATGCGGTGCTCGTAGACATACCCCCTAACGTCAGCCAGAGGATGACCTGGTTTCCAAAGCAGTCTGTAACCGTGACTGCTGATGGTCTGATCTGTTGCGGAACTCTTTCTGCTCACCGCGCACCTCCCGCCGGAAGCGCGATCGTCCCACCGGCGCTCTGATAATCCAGGCCCTCGAGGGCCGGGAGATGTCCCTGGGCGGCGACAACTTCGGTCACGGTGCGCTGGCCGTCGACCAGCAGGTAGCCCACCAGCGGGTGCGCCAGCGGGTTGAACACCCGTGCGATCACGGCCGCCTTGAGCTGGTCGCGCAGGCACAGCAGCGCCTGCACTTTGACCTGGGCGATTTTCTTCGGCGTCTCATTCCGGATGGGCAACCCGGCGATC
>JARKOC010000213.1 GCA_029975915.1 Bryobacteraceae bacterium
CCTGAACATCTCCGCTTCCACCAGCGCCGTACAGAAGGGAGAGACCCTGTCGGACACGGCACGCAACATCGAGGCCATGAAGCCGGACATCATCGTCATGCGCCACGCCATCTCCGGCTCCCACCACTACCTGGCGAAACGTGTCTCCTATTCGGTGATCAATGCCGGCGACGGACAGCACGAGCACCCTTCACAAGGACTCCTGGACATGATGACCATGCGGGAAAAGCTGGGGACACTTAAAGGGATTAAAGTGGCCATCGTGGGCGACATCACCCACAGCCGGGTCGCCCGCTCAAACATCTACGGCCTGACCAAGATGGGAGCGAAGGTCTTCCTGTCCGGTCCTCCGACCCTGATTCCCCCCGGCGTGGAACGGCTCGGCGCCGTTACCGTGTGCGGCAGGATGCGGGACGCGGTCGAGGACGCGGACGTGATCATGATGCTCCGCATCCAGCTGGAGCGGCAGGGCAAGACCCTCCTCCCCACCATGCGGGAGTATTCGCGCTACTTCGGCCTGTCCGACGACGTGGTGAAGATGGCGAAGCCGGGCGTCCTGGTCATGCACCCCGGTCCCATGAACCGCGGGGTCGAGATCTCCTCCGAGACGGCAGACGGCGCCAACTCCGTAATCCTTGAACAGGTGGAAAACGGCGTGGCGGTCAGGATGTCCATGCTGTACCACGTGAGCGGCGGCGGCCCGACGGAATAGAATCAGGTTCGAGGATTGAGGTTCGAGGTTTAAAGCTGAAATCTGAATCAACAATCATCGAACCCTGAACTTTGAACTTTGAACCTTGAACATGTAGTTCACGAGGTGACATATGAATCTTTTGATAAAAGGGGGTCGCGTTATCGACCCGTCGCAGGGTCTGGACGAGAAACTGGATATTCTGGTAGCTGATGGAATGATCAAGGAAATCGGCAAGAAACTGACTACCGGCAAAGGGGTCGAGGCGATTGATGCTAAAGGAATGATTGTCTCCCCCGGTCTCATCGACATGCATGTCCATCTGCGCGATCCGGGCCTGGAATACAAAGAGGACATCGTCACCGGTACGCGGGCCGCGGCAGCCGGCGGCTTCACCTCCGTTGCCTGCATGCCCAACACCAAGCCGGTGAATGACAACAAGGCCGTCACCTCCTACATCATCGCCAAGGCCAAGGCCGAAGGTCTGGTGAACGTCTTCCCGGTGGGC
>JARKOC010000215.1 GCA_029975915.1 Bryobacteraceae bacterium
GATCACGGCCTACGCCGCCTCCGGCGAACCGCTGGATAAGGCGGGGGCATACGCGATCCAGGGCCTCGGCGGGGCGCTCGTAGCCGGGATCGAGGGCTGCTATAACAACGTGGTCGGCTTCCCCCTGTGCGAGGTGGCCGCCCTGCTCGGCCGGATCGGCTGTCCCATCCCCAATGGCGCGTCCCCCCTCTGCGCCCTCCCCGACGGCTCCCCCTGCCCGCGTGTCAGGCTGTCGCGTGTGAAAGACACGTTTCAACTCAACACAGATGACACGGATATGAGGGATTAACACGGCAATGGCAGAAGAAGGGAAAGACGTGGTCAAAAGCGATTTTCGGCACGGCGACCTGACCGGGAAGATCATTGGCCTGTTCTACGAAGTCTACAACACACTGGGCTATGGGTTTCTGGAAAGCGTCTACGAAAATGCGCTGGCACACAAGCTGCGTCAGGCGGGTATGGCTGTCACTCAGCAAGCCCCTCTGCGGGTGCACTACGAGGGCATCATCGTTGGGGAGTTCTTCGCGGACATCATTGTGGACAACATCGTTATCCTGGAACTCAAAACGGTCGAGCGCCTGGACCCGGCCCATCACAGCCAGCTTCACAACTATCTACGCGCCACGGAATGCGAGATCGGGCTGCTCTTGAACTTTGGCCCGGCCGCCGAGGTCAAGCGCATCATCCTGGACAACAGCCGCAAGCCCTATCAGCGATTTCCACGCCGCGCATCCTCATCCGGATGACACGGACTCCAGGGACGAAATCTTTTGGCTCAACGGTAGAACGAGTGCAAACAAGGGGTTTGAACCCCTTGTTCAAACCAGTACGCACGACTTTTACCGTAGAGTCAATCTTTTAACCCATCTTCATCCGTGAAAATCCGTGTCATCCGTTCAATCCGTGTTGAATTGAAACGTCCCGATCGGCCTGACGTGGTGGGCTAGAGGCCGGTCACGTAGTCGGCCATGGCTTTCAGGATGATCGTGGTGGACAGCGCGCCGGGATCGGGATGGCCCAGCGAGCGCTCGCCGAGCGTCTTGGCCTTGCCGATCGTCGCGATCATGGCGCGCGTGTCTTCCATGCCCTGGTAAGC
>JARKOC010000222.1 GCA_029975915.1 Bryobacteraceae bacterium
GTGCGCGAGCACCGTTCCACCCTGCTCATCGCCACCCCGACCTTCCTCCTCGCCTATATCCGCCGGGCCAAAAAGGAGGATTTCGCCACCCTGCGCCTGGTCATGACCGGCGCCGAAAAACTGAAGCCGAAGCTGGCCGACTCCTTCCAGGAGAAGTTCGGGGTACGGCCCATGGAGGGGTACGGCGCCACCGAACTGTCGCCGGTCATCACCCTGAGCCTGCCCGACGTGGACCTGGGCGGCGTGCGCCAGCAGGGCTCCAAGGAAGGGAGCGTGGGTCATCCCATTCCCGGCGTGGCGGTACGCGTTGTGGACCCTGAGACCTGGGAGCCCGTCAAGTCGGGCAAACCGGGGCTCATCCTGGTCAAGGGCCCCAACGTCATGCTCGGTTACCTGGGCCGGGCCGACAAGACCGCCGAGGTCATCCGCGACGGCTGGTACGTCACCGGCGACATCGGCGTCATGGACGAAGACGGCTTCGTGCGGCTCACCGACCGGCTGGCACGCTTCAGCAAGATCGGCGGGGAGATGGTCCCCCACGGCGTCATCGAGGACGAACTGCACAACCGCCTGGAGCAGACACAGGTGCTGGCGGTCACCGCGGTGCCGGACGAGGAGAAGGGGGAGAAACTCGTCGTCGTGTACACGAAAGAGGCAACCGATGCGGAGACACTCCATCGCTTCATGTCGGAAAGCTCCCTGCCCAACCTCTGGAAGCCGGGGCGCGACTGCTACGTGGAGGTGGAGAGCCTGCCAATCCTCGGCACCGGCAAGCTGGACCTGAAGGGGCTGCGGGAGATCGCAACTGCGGCGGTGGGTGGGTAGAACGCCGCACTCTTCAAGAGATATTCATCCTTTTTTTCGGAGCAGTTACTTGCAGAAAGGAGATTCGTCATGAAAACGCGCTTGTCGGTACTCGCTTCAATCCTTTTCCTGCTCGGCATGTTCCTCGGTTCCGATGCCTTCGCACTGAACCGCCTCTCCGAGCAGCAGGCCCTCGACATCGTGACGGCCAGAGTTCAGAAGGACAAGCTGTACGACCACCACACCAGCGTATCCTGTCTCCATTTCCTGGTCGAGGGAAAGACAAAGGACTATATCGATGTTGCGATACGCGAGAAACATA
>JARKOC010000238.1 GCA_029975915.1 Bryobacteraceae bacterium
CCACCACCGCAGGACGCAGGCTGATGGCCACGACCCTCCAACTACGTCAGGCCAGCTACCCGCAACTCCTTGCAATGGCTGCCTGATGGAGGAACTTCTTGCACCGAAGCGGTGAAGTCACGAACGAAGGATCTACACGCAGCATCTGCTTGAACTGCGGGACTCCAAACTCCTGCAGCGCGGGCAGGTCCGCGACCGGCACCGGACCCTGCCGATTGATGTCGCTGCAGCGGCTGAAATGATCGGGGGCCGGCGGCATGTCCGAGGTCAGCGACTGGATGAAGGCCGCCTTGTCCTTGATCTGCAGGGCGGGATTGAAGCGGCGCTCGTAGCCGATGGTCGACCGGTACTTGGCGCCCATCGAGCGCCCGCACAGCGATCCGGCGCCATGGGCCGGGTAGACTTCGCAGTGGTCCGGAAGCCTCAGGATCTTGTCATGCAGGCTGTGGTAGAGATCGTCCGCCAGTTTATCGGCCTTGCCGGGAAAGAGGTCGGGGCGGCCGACATCACCCACGAAGAGCAGATCGCCCGTGAAGACCCCGATTGGCTCATCGCCCCTGGTCGTGTCGGTCACGACATAGCAGGCGTGTTCCGGCGTGTGGCCGGGCGTCTCCAGGACGTCCAGGCGGATATCCTCGATGCGAACCTCGTCGCCCTCCGATAGCGGAACGTGGTCGAAGGCGAATTCCGCCGATTTGGGCCCGTAGATCTTCGCGCCGGTCTGCCTGGCCAGATCCATGTGCCCCGAGACGAAGTCGGCGTGCAGGTGGGTTTGCAGGATGTGGGTGATGGTCACGCCCAGTTCCCGGGCCTCGTGCAGGTAGACATTGACGTCACGCTGGGGGTCGATGATCGCGCAGGTTTTCTGGCCCGCCAGAAGGTAGGAACTGTGGGCGATCTTCTCGACAAAGAAGTGCTTCAATAACATGGTGTTATTCCCTCGCTTGGACCGGAGACCCGGCCAGTCAGAGATAGAACATGTAAAAGACCATTACTACGACCACCAGAAACAACAAGGTCATGCCGCTACCCGCCCTCAGGTAGTCGGAATTGCTATAGCCGCCCGGCGTTTTCAACAGGGCGTTGACCTGGTGCGTGGGGATGATGAACGAGTTCGCGGCGCATACCGCTACCAGCAGCACCAGAGGACGGGGATCCAGGCCCCCGATCTGCGCCATGCCAATCACCAGCGGCACCAGGATCACGGTGGAGGCCACGTTCGACATGAACAGCGAGAAAGCCGTCGACAGGGAAGCGATCACCAGCAGCAGCACCAGCACATGGCTGCCGGTCGCCACGCTCATGACGCCCTCGGCCAGCATCGCCGCCGCCCCGGTCTGCTGCATCGCCATCCCCAGGGGGATCAGTCCGGCCAGGAAGAAGACGGTCTTCCAGTCGACCGCCTGGTAGGCCTCGTCGATACGCAGCACCCCGACCAGCACCATCGCCACGGCACCGGTGAAGAAGGCCGTCGAGATCGATTGTCCCGACAGTGTCGCAACGATCGCCAGCAGGAAGCACAGCAGGGCAACGGTCGACTTGGATTGATCGCGCCGCTCGGCGTCCACGTGGGTCAAGAGCACCAGATCCGGGCTGTCCTTCAGGTCCATGATCTTTTCCCATGGCCCATAGACGATGAAGATGTCGCCGCCTGCGATCGTGACGTCCGAGAAATCCACGCCGACCCGTTCCCCCTTGTGGTACAGGATGACCGGTTCCAGGGCATACCGCCGGCGCAGGCCGAACTGGCGGATCGACTGGCCTGCCAGGCTCGACCGTGGCGGCACGGCCACCTCGGCGTAACCGGCGATGCCAGGATCTTCCAGCAGCGCGGTCTTGCCGGGTTGGGCCTTGTGGACCAGCGAATACCGCTGGGCAAAGGCGCGGATCACGTCTTCCTCGCCCATCACAGCCAGATCCTGCTCGGGTGCGAATCTGGTCTCGCGCCAGGGCGCGTATTCCAGGGCGCCCTCCCTGGTCATCCCAACGATATTGAGGTGGTAGGTATCCCAGAGCCCGGCCTCCTCGGGCGTCTTGCCGACCAGTTCGCTGACCTGGGGAATCCTGTAGTGCCAGATCGTGACAGGCAGTTCCCAACTCTCGACCAGCGCCTTCTGCGCGGCGGCACCGTCTGCGGACTGTTCGGTTCGGGGAAGCACGCGCTTTCCGAAGACGAAGAAGAAGCCGATGCCCACTGCCAGCAGGATCAAGCCCACGGGGGTGACCGTGAACAGGCCGTACGGGGTCAGGTCGGCGCTGGCCAGCAGGTCGTTGGTCAGGATCAGGGGCCCGGACCCGACCATGGTCAGGGTACCGCCCAGGATGGCCGCAAAACCGATGGGCATGATGATCCGCGATGCTGGAAAGCCCTGACGGCGGGCGGTGGTCCGCATGGCCGGCAGGAACAGAGCCGCGGCCCCGACGTTCTGGATGATGCCCGAAACCAGGCCCACAGCGGCCGAGAACACTGCGGTCAACCGGCGCCGGCGGTTGCCGGCAATGCGCAGCACCAGACTGGCAAAGCGGTCCATCAGACCTGTCCTGGCGATGCCGCGCCCTAGTATCATGACGGCGATCATCGCGATGACCGCGTTGCTGGAAAAGCCGGCCAGAGAGTCCTGGGGCGACAGGACGCCCGTCCAGGCCAGGGCCAACATGCAGAGCATGCCCACGATATCGATGCGCAGCAGATCGAAGGCCAGCAGGATCACGACAGCCACCAGGATGATCAAGACCATGACGATTTGAGCAATCCGCGCTGCAAGGGTTTTGGGCGGGCTGATGGAGCCCGCGACGGGTTGAATTCGGGTTCCAGGCACTCTCGTGCTCGCATCAACGCGGTCAGAAACGCCGATTTTCGGCCTGGCAGGGGCGAATTTGGACGGG
>JARKOC010000255.1 GCA_029975915.1 Bryobacteraceae bacterium
CTCCCGCTCAACGAACACGGCGGTGTAGCCGAGGTGGCCCGCAATGGAGCCTGACCTCATCGGTCAGGAAAAGCTCAGGCAGCAGCGAATCCAACGATTCGGCGTTACCCCGCAATGGAGCCTGACCTCATCGGTCAGGAAAAGGGGCCATGATCCGGCGATCATAAGCGCCGTCGGGGATCCCGCAATGGAGCCTGACCTCATCGGTCAGGAAAAGTCCTCGGCGGTCGACATACCCAGGATGACGTCGGGCCCGCAATGGAGCCTGACCTCATCGGTCAGGAAAAGGGCTCGCGAGAAACGGAGCGTTTGGCTAGGCGCGACGCGGTAGCTCGCGAGCGCTTGGGTGGTGAAGCCGTCCTGGACCTCTGATGGCAGTTCAGACGAGCATTCAATTCCCTCCTGGCAAGGATGCGAGCGCTTGCGCTTGGGGGTGTCGGCATGGAAGCGCTCGTCATACGATCTGGTCTCCTCTCTCGGGAAGCCGTTCTCGGTGGCCGACGAAGGTGAACCGGGCACCATCAATACTGCCGAGATCGATTATCACGACGGAGTCCACTTCCAGATTCATGATGCCCTCTGCATCTGATCGTAGATGTGTGAGCTCGGTTCTGGTCAGATCGCAGACGAATACGGAATACTGCAACCGATCTCCATGTGCTTCCATCAGCTTGCAGATGCGCCGGAGACGTGCGGGTTCGCGAATGTCGTATGCAATCAAGTGACGACGACGGGCCATCGGTCACCTCGTTACGAAAGGAGTATACGCGGATAGCTCCCCGAGAAGATGGGCAGCAAGCATCCGAACTTGGACCTCAAGTGCGCGGCGATAGGTCACTCGATAGCCAAAATGGGGGTGCGTGATCTCGTGGTCTAGCCGTCGCTCGTAGGCGCGGAGTACAGCCTTTCGTCCTTCAGGCTGGAGTTGACAGCCGCCAGCGCGAGTCACGAGACTTCCTTCTCGGACCTCCCCATTGTTCAGCACCTGAAGCACGACGCTTTCCGCAATGAGTGGTCGAAACTCCTCGGCGACGTCGAGTGAGAGCGCGGGTCGTCCGAATCGTGGCTTGTGAAGGAAACCCATGTACGGGTCAAGCCCGACAGAGTGAATCGTCGTCGTGAGATCTTTCACCAGCAGGGCGTATGTGAAAGATAGCAGGGCGTTTACGGGGTCGGGCGGTGGCCGCCGGGCCCTGCCATTCGCGTCGAATGCGGATATATCAACTTTGACTGCCTCGGACAACATTGTGGTGAACTTTCCAAAATAGAGCCTCGCAGCGGTTCCCTCGATCCCAAGCAGGCTCTGAGTCGACTGGACCCTTCTGGCTGATGCGGAGAGTGCTCGCAGCTGACCATTCACTGCATCGGCCTGGCTCCGGGAGTTGCGACGAAGCAGGGTAGCACTGTTACGAATCTTGCCTGCGATCATTGCAGAGGCGATACTCAGCGCGGCTTCAGGCGAGGCACAGTACTGAGTTCGTCGCAGTTCGACATTCTTGGCTGGCAGACCCTCGGCCATGCCGCAGAACCATCCGCCGTATGTGAACCACAACAGCGGCGCCTCCCGTGCCATGAGCTCGCGGATGGCTTGGGCTGACACGGAGATGTTGCCGAAGACACAGACTTGCGATACGTCGATCATCCGAAAGCTCGCAGTCACCTTGCCCTCGTGAAACACCTCGAGCCTTCCACGACGCACTCCGACTGTCGCGCCTTGAGTCGATACATACACCGGGCGGGCATCCTTGTCTGGTGCCATCACACGGCGGAGAGGTTCTCGATCGCGCGCCCGGACGGCTAACGCATTTGTCTCGTCAGGCAGACAGACTCCGACAAGTGAGCATCGTGGGCATTTCGGGCTGCCAACGAGTGGCGCTGGAGCGTCAGGCGAGGCGGCGGTGTGCCATAGACGGCGGAGAATCCCCATGATCTCTGCTATTGCCTCGTCATCCACGGCGAAACACACTCTCCGCCGAGCTTCGGCATACCAGATCTCAGCTTGGTTCACTTTGTAGCCTGCCTCGCGCAGGAGCATTGCCTGAATGAGCGACTGAGTTCTATCGTTCGGCCAAGCGCCACCATCATCAGCGGTCCGGCCCTTCTTGTAGTCGACTGGGATAACGACGCCTCCGCTGGCGCCCTCTACGAGGTCAATCTGCGCTGTCAGCCCGAGCCTCTGCGATGTGAGCCAGACCGAGGTGGCACGGCGCCCTTCCCATGCTTCTGCTTTGTCCGGCAAGTTACCTGCCTGTGCATCTACTACTCTGTGAACGTACAGCCCCTCTTCGACGTCGTCATTCGTTGTGAAGCTTGACCGTACCCATTCCAAGTAGAACAGCCGCGGGCAATACACAAATTCGTTGACGATTCGAGCCGGCACAGTTTCGGGTAGGCCAGGGAGATCGGGGCGTATGGCTGTCATGGTGCGACCGGGATCAAGACGCCAGAGGATTTGCCTCCGGAGGGCCTATAGCGTCTGGCTCGGCATACATGGATGATCCCGAGAGGTTTCAGCTTGGACAGTTGGGCATCGCTACCGACATCGTCAATGCTGGCCAAGGCTGGGTGCTCAATGAGAGCTGTTATGCCATGGGTGCCCACGGGTTGGTCCCAGACGGGAAGCCGAAGCTCGTCATACGTCCTGGATCCGGCCGCCCTAACTGTGTGCCAGCCGCTGCTGAGCGGTCGTCTTCGCGAAGAGACGGTGGTGCGCAGCAAGGGGTAGCTCATCAGAGCAAGCCAAGTGGCTCCGGGGACTCCTCGCATGCTTGGCGATCCAGTGCCGTCCTCGGTGGCATCCCACATTGCCCGGTGATCGAGATATTCGCCGGTCACGCCAGCCACCCGACGCCATCCGGTGAGTGCTTGTCGCAGATAGTCCGGTTCTCTCTGAATCTGCTCGAGTGGCTTCGCCAGCATAGTTGCCATGGACTGCTTGCCTGAGGGCGCCGTGAATTGGCTGATCGCAATACGTCCCTTGTCATCCACAGCAAGATCAGTGACGAGAGACGATAACCAACGACGTGCCTCGGCGGCCTCTCCGGACTCCATGCCGGCGAGTAGCATTCGGCTGAGTCTGCGTAGATCGCTCGGCGGAACCCGTAGACCGTCTGGCGCAGCGCCGGGGGGCGGAAATCCTGGCGCAACGCCAGGCAGCACTGATCCGTCAGTGATCCCGGCAACAACTGTCTGTAGGCCGGCCGCGACAGCGTCTACGCTGCCGTAGCGGCCACAGATGACTGCGGTCAGATTTGTGCGATCCCATCGCAGCCTCGTTGAGTCGTCGGAGAATTCCGCCAGGAGGCGGAGAACGCCGATGGCCGCCAAGATGCCTAAGGGTGATTCGCCAGTGAGCGCTGGCAGTCGTACTTCATTCATGATCCTTCTCCCGACACGGTCATATCCGCACAGCGAACGACAGCTTCTAGCAGTGCCAGTCCCCACCTGCCATACCGCCGATTGAGTAGATGGAAGGCGTCCGCATGGCCCAGATCCACGGCTCGCGGCAGTTCGGCAGTCATCTCGATGCCGTCGGCGTACACGCTCAGTTGGTGATTCGCGTTGTCGGTGACAATGGGCAATAGCGGGCGCGCGTGTCCGTGGTGACTCGCGATCAGATGCAGGACGAGGTCAGCATCCGCCGAGTAGCCGTCCGCCAATGTCATCAGATACTGAGTGATCAGCGCGACAGACCAAGTCTCGTGCCGCGCGCGTCTAGGAAGGCCACTCCGCCGTCGGGCTTCCCGCTGTCGCTGCAGATCCCCCGGAGGCATGCCGGACTTGGCGAGCGGTTCAACGGCAATCGCGGCACGTACGGGATCGCCATCAAGGAGCATCGCTTGAAAGCGCGGATCTGCCTTGCCAAGATCATGCCAGCGAGCGGCATCGTAGACGGCCTGCGCGAGGTCGTCGGATAGCCCCAGGTGTTCTACGATCTCCCTCGCCCGATCAGCTACGGCCTGACAGTGTTTCGCGAGCGTGACCCGTCGATTGAGATGTACTGTTCCTTCAGTTGCATCGTCGGATGCTTCCTGCCACCGAACGGTGGAGCCCGCCGGACGCATGAGTGCGACCGGAAGCAGGAAGCGTTGCTCAACAGTGTCCCTGCGGTTCACGGATTCGGGAACAGGCTGCACTGTGGCGTTCTCCATGATCTGGCGCAGGCGTTGTCGGCGGTTCTCCCTGTCCCATGCGCTTTCTGTTAGCGGCTGGGCTTCGTCGAGCCACGCCAGCAGCCAGCCCTTGCAGCGCTGCTCGAGCTCGAGCCTGATCTCGGGATCATCTGTCGTCTGCCAGGCCTGGATTCCCTCCCAGAGTTCGGGGTTCGGGAACGTCAGCGCGAGACGGTTGGGTAGTCGCAGATCGAGTCGTAGCGCAGGTTGATTGCGCTCAAGAGCGGCCAACTCCGCGATATCGGTGACTCTCTGTTTGCTGGTGGGTGACCAACCGTACTGATCAAGACCACCCATCTCAGTAGGCACCACCACGAGATCTCCGGGGCGTAGTTGCGCCGCCGAGGCCCACCGCCAGGCTGCAGACCCGTCGATCTCAGTAACGCGCCGCAAGACAGAATCCATAGAAGTGTGCCCAAAGGGAGGTGCCTCCCAATCATCATCGTCATCCCAATCGCTCACGGGCTCAGACTTCACACCGACTAGCCATCGGCGCACCGCTGAGAGCGGGACCTCGACGCACTCTTCCGCTCGGACAGGGATTGAATCAATGGCTTGCGTGGCTTCACCTTGACCGGCCGCCGAGCCATCGCCGTTGAGCAAACCGTCTCGCCACGCCAGCGAGACGGGCGCAACGCCGTTGTCAATCCCGTGCAGGTAGGGATCCAGGGGGGCATCGTTGGCTGGCGCGGGCCCGGTCCGCGTCCAGGCGTCAAGATGCGGGGGTAATAGGAGAGGAATCGTTGGTGGGTCAAGCAGCGCATCCCTAGGCGGTGAGAACCCGCGGAGTGCCAGAGGAGAGACATCGATTGGGCCATGATTCGCTCGAATGAGGTCTTGGAGAAACTCGGCCGCATGTGCACTGGCAGTTCCGTATACGGGAGCGTTGGGGTTGTCGGTGTGGATGACAGTGACGGACGCGCTGCTGCGGAGGCCACGCCGATTGACTCGACCAATTCGCTGTACGAGTGCGTCCCAGGAAGCGCTTTCGGTCACCAAGTCGGTGGCATCGAGGTCGATCCCCACCTCCACTGTTTGTGTTGCGACCAAGACCGCGCTTCCCCGATCCTCGGTGCGTCCAGCTGCAAACAACCCCAACGCTTGCGCGACGATCGCCTCGCGATCGTACTGACGAGTACGGCCGATCAACAGGAGAAGCTGCGCTGGCTCAGGGAGTCGCTTCGTTAGCTGAGCGTGCACTGCCCTTGCTCTGTCAATAGTGTTACAGACCACGAGCACTCGACTTCCAGCATCAGTCGACTTGGCCAGTGCTGCCTCTGCCAGCTTCTGCACCGCAGAGTCCTCGGCCGCGGTCTCAACCACGAGCGTCTTAGTTGCAGTAATGCGCTGCCGCGCTTCAGCATTGGCGAGGTGGGCTTGGGTATCGAACTTCGGTGTCCAACCCGTCGGCTGGTCTCGGGCCGTCGCGGTGAGTTGGACAACAGCGGCCTGAGGGATACCCAGCGAGGCGCGCGGGGAATCATAGCTCTCGGCAGCGCCGAGAGTCGTCGTCAGCGCTGTCGCCAGATGTGCCTCGTCAACAAAGATGACAGAGTCTGTCCCGACGAGCGCGGCATCAATCGGCCACCGCCGGGGACTCACACCGTAACCACGGAAGAACAAGCGACTGCCAACCTGATCAACAGTCCCTGTTATAATGCCTGGTTGATCGGGTCGAGTCAGCCAGGCGGAGTCCCAGGTGACGCCACCGCGCATCTTCACCACCGGCAGCAATGTGCTGGGTGCTGACGGGCTCACGAGCTTGCGGAGCCCAGCAGCAACTTGGGCTGCGACGCTCCCTGGTCGCGCGCTTTCAAGTCCTTGCGCTATTCGACTCGCGTGGGATGCTGCCTGGTCGACGACGATGCGGCGATCGACCACGAAGAAGATGCGACGACGACCAATGCGCGTGTTGTCTTTGATATCGGCGGTGAGCGCGCTGAAGAAGACGGCAATGTCGAGCATCGTTGTCTTGCCCAGACCTGTTGGCACATCGACAAGTGATGGCCAAGAGCCATGTTCGAGGACCTCATCGACGAGATCACGTTGCCACGGGAACGGGCGCCAACCGTGTATCTCGCGGTGGAAATCCGTGAAGTCGTCAGCCTGCATCGCGTTCACCCTCTTCGATCTTCTCGGGCTGGAGAAGTCCCACTCCGAAGTAACGCCCGGCACCAACAATCACCGGGCCCGCGACCGGCTGGTCGAAAGTGACTCGCGCATGGCAGAACAGTCTCCCTCTCGCTCTGCGCGGGAGTTCCTGAGGTCGGAGATTGACCGCTCCCGTGATCATCCCCGCTGTGCTTACCTCGACCAGTTCGGGCGTTGGGAAGCCTGCGAGGGCCACGCTCTGCAAGACGCCTGCAGCCAACTCCCCACTCTTCGGATAGCGATCCAACACAATCGGGGTGGCGGTAACCCACCGACGCGATGCTCGTCTCCAGTGCCAAGGGCTTGCAGCTCGCGGTAGAGGCTCGTCCGGTCTGTATTCGAGCACGAAGTCATTGCGAAAGCCTGGTACGTGGAGAACTACTGTTCCATCGACACCCGAGCCCAGAATCCCGCTGAGGATGCGTCGGCGCGTCGCTTCATCCATACCAGGTACGGCAACTGCGAGCCCAACAAGATGACCATCCGCGAACGGGCTACCGCAAACCGGCAGACCGAGGTAGGCAACATGCGGGTTGCCCTCGAACCCGTGGCCGTGAAGTGCCGGAGGAAGAGGTTCCTTGGTCTGACTCATGACCATTGAGCGCAGCGCGGCGGTGAATATCGGGAGCAGCCTGCCGGCAGGCCGCTGGTCGCGGAACCGGAGGACGACGAGGTCACGATAGGGCGACTGAAACGTTACTGCAGGTGACTCTGCCTCAAGCTCGCCAAGACGTTGATATGTGCGCCTGGCCCTGGCGCCGTCGCTTGCCTGCCAAGCTGAGAGCCCCTGCTCATGAAGCGTGTTGAGTTCGTCTGTGTAGCCGGGATACGGCACTCGTAGCTGCAGCTCACCGGGCCCATCGCCGACGGGTTCGAACACGTCTAAGCCGTCCGGGATAGAGATCTCATGAACGCGCCGCACGCCCATCAGGACGACGGATGTCGATCGCCCCAGGTAGGGCACGCGCCGCGCCAGCGAATCGAGGCAAGCGACTGCTTCATCGTTCAGAGTGTCATCGGACGCCCACACCAGTTGCACCCGCGACTGCATGGGGAATGCGGATCGTCGTTCTCGAAGACCACTCGTGCGACCGGGGTGGTTGAGATTGCCACCTTTCGGCGCAACGGCGTTAGTCACAACGTAGGTTCGGCTCCGACTGGCCAGCGCATCGGACGCGTGTAGCCGGGGTGGTGGCAGGAGCTCCAAGGCTCGCAGGGCTGGAAGGGCTTCGCTGCTCGCCACCGAACGCAATGCCGAGAAGACCCGAGCAGGATGGGGTGGCCATTCGACTGTCCGCGGATCTTGCCCCCCTGCCGCGTCATAGCGATCAGCCGCCAAGAAGAGGTCGAGGCAGATGGCCATGTCATTCTCCCGCGACTTCGGCCTTGGTAAGGCTGAAGTCGATGGCCTTACCAAGGGCAGGTGACGGAGTGAGTTCGATAGGCTCCAACTCAAGTCCGACTCCTGCCGCTAGTGCGGCATCCAAGGCCGAGTTGTACAGCGCAATCGCTTCGTCCGCGTTCAAGCGGAACGATTTTGTGAGGCCCCCCCGCCCCACCCATTCGAGCTTCTCGTCTTCGACGACAAGCTCGCACCCACTGCGCAACCAAAGCCCCGGACCGCCGAAAGCCAGCCTGTCGCCCAAGAGGGCGTACGCTGCCAACAGGACCCGCGAGGCGAGTTGTTGCTCTGCGCTGGCAGAACCGAAACCGAGGCGAACCAGCGCGCCCAGGCTTAGCGTCGCCATGCGAGTTGCGCTCGTGATGGTTACGCCACCATGGGCAGGGTTTGGGGCGATATTGCCATGCCCAATCTCGCTGAGCTTTCCCTTAACGGTTTTCTCACCGCTGGCGGAGTAAGTCCACTCATCTCCTTCGCCCTTCCTGGAGCCAACGAGGTTGAGTGGGTCCATGCGGCCCGCCTTGCGGGATCCTTCGATTGGGTCCCAGCCCACGATCTCGCTGGCATAGACACGAGGGAACTTGGCTTGGCGTCCCGTGCGGTGGCTGTTCCAGCTGCCGTAGACAAGGCTTCCAGGATCATGCTTCAGAACCGCAGCCGCATTATCGAGGTCTGCCGATTGAAGTGCTCTACCCAACATGGTCTTGTCGAACTTGACGCCATCCAGGAGTGAGTCGCGCCAATAGGCATCGAACACGCGGTGAGGGGCGTCCAGACCCGTGATCACTGCGTCTGCGGCGCCATGGTGAGTAAGCCGGAGCATCGGGACTCGAATGAATCCCGCAGCCCAGGCTTGGCGAAGCGCTGTCTCCGCGCGGTTGGCCTCGGAAGGAATCTGGTCAAGCAGCACGGCCTTCCGCTGCTCTCCGTCGCGGACACGCTCTTCAAAGAGATAGGGAGAAGCGTCGTTGCCTGACATTGGAAAGGTCGGCGGGAACACCTTGCTGCCAGGGCCTCCGCCGGCCTGATACGTAACGTTGATACGCGCAAGCGCGAACTCGTCGCCCCGGACGTTGTCCTGCAGTTGCTCGAGCGTAAGAGATTCCATGATGTGCTCCTCGTTGAGTTGGTTGCCTGGTCGGATCGTAGTAGCGCGGTCTGACAATCATGATATGCCTTCGCCTGGGGTACGCGTCAGGCACATAGCGTTCCAACCCAACCAATTACCATCAATGATTCGGCGGTATCCTATAGTTGCTTGAGCCGGGCTCCATTGCGGCATGGTCAGCGGGTGGGTTGGAACCCGTGCTTTCCCGGTGCGTTTGGCCGGCGGCGAGAATGCCGCCGGCCAAGCCCCCCTCAGAACGCCCGAGCCGCCGCCAACTCAGCCGCCTCGTCGAACTCGGTATCGATATCAGGCGCCTTCGTCAGCAGCGACACCACGACCGCGACAATGACGTTCACGATGAACCCCGGCACAATCTCATACAGCGCGCTCCACGAGCTGTAGTGCCACACGAACACGGTCACGGCGGCGCTCAGCATGCCCGCGATCGTGCC
>JARKOC010000262.1 GCA_029975915.1 Bryobacteraceae bacterium
CCCCCGCTAGGCCGAACTCGGCCTTGACCCTCCCCCGGTCGCATGGTAAACTAACGCCCGATTGACGTCCCCATCGTCTAGAGGACCAGGACGAGGCCCTTTCAAGGCCTAGACAGGAGTTCGAATCTCCTTGGGGACATAAAACGGTTCCACTCTTGAAATCATCGGAGTGGAACTTTTCGTTTCCGCCACCCCGATCATCATTGCCGCGATCATCGTTGTTGTAGAGCGCAGCGCGAAGCACAAGATACCGATCAGCCCAGGGCTTCAGCCTGAAGTCTACGATCTGGCGCAAGTCCAGATCGTAGACCACATGATCAAAGATCATCCTGGCAAGTTGCTGCTTATCCTCATCCTCCCCACTGTCCCATAGGCGCGTAATCCGTTCCAAGGCTTCCATGCACATGCGAAGCTCCATTGCAGCCTGTTCTGTCTCAGTGGTTCGGCTTTGCCAGTGGGCGATCTGGCGCTCGTTGTCGTCCTTGCGCTTCAGGTATTCTTCACGAGCCAAGTCGCCATCCAAATACATGGCCTGCGCTGCCGCAATGCGTCGTTTGCATTTGGCAATGGCCGCTGCCTTCTGCCGTTCCAGGTCGTCATCCTGCTTGCCTCCCAGCCCGCCATACTCAGACTGTAGGGCAAGCTCGGTCATCTCTTCCAGCTTGCTTGAGTCAACCGTTAGCAGGCCGATCAGACGCCGGAAATCATCCTCTACGATGTTCGTCGCCACTGATTTGGTTTTGCAGGAACAAGCTACCTCAGCGTGGCGATAGCGCAGCACATCCCCCTTGTTCCAGCCCTGAAGCCGTGATTTCAGATGCAAGTTGCCCTGCTCTGTTGCGGTCTGCTCACAGGCAGCGCAGAAGAGAAGCTGGGCCAGTGGATAGGTATGAGCCTTCAGTTTGCCGCCAAAAGGCCGAGTCGTTATGCTGCGCACCTTCTGGACCTTGGCGACCCGGCTTAGCAGCTCGTAGGGGAATACCTCCCGGCCAGTCTGATACAGATCGGCCAGCGGATCATCGATTTTGCTGGCGTTCTTATCCCTGTTCCGCCCTTCGGTAGATAAACCGGCATATACCCGCCATAGTGCCACTACCCGCCGCACATCAGCCCGGCTCACTGTTCGCGGCTCACCCCAGCGGTCGCGGTATGCCCAACCCTCTTGGGCAATCTGGAGAGAAACACGTTCCAGGCCGATCCGGTTATCGGCATAAACCTCCAGGATGCGCCCGGCGCAATCATAGTATCCGCGCCAGACCGCGCCTGGCTCTGGTGGCTGCTGGCCTTGTTCGCCTGGTACATACCGTCCATCTGCCAGCAGCCAGGCTCCTTCTGTGGTCGGCTGCAAAAAGCCTTCTTTGTCGCGGATGGTTCCAAACGGCGGCAAGCCCACTGTCTTGCCTTGAGCCTTGCGATAGCTAATGCTGGCCTTGGCGCGCTGTGAAATGTCGTTCGCGTAGGCTTCATCCTGCATGGCAAGCACGGTGATCAGCATCCTGCCGCCCGGTGTAGACGTGTCAATCTCGCGGCCCGGCTCGGCCAGCACCAGATGGACGCCATACTCATCCAACCGATCCATCAGTTGGCCTATACGCCAGGTCTTGCGATGCAGGCGGGCAAGGTCATTGGCTACCAGTGCGGCCACATCCGGGTCTTTGAGCCGCTGCTCCACGGCCAACCAGCCGGGGCGGTTCTGCACGTAGCGGCCCGACTTGTGCCCTTCGGCATCCACATGCCATTCTGGCGTCCAACCCTTCTTGGCGCAGTATGCCGCGATGTTAGCCCGCTGGCGTTCTGGGCTGTTCATATCGGTCTCATTGCGGGTATAGGACTGGCGGACGTAGCACAGCGCAATGTGGCGTTCTTCTTGCAGAGGCTTGGTGTTGCGGGTCATGACAGACTCCTTGTGGGTAGGTCGTTAGCACAAAGCCCCCCGACCTGATAGAGTCTGTCGGTAGGCCGTTGCGCTAGTTTGGATAGTGCACCGGCTAGAGTGGCGGGGTGCAGCCAACACCCCGCCACTTGCTTTCTCTTACACAGAGTAGCTTTGTTCGGTGCCCTTGTCAAACAATCCCGCTTCTTGATTCAGCCGCTTGGCTTCAATCCAGGCGACCACCTGCAAGAAGTCGGCAAAGCCTTGGACCACTTCTGCCGCCAGATAACCCCGGTCGTTATGACGCTCGGCCAGTGTTTCGGCCACATCCTGGGCAAAGCGCCGGATAGTCTGCTTGTCGGGTGGATGATACTCGATTCGCCGTGACATGGATTCCTCTCGTCTTTCCCCTACACCACGCCTGCCCCGCGAAGCCAGGCGGGTATGTCATCGCCGGCGCGCAGCATGTCGTTCACATCATGGCGGGTCGGCCTGAGCCGCACCGCCCCAGGAAAAGCACGCTGCCAGCGTCGGGCCGCCTGTTCGCCCGGCTCGTCCGCATCAAACGCCAGGACCACGCGCCGCGCTTCAGAAAGCCGGGCGATCCATTCGTGGAGATACCCGCCATTCGTGGAGCCGGTCGCGACTGCGGTCACATCCTGGCCGTGAGTCTCCTGCCAGATCGAGATCGCGTCTAGCTCGCCTTCCACCATCACCACCGTGGTCTGTGGCAGGATCGCCCCGGCGAAAAACAAGCCGTTCGCGCTGCCTTTGGCCTTGATGTATTTCGGCGTGCGGCCATCCATCCGCCGCACGTTGAGCGCCCAGATCGTGTCGTCTATTTCATTCGGGATCACAATCCCCACAGGAAGCCAGACCGTTACCCCGCCCCAGGTGGCCCGATAGGGACGCGGGTTGTAGCCCAGCGCAAAACAGGCCAGCACGTTGTCCCGGAAGCCGCGCATCAGAAGGTATTCCCGACCGGGCGAGACCTGGCCCTGGCTTTCCAGCCAGAAGGCATCCCAGCAGCGCGTCCAAAACTGCTCGGCCTGGTGCTGCCAGCCTTCATCCGTCAAAGCAGACCAGGCGCGCTCATGACTTACAAAAGATCGCCTATCCGCCCAGTCATCCGGGCGTGACCGGACACAGAACTGGACCCGCCCCGGTTCCAGGGCCAGCCGTTCGCAGGCATGGCGGAAGTCCACCTGATCGCGGCGCATTACATACCGGATAGCATCCCCACCGAATCCGCACTGCCTGCACCAGCAGCGCGGATTCC
Organism: Bryobacteraceae bacterium; assembly: GCA_029975915.1. The sequence goes on from JARKOC010000262.1 coordinate 3,153, forward strand.
CGCTTTTTGGCGTCGGCCAGACCCGGAAACGGTCTCGCCCGCCGCAGAATGGGCACGGCCCGGCCCACTCGCCGCCATTCGTCCCGGCCCGCTTCTTGAGTATCGTGTCCTGCTGAATGAGGTTCAAAAGGTCAATCCCGGTCGTATCCACAGGTCCTTGTCTCCTGGTCTCGTTTTTTCAAGGCTTTGCCCAACCCTGCATAACCCTTCACAACCCTTCACCTTTTTCACCCCAAGTGCAGGGTGTGCAGGGTTGTGAAGGGTTGGCACAGCTTTTCCAATGAGCCTATCCATCGTCCATCAGCCCCAGCCCGGACCAGACCATGCCGATGTTGGTCTTGTGCTTGTCAAAGCCCCGGTCCTGCATGGCGCGGGCGAATTTCACGCTGGAGAGCGACCCAAGGCCGTTGGCTTCCGTCCATTGCTGATACCGCTCATACAGACTGCCGGAGCGCACGCTTGCCCCGTCAATGCGGCGCGTGTTCTCGGCCAGAAACAGTCCCAAGATGTCGCTTTCGTTGCGGTATTCGTTGGTGGCTTCCTCGATCACGGTGGGTTCGCCCAAGCCCTGGGTGTACCAGGCCATTGCGCCGCGGACTGCCCAGGCCAGGATGCCCGGCAATTCGCTTTTCAGCGTGGATTCCAGGTGTTTGTCTCGTTTCTCTTTGGGAAAGCTCACCAGGAACGGCACCAGCCGCACGCGCCGCCAGATACCCTCGTCGCTACCCTTGATGGTCGGCTTGTGATTGGTCGCCAGCCATAACTTGAAAGTCGGCACAAACGAGATTTCGGCCCGGCTGAACAGATAGCGTCCGGTCACTTCATCGCCGCCGGTGATGGCCTTGATTCGCGCTTCGTTGAGCCGCGATCCGTCGTTCGTTTCGCTGGACATCACGATCCGCCGCCCACGCAACAAGATGATCTCCTGTCCGGTGCCGGACTGCCGCCCATGTTCGAAGGTGTTGAAAGCGGTATTTGCCGCATATTCCCCGGCCAGGCCCTTGAGCACATTCAGCAAGGTGCTCTTGCCGTTCGCGCCGGTGCCATAACACATGAAAAAGCACTGTTCGGCGATCTCCCCGGTCAGGCTGTACCCGATGGCCCGTTGCATATAGGCGATCAAGTCCTGGTCATGATCGAAGAGTTCGGCGACGAACCGTTCAAAGCGTGGCGCTTGCGCATCCGGGAAGTAGGGCAGCCCGGTGCTGTGGGTGATGTACTGGTCTTGTCGGGCTTCGACAAGCTGCCCGTTCGAGAGGTCCACCACGCCATTCTGAACGCCCAGCAGGTGCGGAGCGCGATCAAAAACGCGGTGCGAGACGATCAGGCGCGGCACGGTCTTGCCGATCCCGATGCTGGCCCGGATGCGGTTGTAGTTGCCCGCGCTTTTCGTCCAGCGGATCGCTTCCTGCCGGGCTTTCTCCAACTCGTCGGCCTGGTTTGGATCATCCGCTTCGATTTTGCGCGCCTTGGCTGCTTCACGCCGGACACGGGCGGCCATGACCGCATATTGCACCACGGCTTCCCGGTCGTCCTGTTGCCAGCGTTGCCCGGTCCATACGAGCCAGCTCACGCCCGGCACAAAGCGCAGCCGGTCGCGGAACAGGTCACAGAAGGCTTCCCCCTGCCCGCTTTCGTCGTAGTCGTAGGCGTCCAGGCGGCTGAGCAAGTCCGGGGTAAGTTCGATCTCGTGGGGGTAGAAGTCGCCTTCTTTGGGCAGCAAGTCGCGCAAAGCCGGATCGGCGTTGCTCATGGCCCGCCAGGCGCGCTTGGCGACGCGAAGCCCGCCGCGCTCACAGGCTTTGTAGAGCGCGGCCACGGCTTCGCTGTAGTCGCCATAGTCAGCCGGATCGGGTTCCTTGACCGGACAACCCGCCAGCAGGCGTTGGACGTATTCGGAAACGTGGGCCATGCCAACCCTCGTTATAGAACGCTTGTTCTGAGTAAGTGCGAAAAAAAGAAAGCCGAGTCTCCCAGGCCGGGACGGTTAGCCTCCGGCCTGGCTCTGCTTGCCGCAGAGTTCGCTCAACACGTGAGTGAAGGCTTCCAGTGCATCGGCGAAGCGGGTTGTGGCGCGGGCGGTGTCCTGCTGAGCCGCGATCTGTTTCATCTCGCGCTCGTGTTCACGCTCACGATTCTCCACGTCGCGCTGTTTCCAGTACGGCCAGCCTTCGGACAGCGCCCACCACAAACCCACGACGATCAGGCCCGTGGGCAAGGCCACTTGCAGCAGTTCCGCGATGATCTGAATGTCCATACCTGACCTCCCTACTCGCATTCCGTACCGTCGCCGGGCGGTGTCCCAATCCCGCGAACGGTGATCACGTCGATGATGATATGGGGCGGGTATTCCTTGAAGCCGGAAATCTCGAATTCCACATACGCATACCCCGGAGCGAGATCGACGGTGAAGGTATACGGCCCCTGCGCGTTGTTGATGTGCTGGAACAGGACATTGCCTGCCGGGTCACGGACGATGAAGCCGCGAGCTACATTGAAATACGTCGTGCGGCGGTAAGTCACGGTGAGTTCGGTCAACACGCCATCCGGCGGGGTGATCCGCAGGTGCGGCGAGGGTGAGTAGTCCCCGGTCGTTGCCTTGTAACGGTCTGCGGCGGCATCGTAGTACGCCTGGTCGATCACACTGAACATGGCGCTGTTGCCATTCCCGGAAAGATAGGTCCGGCACCAGCTCGTGCC
>JARKOC010000269.1 GCA_029975915.1 Bryobacteraceae bacterium
AATGGACAGACCGTGGGCGTTCGGCCTCTCGGAGCCGTGGTATTCGGCGAGGATCAGCTTGGTGACGGCACTCTCGATTGCTGAATTGCTTCCGTCAAGGATGCGGCTCAGGTCCACCAGGTCTACATATGTAGCCGGAAGGGCGGTATAGTCCAGTTCCTGTACCTGTGCGCGTGCACTCGTGAGCTTGGCAAGGGTTGCCGTGCGCGTGGAGGGTGAAGCCATGAGCGCAAGGAGGCGCTGGGCCAGGTCGTCCACGGCCACGGCAACCGAACCTATCGTAGATGTCCCGTCCGAGGAGTAGAGGGAGCTCAAGGCAAGGGCGGTAATGGCCTGATCCTTGTAGCCCGCCGCCTCGTAAAATTTCTTGAAACTGGAAACCATGGCTGTTGAAAACTCCTTCGGGGTCATGCCCGGATCCTTCACCAAGCGGCTGAACAGGTCGGTATAATTCCAGCCGTAACTGGAAACCAGTTCCTGGGATGCCACGAAGATGTGCGCCACGTTACGGAATTCATAGGCCGCCTCGAGGACTGCCATCTCGCAGGCGTCCACGCCGAAGATATCCAGTTTGATGCCTGCCGACGATTCAGCTTCGGCAAGCGCCGCCGCCACATAATAGTTTGAGAGATAGGAGGAACGGTTTCCATTGTCCACATCGTTGAAGATGGACTTGGTAATCGTGTCCGCGGAGGCGGATTTCCATCCCTGGCCGTGGTCCCAGACGATCAGGGCGTAGTGATCGGCGGGATACGACCGGGCCGACGCAACGACGAAGTCGCGGAGCGTGGAACCGGCGGACATGTCCAGTTCGCCCAGGTCCGCCAACAGGGTAAGGCTTCCCTTTTCCACCTTGTAGCGCTTGGTGGTTCCGCCCTGGGTGTCGTGCTGCACGATGAAAGTGACGTTTTCGGTCGAGCCCACGGCCTCCATCTCCTCCAGATCGATATTCGATGCGCTCGTGAGATTGTTGTCCCCGTCCAGGTAGACCATTACGGTCCACTTGTTTCCCGTAACGGGAGTGCTCGATTTCGATGAGGAGCCTCCACCACCGCAGGATGCGGTAAAGAAAAGAACCGTCAGGAGCGAAAACAGAGTCGAAAGTCTGAAAATGGTATTTTTCATGAATAGTGCCCCGATTGAAAGGTGTTGTCCGAATGGGCTTCCCGACCCGTTCCAGGTATCGTGTCGCAAGGTTCCACTGCCATCGGCATTGCCGGTGCATTCATGCTCCGGATGCAAGAAAGAGCGATGGACAACCCATCGCTCTTTCTCTTTTGATCCATCTGTTGCATGCTGCCGTACGTGTCGTCACGGCAGGTTTCCATGGACAGGGGTGATTGCTGACCCCTGTCCATGGGTGGTTTTGCTGAACTACTCGATGCCGCCGTCAGTTCTGATGGCGTCGGCGGTTGCCCTGACAGCGTTGCCAGCCACATCGTGGATGCCGCTTACGGTTACGAACACCGGTGCATTGGCGATGGTGTCGTCACCGGCAGGAGTCGCCTGGAGGGTGAATCCTACGCCGGCGGTGATGCAGACTTGGTCAGCCAGGCCGTTACCGAGTGTTGCGCCCGGTACCGCGCTGAGTACCACGCCTTCTTCGATGGTCTGCTCTTCGCTTGCGCCGGCGACGGTCTCGCAGATACCGTTGCCGCCCGTGTCGATTACAACCTGGCCGCTGAGGGCAGGCTCACCAACAAGGATGCGCTGGTTGTCGTCACTTGCTGCCACGGTGGCAACGTTGTGATTGGCGGTGGAGGTCACGCACGCGGTGTTTGGTGCGCCGTATCCGAGCTGGATGACCTGGTCGTCGGTGTCGACAGCGCTGGTTTCGCAGATGCCGTTGGCGCCGGTGGAGATGGAGCCGGACTGGATGTCGACCAGCGGACCGGACAGGGTAACGGTTGCCGTGAAGGAGTACTCGTCGTAGACAACCGATGCAACGGTCGGAATCGTGCTGCCGGTGAAGGCTGCCGGGTTGAGGGTCCAGTTGGCCGTGTTCTGAACTTCGGACTTGACCATCGGCTCGCTGAAGGTGAC
>JARKOC010000295.1 GCA_029975915.1 Bryobacteraceae bacterium
GCACATTGAAGCTTTCGTAGATACCCGGAGCGTCGATGGGGCGGGGCCGTTTCCGGATCGGCTGCTGCGGGCCATCGAAGAGGCCGATGTTTTTGTCTGTCTGCTGGCCGAAACGACCCTGGGGTCGGACTGGGTTAGGCGGGAAATCCAGTACGCACACGACCAGGGCAAGCCGCTCATCCCTGTGTTTCAGGAGTCCTATCAAGCGCCTTCTGATCCGGAGGCGCACATCAGCGCCTTACTCCAGTGTGACGGTGTGCATTTCCTGGATGTCAAAAACCTCTTTATTGACGAGCGATCAAACAACTCGCCAGCATGATCAAAAAGACTTCAGGGGCGCTGAAACGGGACGTGATCAAGCGCCCACCGGTGCTGGAACTGCTGCCGCAGCCTTTCGAATGGGTCGACATTCCGGCGGGTAGGGTGACGCTCATCACCGAAAAGGGATGGGCCAAGAACTACATCCCCGAAGGCAAGTCGCGGACATTCGATGTTCCAGCCTTCTCGATCGCCAAATATCCGATCACGAACGCGCAGTACGCGAAGTTCGTCGAAGCGGTTGGGTACAGTCGGAAGCAATGGTGGACGGACGCGGGATGGCAGGCGAGGGAGCAGGGAAGCCGGGCTGAACCGCGCTACTGGCGGGACAGCCAATGGAACGGCGCGGATTACCCCGTGGTGGGCGTGTCCTGGTACGAGGCAGTTGCTTTTTGTCGGTGGCTTGCCGAAGCAACTGGCGAAGCCGTGATATTGCCGACCGAGCAGCAGTGGCAGCGCGCGGCGCAGGGCGACGATGGGCGGACGTACCCGTGGGGCAATCAGGAGCCGGATGAACGGCTCTGTAACTTTGGCGGGAATGTCGGCCATACGACTCCGGTGACGCAGTACCCGGCGGGGGCCAGTCCTTACGGCGTGATGGACATGAGTGGCAACGTCTGGGAATGGTGTTTGACGGCGGTTGAGACCGGCCGGAACGATCTGGATGGAACGGATGTGCGCGTTCTGCGCGGCGGGTCGTGGGACTTCAGCCTCTCCGATCTCTTCCGCTGCGGCTTCCGGTACTGGGACGATCCTCGCCTCAGGTACTACTACTGGGGGTTCCGCCTCGCCCGCTCTTAGTTCTGGCTTCTGAGTTTCTGAATTCTGTTTTCTGAATCCTCTGCTTGGCTTGTGTGCCGGGCTTGGCGCGCGGCGAGTCAGGGTGGGGGAGAGCGCGAGAGGGGGCGGTCGCCCCCTCTCGCCGTGCGCCCTGCATCGTCGCGCCTATTGTCGTTTTCTCTGGACTCCGGCCGCCCACCTGTGCTATGCTTTCCCTTGATCGAGAGAATTAGAGAATTATGGAGTCCTCATGCGTTACACGCCGGACCACATCCCCCGTTAACTCGTAGGCGTCCCCCGCCTACAACCCCATACTTCGAAATACCGCCGCGGCGCGGGATGGACTCGCGCCCGCGCGCCGCCGTTTGTCTCCTGCTCGATGGAATCTCATTGCGCTCGAAACCAACCAGGAGACACTCTCTGATGCAGCTTCAATCCTTGCTTCACCGTCTATCCATCCCCCG
>JARKOC010000296.1 GCA_029975915.1 Bryobacteraceae bacterium
GCGATCCTGTTCGTCACGCCGGAGTACAACCGCTCCATCCCGGGGGCGCTCAAGAACGCGATCGACTGGGCCTCCCGTCCGTGGGGCCAGAACTCCTTCAACCACATTCCGGCAGCGGTCATCGGCGCCTCGCCCGGACAACTCGGCACGGCTCTCGCCCAGCAGGCCATGCGCGGCGTCCTGAGCTTCTGCAACGCCCGGCAGATGACGGCGCCCGAGGCCTACATCAAGTACTCCACCGATATTTTCACCCCCGACGGCGACGTCCTCGACGACAGCGTGAAGGCCTTCCTCGCCAACTACATCCAGGAATTCCGCGACTACATCGAGAAGGTCCTCACCGTGATCCCCAGAAGCCCGATCGGCTCAGCGGGCAGTTGAAGACGCGCGGAGGAACTCGTCCGCGTGGAAGCCGCTGTATCACAGACGGAGACGTAGCCAGGCGGCCATGCCCGGAGTGATGAAGTGCATGGCGCCTTCGGCGCTGGCGTAGATGGTCCCCTTCTTGATCAGACGGTCCCGAAGGTAGGCGATCCTGGGAGTTGTCGTGGACATCCGGTCCGCGATCTTGCGGCTCGTCGGCGCACCGTCAACGGATGCATGGGCCATGGCGACCAGGTAGTCGCGCTCGGTGGGGCTGGCGTCCTCCCACCGGATACGGAACAGCTGCTCGAGGTCTTCCTCGATACGTGAGCGAGCCTGATCCGCGTGAGCCGCGGTGATCTCGTCGCTGCCGGCTGAGGCGCGCCATGCGAAATGTCCGGCGACCTGGATCGCGTAGGGGTAGCCACCGCTCAACGCCATCAGTGCGTCAGCAGCAGCCGGTGTCATGGGTCGGCTGGCCTGGGCAGCTGGCCCGGTAAGCGCGAGCAACGAGGCTTCCGTATCGAGCGGGCCGATGTCGTGCCACTCCGCCCGTTCCAGATAGGTGGGCAGTGCTCTGCTGCCCCGGGTGGCGCGAAGGGACGGAAGTGCCGCGATGACCACAACCAACGGCCAGCCGTTCGGGACGTGTTCCTGAAGGACAGCAGCCAAGGTCCTCAGACCGTCAGGTTCGGCGGTCTGGAGTTCATCGAGGGTCAGCACGATCCCGGCATCACGTTCGACCGCCGCCTCGGCTGTACTCCGAGGATGGCGACGTGCCGTCGTCGTCAGGCGTCTATGCCGGCGCTGGGCGCAGGAGGATCCGGCTCGTCGCACGACGGCACCCGCGCCGAGGTGCTGCAAGAGGTGAAACCCATCAGACACTTACTGAAACTGCCGGCGTTCCAGCAGAGGCTCTGTGGAAAGTCCAGACCACGGCGTCCGAGCGCCGAGATCCTTGTTCGGAACGACAGGGAGATCCATGATCACGAGCACCTCCGAAGTCATCGGCCAAGAAGAAGCGGTAACGATAGCTCTGGGATGACATCCGCTAGGCAAGGGCCGCCATCACACCAGAGGTGGTTCGCCCGCCACGACACCGGTGTCACTGGATCGCATCGATCGAACCGAGCGAACCGATAGGCACCCGAGGGCAATCAGCGAATAGAGGATGCCCGCAGTCACAAGGGATGTCGCGGGGTCGAGCGACCCGACTCCGACCCCGAACACCAGTGCACCGAGCGGCATTGCAAGGGTTGAGCCCAGCAGGTCGTAGCTGGCGACACGCGACAGTGAATCCTCAGGGATCCTCTCCTGGAGAGTTGATTCCCAGGTGATAGAAAACAGTCCGGTTCCGAGGCCCGCCACAACAAACATTGACATGACAAAGGGGAGCACCGCACCAAGCCCCAGAGCAATCATTGGCAGGCCCAGTAGGGCACTGCCAAGCATCGCGGCAACCAACGGTCTGGATGGACGCCGCGCCAGAAGAAGCACGGACGCCCCGACCGAGCCGATCGCCTGCGAGCCAAGCGCCGCGCCCCAACCAATGCTGCCAATGCCGGCCGAACGGCTGGCGACAAGCGGGCCGAGAATCGATACGGCGCCCACATTGATCGCGTTCATGAAGGTGAAGGCAACCACAACGGCCACGACCCACGGCCGGGAGGAAAACTCCCGCCAGCCGAAACGAATGTCATGCATCAAGTGCGATCGGCCGCGGCGGACGGCGACGCCTTGGCCGTTGACCCGGAGGAACGCGAGGGCCACAGCAGCAAGGAGGTACGACGTTGAGTCAGCAGCTAAGGCCCATCCCGGGCTAACGAAAGCAACGATAATACCGCCCACGGATGGGCCAAGGATCTTCGTCAAGTTCTTCGCTATGGCGAGGAGCGCATTTGCCCCCTGGATAGATTCTCGTGCCACTATGAGGGGAAGGAAACCGGTCTGAGCTGGGAGCACGAACGCCGATATTGCCCCATTTAGGCCCTCGATAACTGTGAGCGTGGCGACCGTTGCGGTGCCCGCAATTACACTGGAAGCCGCCACCGCTTGGGTTGCGAATGCAAGAATACTCGCCACCCTCAGGACACCAAGCCGCGGTAACTTATCGGAAATCGCGCCACCCAAAATGAGAAATACAACCATGGCCGTCAGCCGGACTCCGACAACTTGCGCCATGGCACCTGGGGACGGGTTCACGCTCAGGACTGCGAACGGTAGACCGACTGTCACAATTGAGGTGCCGAGAAGAGATACGAACCTTGCGGAGAAGAAAAGCGCAAAACTACGATCGTTCAGAGCCTTCACCGCATCCGATGTCTTCATCGTGCGTGCCCAAGCCTAGGGCGCTCGACGCACGCACGCCCATCGAGTTCGAGGCGGCGCGACTTGACGGCAGGCAACCGGACGGCACCTGGGAGTCGTCTACTCCTTGCCCAAGATGGACAAGCCCCGCTGCTCAGTGGTCCCACAGGCCAGCCGTCCCTCTGGGGCTACCACACCCAACCATCCCCGGCACACAGGCACCTAGCTCCCAAAGTGCCTGCCTGACGGACGACTGTAGAATCGCACCTCTCTCTGCTCCGCCAGGAGAGCAGCCGAGGGCGCCCGCGGATAACGCATGGGACACCAGCATTTGCCTTACCTCCTCGGAGCAGTACTGAGATAGCCCGAATAGATCGCCTCCTGCCTGGAACGCCAAGACTTGGCCCAAGTCGTCAACGTTGAGATATTTGTCGAAGAGCGGACCGTTATGGTGCTGAAGGGTAAAGCACTGGTCGATGAACACAGGTTCGTGGATGGCTCCGGAAGCAAACATTTGAAGGAGTTGCGCCACAGGATGCCAGGCGTGGCCACCGTACGAGTCGCCCAGGCCTTCGAAGCACATTGCTGCGCAAGTGAGTGCTTCAATGTCGCCCATCTCAACTCGGGCGTCATGCCACCCGACCCTACTATCGCCCCTGTTCACGATCTCGGCAAACCAGCGCACCTTCCGGAGGTGAGCGTCATCTGGTGGCATCTCTGCATAGTGGCCGAGTTCACCCCCAATTACCAAACCAAGATGCTCAAACAGGTAACGCGCAAGCGGACCGAGCCATGCGTCGTACGTTGCTTCGGCCAGTGAATCCCCGCTCGACGCCAAGTATCCGAGAATGTAAAAATCACTGGCGAGTGCGGACGCCTCGACCTCCTCCGTGTACCAATCGCCGCCGAGCGACTCCACTTCACCGGAAATGGACATGAGCGCCTGGTCAGGCGAGCGCTCTCCTCGAAGCACTGGGATCCATTCCCGCTCGACAAGGGCACAGAGACGGGGGAGCCTCCATTGGGTTCCAAGTAGATCAATCGATCCTCGATGGAGTGGGAATAATATGGTCGTCTCGTGAGCAGCAGTTAGCTCGACTATCACCTTCAGAATGAGGGACCGGAGGTGCCCATTCGAACGCGTTCCTGCAGGAAGGAGTCTCTTGAGCTTGTTCAGGAATACGTCGTCAGGTCCTCCGAAAAGCAGCAACCAAACTGTAAGGGCGACGACCGCGTCGACTAGTGTAGTTCCGCGAAAGCGGTCGCAGTCAACGTAGGAGCCGGTGGGCCGGCCGCGTTCCATCAGAAGCCCGCTTCCCGGATAATGCGGAGCTAACGGGACCAAGAATACCCTTGGAAGCGCTGTCGGTGTAACTCCGAAGGCGTCGACTAGATGCTGTATAACCGGCACCCACTCGACTGCCGAGAGATCGAGTTGCGCCTGCCGAACCACCGGATCGAACGCTCGCAGCGTGGGCGCGAGTTCAAGACGGGCTGCCTTGAGGGCGTTCTCAACTGCTCGCTCCGCGTCGCTACCGTCTAGAGGTTTGGATGCGTCGTCGCCTCGCTCGGGCCGTGCAACCGCCAGGAAAGCCGGAACCCAAGGTTCCTTCCCTTTCGACCACGCACGGACCTGCCCACAGAGATCCTCGACCGCGGGACTGAGTGGCCTTTTGAGATATGCGGGATCACCTGGAACGACCCCGAACGCTTCGCGCTGGACAGCCAGGAATGCATCCAGAGGCTCGCTGCGGGCGAAGTCTATGCCGCTTCTCATCGCTTCATCCTCTCTGTATGAGTCCCCTCGCATGAAGTAAATCGAGACAGCGCCCAATATCGAAATCAGGTTGATCGTCAGAAAGTCTCGATTCTTGCAGGCAGCTTCTCGCCACGGATTCGATCTGCCGCTCAGACCTGCCGTCACAAAGTGCCCAGACCAAAGCAGATTGATGATTCAGGCGCACCTGGCGCTTCGTCGGCGCGGTGAGCACGACACACTCCTCGAACGGCCTTGCGTACAAACCGCGAGTGCGATGACAGCCAGAACTCACCGACGTCCAGTTCGAGACCGCCTGGAGGTCAACCCCGCTCCATCCAAGACACGAAGCGCCAGCCAACGCGGCACCGATCCAGCTGAGCAACGAATCTACTTCACTTGCTGGATCCACATCGCCATTTCGGCCCGCGACGAGATTCACCACCGAAGTAACCGGAATCACACCTCCGAAGGTTCTCATCATCTGCCGAAGCACCCACTTCTCACCCATTGTCATATCCCCCTGACTGGACAACAGGCACTTCATGGAAGCGATGAGGGTGCTGCGCGCAACCAGGAGCGCGGAGAGGTCATCACCGTCCGCGGATAGTCCTATCGCATCCTCGAGCAAGCTGTGCGCACGGGCTGCCCAGCGAAACACCAATTGGCGCCGCAGCGCGTCTGTTCGTGCACACAACAACTCCTGCATCCCGGCAAGTGCCGACGCTCCCGTGACTGGCTGCCCGTGTGCTAGCTGCACGAGAAGCGTCAGACTCTCATCCGGAAGCAGGGTCGGCCTAGGCGTCCTTGTCAGACGTGCGGCGTCCAGCTCGGAGAGTAGGGCGAGGACATCCTCCACCTGGAGTGGGTGCAGATCGTGCCAGCGATGCCCGTCGCCCAATTGGGTGCGCTCGGACCGGAGCGTGGGGTTAATCACATAGATGTCAAAGTCACTTAGCGAGTGACCGAGGCCGTCGGAGACGCTGCCACCGACAAAGCTCCCATCACACTCAATCGAGCCACAGATCTTCAAGCACTGCGCACGCGCTAGGTCTAGGAGCGACCGAGGCCGGATCGCGCTGGTCATTCTGATCGTTCCGGGGTCGAAAGGCCTAGATAGAGCCCATCCTCGCACTCCATCAACCCCTCCGCGCAACAAGTATCCAGAAAGCTACGCAGTTCCTCATGCTCGACGTGGAACCCCGCATCGCCAACTGCGGACTGGATCCGACCCGTTCCGCGAAATGTCTCCTCACAGGCGAGATATGCATGAGCACGCCATCCCCGAAGAGTTACCTTCCGTCCCGGAGGGAACCGATTGTCGAGGAGTACGGCCCGATCCGGGAACCGCCGGTGTATGAAGCATGGCTGAACACCCTCGGTCCAACTCGATATCCACTGGTCGACAGCCTCCACAAGCACCGCTAGCGCTGGTGGGCTGACACAATCCGCGATCGAATAGTCAAAGGTGTAGGCAATCTCAGAATGGTCGAGCCAGCCCGGGTAAACGTGGCTATAGCTTCGACTGGGTTGTACGTCGCTGATAGCTTGAGGAGTATTATCATGCAATGGGCTGAATCGCTCGAGGAGGAAACGTCGACAACCAGATGGGGGTTCTAGGTGACTAATCTTCCTGACGAGACGCGCCTGCTCGAGATAGTCCTCGTCACGTTCACCGGGGAAGCCAAACAAGATGCTCCAAGCGACCGACATACCGTAGTAGCGAGCCCATTTGAGAAGTCGCAGATTGATCAGCCGAGAAGAGCCCTTATTCATTAAGCGAAGGACGTGGGTGCTGAGGTTCTCGATCCCGGGCTGTAGCGCGTTGACTCCCGCTCGATGGAGGCTCGATAACTGTTGCTTGGTTAGGTTTGCCTTTACCTCAGAGAAGATGCTAACATCCCACCCCTTTTCGGCGAGGGATGTGCAGAAACTTCCCAGGTATTGCATGCTCATTATGTTATCGACCATGTCCAGACGCGACGCTTCGTGAATCTTCAGTAACGATTCGACCTCCCTGAGAGCGCGGTCCGAGCTCTTTGCCCTATAAGCCATCGACGGGCCATTTAACCCGCAGAACGTACACTGGTGCTTTTCGCCCCACCAGCACCCGCGCGAGAACTCGACGGGAATGCGCACTTCGTCTAGGCTCACAACTCCAGCCATATCCGCCTGAGTTATTTTACTGAAGTAGTCACTGTAATCAGGCTCAGGTGAGCTATCGAGGTCGGCCAGGACGGCGCCTCCGTCCGCCACAACCAACCGCTCCATCGGGTCCCGATCGCCATTGGCTTCATCCTTCGCAACTAAGGCGTTCAGGAGGGCTGGGAGGGTCCGCTCCCCTTCGCCACTCACGGCGAAGTCTATCCAAGGAATCTTCTTTACGAACTCAGCGCCCATGGCGCCGTCGAAACTTGCGCCTCCATAGAGAAGGATCGTTTCAGGATGTGCTTCCTTAAGTCTTCGACCGACGGCGAGTGCGGCCGTTTGCTGAAGACAGGTTGACGAAATGCCGATCACGTCGAACTCCGCCCAGCGAGACTCGGCGGCGTACCTGTCGAGCCAGTCGGGAAGGGTCTTGCGTCTGAATGTGCGCAGCGAGCTCGGATCGCTATGTCCAGCATCACGCCACATGGTGGCGACCTCTGGGTAGTCCTTCAGGTAGTCTTCTTCGGTCCGTATTTCCCCGAACGCGGCAAACGAGAAGAGCCATTCGCCAAAGAGGTCGCCTGCGTAGGTGGAAGCTATGAGGGCGTATAGTTTGGTTCCGATATGTCGTGCCAACTCGATGTTGCAGTACTCAACTTCGCATTCAAATCCGGCGGCAGTCACAACGGCCTTAAGAAGACCGCACTGAATGGACGGTGAGTCCACGCGAGCCCAAGGCACGTTTATCAGGCCGACTTTCATGAATCCGAACCTTCCCTTTGATCTTCTTGAGTGCTCGACGGTACTACCGTCGACAAATCACGGCGGTGTACTCCCCGGGGTCTGATCGCACATCCCGCAATTCCCAACCACCCTCGAAGCACATTCGGGCAAGCGCATCCACCCCCGTGTACGTATATGTGGACCAGTCGGTTGCATAGCGGCGCCACCGAACACGCAGGCGTACCTGTAGGCTCTCATGACCCGTCTTTGTCTCGTTCTCGTCGTTGCCCTGCGCCGCTGCCTCGTCCACCGCGCGCCGGGGCAGCGAGATGCAATCGCCAATGATCGTGGCCCCGGGTCGCGTCTGGTCGCGGAGCATGCGGAGTCGGTCTACGCCCTCTGCGCCGGCTCCGAGCAACGCGAGGTTCTGACCGAGCAGTAGGACGGTGTCGAAGCCTCCGTGTCCCAGATCAGGCATCTGATCGATGGCGAGTCGGGCGGTCTCCCTGAGCCCGCGTGCGCGGCATACCTCGAGTGCTCCGCCTGAGGGGTCGATACCGACGACATGGTGGCCCATGCGCTGCGCTTCCAATGCATGGCGGCCCGCCCCGACCCCGATATCCACCACTCGCCCATTGAGGGAGCCGAATGCCCAACGTGTCCGCTCACTCCACGCGGCAACGCCACGAAAGTAGCGAGATGCGTCGTTGGCCACGATGTCGCCGTCGTCACGTTCCACAATCTCCGCCACCATGCCCGGGGTTTCGAGATAGGGCAGCTGCGCCTTCAGGACCATCCCGAACGCATCACCTTGGGAGACTAGGCTAGAGGTGCTCATGTCTTTCCGTACTCTGTCGGCTGAGCCGTGCCAACATGGCGTCGATTATGAAAACCAACGACTGCTCTGGCCGAGAGAAGGAAATCTGCATGGCAGGATACATAATCCAAGTCAAGGTCGAGCAAAGACACCAATCCCTCTACCCTGCTGCTCAGTTCGCCGCAGGAGCCGATCAAGACCCGAGGATTGGCCGCCCTGGCTTGTCCAATCGCATACCGCATCAGCTGCCCGACGCCATCGGCATCGAATCGCTCAAAAGGCGACTCACCAAGACATCCGATTCGAAGATAGTGGTCAATCATTGCTGGCCCCGTCTCCCGGGACATCGCCCAGGTGAAAGCCGTGAGATCGTTGGTGCCGAAGGATAGCAGGTCCGCCACCTGCGCAATCTGACCCGCAATAAGCGCAGCGCGTGGGGTCTCGATCATCGCTCCGATGCGCAAAGGATAGTGCGCCGCCGACACGCGTGCATTGGTGCGACGTTGTTTGATGGCCGCTTTCATTGCAAGCACCTCGCCCACACATGTCACCATTGGAAGGAGGAGGCAGACATTCGCTGTGGCTCGGCCGGCTGAACGTCGAACTGCTTCGAGAATGGCGGAGACTTGAGCACCGGCGAGGGCTGGATCGCCGATGTTGCGACGGATCCCCCGCAATCCGAGCGCGGCGTCCGGCTCCGAGACCGAGACCGACTGTGCTTCGCTATGCCTTGCACAGGAAGCTGGGCGTACATTGTAGTCAAAGCCGGCGAGAGGAAGTTCTATTGCGCTCGGATCCAGCAGTCGTATGTTGACCGGTAGCCCATCGGCCGCTTCAAGGAGGGCCTCGATTTCGTCCGCAAGAAATCGTGCCAGGTCGCGACGCTTTATGGCATCAGAAAAGCTGCTTGGCGTCTCAACGTCATTGGGCTCGAATCTGAGAAGAAGATTTTCGATACGACAAAGACCGACGCCCTCGGCGCCATGTTTGATAGCCCTCTTGAGTGCAGTGGCATCGTCAATATTTACGTGGAGGGCTGGGCCGATGTCAAGAGACTTCTCTGGTGGAAGCAGTTCGTGAAGAAGGCCTACTTCCTCGAGCCGTCTTGGCTGGTCGGGCGCGAACCCCTCGTACAGTCGACCTGTGTTACCGTCGACGGTCACCTCATCTTGAGTAAGGACTACTCTGCCGTTGGCTAGTTCCAGCCTCCCCGCCACCGGATCGAGCCGGGCAGCTGGCAGGGCGGAAATACATGGAATTCCTAGGCCGCGAGCCACCACGGCCGCGTGCGACGTGACGCCACCGGACGTGGTTACAAGCGCAGCCGAGGATAACAGTGCTTTCAGGTCTGCTGGATGGCTCTGTTCGAGAATCAGAATGGGTCGAATCCCGGCGTGGGACAAGCGCAGCGCTTCGGTCGCTGTGAAGGCGGCAACCCCTCCCTCGATACCGGGGGACGTGCCAAAGCCTGTAGCCAATAGGCGCAGAGGCAGCCCGGTAGACGCTCCGGTGGTATTTGTTACCCCTCCGTCTAGGTCACCAGGCTCTAGAGCTGCCAGTGCGGCCTGTCTACTAATGAGCCCCTTCTTGAGCAATCGCATGCTCGACCTGGTCCGGGCGATGGAGTTGTTCCCGGTCCCGCGTGCGCTGCAAAGAGTGAGTTCTCCGCGTTCGACGACATAGGACGCCGTGGCAATCCGTCCAAGCTCGACCTCCGACGCAAGCATCTCCCGCCTGAGGTTCGCTGCCCACCGGTCTGGAAAGCGACGCCCGTCGATAGGTGACATGCGCACGCCTCTCTCTATAGGCCAGTCAAGCTCCGCACCGGCGGTATAGGTCCAGACCACCGGTCCTGAGCCGCTGTCTGGATCTCGGGAGAAGGCGTGCCCACTACCACAGTCATGTCCCAGACCACACGGGATTCGTATGATGGTCGGTCCCGACTGCGGATTTCGGTCAAGCGCTGCCCCTAGCACTGCCTCGACCTGCTGCGAGATTTCCGCCTCAAAGTAGGCATGCGGCAGTGAGAGCGCATTCAACCCAATTAGCAGGGCCTGTCGTCTGAACTCGGCGAGGCGTCGATCACCAACATCGACGAGCCATTCGTAAGTTTGCGAATTGAGTCCCAGGTAAGGTATGCAAAGGCTCCCCGCTCGGACAGCCACGAACATCGGGCGATCCTTCAACCTTTGACCCGCTCGGCCTCTCAATGTGTCAAGAACTTGCCGCACTGATCTGATGTCTGCGGATGAACCACCGCACACTGGGCCCGCGAGCCAAACTCCTTGCCCAACAGCTTGCTCGGCGCTCGTGGAGCGCCGAGCAAGTGGTTCTTCCTCAAGCCTCACCGCGTCAACTTGTCTAGAACGCACCGGGGCGCCGGAGGGTTCAGACATCCGGGGCGCTTCTCCTGGAGTCCGGCTCCGGGCTACGGCAGATAACGGTGCCGGTCGGCGTGGACTCCGATGAGATACGCGCGATCGCGCATGTTCGCAACCTCGTTCGGGGTGAGCGGAGCGAACTCCAGCTCGGCGAAATCCTGCGCCGAGCCTGCAGCAACACCGTCACCACTAGCCACGGGCTCTTCCTTGTGGGCGGATGTCGTACTCGTGATCGGCATGTCAGCCTCCTTGGGGTGTAAGAACTACGAGTTGACCTTTCAAGGGTCGATCCTTTCGCACGCTGCTGTCAAGGGTGCACGCAAGTTTGGTCACGGTGGCCTCTGTCTCGAGGTGGGGCCCGCGGCGATCGCCCCCACTAACGGCGTGACGTGCGGATGGGCACGGTCCAGGGCAGTCCGACTGGCGTTCGAGGTGATCGGCGATGGTTGAACAGGTGTCGATGGGCGCAAGCATAATCGGGGCTGCGATCCGGGACTCGACGCCAACGATGTTGTCTGTGTGGTCCGGATGCTCCCCGCCAACCGCGGGCTGGCTGCGCGCATGCATCTGGTGCGACAACCCCACTCCTCTATGGGGCGTCACCACCAACATTGGGACGTCGACGGAAGGCATCCAATTGCGAGGACCAACCCACACAGGTCAGCACCGGGCTAACCATTCCGACGCCATAGACCCCGACCACACGGTGGAGGCAACAGCTCCGTCTAGCCCGAAATGCACCGGGTGTATCGAGGATTCGGGTGGGGTTCGGGTGAGGTCTTCGCTGGCAGGGTCGAGCCGCTGGACGTGGCTGAATCGGTGGGAGACGCGGGGTCAGTTGGCGAGCTGCTGGTCGAGGGCTTCGCGGATGATCTGTGACCGGGACTTGTGTTCATGGGCGGCGTAGGCGTCGAGGCGGGCAGCACGTTCGGGGTCGAGCCGGAACTGGATCACCACCCCGGCCTCGTGGCCGAGTTCGCGTGGGCGTCCCAGCCGGGGACGCGAATGCAGGAACTCCGGGCTGTAGCCGGCCTCGGCCTCGGCGGCCGCCTGCTCGAACTGCGCCCGCTCTTCGGGGCTGAACTCGGTATCGGTCATGATCACATCTCCTCTCACAAGAACTCGTAGTAGCTGGGCGTCAAGGTGTCGGCATGGATCACCGCGACCCGTCCGGTGCTGCCCGAAGTGTCGGTGATCACCTCACGGGGCCGTCCGCTAGCGTCGAAGCCGATGTACAGCAGCTTCTAAGGCTCCTCCCGCAGCACGATCACCGTCCTGGCATTCTCGATCACATACAGCATGTCCTCCCGGCTCACCTGGTGACGGTCAGCCGACCCGAAGAACAACACCCGATAATCGTACTACGAAAGGCGGGTTGGGACGAGCGCTCCCCGCTACTGAACGGGTCGAGTCGACCAGGCCTGAAGTGCGCGACGCGCGGCGGCTCAGCCAGCGTGATGGCAGCGGTTGCGGGCGGCTTGGCGGGTGACGCCGGGCATGGCGCCGATCAGGGTTCAGGAGGCGCCTTGGTCGCGCGCCTGGGCGACGGCGGAAGCGATCCGGTCTTGGGCGGCGTTCAGGTCACGGACGGCCGCCAGGATGGCCTGGAGAGCTTCGCCGTCGAAGCTGGCGACCGGGTCGGGGCCCTGGCCGTGGTGGGCGTTCTCGAGTTCGTCGAGCATCCTCACCTGGCGCCTCGACCCCACCCAAGCATCCCAAGGACGAACCGTCGGGCCACTCCCCTGGCTCCCCGGCATCCCTGGCCGGCTCCTCGACGATCCCGGATGGAAGACCTACCTCTCCGACCGGTTCCGGCTCACCTATCAACTCGGCAACCAGGTCCGAGAACAAGCCCCACAGGAGACCCCCCGCTGGGCGGCCAACCTGCCCGGCCTAGACCCCAGCTGATCGCCGACATCCAGCAATGGCGCGCCGCACACCAGATCCCCGACACCGACCTGCGACCCACCGGGCCGCCTGTCCACACCCCGCCGAAGCCCGGCACCGGCGCGATCTCGACCACCAGCTCGAAACCGCCCAGGCCGGCATCCGCGAATGGCTACCCAAGATCACGCAGGCCGCACCCGACCTGACCAAGGACCCCGCACTGCCCGTCCTCGCCGCCACACTCGCCCGGCTCGACATCGAACGCGGCGACGTCGGCGACCTCCTCCAGCAGGCGGTCGGCCGAGGGGCCCTGCCTGACGAACACCCCGCCGACGCCCTCGGCTACCGCATCACCGGGCTCATCAAGACCCAGCACGAGGCCCAGACCCGATCTGGGAGACCGGTCACCACCCCACCCCGACGACACCACCACCAACCACTCAGAATGTCCGGCCCCAGCCACGGCATCAGCATCTGACCGACGAAAACACACTGCACCACCGGAAGACACGACCATGGCCCTCTCGCCCACCCTCACCCCGTGGAACCACCCCAGCCCCGAGTGGGTCTCGCTCCAGCAGGCGGCCCTCATGTACGGAGTCAGCGTCGACACCCTGAGGCGCCGAATCGCCCACGGCCAGCTGCCGGCGTCCCGCTTCGGCGGCCGTCTCATCCGGGTACGAATCGAAGACCTCGAACGGCTCTTCCGACCAATTCCGACAGTGCGGCCGATCCACCGCCGACTCGGCTGAGGAGTCCCAGATGGCTGGAATCCTTCGGCCACCTAAGGGCCCGATAAGGGCCCGGAAAGTGCCTATCTGGCTTACATCACTGTATTTATCCTAGTCGGATGGCACTTTTCGCGTGCCCCCAATGGGATTCGAACCCATACTTGGGCGGGTTTAAGCCGCCTGCCTCTGCCAGTTGGGCCATGGGGGCCTCGGCGCGATTCTAGGGGCGGGCACACGCGCACAGTGATCAAGAACCGTTCGTCGAGCTTGTCGAGACGCTGCGCGGGGCTGGGGGTCTCGACAAGCTCGACCAGCGGTTAGTGGGCTCGACCGGCGGTTGGCTATGCGGTGGCAAGGGCGGCGACGATGCCGTCCAGGATGTCGGCCTCGCTCACCAGGAGTGGGCCGTGGACGCGAGTGCCGACGGCGACGCAGACCAGGGCTCCGGCGCAGATCACGTCCGCGCGGCCGGGAACCATCGTGGGCAGCATCGTCACATCCGCTACGGGCAGCTTCAGCAGGCGATCGGCGAGCGCGGTGAGTTCGGGCTGCTCGACGAGCGAACCGTGCACCAGGGATCGGTCATACTCCGGCAACCCCTGGGCGAGGGCGGACAGGCTGGTCGCGGTGCCGCCGACACCGACCCACGTGGCCACCGCGGGGTAGTCGATGCCGGTGGCGTCGAGCAGAGCCTCCACGTGAGCGCGTGCCGCCGTCACCTCCGCGGTGGTGGGCGGGTCGGAGTGCAGGAAGCGCTCGCGCAGTCGCACTGAGCCGATGTCGAGCGAGATCGCGCGCGTCGGGACGCCGTCACTGCCGAGCACGAGCTCCGTGGAGCCGCCGCCGATGTCCATCACGAGCACTGGCTGCGCCAGATCGGGCAGGGCCGCCACCGCTCCCACGAACGAGAGTCGCGCCTCCTCATCGCCGGAGATGATTTCCGCCTCGACACCCAGCCGTGCTCTCGCGCCGGCGAAGAACTCCGCCGAGTTCTCCGCGTCCCTGGCCGCGGACGTCGCCACGAGACGGCGGTTCGACAGCGGGACGCCGAGGTCGTCCAGCTCCGCACCGAAGTCGGCCATCGC